>DATASJ010000144.1:0-1549 GCA_036269275.1 Bryobacteraceae bacterium | reverse complement strand
ACAAGAGTTCGGTGATGCGCGCCTCATACTGCGCGGCGCTCCATCCTCTTTGCAGCACGAGATCCTCCCACATACGCAAGGAGGTAATCGACCACAAGAGATCGGCGGCAGCAGCGGGATCGAGATTTGGTCGAAGATTGTTTTCTGCCTGAAGACGGGCGACGATCTGGCGCGCGCCGGCCAGTCGATGCTCCAGGCGATCCTGCCAGGAGCGCTCCGCCGCCGGGTCCAATCGCCGAACGGCGTCCACCGCGCGCGCCGCCGCCCATATGCCCGGATTCATGCGTGCCTGAAGCGCGGCCATTTCACGGAGTGCCGCAGCGCCGCTGGGAGCATCTGTTATTTTCTGAATTTCCTGCGCCAGATTGCGCTGCTGGTCGGCATGCCGGACCAGCGCGACCAAAAGGTCGGCTCGATCCGCGAAGTGAAGGTAAACCGCCTGTCGCGAGATCTTCGCCGCTGCGGCGATATCCGCCATCGTGACGCGAGCATCCCCGCGTTTCTTGATGAGAGCCAGGGCGGCATCCAGAATCCGGTCAGCAGTTTTATCACTTGACACGCTGTCAAGTGAAGGTGTATGCTTTTTGAGAGAGCTTGACACGATGTAAAGTTTAGCACAGAGAAAGAGACACCCAAATATATGACTACACAAAATGATGAAAATGCGATTCGGCAATTAGTATTGGACTTCTGCGCGGGCTGGAACGCGCAGGATGGATTCGCTTGCGCCCGGCCCTTTAGCGAAGCAGCGGATTTTACCGCGGTGAACGGGACGCGGGTGCGAGGCAAAGAAGATATCGGCCGCGGCCACGCTGAGATTTTGTCCACCATCTTCCGAGGTACGCGTCTGAGCAGCGTCGTCAACACGCTAGAGTTTCTGCGGCCCGACGTCGCGATCGTCGACGTGACGCTCCGACTGACGCCTCCCACCGAGCCCTCATGGATTCCGAAATATACCTCCTGTGGCATCGTTGCCACAAAAGAGGAAGGGGATTGGTCGATTTCGGTGTTCCGCAATATGGTGCCCTTCGACCGGCCCCTCGCCGGGCAACTGGATCGGGAATTTCTCCAGAGAAGCATCCCTTCAGAGGAGTTGGCTCACAACTGAAGTACCTGCAATCCAAGCTCGCCGCTAACGCGAACAATCGAAGCGGCGAGCAAACATTTTCCTCTTGAATTGTTTTTGCGCGATAATGGGATCACTGCCATGCCCAGCTATCGCATCCATCGCTTGAAGGATCATCTTCACCAGTCTTTTCGTCAGGCTCCGCACGTCAGCGGTTCGGCAAACGTGAAGCCCCGCGACTACTACGAAGCGGCAGATTCGATCGAAGCGGCTTCTCCCTACGCCGCCTTCTTCGCGCTCAAGGAAACCGCTGCGCCGCTTGCCCCCGGCGATTTGCTCGAGTCAGAGAATGGCGCCTTGCGGATCTTCAAATTCGTCGGCTTTGAGGAAGCGCAATGGGTGCTCCCCGAAGCCAAGCCCGACGCCGCAACCCAGGAAGTACTAGCCGATTCCCCCCTGGCGTAATGTTTCAATCCTGTTTCA
>DATASJ010000143.1:0-10903 GCA_036269275.1 Bryobacteraceae bacterium | reverse complement strand
CTGCCAGCACGGGTTCGGCGTCGGCCCCTTTGCGCAGTAGAACGATTCCCGAAACCACGTCGGGATTGTCGATCACTTTGCCCGGTTCCGGATGGATCGCCTTTCCCACCTGCCCCAAGCGGATCTTCGGCCCTTGCTCCGAGAACCCCACATCCCGCACCCGCACCGGGATTCCGCCCTGGCTCTTTAACACGATGTCGCCCATGTCATGCGAGTTTTCGACCAGGCCCACCGCTCGCACGTTAATCGCCTGCTCGCCGCGCTCGATGAAGCTGCCGCCCGCATTCGTGTTATTGTTCGTCAGCGCCTGTTCGACTTGACCAATATTTAATCCGTAGGCGATGAGCTTATTGGGATCGACATTCACCTGATACTCGCGGGTTGTGCCGCCGAATACGGCCACGTCGATCACGTCCGGCACGGACTTCAACTGTTTGGTCAGCACCCAATCCTGCAGCGACTTCAGATTCATGACGTCGTAGGACGGATTGGTGCTTTCGAGCGTGAAGAAATAGATTTGTCCGACTGGACTGTAGTCGGGTCCGATGGTGGGTTGAAGACCAGCCGGCAGATTCAATTGCGACAGCTTTTCCAGGACTTTCTGCCGGTTCAGATCGTTGCTCGAACCATCGTCGAACACCATCATCACGCTGGAAAGTCCGAACAGGGAAACTGAGCGAAGCGCCGTCAACTGCGGCAAGCCGTTCATCTGCGCCTCGATGGGAATGGAGACCTGCTGCTCGACTTCCTCGGCGGCGCGGCCCGGCCATTGCGTGATCACCTGGACGTAGTTGTTGGCGACGTCGGGATACGCCTCCACCGGAAGACTCTTGAACGAAATGGCGCCCCAAATCAACAGCAGGATTCCGACACAAAGAACCAGGAAGCGATTGCGCAGCGCAAAATCGACGGACGCCTGAATCACTGACTACTCCTTCTTGGCTTCACGATCGAACAAGAGGGCGTCGCGCACCACCTGCTCCCCGGCACTCAGGCCGCTAAACACCTGCTCAGTGCCGTCACTATTGACTGCCCCTGCGTGGACTTCTTTACGGCGGAATTGATTTCCCTCGCCCTTCACGAAGACCCAATCGCGATCCTGCAGCCGCAATACCGCGTTTGCCGGTACTACGACTCGCATCTGCGAGCCTTGCGACTGAAAGTGCACCGTCGCAAACATATTGGGGCGAAGCAAGCCGTGGTCATTCGGTAATTCAATCCGCACCTTGGCGCTGCGCGTCGTCGGATCCAGCACCTTTCCGATATTCGTGATGCGCCCGCTCAGCTTGCGGCCCGGATACGCATTCAATTCGATCTGCGCGCGATCTCCCACATGCACCTGCGCCAGATCGTTTTCGTAAACATCGCAGATTACCCAGACCTGTGACAGGTCGGCAATCGTGAAGAGGTTGGGCGAGTTATCTAGCGACTTGACTCCTGCGGCCGCAGTGACGTTTTGGTCCACGATAGTGCCTGAGACCGGCGCCCGCACTTCAATCACCGGGGAGGGGTGTTGCGGATCTCCTCCCAGGATGCGGATATGGTCGAGGGCAGTTTGCGTATCTACTTTCGCCTTTTCGTAGGTTTCAACTGCGACTTCCAGGTCCTTCTGGGCCAACGCGCCATGGGAAGACAGAAGCTGAGCGCGCTCCGACTGGGTCTTCGCCAGCGCTTCGTCAGCTTGGAATTTTCGGTAATCCGAAAACGCCTGCGACATATCGGAGCTGTTGATGGTCAATAGCAATTGCCCTTTTTGAACATCGTCCCCGAGGCGTGTGTGAATCTCGATCACGCGCCCGCCTGACAGGGCGTTCACGGGAACCGTCCGGCTGACATCCGGAGCCACCGAGCCATTGGCGATCACCTCGCTCACTTCGGCTCGGGTGGTGGCCGTCACCAACTGGAACCGCTCGGGCTTGTCGGGGGTAATCAAATTGGGATCGGGAGCCTGCTCCACTGTCACGGCCGGCGCGACGTTAGAAACCGCATCGACCTTCTGGCTACTGCAGCCGGACACTATGCCCAGGCACACAGCCAGCGCCGGCACCACAGCGAAATACGTAAAACGAAGCGGCCTCACGGAATCACCTCCTTGCCCACGGCCAGATTCATTTGGCCGGCGGCGGTCATGTAAGAGCCCACCAGGTTCAGATAGCTCAGTTGAATATTTCGGTAATCGTTTTGCGCGCTCAGGAAATCCAGCAGCGATGCGCCGCCGTTTTGATACGCGAAAGAAATCGTGTCCCGCACTTTGGCCGCTTGCGGCAGGTACTTGTCTTTATACGGGCGCAGCAACGCGACATTGCTTGCTATGGTCGCGTAGGCCGAGTCAACGTCGCTGAACACCTGCGCGCGATTGGCGTCCGCCAGCGATTCATTGCGCGTGATATCGAGCTGTGTCCGCAGCTTCTCGCCCTGATTCTTATCGTGGATACGGAGCGGGATGCTGACGCTGGCGCCAATTGTGTTGTCGTCGAAGGGATTGTTGAACGAAGGATTATGCGTCCACCATCCGCTGAATGTGGGATCGGCGGATCCGTTCGCCACCGCCAGTTGATGATCGGTTTTGGCTTTGTCGATGGCTTGCAGTGCAGCTCGCAGGTCGGGCCGCGCGTCCAGCGCCATCGTGCGAAACTCCTCGAGCGGCGTGACCTGCTCGGTGAAATCGAAGTTTCCATTTACGTCGAATTTCTCGATAGGCGTGCGTTCGTTCAGCAGGCTCAAGAGCTGGATTTTCGCGGTTCGCAGGCTCACGTCGGCGTTCTGTAGATCGGACTCATACTGAACCCGCTGTAGCTCCAGGCGCCCCAGGTCCACTTCGGAAATGTCTCCGGCCTGCTGGCGCGTGCGATTCACTTCGAGCACGCGGTCGTAGTATGTGAGATTGTCCTGCGCCACGCGCAGCACTTCCTTGGCATGCAGGATGTTCACGAACGCGCTGCGCAGATTGAAGAGCAGCGTACGGTCCTGATCCTCGAGCGTGGAGGATGCAATGGCGGTGGCGCCGCGCGCGCTGTCGAGCCGCAATTCCCGCTTGTGCTCCCGCTCATGTAAATAGCTGACACTGGGCGAAAACTGAGTACCGGCAAAGGGACGCCACACTCCTCGATAGGGAGTGAGTTGGGTTCCGTCCGTCGACACGGTTAGATCCGGGTTCGGACGCAAATACGCCGTGATCTCCTGGGCTTTAGATTCGTCGACCCCCACCCGGCTGGCGGCCAAGTTTGGGTTTTGGGCTCGGAAACGTTCGCGGACCTGCTCCCATGTCAATACGGTCTGGGCGTGGGCCGCCGAGACGATCAGCAGAAAACCGGCGAGCGCCCGCCCCAAAAGGCGTGGCATTCTTCCCTCCTAAATCACTATCAAGACGTTTGGGAAAACTACAACGTGGCGCTGAGGGAACGTGGGGGCGCGCGGCCGGCGCAGGAAGGAAGGAAGCGGTCCAGGCTATTGGGATGGATGGTCAGGGCGAGCGAGAACACGCACAGAGCGATCGCGAGGGCCAGCACGGCGCTGACCTGAGCCGACTCCAGCACTTCCAGCAGGCCGACCAGAATCGCCAGCATTTCGGTGCTGGGGTGCCGAGCGCTCCACGACGAGTGGCCGGAGGTATCGGCCGAGGCCTGCGCGTTCAGCAGCGCCATCCGAACCGAATCATCGCTAGCGGAGACGCACGGGAACAGCGACACCAAGGCGAGGGCGAGCGCCAATGCGCGGCCCATGACCAGCCGCCGGCTGGACACCCCGCGGCGTGAGGTAGACAGCAGGAACCAGGTGAAGGCGGCGATGCACAACGCCAGCCATGCGAGATTCAAGAGAGAATTCGCGTATTCCATCTATTTTGAGTATACCGACACGAGATCGCAATCTCCACGGGCCGCGGCCCGCCTCGAGATTGAGACGTTCGGGGTCGGGGGGCCGTTACTGGCCGAAGTATCCCGCGGCGAGTTCGGGCTTCTGTTCCAGCGCCTGGCGCCAGAATTCGCGAGCCTCGTCCGGTTTGCCCTGCGCCTTCAGCGCGTGGCCCAGGTTGAGCAGCGCTTCCGGGAAGTTGGGACGATCCGACAGAGCTTCCTGATACAGGCGGACCGCATCTTCCACTTGGCCGGACTTCTGAAGTAACAGTCCAGTGTTGTAGAACAGTTCCGGTGTGCGTTCGCCGGCTTCGATGAGCTTCGCTTGCAGGTCGAGCGCCTTATCCAGATCCTCGCGTTCCACCGCCAGAGCGGCCAGGCCGCGCAGAGCGTCGATGGACTTCGGATCGGATGCGAGCACCGCCTCAAAAGATTTGGCGGCGCTGTCGCGGTCTCCCAGATTCCAGTTGCACAGGCCGAGATTGAGCTGGGCCTCGGGCCAAGCCGCGCGCTTGCGGACACAGGCCTGGAAGGCTTCCGCGCCGCCGCGATAGTCGTTGCGCGCCAGCCGCAGATAGCCCAGACGGAACCAGGCGTCTTCCCAATCCGGATTGCGCGAGAGCAGCTTCACGTACAGCCGCTCGGCCTCTTCTTTTTCGCCTTGCTGCTCGATGACGCTCGCCAGGTTGTAGATCACGTCGCCTTGATCCGGAGCGATCTGCAGTGCCCGTTCATAGCCTTCACGCGCGCCCTTCAGGTCGCCCGACTCCTGCTTCACGATTCCCAGGTTCACATGCGCCTGCTTGGCGTCGGGTCGAATGCGCACCGCTTCGCTATAAGCTTTGGTGGCTTCCGGCAGATGATTGCGCTTCTGCTCGGCCACGCCTAGATTGAACCAGCGTTCGAAGTGATCCGGCGTGAACTCCACCAGCTTCGCGCACAGTTGCGCGGCAGCTTCGAAATCGCCTGAATGGAACGCGCAGGTCGCCAGGCCTTCCAGCGCCGCCTGCGAATGCGGCCGCAGGGCCAGCAGCAGGTCGGAGTATTTCTGGATAGAGTCGTGGTCCTTGCGGGCCATGCCGATGGTAACCAAATTCACCAGGCATTCTTCGGATTGCGGGTTCTTGCCCAGCAATTGCAGATAGAGCGTGGTGGCTTCATCGAACTTCCAAAGTAATTGCAGCGAGACCGCCTTGCCGAAAAGCGCCGTCTCGTGAGCCGGCGTGCGCGCCAGCACGCGATCGAAGCAGACGATGGCCGGCTCCGGTTTTTCCTGATGCAACAGGCAGATTCCCAAACCGAGTTGCGCTTCATTGCGATTGGGATCGGCTTCGAGCGTCTTCTGGAACGCTTCGGTGGCTTCGTTCCAGCGGCCCAGCTTCTCGTAGCAGATGCCCAGGTTGAAGTTCGCGGTGGTGTGCCGCGGCGCCATGGTCAACAGCTTTTCATAGCTCTTGATGGCGTCGTCATACTGCTCCACTTCATACTGGAGATGCCCCTTGGCGGCATAAATTTCCGCGCTCTCTTCGCCGTTTTCAAGCGCCGTGTTCAGTTCCTTCAGCGCCTCTTTATGTTTGCCTTCGAGGTGCAAGGACACCGCCCGCGCCAGCGCGGGAGAGACTGTCTTAGCGCCATCATTGGGCTGCGCCGCCGCTTTCGGCTCGTTCTTGCGTGCTGCACTCATAATTACCAGCTCCCGTCAGTTGTTGGAATATTGTAGGGCGCCAGGTACGCGCAAAGGCGCCCCAGCATGTCGTATTGATGTGTTACCTGCAGCCACCGCAGGCGGCTCTCTTCGCCGCGCGACGCGAAGAACCCGATGCCGCCGCGCTTGAGCCGCGGCTCGGTCCAATTGTCGACCACGGCGCCCTGCATCGTCAGCAGGAAGGTGTCGTCATGTACGTTCATGGTCACGCGATAGAGCATGTCGGGACGGGCATTGATGGCCGCGACGGTATTTACGCTGGGCTGGGCTTTGCCGTCGATCACCGCATACCGTGTGATCCCCATGGTTGGCAGCGGACCCGCTTTGGTCACCACCAGCTTCACCACGTAGTAGTTATCGAAGTCCTTCGCGCGCACCACCCAGCTTAGGGCTTTCTTGTCGATGAGGCCCAGAAATTCCAGATCGTAGTCACGCAATCCCAGAGACGGCCGGTAAAGCGCCAGCGTACCCGGCTTCACAAAACCGTTTCCGTCGAACGACCAGCCGCTCGAAAGATCGCCGCGCGCCTGCCAGTCGTCGAGGCCCGAACGGAAGTCTTCGTTCAGCGCCACCGCGGCCCGCTCAGACACGCTGTTCCGCACGTTCACGAATTGCGCCCGGATCCCGTCGCCCAGGTTCTTCGAAATGCCGCCGGTCGAAGCCGGAGCCGTTACCCGGACTTTGGGCAGCGAAGGACGCAGCGCCAAACCCAGCAGAATCGGAATCGCAATCGCCAGCAGTTTCAGATCCCGCGGGGCATGCTGCAAGAAATCCGCCGCATGAGTCCAGGCATGTTTTGCGTCCTGCGCACCGCCGAAGGCTGCCAGGAATCCATGCCGCTGCGGCGTGGCCAAGCCATCCAGCGGCTCCAATTTGGCCACCGGGTTCATGGGCGCATTCGCGGCATATATTTGAGCCACGCTTCTGGTGTCGGGCCGCGGCGCGGACGGCGCGCACGGCGTCGCCGCGAAGGCCAGCGGCCGAATTCCCGCCATCACCGGATTGCGCGACGTCTTGACCAGTCCATCGGGCAAAGCCACCATTTGGAGATCGCTGCGCGCGGCCAAAGCTTCGGCAGAGCCGGCAGGCAGAGGCGTTCCCGGCGCGCTCTGCAGCGGAAGTTCGCGAAGCCCGGCTGTGCCCAGACTCAATTCGAGTGACTGAGTGGCCAGTTGCTTCGCTGGCGGCGGAACTATGGAAATCTCACTGTTGGCTTCCGAGTGCGTTCCGGCAAGCTGCGGAATGGGGCCGGGCTGGCTTTGAACGTCGTAGCGGCAGCCGGGAGCGGGACGGAGGCTGAACTCTAACGAGGGCGACGTGAGTTGCACGGTGGGGCTGGAGGTTTCGCTTCTCAGCTCCAGCGCCTGCGCCGATGAGGCGATCGCCGGATTTAGAATCGCGGGTGCAGCTCCGGTGTTGGTCAGGATCGAATCGCCGTTGCCGGCAGCCAATTGCACCGCGGGCGCAGCGGCTGCCAGTGCGAAATTCATCAAAGGCGTGCTGGACGCCGCCTTCAGCTCCATCGGCTGAGCGAATCCTTGCAGGTCGCAGGCTTTTGGGTCGCCGGCGACGCCGGCACGTGCAGCCATCGCTCGCGGCGCGTTGGTCATCGCCAGCGGCTCCATACTTGTAACGGCCGGGATGGCCAGGCGCGGGACAGCCTGCACAGCCGGGCTGGCGAAGGTAACGCCACGGCGCGGATCTTGCTGCGGCTCGGGAGTACCACCCCTCAGCGCAAATGCTGCGGGCTGGGTTGCAATCTTGGGCAGCGCGGCCAGACGCTCCGCAAATGGGAACGGAGCCTCTTCAACTGTCGGCTCGGGCACCCTCTGCGCGGCTTCCATTGACTCAAGGAACGCGCGGCTTAACTCTTCCGTCTCGGGCGCGATGGCGAATGGAACTTGCGCGATGAGTTTCGCGATGAACGGAATCGCCGCGGCCTTCTCCGCTGCGGCGCGGATTTGCGCCGCTAACCCATGAGCCTCGAACAACGGTACCGCGATGCCGTTGGATATCGGGAGCGACGATTCCTCGCGTTCAGTGGAGCACGAAGGAATGGAAGGCTGGCTGATCGGCCAGTGGGCGAATTCAACATCCCACGCCGCCAGAAGCGCATTCCAGGCACGCAATGCAGGCTTTTCTTCAGTCAGGAATCCGGGGAACTTGACGTTGCCGGTGTTCGACGCGGAGCGCGCGATTTCTTCCGCGTTGAGCTTCGACTCCACGTCTGGTGGCTCACCTGCGAAGTAATACTTGTCAATGCTGACGGGCTCGCTGGCCGCGGGTTTACCGAGAATCGCTTCGAGGGCTTCGGGCGAACGATAGGCACGCAGCGAATCGTGCGTCTGATGCAGACGCTCGACTGCCAGCCGCTCCTGATCCTGCCAGTATGCCTTCCGGTGAACCGCCGAACAGAACTGGCCACTGGTTATTTTGCGATAAAGCGGCAGTTTCCCGTCGCAGTATAGACACCGCACGTTGTCGGACCACGCCATGCCTAATCGTACGGCTTAAGGAATGGAATTACTACGCGGCGAACACCTTAGTCAAGCCTTAGGGTTTCGTCCTAAAACCCAGGAAATCAGACGCCCCAACAGTAGTCTTCGACCGCCTTTTGCACGCTGGGATCGTCTTCATGCAGACGCATCAGTTCCAGGCGCATCGCGTCGACCAGTGCGAACCAGCTTGCTTCGATGACGTTCTCCGATACACCAACGGTGGCCCAACTACGCTTGTGATCGGACCACTCGATCAGCACTCGCACACGCGCTGCCGTGCCTTTTTTGTTGTCCAGCACGCGGACTTTGTAATCGGTCAGCTCGACGCTGGCGATGGCTGGGTAGAGAGTCGAGAGACATTGGCGCAGCGCTACGTCCAGCGCATTCACGGGACCATTGCCGCTGGCCGAGGCAGTCAGCACGTTATCCTGCGCCTTCAGCGTGACGTTCGCCGTGGAGTTGGCGGCTTTCGTAATCACTTCGTAGCTCACTACTTCAAACAGATTCAAACCGGGCCGCAGAGCTTCGCGGACCAGCAACTCGAAAGTGCCTTCGGCGGCTTCGAGCTCGTAGCCCTGGAACTCCATCTGTTTGATGCGATCCAGTAGATGGCGGCGGGCCGCGTCGTCCAGACGGTCTTCCAGGCCATGCTGCTTCAGCTTATAGAGGATGCTGCCCTTCCCGGAGAGATCGCTGAGCAGCACGCGCTGCCGGTTGCCGACGGCTTTCGGGCTGATGTGTTCGTAGGTGGTCGAATCTTTGAGAACCGCGTTTACGTGTACGCCGCCTTTATGCGCGAACGCGCTATGACCCACGTACGCCTGATCCCCGCGCAGCGGCAAGTTCGCCAGCTCCGCGATGAAGCGCGCCGCCGAGGTCAATTGCGTTAGCCGTTCTTTACCGATGGTGGTGTGCCCCATCTTCAATTCCAGATTGGCGATCATGGTGGTCAAATTCGCGTTGCCGCAGCGTTCGCCGTAGCCGTTGAAGCACCCCTGCACATGCTGGATTCCCTGCTCCACCGCGGCCATGGCATTCGCTACCGCAAGCTCGCAGTCGTTGTGAGTATGGATACCCAGAATCCCGTCGAAGCTCTTCCGCACGTCGGCGCAGATTTGGGAGAGCTGGTCGGTCATGGTCCCGCCGTTGGTGTCGCAGAGCGTAATGGTGTCGGCGCCGGCGTTGTGCGCGGCCTCGAGAGTGCGAAACGCGAAGTCCCGGCTGTGTCTGTAGCCGTCGAAAAAATGTTCCGCGTCGTAGATCACTTCTTTGCCGTGCGCTTTGAGATATCGCACGGTATCCGAGATCAACTTCAGGTTTTCTTCTTCGGTGATCCCGAGCGCTTTGCGAACATGCAGCTCCCAGGTCTTGCCGAAGATGCAGACCACTGGTGTGTCGGCCTCGATCAGCGCGTTGACGCTGGTGTCTTCCTCGACAGTATTGCGCGCCATGCGCGTCGCGCCGAAGGCCGTCAGCCGCGCATGTTTGAACTGAATCGACTTGGCGCGGGCAAAGAAATCTTTGTCCTTGGGGTTCGATCCGGGCCAGCCGCCCTCAATATAATCGATCCCCAGCTCATCCAGCCTGTGGGCCACCAGGACTTTGTCGTCAGCCGAAAGACTGACGGCTTCGCCCTGGGTGCCGTCGCGCAAGGTCGTATCGAAAGTAAAAACGCGCATGAAAACTGGCCCTCCTAGGGGCCCACTTTACGTGGCGGCACTTTACGTGGCTGCCGGTACTCCTACGTCCTTCTTCTTTTTCAGGAACGGCATCATCTTGCGAAGCTCCGCGCCCACGGTTTCTAGCTTCTGATGCGCTGCCGCTTCGCGCATCGCCAGGAATTTGTGGCGGCCGCTCTTGTTTTCGGCGATCCAAGCTTTGGCGAATTCTCCGGATTGAATCTCGGACAGAATCTTCTTCATCTCGGCGCGCGTTTGTTCATTGACGACGCGTGGGCCGCGAGTGTAGTCGCCATATTCCGCGGTGTCCGAAATTGAATAACGCATGTAGCCGAGGCCGCCTTCGTAAATCAGATCGACGATCAGCTTCAATTCGTGTAGGCACTCGAAGTAGGCGATTTCGGGGGCGTAGCCAGCATCCACCAGGGTTTCAAAGCCGGCACGGATCAACTCGCTCGCGCCTCCGCAGAGTACAGCCTGCTCGCCGAACAGATCGCTCTCGGTCTCTTCGCGGAAGCTGGTCTCGATCACGCCGGCTTTCAGACAGCCCAGGGCCAGCGCGTAAGCGAGCCCTTGCTCCAGAGCCTTGCCGGACGCGTTCTGATGCACGGCGACAAGTGCGGGTACGCCCACGCCCTCGGTATACAACTCGCGCACGCGGTGGCCGGGGGCCTTGGGCGCGATCATGCTGACATCGACGTCGGCAGGCGGCACGATGGTCTTGAAGTGAATCGCGAAGCCGTGGGCGAACATCAGCGTCTTGCCGGCGGTGAGGCCGGGCTTGATGTCCTTCTCATATATATCCGCCTGCAAGTGATCCGAGACCAGGACCATCATCACGTCGGCGGCTTTCGCGGCTTCGGCGGTGGTCATCACGCGCAAGCCGGCGGATTCGGCCTTGGCCCAGCTCTTGCTGCCTGGATACAGACCGACGACCACGCTCACGCCGGAATCGCGCAGATTCAACGCATGCGCATGACCCTGACTGCCGTAGCCGATGATCGCGACGGTCTTGCCCTTCAGCAATCCCAGATTGCCGTCTTGTTCGTAATACCTGTTAGCCATTCTTTGAAAACTCCGTATTGAAATTTGACGTTAAACTGCTTGCGAAACTTCTTCTTTGCTCACCGGCGGGGCCAGTTTGAGCTTCTTGTTGTCGAGCGAAAC
>DATASJ010000142.1:0-288350 GCA_036269275.1 Bryobacteraceae bacterium | reverse complement strand
CCGCTCGTCCCCAATAATCATCGTTCGCGACCGCATCCCGTGCTTCCTCGCATTCTGGCTCGCATTTGCCTTCCCCCGCGGCGTCTTCGGCCCTGTCTGCCCCGGCATCTTCGCCCGAGTATCCGCGCACCCCTGTTCTTCGCGGCTCCCGCAAACCCGTCCATCGCGCTGACCGCCTGAGACTTAGACTTTTTTCTTCCTTTGCGAACGCTTTTGGCAAGGTGGGGCGGGCCTCCTGGCCTGCGTCGGACGTCCTCGTCCGGCTCTTCTTCCCGCGCTCTCCCGAACACCGCCATTTCGTTTGGCAAAACACGGTGCCGGGCTCGCCACGTAAGCTGTGTCGCTGAACGGTAGTACCGGTACCAAGGCCCGCGAAATCATCTCGCCGCAACCGCATCCACTACCAGAAATCCATTAGCAGTTCCTATAGGAGGAGACTCATCTTCATGAAGATCGGCAGCATCCTGTTGCTCGGCCTGCTCGCGGCATCCGCAGCTATGGCCGACAATTTCTCGTTCCAGGGCACCTTTACCTCGGACGACAACGTTCAGCTTTTTAACTTCACTGTCGGCGCCAGCTCTACTGTGACGCTGCAGACTTGGTCCTATGCCGGTGGTGTAGATGCCGCCGGGGTGACCATCCCCCGGGGCGGCTTTGATACCATCCTTGCGCTATTCAACAGCGCCGGTGTCGAAATCAACCAGAACGATGACGGCGGCAGCAACGTCCCCGCCGACTCGGTTACCGGTGAGCATTACGATACCTACTTGCAATCGACGCTCACTCCCGGCACCTACACCGTCTCCGTCATGGAGTATGACAACTTCGCCGTCGGCCCGAATCTTTCCAACGGCTTTACGCGGACCGGCCAGGGCGACTTCACGGCAGCCTTCGGCTGTTCGGAAGGCAAGTTCTGCGATGTCTCGGGCGTCGCCGCAGGGAACTCACGCAACGGCAACTGGGAATTCGACATCCTCGGCGTGAATTCCGCCACCACCACCGGCGGCAGCACTGTCCCGGAACCCGCATCCGTCGGTCTCTTGCTGTTAGGGGTCGGGGGATTGGCCGTGGCTCGCAAGAAGTTCCGCGCGAATTCGTAATCGCTGTCCCGCTTCCGTTCCGCCCGCCTCTTCTCGGGGCGGGCTTTTTTGTTCTCGGAAGCGCAAAGGGCGCGGATGCACGCCGCCAGACAACAAAGGAACTCGCTAAGTCTCTAGGCGGCGCCTCAATACCAAGCCCGTTTTGCGCGTGTTCCTTTGAAACCAACAGCGGCAGCTCTAAGCCACCTGAAGCGCGCGTGTTCAAACCGGCAGTAAATTCAACGCGGCTTCAATCTCCCCGCGGGCATGCAGATCGCCTTTGCGCGTGGTGACCTCAATGCCTTTCTCGTAAACCGCCCGCGCCTGCTCCACCTCGCCCAGCTTTTCGAGCGCTTGCCCGAAATGGTAATACGCCGGCGCGTAACTCTCGTCGTGCTCAACCAGCGTCCGAAACTCCGCGACCCCTCGCTCCAGCTCGCCGTTATTGGCAAGCTCCATCGCCAGCCCGTAACGCGCGAAGCTGTTGTGCGGGTCCTGGCTGACCATCTGCTTCAAGATGTCCAGGCGGTTGGTTGCCATGTCCGGGCCGGCCTACGCCGTATACTCCTTCACATGCCGAGCCGCCGTCTCCACCACGCCCGCGGCCTTGGACGTCGTCTCCCGCGCCGTTTTCGCTGCATCGCCGAAGCGCTGCTGCGCCTTACCTGCCACTTCACCCAATACCGTGGCCGCGTTCTCTACGTGCTTCCGGCCCTTCTGGATGGCCTTCTCGGCGCTAGACATCCACCAATCGGTCACCACCGGAATCAGCAGCGCCACTCCGGCCGCTGCTAGCCCGCAACCTACGCCAATCAATACCGCGCCCAGCACGCCCGATCTCGAATCTCTTCCCATAATTCGTTACCTCACCTATATGACCCAGAATTACAGGTGTGTGGTTTCCGCATAAGTGCCGAATACCCCGCGTAAAGCGTCGCAGATCTCGCCCAGGGTCGCATAAGCCCGCACGGCGTCGATGATGTACGGCATGCTGTTCTCCGTGCCCTCGGCAGCGCGGCTCAAAGCATCGAGCGCCCGTTGCACGGCCGTGTCATTGCGCCGCTTGCGCAACGCCGCCAGTTTCTCCTCCTGATGCCGCTGCGCCGTCTGATCAATTTGCAGTAGCTCGATCGGCTGATCTTCCGATTGAAAACGGTTCGCACCCACAATGGTCCGCTCGCCCTGCTCCACTTCGCGCTGATACCGGTAGCTCGCCGCTGCAATTTCCGACTGTGGGAATCCCGCTTCTATCGCCGGAATCATGCCGCCCAGCTTGTCGATCCGGTCGATGTACTCGTTCGCCGCCGCTTGCATCTCGAGCGTCATCTTCTCGAGGAAATAGGACCCGCCCAGCGGATCCGGCGTGTTCGCCACGCCCGTCTCATAGGCGAGAATTTGCTGCGTGCGCAGCGCAATCGTCACTGCCTGCTCGCTCGGCAGCGCATAAGCTTCGTCCAGCGAATTCGTATGCAGCGACTGCGCCCCGCCCAGCACCGCCGCCATCGCCTGCAGCGCCGTCCGCACCACGTTGTTATAGGGCTGCTGCCACGTCAGCGAACAGCCCGCCGTCTGCGCGTGAAACCGTAATTTCAAGCTCCGTTCATTTTGCGCGCCATAGCGGTCGCGCATGACATACGCCCAGATCTTGCGCGCCGCCCGGTACTTGGCGATCTCTTCGAAGAAATCGCTATGCGCATTGAAGAAGAAGCTCAGTCGTGGCGCAAACTGATCGATCTCCAATCCCCGGTCGAGCGCCCAATCCACATACTCGATGCCGTCCCGCAAGGTAAATGCCAGCTCCTGCGCGGCGGTCGATCCGGCTTCGCGAATGTGATACCCGCTGATCGAGATCGGATTGAAGCGGGGCGCCTGTTGCGCCCCGAACTCGATCGTATCGGTCACCAGCCGCATCGAGGGCCGCGGCGGAAAGATGTACTCCTTCTGCGCGATGTACTCCTTCAGAATGTCGTTCTGCAGCGTACCCGAGAGCTTCATCCAGTCGGCGCCCTGCTGCTCCGCGACCGCCAGGTACATCGCCCACAGCACCGCTGCCGGCGAATTGATCGTCATGGAGACCGTGATGTCGGCCAGCGGAATGCCGCGGAACAAAATCTCCATATCCTCGAGCGAGCAGATCGAAACGCCGCATTTGCCGACCTCGCCCTCGCTCATTCTGTCATCGGCGTCATAGCCCATCAGCGTCGGCAAATCGAACGCCACCGAAAGCCCCGCCTGCCCCTGGGCGAGCAAATAGTGATACCGGCGGTTGGTCTCCTCGGGCGTCGCAAAGCCCGAGAACTGCCGCATGGTCCACAGCTTGCCGCGATACATATCGCGATGGATGCCGCGCGTGTACGGGAACTCGCCGGGCTCGCCCAGCTCGCGCGCCGGATCGAAATTCGCAAGCTGCTCGGGCCCATACAAGGGCTCGACCGGAACTCCGCTGAGCGTGGTGAAGAGGCGTTCGACGGTTTTCATATGTGCGGTGGTTGCCGCCGCTTTGATGGTAGCGTAGAAACGCGCGTTCAAACAGACAGCCCGAGCGCTACACGGGGAACCAATCGCCTATCGGCCCTCCATCGGCTGCGTATTGCGTCCCACGGATATATACGTTGCATATACAATAAAAAGATTCGATGTTTGAGTGGGACGAGCACAACCTGCGCAAGATCCGAGCGCATCAGGTCGAGCGTGAAGAAGCTGAACAGGCGCTTTCCAACAATCCGATCTTGATTTATCAACAGGACGTCGAAGGGGAAGCGCGCTATGTGTACTACGGCGAGTCCGACATCGGGCGTTTACTTGCCTTAATCATCACGGAACGACGAGGGAGAATTCGCGTGGTAACGGCATATGATCTGGATGCCGGGCAGAAACGGGACTACTTGATGAGGCGCGTCGAAGAGAATTGAACGCTAACCGAAATGGAGTGAAATGGAATGAAGAAAGCGAAAGCGACGAGCGTACCAGTCTTCAGGAATGAAAGCGAAGAGGCGGATTGGTGGGCAAGCGGCGAAGGAAGACGCTTCGTTAAGCAGAAATCTGCCGAGGCCGCGAGTAAGAAGAAACAATACCAAGACTCGTCTTTAGTGTCGAGATTGAATAAGACCAACAGCGTTCAAATCGCGCTCCGATTATCTGAAACAGATCTGGCGCATGCGCGGAGGATCGCCACCCGAAAGGGTATTGGCTATCAGACTCTCTTGAAGATGCTGCTTCACGAAGGACTACAGCGCGAAGCTCGACGGAAATAGGATCGCTGGCCCTTACCCGAGTAAGCTACAGTGCCCGCTCCGCAATCTCCGTCAACTCTTCCCTCGTAAGTACCAGCGCGTTCGCTTTCATGCTGCTCGCCAGCGCCGCTTTCTCTACCAGCTCCGGTATCTGCCCCTGATCGAGCCCATAGTGCTGCAGATTCGGAATCGCGAGCTTCTCGCATAGTTCCGCGATCCACTCCGCCGCGTCTTCCGGCTCCGCATCCGGCCGGCCCGTTAGGATCCGTGCAATCTCCCCATACCGCCGCAACGCCGCGCCCGCCGGCTCCCGCGCCCGCAGCGCTCCAATATTCACCGCTGTCGCGTGCGGCAACACCGCTGCGCACAACGCTCCATGCGGCGCTTCCAGCATTCCTCCCAGCGGCGACGCGAACCCGTGCACCGCTCCCAGTCCCGCATTCGCCAGCGCCAGCCCGCTGAGCAAAGCCGCCAACGACATCGCTTCCCGCGCGTCCAGATCGCGCCCGTCTCTACATACTCTTTCGAGCGAACTTGCCGCGCGCTTTAGACCCTCGATGCAAAATAGATCCGCCATCGCGTTCGCGCGCACCGACACATACGGCTCAATCGACTGCGTCAACGTATCGAGCCCGGTGCTCGCAGTTACGTGCGACGGCACATCGCGCGTGAGTTCGGGATCGATCAGCGCAATCTTGGCCAGCATCAGCGGGCTTCGCAAGCTCGCCTTGACGCCGTGCTCAGGCGAGCCGATCACCGCATTGCGCGTCACCTCCGCGCCGGTTCCCGCGGTAGTCGGTACGGCGAGGAAGGGCAGGGGAGTGCGCTCGATCGTCCGCCCATGCCCGACCGTTTCCAGATAATCCAGCACATCGCCCGAATTCGTCGCCAGCGCCGCAATGGCCTTCCCCGCATCCAGCGCGCTTCCGCCTCCGAAGCCGATCACCAGGTCGCATCCGTCCCGCGCCGCTTGGACTCCGCGCCGAACCATCTCTACGGTCGGCTCTCCATAGACCGAAAACACTTCGCAATCGAGCGCGAGCCGGGCCGCCGCGGCTCGCTCCGTGTTGCGCCCCGTCACCAGCAGCGCGCGGCTTCCCAACTCTTGCGCCAGCTTCGGCAGCTCCGCAATGGCGCCGCGCCCGAACACGATCCGCGCTGCCGTTGCGAACCCAAATTTCACGACCAGCCTTCGTCGCCGGGGAACACGTTATTGAACTCAACGCCTGTGCGCGGCTCGGCCATCATGTCCGCTACCGCATCGCGCCACGCCGCATAATGCGCCGTGGTTCTGTGCGCGGCTCGATCCTCCGGCTTCCGATACACCTCCACCAGCACAAAGTGCAGCGGGTCTTTGACATCCTGATTAACATCGAAACGCGCGATGCCGGGCTCCTGGACACTGGCGCGCGCATTCTGGATCGTCGCCCGGACGAAGTCGCGAACCGACTCCGGCTTGACATGAATATCGACGTGAACAATCGTCATCACGGCTATTGCCTCGTATCCAACGGATGCCCCGCTTTCTCGAAGAACTCCTTCTGCAGCTCCGAGCTTTTCTGATCTGCTTTGACCGCCTTGAGGGCGGCTGCGACGCGATCGGTCCATGCGTTCATGTCGAACTGCCCCAGCGCCGTGTTCGCCGCCGTCGCATCGCCCGCATAGTGATTCGGGAACCGAGCGTACCACCAGATTCCCGTATACACATCGGACGGCAGGTCGAGCCGGTGCTGGTCCGCTCCCGATTCGCTCGCCGCCCGATCCAGGTGCACCAGGTCCGGCCGCGAAATCATCGTATGCGAGGTCTCCGATTCGCCCGCGTGCATATCGGTCTTGGTCTTCAATGCCGGCCGTCCCGGCGGAAAATCGCCGTGGTCCACCACATAGACGACGTAATCATGCGGCGATGCAAGCTGCGATTGCGCGAAGTAGGGCAGGAAGCTCGAATTCCCGCCGTGCCCGTTCACAATCACAATCTTCTTGCAGCCATTCCTCGCCATCTCGTCGGTGGTCGCTTGCAGCAGCTCCATCTGCAGATGCGCCGGGTAAGCCATCGTGCCCGGCTCGTGCCGCGCTTCGAAGATCTGGCCGAAGTAATATTCGGGAAACACGACCGCGAACTCCCGCTCGGCCGCATGCACCGACACGTAGCGGACATTGATGAGATCGGTCCCGAGCGGCAACTGCGGCCCGTGCTTCTCGATGATGCCGAAGGGCAACACGCATGTGCCCCCGCTCTTCTGGATGGCCGCCGTAAAATCCGCCGCCGTCAACTCTTCCCACTTCACGGCAGGCGTCTGTGCATGCAAGCCAAGGGCGCCCAGCAAAAGCAAACAATAAAATCGCATCGACACCACTCTATACTGATCGTTGATGCCGTGCCCGTTCTTCGAGCCACGCGCGCTCGCGACAGCTCCCGAGCACCACAGCGCGCGATTGCCGCTGCTCGATGAATACGACGGCGACTGCCGCTCTGCTTCAGAGGCCTTTCCCGTCCCAGCGCCGCAGCGCTTCCGCTCCTGCAATCACGGCTACTCACGCCATGCGTGCGAACATTTCCCGGCCGCCGAAACGCGCTCGTCGTTCCGCTACGCCGTCCTCCACCACTCGGCCGCCGCGCTCGAGATTCTCTGCATCGAAGAGCAGGATTACGCGCCGCTCCGCTGGCACCCGGCGCAGTACTCGCCGGCCACTGGACGATTGGAGCCGGAACTGGCCGACCTCTGCATGCGCGCGCAAGCGCTGGCTTTCTGCCGCAGTTATCTGGAGCGTTTTCCCTCCGCCCCTTAAACCAGCTATGCCCGACACGGACGCGAGTCTTACGGTTGCGCCACCGCCCGAGATGCGAACGGTACGCCAATCGCAATCCGAATACTTTGAAATCTGTCTCCCGAACGATGCCAACCTGCTCGGCAACATGCTGGGCGGTCACGTCATGCACCTGGTCGATCTCTGCGGCGCGATCGCAGCTATCCGCCATGCGCGCTGCATGGTCGTGACTGCCGCGGTCGACCAGATGACTTTCCTTCATCCAGTCCGCGTGGGCGAGCTGGTCCGGTTGAAATCGCAAGTGAATCGTGTCTTTCGCACGTCTATGGAAGTGGGCGTGAAAGTCTGGGTGGAAAATCTGCAGAGCGGCGCCATGCGCCATACCTCGTCGGCGTATCTCACATTCGTCGGACTGGACAAAGCGGGCAACAAAGTGATTCTCCCCCAGATCGTGCCGGAAACGGAAGAAGAGAAGCGCCGCTATGACGAGGCGGCGGAGCGCCGTGCGTACCGGCTGGCCTTCAAAGACAAGACCAGGCGCACGTCCGAAAAGTGAATTAGGTTTTAGGAGTCGTTTTGGCCCAGTTCATGTTCGCTACCGGCATAGAGAATAGCTATCCGACCATCGCGCTGCCGGGCGGGTCAATCAAGCGCGTCGACGAAATGGAGAAGTGCGGCCACTATAAATACTGGCGAGAGGATTTCGAGCTGGTGCGCGAACTCGGCATCGAGTTTTTGCGCTACGGGCCGCCTTATCACAAGACCCACCTCGGCCCCGGCAAATACGACTGGGAATTCACAGACGAGACCTTTCGCAAGCTACTGCAGCTCGGGATTACGCCCATCGTGGATCTCTGTCACTTTGGCGTGCCCGATTGGATCGGCGACTTCCAGAACCCGGACTGGCCGGAGCTGTTTGCGCAGTATGCCCACGCCGTCGCCGAGCGCTATCCGTGGATCCGCTTTTTCACGCCCGTAAATGAAATCCACATCGCCGCTACCTTCTCGGCGCAATTCGGCTGGTGGAATGAGCGGCTCCGCGGCGACAAGCCCTTCGTCACCGCCCTCCACAATCTCTGCAGAGCCAACGTCCTTGCCATGCACGCCATTCTGGACGTGAACCCAAAGGCCATCTTCATTCAAAGCGAAACCTCCGAGTTTCACCACCCCATCAACCCGGCGAGCGCGGCCATCGCCCACATCTACAACCAGAAGCGCTTCCTGTCGCTCGATCTTTCCTACGGCAATCCCGTTACCTTCGAGATGTACGAATACCTGATGGACAACGGCATGACGCGGCAACAGTATCACTGGTTCTGCGACAACCATCGCAAAGAGCACTGCGTAATGGGTACGGATTACTACGACACCAATGAGCATCTGGTGGCGAGCGACGGCGCCATCAGCCCGTCGGGCGAGATATTCGGTTACTATGTCATCACGCACCAGTACTTCAGCCGCTATCACCTGCCGGTGATGCACACCGAAACCAACCTGCCCGATGCGGCGCGCGCTCCTGCCTGGGTTCGGAAAGAGTGGGCCAACGTCCATCGGCTGCGCGAAGACGGCGTGCCGATGCTCGGCTTCACTTATTACAGCCTCACCGACCAAGTGGATTGGGACACGGCTTTATGCCAGGACAACGGTAACGTAAATCCCTTAGGTTTATATGACCTGGAACGCAAAATACGCCCGGTGGGAGAAACTTATCGCGACATTATCCGCGAGTGGCGGCACATACTGCCGACCCAAAGCCATAGCTTGTATTTGAATTGCTAGGCGGCCGGAGCCGCACGCCGCAGCGCGCTAGTCGCCTTCGGCCTTGTACATGTACTTGATGGAGCGTTTGTAAAGCAGCAGATTCGGCGCGCCAATCCGGTTCAGTTTCAGGCAGTCGCGATCGTACCACTCGATGACGCCCTCCAACTGCTCGCCATCCGTAAGCACCACTACCATGCGTGTCTTGCTCTGCATCTGCTTTGAGTAATAGAACTGTTCGGCATTAGTTTGGTCCGGTGGCGTGGTCTTTTTAGCGGCGGGCGGGCGCCGGCTTGGCTCGCGTGTCTCCAAACCGGTACTGCGCGTGGGTTTTCGAATTAGGGGCTCTAAACGCCTCTCCTCAATCATTTGGCCTCAGTCCTGGATTTCCCGAATGTCGTAGGTAGCCGCCAAAAAGCGGCGTAATTGTTAAATTAGGTGCTGAACTTTTCCGCACGGTTACGCAAATTTATAATCATAGCGTCGAGCGCTCCGGTTTTTTGTATGTTTCTTCGTACCATTACTACAAGCTCGTCTACGAAACGTACTGCCCGTTCCACCCAGGCGAAATTCACGGCGTTCGAAAGCGCAACGATTCGCTGTTCAACGTCCCGATTTCGCACAGGCGGCCTGTCATACAAACCTGCTAGCGTATCCTCGAGAATTCCATAGCCGATCTTCAGATAGGTCTCCAGCTTCTCGGATTTTCGCGCTCCGAAATTTTCCGAGTGCTGCACCCAAGCCGAAAATGGGCTCAGGCCTGCGCCGCACTCGAAAGCCGCCAGCATAAGCGACCGGCGTTCGCGAAATTGCTCCACATCGAGCGTGGCCGCCACTCCCGGGCTGCCTTCCGCAAGCGCAATTCGCGTTCTTGCATCCGGCAGTTCCCGTGACTCGGCGAATTGGCTCATCTCCGCATCCGAGAGCCGCGACATCTGCAGCACGACCGAGCGGGAGCGGATGGTCGGCAGCACGTCGTAGAGGTTCTCGACCGTTGCCAAAAGGATCAGGTGCTCGGGCGGCTCTTCGAGTACCTTCAGCAGGGAGTTCGCCGACTGCTCGTTGGCGCGCTCGAGGTGATCGATCAGGAATACGCGATGCCGCCCGCGCAGCGGCTTGAATGGCGCTCGCTCGCGCAACAGCCGCATCTGCTGAATGGTGATCTGGCGCAGCGGTCCGTCGGGCGCAAAGGTGATGAAGTCCGGATGGGTGGAGAACAACAACGGATCGTCGGTGCGCTTTTCCGCCGGCCACTTCTCCCGCTGCTCCACGATTTCCACATTCGCCTGGAGGCTCAGGTCGTCTCGCTCGATTTTGTCCGCATCGCCAAGCAGGGCGGCGGCGAAGCGCCGGGCCAGGGTTGCTTTGCCGATGCCCTCGGGGCCGCTCAGCAGGATGGTCTGCGCCAGCCGCTCGCGCTCGATCATGTGGGCCAGAG
This sequence comes from Bryobacteraceae bacterium, assembly GCA_036269275.1. Taxonomy (GTDB): domain Bacteria; phylum Acidobacteriota; class Terriglobia; order Bryobacterales; family Bryobacteraceae; genus Bog-105. Next base: position 278,073 of record DATASJ010000142.1, on the reverse strand, counting down.
TTTCGGCAACGCTCGAATTGCCGTAGAAACGCGGGAAGGTCAATCTTTATTGTCCGCCAACCGTCTGGCGACTTCGGCCCACACTCGCTCGGCCACTTGCGCAGGCTCGCCGGCGCCATCAATAATCCGAAAACGCTCCGGCTCCGACTCGGCGATCTTGCGGTAGCCTGCTTCGACGCGCTTATGAAACTCGAGCGGCTGCTGCTCCATACGGGTTTCGCTCGCGCGCATCAGCCCAGTCTCAACGTCCACTACTAGGCAGATCGTCAGATCCGGCCACAGCGAGCCGAGCGCGAGTCGATGTACGGCAAGCACCGTTTCCAATCCCAGCCCTCGCGCCTCGCCTTGATAGGCGAGCGTCGAGTCGGTGAAGCGGTCGCTGAGCACGATGTCGGCGCGCTCGAGCGCCGGGACGATGATCTCGGCCGCGGCCTGGGCGCGCGAAGCAAACATGAGCAGCAGCTCGGTTATGGGCGCCATTTCCCGATGCTCGGGATCGAGCAGAATGCGCCGGATCTGGCTGCCGATCCGCGTCGCGCCGGGCTCCTGATTGATCGTGACTGCGAGGCCGCGCGCCCGTAACCTTTCGGCGAGCAGCCGCAGTTGAGTCGTTTTGCCGCTTCCTTCCGTGCCTTCGAATGTAATGAGCAGCGGCCGCCGCTCAGTCATAGACGAAATGCAGGAGCGCCTTCAAATCTTCCCAGGCTTCGCGTCTCGCCTGCTGATTATATTGGCGCAGCAGGTAGGAAGGATGGTAGGTGATCATCAACGGAATGTCGCGCCACTTGTGCCATTTGCCGCGGGTCTTGGTGATGCCTTCCTTGGTGTTGAGCAGCGCCTTCATGGCGGTCGCCCCCAGCGCGCAGACGGCTTTCGGTTGAATGGCGGTCAGTTGCCGGAACAGGAATTGCCCGCAAATTTCCATCTCATCGGGCAGCGGCGTGCGGTTTTCGGGCGGACGGCACTTCACTACGTTGCAGATGTAGACATCGGATCTTCGAATCGGAATGCCCTCTTTGGCGGCGGTGCCCTCGATCATTTGCGTCAGCAACTGGCCGGCCCGGCCGACAAACGGCAAGCCTTGCTCGTCTTCGTCGGCGCCCGGACCTTCGCCGACAAACACGAGACGCGACGTTTCGTTGCCCGAGCCAAAGACGATCTTGTTGCGTGCTTTGTGCAGCCCACAGCGGGTGCATTCTCCGATATCGGCCCAAATCTTCGACAGCGTGTCGCCTTCCGGCTCAAGGGTTGGAAGCACAGGAAGTAGAACGGGCGGCGTTCGGGGAGGGGAGCGCTTGTATATGGAATCGAACCCGAGGTCCCGATAGAACTCGAGATAGCTGCGTATCTGATCTTGAGTCATCGTTTAGGCGGGTGCGACCTTGTTCGAATCGCGCACAAGGGGCTCCAAACGCCCTGTGCGCTCCGCGGCATGCAAAGACAGGCGCAGCGTGGCGACCTGATCGAGGATCTTTTCCGCGATCTCCCGCTTGTCTGCCGGCCCGGCGTGCACAATCTCGCCCGAGCGGGAAAGAATCTGCACTTCGTTGCGGTCGGATTCGAATCCGACGCCTTCCTGGTTCACGTAGTTGGCGACCACCATGTCGCACTTCTTGGAAATCATCTTGCGGCGCGCCTCCTCGATGAGGTTCTGCGTCTCGGCCGCGAATCCGATCAGCAGGCGGTCGCCTTTGCGCTGCCCGATTTCGGCCAGAATGTCGGGCGTCGGGTCCAATTCAATGGACAGCCGCGTGGCCGTTTTTTTGAGCTTCTGTTTCGGAACTTCAGAGGCGTAATAATCGGCTACCGCGGCGCTCTTGATGATGATCGTGGCCTCGTCCAGGCGGTCCATCACGGCCCTGCGCATTTCTTGCGCGGTGCGGACCTGGACGGCTTCGACGCGCCGCGGCACAGGCAGACTCACCGGACCCGAAACCAACACCACGCGCGCTCCACGCCGGGCTGCGGCCTCGGCGATCGCATAGCCCATCTTCCCGCTCGATCGGTTGCTGACATAACGGACCGGGTCGAGCGGTTCCTGCGTGGGGCCGGCGGTAATCAGCACGGACTCACCTTCGAGATCCGTCTTTGCGAGCGCCAGCGAATCGATCTCCTCGGCAACTTCGATGGGGTCGGCCAGCCGTCCCGCGCCTACCGTGCCGCAGGCGAGCCAACCCTCCCCGGGATCGACAATGCGGCAGCCGCGCGCGCGCAGCCGGTCCAGGTTTTCCTGCGTGGCCGGGTGTTGCCACATGGCGGTGTTCATGGCCGGCGCCAGCACGACATGGCCGGTGAACGCGAGGTACAGCGTCGAGAGAAAATCGTCCGCGAATCCGTAGGCGAACTTCGCCAGCAGATCGGCGGTGGCGGGCGCGACCACCAGAACCTCGTGCTCCTGGGCGACGGCAATGTGCTCGACCGCGCTCGAGAGCGTGTCCTGCGCGCTGGTTTGCGAGAACAGCCCGGTGATCACCTTGCGGCCGGTGAGCGCGGCAAAGGTGAGGGGCTGGATGAACTCCTGCGCCGCACTCGTCATGACGACTTGCACCTCGTGGCCGCGCTGCTGGAGCGCCCGCACAAGCTCAGCCGACTTGTAGGCCGCGATTCCGCCGCCGACACCCAGTACGACGCGCATGCATCCGCCGGCTATTCCGCTTCCGTCAGGAGTTGCTGTTCTTCCTGCGCGAAATCCGCGTAGGGCACCAGGCCGCGGCGTACCTCTTCCATGGCCAGTATGGTGGGCTTTTTGTTGGTGGCCGGCAGCACGCTGCGCTGGCCGTTCTGCAACTGGCGCGCGCGCTTGGCGGCGACGATGATGAATCTGTAGGTGCTCGCATCCGCATCGTCGGGAATGCAATACATCGCGTTTCTGGGTCTATCTGCCATATCTCCTCGTTAAAACCGCGCACAACGGCCGCCAAACAGCCTGCGCGCTACTCAAACAATGAGCCGGACCGCTCTTCAAAACTCTTGAGGATCGGTCGAATCTGTTCTTCCATGCGGATTCGCCGGACCCGTTCGGCCTTGATGATCGCGGTCAAGGTGTTCACGGATTCTTCCACTTGATGATTCACCAGCACGAAATCGTACTGGTCGTAGTTCCGGATTTCCTCGGCAGCCTCTCTCAGCCGGCGCTGAATGACTTCTTCGGAATCCTCCGACCGCGCTCGTAATCGCTGTTCCAGGATGTCGCGGGAAGGCGCCAGAATGAAGATGGTGACCGCCTCCGGAATGCTTTCTTTTAATTGTCGCGCACCCTGCACGTCGATGTCGAGTATCAGGTCCTTGCCCTCGTTCTGCGCCTGCTCCAGTACTTCGCGGTGGGTTCCATAATAATTTCCGAAGACCTCGGCGTGTTCCAGGAACTCGCCATGCTGAATGCGGGTCTCGAACTCGGCGCGGGAGATGTAGTTGTAGCTTTCTCCCGGCCGCTCGGTGGGACGCGGCCCGCGCGTCGTGTAGGAAACCGAGAACCGGAGTCCCAAATCGCCGGCCAACAGGCGCGACACCAGCGTCGATTTTCCCGATCCGGACGGCGCCGAAATGATAAACACAGTTGTCATGCGCTGGCGGGGACCGGCCGGACTGCGCCCATTCCAGTCTGCGATCAGGTCCGGCACGGTCTGGCTATTCAAGGTTCAAGGCCTGTTCCCGTATTCTTTCGATGTTAGCCTTCACTGCCAAGGCCAGGTTGGTGACGGTCAATCCGATTTCTCCCGCGCCGGAGGTCTTGGACAAAACGGTGTTCGTCTCGCGGTTCATTTCTTGCAGCAGAAAATCCAGGCGCTTGCCCACTTCGCCGCCGCTTGCGAAGATACGCCGCAATTCCTGCGTATGAACTTCGAGACGCGTCAGTTCTTCCTGGACGTCCGACTTGTCGGCCAGGAGCGCAGCTTCTTCCGCCAGCCGGCTCTGGCTGAGCGCTGAATCCGACAGCAACTCGGCCAGGCGTTCTCGCAATCTTCGATAAAGCGCCTCAGCCGCTCGCGAGCGAATGGCGGCGATCTCGCGCGTGCGCTGTTCGATGGATGCGATCTCGGCTTCGAGTCCCGCCACCAGCTCGGCGCCTTCGCGCTCGCGATACGCATTCAATTCGCGGACGCAGGCGGTGAGGGCCACTACGATTTCGGCCTCCAGAGCGCCGTCCACGGGCGTGGCTTCGGGGCCGGCGTCGAACACGCCGGGCAGAGTGAAGGCTACGTTCAGATCCGGTTCGCCGGTCAACCCGAATTCGTTACGAGCCTGGCGAAACAGTTCCACATAACGCGCCACCAGATCGCGATTGTAACCGGCAGCCTGGGCGGCGGCATTGCGGGCGAGCGAAACGCGAACCTCCAGGTGGCCGCGCGCCACATTCTGCTTCAGCACGGCGCGCATGGCATTCTCAAACCGCGCCAACTCGCCGCTGCCGTGGAAATGCAGGTCGAGTCCGCGATGGTTTACGGTCTTCAGGCTGACGGTCAGCTCTCCCGCGGCCGTGGCGGCGCGCATCAGCGCATACCCGGTCATGCTGCGGATCGGCGCCGCGGAACTGCCCGGCTGTACGCTCATCGGGGCCAATATATGAGTGGGCAACGGTACAGGATCTTATCCTCCAACCGCCGCGTTCGAATCGGCGTGCTGCATCTCGTGCAGGCGCCGGTAAATGCCCCGCCGGGCAAGCAGCTCGTCGTGCGTGCCGGTTTCGGCAATCTTGCCGCTCTCGAGCACCACGATGCGGCTGGCCTGGCGAATGGTCGAGAGCCGATGCGCGATCACCAGCACGGTGCGGCGCTTCATCAACGCGGTGAGGGCCTGCTGGACCAGGCGCTCGGACTCGGTATCGAGATGCGAAGTCGCTTCGTCGAGGATGAGAATCGGGGCGTCTTTGAGCAAGGCACGCGCGATGGCGATGCGCTGCCGCTGGCCGCCGCTGAGCTTCAGGCCGCGCTCGCCAATGATGGTCTGGTACCCCTGGGGCAGCTTCTCGATGAATTCCGCCGCCAGCGCCGTTCGGGCGGCCGAGAAAACTTCTTCCTCGCGAGCATCCGGCCGGCCGTAGGCGATATTGTCGAAGACCGTGTCGTTAAACAGGAAGGTGTCCTGCGCGACGATGCTGACATTTTCACGCAGACTGCCCAACCGTATCTCGCGCACGTCCTTGTCGTCGATCAGCACGGCGCCGCTCGACACATCGTAGAAGCGAGGCACGAGGTTGGCCAGCGTGGTTTTGCCCGCTCCGCTCGGACCCACCACCGCCACGACTTCGCCAGCCTTGATTTCCAAATTGATTCCGTCCAGGACGCAGCGCTCGGCCGCCAGCGGGTAACAGAACCCGGCGTTCTCGAAACGGATGCTCTTTTCGAACCTGGACAATCGCACGGCGTTCGGGTTCTCGACTACGTCCTGCGACCGGTCCAGGTATTCGAAGACTTTCATGGCGGCGCCGATGCCTTGCTGGAAAATATTGTGAATGTTGGTCAGGCGCTTGATGGGCTCGTATAACATCACCAGGGCCAGCACGAAGCCGGTGAACGTTCCGGCGGTCATCATTCCGTGCTTCACCTGTTGGCGGCCGAGCCAGAGCAGCAGAATGATGGTGAGGGCGCCGAAGATTTCGATGATGGGCGAAGCGAGCGCCTGGTGCGCCACATAGCGCAGGTTGCCGGCTTTCAAGCGCTGGGAGGCGAGTTGGAAGCGCTTCGATTCGTAGTCTTCCGCCCCGAAGCTCTTCACCACCTGATGGCCGGTGAGGGTCTCTTGCAGAATCTGGTTCAAGCCCGCCGCCATGTCTTGCGCGTGGCGCGTGGTGCGCCGGATGCGTTTCCCCAGCCGGATGGTCAGCAAAGCGACGACCGGAAACACCAGCAGGCTGAGCAGCGATAGCTTCCAATCGATGCTGACCATGGCCAGCAGCAGAAACAAGGCTGTGAACATCTGGCGCAGCCAGTCGGCGAGCATGGTGGAGACGGAGAGCTGGATGCGGTCGATGTCGTTCATGATCGACGACATGATGCGGCCGGTGGTCTGATCTTCGAAGAAGGCTGCATCCTGGCGCAGGACGCGGTCGAATACGTCCTGCCGGAGATCCATGATGGCGCTGATGCCGACCCAGTTCACCAGGTAATTGCCCAGGTAATCGCAGACGCCTTTCGCGACGAAGCAGGCGAAAATACCGAAGGCTACCATGGTCCAGACGTTATGCACGAAGGGCGGCACGACGTCGTTCAAGTAGATCTGGACGCTGGTATGAGGAATCGATAACAGCAGGACCGGCGTATCGGGCGTGTTGGGGTTCAGCACGCGTTCGAAGACCGGCGGAATGAGCCTGACCAGGAGGCCTTGCGAAAGGCCTACGACGGCCATGAAGAGAACGGACCCGACCAGCGCGAGGCCATACGGCCGCGCGTATTCGAGCAGCCGCCGAAGATCTTTCATCGATAGGAAGCTCTCACGCGTGCGCCTCCTCGAAGATGCGCAAGCGCTCGAGTGCGGCAATTACACGCGAGACGCTCACCTTGGCGAGACCTTCGGGAGCGACCACGACCTCGGCTTCGGTTCGCCAAGGACCCCATATGGCCGGGTTGGAGGTACTGAAGAGAACCACGCTCGGCACGCTGAAGGCGGCAGCGACATGGGCGGGACCGCTATCGTTGGCAAGGAAGACGGAGGCCTTCGACAGGACCGCTTTCATGTCCGCCAGGCTTCCCTGGAACACCTGGTGGGCGCGAAACGGGGCCGGGTCGTCTTGCGGGCCGGCGAGAAAGACCGGATGTATTCTCCAGAGCTCGAGATAACGCGCCACTTCGCAGAACCGTTCGGCGGGCCATTGCTTTTCGGGGGCGGAGGCGAAGGGATGCAACACGGCGTAGCGGCCCTGAATCGGCGACTCGGCCGCTCCCAGTTGCGCGCGCGGCACTTCGGCGATGGGCACGCCGAGCGCGAAGAACGCAGACGCCAGGTGCTCCGCGGTATGGACCGTGCGGTTGACGGAAAGGATACGCTGGGCGCGCGGAATCTTGACGTTGTAGGCGAAGGTGAAGTTGTGATGAGCGAAACCGGCGCGCCACTTGGCGCCGGAAAAGGCCGTCAGCCATTGGCTGCGCGTGCCGCCGTGCAGGTTCACGCACAGGGAAGGCTTCCAGCGGCGGAGCGCCTGCCAGGTGGGCGCCAGAACCTGGTCCGTCGCGGGACTGTTTTCAAACAGCGGCGCAAAGCGTTGTTCGACGGTCACGCCGATTTTGAGATCCGCGCGCGCACGCTTCAAGAGCGCCAGCGCCGGCGTGGTCAGAACGCAATCGCCCAGGGAGCGCAGGCGAATGACGCCCACGCGCGAACCTTCCGGCAACTGCTCCAAAATCGTCATGGACTTAGGGCTCGACCAACTCACGGCTCGGCCAATTCATGGCTCGACCAACTCAAGATTCAATCACGGCCTGGTCAATCAGCATGACCGGGATGTCGTCCCGCACCGGGTAGACCCGTTTGCAGGCGACACACTTCAAGCCGCTTCCGTCTTCTTTCAGGATGACTTCGGCTTTGCATGCCGGGCAGACGAGGATTTCCAGCAGCTCCTTGCTAATTGCCATGGAGATTTCCAGTTTAGCAACGTTCGGGAGCCTGGGAGCGGGCCGGCGTACGAAAAGTCTTGACAGCTCATCTGCCGTCACTTACTATTTGTAATTACCTTAAATCCATTAGCGAACCGCTTTCGGCGGGCGACGCTTTAGAAAGCTTGCAACTTCAAATGGCGAACCTGGAGATTCCTATCGCGTCCGCGCTGCGGCGGTTGCTTGCGCCGGCGCTGTTGCTGATAATACCGGCTGCGGCATTTGCGCAGCGAGATAATCCCGCCGCCGGCATAGCAGGATGCGCCGCTTGCAGTTTCGGACTGGCAATCCCTATTGTCATTTTGATTCTCGACGTCCTTCTGCTGGTGTGGGTGGCACGGGATGCGAAAGCCCGGGGGTTGGACAACGGGATACTGTGGATGCTGCTGGTCTTCTTCACCAGCTTTGTCGGCCTAATCATCTATCTGCTGGCGCGGCCGCAGGGAAATTTGGTCGAGTGTCCTAACTGCCATAACAAAAAGTTGCAAGCAGCGGTCCGATGTCCTCATTGCGGGGTCTAGGCAACTGGAAGCGTCCCGAACCTTACCTGGCGCTGCTGTTGGTATCGACGGTCTTGGCAATCGGCGATTCGCTGCGGCAGCCGAAGGACCAGATCCTCGCGCGAGCGTATGTGCAGGCCGTGCTCGAGTACCAGAGGTACGGGCGTCCTATTAGCGCGAAGTTCATACGGTGCCGTTATCGCCCGACGTGCTCGCAATATTCGCTTGAGGCGGTGGAGCGTTTTGGAATCGGACGCGGGCTCGCGCTCACGTTGCGGCGCGTGGTGTCGTGCCGAGGCAATGTGGCGTTTGGAACGCCGGATCCGGTGCCCGCGAGCTGAGGCGCGACCGGTGCAACCACTCCCTTACGGTCGTGGCTCGGTAGCGACCGGGGATGCGAGGAGCTGAAGCCAGTCCGCCGCCGCGCTGCGCACCGCCTTGCGAGTACAGTCCGGCGGCAAAAGCGCGGAGATTACGGCCACCGAGTCGGCGCCGGCTGCCAGCACCTTAGGGGCATTCAATTGCGTGATGCCGCCGATGGCCGCCAATGGCTTAGTGGTGAAGGCACGCAGCTCGCGCAAGCCGTCCAGACCCACCACAGGATCGGGCGCGTCCTTCGACTCAGTCGGGAAAATGGGGCCGAGCGAAAGGTACTCGACCGGTTCTTCGTTCGCACGCGCAAGCTGCAGCCGGTTGTGGGTAGAAAAGCCCATCACTTCGTCGCTGATGACGCGGCGCGCGGCAACCGGCGGCAAGTCTTGCTGCCCGACGTGCAGAGCCGCACCTAGCAGGCGCGCGAAATCGGCGCGATCGTTCAGCACAAACAAGACGCCGGCTTCGTGACACAGGGCGGCTAACTGGCTGGCGGTCTCGAAATGGCTCGCGGTCCAATCGTCCTTGTGTCGGTACTGCAAGATGCGCACGCCGGCCGCCAGCAGCGCTTCGGCGGCGACTAGCGGGGAGCAATCGCGTTGTCGAAGAACGGCGGTATCCAGAATCGGATAGAAGCGTGGAAGTTTGAAGGCGATCGGCATCAGCGGATGCGGCAGCTACCGCGGTGGGTCGCTACTCGCGTCTTCCTTTAAATAATCGGCGAAGAACTTGGCAGCCCGGCTAAATGCGCTTCTATAGCTTTCGTCGCGCACGTAGGCATGGCTTTCCTCCGGGTAGAAGGATTCTTCGAACGGCTTGCCTTCGTGAATTAACTTCTCGGTAAGCTGAACCGCATCTTGAAAGAGAACGTTGTCGTCGGCCATACCGTGAACAATGAGTAAGTGATTTAGTAACTGGCTGGAGAAATGGATGGGAGAGCTGCGATGAAAGGCTTCCGGATTCTCGGCCGGCGTGGTGAGGCGCTCATCGGTGTATTCGGCGTTGTAGTTTCTCCAATCGTAGACGCCGGAAAAGGCCGCGCCCGCCTTGAACACGGCCGGCGCCCGAAACATCGCCATAGCCGTCATGAAGCCGCCGTAACTCCAGCCCCAAATTCCGATGCGCGAGGCATCGACGTTCTTCAGAGATTTCAAATACTCTACGCCGCCGAGCACGTCGTCGAGATCCGGTCCGCCCATGTTGAGATAGACGCCGGTGCGCCAATCCCGCCCGTAATTCGTGCTGCCCCGGTAATCCATCTCCAGCACGACGTAGCCTTGATGCGCGAGGTAATCATTGAACACAAAGCGCAGCTCCTGGTAACTGCCCCACTGCTTTAGAACGCTGGTGGCAGAGCCGGCGCCGTGTATGTAGAGGATAGCGGGGCGAGGTTTCTGGTTTGGATCGTCGGGATTGTAACCGGGCGGCAGCAGCAAGCGCGCGGAAACGGGCTTTCGATCGCGCAGCGAAGGATACGTGAAAAAGCGGCTGTCCGCCCAATCGAGCCGATGGAACTCCGGCGAGGGAGAAGTGGTCACGCGCTCACCATTGACATACAGATCGAGCGGATTCTTGATGTCGGCCTGCAGCATGGCCCGCTCATTACCGTCTTCGGAAACCCAACCGATATTCAGCCCCTCGTTCGCGGAGAGACGCTCCGGCGCGGCCGAAGCATCGGCTTTTATTTTGTAGAACTGACGCTCGGTTGTGCCGGCGGCGGTGGATGAAAAAAAGATGGAATCGCCGATCCACTGGGGACTGTTGGAAAACGGATCGCGGTGGATCTCCCAAGCGCCATTCGTGATCTGCCGCAGGTGGCTGCCGTCGACAGCAACCGTATATAGATGCGAGAACCCGGAATTGTCGCTGGTCAGCCAGATGTGTTGGGAAGTGGGCTCCCAGCCGGCATCGGAAACTTCTACCCAGCGGTCGTCGGCCTGATGGAACACCACTTTCGATTTGCCGGTATTCACATCCGCAATGCGAACGTCCTGCGTTTTATAATTCGGGGACTCTAATGCGACCAACAGATACTTGGAATCTTCGGACCATTGCATGGGCCGCGATTCGAACCCTTTGCCCGTATCGAGCAAGCGCGCGGGATTGTCTCCGGTGCTCTCGACGACGTAGTATTGCAGGAGAGCTGCGGGGTCGCCGGCTATGGAGCGGGGAAAGGGCGAGGCGGTGACGAACTCGCCCGAGTAAATGGGCAGCGGCGTGGGCCGCTCTGGCTGAGGCTGGACCGAATAGGCCAAGTATTTGCCGTTCGGAGACCACCGGAAGCCGGTCAGGGAGGCGGGCGGGTGTACGTCGGTGCGCTGCTCTAACATTCCACCACCCAGATTCAGAACGTAAATCTGGCCGGATTGCGTGAATGCGATGGTGTTTCCATCGGGAGAAAACTGAGGATCCATCTCGGCTGCCTTGGTCTTGGTGAGACGGAGAATCGCGCCGCCCCGAGTGGGCGCCAGGTACAGATCGCGGCGATAGGAGAACACGGCTTTTGTGCCGTCCTCGGAAAGATTGAACGATGTGAGACCGGCTTGCGGGGGCAAGTACTCCTTGCGGTGCGGATCGCGCTCGGCTTCCGTCTCGTTGATCGGATCTTTCAGGCCTTTCAGGTCCGTCAAGCGCGTCAATTGCTTGGTGTCGGCGCGGTAGACATACAGGTCCTGGAATGCCTCGCCGTGAGCGTTCCACAGAAAGCCGAGCACATGGGCGTGTTTCGCCCAGGCGAGATGCGACGGGGATGTGCCCCACAGATAGGGGCGGGTAAAAAGACGGTCGAGCGACCAGAGGTCAGGCGAAGAAGGGCTGGCGGCGGGGAGCAGCATCGCAGCGGCCAGCAGCGCGGCCATGATTGACGGCGCACAACGGCCAACCAACGGCCTGTGCGCTTTAATCCAGCGCGCACAACGGCCAGCAAACGGCCTGTGCGCTTTCAGGACTCTCATGTGGCGGCGGGGATCTCCACGGCAATGTGGGCAGGAAACGGGATCTGCCCGGTGATCTGAATGCCGAACGCTTCGAGGCCCGCCACTTTGCGCGGATGATTCGTCAGCAGATGGATAGTGGTCAGACCGAGGTCGCATAGTATCTGCGCGCCGACTCCGGCCTCATGCTGCACAGGCTGGCGTTCCGAGCCAAAGAGGCCGCTCTGGCCGCTGCCGTGGCCGATCAGTTCGCGGGCGCCGTCGCGGGATACGACGTTCAGGCCCGGACCGGTCTGGTGTAGATACACGAGCACGCCGCAATCGCCGCTCGCAATGGTTTGCAGGGCGGTGTCGATGAGCGCATGGCAGTTGCAATCGAGCGATTGGAAGATATCGCCGTAGACACAGTGGGAGTGCACGCGGACCAGCACGTTCTTCTTGCCCTTGATATCGCCGTGAACCAACGCGAGGTGAGTTTCCTGATCGATACGGTTGACGTAACGAACAATCTCGAATTCTCCGTAGGCGGTGCGAACGCGGCCGGAGCCTTCGCGCTCCACAAACTTTTCGGTTTGCAAGCGATAGCGGATCAGGTCGGCCACGGAGATCATCTTGAAGCCGTACTGGCGGCAGAATTCCTGCAACTGCGGGGCACGGGCCATGGTGCCATCCTCGTTCATGATTTCGCAGATGACGCCGCCGGGCTCGAGCCCGGAAAGGCGCGCGAGATCGACCGCCGCTTCGGTCTGTCCGGTGCGGACCAGCACTCCGCCGGGGCGGGCGCGCAGGGGAAATACATGGCCTGGGCGCGCCAGATCCTGCGGGCGGGAACGCGGATCTATCGCGACCCGAATGGTGCGGGCGCGATCGTAGGCCGAAATTCCGGTGGTGACGCCTTCCGCCGCATCGATGGCTTCACAAAAAGCAGTGCCGAAGCGTGCGGTGTTGACGGCGGACATGGGCTGCAAATCGAGCCGGCGGCAAATTTCGGCGTCGAGGGCGAGGCAGATCAACCCGCGCCCGCGCGCAGCCATAAAGTTGATGGCTTCCGGAGTGATTTTCTCGGCCGCGATGGTGAGGTCGCCTTCGTTTTCGCGATCCTCATCGTCCACTACGACCAGGATCTTGCCTTGCCGGAAATCCGCTATGGCTTCGGGGATCGAAGCGAGGTTCATTCAGAGTTACGCCCGTCAGGCAGTGGCCGCTACACCTGCCTTGGCGTACCAGGGCTTGGCCGGCTTGATTGCCTCATTCACCGCATTGATGTTCTTCACGCCTTGATCGGAGAGCCAGTCTTCGAGCGCCTTAAAGCCTTGTTTCGCATAGACCGGAATACCATCTTTCCAGGTGGCGCGCCCGCACAGTACGCCCGAATAGTCTGTGCCGGCTTCGGCCGCCATACTCAGAGACTCGACAAATTGGGCGTTATCGACGCCCGCGCTTAGGTAGATGAACGGCTTCTGTGCCGTATCCGCGGCTTTGCGAAACAAGTCGAGAGCTTGCTGGCGGCTGTACGCGGCCTGTCCTTTATAGACGCTGCTGCCGAGAACATATTCGGCGTTGACAGGCACCTCTACCTTCAGCACGTCCACATGGTATTGCGGCTTGCCGAACTCTTGCATGGATTTGATGACCACGTCGGGCTTCTTCTTGGCGTACTCGAAACCTTTTTCGTCGCCGCCTTGGGGATCGTAGCCGACGAATTCACAGAAGAACGGAATTTCGTTGGCCTCGCATTCGGCGCCGACGCGCTCGATGAAAGCGTGCTTGATGTCGTTAATATCTTCTTTTTCGAAAGGCGAGTAATAGAGCAGAATCTTGACCGCATCCGCGCCTAAGTCTTGGATGCGCTTCGCGGACATATGAGGAAGCAGATCCGGGAGGCGGCCGGGCTTGGTGTTGTCGTAGCCGCTCTCTTCGTAGGCGAGCAACAGCCCGGCGTTCTTGGCACGGGCTTTGGCGGCCGGGATACCGAACTCCGGATCAAGCAGGATGGCGCTGGCATGCGGCGTCAAGACTCTGGAAACCGTTTCTTTGAACTCTCTCATCATGTCGTCGGAGACCTGCTCTTCGGGCGTGCCTTTGGCTTTCGCGATGCCCTTGCGCAGACTGCCGCGCTGGTCCATGGCGGCGGCGGCGATCACGCCGTTTTTGTTCGAGAGTGCATTCAAATGCTTGATTTTGCCTTCGGAGAGCTGCATCGGATGTTGCTCCAGAAGCGGGATGCTTCAGGGCTCAGTATAACCCGCGCCGGGGGACCAGCAATGCGTAAGGCGAAGGGAGGCGTGTGGGTATTGTCGTATCTGAATGACAGTTTGCGGATGGCTGGCAGGCGCGAATGCCGCGCTGAGGAACTGCGCACTTGCTCTTCAGAAGACCGCTGCGCGAGCTGGGCGCCGAGCCACTCGAAACGGCATCCGGCCCAGAATTCCTTGTCGGAGTAATTTATCATCGAGCTATGGAGAGCGAGCAATTCTTCGATGACGAGTTTAAAATCTCTGTTCGGCTCGCAGGCGCTCAGGCGAGGATTGAAACCCTTCAGGCCGGAATTCCGGTTTTTTACCGAGACGATCTCCGAAACCTAGATATCCTGGAATACCCAGGCGGGCAAAAGTTTGAGATCCGCTTTCTCGATGGCGCTCCCGGGGACAGAAACTACAAAGTCCTGAGACAACTGAAAGAGACAGCGGCCTAGGTTTGCCGGTTCTCACGGTTTTCGCGGGGCCAAACGGCTCAGGGAAGAGTAGCATCATCAGAAGAGTTCATTTCGCCGGTCGTGACAATTTGCTAGAGGCAGACGCAATTGCCGTGCGAATTCACGCGAGCGATCCTCGGGTTGCGGCGATCGCGGCCGGCCGGGAAGTTCTTCGCCGAACTCAGCGCTATCTCCAAACTCGCGATGAGTTCGCCATTGAGACCACGTTGTCTGGTATCTGGATAGTTAGAGTGATCGGTCAGGCAATCGCGAGAGGGTTCTTTGTCCGTCTCGTTTATATCTGTCTCGACAGCCCTGAGCGATGCATCCAACGTGTTCGCGAGCGCGTTGCTCAAGGCGGGCATAGTGTTCCGGACAACGATGTCCGACGCCGCTATGCCCGCAGCCTGTCTAACGCGAGACAAGTCCTCAAAACCGTGAATGAAGCCCTGATCTATGACAACTCAGGGCCTGAGCCGCGGCTCGCCCTCGAAATGCGGTCCGGCGGACCCGCAAGCAGAATCGGCGAACTGCCCAATTGGGCCCGCAGTTTTGTAGAAGAGCTGTAACGGGAGATCACCTGCCGAAATCGGAACTTCTCATTACGTATCTGTTGGCCACCTGGCGACATAAGGGAAGCCATGTTTGATCTCGTCCCGCGCAATTTACATGCTGGAGCCAAGCAATCTACCTGACTGCGATCGTGATGTTTCCAACCCCAGTACAAAAAGCACCCAAATTGTTCCAGTTCCGGTCACTAGTCCTGTCGTACATGCCTAAAAGTCACTGTTCTGAGATACAGAAGTCGCGACCGAAGCAATCCTTCTTAAAAGAATTCAATCCTCTATAGGGCAATTCTGTCCTCTCACCACCCCGATACTCCGGTCTAAGAATTTGGGTGCGAAGACTCATATCCGGCCCGCGCTCTACAAGCAAAGCCCCTTCTTGAAGCCGGAAACTTTGAAAGAGCTCCAGCCGAACCATGTCGCAGACGTAGTTAGCCGCACGGGTCAATTCGAGCACTAAATCCTGTATAAGATCGACGTGCCTATCATATCGATCGCCCAGCTCTTTATAGAGCTTTTCGTCCCATTGATTAATCTTGTAGAACTTGGCCGTTATCAGCATGTCCTCGCGGTGGTCTTCCGAATGTTCAGAGAAGACTAGAAGAAAATCATTCAAAACGAGCCGGAAGTTCAGCAGACTCTGCTGAACCTTTGGGCACAATTGGGGCCAGATTCGTGAGAGCAGCCAATCCCTCAACCGCTGCAGCCCAGTAAACATACTTCTTGACATGCTCGGCTGGGGTGAAAGAAGCCAGGATGTCCAACCCCGCCAGCTTGTAAGATCGGCCTGCTGAGACCATTCGTCAATATAGGAAGCGCAAACCTCTTCTTCACGTTGGCGTATTGGATCAAAGCTTAAAGTTGCCTTTACCCATGCCTCGTGTTCCGATTTCATTCGTTTTAGCTCGGCGACACTGTAAGTAGCGTGCTGATCGTCTACCACCTTGTGGTGAACTGCGCATAACAGGATCAAATTGTTGTATTTGTCCCTCTGCTCTGGAGTGAGGCTGGATTTTCCTCGAGCCCCTTGCGGGCTCTCGGCGACTATATGACAAGCCTCGCCGATGAGAGACTCATCATCATTCTCTGCGCTATCAACTGTAAGTTCCAACCTGCAACCGTCAAAAGAGCATCGGTTGGCAGCTCTGCCCCAGAGCATTTTGTGCGTTCGAAGAGAGATCGCCATTTTCCAGAAGCCCTGACGAAGCGCTCGGGTTGTACAGTTCGAGACCAAATCAGCGTAACAAACCGCTATTGAAATTAGCGATCATGTGCGCCTTCTCGTAAACGAATGTTACGGCTGCGAACACACCTGCGATGACGGTAAACAATCACGTGAGTAAGTTGAATTGAACCTCGATTCGCTTTGGTGGCTTTTGCGTCGCGACTGATGCTCGACCAAGTACAAATCCGAGGCGCGGGCAAAGTGTATAAGCTTCTTTACCGTCCCCGGCGGGTGCAAGTGGAGAGCCGGCGCCAGTAGGTTTGGGCGCGCGAGACATCCCTGAGAATCTGCGCGCGCAAGGCGTCAGGCGTGGAAAACTGCCGTTCCTCGCGGACAAAGCGGTGGAACCGCACCTCGATCTGCGAGGGCGCAGCGCCTGCGAGGGGGCTGAGCAGGAAGGTCTCAATGGTCAACTCATCGCCGCCGAAGGTGGGGCGAAAGCCGCAGTTGGTGATGGACTCCCAGCGGCGCCCGGTGGCTGGTTCGAGCGTTTCGGTGATGTAAACGCCGCGCGGAACAAGCTGGCCCGCGGGCGGCGCGAGATTGAGGGTGGGCACGGTTTGCGTGGCGCCCACTCCGTGGCCCCGTACAACCGGCCCTTCGATTGAAAAGCAGCGGCCCAGAAGGCGGGCGGCACGCGAGACATTGCCGGAGGAGAGGTAACGGCGGACGACGGAGCTCGAGATGATCTCACCGCGCAGCGAGACCGGTTGCACGGTTTGCGCGATGAAGCCGAACTCGGGTCCCAGGAGGCTCAGCGTCTGCGCCGTTCCGCGGTGCTTGCGGCCGAAGCGGAAATTGTCGCCGACGAAGACGGCCTTGGTCTCAAGAGCGTCGCACAGGGCCTGGGAAACGAACTGCCGCGGCGAGAGGCGTGCAAAATCCGCTGTAAAGGGCAGCACGACAATGTTCGTTGCGCCGGCTGCCTGAAGGAACTGCAAGCGCTGCTCGAGCGTACAGATCAATTGGGGGACGCGCTCGGGCGCGACAATCACCGTCGGGTGCGGATGGAAGGTCAATACCGCCGGCGTGAGTGCGTTCGCGACGGCGTAGCGCAGGGTGGCGGCGACCAGAGCCTGGTGCCCGATGTGCACGCCGTCGAAATTGCCGATGGTGAGAGCGCAGAGGCGCAGGCGGCCGCGCGCTTCCTCGAGCGACCGGAAGACCTGGGGCGTCATAAGGAATCGGCTCGACCGATGGGGATCTGGAGGCCGTCGTAGGCGAGTTGGACGCCGGCCGGGAGACGGGCATCAACCGAAGCATGAAGAATATCGTGCGAAATATGTGTAAAAAAAGCTCTTGCTGGTTTAAGAAGTTCCACAGTCTTAAGTGATTCTTCAACGGTTGAATGGGTGGGATGAGGGCTCTGGCGCAGCGCGTCGAGAAACAGCACATCGAGGTTCATAAGCAGGTCGCGGCTCTCCGGTGGAATGCCGCTATGATCCGTCAAGTAGGCGCAGTCGCCGAAGCGGAATCCATAGACGAGGCCGTTGCCGTGGAAGGCTCGGATGGGCTGAAATTCGAGGCCGGCCAGTTGGATGGGCTCCCTTTCGAAGCAGTGGAGGCTCAGGCGGGGGCGGCTGGATTGAGTAGGCGAGGCATCGAAGACGTACTCAAAGGTGCGCTCGATCACATGCAACGATTCGGCAGAGGCATAGATAGGGATCTCCTGCTTTTGCATGAAGTTGAATGGCCGAACATCATCTAAGCCTAGAATATGATCGGCGTGCGAATGCGTATACAAGATGGCGTGGATGCGGTCTATTCCGAAGCGGAGCGCCTGATAGCGGAAATCCGGCGAGGTATCGATCAGCACGCGGTAATCGCCGAGGCGCAGTAGAACCGAGGGCCGGAGGCGCTTATCGCGCGGGTCATCGGACGTACAAACCTTGCAATGGCAGCCCACCATGGGTACGCCGACGCTGGTGCCGGAGCCTAGGACGAGAATTGAAGCATGCTCGAACTGTTCGAGCATCTATTCGGTCTTGGTACCCTTGCCGCCGTCGGCTGTGACGATGAGGGGGCCGCGGTCGGAAGCGGCGGCCGCGTTTTGAGTGGAAGTGCTGGCCGGGTGGGCGCGGCTTAACTCGTCGGAGACCTGGACGAAGCGAAAGCGCAATTCGGTGAGGCCATTTTCGAGCAGGCGCTGCTCGTCAGAAGCCAGATTGCCTTTGGTTTTCTCCTGCAGCATGGCCAGCAGGTCGATGGAGTGGCGCGCCAGCGGCAGATTCGGTTCCGGGCGTTCGTCGTTTTCGCCGAAATTCAAGAGCCCGAGCTGCACTTGCGCCTGCATGAGGATGGACTCGACCAGGAACAGGAAGTTCGCTGGCGGAATGGGGAAATCATGAGTGTCTGCCATACGAGACTGATCTTATGAATATTGTGTCAGACGAGCGCGCCACAGATAGAGCGGCGGAGGCAGGGAACAAGTTCGAGCAACTGGTGAACGTGATGGCGCGGTTGCGCGCGCCGGGCGGCTGCCCGTGGGACCGGAAGCAGACGTTTGACACGATCAAGACGTATTTGTTGGAAGAAACGTACGAGGTGCTGGAGGCGATTGACCAGCGCGATTGGAGCGGGCTTGCCGAAGAATTGGGGGATCTATTGTTGCAGCCCGTGTTTTTCGCCGAGATGGCGGCCGAGCAGGGGCTGTTTACGATTTCGAATTCGCTCGACGCCATCAATGAGAAGCTGATCCGGCGGCATCCGCACGTGTTTGGCGATGCCACAGCCGAGACGGCGGAAGACGTGAAGCAGCGGTGGGACGAGATCAAGAGAGGAGAGAAAGGCGGGCACATTGCGGGTTCGGATGGATCTGCGTTAGACGGCGTTCCGCGGAACCTGCCGGCGCTGATGGAAGCGGAAAAGATCAGCCACAAAGCGGCGGGGCTCGGGTTCGAGTGGCCGGATATCGGCGGGGTGGTGGAGAAGCTGCAGGAAGAAGCGGCGGAACTGACGCGGGCGCGCGCGAGCGGGGATCAGGAGCACGTCGAGCATGAGATTGGCGACCTGCTCTTTACGCTGGTGAATCTGGCGCGATTTTTGAAAGTGGATCCGGAGCAGGCGCTGCGGAAGACGAATGCGCGGTTTCGGAGACGGTTCGGATATCTGGAGAAGCGGGCCGGCGAGGCGATAGCCGGAATGCCGCTGGAGCGCATGGAAGAGCTGTGGCAGGAAGCGAAGAGGACGGAGGGTTAACGGATTGCGTGCTGCATCTGCGCCGCGACTTTTTCGACCTGGCGCATGAGGCGCAGCGTGTTGCCGCCGTAAATCTTTTTGATGTCGGCGGGCGAATAGCCTTTCTCTAAAAGCGCGCGAGTGAGGTTCGGGAACATGGAGACGTCGTCCAAACCGAGCGGCGCGCAGGAGATGCCGTCGAAATCGGTGCCGAGGCCGATGGCGTCGATGCCGGCGACCTGGCGGACGTGATCAATGTGCGCGACCACGTCGGCGAGCGTGGCGCGAACCGGCGAGGCATTGGGAGTAGCTGCGGGGGGAACGTCGGCGGCTTTTTGCGAGATGAATTGGCAGTAGATGTTGATCTGAATGACGCCGCCCTTGGCTGCCAGGGCTTTGATCATGTCGTCGGTCATGTTGCGGGGAACGTTGGTGACGGCGCGCGCAGACGAATGGGAGGCGATCAGGGGAGCCTGGCTGGTTTCGAGCGCATCGTAGAATGTTTTGTCCGACACGTGCGAGATGTCGACCATCATGCCGATCCGGTTCATCTCGCGCACCACGTCTTTGCCGAAAGGCGTGAGGCCGTTGTGATGCGGCACGTTCGGGTCGTTGATGTCGCCGGAGGAGTCGGCCCAGTTATTGGTGTTGAAATGCGTGAGGGTCATATAACGGACCCCGAGGCGATAGTAATCGCGCAGCAGACGCGTGCTGTCTTCGATGGCGTGGCCGCCTTCGATGCCCATGAGTCCAGCGATTTTGCGGCGGCGATGCGCGCGGACAATGTCGTCGGCGGTGAGCGCGAGCACAAAGGTGTCCGGATAGCGGTCTAGAATGTCGCGATAGACGGTGTCGATCATCTGCAGGGTGCGATTGGCAGAGTGATTGCCGTTCACGTATTTTGCGTCCACAAATACGGAGAAGAAGATTGCGCCCACCCCGCCTTTGCGCAGGCGCGGAATGTCGGTGTAGTTCTTGGGCGAGTTTCCGATGTCGGCGCCATCGATAGTGAAGCTTGGAATGTCGTTGTGCGTGTCGATCAGGATGGCCGACTTCGTAATGGCTTGTACTTGCCGGTCGAGTTTGGAAGAGCTGGCGTCGGGGGCCGCGAGAGCAAGGGTGCAAACCAGAGCGAGAAGCGCGAGAACTATTTGAGTTTTGAGCATTCGAGAGCCGGAGTCAGTGGCTTTTTGCGGGCGCGCCGGCAAACGAGGGCCCGCACGCCTTGGCGTTTGACGTCTAGAAGCAATAGCCTAACAGAATTGACACGAATCCGGCACGTTCTTGTATCGTGAAGACTGAAAGTGCTGGAAGGAGAGCCATGCCGATTGCGCCGACCTGGTTGAACATCTCAATCCGACTCCTCTGCGCTATCGTCGCCGGCGCCGCGATTGGGCTGAATCGGACCGAGCACGGCCGCGCGGCGGGCCTCCGAACGTCGATTCTTGTGTGCCTGGCCGCTTGTATTGCGATGATCCAGATGAACCTGCTGCTTCCTTTGGCCGGCCGAGGGCCCAGCTCATTCGTCATGAACGATCTAATGCGCTTGCCGCTTGGGATCCTTTCCGGCATGGGATTTATCGGGGCGGGTGCGATTGTTCGCCGGGAGAATATCGTGCTAGGCGTCACCACTGCCGCCAGCCTATGGTTCCTGACCGTGGTGGGTCTTTGCGTGGGCGGTGGTCAGATCGTGCTTGGCCTGGTTGGTACGGCGCTTGGGGTGTCGATCCTCTCGGGTTTGGGGTTTCTAGAGGATCGATTGAAGCAGGATCGGCAGGGGAGGCTGCTGATTGTGACCAACCCGTCGGGGCCGCACGAGGATGAGATTCGCACCATACTAGAGCGGGATGGCTTCCGGATAGTGTCGTGGGCGTTCACCTCGGCGCAGGATACGAACAACCGGAAGTTGAGCTGCGATCTCCACTGGCGCGCCAAACGTTACGAGGCGCAAGTGCCGGAATTTGTGCGACTGCTGGCGGCGCGCGCGGATGTCGCTCGAATCACCTGGACTCCTCACGCCAGCTAGAGGCGGGTGGTTTCACATTAGAATTGAAGTGCGTAGGGATTATGGCAGACAGGGCGATGGCAGCGGCGGAAGCGCCGCATTTCGAAACGGCGAGTTGGAAGCGCAGCGCGGCGAACGTGTGCGCGATCCTGCTGGGACTAGTGTTCTTGATCTCCGGCGGCTGGAAGATTTTGAGTCCGCTGAAGACCGGCGAGCTACTGGAGCAAGCGCAGGTGCCGGGGGGTCTCGGGGTGCTCGGAGCGGCGGCGCTGGGAGTGTTCGAATTACTCGCGGCGTTTTTGCTGTTCGTGCCGCGGTTCAGACGGTGGGGCGGACTGCTGGGTTCGGCCCTGATGATTTTTTTCATCGGCTGGATCGCGTATTACTACCCGGTGCTGGTGGGTCGCGAGTGCAGTTGTTTTCCGATCATCAAGCGCACGGTGGGGCCGGGATTCTTTATCAGCGACGCTGTCATGTTGCTGTTGGGCGTGGTGGCTTTCGCGTGGTCGCCGCGCGCACGGGGATGGAAGGTACCGTTGGTGGGGTTCGCGGCCCTGGTGATGGTGGCCGGCGCGAGTGTATTCGCCAACGCCTCTGCGCGGCAGAAGGCACAAGTGCCGGTGCCGGTGGTGGTGGATGGCAAGCCGCAGAACCTGGCGGTGGGGAAAGTTTTCCTGTTCTTCTATGACCCTTCCTGCATGCATTGCGATGCGGCTTCGAAGTTCATGTCCAGCTTAAATTGGGGCGATACGCACATCGTGGCGATACCCACTGTCAATCCGCAATGGGCAGCGTCGTTCCTGCACGATACGAAGCTCAAGGCGTCGACGAGCCTGGAGCTGGACAAGCTGAAGAAGGCATTTCCATTTGTAGATCCTCCGTTCGGTGTGGCGCTAGAGGACGGGCGCGTGCAAGAGACGTTCGGACAGGCGCAGTTCAACGAGCCGCTGCCGGCGCCGGATCTGAAGAAGCTGGGGTTTCTGAAGTAGAACGGGCGGTCCGATGACTCCCGCCGATTTTCGGCGCATTGCACTCAGTCTCGGAGGAGCCGAAGAGGGCTCTCACATGGGATCGGCGGATTTTCGGGTGGGAGGGAGAATTTTCGCAACGCTCGCGTCGCAAAAGCAGGGATACGGCAATCTGATGCTGACGCCGGAGCAACAGTCCGAGTTTGTCGCGGAGCAGCCGGGAATCTTCCTGCCGGTTGCAGGCGGCTGGGGGAAGTGGGGCGCGACCCACATACGGCTCTCGGAGGCGAATGAAGACATGCTCACGGGTGCTCTGCAAGCCGCTTGGCTCGCGCGAAAAGAGAAAAATGCGAAGGTAAGTAAAAAGAAGCGCGCGCCGCGGCGCAACTTACAAAAATGACTTACTCATATCGCAGGGCGCGCGTAGGATCTATGCGCGCGGCTCGGTTCGCGGGAAGGAAAGCCGCCAGCATGGTGACAGCAAGCAGCGCGGGCAAGATCAAGAGATAGGCGCCGACATCGGTTCCGGCAGTCTCAAAAATCGCATTTAAGCCTCGTTCCGCGGCCCAGCCTAACAGGAGACCCACAATGACTCCACTGGCCACCAACACTAACGCCTGACGTAGAATCATGACTAAGACTCGCTTGGCATCGGCTCCAATAGCCATTCGAATTCCAATTTCGCGGGTTCTTCGATTTGCCGCAAAGGTCATCAACCCGTACAGGCCGGCTAGCGAGAGAATCAATCCGATCAACCCCATGGCAGTGACAATCTGGACAATCATCACGGGAGCCATGACGACTCTTTTCCGATAGAAGTCTTCGATGGTGCGCACGTCGAAAACGGGCTGCTCGGAGTCGAGGTTTCGAACCAAGCCGCGAAGCGGGGCGGCCATGGCTGCGGAGGCGCCTTCAGTCCGAACCACTAGAGTCATTTGGCTGCGGGGCCGCTGCGCCAGCGGTAGATATACGAATTCGGTGGGAGGCTCGCCCATCCAGCCGTATTTGGCGGTTTTGGAGATTCCGACAATCTGGAGCAATGGGCCGCTCGAGTTGTTAAGCCGGAACCGCTTGCCCAGGGCGTCGCTATTCGGCCAATAAGTCTTTGCGAACTGCTCATTGACGACAGCGACTTTCTGTGAGGTGGCGGTGTCGGTCTGGAGGAAACCGCGGCCCCGTACCAGTTGCACTCCGAGAGTGTCGAAATAGTTCTCGCCGGCGACATCCATGCTCACGGGAAAGCTCTCTTTACCGGCGGGCATTTGATAACCCTCCGGCACCAGGGTTACGCCGTCTCCTCCGGTCCCCATCGGCAAATCGCCTGTCAGCGCCGCCGACTTCACGCCGGGCAGCAGGCGGACACGGCGCATCAGTTCGGTGTAAAATTTCTGAGTTTGCGCTGCGCTGAAGCGGACGAGTTGTGGGTCGAAGGACATGGTTAGCAGATGGGTGGTGCGGAAGCCCGGACCGTTGCTCCACTTCTGCTGAAAAGTCCGCACCATTTGGAGCGCGGCGGTCAAGAGCGCGAGCGAGGCGGCTATTTGGCAGATGACGAGCGCGTTGCGGCCCCACAATCGGCGCTTTCCAGGTATGGCCGCATCCGATGTTTTCAAAGCAGTTACCAGATTGGTGCGAGTAGTCTGCAACGCTGGCGCTAACCCGCACAATACTGCGCTCAGCAACGAGACAGCCAAGCTAAACAGGAGAGCGCGTCTATCGAGTTGCACTGAGAACCGGATGGGCAGGTCGGTCGGAATCTGAAATCGTCCTATAAACTGAACGCCACCGTAGCCGAGGGCGAGACCGGCAGCGCCTCCCAGTAGAGCGATGAGGAAGCTTTCCGCCAGCAGAAGACGGACCAGGCGAAACCGTCCGGCACCGATCGCCAGCCGCACGGCGACTTCTCGGGAACGCGTCCGAGCGCGGCCGAGCAGCAGACCCGCCACGTTCGCGCAAGCGATCAGGAGTACCGCGCCTGCGAGCGCGAGCAGCACGCCCGCAAGCGCGGCATCGGAACGATCGGTTTTGAGCCTGAGCGCAAACTCAGTACGAACGGTTAGGTCGCGCGCCTGGTTGTCCTTCGGATAGGCGCGCTGCAGATCCTGCGCGATCACATGCGCTTCCGCACGAGCCTGGCTGATGGGAACGCTGGATTTGAGCCTTCCTTTCACGAACAGTTCCCGGTCGGTTCGATCCTCAAGCAAGTTTTGGGTTGAATTCGCAACCAGGCGAGGCCACATCAGGATGGGGATGTACAGGTCGGGGCGAACATACAGGTCCAAGCCGGTGAATTTTTTCGGTGCGACCCCGATGATGGAAAACTCCACGCCGTCCAGAAGAATGTGGCGGCCGATAACGGAGCGATCCGCGTTGAATTGGCTGCGCCAAAAATCGTTGCCGAGCACGACTACCGCATCGCGCCCCGGAACGCGGTCTTCTTCGGAATTGAAATCTCTCCCAAGTTCCGGCTGCACGCCCATGACCCGGAATAGATTGCCGCTTACCAGCAGGCCGCCTTTTAATTTCGGCAGCTCGCCCGTGTGCGAGGCGAAGCCGAAACTGGCGATGTCGGAAAAAGCGGTCAAGCCTGCGAAGCTATTGCTCTTGGCGCGGAAATCCAGATAATCGCGGTAAGAGAGCCGCCCGCTCGATTCGTTTGACGAACTGGGCGAAAAGCTGTTCACGGTGACGATTTCACTGGGCCGCCAGACCGGCAGCGGCCGCAGCAACATTGCGTCCGCGAGGCTGAACATGGCACTATTGGCGCCGATTCCCAGTCCCAGCGTGAGCACCACCAAGGCGGTGAAGAGCTTGGAGTGCCGCATCGTTCGGAGCGCGTAACGCAGATCGGCCGCGACATCACTCAACCAGCGAACACGTTGCATGTCCCTCATCTCTTCCTTTCGTTGTTGCAGGCCGCCCAGGGCTCGCAGAGCGCGATAGTAGGCTTCACGTTGGTCGATGCCGCGGGCGATTTGTTCCTCGACCTTGCATTCCAAGTGGAAGTGCAACTCTTCGTCGAGTTCTTGCTCTACGGTGTTGCGCCGAAAGATGGATCGCAAGCGAAGCGGCAACACGTAACGCCAGTGCCGCCAATTCATCGCTCAGGCTTCCTTCAGCCGCACAACCCGCGCGATGGCAGACGAAAGACGGTCCCAATTCGCGGACTCGGTTTCCAATTGCTTCCGGCCGGATTTCGTCAGCGAATAGAACTTCGCGCGCCGGTTATTGGCGGTCTGTTTCCATTCGGCCTTGATCCAGCCTTCCTGTTCGAGCTTATGAAGCGCCGGGTAAAGCGAGCCTTCGCTCACCTGCAGCACTTCGCCCGAGACCTGCCTGAGCCGGATGCTGACGGCCCAACCATGCAGGGGCTCGAGGGCGAGAATCTTCAAAAGCAGCAGATCGAGCGTGCCTTGTACGAGATCGGGTGGTTTGCTCACGCTTCCCTTGGTTACCGAGACAGGATACCGTAAGAAACCCCAGGTCAGCAAGGGGAGTGCCGATTCTGCTCGACAAATGTGGCGAAGTAGATTACGCTAAACCAGTACCCAAAGAATACGATCAAGCTGAAGGCGGTCAGGCTGAACACTCCTCTTCGCCACCAGGTTTGGAGGCCTGTCACGCAACACGCTCTGGTACGCCTGAAAGCAGGCTCACTTCGCCCGAAGGAGCAAGCCCCCCGGATTCTGCTCGGCATGCTCGCGGCTGCGGGATGGCTATCGGCTCAAACCACTTTCCCTCCCTTGGGTCTTTCGCCGGGCAAACTGGCGGTCTGCAATTCGGGACAACTTGCCGCCGCCAAGCAACTCACTTTCCGGCAGAGGACTTGCTGGTACGGGTCTGACCTGGCCTCGCCATGGGCGGCGGTGCGGGCGGGATTCAGCAGCGGTCTCGGCCAATGGTGGAACGATCCTTACGTAAAGCGTCAGGATGCAGATGATTATGCGCATCGGTTCGCCGTCTACTATGCAAAGCGGAGCGCCCGCGATATGGGAGAATTGCTCGCCGGGTATTTGGACCATGAGGACCCTCGCTTTCATCCGTCCGGGGAAACGCCGTTGAAGAAGCGGATTCGAAGCGCTCTTTTGAGCGTTTTGGTCACTCGCGACGACGCGGGCGGCCGTCCCGCGCTGGCGCCTATCGCCGGGTCGCTCGGATCAGCATTTGCGGAAGCAGCATGTTATCGCGAACATACGGCGGCGGAATATGCTCTTCGAGGTGCGGGCGTCACCTACGGCAGCTACTTTGGCAAGGCTTTATATCAGGAATTCCGCCCGGACCTGACATCGCTTATCACCCGGATACGGCACAAGCGCGCGAATTAGATCGCACGAGCCGATCAGAACCGGTATAATCGCCGGGTGGTTTCCATAGAATTCCGGAACTGGACTGTCTCTCTCTTCACGTGCTGCCTTGGTTTCAGCGCTATCCTTCTTGCGCAAACACCGAAGAGCGCCGTAAAACCAGGGACCGATGTGCTCATTTTCGCGGACGGCGAGAAACTGATCGGACACCTGGAACGCGCCACTAATGTTGCGGTTGTTTTTAAGAGCGATATGGCTGGAGAAGTAACCGTCGAGTGGAGCAAGATACAGGAAATCCGCTCGCCGCAAAAATTCGCAGCGATCCCTAAGAACGTGAAATTGCGCCGGCGGGAAGATACTTCCAACGTGCCTGAAGGGACGATCGCGGGGACGGCCAAGCAAGTGGAAGTAACTCGAAGTCCGGAGGCTCCGCCACAAACCGTGGCGACCGGAGATTTGGCGCAGCTAGTGCCGCTGCCCGATTTCGAGAAAGCTTTCCAACGCGCCGGCTTCACGGAAGGCTGGGCAGGAGGAGCGACGGCGGGGATTTCGCTCACCGAAGCCACGCAGACAGACCAGACATTTACTGCGGCGGTCAACCTGGTACGCGCGGCGCCGAGCGAAAATTGGCTGGATGCGCGCAGCCGCACCATTTTCGACTACAACGAAGCTTACAGCAAGCTGACGCAGCCAGGATCGCCCGCGGTCAAGACCTCGCTGTTTCACAGCGACGTCGAGCAGGACTGGTATTTCTCGCCTAGAGTTTTCGCCTTTGGACAGGCGATGTTTGATCACAACGTATCGCAAGGCCTGGATTTGCAGCAAACCTATGGAGGCGGCATTGGCTTGGTCGTGTTGAAGACGACTAAGCAGGAATTCGATTTCAAAGCGAGCGTGGACTATATCGACCAACAATTCGAGACGGCGCTCTTGAATAAGAAGTTAGTCGGGTCGATTTTCGGCGAGACATACGTGCAAAAATTTGTCCACGGAATCGTCTTGAATGAGCAGGGCGGAGTAACGCCATCCTGGAACAACACGAATGCCTATTCGGCCTTCGCCAGCGCGGGACTGACATTTCCCGTTTATCACCACTTCGGGCTGACCTTGGGAGCGCTGGACGACTTTTTAAACGATCCGCCGCCCGGATTTAAGAAGAACTCGTTCCAATTTACCGTGGGAGCGACTTACTCGTTGCACCCGGCGCAGTAGCTTGTCGATGAAGGCGCGCGCCGTCGCAGCGAGGCCGCATGTGGCGCCGAGCTAGTGGTAATGAATCGAAGTTTCCGCTCCGTACTTCCGGTAGTCGCGAAATTCCATTTGGTTCAAAAGTATCGAGCGCTTGCCTTTGTGGATCGTGAGCGTGCCCGAAACGGGCATCAGATATTCGTGGCTATTAATGGCAACATAGTCGTAATCGACCGAAAAGCTGGTTGATCGAATCGCGAAAGCGGCGGGAAGATCGCCGGCGTCGAGCGTAATGCGGCGGATTGCGCGGGTTGCCTCATCCACATAGACAAGCCCATGGAAACCGGCGATGGCGCTGCGGCCGGTGGCATCGACGACGCTGAAATCGGAGGTAGCGCGGGGTACTTGATAGGCGAATACCTGCACCGTTCCGGCGCCCAGAACGGCATTCTGCCTCCAATGGAATTCGGCCTTTGCCTCGGGGCGGAAAACCGAAGTGGCAATGCCGCCGAACTCGCCGTACGTTTTGGCGCCCTGCATGGCTTCGCGAGCTACATCGCTGCGATGGCCGTCCACTTCGAGCGTCACTCGCTGTTCCTGTTTGGCGTAATAGCGAAGCAGCTCCGCCATGCTGTCGCGGTGACGCCAGGCTCCGGTACCGGTTGCATCGACGGAGCGATCGGTGAGTTCCACGCACATGAAATCGGGCAGCGAATTGGTATAGCTCAGTGCCCGGGTCCGCGCATCCTCAATCAGCTCCGATGCCTGCTGAGGGCTCGGCGCAGGACTACTCGCGTCCGCGGGCGATAGCACAAGCGGGGTGCTGGTGTGCTGGTTAGCGATCTCCGGCTGAGCGCTTGCGGAGACCGCGTCGTCCCTCGTTTGAGGTTTGGGGCTGCTGGTTGCGACGGCGGCGGCGTCCGTCGTTTGAGGTTTGGAGCTGCTGGTTGCGGAGGCCGCGGTCTGGGGGCCGTCGATGTGAAGGTGCAGGCTGCGCCGCGCCACGGCACTACCCTGGCTGAGAATGACCGCGATCTCGTAGTCACCCGGCTCAAGAGACGCGCCGCTCAGCTTGGCGAGATAAGGAGCCGGGCCGCCGGCGGTTGTCGTGACTTGCAACGGCCCGCGCATGACCGGCTCGCCGTTCCGGCGCACTTCCAGGTCGATGGTGGGACGCTCGCGTTTAGGGTCGGGATGAGCGATGAAGAAGAGCGGAATGGCGTGGGGAGGTTGCGGCAATTGCTCAGAAAGGCTGGGCACGATTTGGGAGTTCTCATAACGCAGCGGCTCGGCGGAATCGGTTTCAGCCTGGTATGGAGTCTCGCGCCGCACCAAGACGATGTCGCTGATGTCGGGCCCCGTGCTTTTGGAAAGTTGGAGGCGCAGGCGATAACCGCCTGCCTGGCCGCTGTTGCGGTCCATGACGACCGTTTCCAGCGTGTAGTTTCCGGGGGGAGCGGTGAAGTGACGTTGCATCGTGATGACCTCGGCGCGCGCCTGTTCGATCAAAGCTAGGGCGCCATGGCGCGGAAGATCTTCGCTGAAATGCTCGATCACGGCACCGCGGCTGTCCTTGATCTGGGCGACGATTGAAACGTGAGCGGAGAACAGATTGGTATTCTCATCGGGCAAGAGCTCGATCTGACTCATGGGTACCTCGACGACGAGCGCGTCTGCGTCGCCGCCGGCCAGCTCGCCCATGTGCAGCACGTCAGCGTGGAAGCGAAGATCCGAGGGCAGATCCGCTTTCTCCAGCAGTTTTAGCAGAGGAGCTTCGAAGGGCCGCACGGCGGATCCTGTAGCAGGAGGCAGGGCGAAATATCCCGAGCGGGACTGCACTACCAATCCCGACCGGAGTGGAGTCACGCTGACCGGACGGAACTGGCCGTCCGATTCGTGCGCGGGCGGGACATAGGAAGCCTCGTAATAGACAGCCAGATCTTCGAACATTCTTTGCAGCGGCTTCTTGGGACTCCAGCTTTCGGCGATGTACTGGCCGCCGGTCTCGGTAGCGAGCCACTCCAGAGGGCTTGTTTCGAGCCCTCCAGGCGAAAAGCGGCTGAGCTGCTCGTTAACCATCGATCTTTGTCCAGCGGTGACTGTGACGGCGGACGGGTTTTGAGAATAGTTGAGCGCGTTTGCGGAACGGCCTCCCACGTTGGCCGTCAACATATTCATAGACAACGTGTCCATTGCAGCGCGGTCGATAGCGCTTGCATCCACGGTATAAATGCTGACGCCGGCCCGGTTGGCGGCGCCGGCTATAGAACGAATGATGTCTTTAGCGTTCACATCGGACTGCCCGCCGCGCGCGAAATAGACGATGACCTTTCTGCCGCGCAGGTTGCGTTGCGCCTGGATCAATCCGAGCAGCCCGGCGAGGGCCGGCCTGGCATGCTGGTCCTGCATGATCTGCTGAGCACTCTGGAGCGCGACGAGAGAGATTTTCGCAAGAAGGCGCTGGTCTGCGGGAGAGGCTGCAGCGTTTCCGGGCGCCGAAGCGGCGCCTCGCCCCTCAGCCGAGTCGATGAGCGCTTTTTCGCTCTGCACATCCAAGCCGATGGGGTCGCCCTTCTTTTCGCCACCTGTCACAATGCGCGCGGCGAGCTTTACGGCTTCGGCGTCGCTCGTATACTGCTGGAGCAGGCGCATGCGGCCATTGATGCCGAAAACTGCGTAAGCGATCTGCATGCGGGGCTGAAGCGCGAGGAGCTTGGCCGTCACTTCGCGGGCATTCTGACCGGCCGAGGCATTGAGGCGGTCGTATAGCAGAGTAATGAGGTGATCTGAATCCGCGTCCGAAGTAATCAGCCGAAGGTCGGATATAGCAACCGGGGAGCCGGCATCCAGAATCTTCAGGTCAGCGGGCTTGAGATCTTTGACGGTGCGTCCCTTTTTATCGCGGACTACCACATCGAGCGAGACTTCCTCGGTGTCGGCAACAATGACCGAATTTGCTTGATCCGGGGGCGCCTTTTGCTGGCCGAGACAGACGCTGACGACGCCTAGAAGCAGGCACAGCAGCGCCCGGGTGAAACGCAGGCGTCCGGCTGAGTCAAGCGCCATGTGGTCTCTGGTTCAACTTGCCTAGAATCGCAAGAACAAGATATTTGATTCTAATCCCAAGGGGTGCGGGGGCGAGGCGAGATTTTGAGCGACAATGTAATGGGCGCTTACTTGGAGGAGCCGCCCAATCGGCGCCGGTGCTGCGGTGGAGCGATCTCGATGAACTCGAAGGAGCCGGGGGATACCCTCTCGAAGGCCGCTACAATCTCTTTTACTTTGGCCCTGACACTGGGCCATATGTTTGACCCGAGCACGATGGTCGAGATTTGCCGGTGTAGCATATTCTGCTGGTAGCCAAGGTTCTGGTCGCACGTGAGCAGGACTCGATAACCCGCTGCCTCCGCGCACCTGATTAACTCGCCATTTAAAATCTGATCCCAGCCTTCCTCTTCGGCAGTTTTGACCTCGCACCCGATCAGGTGATGTCGCAGCGGATAGGGAACATTTTTATCGAACAGGACGGCGAGCATTTCGATGACTCGCCGCGTACGCGAGAATGCCGTTTACCTGTTCAATTGTCAATCGAAAATTAACCGCGATGTCCTCTTCATCAAGACCCGCTTCCCAATTTTCAACGATGTCGTCGGCAGGCATACGAGTGCCTTTGAGTACGGGGCGGCCACGTTGTACGCCGGGCTTTAGTTCAACGAGAGGGCAATTTGACCAGTCCATGGTGAGCATCTTGTCCCATCCCGATTGTAGCCCTTTAGCATGCTGCCGGACGTGGTGCATGGGCGGTGAGCCGAGCAGCATGAGCCTGACAGATGCTATCGGACCGGTGCAGGTTTATCCGAGCGACACTCCCGCCGCCGCTGCCCCCGAATCGCCAGTGGAGGTCAAAACGACAGCCTACATTCGTCTGCACAACAGCCGTCGGCAGTTGCCGTGTGTCAGCGCGTGACAGGGATCACCGGGTCGGCGGCGGCAAGCTGCTTTTTTGCGTACGAACCGCTCAAATGACCGTAAACGACTTTCAGAATGGCGATTACCGGAATCGAAAAAAACATTCCCGGAATGCCCGCCAGGCGCTCGCCCGCCAGCACCGCGAACAGAACCAGCAAGGGGTGGATCTCGACGCCCGCGCTCATCAAATAGGGATTCAGGATGTAGTCCTGGAACACTCGATAGCAGACGAAGAAGAGCACGATCCACAGCAGACCGCCCGAGCCCGTGACGCCCGCCACAAGCAGGATGATGGCGAGCGCCAAGGCCGGCCCGAACACGGGAATGAATTCGAGCACACCCGCCAGGCCCGCCAGCAGCAGCTCATAGGAGTAGTGCATCAGGCTCAAGAAAAGCGCCCAGGCGCAAAAGGACGCGATCGCCAGCAGCACGAGCGCACGTATGTAACTGGTCAGCGCGGAATGCACGTCGTCGATGATCATCTTCAT
The DNA here is from genome assembly GCA_036269275.1 of Bryobacteraceae bacterium. GTDB lineage: Bacteria > Acidobacteriota > Terriglobia > Bryobacterales > Bryobacteraceae > Bog-105. The sequence continues at coordinate 246,094 of DATASJ010000142.1, read as the reverse complement.
GGTTCTGCGATCGGCTCGATTTTCCACCGAGCCGATGAGGTTCGCGCGGATATCGCGCGCATCCTTCAGCAAGAAAAATGCGAGGATCGGCACGAGAATGGCGGGCAGCACATAGCCTAGTCCGCTCAGGATTTTCGTGCCCGCCTGTTGCAGGAAGGGCAGGAGGCTGGTCTCCAGCGTATTCGCCTCGCGCTTGGCCGTGTCAATTACCTGGGCGCGCATCGGGTCCAGCCAGTGCGGAATAGGAATTTTCGAAATCTGACCGCCCGTCACCAAAGCCGGCAAACTCGTGACCAGGCTGGTTGCCTCTCCGGCGATGGTGGGCACCACCGCGAAACCGATGCCCACCAGGCCGCCGATCAGCAGAATATATACGACGGTGAGGGCGAGCGTTCGCCGCTTGGCTACGAAGCGTTCCACCAGGCCCACAATGGGCGACAACATATAAGCGAAGAAGATGGAGACCGCGAAGATCACCAGCGTCTCACGAAGGAAATAGATGAGCGCCAGGAGTAGCGCGAAGAGAAAAACCGTCCAGACGATTCGCAGCGCGCGCGCGTCGATCCCCAACATGATTGCTAGACTAGCAGGAGTCTATGCCTTGGCGGCGCTGACGGGGGTTGATGGGAGTGCACATGCCGTTTGGCGGCCGTTGAGCGCGGTGACAGCATGAAGGGTTTCGCGCGTGACATGCGGCAGCTTGCCGCGGAGCTCCACCAGCTTGAGCAGAAGCTTCGAGCCGGCGGCGGCACCAAGAAGATCGAGAAGCAGCATCGCGATGGGAAGTGGACCGCGCGCGAGCGTATCGATCATCTGATCGACCCTGGAACGACGTTCCTAGAGATCGGTCTGTTGATCGCATATGACGAATACGATCAGCAGGCGCCGGCAGCGGGCGTCGTCACCGGAGTCGCGAAAATCGAAGGCCGCTCCGCCGTGATTGTCGCCAATGACGCCACCGTCAAGGCGGGGGCATGGTGGCCGGAAACAATCACGAAGATTCTGCGGGCGCAGGAGATCGCGATGCGCAATCGGGTGCCGATTGTGTATCTGGTGGATTCGGCGGGCGTCAATTTACCGCTGCAGGACGGCATCTTCCCCGGCCAATACGGTGCGGCTCGCATCTTCTATTACAACTCGCTCATGCGGCGCCGGCTGCACATCCCGCAGATCGCGGCGGTCATGGGGCCATGCATCGCGGGCGGCGCGTATCTGCCCGCACTGAGCGATGCCATCATCATGGTCGAAAAGGTCAGCTTCATGGGCCTGGGCGGGCCGAATCTGGTCAAGGGTGCAGTCGGGCAAGTTACCGACGCGGAAACGCTGGGCGGTGCGCAGATGCACACGACGCTCAGCGGGGTTGCGCATTATCGAGCGGCTGATGACGCGGCTTGTCTCGAGCTGATCCGCCAGCAATTTCGTCAAATGCCCGCGCCTCCGCCCAATTTACAGGGCGCTCCGCCCCGTCTTGAAGCCGATGGCCTTTACGATGTTCTTCCTCCCGACCACCGGCTTGCGTATCGCATGGAAGAGCTGCTCGACCGCATTCTCGACGCCGGTGCTTTGCTCGAATTTCAGCCCGATTACGCGCCCGAATTCCTGTGCGCGACCGCCCGGCTGAACGGCCGCGCGCTCGGCGTGATCACGAATCGCCGCGGCTTCTTGAGGACGCCAACCGGCTCGCGGATCGGCGGGATTGTCTACACTGAGTCCGCGCGCAAGGTCGCTTATTTTGTCGAGAACGCAGAGCGGCATCGGCTGCCGCTGCTGTACGTGCAAGACGTTTCGGGCTTCATGGTGGGCGTGGAAGCGGAGACGGCGGGCATCATTCGCGCGGGCGCGGAAATGGTAGAGAGCATGGCTTGCGCTACCGTTCCGAAAATTATCCTGACGGTGAATCACGCGAGCGGGGCCGGGTACTACGCCATGGCCGCGCAAGGCTTCGATCCGAACTTCACCTTCGGTTGGCCCACCGCTCGCATCGGGGTGATGGAAGGCGATTCGGCCGTCCAGGCCATCTATGGGCCCGAGCTAGACAAGCTCAAAGCTTCGGGCCAGCCGATCCCGAAAGAACTCGAAGCCAAGATTGCACAGACGCGTTCCGATTATGAGCGCTGGCTCGACGCCAAACACGCCGCGGCGCGAGGCCATTGCGACGCGCTCATAGACCCGATCCGTACCAGGGCCGTGCTTGATTTTGCGTTCGACGTCGCCTGCGTGAACGAAAGGCCCGAGCATCTGCCGCTTGAATTGCTTGCGCCCGGCCGCGGCACGAAAGAGAGCAGCCCGGCGGAGGTCGTGTGAAGGAATTATCCGTCCACCAAAAGAACCGGGTTCTGCAGGTAACGCTGAACCGGCCGGAGAAGCGCAACGCGTTGACGTGCGAAATGTGCAGCGGCATTGCAGAGGCGGTTGCCTCCACACAAGACCGGGATGACATAGGAGCCATTCTCGTGACTGCCGCGGGCCAGGTTTTCTGCGCGGGTATGGATCTGGACGAGGCCGCCCTGCCGCATCACAATCTGGCATCGGCGCACGAGGAACTCTTCACTATGGGCGCCGGTTCGGTGAAGCCGATTGTGATGTGCGTGAACGGTCCGGCTTTGGGCGGCGGTCTGGGGCTGGTCGCGCAGGGTCATGTCGTCATGGCCGGACAAGGCGCCGTCTTCGGTCTCCCTGAAATTCGAATTGGCTTATGGCCCTTCCTCGTCTATCGCGCGGTGGAGGCTGCTTTGGGCCCCCGCCGCACGCTCGAGCTGAGTCTCGTGGGCCGCACATTCCACGCTCCGGACGCGCTGCAGTGGGGGTTGGTCCACCAGATCTGTCCGCCGAGCGAAGTGTGCGAGCGTGCGCAGGCGGTGGCGCGCGATATAGCGAAAGCGAGTCCCCGCGCGATTATGGCCGGGATGCAGTATTTCCGGGGCTCGCGCGGCAAGTCGCTGAAAGAAGCAGGTGAATTGGCTGCCTGGTTGCGTGCCGAACTGATGGCCAGCGGCGATTTCCAGGAAGGATGCGCCGCCTTCAAGGAGAAGCGTGAGCCGCATTGGCCCAGCATGCCGCCTGGGTTCTACGAAGAAACGTGAAGACGTGGTTGTACCTCCTGCTGGCTGGCTTGCCAGCCGCGGGCGCTGAGGCGACCTTCTATAAGGATGTGCTTCCGATCCTGCAACAGCACTGCCAGTCTTGCCATAGAGCAGGGGAGATGGGGCCCATGGCGCTTGAAACGTATCAGCAGGTTCGCCCCTTTGCATCCGCCATTCGCGATGCGGCGCAAAAGAAAACGATGCCGCCCTGGTTTGCGGATCCGTGTTGCGGGCATTTCTCGAACGATCCGTCTTTGACGGCAGAGCAGATAGCGACGCTGCGCGCCTGGTCCGATGCGCATGCGCCTCTAGGAAAGCCACAGGAAGCGCCTCCGCCCGTGCATTGGACAGAGGGCTGGAACATTGACCAGCCCGACGTGGTACTTGAAATGCCGAAAGCCAAATCGATTCCGGCTTCGGGCGACATTCCGTACCAATACATCATCCTTCCCACTCACTTCAAAGAAGACCGGTGGGTGCGCATGTCTGAGATCCGCCCCAGCAATCGCGTGGTGGTGCATCACGCGGTCGCCTACATCCGCGATCCGGCTTCGTCATGGCTGCGCGGTGCACCTGTCGGCGTTCCGTTCAGCGCAGATGAGCTGCCGACGGAGGCTCTGCGCCGCGATGCCATGTGGACCACCAGCGATATTCTGCTGGTTTACGCTCCGGGCAGCCTGCCTGATCAATGGCCGGGAGGGTTCGCCAAGCTCGTGCCCGCAGGCTCCGACATTATTCTGCAAATGCACTACACCAATATGCATAACGGCAGCATGCATAACCACGGGCACGGCCACGCGACCCAGGACCGCACCAGCGTGGGGCTGGTGTTCTCGAAGGAGCCGCCACGCAAGCGAGTTCTGACGCTGCAGTTGACCAACGACCGGTTCATCATCCCGCCGGGCGATCCCGACCATCGCGTCGAAGTGCATGGAAGCCTGCCGAACGATGCTCTGCTGTTGAGCTTCTTCCCGCACATGCACCTGCGCGGGAAGACGTTCGAGTACAACATTCTCGACCACGGCCGAACGCGCACGCTGCTGCGCATACCGCACTACGATTTCTATTGGCAGCTCAGCTATCGGCTTGCCGATCCGATCGCGCTCAAGGCGGGCACGGTTTTACAAGCCGTCGCGACGTTCGACAACTCGAAGAACAATCCACACAACCCCGATCCCGATTCGGCTGTTACGTGGGGCGAGCAGACGTGGTCGGAGATGATGGTCGGCTTCTTCGATGTTGCGGTGGATCCGTCTATCGACAAGCGGCAATTTTTCATTCGGGGACAAACTCTTCCAGCTCGAACGAGCGCCGGGTCACATCCCTGAGCTCACTGAGCGACGCGATGTCTTTAGCCCCCAACGCTTGTGTCAGTGCATTGCCCGCCGCGGTCGCTTCGGCGGGGCCGGCGATTACGCGCCTGCCGGTCACGTTGGCCGTCATTTGATTCAGCAGCCGGTTGCGCGAACCGCCGCCCACGATGTGGATAACCTCGATCGGCCGGCCGGTCAGGTTTTCGAGCGATTCGAGAACCCGCAGGTATCGAGCAGCCAGACTCTGCAACACGACTCGTACTGTCGAGCCGGCGTCTTCAGGGATTTGTTGGCCGGTCTGCCGGCAGTGTTCGCGAATGCGCCTGGGATGATTGCCCGGAGACGTGAATTGATCCAGGTCGATTACCGTCGCCGAAGGCTTTGCGGCGGCTGCGCGGTCCATGAGCTCCGCGTAGGTGAACTCCTGCCCGTCGCGCGCCCAGGCGCGTCTCGATTCCTGCACCATCCACAAGCCCGGAATATTCTTGAGAAACCTGATCTTCCCTTCGACGCCGACTTCGTTTGTGAAATTCGCTTCGAGCGATGCATGATCGATCACCGGCCCGTTCAACTCGACACCCATGAGGGACCAGGTCCCCGAGCTGATGTAACACCAGTTTGACGCTTGCTCTGCCGGGACCGCCGCAACGGCCGAGGCGGTATCGTGCGAAGCCGTTGCGTAGACGGGCACGTCCACATCTGCAACGTGGGGCAGCAGGCGGCCCAATTCCGTTCCTGGCTCGATCAGTTCGCACAGCAAGTCGGTTGGCAAGCCCAGCTTCCGCAAGAGCTCTGTCGCGAAGCATCTGCGCACTGGATCATAGAACTGCGATGTGCTGGCAATGGTCCTCTCCGCTGCGCGCCTGCCGGTCAGGAAGTAGTTGAACAGGTCCGGCATGAACAACAGTTTGGATGCCGCATCGAGCAGCTTCGGGGAGTCGCGCCGCACGGCCTGGAGCTGACACAGCGAGTTGATGTCCATGAACTGAATACCGGTCTGGCGGAAGATCTCGCTGCGGGGCACTGTTTTGAATAGCTGTTGGGGGACGCCAGCCGTTCGCGGGTCCCGATAATGCCGCGGATTGTCGAGCAGTTCGCCGCGCTCGCCGAGCAGCGCGAAATCCACTCCCCAGGTGTCGACGGCAATCCCACTCAGCTCGCCGGCCGCCTTACTCGCGATGCGAATGCCTTCGCAGACCTCGTGAAAGAGCCGCAGCGTGTCCCAGTACAGACCGGCTGGAAGCTGTACGGGCGTGTTCGTGAACCGATGCAGCTCATGCAGCTCGATGCGGCCGCGGGCCAACTGCGCGAGTATCGCTCGCCCACTCTCCGCGCCTAAATCCAACGCCAGAAATTGTCGGGCCATTGATGAGCGAGTATAACGCCCATCGATGCGGCGGCCCCCGTGTTCCGATGGACTGAACCAAAACCGGAAGTACCTTGGCCTATTTTCGCCGGCTTTTGAGCTTTACATAGCGGAGGAGAATACCAGCGGCATGTCCCGTCATTTGAAGTTCCCAGCGCTTTCACGTGTCCTCATTGGCGCGGTGATGTTGTCCTGTATCTCATGCATACACGTGCTGAAACCGCCGACCCCGGCTTTTATCACGACGTGCCACTACACTCCGGATCAGTTTGAGCAAGATCTCAAGGCATATCGAGCAGCGATGCCGAATGACGCCGTTGCGCAGCACTCAGGGATCGCATGGTGAACAGCATTGTCTGCGAGATCGACAATGTGTTTGGACAATACAAAAACCACGTTTTTGAAAGGCCGAAGCGCGTTTAGCATTACTTCCGATGCGGTGCAAGCAGGCCTCGCAGCCAGCGTCGCAGGCGTGGAGAAAAACGTCATTGGTTACCGACGAGGCGCAGCCGCGGTGGCCGCTAAACCGGAAGGCGGCGGTTAGTCCAGGAAGACGGCGCAGAGCTGGTCTATAAACGCGTGAACCTCGGAATCGGCAGCGGTGGTGGCGTTGACCATGATTGAGAACGCGAGCCAGCCGTGGCGGGCGGTATCGATGTAGCCGCTGAGTGCATTGACGTGGGACATCTCGCCGGTTTTCGCATGGACCCGCTGCGCGTCCGGGATGCGCTTGAAACGATCGTGGAGCGTACCGTCTACGCCGCCCACCGGCAAAGACCGCAGCCACAGATCGCGATCCGGCCGCTGCCACATGTAGCGCAACAAGAGAACCGTCGAATCCGGGGTGGTGAGGTTCTGCCGTGCGAGACCAGAGCCGTCGTAGAGCTCGAATCCGGTGCCTTCGCGAGTGACGCCGATGGCGCCCAGGAACGCTTCCCGTTCGGCGACACCGGCGTTCAGCGTTCCCTCGCCGCGCGTCACGCGCGCCACTTCGCGCAACAGCATCTCTGAATGGAGATTCTGGCTGATTTTATTTATAATTTGAATCTCCTGCCACAACGGCGCCGAGTCGTGAACAGCCAGAATGGTCCGCGATTGCACAGGGCTGGGATGCTCGTTCAGGTTGCGATACTCGGAGCGCGCTATTCCCCGCACCACCACCCCGCGATCGCGCAGGATATCGACCAGCGCTTCGGCGGCAAACAGCGCCGGGTCTTCCACCGCGAGGTCTTCGCCCCACTCGCGGGCCGCCTTCCCGATAGAACCCCACAGCAACACCTCGCTCGTCCCCGGCATTCTATAAAGGTGGATTTTCGACACTCGCGAGGCATCCGTCACAACCTGATTCAGCAGTACGAAGTGACCGGTCGCGGGCCGCAGCTCTGCTTCAGCAAGCTCACCGAGCCCGGTCGGGCGCAAGGTAATGGAAACGGTGTTGTCATTGAGGGCGAGGGCGCTCACCGGCGCGCCGTACTCGTACAGGCTGTCGTCGAGCGTCCAGCCTCGCGGATACGGGTCGCCTGGATAACGGGTCGCAACTCCCGTCACATCGCCATCTATCTCGCGAATGCCCGCGTTCACAAGCTTGCCGGCTAGCGATTCGAGCGCGGTGAGCGGGTCTCGATCCGGTGCGCGGGCGCGAAAGGGCAGCACGCGGCCGGACAGGTTCGGGTCGCCTCCACCGACGAGCTGCAGATCGGGGACTGCCGTTTGCCCAGCGGCCCAGTGTCCACTGGTTCGAAGCTCAGTCTGGAATTTGTAATTCGGCCCCAAGCGAACCAGCGCCAGCGCGGTGGTGTAGAGCTTGGTGTTGGATGCCGGCGTGAAGAAACCGGCAGAATCTTGCTGGGCGATGACTTCGCCGGTCTCGACATCGATGAACTTGTAGCCGATTCGGCCGCGCTGTACGGCCGGACAGCGGGCCTTCAGGTCTTCAATACGCTTGTCGAAACGGCCGCTTGCGCCGGCAATGGCCGAACTCAGCACAAAGGCCGACAGGACGCGCCACATGCAGCTAATGTTTTCCCACCGCGGCGGCATTCGCTGTGACGCTCTTGCCGTATCCGGCTCCTCCCATCAGGCGCGCTTCCAGCATGATGAGCAAAGCAAGCACGAGTACCACGATCGAGCCGAAGGCCGGTATCAACATCACGTATCGGACACCGAGAGAAGCGTCGACATAGCCTAACAACCAAGGGCTGCACATGGCGCCCGTAAGGGCAATGGAGAAGAGGCCGTTGTAGAAACCGGGATGGTACGAAAAGCGATCGTCCAGCGTCTCGGCAACCAGGGGGAGTATGGGAGCGAAACCGGCGCCAATGACGATCAGCGCAATCCACGCGCCGGGCAGGGCAGTGGTGAAACTGAGCAAGAAATATCCAAGCATTCCGATGGCGATGCTTGCGACCAGAAGCTTGGCATGATGGATGCGCGGCAATAGCGCGCGAACGGCTATTCGTCCGGCCATGAGCGCAAGAAAGTATCCGGCTAAAGCGAAGATGGCCCACGCCGGGTTGCTTCCCAGACGGTGTATCAGGTACAGGGGCAGCCACCCGGCAATCGCCCATTCGTTGCCGAACTGGACAAATAAAAAGAGGCTGAACAGGACGGCTGCGATGCTTCGCAAGTCGCGCAGCGGGTCTTTTTGCGCCGAGGGGCGCAACACGGCGCGGTACGCGGTGGCAACGTAAGTTGCGCCGAAGAGGAGCGGCACAATGGCCAGCAGGGCAGTCTGGATTTCTACCGAGCTCGCGAAGTAGGTGAGCGCCACCATCAGAGTAGAGAGTAGACAGCCGCAACCGAAGAGCACGCCGGCGAGATTCACAGTGGCCGCGGGCGTTCTCTCGAACTCGGGCCGCAAGACATGCAAGAGAGCCGCCATTAAGCCGCCGGAGGACGCTCCCAGACACGCGAGACCCAGGATGCGCCACGGGGCTGGAACAGGGGGCGCGAGAAACGAGAGCGCTAGGAGGCCGGCAGCCGCGAAAGCACACGAAGCCACTGCGAGCAGACGGATGCCGAGGCGCGCGATCAGCCGCTCGGCACCCGCGGCCGCCAGCACATATCCGGCATTCAGCCCCAGGAAGTGGAGTCCAATCAGCCGGGGATCCACATCGATGTGATAATGCCAGGCAATCAGCAGCGAACCTGGCAATCCCAGGAGCATGCCGACCAAAAGAAAACCCCCGAGCCACGCGCGCGCGTTTGGGTCCGCTTTCTCAATACTCTTCGTTGACACGTTGGAAGTGTATTTCTTACAATGGAAGCATCACTGAGGAAGGAGGTGGTCCAGTCGAAATGAATTCTGGTAGTGACTGTAGCATACAATCCACGCGCGAGGTGGCCGACTCTTAAAGTCGCCGTTCGTACGTTCAGGTTTCGTTCAGTGACGAGGCCGAAGTTCCTGTGGACCGGCCGCCCCGTCGCGCGTAACGTAGCTAGAGTATAGCCGCAAGGCTCTACAAACAGACCCCGCTGGGCCGCGCCTCCGAGCGACTCAGCGGGGTTCTGCGTGCTAAGATGGTGGTACTCCCACCTATAGTTCGAAAGGATTCCAGAGAAATGAAAGCAGGGATTCATCCCGCCTATGACGAAGTGAATGTGATTTGCGCGTGTGGCTCGACGTTCCGCACCCGGTCCACTCACAAGGGCGACCTGCGGGTTGAGATTTGTTCGAGCTGCCATCCCTTCTTTACGGGACGGCAAAAACTGGTCGATACAGAAGGCCGCGTGGAGCGGTTCCGGAAAAAGGCCGCGAAAGCGCAGGAAATGCAGGCGCAGAAGAAGGCCACGGCAGACGCCAAGAGCGCGAAGAGAGTTCAGTAGCTCCTCACGAGCAGTCTACTGCTCACGCAGTATTTGTGCGGGGTCGATGCGAATCGGGCGCCGGGCGGAATTCAACAGGCAAATCGCGCGACCGCAACCTTGAAAACAACGGAACTCGGCGGCCGATGACGGTACGAGATGTTCACGATGCCCGCATCTACGCTACGAGATGTTCACGATGCTCGCATCGTCGGCTGCGGAGAGAACGGCGGCGGCATCTGCTTCGGTGAACTCCTGCGTCTTCGCCGAGTGGTTCATCGAGCAGAACTTCGGGCCGCACATGGAGCAAAAAGCGGCTTCCTTAAAGCCTTCTTCGGGCAACGTTTCATCATGCATGGCTTGGGCGGTTTCGGGATCGAGCGATAAGGCGAACTGGCGGCGCCAATCGAAGTTGAACCGCGCGCGGGAGAGCTCGTCATCGCGATCACGAGCGCCTTTGCGGTGGCGCGCCACGTCGGCGGCATGTGCCGCAATTTTGTAGGCGATGATTCCTTGCTTGACGTCTTCGCGATTGGGCAACCCGAGGTGCTCCTTGGGAGTGACGTAGCAGAGCATGGATGCGCCGTGCCAGCCGATCATGGCGGCGCCGATGGCTGACGTGATGTGGTCGTAGCCCGGAGCGATGTCGGTTACGAGCGGCCCAAGCGTGTAGAAAGGCGCCTCGTAGCACAGGTCGCGCTCCTTTTCGACTTGAACGGCGATCTGGTCAAGCGGAATGTGGCCGGGACCTTCGATCATCACCTGGACGTCATACTCCCAGGCTTTTTTGGTGAGCTCACCGAGGGTCTTCAACTCGGCGAATTGCGCGGCGTCGCTGGCATCGGCGAGACAACCGGGGCGCAAACCATCGCCGAGCGAGAAGCTGACGTCGTGCTTCTGAAAGATTTTGCAGATCGCATCGAAGTGATCGTAGAGGAAATTCTGCTGGTGTTTTTTGACCATCCATTCGGCCAGGATGGCGCCGCCGCGGCTGACGATTCCCGTGATGCGTTTGGTCGTGAGAGGAACATACTGCACCAGGACGCCGGCGTGGATGGTCATGTAATCGACGCCTTGCTCGGCTTGCTCTTCGATGACCTCGAGCATGACGCTCAGACTCAGATCGTCGACGCGGCGAACACGGTTGAGCGCCTCGTAGATGGGCACGGTGCCGATGGGGACGGGCGAGGCATCGATGATGGCCTGGCGGATGCGAGGGATGTCGCCGCCGGTGGATAAATCCATGACGGTATCGGCGCCGTACTTAACGGCGTAGTTCAGCTTGGCGAGCTCTTCGTCGATGTTCGAGGTAGTGGACGAGTTGCCGATGTTGGCGTTGATCTTGCATTGGGACGCCACACCGATGCACATGGGTTCGAGGCGGTGATGATGAATATTGGCGGGGATGATCATGCGGCCGCGCGCCACTTCATCGCGGATCAACTCGGGCGGCAGATTTTCGCGCCGGGCCACGTAATCCATTTCGCCTGTGATCAAGCCCTTTCGGGCGTAGTGGATCTGAGTGCGAATCGGATCGGATTGGCGGGACGCGATCCATTCAGTGCGATGCATGATCCGATTATAGGTGGACAGGCGGAGAGGTTGGCTTGAGGTGAAATTCAGGTGGTATAGTGGCGGGAGCGCATGCCTCGAATGGCGCGATTACTTCCGTTAATAATGCCGAGCGAACCGACAACAACCGACCTCGATTGGACGCTGCTGCAGGGCACGATACTCGAAGGCGGATATCAGCTCGAGACGATCCTGGCGGCTGAAGAGAGAGTAGCGACGTTTAAAGTCAGAGTGCTGGGCGACTCGTCGACAAACGCCTTTGCGAAGTTATTTGTGGCGGAAGCGGGCGAAGCAGAAGAGCAGGCGGACGCGTGGGAGAACACGAGACGCTGCAAGGATCAACATTTGGCGACGCCGTTGGGAGCGGGGCAGACGCAGGTTGAGGGCTCGACCCTGGCGTACGTTGTTCTGCGGCGGCCGGATGAAACGCTGGATGGAGCGGTCCGAGAGCGTGCGCTGAGCAAGGAAGAAGCGGGCGAGGTATTGCTGGCGCTGATCCGCGGCCTGGATGAGCTGCACTCGCAGGGATTGGTTCACGGGTGCGTATCGCCCGAGCAAATTATCGCGCTGGGCGATTCGATCAAACTTTCGACCGAGTGCGTACGCCGGGCAGGCGTCGCGCCGACGCTGCCGCTGCCGCGAGCACGCTACCGGGCTCCCGAGAGTGTCGGGGCGAATGTAACGCCGAGCGCGGATATTTGGTGCTTGGGTGCAACGCTGGTGGAGATTCTGACGCAGCAGAGTTGCGGGGAGAGTTGCCTTGAGCAAGCGGGGAACTTACCGGCGCCGTTCGATAGTATCGCGCGGCGCTGCCTGGATCCCGATCCCCAGGCCAGGATCAACACAGGGCAAGTGGAGGCGCTATTCCGCGGGCGCACGGCACCGCTGGTGGCGGTCAAACCAGCGTTGGCGGCCGCTGCCGGAGCTGGCATTGCCGCGGCAGCTTCAGCGGCGGAACTGCCGGCAAGAAGGTACACACCGCTATCCCCACGGGCAGGCGCCCCACGGGCGCGCGAGGCGCCCGAGCCTAAGCTGCGTGCCTGGTGGATCTATGCAGCCGCTGGCATTGTTGTGGTCCTGGGATTGATTTGGCTGCTGCGGCCCAGGCACACGACCGTCTTGCCCGCCAAGCAGGTTGCAGCGCGAGGCACAGCGACCCGCGCGCGAGGAAGTGCATGGGAGTCCAAGACGATCGCTCCAGAGGATGCAAAGACGGTTTCACGCCCGCAGCCTGTGGTTGCCGAACCGGTTCCCGCCGCGCGCGCATCCGATTCTGTGCGGGGGCCGTTTTGGCGCGTGGTCCTGTACACGTATACGCGCGAAGCGGATGCAAGCAGCAAGGCACGTTGGGTGAATGCCAAATATTCGGGACTGAACGCCGAGACGTTCACGCCGAGCGGCGGGAGTCCGTACCTGGTTGTGGCGGGTGGGCGAATGAGCCGCGACGATGCGGCGCACCTGCGGCAGAAGGTTCGAAGTCTGGGCCTGCCGCGGGACTCTTATATCCAAAATTACGCGAAATGAGCGGGCAGGGCGTGAAACAGTTTGTTTGCACTTTGTTCGGAGAGTGATATGATGGCACTTCTTATTTTTTGCGGAGTGCCTAGGCTCGGCTAGGCGCAGCCGCCCATACTGACTGAGTTCGGCGCAACAGAGAAAATGGAGCACGAGTATGCAGCTCAGTAGCCAGTCGACGGCGACTTTGGGTCTCTTTTGCCGCCCGATGAAAGTTGCTTATCCCGCCCCCGCAGTTCGTAGTTGTGCGGGTGTGTGCGCGCGGTACCTGCGGGCGCACTGGCCCAAAATCGCTGTGGCGGTGATTGGGGGCGCGCTGGCTGGCTTTTTCGCCGGAGCGGTGAGTTCCAGGCAAACCCTGGAGCTGAATCAGGTGGTTTACGCGGCCGGCACGGCCACAAACGCCTCCACGTTAGGAACGGCGCAACTCCAGACCGCCCCGGCTGGACAGACTCAGGCTGAACAAAACGAGGTTCAACAGGCCACACAGCAGGAAGTGTCGCGGCTGAAAGCGGAGAACCACCAGCTACAGGCCTTGGTAGATGAACTGCAGAAGGAACGGCCGGCTGCCCACAACCGAAGGGTCAAGACGCACCACCACCGGCGCAGCCCCGCGCACGCGTGAGGTCGCGACGGTAGCACCGATTCAGCGACACTCACGCGGTTAGGCGCGCGGTAACTTCACTTACTCGAAGCAGTGGCGGAGCGCTTGTGGCCGGTTTTCGCGTGACCATTGCCGGCATCGACGGCATTCCCTTCGTTGAGCGAGGGAGTTCCCGATTCGCGGGTGCCGGCTTGTGCCGATTTGAACTGCTGGAAGGCCGGCGCCTCGATGAACTGCCAATCGTCGCCCTCATTCCAAGGACCGCGTGCATCGCTATCGCCTTGTTCGTTTTGGCCCGTAGAATCGTTAAAATATTGGTCCACAAGCCCCGGAGTCGGCGGGATCAGGCCCACGCTGAAGCGATCTTTGCCCATGCTCTCAAGAGCAAAGGTGAAGGCCTTCATGTGCGTGATCTCGCGAGTCATCAAAAATTGCAGAGCGTCGATTGTGCCCTGGTCATCCGTAAAGTCGATAAGCCGTTCGTAGACGATTTTGGCGCGCGCTTCAGCGGCAATGTTGCTGCGCAGGTCGACATCCAGCTCGCCGGTAATTTTGAGATAGTCGGCGGTCCAGGGATCTCCCATGGAATTGAAAAGCGAGACGCCTCCGCCACCAGCGATTGCGATGAGCGGGTCTGCTTCCGCCGCGGTTCTTTCCTTCTTGGTCGGCTTGAGGTGCATGCGGGCCAGGGTGCCGACCACTTCCAGGTGGCTCAACTCTTCGGTGCCGATATCCATTAACAGATCCTTGCGTTTGGGATCTTCGCAATTCAGGCCTTGGATGGAATATTGCATAGCCGCGGCGAGCTCGCCATTCGCGCCGCCGAACTGCTCAAGAAGCATGTTGCCAAACTTGGGATCCGGCGTGCCGACGTTCACGGTGTACATCAATTTTTTTACGTGGTGATACATGGTTTCTGTTCCGTAGATAGGACGCGTTTGGGAACCGGGAATCGGACAGAAAAAGCCAAGCAAGGTTGCTCGGAAAAATACCCGTTCCGGACCGAAGAAACCGCCGGGCAAGCGGCCCACGTGAGTACCCTAGCGTGCTAGGGTAAACCAATGGCCAGAGCTACTGAGAATCTACAAGGCTCATTAGAACTGCTGATCCTGAAGACGCTGGAGCGCGGGCCGAATCATGGCTTTGGGATCACGCACCACATTCACACGGCTTCGGAAGGTTTGCTCGCAATCGAGGAAGGCTCCCTTTATCCGGCGCTGCACAGGCTCGAGAAGGAGAAGCTGATCGCGGGGTCCTGGAAAGTCACTGAAAACGGACGAAAGGCGCGGTTCTATGCCTTAACGGCAAGCGGCAAAAGGCGCCTCACCGAAGTAAGGAATAACTGGAGAACAGTAGCTAAAGGTGTGAAGAAGGTTCTGCACTTCGCATAAGAAGGGTTTCGACTAAGAAGGAGAGCCGCACAGCGCGATCGCATGCCAATTCAAGACACAAACACTGCATACAACCGCTTTCTTCTACTGGTTGCCGGTCTCGGCGGATTGCTCTACGGGGTAGACGTCGGCATCATCGGCGGCGCGCTGCCGTACCTGGAGGCGACCTCCGGCCTCAACGCCGGCCAGCTCTCGATCATTGTGGCGGCGGTGCTGCTGGGGAGCGTAATCTCGACCCTATTTGCCGGGCTGCTGGCCGATTGGATGGGGCGCAAGCCGCTGATGGTGCTCAGCGGGGCGACGTTTGTAGTCAGTATTCCGGTGATTGCTCTTTCGCACGGCTATGGGCCCTTGTTTTTGGGCCGCCTCTTGCAAGGTGTAAGTGGTGGATTTATCGGCGTCGTAGTTCCCCTCTATCTTGCGGAGTGTCTTTCGGCATCAAAACGAGGGAAGGGAACTGGCATTTTTCAATGGCTGCTGACTTTGGGCATTGTGGCGGCAGCTCTTATTGGGATTTATTTCAGCTATCGCGTTGCGGAAGTTACTAAGTTGGCCGATGCTGCCACGGTGTTCGCCTTCAAAGACCAAGCCTGGCGCCGGATATTCTGGGTATCGCTTCCGCCGGGAATTCTGTTCGTGATTGGAAGCGCTCTGGTGGCGGAATCCCCGCGCTGGCTATTCCGCCACGGCAGGCGTGAAGCAGCTTATAGGGCCCTGCTACGTTCTAGAAGCAGCGAACAAGCGAACACAGAGCTAAAGGAAATGGAAGAGACTGCCTCGACTGAAGCGGCGGCTAAGTCGACCGGCGAGAGAGTCAAGGAATCGCTGCTGCGGCGAAAATATGTTATTCCGTTTGTGCTGGCGTGTATCATTCTGTTCTGCAACACCGCAACCGGAATCAATTCTATTATTGGGTATAACACAAATATTCTTTTAGAAAGCGGTCTTTCGGACGTGGCGGCGCACTGGAGTTATGTAATATTTACAATCGTCAACTTTTTACTAACGATCGTTGGCTTTATGTTAGTAGACCGGCGTGGGCGTAAGTTCCTGCTCACGGTGGGTACGGCCGGTATCATTGTTTCGCTTTCCATTACCGGTGTACTGTTTCTTCGTACGGAGAAGCGGCATGTGGACGCGCAAGCGGCGGTTCAGTCCCTAGTGACGCCAGATCAGACGGCGACCGTGCGTTTCGATGCTGCTGAGGCGGACAAGTTATTGGCAGGCAACAATGGCGGCGGCGTGGTCAAATCCAGCCGCGCGGCCCTGACCATTATTTATTCCTTTGGAGATTTCACGGCGGCGACTAACGTAGCGCGTTCAGATGATCCGGCGGCCCCAGCGATTGTAATTACCCGCGCTAGCTGCGTTCCGGGCAACAAAGTAGAGGCGTTTTTTAAGAATCCGTTCGCGAATCTGGATGCCGCGCGCCGGGCGCCCTTAAAGATCGATAAAGCTCTCATCAGCCCGGTGCCCGATGCGCGACACGGTTGGCTGGTCGCCTTGAGCCTCTACGCATTTATGGCCTCTTTCGCGATTGGCCCCGGCGTCTGTGTATGGCTGGCGCTGTCCGAACTGATGCCGACCCGGATTCGGTCGAATGGCATGAGCATCGCCTTGGTCATCAACCAAGTGGTCTCGACCACGCTGGCCGCGATTTTCCTGCCGGTCGTCAGCAATTACGGTTATTCCACTATGTTCTTCGCTTTCGTCGGTTTCACTGTAATCTATTTCATTACGGCAGTATTTTTCCTACCCGAAACAAAGGGCAAAACGCTGGAGGAGATCGAAGAGTATTTCGAACGAGGGGGGAAGTAAGGAAAAACTCTACTCGAAGCCTAAAGCGCCAAACTTTTGCCGCCGATCATTTATTAGCGGCATGAAGATACTTTGGTTGGCCGATTCGACCTTGGCACCGGATCCGGCGCAGTTGCTCTCGGGCGCTCAGGAATGGCAGGTTACGAGATCGCTTGGGGAAGCTCTGTTCGAGCTTGAGCAGGAGCGGGATGCTTTTGAAGTTGGTATCGTCTGTTTACCGCTTACAGAAGACGATGCAGGCGTGGTGGTGGAAGAGATGCTGCGTGTCAAGCGCTCCCTGCCCATTCTCTTTATTCGCGAGTCAGGTACTGCGGCAGAGGCCGTGCAATTGCTGCAGCTCGGCGCGTATCACTATTTCGACCGGTATCCCGAGAAGGGCTCGTTTACGGATTTCCTGGCCAGATTATCTGCTCGCCAAGGCGGTCCTGCAGCCGTGAGGGGGGCGTGGCGGCAGATGGTGGTTGGAAACAGTCCGGCTATGGAAAAAGTCACCGACATGGTAGCGCTGATTGCGGGCCGGCGGTCCACGGTGCTGATTTTAGGAGAGACCGGGAGCGGAAAAGAGGTGATCGCGAGGGCAATTCACCAAGCGAGTCCGCGCGCCGGAAAACCGATGATCGCGGTGAATTGTGCCGCTATTCCGGATAATCTACTCGAAGCGGAACTGTTCGGACACGTGAAAGGCGCATTTACAGGTGCGACCAACGCACGTATCGGCCGTTTTGAGCAGGCCGACGAGGGGACTCTGTTTCTGGACGAGATCGCCGATTTGACGCTTGACCTTCAAGCCAAGCTGTTGCGCGTGCTGCAGGAGCGGGAATTTCAAAGGGTCGGCAGTTCGGAGACTACCCGGGTCGACGTGCGCGTGATCGCAGCGACCAATGGCGATCTGCTGGAGCGGGTCAAACAGGGGAAATTTCGGGAAGACCTATATTACAGGCTGCATGTGGTGCCGATCAGGATTCCGGCGCTCAGGGAACGCGCGCCGGACATCCCACTGCTGGTGCAGCACTTCATCAGGAAGATTTGCGACCAGGAGAAGCTCCCGCTCAAGACGGCGTCCGCTGAAGCGTTGCAGCGGTTGTGTCAGTACCCTTGGCCCGGCAATGTGCGTCAACTGGAAAACGTGGTCGAGATGGCAATCGTTCTATCAGGAGACAGAACCATACTCCTGCCGCCGGACTTTACCCTACCTGCGCAGGCGACGCCGAAGCTGTTGGATATGGGAGAGGCGCACATCATTTCGCTGCCCGAGGATGGTCTCGATTTCGAAGTGGTGATTGGGCGTATCGAGCTGAATCTGCTGGAGCAGGCGCTCGAGCGCGCACGGGGGAACAAGAAACTGGCGGCTGACATGCTGCGGTTAAAGCGAACCACGCTGGCGGCGAAACTGAAAAGCCTGGAGGCGCTCACCTGCGGACAGGCAAAATGACCCGTGCAGGGTTAGACCTTCTGCGCTTTGGCCCGCTGTAGGGAAACCGGCTTTGCGTAGACCTCGCGGAACGTCTTGGCCGCTTCGTTGGCAGCCCATATCTCGAGGTCCGCATCCGCTTCGGCTTGCACGAGTAAATTTACTGCGCCGTCTTTGTCGGCGGCAATAATGTCCCGCACCTTCTGTGCGTGGCCGCGGTCGAGTGCATCCGCGATTCGAAGCAACGGCTCGAGACTCACGACCACCCGCTTGGATTCGGCATCGAGCGATTGAAATAGCGAATGCCTGGGCTGCGGCATGGATTTGCGATGAAAGCGGCATAGCGCCGCGATCGTCAGGCGCTCCTTATCGGTAAAGCCCGGCAAGTCGGAATTGGCTACCAGATAGGCAGAGTGCTTATGGTGGCCCGTGCCGCTGACATAGTGACCGATGTCGTGGAGATGGGCGGCGGCTTCCAGCAGTTTCCCGGCCGCAGGCGGGAGTGCGTGAACATTCTGCAAAATCTCGAACAACCGGTGACCGAGGCAAGCAACATGCCGGGCATGCCTCAGGTTGACAGCGTAATGCTTGGCCATCGCTTCCACTACCGAGCGCTGCTCGCGCGAAAGCTGAGACAGCTCGCGGCCCACGCCCCGCGCCGCTAAATCGGCTATGATGCCGTCACGAACGCCCGCGGTGCAGTAGTAAAGGGACCGGCTGTCGAAGAGTTCTAATGCTCGAAGAAACACCGTGGCGCCGGCGGTCACGATCTCAGCGCGCTTCGGGCCGATGCCCGGAATCTTGCGGCGTGCAGCTAAGTCGCTTTCGACTAATCTTGCATGGAGTTCGCGCACCTGTGCTACGCTCGCCCGGAGCCGGTCCGCTTCGTCGCGCTTCGCCCGCGGCACCTGGTTGGCGGCCGACACAATTGCGGCGGCGGTCGCAGAGGTCGCCACGGTTCGATCGAATTTCTCGCTCCCATGCAGCTTGTGAAACGAATGCAGCTTCTCCTCTATATAGCGGTCCAGGCGATGCAGCTCGTCGGCGCGCGGCGGGTCGGTCCTGAGAAAAACTTCGGTGAGGCGCACCGCGCCGAGCGGTTTTGAAACTGCATCCACCAACTGGCCGCCCTGGCTAACGATCAACTCGGCGCTGCCCCCACCTACGTCGATGATCAGCGTTCGCTCCTTTGGACGCGGCCAGCGCGCTTCGACTCCCAGATGGATGAGCCGCGCCTCCTCCGGGCCGGAGATCACTTCGACATTGGTTTTGAGTGCGTCGCTCGTGCGCTGCAAAAACTCCTTTTGATTACTCGCATCGCGCACTGCACTGGTTGCCACCGCACGCACGCCTCGCACGTCGAGCACGCTGTATGCGGCTTGCATCCGCACCAGTTGTGCACACAAGAAATCCAGTGCCTCGTCACTAATCCGGCCGGAACGGAAGACGCTCTCGCCCAAGCGCGTGACCTGCCGTTCCTGCGCCAGGATGCGCGTCGAACCCTGGCCGACCTCCGCGGCCATCATTCGAACGGAGTTGCTGCCGATATCGACGGCGGCATAGCGTGGCATATTCGAGTTATAACAATCGCAGCATTCGAATCAATGAATTCCATTGAAAACAAGTGTCTTCCCGATCCGGGAAAAGTTCATCTCTGGCTGTATGAATTGACGGCGAGCGCGCGTACGCTTGAATATTTCCGGAGCCAGCTTTCACCGGACGAACTGGATCGTGCCGACCGATTCTGCTTCCCTCACCTACAGCTGTCGTTTGTGATCGCTCACGGAGTGCTTCGCAGCGTGTTGTCGAAGTATCTGGGCAAGTCTCCCGCGGCCGTCGAGTTCTCTCACAACCCACAAGGTAAACCGCGGCTGAGGCACGCCGATTGCCGTCTTGAATTCAATCTCTCGCACTCGGGCACACTCGCCGCCTGTGCGGTGGCAAGGGATTGCGAAATTGGCGTTGACGTAGAAAAGATCCGCGCGATGCCGGATTTATTCGATATAGCGCGCCGATTCTTCAGCCCCGAGGAGTGTGTGGATCTGGCGGGGGTTCCGTTGGACCAGCAAGAGCCGGCATTCTTCAACTGCTGGACACGCAAGGAGGCCTATATTAAAGCAATCGGAGGCGGGCTGTCGATCCCGCTCGATTCGTTTCAGGTCTCGCTGCTGCCCAACGAGCCGGCGCGCTTGCTTTCGAATCGCGAGAATGACGCGCAGCGGTGGAATCTTCAGGAATTCGATCCGGGCGCAGGCTACCGGGGCGCAGTCGCCTATACGGGCGCGCAACGAGGTCTGGTTGTCCGTAGAATAAAGGCTGACGAGGCCTGAGAGACTTGGGAATTTCGCGAGAGAGCGCGCAACGCATCGCCTTGAGCAGGCGCAAATTCCTCCACGCCGCGACCGGTGCGGGGGCAGGTGCAGCTCTGTTCGGTCTCGCCCCATTTCGAGCGGCGGCTTCCTCCCGCAGCAAAAAAGCCGTGGTGGTCACCTTCGGCGGAGGCGCTCGCGACGAAGAAACGTTTATGCCCGAGGGGCAGGAGAATATCCCGAACTTACTGAAGCAACTGATTCCGCAGTCCACGATCTTCACGCAGGTGGTGAATCGCGGGATTTTGGGTCACTACGTGGCCACGGCCAGTCTCGCGACCGGGGTCTACGAGACCTTCAATAACTTCGCCGCGGTTGCGCCGGAGAATCCGACTGTTTTCGAATACTTCCGCCGCGATCTGAACCGGCCGGCAACGGACGCCTGGGTGGTAGCGCCGAGCAATGGCTTCAATCGCATTGGCGAGAGCGGTCATCGCGCCTATGGTCCGGGCTTCGGCGCAGGCGTCATTCTGCCGAAGCGGCTGCTGGGGACCGCGCTGTCGGCTGCCGGCGAAGCGCAGTATGAGCACTTGCTGCGCGATAACTATGAGACTCCGCTCTACACGCCCGAGATCGCCGGAAGCGAGATCGAGTTACAGCACATGGCGGAGTTACTGAAGCTTTCGGTGGAGGCATTCACGGCGCACGCCCGCAACCTGGCGAGCCCGGACGAACTGTCGGTCTACATTGCCCGGCAACTTATGCGGCAGCTTGCGCCCAGCTTGTTATGGGTCACTTTGCACGATATCGACATCGCGCATTCCGGGACTTACTCGCTTTACATCGATGGCATTCAGCGCACCGACCGATTGTGCGCCGAGCTCTGGAATACGATTCAGAGCGAGCCGGAGTACGCAGGCAAGACGACTCTGTTCATCTTGCCCGATTTCGGCCGCGATTCGGATACCGATCCAGGGGGCAATGGATTCCAGCATCACCGCACGGGCGATTCGCTTTCGCGTACGACCTGGATGATCGTGATGGGTCCTGGCGTGCGCGAAAACGTCGTTGTGGATCGGGCTGTGGAATCGACGGATCTAGTGCCGACGGTTGGCTCCCTGCTCGGTTTCTCACCGCGCCTGGCGCAGGGACGGCCGCTCGCAGAGGTTTTATAACTGTATGCAGCCCAGCCAGCTCAAAGCGGATCAATTCAGTGCGTATCCGCCGCAGGCGCGGCAAATTGCGGAGAAGCGCATTGCGTTGTTCGAAAGCTTGCCGCTCGCGTTTCTTCCGCTGCTACTGCGCGAGCTGATTGCCTACGATTGGAAGTTTCCGGCAGAGCGCCGCGAGTTGGACAGTCAGCTCGCCTATCTTGGCGGCTTGTCTGCGCGGCAGTTGGCCGATGCCATGGCGCCGTTTGGGGCGCTGCACCTCTCCGCCGAACTGGAGCACCTGGACTGGGTTGCCGCGCCCGCTCAATTCTCGGAGCAACTCACAGCGCATCTTTGGGCCACGCATCAGATCGATGCGTTCCGCAGTGCAGCAATCGACTATGTGCACAAAGTGAACGGGTCCGTCAGCATGCCGGCGCTGCCGATCCCGCGGCTGGGGATGGTTGTCATTGGGGCGGGAGTGGATCAGAATCGCCACCCGCTGTTTCGCAAACTGCGGCCGCAAGGCGTCTACTTCAACAACGTGGACCCGAAGAACGGTTGGAGCCTGCTGACGGATACGCTCACCGCGCGCGCTGCCGCGCATCCGGTTCCATTCGGGCATTGGTACATCGATGGTGCGGTGAATCGGACGTCGAGCGGCGGGCTGACCTGCATCTCCTACGATGCGCTGCAAGGCGTGCGTACCGCGCTGGTGAACAAAATGCGCGCAGTGATGCAACCCGGCGGCGGCGGACCGGAGGTTTTGCGGACCCTGCTTGCCCAGATGCGCCCGGAGGATCTGGGGCTCGACGGCGCGGGAGAGCAAGGAGTGCTGACCCGTTTTCAGGTCAGCATTTTGACGGAGGGTTCGGGAACTCAACTGTTCAGCACCACCTTCGTACAGTGGTCGGCGCGCGAGGCTCTGCGCCGTGCCCAACCGGTGACGCTTCTGGCGCGCTTTGCTCCCAGGCAGCGTGAGCAATCGATGAAGGAATTGCTGGCGGGCGTTCAGCAGCGGGCAGTTCCCGATCCGGAAGGCTCGCTTATTGACGCCGATATGGGAGCTTATTACACCTGGATCAACCAGCAGCGGCTGTCCGGCGCAGAGCAGTCCTCCTTCTTAGTTTGGTTTGAGGACCATAACGAGGCGCTCGCGATTTCGCCAGCGCTGGCGCGCGGCAAGGCCGACGGCACGGCGATCGATATGCGCGAGTTGATGCGACGATTGACCGTCTAACGAATCCCCTGCGCCTTAAGCCAACCTGCCAACCGATCGGGCCAACTGCTCAACTGAGGGTCGTTCCGCGCCAAACCGACCCCGTGCCGGCCATGCAGGTAGATGTGCATTTCCGCAGGCACGCCGGCTTTGCGGAGCGCCAGATAGAACTCGATGCTGTTTTCGACCGGCACTACATCGTCGTCGCTTGTATGGAACAGGAATGCCGGCGGTGTTTCGCTCGTTACTTGTGTTTGGTTCGACAGGGAGAGCACCAGCGCCGGATCGGGTTTTTCGCCCAGCAGGTTATCGCGCGAGCCCAGATGCACGTACGGCGCTTCCATCGTGATCACTGGGTAGGCGAGGATCATGAAATCGGGGCGGGAACTGGGCCGATTCATGGGATCCGCGGCATCGCGGTCGCCGAGATCGAAGTGTGTGCCAGCCGTTGACGCCAAATGTCCACCGGCAGAGAAGCCCCAGATGCCGATGCGGTTGGGTCGAAGTCCGAACTCGGCTGCATGCGCCCGCACGTAGCGGATCGCCCGCTGCGCATCCCATAATTCGATAGGAAAGTGGTACTTCGGGCCCAAGCGGTACTGCAACACAAACGCGGAGATGCCCAGATGGTTGAGCCACTCGGCAATTTGCTTGCCTTCGTGGTCCATCGCTAGGTTGTGATAGCCGCCACCCGGGCAAACTACGACGCCCACCGGGATTTTGTTTGCATCCGAAGCCGGATACAGCGAGAGCGAAGGCTTGTCGGCATCCGCGTTGCCTTGCGCGCCGGGTGCGCCATCCGGCCAGAGAAGAACCGTTTGTGGAGCGCTTTGTCCGGAGCTCGCAAAGGCGCATAATCCAGCCGTCAAGAGTACGAGGGCGCGATTGAACATGGATCGAGAGCTACTATAGCTCAATAGCCATTTACCGATGCCTCCAAAAACTCCACTCATAACTAGAACCGCACCGGCGGGAACAATCGATATGGCGTTGCTCGTGCTGCGCGTCTGGGCGGGCTTGCTGTTGTTCTTTCAGCACGGGTTAGGGAAGGTCACCCATTTCTCGCAGATGTCGGGTCATTTTCCGAACCCGATACACATTGGCCCGTTGCCGAGCCTGTTATTTGCGATTTTGTCAGACGCGATTTGCTCGCTGCTGGTGGTGTTCGGCGTCGGTACGAGGTATGCTGCGCTGATCGTAGTCATCAATCTCGCCACGGCGTTTACGCTGGTCCACCACATGAAGCTGTCGGGTCCGGGCAACGGCGAACTGCCGCTACTTTTCTGTGGTATATTCCTCGCGCTGGTGATCGCAGGCGCAGGCCGTTATAGCGTGGATGGTAGCTTTCTGCGGCGGCGCTGAGGAGAGCCGTTTTTGCTTGAGCGCGCTCACGCTCTTCGGCCTGTTCGCGGTTACGGCAATGCTGGTGTGCTACGCACTCGAGAAGCGAAGCCGATGGTTCATTCTGGCGTTCGCGGCGGCGTGCCTGCTCGGCTCAGCGTACGGATTTCTCCAGGGCGCATGGCCGTTCGGCGTGGTCGAAGCGGTATGGGCCGTGGTGGCAGCGCGGCGCTGGTGGGTAGCGATGTTTGATGCACGGCCGCCGCTGCAAGAGCCCACCCGCATTGCTTGATATACTGAACTTTAGGTTCAGTGGACAGCTAGCAGTGTGTCTCGGCGCAAGTTGCCGCTCCCACCAGAAAACAGAAAAGGATCTTGAATGCCAAAACGCACGTTTCAGCCCAACAATCGCCACCGGGCCAAGACCCACGGATTTCGCAAGCGCATGAAGACGGCGGACGGCCGGGCCGTACTCGCGCGCCGGCGCGCTAAGGGCCGGCACAAATTGACGGTAAGCGACGAGCCGGCTGTCCGCGCCGCCAAGTAAGCGGTTCGCCGATTGTTCTGCTGTCTCCTAAAAGCAAGCGGGTTCTCCGGTCGTCTGAATTCCGCACTATTTATCAAACCGGTGTCCGCATGACCAGCCGTTATTTCGCGGCGTTTTGTTTGCGTCAAGCCGAGTGCGCGCCGTCGCGTTTCGGGTTCACAGTGCCGAAGCCGCTGGGCCATGCGGTGCAACGGAATCGGCTGAAGCGGCGGATGCGCGAAGCCGTTCGAAGCCAGCGTCATGTCCTGCCCACGAACTGGGCGGTTGTTTTTAACCCGAGGCGCAGCGTGCTGAACGCGCCGTTCGAAGAACTGTGCCGTGAAGTCGGCCGGATATTTGCGCGATGCAACGCATCCTGATTGCCGTTCTCAGAGGCTACAAGATTTTGATTTCACCCCTGTTGCCCTCCGCCTGCCGCTTCTACCCGACTTGTTCGGAATACATGCTGGATGCGATAGCGAAGCATGGAGCTTTGCGCGGGGTTTGGATGGGAGTAAAACGGCTCGGCCGCTGCCATCCGTTTCACGCCGGCGGCTACGATCCGGTGCGCTGAGCATGAGTTTGAGATTGAGCTATGTCTAATTCACCCGGGTCCAATTCTACCGGCGGCGTGACGCCGGGGCCGCCCTCGTTTGAGAAACGTCTTCCTTTGGCGCTGGCGCTCATGATGCTGGTGCTGCTGGTCTCGCAATATGTCTTCAAGCCGGCGCCAGGACCGAAGCCGGCTGCTCCCATCAACGATAAGTCGGCTGCGAGTGTAGTCAGCAAGCCGTCCGCTATGCCTTCCGCTCCAGCGCAGCCCGTAACGGCAGCAGCAAACTCCGGGGCCGTGCAAGCCGCGTCGGAAGTTACTACCGACATAGATACCGAGCTGTATCACATTGTCTTCACTAACAAAGGCGCGACAGTCAAAAGCTGGGTTCTGAAGCAATATCGCGACGACGCCGGCAAGCCGCTGCAACTGATTAACACGGCAGCCGATGTTCCGCTGCCCTTCAGCATCGAAGCGGCAAACGGCCAGAAGCTCAGTGTCGATCCTAACGCTGTTCTATACCGGGCCAAGGTTTCAGCCGGCGGAAACAAAATCGATTACGACTATTCCGACGGACAGACGAGCATCCACAAATCCTTTGAGTTCGGTACGAGCAGCTATCTCGCCAACGTCAAGAGCCAGGTTTTGGCAGGCAATACGCCCGTGCCGCATTTCCTCGTGTGGCGCGGAGGATTCGGCGATCAGAAGGTCAGGAATGCCGCGGCCACAGAGAACAGCGTGCGCTATGACGCGACGGCCGGAAAACTGATCAAGAAGAGCGCCAAGGACGCGAAGAACGGGCCCATTACAGATAGCGGGAATTACACGTTCGGGGGACTAGAAGATAATTTCTTCGCAGCCGTTGCCCTGCCGGAGGGCTCGTCTTCGCTCGAGATTCGCACGTTCGGGGACCAAATCAAGCTCCCCAGTCAGGACAAGGCGACCCCCTTTGTCGGGACCGGTATTTCGACCGGTACGGAAAATGACTTCTCCCTGTATGTCGGGCCCAAGGATATCGAGATTCTCAAGAAAGTAAGCCCCAAGCTGGCGCAAATTGTCGACTGGGGCTTCTTTGGTGTGATCGCTAAGCCGCTGTTTCTCTGGCTGAATTGGGTGAACGATCACTGGACCAGCAATTACGGCTGGGCAATTATCGTCGTAACGCTGATCATCAACTTGGCCTTGTTCCCGTTCCGGCTTACCAGCCTGAAGTCCGCCCGCCGTATGCAGAAGCTGCAGCCGCAGATTCAGGCCATCAACGCGAAATACAAAAACATCGGCATTCGCGATCCGCGCAAGGCCGAGCAGAATCAGGAAGTGATGGCGCTGTACAAGAAGGAGGGCGTGAACCCGGTCGGCGGCTGCCTGCCGATGTTAGTCCAATTGCCATTCTTCTACGCGTTTTATCGCGTCTTGAGCATTGCGATTCAGCTGCGGCACGCGCCGTGGCTCTGGGTGCCCGACTTGTCATCGCCCGAGTCGCTTCCCATTCACCTGCTGCCGGTCATCTTAATCGCTACGCAATTCTTGACGCAGAAACTTACGCCCGCCGCCGGGGTGGACCCAAACCAACAGAAGATGATGATGTTCATGCCGCTGATGTTCGGCTTCATGTTCTATTACGCTTCCGCCGGACTTGTACTATATTGGTTGACCGGCAATGTGGTGGGAATCGTCCAGCAGCTTATCATCAATAGATTTATGCCCGCCGCTGCGCCGCCTCCCGCAGCCGCGCCGCCCAAGGCGCCCGCAAGAAGGACGGTGAAGAAGTAACTCCATGAAGTATACGGTCGAGTCGCTGCAGCCCAGGCTGGATCAATTTCTGCGTCCCTTGATTGGCCACGCCGGCTTTGAATTTGAATACGAGTTAGGCACGCCCGATAATCCGCATCCCGAAGTTGAGAATCCCGAAGTGACGGTGCGGTTTTCCGGCGCCGATGTAGAGCTGTTGCTCACAAATCGCGCCGAGTTATTGCTGTCGCTGGAGCATCTTGCCATGGAAGCGCTCCGGTTGCCGCCCGAGGATCACGCGCTGATTTCCTTTGACGCCAACGATTACCGTTTGATGCGGGTTGAGGAGCTGCGAATGAGCGCGTTAGCCGCCGCCGAAAAGGTGAAGCGTACACGCGTGCCCTTCCACTTCAACCCGATGACCAGCCGCGAACGGCGCGTGATTCATCTCGCCTTGCGTGACGAGAAGGAGCTACGCAGCGAGAGCGTCGGCATGGGACCGGCGCGTGCGGTGGTGATCATTCCAGCCGATATGCCGACGCCTCCTGCGCCGCCTCGCCCTCACTTTGGAGACCGTGGCAACGGGCACCGCGGAGGAGATTCGCGATCCGGCGACGGCCGGGGCCGGGGTGAACGAGGCTGGGGCGATCGAGGAAACGACAGGCGGCAAGGTGGGCATGGGCGAGGCGATTCGCGCGGCGGAAACCGTCCTCCCCGTGGCAATCGCGAGCGCGGTCCTAACTAGGACGGCGCGCAATCTGCCGGAGCGCACAGGCCGGTTGGAGGCCGTTGCGCGCGGTGCAATGATCTTATGAATCCGCGCGACACGATCGTCGCCATCTCCACACCTATCGGCCGCGGCGGCTTGGGAGTCATCCGCCTCTCCGGTGCTCAAAGCCGTGGCATCGCTGAAGCAATCTTGCGTTTCGGGAGCGCGCCGCGTTGGAACAGTTGGAGCAGCGAGCTAGCCGAGCTGGCGGATGAAGCCGGATCCATCGTGGATCAAGTGGTCGTATCTTACTTTGCTGCGCCCCGTTCTTACACTGCTGAGGACGTGGTTGAGATCTCGTGCCACGGCGCGCCAGTGATCTTGCGTTTGTGTGTCGAAAGAGCTGTTGCTTACGGAGCGCGCATCGCCGACGCCGGCGAATTTACGCTGCGGGCTTACCTGAATGGCCGCATCGATCTGCCGCAAGCCGAGGCGGTTCGGGATCTGATCGACGCCACCACGCTTTACCAAGCCCGTGTCGCCGCCCAGCAGATGGAAGGCTCCGTTTCGCGCCGCATCCGTCCTGTGAAAGAGCAATTGCTCGAGCTGATCGCGCTGCTCGAAGCCGGGATCGATTTCGCCGAGGACGATATCAGTGTGGCAACATCGGACGAAATCTTGCGGCGTCTTTCTCCGATTCAGCAGGGCATTGAGCGCCTGGTGGCGAGCTTCATCACCGGCAAACTGGTCTACGAAGGATTCACGCTGGCCATCGCCGGGCGGCCGAACGTTGGAAAGAGCAGCCTTTTTAATCGGCTGCTCGAGCAGGACCGCGCCATCGTGACGCACCTTCCGGGCACCACGCGCGATACGGTCTCCGAAACTACTTCAATCGATGGCGTGCCCCTGAAGTTAGTAGACACCGCCGGCATTCGCCAGGGCAACGACCTGGTCGAGACGCTCGGTATCGAGCGCAGCTATCAGGCCATAGCGGATGCGGATCTGACGCTGTTGGTTCTGGATCTCTCGGAGGAGCTTACCGATGCCGATCGCGAGCTGATCTCGAAATTACGGGACCGCCGGCCGCTGCTGGTCGGCAATAAGTCCGATCTGGAGCGCCGATTGAATGGGGTTCCGGATCTGCTGTGTGTTTCCGCCACGAGCGGCGCGGGCATTCCGGAACTGCGCGAGAGTATTCTGCGCCGCCTCGCGCCAGATGGCCTGGCCGCGCCGGAGAGCGGCAGCATCACGAGCATCCGGCACGAAAAGCTATTGCGCGAAAGCCTGGAGGCGCTGGAAAATGCCCGCAAGGCGGTCGAGTTTCAAATCCCGCACGAGATGCTGCTGCTTGATTTATACGCGGCACTTCGGCCGATTGACGCAGTTACCGGGGCGACCACGGCAGATGATATCCTGAACCGGATATTTTCAACGTTCTGCATCGGGAAATAAGTCGGGTTCGTTTGACCGGACTTCCGGGAGGCCAAGCTTCCGATTCAACACAGCTTGCCGGTGATGAAAGGCGATATTTTCAGCAACTTGCTCTTCGGTCGGATATCCCAAACCATCCCACAAGTTACTGAAGGCGGGTTTTAACTCGGTAATCCACGTCAAGAAACAGCCTAGAAACAACTCACTGCGCAACAAACTTACCCATTCGGCATACTGCCTGTGCTTCGAAGATGCCGCAAATAGGCCGATAACGGCGGCTGTCATGTACGTGAGCAAGACGCGCCGATGGAGGCGCCAATTTGCCATGATTGGGGCGCTCCCCATCGTGAGGTATGCGCCTTGAGCAAGGATTCCGAGAACGCATCCGCTCAAGATACATTTTCGGCTGATAATGGTGAAGAGAATGGCAGATCTCGAGATCGCTTGCGGATGCGCCAGCATGGAACAGACCGCGCTAACCGTCATTCCGATCAGAAATCCGTAGAGCGCAGTGGTGCGGCTGCCGGTTTCCTTCGGGAATGCTTGCCGTACCCCACGCGAAAGTTCGAGCGAGGCAGCCCCGAATAAAAGCGTCAAGACGGGGGCCGATAGAGCCCAAACCCACTCGTAGCTATACGAGTGATAGTCCCAGCCCATAAGCGCAACCGTACAAGCGCCATCGAAGGCCAGAAACAATGAAAAGATCTTGAATTCCCGCAATAACCTAAGCCAAGCCAGCCGCACCAGCAGAATCACTTCTGCTACCGTCGCGGCGTAGGTAACGGCTGACTGGGCTGAATTGAAGAAGTCCGTGCTCAACGGACTTCAGTGTAACCGCACTTAGCGCACCAGCGCAAGGGGCGGGTTGCCAGGCATCGGCTCAGGCGGAAAAGCCTTCGCCGCTAGCAAGCGCACCGTTGTAAGGGGCGGGTTGCCAGGCATTGGGTCGGGCGGAGTGGCTTTGGCCGCTAGCACGCGCACCGTTGTAAGGGGCGGGGTGCCAGGTAGCGGATCGGGCGGGACGGCTTTGGCCGCCGACGAGACTGAAAGCAAGGCGGTAAACAGCAGTAGACTGGCTGCGAGTGTGTTCTTCAAGATGGATATCTCCTTGTCTGCTTAGTGATTGGCGGCTAATTTAGCCGTCGTTCCATTGTGGGTCAAAGCAGCGTCAGATGCTGGTGGATAAAACGTGACCGGCTGTCGAGACATCGGAGGGACCGTCCCAAGATGCGTTGCCGGCGCTATGATGTGGACGTTGAAGGTCCGGGACCTCATCCGTCTGCTTGAGTCGCACGGTTGGCGATGAAGGGAAGCCACCGGCAGTTCAGTCGCTCTCGAGCTTCGCGGGTGTGGTACAAATCGACTCCGCCGCTTGAGCACACGGGCGAGATGCCGCTCTTACTCGCCCACCGCAGGCGGCAGCGCTTCGATTTCGTCCGGATGAAACTCGGTGCGAGGTTTCGGGCGCCGTTCGGCCACATGCAAGCCGTGCAGCTTCTGGTAGGTCGGGCTGCGGCTCCAGAGCTCTTCATGGGTGCCCACGTCCTCGACCGCGCCGTCTGAAAACACCACCACCATGTCGGCCTTCCGAACGGTCGAGAGACGGTGCGCGATCACGAAGCTTGTCCGGCCCGGCATCAGGTCCTCGAAAGCTACTTGAATCAAGCGTTCGCTTTCGTTATCCAGATGGCTGGTCGCTTCGTCGAGGATGAGGATCTTGGGGTCATGAACAATCGCGCGCGCGATGCCGATCCGCTGCCGCTCTCCGCCTGAAAGCCGCATTCCTCGCTCACCCACCGGCGTGTGATACGCCGCCTCGCAGTGTTGAATGAAACCGTGGGCCTGCGCCATACGCGCCGCGTCTTCCAGGCCGGCACTCGAAACGGACTCTAGGCCATAGCCGATATTTTGGGCAATCGTCCGCGAAAACAGCTCGATTTCCTGGGGAATGACCGCAATATGTTCGCGAAGGCTGCTCTGTTGCATCTGCCGGATGTCCATGCCGTCGATGCAAATGCTGCCTTGTTGGGGGTCATAGAGGCGTTGCAGCAAATTCATCAACGTGCTTTTGCCCGACCCGCTCGGCCCAATCAGCGCCACCATAGCGCCCGCGGGAACCTGGAAGCTGACATCCTGCAGCGCCGGCCGGTGTGCGCCCGGATAGGTGAACGTCACCTTGCGAAATTCGATCGAGTGGTGTGTCCCTTGCAGCCGTTGCGCGCCGGGTGCGTCGAGCACTGTGCGGCCTTGTTCCAGAATTTCGAACAAGCGCTCGGCGCGCGAGAGGTTACGGTGCAGCTTCGGCAAGATGATGGATAACTGCGATATCGGCCCGTAGACCATGTCTTGGAGCGCAATGAAAAGCACGTAATCGCCGATGGTGCAGCGGTGATTCAGAACCAGGTAGCCGCCGACTGCAATGACGCCCACGCGTCCGGCCGTCGCAATCAGCGTCTGAACATTCTCGATCAACGCCCATAACCGTTCGCCGAGGAACTGCTTATGCCGCGCCGTATGCAAGAGCCGTCTTTGCGTCAGCGCCTCGTTGCATTCCTGGCTGAATTTTTTCACCACCCGCACGTTGCTGGCGATATCGTACGATTCGCTGGTGACGGTTTCAAACGCCCGGGTCACCTGCACTTCGATCTTGTGCATGCTGTGCTTCAGCCGCCCAACGATCCCCAGGTACACGGGTACGGGCAGAAAAACGATGGCCGCGATGAGTGGGTTTTTGAGCGCCAGCGAAGTGAGCACGCCCAGGGCGACGAGCAAAGGCGGGACAAGATTCTGGCCTAGAACCTCATACAGCACAACGAAGATGGCCGTGCCGCCGCGGTCCAGCGCACCTACGATCTCTCCGGTGTTCACGTTGCCGTGAAACTCCGTATCCAGTCCTAGGAAGTTTGCGAACGCGGCGTTCTTGATTTCGTCTTCGCATTCGGCCGCGGCGCGATAGAGCCGGTAATTATAAAACGACCGGAGCAAACGCGTAATAGCCGTGGCGGCGAAAATTGCCAGGGCCGCGAGCAGCAGTGTTCGCACCGAGCCGCCGTTAAGGGAGCGCAGGGAGCGCACCACGTCATCGATGACTTCCCGCGTTAAGAACGGCACGACGATATCGAGCCCTGCCGCAACCAGAATAAGGACGAGGAGCCCGGCCAGCGTTCTGCCATGACGGCCCATAAGAGAGATGACTTTCCAGCCAAGCCACCTCTGTGCGCCCGGAACGGCGGCGCCCACTGCGGAATGAGACATTGGGATGTAAAAAGGTGCTCTCAGCCCCCTACTGTTCTCTTCGGATGTTGCGGTTTCGAACTACATAGGCAACATTTCAGTCAACTTCTTGTCATCTTTGGATGCCGGAAGGTGTCTACTCTCTCTGAAAGGCAGGTCGATGTTAGAGAACCCCATGTCAGAGAACCTCTCCAGGCGCTCTTTTGGCCGAACGGTCGGCGCCGCCGCCCTCGGCACTTCCACCTTTACTGCGGTCAATGCTTGGGCTGCGCCGCAGGCGACGGGCGACCAGCCGAGCCCGCGAGAAGGTTTCTACCAATTCCCGAACGGTTTTCTTTGGGGGTGCGCCACCGCCGCTTACCAAATTGAAGGCGGCGCGAAAGACGGCGGCCGCGGGCCGTCGATCTGGGACACCTTCTCACATCTACCAGGCAAGGTTCACAACAATGAGACCGGCGACGTTGCCGATGACGACTACCACCGCTACAAGGAAGATATTCAACTTCTAAAATCGCTGGGCGCCAAGATTTATCGTTTTTCCGTTTCCTGGCCGCGCATCTTTCCCGAGGGCACCGGCACGCCGAATCCACAGGGAATCGATTTCTACAGCCGCCTTGTGGACGAACTGCTGGCCAACGGCATCGAGCCTTTTTGCACGCTCTTCCATTGGGATCTGCCGCAGGCCCTGCAAGATCGCTTCGGCGGTTGGCAATCGCGCGAGACCTCTCAGGCCTTTGGCGACTACGCCGGCTATGTCGCCAGCCAGTTATCGGACCGCGTACATCACTTCTTCACGATGAACGAATTCTCGTCGTTCATTGATCTTGGCTACCGTGATGGCAAGTTCGCGCCTGGGCTAAAGCTCGCGCCCGGGGAGTTGAATCAAGCGCGCCACAACGCGGTGCTTGCGCACGGGCTAGCGGTTCAGGCCATCCGCGCAAAGGCTAAGCCAGATACCAAGGTCGGGCTCGCGGAAAATCTCGATATCCCGGTCCCCGTGATTGAGGCCGAGCCGCATCTTAAGGCCAGCGCGCAGGCCGCGCGCGTGCTGAATGCGCCGTACCTCACCGTCATCATGGAAGGCAAGTATGTAGACGAGTACTTGCGCAAGGCGGGTCCAGACGCGCCGAAGTACACCGCCGAGGATTTGAAGATCATCAGCAGCCCATTGGATTTCCTCGGCATGAACGTTTACACGCCGACTTACGTTCGCGCTGACGAATCCTCCGCGGGGTTTGCTGTCGTACCGCCGCCCTCGTCGTTTCCGCACATGGCATCGCCCTGGCTGAATATTGGGCCGGAAGCATTATATTGGGCGCCTCGGCATGTGGGCCAAATCTGGAACGTAAAGGAGATGTACATCACGGAGAACGGATGCTCGTCAGCCGACGTGCTGACTCCCGATGGCCAGGTCTACGACACGGACCGCGTAATGTTCTTGCGCAATTACCTCAAGAATCTCCATCGGGCGGTCACGGAAAATTTCCCGGTGCGCGGGTACTTTCTTTGGAGCCTTATGGACAACTTCGAATGGGCAGACGGCTACAGCCTGCGCTTCGGCCTCTATTACATCGATTATGAGACGCAAAAGCGCATTCCCAAGCTCAGCGCGCACTTCTATCGCAGCGTGATCGAAAAGAATACGGTTCTCTAGAACGGCTCGTTTTGAGCGATAGTTATAAGAGATGGCCACGGCTACTGCGACGCCCGCCCTTACTCTGGTGCTCGATATGGACACCACAGAGCGTGTTGTCCTGCGCCTCGAGCGGGACCTCACCGACCATGAATTTTTCGATTTCTGCCAGCAACCGCAGTTTGAGCTCTTCCGGATTGAGCGCAATGCTGAAGGAGACATCATTATCATGTCGCCTGTTGGAGGTGAAGGTACATATTTCGAATACGAAGTGGGTTGGCAACTGGGTGCCTGGGCCAAGAATAACGGTCGTGGCGTGGTCTTGTCGGTCAATGTCGGCTTGAAGCTACCAGACGGAAGCACACGGTCTCCCGACGCTTGTTGGATTCCGAATGAACTCTGGAGGAGCATACCCCGCAAGCAGCGTAAGGAGTTCATTCCGCTGGTCCCCCCGTTTGTCATCGAAGTGCGCTCCCGCACCGATCGCAAGAAAGACTTGCACGAAAAGATGCTCGCTTATCTTCGCAATGGCGTCGAACTCGGCTGGCTCATCGACCCACTTACGCGTACGGTCCGAATCTACAAACCGGGCGAAGAATTCGTTGAACTCGATAACCCGCCCCGCATCGAAGCGGAAGGCTCGGTTGCGGGTTTTGTGCTCGACTTGAAGCAAATTTACGATCAGCTCGATCTATAGGGCAGATTGTTCACTGGCGAACGCATCACTCCCGGCGAAGTGGAACCCGATGTCTGGAATGAGCACCTCTCGCGTTATCACTTCGCGGCGCTCTTCGCCGCTGGAAAGTCCGTGCTCGACGCCGGATGCGGAACCGGATATGGAACCGCCCTGCTTGCCGAAGGAGCCGCGGAAACGGTCGGCTTCGACGTCTCGCCCAACGCCATCTCTTACGCCGCCGTCCACTATCCAAGGGCGCGATTCCTGGCTGCTTCAGCAAGCGCTTTCCCGGCGCCCGACCAATCCGTCGATTTGGTGACCGCGTTCGAAGTCATGGAGCATCTGCCCGACTGGCAAGCTCTGATCGAAGAAGCACACCGCGTTCTCAACCAGCAAGGTGTTTTGATCGTTTCCACCACAAACAAGCTCTATCACTCGGAAACAGGTGCCGGAAAAGGACCTAATCCGGCTCAAGTCCAAGAATTCGAGTCGGAAGGCTTCGAGGAGGCGCTTGCTCGGGTCTTTCCCTTCGTTCGAATCGTCGCGCAAACTCGTCAGGAATGCATTCTGTTTACAGGCGAGCAGTCCGCCCAATCGGGCTTTTCCTTCATTGGCGCCTCACCGGATCTCGTCAATGCGCAGTTCTTCATGGCCGTTTGCGCCAGGCAGCCGGTCGAGATTCCTTCCTTCGCCTATGTCCCGACCGCTAATCTGCTTCGCGAGCGCGAGCACTCCATACGATCGTTGACCGCCGAATTACATGAGGCCCGGCAGGAGCATACAACCCTTCTCGAGGCGCACCGCCGTTTACAAGAGGAGTTGGATCGTCAAAACTCTTGGGCGACGTCACTGGACCGCGAAGTGGACTGCACCCGCACGGATCTATCGCTCACTCGCGTCGAACGGACGGTGGCACGCGCCGAACTCGATCGCCTGAAGCATGAGCGGAATCTCATCCAGAGCTCGCGCTGGCTTCGCCTCGGCCGCACGTTCAACCTGGGCCCCGACCTGAACGACCGGTCTTCATGAACTGAGTTGCCAGCCAAACTGGCGTATCGTGGGGAGTGATGCCAGGCGTCTCGGCGATCGTCCCGACTTACAATCGGGCGGATCTTGTGCAGTCGATTGTCACGAATCTGCGTGCGCAAACCCGGCCGCCAGATCAGGTCATCGTCGTCGATAACGGCAGTAAAGACGCCACCCAAATTGTGGCTCGTGAGCTGGGCGTCGACCTAATTGCGTTGCCTGAGAATCGCGGATTTGCTGCCGCCGTGAACGAAGGCATTCGCCAGGCTTCTGGCGATTGGCTGCTGATCGTGAACAACGACGTGGTGCTCGAACCGGCGTGGATAGAGCGTTTGCTGCTCGCCGTCCAGCAGGAAAACGTATTGTTCGCGACCGGCAAGCTGCTGCGGAAGGACGATCTCACGACCCTTGACGGAAGCTGGGACCTGGTCTCGCGAGCTGCCTACGCCTGGCGGTGCGGATATGGCCGCCGCGACGGCGCTGTTTGGTCCATTCGCCGGAAAATTTCTTTTCCTCCCATGACCGCGGCTCTTCTCCACAGGCAGGTCTTCGAGCGCGTGGGCTTGCTCGAGGCCAGGTTCGAGTCCTACTACGAAGACGTCGAGTTCGGGGTCCGTTGTGCGGTCGCAGGTCTCGAAGGAATCTATGAACCCGGGGCGGTCGCCGTTCACATCGGCAAGGCCACATTCGGAAAGAACGGCCCGCGCATCATGTATTTGAGCGCGCGGAATCAGGTTCTGTTGCTCGCCAAGCATTACCCCCCGCAAACTTTGCGACGCTTCGCCTGGCCCATTCTGGTGGGGCAGATCCTTTCGGTCATGGCGGCCGCAAAGCAGGGACATTTTTTCGCCGCGCTTCGCGGCAAGTGGCACGGCTTGCGGCAATGGTCTGCTTTCAGAAAAGAAATCGACGCCGCTGCCGGTCCGCGCCTGCCAGCGATCCACACGATTGAAGCCGCTTTCTCACAAAGTGAGCGAGAGATTCGCCGGTTGCAGCGCCAGATTGGGTTCGATTCGTATTGGCGCTTGTATTTCAGCCTGGTGCGCTCCTGATGCGAGGCGATTCCGGCAAAGTTGCCGTCACGATAGTCACCTACAACAGCGCACGCTTTATTCGCCAATGTCTCGATTGGGTGTTGGACCAGGACTATCCGAAACTGGAGGCAATCGTGGTGGACAACGCTTCCACGGACGACACAGCCACAATCCTACGCGATTTTGAAGACCGCGTTCGTGTTATCTACAACCGGCAGAACGTTGGCTTTGCAGCCGGGCAGAATCAGGCCATCTTTTTATCCGACGCAGATTGGATTCTCGTCCTGAATCCCGACGTGCGGCTGACGCCGGGTTTTATCGCGACGCTTGTGTCGGGCGGGGGAGCCGATCCCAGCACCGGCAGCCTCTGCGGCAAGCTGCTTGCGATGAGCGAGACTGGCGAGTTGCCAGCGCAGCCCGTTTTCGATTCCGCCGGCATTTACTTTACGCCGAACCTGCGGCACTTCGATCGCGGCAGCCATGAAGCCGACACGGGACAGCACAACCGGCGCGAGTATGTCTTCGGGGCAACCGGCGCGGCAGCCCTGTACCGGCGCGATATGATCCGCGACATCTCAATCGACGGCGAATTCTTCGATGCTGATTTCTTTGCCTATCGCGAAGACGCCGATCTGGCGTGGCGTGCTCAACTTCTGGGCTGGAAATGTCTCTACGTTCCGGACGCCGTCGCCTATCATGTCCGCCACGTCCTGCCATCCAACCGCCGGGCGCTCTCGCCCGTTATCAACATGCATTCGGTGAAGAACCGGTTTTTGATGCGCATCAAGAACATGACTGGCGATCTTTACCGCCGGCATTGGCTTCGAATCACGTGGCGCGACCTGCTGGTCGTGGGCGCCTCCCTCACCTACGAATTCAGCTCCCTGCGGGCTTTTCCGGTGGTCCTTCGCAGCCTTCGGCACACCTGGGCCAAGCGCCGCGAGATCATGAGCCGCCGCTGTGCCGGTGACGATTATATGGCAGCGTGGTTCGCGAACACAGCGGTCAGTCTCCCCGCGCCAACCCGGGATCTCCGAACGGAGCCCGGGCCCGTCTCTCTGGGCAAAAGAAGAGGGATATAGCTGGAACCATACTGTAAGAATGCAAGGACACTCGTTGGCTCCGCACGATGATCCCAGTCTCCTGCCGGTTTCGCTGACGGTCTCGATCGTCGCCGTGTTAATCGCGCTGGTCTCGTTGATTGCCCACCGCGCCCATACCCGGACGATCTACACGCAAAACGAAACGATCACGCAGTGGGTTTACTACGCGTCCAAAGCCACCGGCCGGACGAGTTACGACGCCATGCTGGATTTCTTGCCAGGCGCTCCACTGAAAGACCCTGCCAGTGCCGCCAAACTCGAGCAGACATACCGGCAGAAAATCGAGCACATCGACGCCGAGCAGGAAAAGATCGGCGCACGAGCCGAGGCTCTGGAAAACACAGTGACGCGCCAGGAGAATGCGGCGGATCGTTTCGATCTCGGCGACGTTTGGCTCGAAGCCGCGCTCGTCATCGTCTCGATCACGCTTTTGACCAAACGCCGGCTCTATTGGTGGATCGGCCTCACGTTTGCGAGCGTGGGAATACTGATCGCCTCGACGGGTTTTTTCGTGGTCTGATGATGGGAGACTCGCCAGGAGGCGAATCGAGCTTGGCTGGGCGGCCTCACCGGATGCCGTCCAACCGACTTTGAATCAAATTCGTTACTTCCCTCATCCACTGTATGGGAGATGATATGGCAGGCAATAACACGCTGACCTTTACCGATGACAGCTTTGATCAAGATGTACTGAATTCGGACGTACCCGTCCTGGTGGATTTCTGGGCCGAGTGGTGCGGCCCCTGCAGAATGATGGGCCCCACGGTCGATCAGGTCGCGTCCGATTACGTCGGGAAAGTGAAGGTCGGCAAGCTGGATGTCGATAGCAACCAGCAGACCGCGTACCGTTACGGAATCCGCGGTATTCCGACTCTCCTGCTCTTCAAGGGCGGCCAGGTAGTGGAACAGAAGGTCGGCGCGATTGGCAAGCCTGAGTTTCAGAAGATGTTAGACAAGTATGTTGCAGTAAAAGTTTAAACCCACCGCTACAGCTCAAGCAATACACGAAGGCGCCACCCGGTTGGCGCCTTTGTTGTGTCTACCCGCTAAGCCCTGGCCGGTGCTACGCTGTGGGCATGCTCCGGCTGGCGGCGGCAGTGGCACTTGGGTGCGTTCTTGCGGCCGCCCAACCCACACGAGACGCATTGGCGGCAGCGCTTCAAGCTGCCACGCAGCCCACGCCAGATGCGCTGGCGGCTACGCTCCAAGCTGCCGTTCGCACCGGTAATTTCAGCGAAGTGAAGCGCCTGGTATTGGCCGGCGCCGATGTCAATGCCCGCGACGCGATGGGCAGTACGCCGCTGCTCGATGCTTCCTGGTCTGGCGATCCGAGCGTGGTGGCTTTCCTATTGGCACAGGGTGCGGAGGTCAACGTGCGGCACGCCCAAGCAGGCTCAACGCCGCTGCAATATGCGGTCCTGACGGGCCGGCCCGCCATCGTAAAGCTGCTGCTCGTGGCAGGGGCCGGGGTCGATCTGCCCTACCGCAATGGGCAGACCGCTCTACAGGTGGCCGCTTCGCGGGGCAATGTGGAGGTCGTTCAGCTTCTCATCGGGGCACACGCCAGCCTGGCAGCTCTCGATTCGGACGGAAATACGGCTCTGGACGAGGCCGTCCTGAAAGGCCGCGCCAACACGGTAGCCGCCCTGGTTCGCGCCGGCGCCGATATACGCCGTCTGCACGCTGACGGACGAGGCGCCCTGCAGGAGGCGTGTATCAAGGGATATCCGGACATCGCGCGGGCGCTGATCGAAGCCGGCGCGGACCCGAGCCAGCGCGACCGCTCAGGCCAAACGCCTCTCGATCTGGCGGTGGCCTATAAGAGCACGGGCGTGGTGAGCATGCTGTTGCGTACTTGCGGGCGTGAGCCGCGATTCCAAGCCGAGCAGGAGGAGGCCATGGAATCGGCGGCTCTCCGCGGGCGGACGGAGATCGTCAAGATCTTGATCGACAGCGGTTTCGATATCAACAAGCCGACGGCTGCCGGTTCCACGTACCTGCACGATGCGGCGCTGCAGGGCCAGGTGAAAGTTGTCCAACTGCTGATTGCCCGCGGCGCGCGGCTCGAGGCCTTGAACCGCAATGGAGGCACACCGCTGCACGACGCCGCGCTGGGTGGGAACCCGGACGTGATCAATCTGCTGCTGGACCGCGGATGCCCCGTGGACGCGGTGAACCGGGAGTCGGGCGCGACACCTCTGATGGTGGCGGCGGCGCTAGCCCGCTCCGGGGCAGTGGCGCTGCTGTTAAAGCACGGAGCGAATCCGGTTTTGCGAGACTCCGCAGGGCAGACGGCCTTGGACCGCGCCAAAGAAACGGACGATCCGGTGACCATCCAGCTTCTGGAAACTGCCCTGGCGAACTGGAAGCCGGTGCAGGCGAAGATTCACGGTTAAGATCCGTCCTAAGCTTTTTCTCTCCCCTTG
The DNA here is from genome assembly GCA_036269275.1 of Bryobacteraceae bacterium. GTDB lineage: Bacteria > Acidobacteriota > Terriglobia > Bryobacterales > Bryobacteraceae > Bog-105. Next base: position 206,115 of record DATASJ010000142.1, on the reverse strand, counting down.
CCGATAAGAGCAGTGAGCGGAAGAGGCGATTTTGGGACGCTTAAAACGAACGAGTCAAATATTCATTGCAGACGGTCATCTGCTCTTCCGGCGTGGACTGCGGAGCCTATTGGAGGCGGAAAGCGACCTTGAGGTGCAGGGCGAAGCCGGGGACGCGGCAGAAGCCTTAGCCAAGATCGCAGTCGCACGGCCGGCTGTGTTGGTGATGGACGTGGCGCTGCTGGAGGGAGCGGGGGCGCAAAGTGTGTTCGCCATCCGGCAGGCAAATCCTTCTCTATCCATTCTGTTTCTGACGCAGGAGGATGGGCCGGATCAACTGGAGCGGGCTATCGAAGCGGGCGGCCGCGGTTACATGCTGAAAGGCAGTCCCGCCGGCCAACTGGTTGCGGGTATTCGCCAGGTCGCGTTCAGTGATGACAAGAATCCCCGGAGCTTGTCGCGAATCGTTCCGGATTTGCGTGCTCTGGCGGCTACCAATGAAAGCCAGGCGCGCACGAGTGTCCTAACGTCACGTGAACAAGAAGTGATGAGGCTGTTGGCCGAAGGCCGCACCGTTCGCGAAGTCGCGGGTGAGCTCGCGCTCAGCGTCAAGACCGTCGAAGCGCACAAGCTGAACTTGATGCGCAAGCTCGATATCCACAATCGCGCCAGCTTGGTCGAATACGCCGCTCAGCAAGGCTGGGTTGTGCCCCAGCTTGCGTCGTAAAAAGTCTAATAACCGGCCGTCCTGAACTTGCTACCCTTCCAGTGGGAGACAGTCTCAGCAAAATGGCGAAATTCCTTCTGGGTGTAGTTGTTGGCGTCGTCGTCACGATTGTCGGAGCACTCATCATTGCCCTTGCGATCGGACGGCTCTTTGCCAACAAGCAGCCGACCATCGCCGCGAATTCCGTGCTCGTCCTATCGCTCGACGGAGAATTGCCGGAAGCGGCGCCAGTCGACATGCCGATTCCGTTTATCCAAAATCAGGGCGTGCCTACGGTGCGGGACGTTTGGTCCTCCTTGCGTCAGGCGGCAACCGATAACCGCATTAAGGCGGTCGTGATTCAACCGCGCCATCTCATCACCGGTTGGGGCACATTAGAGGAAATTCGGCAGGATTTGGCCGCTTTCAAGCGATCAGGCAAACCCGTTTACGCGCTGCTTGACAATCCCGGTTCGCGCGAATACTATATCGCCTCGGTAGCGGACAAGGTATTTCTTTCGCCCGAAGATCTGTTGGATGTGAAGGGCTTCCACCTGGAGGAGCTCTACTTTAAGAACACCCTTGACAAGCTTGGAATCGCCGTGCAAGTGGATCACATCGGCCGCTACAAGGACGCCGGGGATATCTTTACCAGAACCAATATGTCGCCGGAGACGCGCGAGGTTCTCAATGAGGTTTTAGATCAGGTTTACAGCGACTTCTGCGCGACCACAGGGTCTGCTCGACATAAGAGCGCGGATGACATGAAGACGCTCGTCGACAGCGGCCCGTTTCTTGCGGCTCAAGCCAAAGCCGTGGGGCTGGTGGATGTCCTCGGATACGAAGACCAGGTGTATGCCGATTTGAAGAACAAAGTGGGCGCCGAGGACCTTAATAAGGTGAACATCCGAACTTACTTTCACGCTGTGCCGGGGAGAGGCGACCGCATCGCATTGCTGGTCGGGGAAGGCGACATCGTCAGTGGCGAAGCCGACAACTCGATCGGGAGCCAGGCGGTGATCGCCTCAGGGACGTTTTCGAAATTGGTGCGCCAAGTCAGAAACGACCGAAGCATTAAGGGAGTAATCTTGCGTATCGACTCGCCGGGCGGGGATTCGATTGCGTCCGATGAAATTCTGCACGAGTTGAAGCTGTTGAGCGGCGCTAAACCGCTGGTGATCTCCATGTCGGATCTGGCGGCTTCGGGAGGCTATTACGTCGCGATGACCGGCGATCCGATCCTTTCCTACCCGGACACGATCACTGGCTCCATCGGCGTTCTCTATGTCCGTCCAAGCCTACGCGGTCTGTACGACAAGCTGGGGATCTCCGACGACATGGTCACCCGCGGCAAACTCGCCGACATGGATTCGCCGTACTTGCCGCTGTCGGACGCGGCTCGCGACAAGCTGCACGATCTGATACAGACCACATATGTATCCTTTGTCAGCAAAGTGTCGGCAGCGCGAAAGAAGAGCTACGATCAGATCGATCCAATTGCGCAAGGCCGAGTATGGATGGGCATGCAGGCGCAGGGAAATGGCCTGGTTGATCATCTTGGCGGTCTGGACCAAGCCATTGAGCTGGTGCGCAAACGGGCTCACCTGCCGGCCGGAGGTGAGACGAACCTGGTGATGTATCCTCCTCGCCGGACACTACTGGAGGTGCTCGCCAACGCTTCGGCGGACGGAGTAGCGGCCTCGCGCGCTGAAACGAAACTCCGCAAAATTCTTCCGGAATTGCCGAGCGAAGCTTTTCTGAGGGGAGGCGTGCTGCGCATCCTGCCATACCGCCTGAGCATTTACTGATGGCCCGTCGAAACCGCCTAGAACGCGGCGGCAGAGCAGATGCCTGTTTGAGTTAACGCAGTTTGCATTCGCTCCAGGGCGGTTTTGTGCATTTGAGAGACCCGGCTCTCATTCACCCCGAGAACGTCGCCGATCTCTTTCATCGTCATTTCGCGTCCGTAATAAAGCTGTACCACCTGCTGATATCGTTCCGGCAGGGTCTTCATTGCCGAGCCGAGTTTTTCGCGCATTTCCGAACGGGCCAGCACACGGTCCGGCGCTTGAGCCGACGGGCACGGGGTTTCCGGCGCGTACTGCTCATCACGGTCAGCCGCGCGGATCTGCGTTGCGGCGATGCCCAGCGAGCGGAAATCGACCATCAAAGCCTGCCAGCGGCGCGCGTTCAGACCCATTGCACCGGCCACTTCAGTGTCGGTTGGAGTTCGTTGGAGGCTGGTGGTTAAGTCTCGCGTCACGGTTTCCATCTGCTTGTAGCGCTTCCGTAAGTCGCGCGAGGCCCAATCCAGTTGCCGCAGACTGTCGAGGATCGCACCCCGGATCCGATACTTCGCGTAGGTGGGAAACGCCACCTCCTTGTCGTCCCGGTACTTGCTAGCGGCGTCGACCAACCCCATCGTGCCAGCGTGAACCAGATCATCCAGTTCAACATGAACCGGAAGCGATCTCTGTATATGCGCAGCAATCGCTGTCACAAGCGACAAATGCTCGATAATGAGTTGGTCTCGCCGGGAATTGTCCTTCTTGGTCGAAATCTTCGAAGGTGCTCGCTTGCTGGCTGTGCCGTTCATGTATACCTCTCGGGAGCTGCAGGCTTAAGCGCCTGTCGGCTCGCGTTTGGAAGAAAGGCATCCTTACCGCCAGCGAGAACGGACCAGCCACACGTGATCCCACGAAGAAGGATCTGCGCGCCAGATTCGAAACAGGTTCAGCTACTTACGGGCAGGTAAGGCGTCGGGCCGGCTGCTTCGAATCGCGCGCCGAGCCGGGCCCAAGCACGGCGTAGAGTGGATTCCGTTTCCGGTCGGGTTTCAAACAAGAACAGATGGACCGGTTCGAAACACGGCGGGAGGACGCGACGGCGTTATTGGTTCGAGCGACTCGCTAGGATTGTCCTGACCTCGACGCACGTGAATAGCCGTCAGGATTTTTCTTTATGATGGCTGCCCGAGAAGCTCGCTGCCATTTAAAGACTCTCTGTTTGCAAACGAGGATGGAATGGACGAACGACGCAGACAGATTCTGACCGCACTGGCGCAAATGGACAAGCAGTTTGGCAAAGGCTCCGTGCTGATGCTGGGCTCGCGGGCAGCGCTTCCGGTGGAAGTGATTCCGACGGGATCGATCGGGGTAGACAACGCGTTGGGCGCCGGCGGATTACCGCGCGGGCGAGTTATCGAAATCTTCGGCCCGGAATCTTCGGGTAAGACCACGCTTGCGCTGCATGTGATCGCAGAGGCGCAGCGCACGGGAGGAGCTGCTGCTTTTATCGATGCCGAGCACGCGCTCGACCCGACTTATACAGCGAAGCTGGGCGTGGATACCGAGAACCTTATTGTTTCGCAGCCCGATTGGGGCGAGCAGGCGCTGGAGATTGCGCAGGCACTGGTGAACTCGCAGGCGATTGACGTGATTGTGATCGACTCGGTTGCAGCGCTCACGCCAAAGGCGGAAATCGAAGGCGAGATGGGCGATAGCCACATGGGTCTGCAGGCGCGCATGATGTCGCAGGCATTGCGCAAGCTGACGGCCTCCGTGTCGCGCGCGAATACCTGCCTGATATTCATCAACCAACTGCGGGAGAAGATCGGCGTCATGTTCGGCAACCCGGAAACCACGACCGGCGGGCGCGCGCTGAAGTTCTACGCCTCCGTACGTGTGGAAGTCCGGCGCACCACTTCCATCAAGGATGGCGAGGAGGTAGTAGGCAACCGCACCAAGATCAAGATTGTGAAGAACAAGGTGGCGGCTCCGTTTCGTGAGGTCGAAGTTGACGTTCTCTACGGCAAAGGAATCTCGCGCGAGGGCGATCTGCTCGACTTGGCCGTGCAGCACACATTGATCGAGAAGAGCGGATCCTGGTATAGCTACAAGAGCGAGCGGATCGGGCAAGGACGGGAAAATGCGCGGCAGACACTGATCGAACGGCCGGAGCTTTGCCGGACCATCGAAACAGATCTGCGCCACGCACTCGGACTGAATGGCTCGGGGGGCAAGGCGAGCGCCGAATTGGAACTGGTGGCGCAAACCCACCCGCGCAAGGCAGCCGCCTCTTAGAAATTCAGGCGGTCGATCGCGCTTCGCAAATCGGCTTCAAGGCTGGATTTGTGCGCCGCAACCTCGCGGCTCTGGTCGCGCAGACTGGCGAGCTAAGCTTCATTCACTGCGAGCTGGCTGGAGTACTTGCGAACCTGTTCTTCTTCGCCTTTCACGCGATTGAGGCTGTCTATGTTTTGCCTCAGCCGGGTTTGATCCTCACTAAGATCGGCGATTCGGGACTTTGCCGCGTTGAAGTTTTCGGCGGCTTGCGCCGCCTGGCGTTTCAGATCGACAACGGCTTTCAATTCCTCGCGGCCTTGGGCGCTCAGTTGCTTATTCTGCACCAGGGTCAGCAGGAAATCGGGAGCGGAGTCCGTCACGACGGTCTGCTCGAAAGCTACGCGCGCCTGTTCCACTTTCAGAGTTTGAGAGCTGTTCGCCGGCAGCTTGACTTCGAACCGGTAAGCGGTAGCGGTCCGCTCGATGGGTTGCGGCGAGAGGACGGAGTATTCATGCAGTCCCTCTTGCTGCACAATCAATGTCTTCGGCTGAGCGTCAAGATTCTTGATGTTGTAGGAATGCGTCTCGAACAGGGCAGAGCGCACGAGTACAAGACCGTTCGAGGCGTGGATTTCGCGGATGGTCTTTTCGCCGCTGCCGAAAGCGGAGCTCACGCGGGTTTCGTAATCGACCGCGTAGCCGATCAGGCGTTTGTCGCCGGTCTTCAGCGTTTCGAAGAGGGCCTCTCCGGCGTATGCCCCACCGTCGTACACGGTGATGGGGCCGCCGTCCAAGGTCTTGGGGGCGTCGTTGGTAACTTCCGCGGCATTGACCGGATGTTCACCGTCACGCTCGGAGTAGATCAGCAGCTTGCGCACAGGAATTCTGTCTTTGAGGAACGGAAGCATGGCCGATTGGTTCTTTTTGATCGTGACTGGCGCGGCGAAGCTGTATTCGAAAAGCTCGCCCAGCGTGGCGCCGGATGCGCCTTCGACACTGCTGATTTCGGCCTTCGTGAGGGAAGCTTGCTGCTCCAATTGCGACCCTGTGAATTGACGCGCGGAGCCTTGGGCTTTCGCGCTGCCGGTTCCAACAAAACGCCCCCGCCTGTTCCGCCGCCTGAGCCGGGGGCGTAGCTGTTTCCTTCCCCTGAGGGGATCGCTTGGGGCGGGGGAGCGGGCCCGAGGCCACCCGCATAGACGACCGGCCCAGCTGCGCGGTCTTCGGGCAGTTCGGCGATTTCGCGACGCCCATATCGCGGTCTGTCGAGCAGACTCACGAACGAAATGGGCCGGCCCGAGACCACGGACAGCTTGACGTCCGCCCAGTCCTCATCGCTGGTGTTGTCGACGATGGCCCAGCCCTCGAGAACGGATTCGGCTGGCTGCAAGGTCAATCGATAAGACGATTTCCAGATGGCCGCCGGCGCGATGTACGAGATATGCAAGTTGCGGCTGGCGCGCTCGGCGGAATCGATGTAGATGCTACGCTTCTCGCGGGCTTTCGCTTGAGCCAGCGTGGCGAGATATTGCTTCAGTTCTTGCTCAAGACGCGAATCGAGGAGACGCATTGAAGCGAAGGCCGACAGGTCGTAGTTTCCAAGATCGCCATCATCCGATAACAAAGTAACTTGCTCGCGAACGACTCGCTTATCCGAATCCGCGCCTGTTTCGATGGCGCGAGCGCTCATGATCGTGCCAATTACTGTGCGGTCTCCGGACTTAAGTTCGATATGCGAGCCTTTGATGTGGTCGAGAAAGGCGCTCAAGAATTCCTGGTCGCCGATCTTAAACGGGAACTTATCGAGTTGCTGTTCGAGCGTTTCGTTCGAATCGTACCGGACACCCGTGATGCGTCCACCACCCGAGTTAGTTACGGTGAGCGACTTCAGCACGTCGTTCATCTCAGCGCTTTCGAAATCAAGCCGCGCTTCTTCACCTGCCGGCACAGTTCCCTCACGCTGGAAGAAACCGATTCCGTGCTTATCAAGAATGACCTGCGTTACTGGAAGCTCCGCAGGGTAGGCTGATGTTAAGGCGAGCGCCATCGCGAGCACTGAATAGACACACCGCGGGCGGGGCAGAGAATAGATCTGCATACGAACTCCTCTTGACGCTGTTTCGGTCCTGCTTCATTCGACCCGCGCACAATGGCTACCCAACGCGCTCAAGCGAAGACGGCCTAGGCGCGCGTCGGCTTAGAATCAGTCCTGGTGATTTAGAAGGCCCTCGAGGGGTGAAAAGTTCCCGTTATTTGGCGGTTCATGGCACAGTTGAAGAGAGGAGCGGGCGGTTGAACAACCTGTTAGTGATGAAGTTCGGCGGCACCAGCATGGGGAACGCGGAACGGATGCAAGTCGCCGCGCGGATCATATCCGAACAACAGCAGGAACGCCCCGTAGTAGCGGTGGTTTCGGCGATGTCGAAGGTGACGGACCTGCTGCTGGAGGTGCTGCGCCGGGCTGAGCTGGGAGATCGGGCAGCGGTGGAGGCGGACCTGCAGAGCTTGTTGGACCGGCACTTGGCAACGTGTGAGGAACTGCTCAAAGGAGTTGCCAACGAGGCTGAGTGGCGGAGCCGCACGTGCGAAGACGTGCAGCTACTGGTTTCAGAATTCCATCGCATCGCGAATGGCGTTCTCATGTTGGGCGAGCGGCCGCCGCGTTCGGTGGATGAAGCCATCGCCATCGGCGAACGGCTCTCTTCGGCATTGCTAGCGCGGTATTTGAAGGCGACCGGAGTGGGCGCGTGCGCGGTAAACGGTAGCGACGTCATCGTCACGGACGCCGTCTTCGGGAATGCGTCTCCCCAGATGGAACCCACGCGGCGGAGATGCGCCGCACGCTTATTGCCCTTCCTAAAAGACCGGGTTGTGCCCATTGTGACCGGCTTCAACGGCGCTACCGCCGATGGGCGGCCCACAACGCTCGGCCGGGGCGGCTCCGATTTCTCGGCGTCGATTCTGGCGGCCGCGCTGGATGCGCAGGAACTCTGGATCTGGACAGACGTGGACGGGATTATGACAGCGGACCCGAGACTGGTCTCCGATGTCGCGGTGCTGGACGAAGTGACTTATGCGGAAGCAGCCGAGTTAGCCTATAACGGCGCGAAAGTGCTGCATCCGAGGACGCTTGCTCCGCTGGTGGAGAAGCAGATCCCAGTTTGGAGCAAGAACAGTTTCGCACTGCATAAGCCGGGGACGAAAATCGTGTCGCACTTCGATGAGCCCAAGGGCGTACGGGCAGTGACATCCATGTCTAATGTCGCGTTAGTGTCGATGGAACCTGCGAACGCGGTCTTGAGCGGGACGCGCCTGATGGCGCGGACGCTGGATGCCCTGGCGCTGGCGAACGTCGAAATCCTGGTGTTCAGCAGCTCGAGCTATCGCCAGACTTTTTGTTTTCTGATACGCAAGCACGATGTGCCTGCGGCGCTAGAAGCCGTGGAAGCGAACCTCTCTATTGAACTGGCGCATGGCTATTTGAAACCGCTCGAAGTGGACGAGAACGTCGGGCTATTGGCGGTAGTCGGTGAAGGAATGCGCGGAACGCCGGGGCTAGCCGGCCGCGTGTTCACTGCGATCTCGCGGGAGAACATCAACATTATCGCCATCGCACAGGGGTCAAGCGAACTCACGATCGGGATTATCGTGCGATTGGAAGGGCTGGAGCGGGCCGTGCGCGCGGTGCATAAGGAGTGCCGGCTAGGGGCAATGCGGCCCTCCTTAGAACTGGCTGACGCGAGCAGTTAACCGGCGCGAATGGCAGGCTCCACGCCAGCGTTGGAGTCCTGGTGCGCACTCAGGCGCCGAATGGTGCAGGGCAGCCCTGTCGGTCGAAATGCCTGTTCGAGAAGCGTTTCAACTGCAGGGAAACCGCGCTGCGCGAGGGCCACAATGGACGGGCCGGCACCGCTCAGGCAGACGCCGAGTAGGTCCGGATGCTCCAAGGACAACAGCCGTTCCAAGCCGGGCACCAGCTTTTGACGAAAAGGCTGGTGCAAACGATCGCGCAACGCTTCCCGCAGCAAGGAAAAGTCGCCACTATGCACGGCTTGGAGAAGAAGCGCGACGCGTTGCAGATTGAAGACCGCGTCTTCCCGGGAAAGGCGTTTGGGCAGCACCTTGCGAGAGGCAGAGGTGGGCAGTGGAAGATGCGGCGTGAGCACAATGAACCCCAGCGCTTCGGGCCAGGGCAGGCGCACGGCAAACACCGAACGGTCGGGAAGTTGGCAACTGATCGCCAATCCGCCGAGCAAGGCGGCGGCAACGTTGTCGGGGTGATTTTCGAGCGCGGAAGCAGCATTCAATAGCCCTTGTTGCGGCTGCGGTCCAGCAACGGCTTCATAGAGACGCAGGCCGGCGACAGTCGCGGCCGCACTGCTGCCCAAGCCCGCCTTGGCCGGGATTTCGCTTTCGACCTGCACAATGAGGGACGGGAAAGACTCCCCACGTTGTTGTGCGAGGAAGCGGAAGGCACGCTCGATGTAATTCTCACCATCGAGCTTCCCGTTCAGGAACTCGAAATCGAGAGTATTTCTGCCGGGCGCAACGGTGACGGAGAGCTGCAAATAAAGCTGGACCGCCACAGCCAGTGTGTCGAATCCGGGTCCGAGGTTTGCGATAGATCCCGGAACCTTGATCTTGAATTTATTGGGCATGAGCGCCCGTGAACTCTTTCGATTGCGGCTGCTGCGTCTGGATGATGTAATCAGTATCCTTAAGCGCGTGACCCGTGAGGATTGCGGCGATGACGGCGTGGCGATCAAGCTTTCCGCCGGAAACCAGCTTTCGAATACCGGCGAGCGTGGTTGCCGAGGCGGGTTCGCAGCCGATTCCATCACGGCCGATGATCGATTTCGCCTCGGCGATCTCCTGGTCGGTCACGTCGATCACCATGCCGCGCGTAAACTCGACGGCGCGCAAGGCTTTTTTCCATGAGCGCGGATTGCCGATGCGGATAGCGGTGGCGGCGGTGTCGGGCCGGTCGATCGCTTCGAGCTGTTTCGATTCCGAGCGCCACAACCGAGCCAGCGGATTGGCGCCTGCGGCTTGTACGATGACCATGCAGGGGACCTTTTCGATGAACCCGTGGCCCTTCAGTTCCGCGAAAGCCTTGCCGAAGGACGACGAGTTGCCGAGGTTGCCGCCGGGCACCACCAGATAGTCGGGGGCGCGCCAGTCGAACTGCTCGAGCAATTCGAACATGGCGGTTTTTTGGCCTTCGATGCGGAAAGGATTAATCGAGTTGAGGAAATAGAGATCGCGCCCGGCACCCTGGAGAAGCTGGTCGAGAGCATCGTCGAAGCCGCCTTCGATTTGCACGACTTCGGCGCCAAAATCGAGCGCCTGGGCCAGTTTGTTTTGGGAAGCCTGGCCGGCGGGTAGATAGACCTGCGCGGTCATACCAGCGCGCGCGGCGTAAGCAGCCAGAGACGCGGCAGTATTTCCGGTTGAGGCGCACGCGACTGTGCGTGCGCCGATGAAGTTGGCTTCCGTGATGCCGGCGGTCATGCCGAGGTCTTTGAAAGAGCCGGTGGGGTTCCAGCCGAGATGCTTGAACCAGAGCTCGCGGACTCCGGCCCACGCGGAAGTCTTGTGGCCACGCAGCAGCGGCACATTGCCTTCGGCCATGGTGACGACGGCGGCGCCGGGATAATCAGGCAAGAATTCGCGGAAGCGCCAGACGCCGCTGCGATCGCGGGGGTCATGCGAAGTGCGGCGATCGCGCCAGAGGTTCTTCAGGTCGCAGGGACTGAAGTAGTGCGGCTCGACAGCAACGTCCAGGAGGTCGCCACAGGTCGGACAGGCTAAGAAGCGGTCATGTAGATCTAACGTGGCGCCGCAACCGGCGGCACTGCAGCGGAGATACGTCACCAGTTTATTTAAAGTAGCACCGGCGGGGCGTTCACTCGTCGCGGCCGTGCACTTGCGCGGGCGGGTGAGTGGCCTCGACTGCTTTAAAATGTTTCTTGATGTGGTAAGTGTGTTTCGCGCCCTTCGGCACGACCCACGAATCGCCCGCCTTGAGGGTTATCTTCTGTCCCTCCAGTTCGAGCTCGGCCTCACCCTCGAGCACATAACCGACCACTTCGTAATCGCGAGTGGCGTGCTGCTCTTTTTGCGGCCCTGGTTCTTCATCCCAGAGGCGCATGGAAACAGATTTCCCGGAAGCCAAGTACCTTTGGCCCAAGCGGCCCTTCGGAGAATAAGCCGAATCGACCTTCGTGACTGTTGAATCGCCCATGCTGGTTGGATGCGAAAGGGCGAGTCGTCTTATCTGCCAAAATCGATCCAGCCACGCTGCGGGTCAGTATGAAGCAGGGTGACATGAATGCGGTCGCCGACGTCTACTCCTTGCTCGCCGCGCAGTAAGCGGCCCTCGACCGGAGGATTCAAGACGCGGACGAAGACTCCCTTGGGAGTGACTCCCGTTACGATCCCGGTGAAACTCTGACCGACACGGCGGCGCAAGGCTAAAGCGGCCGCGCGTTTGCCCATGGCGCGCTCCACTTTGCGCGCTGCGTCCTCTTTCTGAGTGCAGTTCCGCCCGATCTCCGCGAGGTCATCCCCCGAGTAAGGCGCGGGCTGCTCGGTGAGAGCGGATTTGATGAGCCGTTGCGTGACCAGGTCGGCGAACCGGCGGTTGGGCGCCGTGGAGTGCGTGTAATCGAGGGCCGCCAAGCCGAAGTGTCCCTGCGTGGGATCACCAGCACGGGCCAGCACGTATTCTCCCGGACCCATCAATTTGATAATGGAGAGCGATAAGTCCGGGTAATGGTCCGGATTGTTCCGCTGCTGCTGTTGCAGGAAATCGGCCAGTCTGGCGGAATCCGGCTCGGCGGGCAGAGGGAAACCGAAGCGCGCGGCGAGTTCGACGATGCGAGGCCATCTTTCGGGCGTTTTCACAACACGGCGAAGACTCGGCACGCCGGCACGGCTGAGAGTTTGCGCCATCGTTTCGTTGGCGGCCACCATGAAATCTTCGATCAGGCCGTTGGCGCGATTCTTGTTGCGGGCCGCGATATCACGCACCTGACCGTCGGCGACGATCGGCTCGGCTTCGATTCGATCGAAGTTTAAGGCGCCGAGCCGGCGCCGCTGCTCACGCAGGAGGCAGGCGGCTTCGTCCTGTAGCTTTAACTGAGCCTGTAGATCGGAGGAAGCCGCGACTTGATCGGGTGGTGGGGCGGTGCCTTCGAGCCATGGACCTACGCCGTTGTATGTCAGTTGGAAATGGTTTCGAACCAGTGCCCGACAGATGTTCGAGGAGGAGATGGAACCGTCGGTGGCAATCAGCATGTCAACGACGATTGCCAGCCGATCGGTTTCCGGGCGCAGAGACGTCCGATCCGTAGACAGAGCTTCGGGTAACATCGGAAACGTGCGGGTGGGAGTGTAGACGGTGGTAGTTTCCGACTGCGCGTGACGATCGATAGGCGAGCCGATCGAAACGTCCGCATCAACATCCGCAATTCCAATTGAGATCAGAATGCCGTCTGGCACCCGTTGCGCGACTTCGATTTGATCCAGATCGCGGGACGTATCGTTATCGATCGAGGACCATGGCCGACCGCGAAGATCGCGTAACGTTCCATTTAGGGCTGCCGTAGGGCGGCTCTGGATCTCAGCTATTTGTTGCTGAACGGCCGGCGAGAAATCTGGATCGAAGCCCTCATGGATCATCTCCTCGCGGGCACTGGTTGCTAAATCGAACACGGCTTGAGGCATCCCAGGCAGCCTAGCATCCGGCGAGAACAGTGACTGCCTTGATGAACCTTTGACGGATCAGGTACTTTGGAAGTGGAGGAATGGGTGAGCGGTTGAAACCGGCGGTCTTGAAAACCGTTAACGGGGAAACTCGTTCGGGGGTTCGAATCCCTCTTCCTCCGCCATATATCGCGTTCGAACTTCAGTAAGTTAAGAACCAATAGACTCTCCGTGCCGAGTTCATGCCCAGTTTATTGGTCGTTTCTACGATGGAAGCGAAATCCAAGTGGGCCTACCGGCGCGGGCGTCATCATGTCAACTTGGCGATAAGAGCTTTGAGATCCGGTACACCGATCCCTGTCACCATATCAAAGCCGGGGCCGGCATCGAAAGCTCCGTTCGTGCCGCTTGTAATGTCCCGGAAGCACGTGGTTCCGAGGAGCGGATAGATCTGCGGATTGAGGAATGAAAGCGGCTGCTTCTTAGCCTTGGCACGCGCTTCATTAATGAGCGCGCAGAACCCTGCCCAAACGGGCGCACTCCAACTGGTGCCTCCCAATTCACCGGGAAACTGCTTGCCGTTCAGAATCAAGAAAACACCATCGGCCGGGTCCGCGGTAAGACTCACGTCAGGAACGAGCCGCTTTGTGCCCGAAGTCACGCCCGAGCCGACTTGCCAGACGGGCCGGCTGATGGATTTACTTTTCCCGCCGCCACTGCCGGACCAACCGCTCTCATCGGAAACCGTGCCGTTGGCGGCGAGGACCAGAGTGGTTCCACCGACGCCGATGACGTTCGGGTCGGATGCAGCGTATTCCACTTGGAGGGGGCCATCGGAATTTTGGCCGGTGGAGTCGGGGTTCGAGCCCGCATCGCCGCTCGAAACGAAGACGTTGACTCCGGCGGCCGCTAGACGAAGGTACTTCTGCTGTTGTGTCCGCATTTCGCCCGCAGCGTAGAATGTTTCGCCGAGGCCCATACTGATGGACAACTGGCGCATGCTTGGCTGCGTCGCAAGGTCGGATAAGATTTTGTCGAGGCCCTGATCGAGGGCCGGGAATTCAAGGGATCCTGTGGCGTAGATTCGTATTTTGGCTCCAGGCGCTATGCCGCTGGTCCACGAAGCATCGAGAGTTTCTTCGCCCTCGGGAGCGGGCAGTGTTCCACCGCCGACATTGATCATATCGATATTCGCGAGGGAGGCATTTACGCCGTTGTCGCTCCAAAACTTAGTCAAATCGGTCTTTAAAGGAAAGCAGTCGATTAAAATCGCGATGGTCTGACCGGCGCCTGTCAAACTCAGTCCGTCGGCGTTGTACGCCTTTAAAATTTCGGGGACTTTGTAGGGCGGCTTATTACTCGCTTTCGTAGTTGTCGCCTTAGCGGAAGGCTTAAACCTCAAGTGCTTGTGAGGATGGCGGAACGGTTGCAGGCCAAGGATAGCGTGGACGTCTCCGGCGATTTCAGCAGGGAGGGACGGCGCGTTTCGCGCGGCGGTGTACGTCAAGCCTCCTTTGGTAACGCGAACCATGTTTACGCCAAGACTCTTCTCGATTTGTCCAGCAGTTGCGCGAGCATAGACACTGGTGCCGTCATCGGCGACCTGCGTCACTTCGAAACCTTGACCTTTGAGCCAATTGACAAGAGCCTCGACCTCTTTCGCGGGAACAGCGTACCTCTTATTGAGTTGATCGATCGGGACGACAATTCCCTTGGCCACTTTCGTCTCGAGCTCATCGTGCAACTCCTTAGGGATTTTGAGCGAGAATGTGAGCGGCATGACTTCCTGGCGGTGCTCGGGCCGAGCTGCAGTTACTGTTAATCCGTGCGGTGTTGCTGCCTGCTCCGGTAACTCAACGACGCTATCATGAAATACCTTAACGTTAGCCATGGTCTCCTCCTTCTTTGCTGAAGCCTTCCGGGTTATTAATGACGAATCGGAAGTACGACGTACTTTGCCGAAGCGACCTTTGCTCCTCTCTTGTATAAAGCGTTAGGAAGCTATGAAAAGGGACATTCTAATTGCTTATGATAAGGTTTGTAGTGCTTCCTGGAGTAATTTCGTTTCATCTCGAAGGACGGCTGGGCGGTAGGCGCAGATTCAACCGCAGCGGAGATTCATCGAATGTCTCTTGCTCCGCCGCAAACCAACGCACTTACGTGTTCCTGCAGTTGAGCACAGACCGTCACGCTGAGTGTCGCTCGCACATGCTCGCCTCAATTCGGGCGCATGAGCGCAGTCCGAGTCACCATTCCTGCTAGAGACGATCCACCCTGCTGCCAGTTCAGGCAACTTGCGCACGCTGAAGCCGAGGAACTGCTCCTTCCTCAGACCACGTCATCGAGTGGCCCTCTCTTGCCAAGTCCACGTCAGGAAAAACGGCCCTAGCCCGTTCCAAGATTCTTTCCATCTCATCATCATCGTGCGTGGGATCATGGTGGAAAAGCGCCAGGTGCTTCACTTGGGACTGTTGGGCTGTTCGAACTGCCTCCAGCCAAGTACTGTGGCCCCAGCCCTTACGCGATTGCTCATACTCTTCAGGCGTGTACTGCGCGTCATACACGAGTAAGTCTGCACCACTCGCATATTCCAGCAGGATGCGATCCAGCTCAGGATTGCCATGTTCCAGGTCAGAAGCATAAACAATCACCGCGCGCGGGGTCTCAACGCGATAACCGAACGCGCCTTGCGGATGATTGAGGGGAAATGCGCGCACAATCGCGCCGGCGACAGGAATCGGTCGACCCACGAGCGTCTCGCAGACGGTCTTTTGTGCGCTGGTTTGGTGCCACTTTATTGGGAAGCTTGGATGATTCATGAGATTCTCCAAGGCGCCTTCGGTCGATGATCTTGGGTTGGCGCTGTGGAGCAGCAACTTGGTCTGTGACGTATACAGGGGAGCGAAGAATGGTAGTCCCTGGATGTGGTCCCAATGGAAATGAGTGAAGAACAAATGCAGTGCGTGGTCGCTCAGAGCACCCTGTCGAACCAGCTTGTCACCCAGGTCAACAATACCAGTGCCTGCATCGAAGATCAGCCGGTCATTTCCAATGATGACCTCGATACAGGGCGTATTGCCACCGCACCCGAGATTAGCAATGGACGGCGTAGGTCTTGAACCACGTACTCCCCAGAAGCGGACAGTTAACTCCATGTGAAGCGGCGTCTACCAGAGCGCTAAGTACGCTCCGCTGCACGTAAGCAGATGATAGTCATGTCGTCATGTTGCGCGGCCGGGCCGGCGAATCGGGCGGCAGCCGCCATTACAGAGGCCACAAGGCGGTCAAGCGGCAGGCCTCGGGCGTCGAGCAAAGCGCGCTCGAAATCCTCCTCCGGCCAAATCTCGCCTTGCTCGTTGTGGCATTCGCTAATTCCGTCGGAGTAACACACAAGCGTGTCTCCTGTAGCAAGCGTGTATTCCTTTTGCGAGAACTTCAAACCGGAGAGTAAGCCGACGGGAGGACCGTCGGCTTCGAGGCGCTCCACGGCCCCGTTCTCTCTAAACAAGAGGGGTGTTGAATGTCCCGCGTTCACCGTTTTCATCTTCCCCGAACCAGGGTCGTAATGCGCAAAGAACAGAGTCGAGTAGCGCGTTCGGGTGGAAGATTCGTAGACGATTCCGTTCAAGCGCGTAATTATGTCGTGCGGTTCCTGTGCGCTCTGCAGTACCAGACTGTGTAAGCTTGCCTGGACACTGGCCATCATCAAGGCTGCCGCTATGCCTTTTCCTGAGATGTCCCCTAGCAGCACCGTCAAGCAACCATCTGTCAAGGGAAGATAGTCGTAGTAGTCGCCGCCCACCTCCGCCGCGGGTTGGCACGACGCGGCAAATTCTACCCCGTGGACTGGCGCTAGCCTGTCTGCAGGCAGCAGGCGCTGCTGCACTTCTCGCGCAATTTGCATCTCATGCTCCAGCCGACGCGCTTCCTCTGCACGCATCTGTAGAGATTGCGTTTCGAGCGTGCTGGCCGAATATGCAGCGGCAAGCCCGAGTAAGTCAGCGTCGCTGGCATTGAACCCGCCTGCTTTGTTAAGCGCTTGGAAAGCTCCCATGATTTCGCCGGCGGAATTGCGCATAGGAACCGCAAGGACCGAGAACGTGTGATATCCGGTGCGAGCATCGACCGTGTGCGCCAGCCCGCGCTCCTCCGCTACCGTATTTGACGCTGCTATTTCGCCGGTAGCTACGCAGCGTCCGGCGTAACCTTGCCCGACATCTATTCGAATCGTCTCGGTACCCTGGGCGAGCCGTGTTACGAGTTGGTTTGTGGAGCTGTCGAGCAGCCAGATAGTACAACGTTCAGCACCCACCAGGTCGCGCCCCATGTCGGCGATGATCGCGAGCAACGCTTCGCGGTCTTTTTCCCGTCCAATGCGCTTGGCGTAATCGAAGATGACCCTGGAGATGTATTGTCCGTCAATGGTGTCCGAAAGGAAGCTGCCGGTTGCGGCCATGCGTCACTTCACCTTTGGGAACTGCAGTGCGATGGTAAAACCCGCGCTGACAGACTGCAGTTCGGCCTCCGACATTGGTCCTGCCGCGGTTAACGGCGGCGGCAAGGGCACCGTTTTGATTGCGCCGCTGTTATCCACAAACTCGAGAGTGATTCCGTTTGGAAGCGGCTTTGGCGTGATCCTCGCAATGGCACGAGCGGCGTTTTCAAGCGCTAATTTCCGGTACCGATGATCCGTGGCAGCACGAAAAAGCGCCTCGTCAATCACTCTTTGCAATTGCTCGCTTGTCCAAGCTTCTCTGCCGCTTTCCTGCACAAGTCTGTCCTTTTCCGTCAAACCGTCCTCTCCGATCGGGCGCAACCTGGCGGTCCAAAAACTAACATATGCCTGTAATAAATGTCAACCAAATGGTGTTTCGAGGCGTGGCAATGCGGGACCTGTGCGATTGAATTAAGTGTGGTACAAATTCGCGGAACTCACAAAGAACGCGGTGCTGCCCTCCGCAAATTGAAGTGCGGATCGACTGCATTTTCAGCGTGCACTCCAAACGAGTGGCGCGCTATGTTGGCAGATGTAAGCGAAGCAGAAGCAATTGCATTTGGGAGGTATTCGCGATATTCTATGTGTCCGTTGCGAGTTGTCGAGAAACGCGCTTCGATTCGGACGTAAGGTTTGGACAGGCCGGTATTTCTCGCAGGTCGTGAGTTGCGGCGATGACACCGAGCTTGCACAATATGCCTCGAATTGGGGCGTTTGAAAGGATTCCGGCATTTAGCTGGAGGAGGTAAGCGGCAAAAGCGATTTTCGGGCAGGCGGCTCAGCAGGAACCGAGCAAATCCGCTCTGGGAGTTGCGCAGTTTTTGCCTTTGCAAGATGGTCTGGCTGCATGGTGTATGTCCGCGAAGTGCGCGTTTAAGAGACTGTATTAACCGGTTCGGCGCTTTTTTCTGGCACCGTCGTTACGGTCTGTTGCTGCTGGCGCTCGCTCAGGTCCACGCCCAAACGGGCACAGGCTTGTCGCTGCTTGAGGCCGTTCGGGCGACATTGAGCAACAATCCATCCCTGCGCGCGCAACAAGCACAAATCGAAATCGCCATCGGTTTGAAGGATCAGGCGTCGGGGATCTTCGATCCGCTGCTGCAGGGCGGACTGACGCATGCGTTTTCGATGTTTGCGCCGACATTGACCACTCCGCAAGGCGAGCTTATTCCCTCGCCGACCATAACCGAAGACTCGAACCTGACCACGTTCTCGTTTTCGTCGAGCAAACTCTTCCGTGACGGGATCAGCGTCACGCCGTCGGTCCAGATACAGAGGACTGATGACAGTTTCATAGCCCCGGAAGGCATTAACAACGGGACCGCGGGAGTCACGGTGACCATACCGTTGCTACAAGGCCGAGGCAGGAGCGTAGTGGCGGCGCAGGAAACGGCGGCCCGGCAGGAGATCGAGGCTTCACGGCTCGATTTAGACTTTTTGCTCTCGCAACTAGCCTCGAACGCAGCGAATGATTATTGGAGCCTGGTGGCGGCTGTTCGAAATCTCGGGGTGGCGGCTTCCGCCGAACAGCGGGGAAAAGTCTACGTTGAGACCACGCAGGCGCTCATTGATGCCGATCACGTGCCTCGCAACGACATCAACGAGGTAAAAGCGAATCTGGCGCAGCGGACTGCGGCACGGATTGCCGCCCAGCAGACAGTCTGGCAGGCGCGCCAGCAACTGGCCTTGGATATGGGCCTCGCTCCCGCCGAGATCCTGACGGACATGGCCGATCCGTCAGATGATTTCCCGGCCATCCCGGCAGAGCTGGCGCCTCGCGACGATGCCGCCGCCATGAAATCGTATCTCGATCAGGCGTTGAAGCAGCGGGCGGACTATCTGGCAGCGCAAAACCGGCGTGGACAATCCGAGATTCTCGAGGTCGCCGCGCGCAACAGGCTGCTGCCGGTCCTCAATCTGCAAATGGGCGCAGGTTACTCAGCCATCCGCCCTGGAACAGCCCTCGGCGACTACCTTATCGGCCCGTTCTCGAACGTTCGAGGACCCAATATTACGGGCGGCCTCACTTACACGTTTCCGGTCGGCAATCACGCAGCCAGAGGCGTTCTCGAGCAGGACGTAGCGGCGGTCCGGCAAGGCGATGTACACATCACGCAAACCGCGCAAGGGATCAGCCAGCAGATCGTGGTGGCGGTGAAGGGTGTGCGTAACGCCATTCTACGGGTGCGCGAGAGTCGTAGCGAAGTGGATTCTTCTCAGCAATCGGTAAACGGCGCGAGAGAAAAATACCGCGCCGGCTTGGGATCTATTGTGGAGATCTTGCAAGTGGAGGATCAGCTAAACACAGCCTTGGGAGATCAAGTTCAGGCGCAGCTCGCCTATGCGCAAGCGCTCGTTCAGTTGCGGTTCGCAACTGCTACGCTGGTGCCGGCGCATCAGGCGACGCCCACAATTACGCCCGATGCGCTGTTTACATTGCCCTTCGGCAACGTGGATTTGCAAACTGGCGGCAAGGAGTCGAATCGATGAACGCAAAACTTTTTCGGCAGGTCTCCATTGAGCGGCTATCCTCCCCGGAGCAACTGGATCAGGTGTTGAGAGTGACCAGTTTCCGGACCTGGTTAATTTTGGCAGCAGTGTTCGCGGTCTTGGGGGTGGTGGTCACTTGGGGTTACGCCGGCTCGATTCCGACCACGGCCACTGGCGAGGGTGTGATTGTCCGGCGTGGCGGGGTTCTGAATATCGTTGCCCGCGGCGCGGGCGTGATTCTCGACATTCGCGCCAAGCCGGGCGACAAAATCCGTCCGGATGAGGTCATCGCGACGATCGCGCAACCGGAACTCATGGAGAAATTGCGCGCCACGCGGAACGCACTCGAAGACGCCAAGCGGCAGCGTGTCCAGAATTTTGAGATCCAGAAGGATGCGGCACGGCTGCAAGTGGAAGCCTTGGAGCGTGACCGCACCAACGTGCAACTGCAGATAACGGAACTGCAAGAGCGGCTGAAATATGCCGGTGAACAGATCAAGTCTGAAGAACAGTTGCTTGCCAAGGGCTTGGTGACCAAACAGCAGGTCAACACCGCACGGCAAGCGCAGGTCAATATCCAGCAGGAAATCGATGGGTTGGCGGCGAAGCTGAAGCAATTCGATGCGCAAGAGTATTCGATCAACGCACAACCGCAGCAGACTGACCTTCCCGCGCAGGCGAACGTAGCCTCTATCGAGCGGGACCTCGCCGGCTTGCAACAGCAGTTGAACCTGGCGGAGCGGGTGGTTAGTCCGTATGGCGGAGAGATTCTCGAATCGAAAGTGTACCCCGGCAGTTCCGTTGCCTCCGGGCAGGCATTGTTCAGCATTCAGCCGGATGCTGCGAAATTAGAGGTCGTGGCGTACGTGCCTTCTTCGCAGGCGAAAGACATCCACCAGGGACTCGAAGTGCAGATTTCGCCGATGAATATTAAACGCGAGGAGTACGGATTCATGCGGGGCGTCGTCAACTACATCGCGGATTATCCATCCACGCCTGAGGCACTGATGCGTAACTTTCAAAACTCGAGCCTGGTAGCCGCACTGAGCCAGGCGGGCCCAGTGAGTGAGATTCACGCCTCTATCAAGGAAAATGCGGCGACGCCTACCGGATTCGAATGGTCCACTTCCCAAGGACCGCCGTCCAGGATCACGAGCGGCACCATCTGTTTCGTTGAAATTGTGACCAAACGACAAAGGCCGGTGAGTCTTGTATTCCCGTACCTCAAGAAACAAACGGGGCTGGGCTAGTAAGGTTTATGGCGGCCGCCGCTACCCTCACTGCAGGTAACAACGAACCTGTCCGGGAGAAACCCGCCAGGCCGAAGCGCGTTCGTGTTCGTACACCCACGGTGCTGCAAATGGAGGCGGTCGAATGCGGTGCGGCGTCGCTTGGCATCATTCTCGCTTATTACCGCTGTTTTGTTCCGCTGGAGCGCCTGCGTGTGGCGTGCGGCGTGTCGCGCGACGGCAGCAAGGCGAGCAACGTAGTGAAAGCGGCGCGCCAGTTCGGGTTGAAGGCCGCTGGATTTAAGAAAGAAATTGCTGCGCTGCGGCAAATAAAGCCGCCGTACATCATCTTCTGGAACTTCAATCACTTTGTGGTGGTTGAGGGCTTTGGGCGCGGTAAGGTGTATCTCAACGATCCGGCTAGCGGACCCCGCACGGTATCGGATGAGGAATTCGATCTGAGTTTCACAGGTGTCGTCCTCACCATGGAACGGACGCCCGAGTTCAAGGAAGCGGGCCGTCCTCCCAGCGTAATCGCCGCCTTACGGCGCAGGCTGCCGGGAAGCCAATTGGCATTCGCGTTTGTGCTTCTGGCGACGCTCGCGTTGGCAATTCCCAATCTGGTCATTCCGGTCTTCTCGCGGATTTTTGTCGATGATTTTCTGGTGGCCAATAAGCAGAACTGGGTGAAGCCGCTGCTTCTCGCGATGGCCGTCACTATCATCGTGAAGGGCATCGCTACTTTTCTACAGCAACATTCGCTGCTGCGGATGGAGATGCGGTTATCGCTCAGCAGTTCCTCCAAGTTCCTGTGGCATGTGCTGCGCCTGCCGATGGAGTTCTTCTCGCAACGATACCCGGGCGAGATCGGCTCGCGCGTGGAAGTGAACGACCGCGTGGCGGGCTTGTTGTCGGCAGAGCTTGCGCCCAGCCTGGTCAGCCTTCTGCTCGTCGGCTTCTATGCGGCCTTGATGTTGCAGTTCGATGTGACGCTGACGCTGTGTGGGATAGCGGTTGCGGTTATCAATCTGATCGCGCTCCGCTACATCTCGCGCAAGCGCGTAGATGACAATCTCCGTTTGCTGCAGGAGCGAGGTAAGCTGATGGGCGTCTCGATGTCGGGACTGCAGATGATCGAGACCGTTAAATCGATGGGCTCGGAATCGGATTATTTCTCGCGTTGGGGTGGCTATCAAGCCAAGGTAGTAAATGCCGAACAGGACTTGGGTGCGTCGTCGTTGTTGCTGTCCGCGATTCCGCCTCTGCTGGTGGGCATAAACTCGGTTGTCATTCTTGGTCTGGGCGGGTTCCGTGTGATGAACGGCCTCTTGACCATGGGCATGCTGATCGCCTTCCAGGGGCTGATGGCCAGCTTTCTGGAACCGGTGAACAAGCTGGTCGATCTGGGCAGCGTTCTCCAGCAAACCAAGGGCGATTTGGATCGTTTAGACGACGTCCTCAAATATCCGCTAGATGCGCAGGTCGCGGGCGTGTCCATGGCGGCAGAAGCGACCGCGCCCGCTGCGCCGAAGCTCGAGGGTTTCCTCGAGGTACGAAACGTCACTTTTGGGTACAGCCGTCTCGAACCGCCCCTTCTGAAAAACTTCAGCCTGTCTTTGAAGCCGGGCGAGAGAGTGGCGCTGGTGGGCGGGTCCGGCAGCGGCAAATCCACCGTAGCAAAGTTGGTGGCCGGACTGTTTGAACCGTGGCAAGGAGAAATTCTCTTCGACGGGAAAACGCGCGAATCCATACCTCGGCCCGTCCTCACCAACTCGGTAAGCTTGGTCGACCAGGACATCTTCATCTTCGAAGGCATGGTCCGCGACAATATGACGCTGTGGGATCGCACCATTGAAGAATCGGCGCTGGTGCAGGCCGCCAGGGACGCGGTGATACACGACGACATCGCGAACCGCAATGGCGGATACGATTCCATCATTGAGGAAGGCGGCCGCAACTTCAGCGGAGGCCAGCGGCAGAGGATAGAGATTGCCCGTGCTTTGATAAACGACCCGCGCATCCTGATTCTGGACGAAGCCACCAGCGCATTGGACCCGCGCGTGGAGAGCATCATCGACGATAATCTGCGGCGGCGCGGCTGTACGTGCCTGATTGTCGCGCACCGTTTGAGCACTATCCGGGATTGCGACGAGATCGTCGTGTTGGAGGCCGGCGCAGTAGTGCAGCGCGGCCGGCACGACGAGATGATCATGGACCCACACAGCCCGTACGCACGGCTCATTCACGCGGATTGACCGAATGTCAAACGTAGCCACAGCAACTTCGCACTCCGCCAACCTCGAATCCTATGGAGCGGTCGAGCGGCCGGCATCGAACCGCGCGTTCGTGTTGAACGACCCATCCGTGGTTTGGGTGGTGCAGGCCGGGAAGCTGGACCTGTTTTTGGCAGGGCAGCGCGATGGCCAACCGGAAGGCGCCCGGCGCCCCCTCTTTCGAATCGAACCGAATCTGGCCGCTTTTGGCGTGACGGCCACGGACTCGCTATTGCTGATCGCGCAGGCAGCCCCGGGGACGGCGCTGGTTCGGTTGTCTATGGACGATCTGCGCAGCATGGTGCTCGCGGGCAACGAATACGTGCTGTCGCTCATCGACAATTGGGTCAATGTGCTGTCCGCTGCGGCGACCGCAGGACAGCAGCCGCCCACTCTGGCAGAAGGTCTCGACGCCGGCGAAACGGTTCACGTAGGTGAAGAGCCCAAAAGTGTGACGGCGCGGCATCGCGTCGCTTGGATTTCGCATTCGCGGGGAGCGTCGAGGCTGATGGGCGATGACGAGTTCCCGATCGGCAATGACTTGGTGTTTCCGTTATCCCGACACACCTGGTTGATGAGCGATCCGCAAAGCGAGATCCGCGCGGTCGCTCCGGAAACAGTTCCGGCGGTCGATCCCGAATGGCGCGGGCTGCAGACGTTCGGACGAATGGCTATGGAGGTGCTCACGGAGCGCGTCCGGCGCGAAATGGAAGTGGATCGCGAACGAATGCGAGCCCGCGCGGTCGCGGATAATACGCTTCTCCATAAAACGATGCTGCTGCTTGCATCGCCTATCAATAAAATCCGCGGCGTTGCCGAAGGGCAGGACGCCTGTAATCACCCAGTGTTCCTGGCGTGCCAGGCGATCGGCGCGCGCATGGGATTTCAGGTCAAGGCGCACCCTGATATGATCCGCGGGATACCCATCGCCGATCCGGTGGCGGCGGTAGCCAAAGCGTCGGGCATACGCGCCCGGCGAGTCACCCTGAAGGGTGCGTGGTGGGATGACGACAACGGCTTTCTGATTTGCTTCCGCGAAAGCGACAACCGGCCCATAGCGATTCTGCCGAAGGGAAGCAACCGATCTGAAGCTTTTGACCCCGTTGAGGAGCGCTATTATCCTCTAACCCCGCGGCTGGCCAGCGAATTCAATCCCGGCGCTTACGTCCTTTATAGGCCTTTCGTGCACACCGCGCTGAGCGCCATGGATCTGGCGCGCTTCGTGTTGCCGAACTGTCGTAGCGAGCTTTGGATGATTCTGAGCACCAGCATCGGGGTGGCCCTTTTGGCTTTGCTGTTCCCGTTTGCAACCGGCATTATCTTCGACCGCTTCATTCCGGGAGCAGAACGCGGGGCCCTGGCGCAGATGTGCTTCTTCCTGCTGGTGGCGGCGATCGCTTCCTCCATGCTCTCGCTCGCGCGTGGATATGCGGTGCTGCGTCTGCAAGGGCGCGTCGACGCCAGCGTTCAGGCTGCGCTATGGGACCGGCTCCTGAGCCTGCCCGTTTCTTTCTTCCGCGACTACAGCGCCGGGGATTTGGCTCACCGCAGCATGGGCATTTCCCGCATTCGCGAAATCCTGACCGGCTCCACATTATCGGCGGTCTTATCCGGCATGTTCTCCATCTTCAGCTTCGCGCTGCTGTTCTACTACAGTTGGAAACTTGCCCTGGTCGCGACTGCGTTGGTAGCCCTCGCCGGGCTGGCTTCCGTTGTGTCCGGGCTATGGCAATTGCGGATTCAGCGGGCGCTCATTACGCTCGAAGGCAGGATTGCCAGCACACTGCTGCAATTCATCAGCGGCATTGCGAAGTTCCGGGTCTCGGGCACGGAACACCGCGCATTCGCCTTCTGGGCCAGGCAATTCTCCGTACAGAAGGAATCGAGCACGCGTGCGCGCCGCATCTCGAACGTCTTACTGGTCTTCAATTCCGTATTTCCCGTCCTGTGCAGTGCAACATTGTTTTACTGCTACTACGCGTACTCGTCCCTTTCGCAAGGCATCACCACTGGTGACTTCGTGGCGTTTCTGGTCGCTTTCGTCCAGTTCCTGGTGTCGGTGCTCGCGTTGAGTTCCACCGCAGTCAGCGCGCTAACGGTGATCCCCATCTACGAACGCTCCGCCCCCATTCTGAAGGCGATCCCGGAGGTCAATGAGGCGAAGACTACTCCGGGCAATCTCACCGGAGCCATCGAGTTCAGCCATGTCACGTTCGCCTATAAGAAAGATGCGCCGCCGGTTCTCCGGGACATTTCCCTCAAGATCGCTCCCGGCGAATTCGCCGCATTTGTCGGCGCTTCGGGCAGCGGGAAGTCCACCCTGTTCCGGCTCTTTCTCGGATTCGAGACGGCGGACGCGGGCGCCATTTACTACGACAGCAATGATCTGTCAGGACTGGATATTCAAGCCGTGCGCCGGCAAATCGGCGTGGTACTCCAGACCAGCAAGCCGGTAAACGGCAGCATGTTTGAGAATATTGTTGGCTCCGCTCCCTTAACCGTGAACGATGCCTGGGCAGCCGCGGAAGCCGCCGGTCTGGATGCCGATATCAAACGCATGGCAATGGGCATGCACACTATGGTGTCCGACGGGGGTGGGGGTCTTTCCGGAGGTCAACGCCAACGGCTGCTCATCGCGCGAGCGATTGTCGGCAGGCCTCGCATTCTGATGTTCGATGAAGCCACTAGCGCGCTGGACAATCGCACGCAGGAAGTGGTCAGCCGCAGTCTGGAGTCGCTGCAAGCCACGCGAATCGTCATTGCTCACCGGCTCAGTACGATCGTGAATGCAGATCGTATTTTCGTCCTGGACAAGGGCTCAATTGTGCAGACCGGAACCTATGCCGAGTTGGTTGCCCAAGAAGGACTGTTCAAGACGCTTGCAGAGCGGCAGATGGTCTGATGGCTATGGACTCGCCAGAGCAAAGACAGATCAGAGCGAATGTGCTGGCAGAGTTCGGCGCCCAAGGCGCAGTCGCCGAAGAGCTGCTTGCCTATGGCGGCAATCGCTTTCAGAAGCCGGCTTTTCAGCTCGAAGCGTTTCCCCTGGAAGACGAGCCCTTCGTGGCTGCTTGGAGGAGCTACGCCGAAGCCGTAAGCCGGCAGCGTTCTTTCGAAGCGCTTAGAGAGTTCCTTGTCCAATTGAATTTTCCAGTTGAGGATGGCATGAGCGGGCGGCCGGAGTATTTAGCTGCCGTTCAATCGGGCAGATTTCCGGCGCTTCCACAGAAGTTCGAATGGCGGGCGCCGGGTGAACACGAGCTGACGATCCATGGCACGCCGGCCGGGCACATTCCCGTGCTCACCATGTACGAGCGCCGCGATTTCGAAGACTTGACGCGCGCCCTCACCAAACGCAACGAACCCGCGCCGATACCGCCTTCTATGGGAGCCACGATGGTAGCGGGTTATGCCGACTGGCATCGCATCCACTTATTTCGCCGCCAATATGAGCGGGACGGCGGGACGGATTGGCCCGCTGAGTTCGCGAGGGTTAAGCAGCGGCGCGATCTGTATCAAGACCGCTTTATCCTATTGAGCACCGGGCCTTACAGCGGCGTTCCCGCCCAAACGCTGGGGCTTGATCCCAAAACTTGGGAGAATCTCTCGATCACCATACGGCGGGAGCACGAATGCGCGCATTATTTTACGAAACGCGTCTTTGGCTCCATGCAAAACACTCTGTTCGACGAGTTGATCGCCGATTATTGTGGAATCGCCACGGCATTGGGACGATTCGATCCGCATTGGCTTCTGCTCTTTTTCGGATTGGAACGGTTTCCGCAGTATCGCGAGGGAGGAAGGTTGCAGAATTATCGTGGCACCCCGGGCTTGTCGGACGAAGCGTTCCGCCTGTTGCAGCGCCTTGTCGTGGAAGCTGCGCAGCAACTTAAATCATTCGACGGTTATCGCGTGATGCGGGGCGTGTCGCCTGTATCTCCAGAGGTGTTTTTTGCACTCGGGGCGGCCAGTGTCGAAGAAATCGCTGCGTCCAGCGGAGCAGCGACGTTGAACAAGGCTCTCGATAAGCTGCAAGTCCAGGCCGGCCAGCCAGAACGTGCAGCCGCTCATGTCTAAGGTGAACAAGCAAAGGTGAGAAATGCGAAAAGCTCTTTACATTCTCGGAACACTTGATGATGTCGATGTGGAATGGCTCTCAAAACATGGCGCCGTTTGCTCGACCTCTCCCGGTTCGCAGCTCATTCAGCAAGGCAAGCCGATCGAGCACCTTTATATCCTACTGGAGGGAGAGTTGTCCGTCCGTATCGGGAGCGGCAAGGGCGTCGAGATCGCCAGGTTGCAATCGGGAGAAATTGTGGGTGAAATGTCGTTCATTGATTCCCGTCCGCCGTCTGCGTCGGTGTTCGCCACGCAGGAGTCGCATCTGCTGGCGCTCCGCAAAGATGTGTTGTCGGCCAAGCTTCAGAAGGATAACGCGTTTTCCTCGCGGTTCTATCGCGCAATCGCGATCTTCCTGGCCGATCGCCTACACGTAACGACTGGGCGCCTTGGATACGGCGGGCCCGAGCAGGACGTCGATGTGGATCAAATTGAAGATTCGGCGATGGAGGATGTCTCCTTAGCCAACATAAGGTTCGATGGATTATTGAGACAATTGCGCGGGGATTACCGGGCGCGCGGGGCAGGCGCGAACACGACGCCCTGAGCGCCCTTCCCCGGTTTGGGAGCAACATTCGATGCCGGTAGTGGCAGCACAGCCCGTTGATGAGTCGCTCGCCGATTTCAGGCGTGCGGTTCGCGCACCTATCCACAATGTGATCTCTTACGCGGAGATGATTTCAGACGTTACGGGCGCGGACCAGAACCCCGCTTTGAGCGCGAGAGTCGCCGAGATTATTCGAATTAGCCAGAACGTGTTGGGCGATATTGGAGCGCCGCTAGCGAACGAAGAGGACGCCACGGCGTCTCTCAAGCACTTGCAACAACGCTTGCAAACGCATGCTTCGAACCTGACGGCCGCGATCGAAGGCGCGCGACAACTGATTTGCGGGACGGACTCCGCAGCGGTGCGTTGCGACGCCGACAAGTTGCTGCAGGCGGCAGAGACGTTCCGTAAACAACTGGATGGGATGGATGTTGGCCGCTTGTCCTCTGCTTTGTCCAGTGGCGGCAAGTCTGTTGCATCCGAGCACCCGCATGGGAGCTCGCAAACGGATCAATCGGCGGCCTTGAGAGGCCTCATATTAGTGGTTGATGACAACGAAGACAATCGCGACGTGCTTTCGCGCCGTCTGCTGCGCGACGGCCGCGAAGTCATGCTTGCGGAAGGTGGAAGCCAGGCTCTGCGCATGTTGAAGCGGTATGCCTTCGATTTAGTCCTGCTGGACATAATGATGCCCGACATGGACGGATATCAGGTGCTTTCCGAAATCAAGCGCGATTCCAAACTGAAGCACATACCGGTCATCATGATTACCGCGGTCGACGAGACCGACAGCATTGTACGTTGCGTAGAAATGGGGGCGGACGACTATCTCCTGAAGCCCTTCAATCGTGTATTGCTGCGCGCGCGCATCAACGCTTTGCTCGAGCGCAAGCGCCTGCGGGACGAAGAGCACGCGAAAACCGAACAACTCACCAACGCGCTCAGAGAAATCGAGGCGGAACGTGAGCGTGTCCACACCCTGTTGCTTAACATTCTGCCGGCTGTAGTTGCCGAGGAGCTGCAGACGAACGGTTCGGTGGAACCCATGTACTTCGAAGACGTGACCATCGTTTTCGCGGACATTGTCGGATTCACGCTGTCCACCGAGCAACTTCCCGCGGACGAATTGGTCTATCTGCTCCACGAATACTTCACGGCTTTCGATAAAATTATCGACAAATACGAACTGGAGAAGATGAAGACCATCGGAGATTCGTATATGTTTGCGGGCGGCGTTCCCGTGCGAAGTCCGTCGAATCCAGTCGATTGTGTGCTCGCCGCGCTGGAAATGGCCCATGCGGTTGGAGTGATGGCGGAAACCGGCCCGGTAAACTGGCAGCTGCGGATCGGACTGAATACTGGGCCGGTGATCGCGGGCGTCGTTGGTATCAGGAAATTCGCCTTCGATATCTGGGGCGACGCCGTTAACTTCGGCGCCCGCATGGAATCGAGCGGCCGGCCCGGGATGGTGAACTTGTCGCCATCGACTTACATGCGCGTCAAGGATTTCTTTGAATGCGAGAAGCAGGAGAAAGTTCGGGTCAAGGAAGGGCGCGAAGTAGACACCTACCTCGTGAAGCATTTATCCTCACGCCTGATCAAGAATAAGGCCGGCGTCTCGGCGCGGGACGCTTTCGCTAGCCGCTATCGCACGTATTTTCATAAACAATTACGCGCCTTTCCCGATTTTCTCGGCGCTCCCTTGTGACGATAGAACAGGAGCGGTTCGTTGGATGCATAAGGGATGGAAAGGATCAAGAGTGATAATATGCGGAGGATCTTGCTTGTCGAAGACAACGAAATGAACCGCGACATGCTGACCCGTAGACTGTCCCGCAAGGGATACGACGTGGCGGTAGCTTTAGACGGTAAGCAAGGCCTGGAAATGGCGCAGACCATTAGACCGGATTTGATTCTGATGGATATGACGCTTCCAGTCCTGGATGGAAGCGAAGTACTCAGAAAATTGAAAGCGAATTCCGATACTCAGGGAATCCCTGTGATCGCGCTTACGGGGCATGCAATGGAATCAGACCGGCAGTTCGCCTTGTCGATTGGTTTTGACGATTACGATACGAAGCCGGTAGATTTGGCGCGCTTGCTCGAGAAAATTGAAGGAAATCTGGCTAAGAAGGAAGGACGATCATGAATCCTGACGCGCTCAGAATGTTAAAGCACGAGCTGCGCACCCCGGTAAATCACATCATCGGTTACAGCGAGCTGTTACTCGAGGCGGCTGAGGACGATGGGATCGACTCGATCACGGCGCAGGCCAGAGAGTTACATAAAGACGCTCAAGAGGTTGCCGCAATCATCGAAAAGCATTTCTTGAACACAACCTGGCAAGATGTTGAAACGTGCTGCTCGTCCCTATGGGGAGAGGTTGCACCGGCGCTCCGGCGCATTATTCGAAGCTCCCACTCGTTTCGAAATCAGAGTAGCGGCTCTTGGGCCCAGGATTTTGAGCGAATCAACCTAGCCGCCGAACGGCTGGCGAAAATGATCCATGCAGATTATGAACTTGACGAAATTGCAGGTGGTCGCGTCATCGAGTTCTTGCTCTCATTACAAGCAGGTTGAATAGCTACGCACCTCCACGTCCGGGCGACTAACTAAGTCGTTCTGGCCTTACTATCGTCTGAAAGAACTGGCAGCAATCGCTGCACTGGTCGGTATAATCGTCCTAAAGTGAATTGTCGATCCCTCGTTCTCCTGCTACTTGCATATAGACTTTTGGGTCAAGTCCAGGCAGGGGCGATTGACTCGATCTTTGCGGACTACAATCCAAAAACATCTCCGGGTTGCGCGGTCGGTATCATAAAAAGCCGGCAATTATTTTTTGAAAAGGGTTACGGAGCCGCCAATTTGGAGTACGAATTGCCGCTCTCGCCGCAGTCGGTGTTTCAGATTGCTTCCGCATCAAAGCCATTTACGGCCCTCAGCATATTGATATTGGTGCAAGATGGGAAACTGCGCCTCCAGGACCCGATCCGGCGATACCTCCCAGAGATGCCGGATTACGCCGACCGCGTCACCGTAGCTCAGCTTATCGGGCACACCAGCGGATTGAGGGACGCAATGACTCTGGTTGTGCTCTCGGGGAGGAGTTTTGGCGAAACTTTCGGCAAGAACGACATAATGAAACTCATTACGCGCCAGACGGCTCTGAATTTTCCGCCCGGCGATCAATGGATGTACTCGAATACCGATTACATTCTTGCGGGTGTCATTGTCGAACGCATTAGCCGCAAGACGCTTCGGCAATTCGCCGACGAACGGATTTTCGGCCCGCTCGGCATGAAGAATACTCATTACTACGAGGATCCCGCATCCGAAATCGTTCCTCGCCGCGCAACCGGCTATTCGCCAACTGCCAGCGCGTTTGCCATCGACGAGGGTGAAACTTACGTTCTCGGCGCCGCCGGCGTGCATACGACCATTGAGGATTTGGTCCGCTGGGACAGCGCGCTGTCTGCGCCGCCGGCCGCGTTGGCAGTGCCCATAGCGGCACTCCAGAAACCGGCGATTCTCAACAACGGCGGCACCGCTCATGCGGGAGCGGTGGACTGGACTATGGGTTCGCTGCTGGCTGAGTCTTGGGGGCCCTACCGGACAATCCGGCAAGATGGTGCTTGGGCTGGTTTTCGCTCCGACTTTCTGCGCATTCCTGAGGAAGGCCTTTCGATAATCTGCCTTTGCAATCGCTCGGACGCGGATCCCACGGCGATGAGCCGAAGGATGGCCCGGCTGTTTCTGCCGGAGATGCCCGCCGTTTCCGCTAAGAAGGCATCGCTTAATGAGCCTGGTAAGGTTGCAACCGGAATCGCGCCGAAGCTACTAAATGGAAGTTACTACAGTCCGGAGCTGCAAGCTATCTATCACATCAAACCTATCCCCCGCGGCCTATCGTTAAAGTGTGGGCGCCTGGATGAGGAAGTGAACCGCGTCCCAGGCGGGTCGGGATTTACTAATACATGGTTGACAATTGAGCCCACCTCGAATGGATTCGTGGTGAACACCGATCGAGCCCGCGGCCTGCGGTTTCGGCGCGTAGCGCAACGCTGCTTTGACATATCATCCAGCACGGCAGCACCGAACTAACTGCCGGCCGCCAGAAGGTGCAAGCAGGTTACAATGAGGCGTTTGGGGGTGTAAATTAGTGAAGAAGATACGGTCCATCGCCATCGTGGGGGGCGGTTCGTCGGGTTGGATGAGCGCCTGTTATCTGAGTCGAATTCTGAACGACGTTCGAATAACGCTGATCGAGTCAAAGACCACGCCAAGAATCGGAGTCGGAGAGGCGACGGTCTCGGCACTCACGCGCTTCATGAACCGCCTCGGATTTACGACTCTTCCCTCCTGGCTGCCCGAATGTGATGGAACCATCAAGACCGGCATTTTGTTCGAGGATTGGTACGAGCAGGGCGACAAGTACTGGCACCCCTTCGATTCGCTGGATTATCTGGATGATACCCATCACGCCGGGCACTACTGGTTGCACGCCCGGCGCGCGGCTAGCGACGACGCATTTAGTACGCGCGACTCGTTTTACAAATCGTTCTATTCAACAACCATCCTAAACGCTGATCAACATTGTGCGCCGATTAACAATTCCTACGCGTACCACTTGAATGCGGATCTTTTCGGTGATCTGCTGCAGCGGGCTTCTCGGAATGTCGAGCACATTCTGGACAATGTCGTCGACATAAAGCTCGATGAATCCGGCTCTATTGAGCACCTGGTTACAGCAGAACACGGGATTGTGCAAGCCGATCTTTATGTGGATTGCACCGGTTTTCGGCGATATCTGATCCGCCATGTCGACCCTCGCCAACCTTTCGAATCCTACGCACAATCTCTGTTCTGCGACCGCGCAATAGTCCTGCGATTCCCATACGAAAGCGATCGGCTGGAGCAGGAGATGCATCCTTATGTCAAAGCCTCGACGCGGTCCGCGGGTTGGATGTGGACGATCCCCTTGTACAGCCGCATCAGTTCGGGCTACGTGTATTCGAGTAACTTTCAGTCGGAGGAAGCCGCGGACCGGGAGTTAAGAGCCTATTGGGGCGAAGAACGCATGCAGCAGGCGATTCCTCTTACCGTGAAATTCGAGAGCGGTAAGCTCGAAAACGTCTGGGTCAAGAACTGCGTGGCGATCGGGCTAGCGGGAAGTTTCATTGAACCCTTAGAGTCGACGGGCTTGGCCATCACCCAACTGGGGCTCGAGATACTGGCGTCCGTGCTCGACGCGCGGTATTACAACGATTTCACCGTCCGACGTTATAACATGCACATTCAGAAGCTCTGCGACGATATCATGCATTTCATTGTCAGTCACTATTGCTTCACGAATCGGCAAGATACTCCTTTTTGGAGGGCGGTAAAACACGAAACGAAAATACCTGAGGAATTAGCCGAGCGGCTTGACGTCTTCCGGCGGCTTCTTCCTACAGAAGGTACAAAAGGCATCGCGGAGGTTTGGTTCTTCCGGGACGTCAGTTGGTTTTCAGTTCTTCTGGGCATGAATTTCCCGTTCGAGATTCCAAACCTGAGCAGCGTATTGGTTCAGAAGGGTATGGATCTGCTGGCGCGCAAGCGTGAAGAAGTACAAAAGCTTTCCGCAAAAGTACCAGGTCATGTGGAATTTCTGAAGAACAACGTGTACGCACACCGCCGGTGGTATGTTGGGCAGGCGGTATAAAGAAACGGTGCTCTCCGAAGCCGGAAAACGAGGCAAATGACTCCAGCCGGATGCTGCGGCGAAGAACTCCATTTAGGTGCCCGAGGCCGAAGCGGTGCTTCAGCGAAAATGGCAGAAGTGACGAGCCAATATTGGGACGAGTTATACGGCCAGGAGCGCTATGTGTATGGAACGCTTCCGAACGATTATTTAGTGCAGCAGACCGAATGGCTTACAGTCGGCATGCGAGCACTGGCCGTAGCGGACGGCGAGGGCCGAAACGCCGTTTGGATGGCGTCTCGGGGTCTCGACGTTGTAACTATCGATTACTCCAACGCTGGCATTGAGAAGACGCGGAAACTGGCTAAGCAGGCCGGAGTACAGCTTTCGGTGATCCACGCTGACGTGTTTGACTGGGCTTGGCCGCAGCAGGCCTTCGATGTCGTAATATCTATCTATTTCCACTTGTATCCAGACCACCGGAAAGCAGTCCACCGGCTGATCGGGTCCGCTCTAAAGCCGGGCGGCATCCTGATCCTGGAGGCATTTCATCAGCGACACGCCCAGCGTGCCGGCGCGGCGGCCGCGAAGCTGGCGCCATTCCTCTACACCGTAGAGTTGTTGCAGGAAGATTTCCGTGGACTCGAAGTGTTGGAGTGCTTCGAAGGCTCGTTGCCTCTGGCAGAGGGTTACATGCATCAGGGTACGGCTGACATCATCAGGTTACTTGCCCGAAAACCTGTCGTGCCAGTCGCGGCTGTTACCTGACGAGGAGTCCGCACCGCATGGATGTTTGTTCCTCCCACACAACGCCGACCAAAACACCGTGCCGTCCGTTCCAGCTCACATGCTTCTACTTAGCGCGCCGTCTATCGGCGATCTGATTCAAGATAACGATGCGAATTCTATTTGCACATCAAGGCTACCTTGCTCAATTCAAATATCTTGCTCTAGCGTTCGCGCGCGCTGGACATGAGGTGATCTTCATGTCCGCACCTGTTCCAGGAAAACTTTCCGGTGTAAAGCAGGTTTCCTATACACTTTCTCAACCCGCTGAAGCATCGGACCCGTTGTTGACTGATATCGTCTCCGCCTTGAGCTATGGCCGTGCAGCACGTGAAACGGCGAAGAGAATCAGAGATGAAGGTTTTATACCTAATGTCATGGTCATTCATCCAGGATGGGGTGAGGGACTGTTTCTTAGGGATGTATTTCCTCGAGCGAAGATGATTTGTTTCCTCGAGTTCTTCTTTTCTCCAGAAGGCAATTTCTTCGATTTTGAGGGGAAGCCTCCCGACCTGGATACTCGGGCGCAGCTCCACATGCGCAATGCTCCATTACTCTTGGCTCTCAATGAGTCTGCGTGGAACATCTCACCCACTAGATGGCAGAAGCATTTATTTCCGGCCGTGTACCAGCAGCGCACGACGACCATTCACGAAGGAGTCAACATTCAGAAATTCGTGAAGCGCCAAGGGGTCGAGGTGGAAACTCCAAACGGAATCATTTTAAGAGACGGAATGGAAATCGTTACATTTGTGGCCCGCCACCTGGAACCAGTTCGAGGCCTGAATTCTTTTATGAGAGCAGCGGATCTCATCACGAAAAACAGGCCCAAGGCCCATATTGTCGTCGTGGGAAGAGAAGACGGAGGATATGGCGTGCCGCCGCCTAGCGGAACGACTCACAAGGAAATCATGTTGAGAGAGCTGGATCTTGATTTAAGCCGCATCCATTTCTTCGGTTGCGTAGATCAATCAATTGTTGTGAAGTTACTGCAGCTATCCAAGGTTCATTTGTTTTTGACATACCCATTTCTTATTTCTTGGTCTGTCCTGGAAGCGATGTCGTGCAGTTGCGTTGTTCTGGGCTCCGATACCGGGCCGGTTCGCGAAATCATCAACGACGGCGTGAACGGCCTGCTCATCGATTTTTTCGATCATGCTAAATTCGCAGAGCTCGCGTGTCAGGTGCTCGAAAAACCCGAACGGTTTGCAGCCCTTGGCGAAGCGGCGAGGCAAAGCATTGTGGACAACTTTGATGCGCTTAAGAATGTGAAAAGGCAGATGGCTCTAGTGAGCGCGGTTGCCTCCGGGTTAGAGTTGCCTCAGGAAGAAATCATTCATTTTTGATTTGCTTTAGGATTACCTGATCTCGAATTCATTGTATAGATTGCACGGAATGGGTCTGCTTATTGACACGAGGTAAGATCAGAGGGGAAACAGATGACGGAACCTCTGAATAGGTCGGTTGCCGATGTTAGCGAGTCCGCGATCAAGCCTACTTACGTTCAGATCGGTCCCAATGGTAAGGCCTGGGGGGCGGAAGTTCGAAATGTGGATCTGAATCACCTTCGCGACGAAGATTTCGAATTGATTCACCGTACTTGGCTCGAGCACCCCGCCGTCGTGGTTCGGGGACAGCAGCTCACGGATGCGGGTCTGATCGCCTTCAGCCGCCGTTTTGGGGAACTGGACCAGGCGCCTGTACGCGACGACGGCCGGCGCTTTGTGGACGCTCATGCAGAAATCTATGTGGTTTCGAACGTGATCGAGAATGGACGGCCGATCGGGGGGCTGGGGGCCGGCGAAGCGCTGTGGCACACCGATTTATGCTTCACGGAAATTCCTCCCAATGCCAGCGTGTTGTACGCGCTGGAAGTGCCTCCCGTGGGCGGCGCTACCTATTTTTCTAATATGTACCGCGCATATGAGTCGCTATCGAAGTCGCTCCGGAGGCGGATCGAGAACCTCAGGGTGAAATTCGTCGGCTCACTTGCCATGGTCCAGGGCAACTCGGCCCACGAGGACGATCACGCGCGTCACGTCATGGCTTCTCCCGGAGTTTCCCACCCGCTTGTGCTGCGGCATCCCGACAGCGGGCAACGGGCATTGTATCTGGGCCGCCGCCACAACGCTTACGTCGATGGCCTTCCTCTAATCGAATCTGATGCGCTACTTGAGGAACTCTGGGCACATGCGACCAGAGAGGAATTCGTGTGGGGCCATGAGTGGCGGGCGGGCGATTTGATCGTGTGGGACAACCGTTGCACCATGCACCGGCGCGATGCGTTTGATCCGACCTTCCGCCGGGTCATGCACCGCACGCAGATCAAAGGCACCGGGCGCATGAATGACGCAATGTCTGCAGTGCGTGAGTCCGCGGGCCGAAGCTCGCCTTGACCCAGGGAATCCGAGCACAACTCAGAGTGCGGCGCTACCGGAAAACTCTTCGACGTAGGGTCGCATTAACGAAGCGAACTCGCTGTCAGCGCTGACAATGTCCTGCACAGTCAGCGAGCCGAGGTACGGCCACGTAACCGATTCCCACAAGTGCACACAAAAAGATTGCGCGGAGAACGTGGAACCCGGCTGGTGGAAGAAGGCTTGTAAATGATTCTGCCAGTACATGGGCCAGAAAAATTTTGTGTGATCGACGATGTGCACCTGATCGGGAGTTTGCCGCGCGAGCAAGGAGGGAACCTGCACTGAGTGCATGTTCCACTTGCGCCCGTCGAACGACCGATAGGCCTCAAGCCATCGGCGCAAGAACGGCGACCCCGGGCGCGCCAGAATGACCGCATTGCAAAGACCTACTCCGTACTCTTCGCCTAACACCGTATCGAACTCCATGAGCGGGACGAAGGGCCGGAGAGAAACGATGTCAACGTCCAGGTACACGCCTCCGTGTTCGATCAGAACTTCAAGCCGCACCACGTCGGCGACATGCGCGGCGTGGACGAGCGGATTGCCAAATATGCTCGGCGGCGGGTCGATCCGGATCACGTTGACAAGCGGCTTGGCCTTCTCCCACCAGTAGCCGGAGGGCTCAAACTGGCAATAGAAATTGATAATGCGGGGCCGATTCACAGCTTGACACGAGGCAATGGCCACATAGTGCACGAGCGAAAAGGGCTTTCCGCGAGGGCGCAGCGCAAAGATGAAGTGGTAGTCGTTCGGAATTGGATCCATCGTTACGCCGAGATCACTTGTTCGCGAACTCTACCGGCAGTTCCATGGGATTTCGATGTAGCGCGTCTTCGGCATTGCCGGTCGTGCTCTTGCATTTCGATCGCTGTAAGCTGGGGAAGATATTCATGCTGGGCGACATCGTCGATCTGAAGATCCCTATCCTAAATCGCAATTTGCGAATGCGCGTACACGGCGTCGCAAGCGATGATATTAGCACCAGCATCCGCACGCTCAGCGTCTGGGAGCCGTTCGAGACGGAATTGATGGTTCGTCGCCTGCGCCTCGGCGATTGCGTGATCGACGTTGGCGCGAACATTGGTTACTACACGATCATTGCGGCCGCCACTGTCGGGAGTCGCGGGAGAGTGTACGCGTTCGAACCAGAACCCGCTAATGCCGCCCTGCTGGCCGAGAACGCACGGCTGAATGGATTGGGAAACGTCTATCTTGAGCGGCGGGCCGTTGGCGATCGAACGGGCGCAGCTCGTTTGTATCTTAGCGTCGACAATCGCGGCGACCATCGGATGTATATCTCCGATGCGCCCGAGGAGGCGTCGCGTGAGTCGATCGATGTTTCGTGTACTGACCTCGGGTCGTTTCTCGAGGCAAATCAAGTTATCCCCACCTTCATCAAAATCGATGCGCAGGGCATGGAAGCGCGCATTCTTAGCGGCATGCGGGACTTTCTGTCGGGCGCCGGCCGATCCTTCACCATGTTCATCGAGCTATGGCCTTACGGGCTAGCTGGCGCCGGCTCGACAGTGACTGATGTGGTAGACGTCATCGAAACGCTCGGCATGCAGATGTCGATTATCGACGAGCACAAGCGGAGACTTCTAGAGATCTCGCGAGAGAGAGTTCTGAAACTTACGAGCGGTAGAGCCTTCACCGCGGGACGCGCATTCCTCAACCTCATGGTCAGCCACCATGAAGCTCCGAGTGCTGCTTAGTCCAGCAGCCAGATCGTAGAATGTGAGCGGTGGCAAGCTCCATTGAGATGCGACGTCTGGTGAGCTCGATGGCCAGCGCTGCTTCAGTAAAAGGCATTGATCTCTCCCAGCCACCGCGGAGACATCCGGATTGCGACAACGGCAAGAGGCTATTCCGCGAAGGCGATCTCGATGGCGCGGTCTGCGCGTTTCGCCGCGCGTTGGGGGAGGATCCGGACAACGTAGAGGCCCACGACGGCCTCGGTGCTATCGCTTTGATCCGCGAAGAGGTGAACCAAGCGGTCGCTCATTACCGGCATGTGCTCCGGCGGCGGCCGGAGTTCGCGCGTGCTCACTACAATCTCGGCAGTTGTCTTTACTGCGGAGGCGACTTGGACGGGGCACTGGCATCCTTTGAGCGTGCAGCGACGCTGAACCCAAGTTTCATTCTCGCCAACATCGGCAGGGCATCGGTTTATTTTCTACGCGGTGATTGGGAGCGGGGTTGGGCCCTTTACGAGAGCCGGTTGGGACCTGGCGAAGCGAACGAAAGGCGCTGGCGCGGCGAGCCGCTCGAGGGGCGACGAATCCTTCTTCGCTGCGAGCAGGGTTTGGGCGACATCCTCCAATTTGTGCGTTATGCGCGATTGGTTTCGAAAATGGGCGGCCGCGTCATTTTGGAACCGCCAGCGCGGCTTGCGCGATTGCTCGAAAAGACACCAGGAATTGACACGCTCATCCGTGACGGCATGCCATTGCCCGCCGGGAACGATCCAGTCGTTGATTGTCCCCTGATGAGCCTTGCCAAAGTCTGCGGAGCGGGTTGTTATCCGTCGGCAGTTCCCTATTTGCACGCTGATCCGGCAGACATCGACAGATGGGCAAAGTATTTTTCGTCTTTTCCAGGTCTGAAGGTCGGAGTTGTGTGGTCGGGCGAGCCGAAGCACAGCCGTAACGAACATCGATCCATTCCCTTGCCGGCACTGGAGCCGCTGACACGTGTTCCGGGCGTCTCGCTGTTTTCTCTCCAGAGAGGAGCGGCTGCAGGCATGTTGACAACGATTTTTCCACACCAAATCAGAGACGTCGAAGCACATTGCCGGGATTTTGCGGACACTGCGGCGGTGATCACTGCTCTCGATCTGGTAATCACTGTCGATACATCCATTGCCCACGCGGCAGGCGGATTGGGCAAGCCCGTTTGGATTCTCCTGCCCTATGTGCCCGATTGGCGATGGCTCCTAGATCGTAGCGACAGCCCTTGGTACCCGACAGCGCGTATTTTTCGTAAACCCGGCTTGGGCGATTGGAATCCCGTAATTCATGCGGCTGGAACTTCGTTAAGCAGATGTATTTTGGGTGAAGAACAATTATTTTGAGGAACTGTCTAATTTTCGTGTTGCCGTCACAACGGCTCGGTGATATAAGAGGTGAAGACGCGCTGGCACTCGAAATAGAAAGCGTCCTTCTGCGCGTTTAGAAATGGAGAAAACATGGCTTCTGAATGGACCAATGAGGAATTGCAGGAAGTAGTCCAAGAGATCCTGCGGCGATCCAGTGTTGATCCTGAGTTTCGTGCTTTGGCCCTCCGTGATTCAGCCGGAGCGTTTGCGAAGGTAAGCTCCAAGCGCGCACCTTCGGACTTTTCATTTAAGTTTGTCGACAACTCCGGCGCGACGAAGATTCTGCCGCTACCTGATCCAGTAAGCGAAATCAATCAAGAAGTGCTGTCGGATGCGGAACTTGAGGCAGTCGCGGGTGGCGTGCTCGCCAATACTACCTCCGTTGCGACTGGCTGGGCCAGCTAAACTCGACCAGTTAATCGCTAAGAAATTACCTGTGAGGGTCTCTGAAACAGGGGCTGGAAAAGCCCCTTTTTAAATCTGTCGGTGCGTGTTTTAGCAACGGCAGGTGGCGAATGCCAGAAAGCTCGTTCGGAAAAGTTATGCCGATCCATGAAACCACGCGTTGCACCAAAGATCAAGCGAACCCGAATGCGACAGAAGAGACCAAGAAGCTATTTTGCCCGAGTTCTCATCCAAGCTTGAACGATAGCTTGATCGTTGGTGTGATTGAGGGCGGAGGCGATCAGAGAAGCGTGACTTACCTTGAACATCCGGTGAAAGTAGGTCACGGAACGCTTCTCGCGTTTGCGTCCGGCAACATTTCGCCGACTTCCGTGTTTCGTTTTGCCGCGCCCTGTGTCAAGGATAGATGCAAGAATTGGAGCGGACACAATTGCCGTGTCGTGGAACACCTCGTGCAACTCCTACCGGCGGTCAGTCCATCGCTGCCTGCGTGCAAATTAAGAACGGTGTGCCGCTGGTTCGCCGAAGAGGGTGGATCCGCTTGCACACGGTGTTCGCAGGTCGTGACATATGATAAGGAGTTGACGAGGAAGCTCAATGAGAAAGTTGGCGAAGCATTTCCTGCCATGGAGCCGGCGATGGCTGCTTCCGAACCGGACAGGCCCGTGGGTCTCTGAGCTTTTTTAAGCAGCTCGCAAGCCGTTAAACAGACAAGTTCGTCGAGGTCTTGTGCTCGGGTCCGTTGAATTGCAAGACGAGAGAACGTTTCGCGTTCATTTGGCGGTTATTCAACCGACGCCATTCTGTAATATTAATTGCAGCTATTGTTACTTGCCTGATCGTTCGGTTACCCACCGGATGAGTGCGCTTACCTGCGAACGGACAATTCGCCTGCTGCTTTCGAATCGCAGCCGATTAGCAAGGCACCTGGCAATCGCTTGGCACGCTGGTGAACCCTTGACCGTGCCGATCGATTTTTATGCGCATGCGTTTGAGCTCGAGCGCGAACTGTTGCCCGATGGCATCCAGCTAGACAATTGGTTCCAGACTAATGGAACGCTGCTCACGCAATCCTGGTGCGATCTAATTAAGAGTTGGGATGTCAGGATCGGCTTGAGCCTGGATGGGCCGAAGGCCGTTCATGACGCGAAACGTTTGGATCGGGCGGGCAAAGGAACCTTCGATAAGGTCATACGCGCGGTCGAGCTACTCAACGACAATCGAATCCCATTCGACACCATTGCCGTATTATCCGAGGGCTCGCTCGACTATCCCGACGACATATGGCGCTTCTATAAAAGCCTCGGCGTACGAGCACTTTCGTTTAGTATTGAGGAGACGAAAGGCGTCGCTCTAACTGGTTTGCCGCAAAGCCGGCAAGCGCTGCAGCGGGTAGCCCGATTTTTCGCGAGACTGCTCGAGTTGCGCGAC
Source organism: Bryobacteraceae bacterium (assembly GCA_036269275.1). Classification (GTDB taxonomy): domain Bacteria; phylum Acidobacteriota; class Terriglobia; order Bryobacterales; family Bryobacteraceae; genus Bog-105. Next base: position 164,687 of record DATASJ010000142.1, on the reverse strand, counting down.
GCCGAGGATCCAAGCATTTATATCCGCGAGCTGGATTATTTCCTGGACGGGTTGCCGCATTGGAATTCAGAGTTTCGATCCGAAGAGAACGTTCCATTGTGTATCTTGGGCGTTTCGTGGGATGGCAACGTGACCACCTTTTCTCCTGAGCTGATCGGGCTGAAGGACCTGCGATATGGGAATTTCATATTGGGAAATGTTGCGACCGAGTCGCTAGAAGACATTCTGCGGAATCCGAAGTTCCGAAGGCTGTATGCGGAGATCCAAACCGGCGTGCAGCGGTGTAAAGCCACCTGCGAATATTATTCGGCTTGCGGTGGAGGCGCGCCCGCGAGCAAACTCGGCGAGCATGGCGCGTTCGATACAACCGAGACTCGCGCCTGCGTCCATCGCATCAAAACAATCGGTTCTGTCGTGTTCCAGCATCTGGAGCGTCAACTGGCAATTTCGCTGCCCGAGGGAACTTCGGTTCGGGACAGGATTGCAAACCTGGCCGCGGCTATGGCCTCCGCTCCTCCGGGAAGCATATCAAGGAACAGGCGCAGACGCGCTTTAGAATAAGTTACCCGTACTTGCTGAGTTTCCGGGCAACCAGTTCGATTCGGTACTCAGACGCAACGTTGCAGCGGCTTTTCAGCAAACTTTGTAACTTGGTTTCCGAAAGCCGGTTGTTTGCAACTTTAGTGCGGTAAGGCTCGGCTAACTCGGTGGTTACGTGCCGAATGACGAAATCGACTCCAATATAGACAGCGAGCGGTGTATTCGCAGCCCCGATGCGGATCCACTCCTGATTCAGGCTATGATCGAAGTGAGAGAAAGTCTGAGGCGTGATGGGTCTGACGTGAGTCGGATCGCTTAAGTAAAAATCGTGTCTTGGGTGTGGAACAGCGATCAGAATCCGCGTGCCGTTCCTCGAAATGCGGTACAGTTCTTTCATTATTGCCAGAAACACGCGTGGTGACTGGCCCATATGTTCGAGTGAGTGCCGGAAAACGATCTCGACGGCCGAATCATCCGGCCATGGCCAAGGTGTCATCTCAAGATCCCAGACCACATCGGGTGCGCATGCCGGGGACAAATCCACATTTACGTAGCCGCGCCGTTTGTTCATTCCACAACCCATATTGAGCTTCACGATGTTACTTCCACCCGGCGGTCAACGCCTTCGAGAACCCGGCGCAAACTAAACTCCCCAAGAAAAGTGAAGAAAACGTCCTGCTCTCGGCGCCTAAATGTGGAGCTGTCGTGAATCATGTTTTCGGTCGGCGCAACATAAGCTTCATCCGGATCTATGCGAATTTCAATGACCGGATAGTCAGGAACTTGTTTCATGAACAATCTCGGCAGTCCGACAGTGCGAGGCTCCGCAAGTAGCGCATCCTCGTACCCGGACGCCACAAGTAGGTCGCGGCACTGAACCAGGCTTAAATTAATAAATAAGAGCCGACGTGGCTCGGATGTGAGATTAATGCATAGCCGGTTGGGCGAGCTGGTGCGATCTTCTAGGCGGGCCATGTAAAAGCTGTCGATATGAAGACCCAAAAAGCAGCCGTTCGGGCCGTCAAACGTGCTCGTCAGCAGCCCGGCCCGCCGGACGCTTATTCCTAACGGCCTTAACTGATGATGAGGGCAGTCTTCTACGAAGGCGCTTGCGAATTTCTGAGCGTGTGCTACGAACTCCCCCATTTCCTCCGCCCGGTCTCCTGGAGCGACTCTCGAGCTGAGAAACGCCTGCCTTATTTTGTCCGGCACCGGTACGACAGCTATGAAACCTCGAGTGTTCAAGTCGCTCGGCAAGCCGCAGAGCGTGGCATACTCTTCGTCCGTAAGAGGCCGCCCGGGCACGCGAGGAACAAACGCATCCCCTATCTGCGTTGTTCCCTCGTAGAGAAGCAGCCGGCCCCGTTCCGCTGCCCCAATGACGCGGACACCCTCAAGAAGTTCCATGTCAGCTTTGTGAGCTTCGGCGCACGACGGGCAATCCTAACTCTCGCTTTCTCGTGGCTAGTGAAAGATAGCGAGTTTCTTCTCGGTACATGAATCCCTGAGTTACCAACTGATCCAACAGATAGCGCAATCGATCGTCAGTCCAGGAATCACCCAGCGTCAATTTAACATGGTCGCGAATTGCCTGAAATCCACGGTTCTCATCACAAAACAGATACATGCTTGCGAGCGGCTCGTCAAGGTAGACGCGCCGTCCCGTCGCGGCAATTCCGTTCGTCCCGCGCCTGTTATCGAAGATGACGACATAGTGCGGCCCTTTGTGATAGTAGCAATAGATATTCTTTTCATCCCAGCGTTTTTTCCAGACTTCCCAGGCTTCGAGCGTCGGCGCTATATACTCGTGGGGCGAGCTCTGCTGGCCTGTCCATTCGCCTTCGAAATAGTACGCCAGGCGATCCAACGATACTTTATTGGCGCGGAAAAGAAGCTGATAGTGAGGTAAAGGCCGTAGTGTTAAACCGAACCTATCGCGATCGAAATGGTAAGGACTGAAGCGTTCAAAAAGGATCGGATTCAGACCGCCAGGAGGTGGCAAGTGGGACATTAACCGGAACAGGCGCGGGTAGTCGGCGTAGTCAGCCGCATTCTCGCCGGGAAATCCGTAGAGTATGTTGTAATTCGGCTGGATTCTATACTCGTAACACCACTTCAGCAACTGAATATTCTGAATAGCTTTGACCCCTTTTCGCATGAGGGCCAGTAGTCTTGTGTTGAAACTCTCGATCCCGGGTTGGATTGTCCGGATTCCGGCTTTACTTAGCGCCTTGACATGGTCACGGCTCATGTTGGCTTTCACTTCGTAGAATAGACTCAGGTCCGTATCGGCTTCCGCCAACTCCGGCAGTAATTGCGAGAAATACTCAACCGGAAGAATATTGTCTGCAGCGCAAAATGACAAGCATCGATAGCGGCTCGAAAGCTCCATGAGCTCGTTGTAAATCTTCTTCGCATCTTTTCTTCGATATGCCATGCCCGTTCCGTTGAGACCGCAAAACGTGCAGTGCTGTTTAGCGCCCCACCAGCACCCCCGCGAGGATTCGAAGAAGAGAGTAAAATCGATCTTCGTCTTAAATTTGGCCCGCTCCAATTCCCGGACATAATCTGAGTAGTCGGGCACGGGTGCCTCGTTCAGGTCGACGAACGGTAGTCGGTCCTGCGCGCCGCTCACTAAGTCGGCGCCGATCCGTACCGAGATACCAGGAACTTTCTCGAATGGCTTACCGTTGGCGAGGTTGTGCAGGAGCCTAGGAAAGGTATTCTCCGCCTCTCCGTGGGCGACATAGTCGATCCATTCGAATGCTTTCATGAATTCGATTCCCATCTCCGAATCCACGTTCGCGCCCCCGAAGATGATCTTGACACCCGGATAAGCTTGTTTGATGCGTTTGGCAAGCAATGCCGATGCCAGCGATTGTGCGAATGTCGTGGTGAATCCGACGATCATGTAGCGCGACCAATCAACGCGTGTCATGCAATCTTCGATAAGGCGAGGCACGTAATCGCCAACGATCTTGAGGCACAATTCCTCTGAACCATCAAGGCTGTTCAATATCTCCGTGGTGAAATCGCGCCCGGCCTTGGTTTCGCGCAGATGCTGCCAACTAGTTTCAACGTAATCGGGTTCACCCGGCTTATATAGTGCCTGGGCGAAAAACCATTCCGGATGCAAGGTTCTATCAGCGAGCGCTTCATACGCCGGAATCCCCAGGTATTCCGCCATGCGGATGTTCACAAGGTGGACATCCACCTCAAAGCCGGCCATTTCGATATAGCGCTTCAACAGCGGCACCGCCAGGGAAGGCTTCTTTACCGAACCCCAAGGCATGCAGACGAGAGCCACCGGCTTGCCTATTGGCTGGGCCGGCAATGCCGGAGGGATGTTGCTATCGGTAATGGTGACCAGGGAACCCATATTAATCCTCACTTCAATACTAATCGGCGTCTCTTGTGGGCAAACTCATCGGTGAATCGAATGCACTCTGCTGTGAACGATCGACAGGTGCCTCTATCAAGCCCACCAGCGGGCCAGAAAGATTGATCGGCCTTGTATCCAACCCGACTTTCGACACTCACGTCAACCCTTTCTGAACTTGCACGTTTTGCCCGAGATAGTGGCGCACTTTCACAACCAATTCGTCGGCCGAGTGCGTGGCACGACCCAATACCTCGTTGACCTTCCCGGCCAACTTATCGCGCTCCTCTTGCGTCAGGTCTTTTGCTGTCACAACAATTACCGGCACTGCCGCTGTCGTCGGATTGCTGCGAAGTCTCTCCATGAACTCGAACCCGTCCATGACGGGCATAATCAGGTCCAAAAGGATCAGATCGGGCAGATCGTCGGTGGCGCTCGATAATCCTACCATGCCATTTTCCGCCTCGCGGACGGTCCATCCGCTGTGCTCGAGCATTCTGCGGAGGCTGTTGCGGTTGTCGATGTCGTCGTCCACGACGAGGGCTGTGCCAAGCGCCCGCTTGCCGTTTTCGGACCTGCAGTAGCGCGTCAGGATCGAGGAAAGGCGATCGCGTTCAACCGGTTTGACCAGGTATTCGTTGGCTCCGAGTGCGAACCCGGACGTTTTCTCGTCTAAAGCTGTCATCATGACCACCGGAATGGCGGCGGTTTGAGGATCGGACTTCAGCTCGGCAAGGACCTGCCACCCGTCCATGCCATCCATAATGACGTCCAAGATTATGGCTTGCGGACAAAATTCACGCGCGCGTTCAATTCCCTCTTTTCCATTTAGCGCCCTGACCGTCCGGATTCCATCTCGCGCCAGTGCGCGCGCCACTAAATCTTGGACCACGGGATCGTTATCAATGACAAGAACAGCCGGACTTGCGGGGTCGAGAAGTAACGCTTCTGGCTGTTGAGATGTAGAAACGTCAGTGTTTTGGCTCGCCGGAAGTCGAATCGTAAAAGTGGTTCCCACTCCTGCCTCGCTTTTCACCGAGATGGATCCGCCCAGCATTTCGGCGAAACTCTTGGTGATGTGGAGGCCCAAACCGGTACCCCCATACTCGGCCGAAATGGACGCCTCGGCTTGGGAGAACGCGCGAAACAGTTTTCCGAGCTGCTCGGGTGTCATCCCGATGCCAGTGTCCGACACCGCAAACGAAATCCATTCGCGGCCGTCCTCGCGCCCCCGCGAGACTGAGACTTTGATCTCTCCATTATGCGTAAATTTCGTCGCATTGCTGATTAGATTGAACAGGCTTTGGCGAAGTTTCGTACGGTCGGACTCAAACGTGTCTAGATTATCCGGCATCTCGATTAACAGCTTGTTCCCGTTCTTCTGCACCAGCGGCTGGACGATGCCGACAACATTCTCGATCACATCTTTGATGGCGAACCGCTCCAGGTAGACCTCCATCTTGCCGGCCTCGATCTTCGAAATGTCGAGAACTGCATTGATGATTTCGAGCAGATGCTTGCCCGCGGAATGGATCTTTTTGAGGTCAGAGGCTAGATCATCCTTGCCCGTATCCTCCGTTTCCTCAATTAGAATCTCGCTGTAGCCGATGATCGCGTTCATCGGTGTGCGCAATTCGTGGCTCATGTTGGCTAAGAAGGCGCTTTTCGCCTGATTGGCCTTCTCGGCGGCGCTGCGCTCGGCGCTGATCCGCTCACGGACAACCGCTTCCGCCGACATACGAGCGACCAATTCCGCGTTCTCCAAAGCAAGGCTGAGGTGCTGCCCAAAACTGCGCAGCAGGCGGAGCTCTAACGGCGAGTACGGAGCCTCGAATCGTCGCGGGCCCAAGCTGATGAAGCCTGCCAACGCGCCTTCGCCCCTCAAAGGAAGCAGAACGCCTGGGCGAAGTTTGCGAATTTCGTCCCTTTCCGTTTCGGGAATACGCTGGATCCAAGAGTCGGCCAGATCCAGGTAAACCACTAACGGGTCAGCGGCGGCGCCCAACTCCCGGATCAGTTCAGAATGCGCGCTGAAAACAGCCTCGGGAAGCGGTCGCTCCAGAGCGGCCACAACTTGATAGTCGGAGTCCGATCGCATTACCGCGGCCGCATGATTGATCCGAAATGCGGCACTCAGGCGCTTCAGGGCCGAATCTAGAATGGCTCTCGCATCTCGCATCTCCCGAGACCAGGGATCGGTGTCAGCCAGGAGTCGTTCGCTCCGATGTGCTTCGCGAAAGAGTAAGCGATCAAATTGAAGGCTAAGCCATTGTCCGAACGACCGATTGACCACCAGAAGAACAAATGTGGAAATCAAAATGACCGTTCTTGTTTCGTGCCACTGATGCGCCCCGTTTGGAGAGCTTAACAAGAGGTAAGTAAATACAAAGGCCGCGAGGATGATACGAAAAATGCCGATGCTCGTGGTATCTAGTGCGTTTCGTATGTTCTGGCGAATTACGACGCTGACGTCGAGCGCCTTCTGGATCCTTAGTAGATATGCCAACGTGATGGGGAATACGAGCGTCATCATCAACGAGGAAACCATTAGAGGCGTTGGAAAATCGGACAAGCTTTTCCCCAACAATCCGCCGAGGCATATGAGGGTTGCCAGTGGAACCAATGCCACGAAGCTTCCTACGCCAAGAATCCGCAACCGACGTCTGGCATCCTCGGTTCGCGCTACATAATATTGGGTCGCGATGACGACAAAGAACAGAGCCATAGCGACAAGCGGCAAGGGGTTCAACCACTTGCTGACCCAATGGGGAATGCGATGAAATACGGTGTAGTCCTGAAGACCGGCCCAGAGCACCGCGACTTGGATCAAGGCCCGCACCGCGATCGGTCCGATGAGGACCCACTTGATCCAGGGAAATCTCCGATCTGCCGTGAGCCGTGTTGGGAAATTAATTCCGAAGAGAAACAGCCAAATGGAGATCGTCTGAGACAAGAGGAGATCGTAGGCGAGCGCCAGATTGCTGACGACGGTTCCCTCCTGGTTCTCACCGGGGAGTGCAAACAAATGCCTGAAACTGAGCAGCAGCGCCAGGAAGAGCCATGCCATCGGATCCAATGGATTCTTGGCGGCAACCCAGAAAGCGAGCCCCACCGCAAAAACCGGCAGCAGAACTGTCAGGCAAATTGAAACATATAGGGGCTCGCCGGTGGATTCCACGCGCAGCGCAGTAACAACAACGTTTTCCTCGAGCGAGCCGTGCTCGGGATGCCGAACCCGCAAGGTCAGTTTCGATCCCGGCTTCGATTCTGAAACCGCCCGGTTCAGAACGGATTTACCCGTGTATGCATGCCCATTGACTGCGAGAAGGATATCCCCCTCGTGGATGCTAGCCCTGGCGGCAGAATTCGGCACCGCAAGGATGACCGGCTGATCGGGCGCGAGCAGGACGGGCTCGGCGACTTGATCGCCGGTAATAAGCAGTCTCGCCACAGCGCGGATGTGCCCGTACTCATACGCAAGGGTTACGATCGCCACCAGCACCAGCAAAATTTTCGTTAGGGAGAATGGAGACGCTTTGGCTCCGTTCATTTTTTCACCATCTTTTTGAGCACCAGTGCTACTCCGATTGTGAGCGATCCCTGCAAAAACTATACTCTTTCATCCTTAATACCGCATCCAGCGATGCCAATATCAGGCGAAATCGGGCCCTCGGCGCCTATCGGCGATGATAAGGGGACATGATGCCGAACACCGCGGATGGTAGCGGCGAGTCCCGGTCCCATGACTCAGCGACACTCCGCTCCGGCCGTTACGAGCAGGATGTTATGGCCGTGCGGTGGCTCATCTTTTCCCTCCAGCCGGAGCCGCTCATCGTGGCCAGCATGCCGGGTTCGAAATCTGCGGCGCAATTGTTCGCAACAATGTACGAGCGTAGATTCGGAGTGCTGACGCGATGTTGTGATCTCGACGAGCTCACTGGAAGCCTTCCGTTTCTTGGATCCAGCTCCGTTTTACTGTTTGCTTTCGAACCGGAAACGGCGGAAGCCATCCATTTACTCGAGAATTGCATAGCCCACGAACCCCGCAAACTCGGTGTGCTCTGCCGTGCGGATACAGCGTTCGGTCGCATCGCACGGGAAGCAGGCTGGGTGACCATCGCGGAACCTAGCGCGGCAGATGACATCTCAAGCGGTTCTTTCACTCGCGCCGCGGTGTTCGAGCGCGCGTTCTTTGGGACGGAGCCGACCGGGACAAGCCCAACATTCATCGATAGCCGGGTCGCCGCTATCCGGCGGAAGACTCGATCTTTAGGTGCTTCCCTCCGCAGTGATGAAATTCCGGACGCGTGGATGCGGCGGTTGGACGATCAGATCCAAAAGCTCAACCACCAGAGCTTTCGAGCGCTGGTGCTGGACTATGACGGAACTCTGTTATGCCCTCCTGCAGAGGAACCGGCGCGCGGTGTGATCGACAGGCTCGAACTCCTGCTGCGCAACGGCATGGTGCTGGGAATTGCTACCGGGCGTGACCCTCGAATCGCCACCCGACTGAGACGGGTTTTCAGGCTGGCCCTACAAGAGCAAATTTGGCTCGGCTGCGCGAACGGCGCCGAGATCTGCCGGCTGATAGACCCCATCGAGAGTTGCGATGAGCTTTGTGCCGAGTTGCGGCCCGTCAAGGCCGCGCTCGAATCCGATCCGATTCTACGCCATGCCGCCAACATCAAGTGCACCCGCCAGCAGCTTACGATCAGTAGTAAAGGTCTGTTCTCGCGGGACGCTCTATGGCGGATCGCCAACCTGCATGCCAGACGCAGCGGCGGCCAGGGAATTCGGACTGTTGCCACCACCTACTCGGTCGATATTCTGGCGCCTGGTGCTTCCAAGTTGAATCTATTTGCTGCCATTTACAAGCTCGGTATCCACCCCCACGAGATCTTATGCATCGGCGATCAGGGCCGGTGGCCGGGCAATGACTTTGAGTTGCTAGAGCATGAATTCGCCCTTAGTGTGGACGAAACTTCGGAGTGCTGGTCCTGTGGTTGGAACCTGGCGCCGCGCGGCTACCGTGGACCCCGCGCGACGTTGTACTACCTTGAAACCACGGCGCCCAGCGCCCCCGGTTACTTCCGCTTACGTCTCCCTGCTAAATAGGAAAGCCCCCGCGAAATTGTTTGGCCGGCGCTCTTACGACGACTAAGATGACATGCTTGTGGCGGCGCAGAAGCAATACTGCGTTCAATACGCTCGCCGGAATGTGATACCTTTCTAATACCGAACGGTACGCCCATCTCGGGTGTTGAAAAGGGAATCCGGTGAAAATCCGGAACTGCCCCGCAGCGGTAATCAGGAACGAACGCTCCACTCAGACGCACTGGCTTAGCACGCTGGGAAGCGGGAGCGGATAGGAAACCAGCTTCGAGCTGAATTGCCTGAAAGTCCGAAGACCTGCCCCGGTGACACAGCAATGTGTCGGTTGTCGATAAGCCTTCGCGGGAGAGGTGACTATGCATGGATCTCATTTAGGCCGGTTCGTAAGAGCTCTTCAGGAAACGGCATCCGTTTCGTCAATTCCACTCGCTGCATTGTGTTGCACGGCTATACTATGTGCCGCGCCGTCCGTGAATTATTGTGGCCGCACGCTCGACACCGCCTCGCAGCCGGTGGCACAGGCACTCGTCGGATTATACTCGCGCGATAGCGATCTTCGGTTTTCCGCGGAGAGCGATGGTGCAGGCCAGTACTGCATTGACCATGTTCCAGCCGGCGACTACTTACTCGAAGCACGTGCCGGTTCCTTGTTGTTGGCGGCGCCGAGGAGTATCGTCATAGTACCGAACCGAACCGCGTTCCCGGATCTGATACTAACCATTGCTCCTCTGTCCACCCAAGTGACAGTTACCGGCAACGGTTCGCCTCAATCCGCGAGTGAGACGACAAAAGAGCTGAACACAATCGATGTTGCTGACGCCGTCGCGCGCGGCGAAGACAATTTGTCCAGCTCCGTCGAGGAATTGCCCGGCGTGCGCGTGACGCAGACCGGCGGCCCGGGAGCATTTACCACTATTCAGATCCGCGGCCTTCGGACTTTCGATACGGCGGTTCTCATCGATGGCATGCAGCTTCGCGATGTTTCCGCCACCCAAGCGGACGCAAGCTCTTTCATAAGCGATCTCTGGTTTGCGGACACCAGCCGTGTCGAAGTTTTGCAGGGCGCTGGTGCGTCGCTTTACGGAACGAATTCGATTGGCGGTGTTCTCAACATGGTCACGGACCAAGGTGGTGGCCCATTTCACGGCGATTTAGACCTACAGGGAGGAATGCTGGGGCAGTTTCGAGGCGTGCTGCATCTGGCAGGCGCGGCGCTTCAGGACCGGCTCTATTATTCTATCGGCGGCGGGCACATCAACGTGACGGAGGGTGTCGATGGCGACGACCGTTACCGGAACACGGGAGGTCTCGCCTCGCTCAACTACATCGTGACTACGCGGATCCACGCGGGCGTACGCTTATGGGGGGCAGATATTTTTGGTCAACTGAACAATACCCCCAGTTCAGTTCCTATCTTCGCGCCGTCTGCAACCGGCGGCCCAATTCCCGCGATTCCGTTAGCGAGCAGCCAGATTTACGCGGCCGAAATGGGATTGCCATACGCAAATGGCAATGCAAATTTTATTCAGGATGTGGATGACCCGGATTATTCGCGGCGCGAGCACTTCACTTCTACCTTGGCCTTTTGGGAACACGCAGTCACACCCATATTCTCTTACCGGGCCAGTTACCAACTGGTGGAGGTCGATACGGATTACATAAATGGACCGGCCGGTCTCGGCTTTCAGCCGCTTGAGCGTACATCGACGGGCTACGGCGGCCGCACGGATACGGCGCAAATCAGTGCAGCGTGGCAGCTCACGCATAGCCAGTTGATCTCAGGCGGATATCAGTTCGACAAAGAACGTTTCGACAATCCTTCGTATGTAGGTCAGGTTCCCGCCTTTCTTTCGAATACGCGCGTCTCCCAAACCAGCAACACCGTCTATCTGCAGGATCAGATCAAACTGCTGCACGACAAATTGCAAATATCGTTATCGGGCCGGCGGCAATCGTTCGATCTCAGCGCTCCGTTCTTTTCAGGCACATTTCCGGTTTACGCGTCGGCGGGCGCTTTATCGCCGCCAAGCGCGTACGTCGGGGACGTGTCGGCGGCATATTTTTTGCGTTCGTCAGGGACGAAGATCAGATCTCATGCCGGCAACGCGTACCGCGCACCCTCTCTTTACGAACGCTTTGGCACCTATTTTGACGGCGCCAACTTCACTGCTTATGGCGACCCCCGACTTGCTCCCGAGCGGGCTATATCTATCGATGGTGGAGTGGATCAATACTTTGCATCTCAAAAGGTGAAGATCAGCGCGACTTACTTCTACACCCGGCTACAGGAGACAATAGCTTTTGACTTGACGGGCGCGATAGTAAACCCTGTAACTGACCCTTATGGACGGTTCATGGGCTACTATAATACTCCGGGCGGATTGGCGCGCGGCGCTGAAGTGTCGGTCGAATCTAAGCTCCCAGGCCGCATGTTAGTCCGGTCGGCTTATACTTATACGAATTCGCGCGACCGGGTGTCGGAATATAGTGACGGTCTGCTGCAAACACCGCAAGTTGTTCCACAGCTATTCAGCGCTTCCATAACAAAGCAGTTCGGGACGCATTGGGACGCTGTAATCGATTGCCTGATGGGAAATCATTATTACTATCCGTTCAGTGTCGACCAATATCCGTACTATAGCGTTCCCTTGGTGTTCGAGGCTCGTCGGCAGGCAAATCTGTCGATTGGCTACACGCTCGCTCTCAGTGAGCGGAAACGAGTGCGCATCTACAGCAGATTCGACAACTTGAACAATCAGACTTATTACGAAGAGGGCTTTCTCACACCGGGATTTGTCGCCCGTGGCGGGATGCAGTTCTCTTTCTAGCACGGCTATGCTAACACTGATTCTGGGCGGCGCTCGAAGCGGCAAATCCCGACTGGCCCAACGGCTAGCAGCGCAGGCCGCGCGTGTCGCCTATATCGCTACCGCCCAGGTGAATCAGGATATGGAGATGGCTGCGCGCATCGAACGGCACCGCGCAGAGCGGCCGAACTCTTGGTGGACAATCGAGGCGTCCATTGACTTAGCCTGCGCCGTAGAGCGTGCTGCGAATGCGTCGGAGGCGATCATCGTCGATTGCCTGACCATCTGGCTCAGCAACCTGTTCTTCCAGCATCGGGATGGTGCGCCGCAGCAGGTGGAAAACTGTGTGCGCAAGCAACTCGAAAGGATGGCTGCCGTTGGCCGCAGTTGCCATCTCATTCTCGTTTCGAACGAAGTCGGCTGCGGAACTGTTCCGGAGCCTGCGCTAACGCGTGCCTTTCGTGATGCTCAGGGGTTTTTGAATCAGTGGGCCGCCGAAGCTGCGGACGACGTAGTCCTCGCGGTGGCCGGCTTACCTATGTATTTGAAGGCCCGTACAGCGTGATATGAGAAGAGCATTTGTTTGTGCATTGTGTCTTGCGCTTTGCGCCGCGGGTGCGGATGTACCGCGGCGCATTGTCTCCCTGTCTCCTGATTTGACTGAAATGCTGTATGGGGTTGGGGCATTTTCTCATGTCGTCGCTGTATCCGACTTCGATAATTATCCTCCGCAGGCGGCAAAACTACCGCGCCTCGGACAATTGAACAACCCGAGTTTCGAACAGCTCACCGCTCTGCGGCCAGACCTGGTGGTCATCACGGACGTACAGGCTCCCTTTTTGGAAGAGACCTTAAAACAATTAGGATTTCGTGTCCTGAAGATCTCAAATCAATCTATTCAAGAGGTGTACGACGCTATTCTTGCCATCGGACGCGCCACCGGGAATGAAAGCGAGGCTGCGAAATTAGTGGCGTCTACTCGCGAAAGACTGGATCGCGTCGGGCGCAAGACAACCGGCCTTCCGAAACCGCGCGTGGTGATGATCGTTGACAGGACGCCGGGAACCTTACGCGATCTTTACACCGCAACCAGCGGCAGTTATCTCGCGCAGTTAGTGGAAATCGCAGGTGGCCGTATTGCGGTTGCGCCGGCCCCGAGAGGTTACGCGAAACTCAGCAAGGAGGATCTTTTGGCGGCAAATCCCGATATCATCCTCGACTTCGTGCAGGGAGCGAACAGCCGTTTCGCCACGAATCCAATAAAAGCCTGGCAAGAAATGCCCGAACTCAAGGCGGTGCGTGAGCACCGCGTATATGCTGTGAATGAGGATTTTGTGCCACACGCCTCGCAACGCATCGTGCAAACTGCGGAACTGTTTGCCAGGCTCATTCATCCCGAACTCCAGTGATGCCGCAAGCATGGTTCCAGGCACAGCATCTCGAGTATGCCTACAGCAAGGGGCCGCTAGCTGTGCGGGATGTCAGCTTGACTTCGAGCGAAGGTTCAATGACGGCGGTCATCGGCGCAAATGGCTCCGGCAAATCCACCCTCATCCGCATGCTGGCCGGACTGCTGCGGCCCGGCGCCGGAACGATCGAACTGGATGGCGTTCCATTGAACAATTGGGAACCGCGGTTGCGCGCCCGGCAAATCGCCTACGTCGCTCAATCTACCGCAGCAGCCTTTCCGTTCCAGGTGCTCGAGATCGTCTTGAGCGGACGCACCCCGCATACTTCCAAATTCCGTTTTGAGAGTGCGCACGACGCGGAAAAAGCGATGGAAGCACTGGTACACACCGGAGCCGCGCACCTGGCGCAGCGACCGTTCACCAGTCTTTCGGGCGGTGAGCGGCAGATGGTTAATCTGGCGCGGGCTTTGGCCCAGGAGCCGCGCCTTCTTTTGCTGGACGAACCTTCTTCGTCGCTCGATCTGAAGCACCGCGCGGGTTTGATCCGCACGCTTACTCGCTTGCGAGAGACAAAGCGCCTGAGCGTCATCATGATCACCCACGACCTGCAGTTGACCGGGTCCTTCGATCAAGTTTTGGCAATGCGCTGTGGAGAAGTGGCGGCGATCGGAACACCTCGCGATGTTCTTCGTGAGCAGCTTCTCCGCGATATATATGAAGATCCGAGCGTGCGTTCGCAGCAGATAGGACAGCAAACCTTGGTGTGGGTCGACATATGAAAGACCAGTCATTAGTGAACACCCCCGCGGGCGCGCGTATCGTTCCAGCGCTCACGGTGCTTACGCTTATCCTGATCGCGTCGGTAGTTCTCGGCTTGATAATGGGCAGCCAGCGGCTCAACTTTGCCGATGTTTTTTCCGACACCTTTTCCCGCGCGCTATTGCTTCGCCTGCGTTTGCCTCGCGTGTTGATGGGCCTGGTAGTTGGTTCTTCGCTCGCGATTACGGGCGGCGCTCTTCAGGCACTCTTCCGAAATCCTCTCGCCGATCCCTATACTCTTGGCGTCTCGGGAGGCGGCGCTTTGGGAGCGAGCGTCGCTATTGCCCTCGGCTGGAGCGCCCGTATCGGCGGCATCCCATTGGTGTTCGCGACCTCCTTCGCCGGGGCGATGCTAGCCGTTGTTGCAGTGCGGACCATCGCGCGCACGGGCGCCGTCGTGCTGCCCGGCGCACTGTTACTTTCGGGCGTAGTGATCAATCTGATTTCTGCCGCCGGCGTCTTAACAATTCAATATCTCACCGATCCCGCGAGCGCGTTGCGCATCCTGCGCTGGCTGGTCGGCAGCCTCGACGTGGTCGGTCTGGCGCCGATCGGCCAAATGGCCCTTGTCCTGGGGCCGGCATGGATAGCGCTACTCGCGTTATCGCGACAGCTCAATCTCCTGGCGATGGATGAGGACACGGCCGCAACACTAGGTGTAAATATTCGCCGTTGCGAAAGGATCGTTCACACCCTGTGCGCCTTGATTGTAGGCGTGAGCGTGTCAGCCGGAGGATCTATCGGCTTTGTCGGGTTGATAGTTCCTCACGTAGTTCGCTTCCTGTTCGGCGAAGACCTGCGGATTGTGCTTCCGGGTTCACTGCTGTTGGGCGCGGCGTTCCTGATTTTGACCGACGCCTTGGCGCGCATCGCACTGCCGTCTAGTGAACTTCCGGTGGGTGCCATCACCGGCTTGCTGGGCGGCCCCGTATTTCTCTGGCTGTTGCACCGGCGGCAGCGGTTTTCAGTTCTCTAGGGAGCAAGAATGGGCGAATTCTCCTGTCTTCGAGCGTGCCGGTGGGAAGCCTGATGAGCGCTTCGATGCCGCCGAACCACGATTTCTCTGACGAAGAACGCCGTGGCGTTTACCGCGCCATCCACGAACGCCGCGACGTCAGGGCGCATTTTCTTCCGGACCCAATACCGGACGAGGTGCTAGGCCGCATTCTAAAGGCGGCGCATCACGCACCCTCGGTCGGCTTCATGCAGCCGTGGGATTTCATAGTCATTCGCGACGCATCCATCCGCCAAGCGGTGTACCGGAATTTCGAGTGCGCCAGCCGCAGTGCTTCCGCGGGTTATCACGGCGAGCAACGACAGCTTTACGACCGACTCAAGCTGGCGGGCATACTGGAAGCGCCTGTCAATCTGTGCGTCACCTGTGATCATGAGCGGCCCAAAGGGAATGGCCTGGGCCGCCAGACACAACCCATGGTGGATGTCTATTCGACCGTTTGCGCGGTGCAAAATCTCTGGCTTGCGGCCCGCGCCGAGTCGTTGGGCGCCGGATGGGTGAGCATTCTGGATCCGGAACAGGTGAAGTCAATGCTTGGTATTCCGCAGAAGGTCACTCTGATCGCGTATTTGTGCATTGGTTATGTGTCCGAGTTCAGATCGCAACCCGACCTGGAAGAGAAGGGCTGGGAGACTCGCAGCGATCTCGCGAGCGTCATTCACTTCGACCGCTGGGGCGTCCACGAGAACAGCTTTGAGAAGAGCTTTAAAGAATGAGGACGGCCGCACCGATAACCGAAACAATTCGGACGATTCGGCCTATCGATCCAAGCTGGATCGAAGCCGCGCGCCAGCGCCAGTTGAAACTCACTAAGCCGCCGGGAAGCCTGGGCCGGCTGGAGGAGATTGCGAACCGGTGCGCCGCTATTCGCCAGGGCTTCGAACTAACCGCCGGCCGGCCGCGAATCGTGCTCTTCGCCGCGGATCATGGTGTTTGCGCCGAAGGAGTCAGTCCGTATCCGCAAGCGGTCACCGCGCAGATGGTCCTGAATTTTCTGCGCGGTGGTGCGGCGATCAATGCGATCGCGCGCGAGGGAGGAATCGAACTGCTGGTGGTCGACGCCGGAGTGGCGACGCCCCTTCCCGATTCGAGCGATTTGGTGAGCCGCCGAGCGGCTTCAGGCACGCGCAACTTCTGCCTGGAGCCGGCCATGACGAACGCGGAGATGACTGCCGCACTCACCGCCGGTGTCGAGCTCGCATGCGATTCTGCGATTGCAGGGTGCGATCTGCTGGGTTTTGGCGAAATGGGAATCGGAAACACTACCTCGGCAAGCGCCATCGCCGCTGCCCTGACGCACGAACCCGTCGAGGCGCTAGTCGGTTGCGGCACCGGTGCCGATGATGCCTGCATGGCACGGAAGTGTTCGGCCATCCAGCGCGGCCTCTCGCTGCACGCCGACAGCCTGGCCGATCCGCTCGCAATCTTGCGCTGCGTGGGCGGGCTGGAGATTGCGGCAATGTGCGGCTTCTGCTTGGGCGCTGCCGCGTATCGAGTACCCGTTGTCACGGACGGCTTCATCGCCACTGCCGCGGCCGCTTTGGCTGTCGATCTCTGTCCGGCCGTGTCCGGATATCTCTTCGCTTCACACTGTTCCGTCGAGCCTGGGCACTCTTACTTACTCGCACGGCTTCGGCAAGAACCGATGCTTCGTCTCGAGATGCGGCTGGGGGAGGGAACTGGCGCAGCGCTCGCGATCAAGATCATGCAAGCGGCCATTGCGGCGTTCACTGGCATGGCAACTTTCGAAGCGGCAGGGGTCTCCAACAAGTGAAGTCGCTGCTTGCGGCGATCGCATTCTTGACTCGGTTTCCGGTGGGGCGATTCTTCGCTGTTCAGGCTGCGGAGGTAGCGCAATCGTCCGCGTGGTTTCCGCTGATTGGCCTCCTGCTTGGCGCAGTCTACAGTCTGGCGGCCAGCCTCCTAAGAAGCCATCTGCCTCTGCTGCTCGTTTCGGTTCTAGTAATATTTCTTGACGCCGTTTTGACCGGAGCGCTGCACTTCGACGGTCTTGCCGACACCGCGGACGGCTTCGGCGGCGGCAAGAGCCGTGAAGACGTCCTCCGAATCATGCGCGAACATTCCATTGGAAGTTACGGCGCCCTGGCGCTTGTCGTCTTGACAGGCCTCAAGGTCACTGCCTGTGCCGCACTGCTACAGCAGAGCAACTGGATCGCGCCGTTCATTCTCGTCTCCGGTCTGGGCCGCTGGTCCATCTTGCTCCTCACCGCCACACTGCCCTATGCCAGGCCGTCTGTTTCTGTCGTCGAAGGAATGGGAAAACGATCGTTGTTTTGGGGGACGGCAATCATCTCTTTGGCGACGCTTGCTGCCCGGTCTGGCCAAGCGTGGCTTGCGATGGCCTCAGTAGTAGCGGTCACGGCGGCTTTCGGCTTCTACTGCCGGCGTCGCATCGCGGGCATTACCGGAGACACGCTCGGTGCAAATCTCCAGCTTTGTGAGAGCGCGGCCTTCCTGACTTTTATTTGGGTGAGATGATCCCGCTAGCCAAGAGCGAGCTCGACTGACTAGGTTCTGCGTGCGTCCTGAAAACCAGCGTAGTGCGCGCGATAACGCTTGGCGTCCTCCGTGTTGCCGATCTCTACCGGGCGGAAAAAGCGGAGATAACAGTGTGGACAGCGATATGGCAGCACAAACTTGCTGATACCAAACTCAATAAAATTTTTGCGTCGCGAGCGCGTGAATTCTCGACAGCCGCACTTCGGGCAGCGGTCCCGATCGCGCGGCAGTGCAAGCACAAGAACTTTGTGCCATATCTCACGCCACCTTTCGGCAACGCGCTGCGAATCAACCGGCGCTTTCCACTTGGGTAGGGAGACACGTGTAACCAGGCGAACGCGCATTCAACTTTATAGACGCCGCGCCGCGCAAGTAGTGACGAAAAATTAGACGAATAGCCCCATCGCTCCCTTGACCTTCTGTATCGTGTCCTTCGCGATTGGCATGACATGTTGTACGCCTGCATTGAGCACCGATTCGATATAGATCGGATCCGCGGTAATTTCGCGGTAACGCCGCTGGATAGGTTCTAAGCGTGCGATCACCGCCTCCGCAACCCGTTTCTTGAAATCGCCATACCGCAGGCCGGCGACGCTATCTTTGTTGATCGAAGCGTCGCAAGCTTCCCCAATCGTCAAGAGATTTGCGATACCAGGGCCCATGTTGGTGGGGTCCACCGCGGGCTGCGAATCGGTGGTCGCGCGCGCTATTTTCTTCTGAACCGTTTTCGGCTCATCAAGCAGTGTGATCGCATGCCCTGTTCCGCTCCCGGACTTGCTCATCTTCTGAGTCGGGTCATCCAGCGCCATGATGCGCGCGCCCACGGCCGGCAGATTCGTGGCAGGCATCACGAACGTCTCACCGTAGAGCGAGTTGAAGCGCTGCGCAACGTCTCGCGTAAACTCCAGGTGTTGCGATTGGTCTTCCCCGACCGGAACAATGTTCGCCTGGTACAGAAGAATGTCGGCAGCCATCAAGACCGGATATTGCAGCAGCCCATCGCCCACCGTTTCCTGTCTCTCGGCCTTAGCTTTGAACTGCGTCATACGCTGCAGCCATCCCAGCGGAGTGACGCACGTTAACATCCACGCCAGCTCGGCATGCCCCGAAACGCTGGATTGAACGAAGATGGAGGATTGCTGAGGGTCGATGCCGGCGGCGATAAAGAGCGCTGCGGTTTCGCGGATCTTGGCTGCTAGCTCCGCTGGCGGCTGATACACCGTTATCGCGTGTAGATCGACGATGCAGAACATGCTCTCGTAGCCGCCCTGAATTTCGGCCCAGTTTTTGAGCGCTCCGAGATAATTGCCAATGTGAAGCTGGCCGCTGGGCTGTACGCCCGAAAGAATTCGTGCTTTCATGCGAGGAAGCGAATCTCCATGGTAAGGGATGGCCCGACTACTCGTGAGTAACAAACTACAGCCCGTGGAAGTTGAAGTCGAAAAGCTTGTCTATGGCGGCGAGGGCCTGGCCCGCCTCGACGGGCAAGTTCTGCTGGCGCCCTTCGTGCTCCCCGGCGAGCGCGTAGCGGTGGCCGCCGAGCATGTCAAAAGCGGACTGCTCCGCGGAACTCTGCTGAACGTGATAGAGGCGGCTCAGGGTAGGGTCGCGCCGCGCTGTGAGTATTTCGCGAACTGTGGCGGTTGCCATTACCAACATGCGCAGTACCCGCAGCAGCTCGAGCAGAAGAAAGCCATTCTGCGCGAGACTCTCCAACGCCTGGGCGGCATCGTGTATGAGCAGGAGATCCAGGTGCTGAGCGCCGATCCATGGCAGTACCGCAATCGCATCCAGCTTCATTTCGACAACCGCGAAATGGGGTTTCATAAGTCCGGTTCGCACGAGCTTTGCTCTATCGATCACTGCGAGATCTCGTCTCCTGCTCTAAACGACGCGATCGCGAAGCTGCAAACTGCGGTACGGCAACCTCAGTGGCCTCGCTTCCTGCGCTCGCTCGAGCTCTTTACGAATGAGTCGCAGCTACAGATGACGGTTCTCGATTCCGGCCGTCCGCTGGCCGCGCGGTTCTTTGAATGGTGCGCCGGTTTCCTTGATTCTCTTGCTTCCGCGCCGATCGAATATCCCGCCGCCGGTTACATGTTCCGCATCAGCCGCGGCTCGTTCTTTCAAGTGAACCGTTTCTTGATAGACAGCCTGGCCCGCGAAGTTCTGGACGAAGCTGCCGGGAACTACGCAGTGGATCTATACGCCGGCGCCGGCCTCTTCTCGTTGCCGCTATCGCAGCGCTTCGCTCGGGTCGACGCGATCGAACGCGGCGGCCCGGCTTTCCGGGACTTGGAGTGGAATGCAGGCCGACGCAGCGCTGTGATTCGACCGTTGCGAGCATCAGCCCAAGAATTCCTGAAGAGCGTGGCTGACACGCCCGATCTGATCCTCGCCGACCCGCCGCGCGCGGGGCTGGGCTCCGAGGCCACTGCCGAATTGCTCCGCATCCGCGCGCCTCAGTTGACAATCGTGAGCTGCGACCCGGCAACGCTCGCACGCGACCTGCGCAAGCTGCTCGCCGTTTATCGCATCGCGCGCCTTACCCTGGTCGATCTATTTCCGCAGACGTATCACGTAGAGACGGTCGCGCACTTGGAATGCATTTAGGGCGCCGAGAGAAATCGCAGCATCTCATGCATGACGCGGTCGCCTTGATCTGTCTGAAAAAGGAACTGCGCGTGCGCGGAGCCGTCGACGATGATGAGCTCCTTGGGATCGGGAGCTCTCTCGTAGTTAGCGCGAATTTTCGGAAGGCGTGGTCCGTCATCGTTCGCGTCATCGCGAGCTACGATGAACAGTTTGCGGCCCTTCAATCGTTCGGGAGTGTTGTCGGTCCAGGCTGCCAGTAATACCAAGCGATCGATCTCGCCCGGCGCTTCCATCGAAGCCTCGGCGGCCGCGGCGCCGCCAAAGCTTGCCCCTACAACCGAAATCGTCTTTGCACCGCACCTGTGCAGATATCGAACGGCCGCCAATACGTCGAAATGAAATCCTTCGTCGCCAGGCGGGAGCCGGGTTCCGCCATGCGATTGACCGCGTCCCCGAAAGTCTATCGCCAAGACGCGAAACCCTGCTGCTTCCAATGTGAGCGCCTGCTTCTCCCAGCTCTCCTTGTTGAAGGGGCCGCCGTGGGCCAGCACGACGCCCCGCTCCCCTTTTCCATACAGATCTGCATAAACGACTCCGCCGTCCTGAGTCGGAAACGAAACATGTTCTTGCGCGCCGCAAACGGACGCAAGCGCGAAAGCCAGAAAAATTTCACCGCAACGCATAGGTCAGCGAACCCTCCGAAACACCTGCACTAAACCGCCCCACTTCCGCGCCGCTAATTCCGCGATCGTCAGCGCGATTGCCCATGCCAGCAGCGCAGGCCAAAGTTGCCAGCTCGTGTAGATCGACTTTCGGCCCGCCTCAAAAACAGACTCCGGCGCGGGGTTGAAACGGCCGCCGGTCGAAGCCGAAATCTGCGCCAGCAGAGCTTCGTTCGAGCCGTAATCCCGCCTCTCTTCCTGCTCCCGGTAAACGCCAATCTCCGGAAAAGCCGGCGTTTCGTTCACCGGACGGATGCGAAACAATCCGCGCGCGCGCCCGATATGCACGTGCCCCCGATAGGTTTGCGGCCCCGTCTTATTCACTTCAACAGCGCGTTGCAGGCCGTTCGGCCCCAAGGCGAAGATCGGAGGCGCCTCGGCGGGCTCGGCCACTCCGGAGCCGAGCCGATAGGTCACCATGATCTCGCCGTCGGCTGGGTCGAGTTGGGCGCTCGCCTCACTGCGGTCGACTCTGCCAAGAAGATCGCGCGTGAGATTGATCCAGAATTTGTCAAACCCTGGCCAGGTCACCCAAGCCTCGGCCCAGCGGCTCTTCGCATCCGAGGTGAACACGCCTGCTCGCCCCAATCCGTATTGCCAGCGCACATACAGCGGGTCCTTCTTCTCCGGGTCGATCCCGAGAATTGTCTCCGCATCGGTCTTCGCCTCAAATCGCGCGTAGCCCTTCAGCGGCGGCGCGCTCTCCATTCCAACGCCGTCCAGAATTTCCGCTTTGTGTTCGACAATCGGCGTCAGAGCTTTCTCCACTGTGCTCGAGCCGCTGTAATTTTCCACGTCCTTCAGCAGAATCTGCTCCAGCCCTTGCGGCTCATTCAAGAAATAGCTGCGTCCGGCCGATGTTGCCGCGATCTTTTCGAGATAGGACCGGTTCACATCCTGCCCCAGCCCCACGGTCGAGATGGTGATCTGGTGCGCCAGCGCTTCCTTAGCAAGATCGATGCTGTCGCCTTCCTCGGAAATGCCATCCGTCAGCAGAACAATGTGCTTGTAATTGGCTTTCGACCGTAGTACTTTGCGATACGCTTCAGCGAGGGCGGGCGCAATCTGTGTTCCGCCATCGGGGGTTATACCCGAAATGAGCCGCTTGATCAACGAAGTATCCTGGGCGCGGCGCATCGGAACGGCCCATTGATACGAGTTGTCAAAGATCAAGACTCCTATCGTGTCGCTGGGCCGCAGATGATCCACCACGCCGATTGCGGAAAGCCTGGCCAACTCGATCTTTCTGCCTTCCATAGACGAAGATTTATCGATGATCAGCGCCACGCACGCCCCTTCCGGCGTTTTGGGCGGAGCGAGTTTGGCTGGTAATGCGCGGTCCAGTGCGTCCGTCTGCCGGTCTTGTTTATACACTTGCCGTTCCCCGCCGATGAGCAACAAGCCGCCGCCATTTTTGACGTACTCCTCCAGCCGGCTCTTTTGCTCGGCCGTAAACGTATCCAAATTGAGATTATTCAAAACCACAAGCTGAATGGCATCCAGGCCTCTATCGATCAAGGAAGCATCGCGCGTGAGCTCGAAATCTGCTTCTTTGAACGATTGCATCAGGTTCTGCTCCGTTCCCGCAGGGTCTTGCGAGAGATACAGAACGTTCGCCCTCTTGAGCTGAATTGCCTGTTCGAACTGCGCCTCGCCAAGCGGACCCGCAGCCACTTTTCCCGATACGAAAGTCGCTCCGCTGGATTTCACGCTGGCATGCACGCGAACGTAGTTTATGCCCGTTTCGAGATCGAGAGGATTCGTGCCGAGACTCTTGCCTTCAGCAGACACTTCTACAGCGGCACGAACCGTTTGTGGTGAATAGATGCTGAGATCAATCGGAATCTGCTCGCCCGCGTAGGCTTCGCGGGGCATGGAGAGCGCCTCCAGCCGCAGCCCCGATTTCGGCCTGCCGGCCAGCGGAATGGTATCCACCGGAACATGCAACTGCTCCAACTCTGCCATTGCGCGTGCACTGCTTCCTTCGTTTTCGTTCCCATCGGTGAGTAGCACCAGCCGCGGAACGTACCCGGCCGGAACGGAAGCCATCGTATTGATGAGCGCGAGTTCGAGATTGGTTCCATCTGCCGCGTCGCCCGAGGTCCGCATCAAGTGCAGTCCACCGGAGGTCTCGGTGTCTGTCAACCTTCTAGTTTGCGCCGCAAATGGGACCACGTTCATCCAGTTCCTGCCCTTGCGGCGCGCTATGGCGGTCACAATTGACGATGCGCGCGCCAAATCTCCGCGCGTGATGCTGGCGGAAGTATCCACCAGGACAACAGCGCCCGTCTTCGTCTCTGGAAGGCGGATTCCCGGCTCAGCCAGCGCCATGACAATGGCCAAAAAACTCAGAGCCTTCAGCGCAAGCGTGAGCCGCCGCGCGCCGCTCCGCCATGCGACCATGGCCCACGCCAACAAGAGCGGAATCGCGAGCAGCACCCAGCGATGCTCAATGCTCATTTCGCAGCCAGCTCTCTTTCCGGCTCCGCAATTGGGCGGCGCGCAGATTCCGAACCTGCGCTTTGCCGTTTCGGAAAGCGCTGGCGGCCAAACAGCGTCCACTCGAGAAACAGTCCCAACGCGCCGAACAGCGCCAGCCATCTCCAAAGATCCAGCGCAACGGGCGCAAATCTAGCGTGAACAGGCAAGCCTGTGGCCGTGTTCGAGGGCGGTTTCCATTCGAACGCAGCGACATCGGGGAGGGCCACAGAGAGTGTCCGCTCCCGTCCTTCGGAGGTCACGCGCAGAACTTCCGGCGCGCTGGCGAACAACTGAAGAGTCTGCTTGGCAGCGACAAACGGGACAGACATCCCGCGTTCATTGAAAATGCGAATTCGGTCCGGCGGCTCACCGGCGTCTAAAGGCATACTGACAGCGCCCACCCGCTCTGCAGTAAGTTCTACCGAGCGGAACACGTCGGGCGATATCCAGCGCAGCAGGTTCGCAAACAAAAGCGGCGTGGTCAGGTCGAGCCTGGCTTCTCCGCTGAGCGGATCGAATCCGATTACCGCTATATCGCCGCGGCTCTGCGATGCCCCTCGCGCCACCACGACGGGTCCTTCGGCTGCCGCGCCCACCACCAGGTCGCCATCGAAGGTCTGAAACACTTCGGCGTCGCGTATGCGGTCGTCCTTTGCATGCAAACCTTCGCCCAGCGGTATCTCCGAATGCCAGTTGCGGATTGCTGCTTCGCGAACCAGCGCCTTCACGGGTAACGGCGACCCGTCGCGCGGCGGGTCGATCCAAATGCTCGCCACGTTCGGCGGCACTGCGCGCGTCGTCCGGTCAAGCACCATCACGTCCGCTGGGCCAACCGCCTCGCCGCCCGAAGCGGCGAAGAAGTGAACCTGCAACCGCCCGTTTGCGCTAAACAGCGGCCTGAACAGTTCCGGCCGGTCCGTGAACACAGCCACTCGCAAGGATCGGATTCGCGGCAATTGCAGCGCCACTCTGCCGTCCCCCATGAGCTCGTCGCCGGGTTTGAGTTCGGCTGCAAGTTGTCCCGCACCATCGGTAACGAAGTTGTATTCAACTGTCCGGTCTGCACCGCCCTCGAGGGAAATGATACGGGAGGCAAAGGCGCTGCGCGCGAAGCGCGTCTCCAAACGCACTGTGGCGCGCTCTGCGCCGTAATTCTTCACCGTAACTGCGGCCTGCCACGCGTTTTCGCCGGCTTCCTTTCGCTCGACACTCATTCCGCGTATGCCGGCGTGTCGCCGGACACGCTCCACCGCGATCATTCGCAGGTTCGGCACAACGGGCGCCGCCACCACGCTCTCGGGCGTCATTCCGGGGCCGATATAAACTACTTCTCCCGGCTCGCCGCCCGACCAGCCCTGCGCTTGCTGAGCAAACGTAAGAGCCTGTTCGATGTTCAAGGCCGAGTAACCCGCGGCCATCCCGCGTAGCGCGCTGCTGATCTGCGATCGGTCGGCAGTGAATGGCGTAATCGGCGCAGCCAGCGCATCGGTCCGCACCAGCATGATTTGGTCCGCCGGCCCCAGGGCGGCCAGGTAGCGTTCCGCTATCTCTTTTTCGCGATCGAGCAGCGTGCTATCGCCATTGCGCTGCGCCGACCATGCCGACGTGTCCAGCAGCACTACGTAATTCCGGCCGCGCCGTTCTCGCGCGCCCCATTGCAACTGCGCAATCGCGAGCAACAGCAGCAGCAGGCTCGCCAGTTGCAGTAGCAGCGACCACGGATCGCGAATCCGCTTCCGGCGCTGATTCGCCCGCGCGCTCGCCGTCGGCGACCAGAACCTCAATGTCGAGACGATTCTCTTTCGCTTGCTCCGGTCAAGCAGGTACAGCGCTGCAATCAATCCGCTCAACCCGCCTAACAGCGTCAGGAACTCCGTCGCGGTGAGATTTAGAAAGAACATCGCTCTTCAGCAAACGCCCTGAGCCATAGTCAGTGGGCCAAATATCGCATCTTCAATGTCGAGCCGCGTCGACAACCCTGCGTAACGGCCGCCATTGCGCAGCGCTAGTCTTTTCAATTCGTCTGCATAGCTGTCGAACGCGCGCCCATAGGCTTCGCGCGCGCGCTCATCGACCGCAATCAGGGCGCGCTCTCCCGACTCGGCGTCAATCAACTCCACTTCGCCGTCGTCGGCCGGCTGCCGGTCCTGCTCACTCCACAGATGGATCAACAACAGCTCGTGTCCGAAATCCGCCAGATACTGCAACGGCCGCAGGCAATCCGAGTCGTCCAGAAAATCGGAGATGATGATCGTCAGGCCGCGCTGCGGATAAGTACTTAAATATTGACGCGCCGTGTCGAAAAAATTGGTTCTCGCGCCGGCGCGTAGCTCGCGCAGATAGTTCTCGGCGGGTTGGAAACGGTGCCGTCCGCCGCTCGCCAGAAGCGGCTCCAGCAGCCTGGCCGAGAAAGGCTGAAGCAGGATGCTATCCAGCCGCACCAGAGCGACATAGACCAGGGCGGCTGCAATCCTGCGCGCGTATTCAAACTTGGTTGCTTCGCCCGGAGCGGAGCCCGTTGTCATAGATTCGCTCGCATCCAGCAGCAAACGCACCGGCACGCGCGGCTCAATCTGGAACATTTTCAGGAACAGCTTGTCGAACCGCATGTAGGCGCGCCAATTGACCGCGCGCAGGTCGTCACCGTGATGGAAGTTCCGATGCTCCAGAAACTCTTGCCCGGCCCCGGCAAAGCGGGACGCGTTGTGGCCGCCCACCAGGCCGTTGAACGACTTTTGCCAATGCAGCGTCAGCCGTTCCAATCTTTCGAGAAAATGCCGGTCGACCAGCGGTTCCATCGTGCATCAAAATGCGGCGTTCTGCCGCTCAGGCGGCCGCTTTCACGCCGTTGAGAATCTTCTGGAGAATCGTTTCTGCTGTCTCGCCATCGGCGTGCGCGTCAAAATTCAAAATAATGCGATGCCGCAGCACGGCCGGGGCAACCGCCAGCAAATCATCGATACTCAGGTGCAGCCGCCCACGCATGAGCGCCAACACCCGGCCGCATTCGATTAATCCCTGCGCGCCGCGCGGGGAGCTGCCGTAACGGATGTACCGGTTCGTAATGCCCGCAGCCGCGCCGCTCCCCGGCTGAGTGGCCATGACCAGTTCGACCGCATAATCCTGGACGTGGGGCGCCACGATAACCTGCCTGCAGAGCGCCTTCAACTCGCCAATCTGGTCGCGGTCCATCACCTGTTCGAGTTCCACTTCGTCCTGTTTCGTGGTGACCTCCACGATCCGGTTCAAATCTTCCCGCGAGGGATAGGTCACCAGAATCTTCATCAGAAAACGGTCGAGCTGCGCCTCCGGAAGCGGGTAGGTTCCCTCCATCTCAATCGGATTCTGCGTCGCCATGACCAGAAACGGCGCTTCCAGCGAGAAAGTGGAGTTGCCGCTGGTCACCGTCCGCTCCTGCATCGCCTCGAGCAGTGCCGATTGCGTCTTCGGAGTAGCGCGATTGATCTCATCGGCGAGCACCAGGTTCGCGAAAATAGGGCCGGCTTGAAAGCGGAGAACCTTATGGCCCCGATCGTCGCTTTCAATCATCATGCTGCCCACAATATCGCCCGGCATCAGGTCCGGCGTGAACTGAATGCGTGAATAGCGCAGATTCAGCACACGGGACAACGTGCGTAGCAATGTAGTCTTTCCCAGCCCGGGCACTCCTTCGAGTAACACGTGCCCGCCCGCGATCAGGCAGATCAGCACGCCATCCACTACATCCGATTGCCCCACGATGACCTTTGCAATCTCCCGGCGCACCCGAGCGAGATCGCCAGTGACGCGCTCTACGATCGCGGTATCGACGCTAACTGTTTCTGGCATTATGCTTCCGGCACCGTCCGAACGAGACACGAAGGCAGTCAGGCGTAGCAGGATCCGCTACCTTTAAGACGCGAATACCATGTGGCCCGGTTCCACACCGCGGCGCTCGCAATCGGCTAAATAAAGTCTCCCATAGCTGTCGAGCACGTAGTCCGCCGGCGAAAAACCCAGGCTTGCCGCCGTCGCATCGATCCATTCGCCCGTGCCTTCCAGCTCCAAAAAATGTCCAATAGGCGTTTCGTCGACCGTGACCACGCCGCTGTCATCCCCGGCACGCGTGAACTCGGTGCGGTACTTCTCGTAACGAAAGGAAGGCTGATAACCGAGCTGCCCGAGTATCTGATGCAGCGTCTGAGCCGAGCCGATGGTGGTTTCAAGCTCCGGCCGACTCTTGTAAGGTCCGGCGACACCTGGTCCTTTCCAGGTGATCAGGGCTTTCTCGCCCACCTGTCTGAGACGAAGCAACATGCCCCCTCGGGCGACGCTGCCGTCTTTCGTGTCGAAAAGAGTATTGGCCTCAAACACCCGCGGCGTGGAAACTGCGAAGCCTTCAGCATGCAGGCGCTCGAGTATGTCACTTGCGTTGGCCAGCCGTATCTTGACTTCTGTTTCTGTTCCGCCTGTGACCATGGGCTCGCCGAAGCTGATTGCATTCTCGCACCGGACGTTGTTTTGGCTCTTTCATGCCTCTTTTGGCACACAATGGGGTACGACGGGCTATCTAGCCGTCAATCACTGAAAACACAAGGAGAGTTCGCATGTTGAAGAACACGCTCGCAGCGAGTGTACTGCTGTTTATGGCGATGCTTTCGGTCGCATTATCGGCCAAGGCAGACCCGCAAGACCCCAAACCGCAGACTCCGCCGCTTGCCATGTCGCGTTAACGACGATAATCTGTCCCGCCAGTGACCATGCGCTCGCCGAAGCTGATTGCATTCTCGCACCCGACGTTGTTTTGGCTCTTCATGCCCCTTTTAGCCCACAATGGGGTACGACGGCTGTCTGGCCGCCAATCACTGAAAACACAAGGAGACCTATGTTCAAGAACACAGTCGCAGCTAGTGTACTGCTGTTTGCGGCGATGCTTTCGGTCGCATTATCGGCCAAGGCTGTTCCGCCGGACCCCAAACCGCAGACTCCGCCGCTTGCCATGTCGCGTTAACGAAGATAAAATTAATGTCCGTGCTAAACACGGGCTTTTTCAATTCAGCCGAGTCAGTTGTCACGTATGCCGCTACTTTGGCGGAAATACTTTTGTTGGTACGGCTGACTCGGCTCAAATTAATACGCGAACTCCCGATTTTTTGGTCTTTTTTGGCGTTTGACGCGATTCGGACACTCGCCCTTGTCGGGCGGGATTATCACTCCGTCCCCTACGAGTTGATCTGGACGACAACGGCTCCCATTTGGACGCTCATGCTGGCCTTGGTCGCAGTTGAACTGATGCGCGGCCTGGTGAAGCCAGTGCCCGGAGAACCCGTTAGCCGAGCCGCAGCAGTTTTCGGATTTCTCCTCGGCATGACAGGTGCCGCAGTTGCTTCAATGATCCTCCACCCCGAAGTGGTCATCAGGCCAATGTCACTACTCGCGTTTATGGGCCAAAGATGCATTACGAGCGGATGCATAATCGCGGTCTTGGCTCAAGGGTTCATGCTTGCAATCGGGGGAGCGCCGCTCATTAGAAACTGGCGCAGACACAGGCGCGTTCTGCTCGTGTTCACGACAGCAATCGCTATCGGATCAGCCACGGCGACCTCGACGCATGGAAACCTTGCAGCATGGGTAGGTCTGTTGCGCGACGTTGCCTTGCTTGCCTGCTATTGTGCATGGGTACCGGTATTCGAGCGGGCATGGAGTCACGTCTACTTTCCATCCCCTTCTCGATTTCACACGCTTGCAGAGAGCGAGTACGCGCGAGAGTCCCCCTCGGGCGAGGAGTGGAAATCGGAAATATGCGAACTCCTATGGCACCCCATGAGCGAAGACACAATCGCTGAAAATATCGCCTACGGGGCGCAAGAGGCGAAACGTGTCCGTAAAGCAACAGCGCGGATGCTCAAGGCACTGTCGTAGTCGCCTCCCAACAAGCACGGAGCTGCCGTTATATGATGAATGCGAATCCCGTCGTTTTGATGGGTAGCGGCACTTCAACCAAAACAAAGACGCGCCCGTAGCTCAGCCGGATAGAGCGATTGACTTCGAATCAATAGGTCGGGAGTTCGAGCCTCTCCGGGCGCGCCATTCAAATGAGAAGACTTAGTTGCGATCGAAGTGACATCGCAGTTGGCGTTGACAGCCACCGGAGTTTTGCCCTAGGCGGATTGCGTTGAAGCGCCCGTCTGAAACAGACCAGAACTGAACCAAGCGTCTGTTATCCCATTTAAAGCCCCGAACGTAAGAATTTCCAGATGGGACAATCGGAACCGGATGTTCTCTGAAAAGACACCAGATCGACTGGGGACCACAATCTCCTGATCCGTGAATAGAGTAGTTCGTTCGATGTGATACGGATATCTGTTGACCGAGCCGTCGGCATTGTATTCGACTTGCCAAAGCTGCCCATCCGGAACGACTAGAACCGCTAGAACGGCTCTGAGGCTCGACGGCGGAATAGCAGCGGTCAGCTTTTCCGCGACATCCTTTGAGCTGCTGATGGCCTGACTGACCTTTTCGAAAACTTCCTTGTCTCCGCCAGTTAGCGCGTTGCTGTTCTTATCCCGACGAACCTGATGTGTTGCCTTGCCGACCTGCTGGCCCGGTTTGTAGATTGAATGGTGAAGCGTTCGGGTTTCAACCGAACAGTATGAAGACAACATTGGATTGGCGTGGAGTCGTATTAGGCTGTGGAAGGACTCTTCTTCTGTTCGAGGTACAGCGCAAATCAAGAGCGGATTAGCGGCTCTGAGGTTTTTGCATTCGACGGCGATACCGAGCGCAACCCTACCGTCTTGTTGATAGGCACGAATATCGAATTGTCTCGGCTTGCTTAGAAAAGGATCAATGTACGTTCCAGAATGATGACACTGAAAGCCTTCAATGCCGAGTCGTTCTAGAACCCTCATTTCGAACGAAAAATCTGATTCGTTGGCTATAAACTCCCGCATGTCTGCGGAACCGATCGGGGAGTCCTTAGCTTTGCTATATTCGGGTTCGGCCTTTGGCATCGTTAACTCTCGATAGCCTCCGCGAGGGTCATCGGATAATCAGCGATTCCCAGCGATGTGAGAACCTGCGGACTTCGAATCAATAGGTCGGGAGTTCGAGCCTCTCCGGGCGCGCCAAAAGACGTTAACCTAACCTGCGCCTGCGCGCGAGCAAGCCCAGCCCGAAGAATCCAGCGCCCACCAGCAGCATGGAGGCTGGTTCGGGAATCAACACGATCGGTGTCGCCATGAAGGTAGCCGAAAACGGTGTGTTCACCGGCAAGCTCGCGAATAACTGGGTTACCGTCTCTCCATCGAACGTTGCCGAGAACGTACTGGTGAACGTGTCCACCTTGGTTCCGTTGTCGGTGATATAGCCACTGACATCGAAAGAAACCACTGCACCGTCCGGAGTGTCCGTAAGCTCGAATGGCCCGAAATCTCCCGCGGGGATGTTTGTCGCCCACAGTTCCAGGTTCGATCCGCCGGCATTGAACGTCATGAATGGTCCGGAAAGGCTCACGGGCCCGGTTCCCTCGTTCAGGCTCTGGATCGTCCCGAATTCGCCGGTTGTCACGCCCGCGCTCTGGAATACTCCGGCATTCAAGAGCGAGACCTCGAAGCTTCCATACCCAGGCGCAGGACTGTATGGCGCTCCCGTCGGATATTGCCCGAAATCGATATAGTTGGACCCGATCTGTGCTTCACCGCTGATCCCCAAATCGATCGTTACCGCCGAACCGGGCAGTGCCATGCACGCCGCTAAAGCAAAACTCGCTAATGAAGCGCGGATTCCGGAAGTCAATGGTTTTCCCCTTGTGAATAGATCCAGAAAGCAGGTGAAACTAGACGTTCTTCTTGCTGATTGTACACGATCCATTTACCCGAGCGTCGAAGTGACGCCATTTCGCCCTCAAATGTGGAATCTGCCGAACAGACGGCCTTTAAGCGACACCGGATTGAGGCCGAAATCGAGGAATGCTCCCGCTCGCAGCTTCAAGGTACTGACCACGCCTGCCGATGAGGAGCTAAGGAACGGTGCGCCGCCGCCGCGCTTTTACCATGACGATTCCCTTTCAACTTGACCAGGTCATGTGCGACATTCCCGAGGCCGGCTTGGACATCCCGGTGCAGATGCTCGTGCTCGCCGACGAGCAGGAGGTCAGCGCCCGGCTCTCCCGCATAGATCGGGGAGTTCTCAAACTGTCTTCGCCGGCTGCTTTGCCCACAGATACGAGAATCGAACTGGCAATCGACGGCTGTACCGTTCGAGCCGAGGTGGTCTCCTGCGAACAAGAAGCGCGCGGTATATTCATGTTGGCTGTACGCCGGGTGTATGGGCCGCTAGGCGCCACTCGGTCCGAGCCTCGCATCCCCGTCGATCTCAGTGCGACTCTGACACGCCCAGGTAGCGATCGCATGTTCGCGAGACTGGTCGACATGTCTCAGTCTGGTCTCGGATTCGAGCTGCCGGCCGCGGTGCCTGTGGGCGCCAGGGTGTCAGTACACTTTCTATGCGGTATCGCCTTTGGCGAGATTAGACACTGCAGCAAGGCTTTGGCAGTCTATCGGGCGGGGATGCGAATCGATGAGTTTGTGGTTCGCCGGCATCCCGCGACGGTCGAAATGGGCGCGATAATCCAGACGCGCCGGGCCCACTCGGGCAGGATGCGATTCCACTTATCGAAACCATTCTTAATGGTTGCGAGAAGGGCCGTCTGCTCTCTAGCCGGGCATGAGTATGGTTGGTTCACCGACGTATGGGAACGGGCCATCTTGCGGTGCAGCCGCTGCACGAAGGTTCTCAGCGCCTAGTCCGGTAGCGCGAGCGCGGCCGCGGACGCATGCGATTGGTCAGGTCGCCGGCGACACCGATTTCGCGTTGATCGTCCACTGCACCGCATACTGGACCAGCTCGCGGGAGTTCTTAAGCGCAAGCTTCTCCTTCAAGTGCGCCTGGTAGGATTCCACCGTCTTCACGCTTAGATGAAGCTCGTCCGCGATTTGCCGTGTGCTGTGACCTTCTCCCATTAGCCGCAGAACTTCCAGTTCCCGGTCCGATAGCTCATTCAGCGAAGAATGTTTCCCGTGAGCTGCGCCCGCGCTGACAAAGCGCTGCAGCATCTTGTTCGCAATCTGCGGACTTACGTACACCTCGCGGTTCAGAATGCGCCGAAGCGCCACGAGCACGTTTTCGGTCGCTTCCTGCTTCATGATGTAGCCGTTCGCGCCGGCTCGCAGGGAGCGCTCGGCGTAAATGGATTCATCATGCATGGAAAGAATCAGGACGGGCAGAGTCGGATCCTTGGCCCGCACGCTCTTCAGAAGGTCCAGGCCATCCGGTCCATGCAGTGAAATGTCGACGATAAGGATGTCCGGTTTGAGCGCGTAAATCATCTGCAGGGCGGCCTGCGCATCTTCCGCCTCACCGCAAACGGCAAGATCCGGCTCCCGGCGAATCATTTGCGCCAGACCCTCCCGTACGATCGGATGGTCGTCTACGATAAAAACCCTATGCTTCATGCCGTGGCCTTGTCTTCGCCGCGCTGGATTCCGTCGCCCTCGATATTCTATTACGCTCTCAAAGGGGCGCCGTACCAAACTCCGGCTTGATCTCGCCGGATTCGATATTCCCGCGACGGCTGCCCGGCTGTTCTGCCAGGTAGCGCATTACTTGCTCACGCAGGGTATTGAGCGCCGTTGTCATATGGTCCGTTTCGATGAGGATGAACTGATCGCCGGGAGAGAAACTCTCGCGGGTTTCCATGATCCGCCTGTGATCTTCGCGCAATTTTGGCAGCGTCTGGGTGGCCGCGTCGGAACCTCTCAAAGCGGCGGACAGAAAGTACAGAATGAATTCGACGTCGTGGGCGAAGGTTTGGAATGCTTCGGGCGGCGTTTCCGGCTGCCGATGTCTGATGCCGGCTTCCACCGCCATTATGGCGTGCATTAAAGCATACGAACTGGCCAAGATCGACGTGAGGATTTGGAGCTGTTCGGCATGGGCGCCCGGCTCTGCGCTCATGCGGTCCACCGACGCTTCGGCTTCCGGCCGCGCGCGCCTCCAGGCACGTCGCGTTTCGTCCAGCTCGGATTCCACCAGCACGTCGGAGCGCCCAAATCGTTCGAACACCGCGTGGAAGTACATTCGGCAGGCGTCCAGCATCTCCGCAAGAGTTTCTGAAACCTGCGTGCGCTCCCAAGTAGGCCACAGCGAATAGGCGATGAGCGCGATGACTCCCCCGATACCCGTGTTTATTCCGCGTTCGAGCACCACGTCGCCCGGCGAAATTCCCGTGGCGGCGATCAGAAACACGATCAGTCCCGTGATGGCGATGCTGAACATCCCATAATTCGCCGGGCCGATGTAACGCATGAGAAAGGTGAAGGTACCTACCAGAAGAAGTTGGGTGAGCGCGGATGCGGGGAACACGTGATACAGCACCGTCGCAAGCACCAGGCCCGCCAGTGTTCCAGCCAGACGCAAGAAGCCACGGCTGAAGGTGCTGCTGAAATCAGGCTTCAACACCACCGCAATCGTCATCGGAATCCAATAAGCCCGTCGTCCGTTGATCGCTCTGCCGATTGCATCGCCCAGCGACACCCAGACGGCGAGGCGGATGGCGTGACGGCAAAATGCCGAGCGCGGGTCGAGATTCGCGCGCAACGCAGCGAGCCAACTTCTCATCTGGTATTTCCAAGGCCGTGCTACCTCCACCCGCGCAAATTCCTCGACTCCCGCCGGCGCCACGCGCGATGCAAGTTCGATCACAGCTCGAAGCTGTCCGGCGAGAGCGTCGACCGTCGACCCGATATTGCCGGCCATCGAGAAAGGAGCATCTCCTTTGAGTGACCGCACCTTTTTCGCCCAATCGTTTATTTGCCTGAGTAGCTCCGGTTCGGGCGTGACCGGCTCGCCGGAAGTCAAACACTGTCCTACGCCGCCGAGCAGCTTCGAAGTGGCTTCCAGCATCCGGTCGATACATTCGACGATATCTCCCCATCCGTTCGATCCCTTGAAGTCCGTGTGATTTAACTCGTCGCGCAGCCGAACGAGCACGAATGCCGACATCCGGATGCGCTCGGCTTGATCGAATAACATGCGGAAACGCTCGCCTTCGCTCGAGTGATCGCGGCCGAGTGCAGCCAGCGTGTCTTGGATTTCTTGGCTCGGCGCCTTTAGCGATGTTGTTGCTAGCGGGTCTAAGTGAGCGCCGACTTCCTGCGCAAGCGCGAGATACACGCCGCCGACCGCCCGTCGCTCCGGGTTATAACGGCGAAGCGGCCAAAACAGGAGAGCGAAGCCGGTCTGCAGCAGCCCGCCTAGTAGAACTAACAGCGCCGTGTAAAAGGCGCCTTTCAGAGTTGTTTCTCCGCGTGCGGCGAAGACGATCAATGAGACCAGCGTGTTGAGGCCCAGGTCGCCGGCTCTCGTGCTGATCGAAATCATCAAGCCGGCGCTGAACGCCCAGACGAACGTCAGCAAAACCGCCGCCCAGTTCGTTGCCCCCGCTAGCGATCCCACAAACACCGCCAAAGCGCCGAGAACAGTCCAGGCGAGCATCCGGCGCCCTCGTTGCGCATACGGATCGCGGCCGTCCGAATAAGACACGTTCAACGCACCAGTAGTAACCGCCACCGCCCCAAGCGGATTGCCCATCGCCATGCCTATCGCAAGCGGCGAAGCAACCGCCAAAGCATTCCGCAATGCCATCCACTTACCGTTGATTTTGCTGCGGTCGAGACGTGTGAGGCTGCGCCACAGAGCCTTTCCGGGGCTCGCTTGAGCATGCGACCCTCCCGGGCTTGGTTGCCCGGGACCCGCTACCGCGCGCGCTTCCGGGCTATCCGCCATGGGGCCAACGAATTGCTATTTCTCGCGCGAAGCTTTTCAAGAGCGCTCTTACCTGACAACATAATGTTAATAGGCCCGTTGGCGGCCCCTCGCTTCATGCGTTTCCTATTCAGTTTTGCTCTATTCGCTTCGCTTGCCCAAGCGCGGCTTTTGACGCCGGTTTGGATCGAGCTTGGTCCCAATGGACAAATACTCGCGCGTGCCGTTGTTGATTCAGCAGCCGACTGCCCGTCGTTGAACGCCGACGGTAGATCAATCTCGATGACTGTTCGCGGCGGTGCGCCGGCCGGTTTTCAACCCGCCTGCGAGGCCGCCATTCCTCAACGCGTCCGGCACTTGCGTTGGAATGGGAACGAGTTGCCGCTCCCGAAGACGACGAGACACGTCGTCGTGATCGGCGATACAGGCTGCCGGGTAAAGGGCTCAGCCATTCAAGACTGTGACGACCCGGCCGCATGGCCGCTGAAAGGCGTGGCTGCCCAGATCTCGAGTGCCAAGCCCGACCTCATCCTTCATGTCGGTGACTATCTGTACCGCGAGAGTAAATGCCCAAGCCCAAGGCAAGGATGCGAAGGACCCTATGGGGACAACTGGTTGACCTGGAATGCCGACTTCTTTGCGCCAATATCGGCGGCGCTGAGTACCGCGCCCTGGGCGTTCTCGCGTGGGAATCACGAGAGCTGCAAGCGCGCCTGGAAGGGATGGTTCTACTATCTCTATCCCGGTCCCTTTCCGGCCTCCTGCGAGGATTCCAAACCCTACATTGCCAAATCGGGCCGGTTGCGCATCGGCATGCTGGACACCGGCGCAACCGTGGATGGAAACGAGCCTCCTGCCCAATTGCAGCGCATCGCCGCGGATCTCGGTACTCTATCCGGGAAGATCGACTGGCTCGCGGACCATCATCCCTTCTGGGGTTTCAGTGCCACCCAAGAAGCCTCCAATGCGGCCGTCACGCCGGAAACGATCGAGCCCGCATGGCAACAGGCGAAACCTCGAGGTATTCGGTTGATTCTCTCCGGTCATGTGCATTTATTCGAGTTTCTCGTGGGCAGTGCAGACCGGCCGAATCAATTGATAGCTGGCGATAGCGGTACTCAACTCGATGCCGGCATCTCCGGCGCGGCGGTTGCGCAAGGAACCGTCGAGCATGATTTCGGCTTCACGCAGCTCATCAGCGTGCGTGCTGGCTGGAATCTGACGTTGCACAATTCGCGCGGTACCGCGTTGGTTCATTGTGCGTTGCCGGATCGCGGTTCTGCTTCCTGTGCATATTTGAATTCCTCCACGCGCGTTTCCTCAACGGAGGACGCGCCACAGAAAGAGGCGCGTAAAAACAGCGCTACCAATCGGTCTTCCGGTCAAATCGAGCAGCCCAGCCCTATGACGGTCTACCAGAAATGGCAGAACTTCGTCAGCGAGACGGTGAGTCCTCTAACCCTCGGAGCCGGAATTTTCAATGGCGGAACGTCCTACCTCACTGACACGGATCCTAAGTACGGCAGGAATTCAACAGGCTTCGCAGAGACGGTGGGCGCATCTTTTGCCGATATCGCAACGCAAAATCTGTTTGCTGATTTCATGCTCGCTTCGGCGTTTCACGAAGATCCTCGCTATTTCCGTCTCGGCCCGGGCCACAGCATCGTCGACCGCACGACCTACGCTATCGGCAGCACATTGGTTACCCGAACGGATACCGGCGGAACAAGCTTCAATTGGTCTAACGCGCTCGGCACCGGAATGAGCGCCGCTCTCTCCAACGCTTACTACCCACCCGCCAGCCGCGGCGCAAACTCTACGTTCGTCCATATCGGCTTCAGCATCATGGGAACCGGTTTGGCGAAGCTCGCCCCGGAATTCTGGCCGGACATTCGCGAGAAGTTGGCGCATAAACGCCATTGATCAGCCGGATTCGACTACGCCATAGATCCACTTCAGAGCCACGTCATCAACCCAGAACCTCTCGTTGCCTCGCGACAAGAACCCAAGATGACCGCCATGTTCGGGAGCAATCAGCTTCAAAGCAGGATTGGACAGGAACGCGGGGTGATCGTAGATCTCGAATGGAATCAGCGGATCGTCCTTCGCGCAAATGACTAGTGCCGGCACGCGGATGTTATCCAGGTATCGCGTTGCGGATTGCGTAGCGTAGTAATTCGCCGCCGTTCCGAAACCGAAAAGCGGAGCCGTGACTTGATCGTCAAATTGCCACAGCGTTCTCACGTCGTTAAGTCCGGCGACACTGTACAAATGCGGAGATAATTTGCTTTTTCGCTTCACTCGCTGGCACAGGTGGCCGACAAAGCGTTGCGCGTAGAGTATGTTCGATCGTTTTTCGGTGCGGCGAACAGAGGCCGCAAGATCAATCGGAGCGGAAACAGCACAAACACCGGCCATCAGCTCCGTCGTGCCCAATTCGCCCGCCAGCTTCAACGCGACGTTCCCACCCAAGGAGAATCCAACTACAAAGGCTGGACCGATGCGGCGCCGGTATATCTGCTCTAAAACGGCTCGCGGGTCACTCGTCAAGCCCGAGTGATACACCGCCTCGCAGAGATCTTCCGTGCCGCCGCAGGTTCGCATGTTGAGGCGATGCACACCGAAGCCGCGAACCAATGCCGCCTGCGCGAAGCTTTGAATGTGACCGGAATCGGCGCATCCTTCGAGTCCGTGTAAGAAAACCACCTGCCCGCGTGCCGCTGAGCTTGGTTGATGCTCGAATGCTAGCAGGGTCGTAGACGCATCTATCTTGTATTCCCGCCGCAAAGCAGGGAACCGCCGCTCATCTATCTTTCTAGGCCAATAACTCGCCGCGATGGTGAGCAGGTGCGGATTGCGAAAGATTGGCTTGAATTCCGCGCTCAATCTCGATTGTACAGGCGTATTCCCGCACGCCGCCTCGACGCGGTTGGGTTGCGCTACTAAGTGCTACTGCGGGTAGGCTTCGCTCTTTCTGCTGAGATCCTCAGACAGGATGATCGCCTCCGCCAACTCACGCATCGGTCTCCGAAGCCGCCGGCTCTCGTTGCGCAAGCGGAGATATGCTTCCTCTTCCGTTAAGCTGTGGCGGTACTGCAGAATGCCCTTGGCGCGCTCCACAAGCTTGCGCGTCTCGAGCTGCCGCCGCATTTCCGCTGTCTCTTCCTGCAGCCGCGCATTCGCCTCCTCCAGAACGGATTTTGCGATTGCGCCCCCCATCTGCTCTCCGACAAACGTCAGAAGGGCGATTTCATCCGCATCGTGGTAATGCGGTTCCCGATGGTGCACGTTGATGACGCCGATCACGTCGCCGCGGCTCACTAACGGCACTGATAGGAAGGCCTCGTATGTGTCTTCAATCAGGGCTTGGAAGCGCTTGAAGCGGCGGTCGGCGGCTGCGTTCTCCGGCAGAGCCACAACCGAGCGGTGTTCCACCACCCAGCCCGTCACGCCTTCGCCTACCTTCAAACGAATATTGCCCAGGTCGCCTTGATGCGGAACCTGCGAAGCGCGCAGCACAATTTCGCTCGTTTCGCGCTCGATCAGGTAAACCAGGCACGCGTCGCACTCGGTCACTTGAACGGTAAGCCCAACAATCTCCCCGAGCATTTCATCGAGGGATAGTTCAGAGCTCACGATATTGCTAATGCGGTGAAGCAGAGAAACCTGCGAGGTAGGGGGTTCGAAGGTTACAGTCGCCATACCAGACTTTAGAACACGGCAGCCGGTCCCGGCAATCGAAATATTTGATCTCTCCCATACCCGTGCAAATCGCCCATGTTCAAGCACTTGCGAGATCCGTCCGAAGTGCTGCTTTCAGGCCACGCGAACCAGTTCTTCCTGTTCTTCGCCGGTCACTTGCGCGAATTCGGCGCCCACGTAGACGTTCACTTCGGAGCGTATCCCAAAATCAGGAAGGTAGATTCCGGGCTCAATTGAGAAGCACGTATGAGCAATCACCCGTCGCTCGTCGTGCGATTCCAGGTTGTCCATGTTGGCGCCGCTTCCGTGTACTTCGGTCCCGATGCTGTGCCCCGTGCGATGAAAGAAGAAGTCCCCGTAACCGTTCTGTGTGATGTAGTCCCGCGTCACGTCGTCCACTTCGTACCCTGAGAACGGCGCTTGCGACGCCGTCTTCGCAAGGACATAGGCGCATGCTTTCTTTCGTGCATCTCTGGTAACTTCAAAAACCTTCTGCACTTTGTCAGGGATCGCCTCACCGCAAAATCCCGTCCACGTTACGTCGTAATACACGGCATCGGGTTTCGCCAGTTTCGCCCATAAATCGATCAGGACAACGTCGCCTTTGTGTACGTCTGCCGTGCGTTCCCGGCTGGGTTCGTAATGCGGGTCCGAAGCGTTGGCGTTCACGCCGACGATCGGACCGTGATCGGTTATCAGTCCGGATTTGGCGAATCGCTCCCGGATGAACTGCTGTACCTCGAATTCGGAAACGCGCGACCCCGAACGAATTCGGTCGCCTACCAACTCGAACGCCTCGCGCCGTGCCCGATCGACCAGCTTACCGGCTTCCAAATGCAAGTCCAACTGCTCTTCCGTCCATCGCGCTTCGAATTCCTGAATCAGGTCCGCCGAGCTGACCACCTCGACTCCCGTTTGCCGCACCAGCTCGAGCGTGCCCCCATCCACGAGCGATACATAGGGAATCGCGCAGTTCGGTGAGTATTGCATCGCGACGCGCGAATGTCCCGACAGCATGGCGCCCAGCTTGTTCTGTTGGTCGGCCCAGCTCGAGTAAGATTCCTTCCTTCCGGGCAAGCTGTCAAGCGCGCCGCTCTCTATTCGGTGAACCAGTTTTCGTGGTTCTCCGCTCGCCGGTACGAAGTAATACCATCGCCTGGATACCTGCGCATCGCCGGCAATTTCCAAGATCCTGTATGCCAGTGGATCGCGCCTGTGATGATCGAAAAACAGCCAGCCGTCCAGCCCACTACGCCGCAGCGCCTCTTGAATGTGCTCGGTGATCATTCCTACGTGATTTTACGCGGTCTCTAGCTTCGCCATTTTGATGTCCGATGGCGCCCGGGTGAGCAGACTCACGACAATCAGGCTGGTAATCGAAGAAATCAGAGCAGGGTAGACGGCTGGAATCCCACCGATGTCCTTTTTCAGCCACTCCGGCCCGTATTGTTGCCCCAATTGCCACCCGACGGTGATAACAGTACCCAACAAAATCGATGTGACTGCGCCTTCCGTTGTCGTTCGGCGCCAGAAAAACACCGCCATGACAACGGGAGTGACAGCGGCGCCGTAAACAGTATAGGCGTATAAGGACGCCTCCAGTACCGACTGAAATTGCGTCGCCTGTAAAACCGCGAAAAGTCCCAGCAGAATCACGATCACTCGAGATACAACGAGCGTCCGGCGCTGGCTTGCTCTTGGGTTTATGAATCGCTCATAAACGTCGTGGATCAAATTAGTGGCCGGGGAAAATAGGTAATTGTTAGCCGTTGAGATTACTTTGGCGAAGACTCCGCCCAGCAGAATTGCACCCAGCAGAGGCGGTAACGCTTCTTTGGCCGTCAAAGGGATGATTTCACGCGGCCGGTCGGTATGCAGCCGCGAGCTTGCAATTACGGCCACCGCCATCAGCAGCGTTTCGAGGGTCACTGTCCCAATAATCCATCCAATGACCGACTTACGCGCGTCGCTCTCGGATTTTGCGGAGAAGAACTTCTGATACATGCCTTGATTGCCGACCAGCAACAGCAACGTCGGTAACGCCAAGGCAATTGCCCCTCCCAAACTGTAATTGCCCAGAACTTGAAAGTGCGTCGCCGGCAACGCGGCCCGAACCGCGTGCCATCCACCCACATGCGCCAGCAAAACAGGAACGGCAATGATCACCGTTAAAGTAACCATTGAACCGATCACCAGGTCTAGATACGCAATCGAGGCCATGCCGGCGGCTGCGGTGAAAAATATGACGAATCCTGCAATGATGTACAGACCCGTCCTCCGATCGAGTTCGGGAAAAATCAAGTGCAAGATGTCCCCGCCGCCGATGAATTGATAGCTTGTAATGACGGTGTAAGAAATGACGATGGCAATCGTCGCCAGCACGCGAGCG
The DNA here is from genome assembly GCA_036269275.1 of Bryobacteraceae bacterium. Taxonomy (GTDB): domain Bacteria; phylum Acidobacteriota; class Terriglobia; order Bryobacterales; family Bryobacteraceae; genus Bog-105. Next base: position 123,392 of record DATASJ010000142.1, on the reverse strand, counting down.
GTCGCGTTATATCGCGCCTCCAGAAGATCGGGCACCGTGAACTGTGCAAAGTGTCGTGCCCGTCCTGCAATTACCCCGATGATCAGCAACCCGGCCCAGCCGCCCAGCGGCTGCCACAGCGCTACGAACCCGTTCTTGTAGGCGTTTTCCGCTCCGGCCAGCAAGCTCCCAGCCCCGATCCACGAGGACAAGAGCGTAAAAACTAGGACTGGCCAGCTCAGCGTCCGGCCTGCAACCAGGAAATCAGTCTTGTTCTTTACTTTTGTGACCTTGTAGATGGTGATTCCACACAACAGCAACACCACCAGCGAGATTGTGATCGCATAGATCATGAACCGACTATCTTATCTGGAGCGCGGGTTTGCCGGCCCTGCAAGTCTAGCCTTGCCGGAGGGTTCGAATCAGCTTTACAAAAGGGGGGCTAGCATATCCGATCAAACAATATTGATCCAGTGCGAACAGTACCACGGATTCCATCCCTTGCGACTGCGCTAAATCAACCTCTTTCATCCAGGATGTCCATGCATCGCTGATTCCTGTGAGATGACTCCGCTGCGTATTCGGAAATCCCTTCACGGCGCTGACGTTCATGGAATAGGTGCTTTGGTCGAGGTTGTAATTACCGGTAAACGTAAAACTTTCGGTCTTTAAACAATTCAGATTCGCCGGCGTCCAGTCGTGCGTTGGGAAATTGATTACTTGATTTAGAGAGGTGTCATTCGTGTCCGTCGGGTACAGCACCTCGAATCGGCATCCCGGAAACTGCGCCTGTAAGGCGGTTCGAATCGCAGCCGTATAGGCGCCGATCAAGGTCGGCAAGAACGCCGTTTCGTTAGGATACGCGCTCGGATCAACGTCATTCGACAGAATGACCTGCATCGGAACGCCGTAGGTGCTCTGGAATTGTTGTTGTGTATAGGCATCGTAAAAGGGCATCCCAACGTTCACGTTGCTTCCGGTCGTCGCATCCAAGACTTGTTTTTGGAAGTACCACCACTGCACTTCGCCCGATTGAAGATACGGTGTCATCCCTGCATTGCTTTGCAACGTCGCCATATCTAGATACGCCTGTTTCCAGAAAGCAAGGCTGGTTGTGGAAAAATTGGTCTGAATCGAAGGCGTGTTGAGTACCACGGGCGTGTCATCCGGATACACTTGAGCGATTCCCACCGCCTCCGAGGGATCCCCGTTCATCAGTTCCGTGCTGAAAGAGGCGACCGCATCTATGCCATATCCCTTCAACGCCGTGAAGTAAGCCGTGTGCCAGTCGCGGGCAGCCCGGTTGATTCTCGGCGTCGCCGTCAAATCGGTTCGCCAATAATCGGCAGTAGCGATCAAGGTGCGATTCAACGAATTGCTCGTATCCAGATCGTACGGCGCGCCGTCTATTCCACCGCTCAGCGTCGTCGCAGCAGATCCAAAACTATAGCCCTCGCTGCTTGGATCTAATTGAACGATGATGCCATTACCGTCCGCCCCCATAGCCCGCGCGGTAAATGTCAATTGGTCGCCGTTCGCGCTTGCCCACAACAGGTTTGTCCCGACATTGATTAGCCCGGCAAGGGCCAACGCGACAGTGGCGGGCGTATCATCCAACAGCACGAGATGCTTGATTTGGGTCGTCGCAGTCGGATCATCGGCCGAAGCAATGTCCAGAATAACCGTCGGGCTTCCGTCAAATGTTAGCGCCGTCAAGGTCGCCGTCAGCGACGCATACACCGTACCAGTCCGGACGATCTCATAAAACCACAGGGCTCCGGTGTAGTGATTCACTCTTCCTTGAAACCCTAACTGGTTAATCAGCCACGCCGTCCGCTCGGCCGGCAGCGATTGCGAATGGTATGTGTCCCAATCGGTAGCGAGCGCTAACTGCGTCTGCGATTCAAAATCCGGCAGATTTACCGACGGATAAGCTATTTCCAAAAAATCGAAATAGAAGAAGTTTCCGGCCGGACCCGCGTGCGTCAACTGAACGGTGTGCGTTCCCGCCGCATAACTTCCAAGCGGGGACCTCACCAACACATCCTCACCGCTGAGCAGCAGATTCAATGCTGTCGTGTGACCGTCTACCGAAACACTGACCGTAGCGCCTGACCCTAGTAGCCGGGTTCCCAGGTAAAGATCGTGCTCTGCCGTCTCGGTATATACAATCGTACAGCTATCGCCGACGTTATCGGTGCTGTGGATTTTGCTTCCGGAGTAATTGCCTGATGTCAAGGCCCATGTAGATCCGCTGTAACTGACGACTGTATCGGAGTCTTCGATTCGCCGGCTTCCTGGCCCAGCGACGGAGTATTGACGATTATTACCCGTGACAGTCCAGTTCGAAATGGTTACCTGGAATTCTGTCTGTTCATAGCTGCCAAGCTGCATATCGGCCGCCCAAGTCCAGCGCAGCTTCCGAACGCGATTGGTGGGAATTTGTGCTTGAGTATTCGAGTCAACTAGGTTGCCGAAATCAATCGTAATCTGATATGTTGTCGGGAACGCGCCGCCGCTAAACATCACCGCGGGCTGCGCCCAGCACTGCGCCGCATTTTGGGCAAAGCCGTACACCGTCACCCTATTGCAGTTTGCGCCGATCACTGCCGCATACTGATCGTTTAGCCTTGGCGTAAGCTGTATCGAAACGCCATCTGACTGAACCGTCGCCATGAAGTCCGGATTGCCTATAATGTCGGCATTTCCGTTCACAGCCGTGGCCACCCCCTGCGCAATATCGCTCAGAGCATCACCGGTTTGCACAACGTAGTAGTGATGGTTCTCTAGTAAAGCCAGTCCCACGCGATACCCTACGCCCGGCGACGCCGTCAGCGTCATGGCCGCGGTTGAATCCACGTAACCGCCAGCCACGGGAGTTGCATTGGCCAGCGAAAAGTTTACATGATACAGAGTTTCGACGCCCGTATCGTCTGTCGCCCAAACACGCAAATTGCTCCAGTCGACCACGGGATCTAGATTCGATTCGATCGGAATGCAATTCGTTCGGCTTTCCTGATAGGTTAACGTCAAACCGCTAAGGTCGCCATCCGGCAGATAGCGGAGCGCAGGATGTTCGAAGACGTTATCACGATTCCACTCGACGACGCACCAGTCAAACTGCTGCCGCCATTTCCCCGAAACCGTAAAGCCCGAGTCGCTTGCTTGCGACATCGCCGCAATTGCCGAGGGCATCAGGAAGTAACACTGAAGGTCCCTGTCAGGGCTAAGTTTTAAGAGCTGCTCTGCCATAACTTATAGGCGAATGGTCACTGCCAGGTCGCGGCCGGGACTTATCTGGCCCGAGTATCCTGAGACCACCTGCAAGGTCACGTTGATGGTGAGCGCAGCCGTATTCTGCAAGGCCGGAAGAGCAGCGCCGTCGAGTACCGTAGAAGTCGTCTGACCGGATGCAATCGACACATTGCAGTATTCCGTCCCGTTCTGCAAAATGTCTACGCTGATCGTATAGCCGGTGGCTGCCTGGTTTACCACCGCTCGAATGTCGCGTACTGCGTGCGACGCTTCGATGAGCAAAGGTGGAGAGGCATTTTGTTGCGTTGCCAGGTATCCGCTAACTTGCAGCGAGAACTGTCCCCCCGAAAGTGTCCTCAGCCCTCCATCGGGTTGTAATGTGTAGCAGGTCTGCTGAACTTGGCTGTTCCCGAAAGCATTCGTCACGAAGAACTCTGCGGCACACAGTCGAACATCGGGCAGACTGACAGTGTGTAAGTAGTTGAGCGATGCCCTATTTTCAAAGAATCCGGTCGCAAACGCCACGACTACCGCGGTGGCATCCAAATGTAATACAAGATCGCCCGTACTGTGGGCTGTTGCGGCCGAACCCAAGACAGCTCTGATAACTGTATAGGTATTCGCAACGGGGTCTGCCGACAGCACCGTCATTAACTCGGCGCCAATCTGAATGGTCTGTCCAGTGGTAGGGGACGCAATCACCACTAGCGAAACGGTCGTACTACTGATGTCAACGCTTGCAGCCAGCGAATAGGCGCTCGGCGTATTCAGTTCGTTCCACGAGAAAAGCTGAAGTGTGCCGCTTGAAACGGAGCTTGTATTCGTGAGGTCGGTGAATCCAACTTGAGACAATGCCAGCTCACCGCCTCCGGGCGCTGAAAGCGTGAACTCGGGGATCCCAGGTAGTCCTGCGTCTGACGACTGGCCGCCTAATGTCCAGCGCGTAAGTGGGCACAGATCCGGGGTGCCCTCCTGATTACTGACGTTTGCTCCACGTCCCGAAATCTGAACCACGCTACCCGTTTCATAAGCCACTTGAAATTGAGCGGGGCTCGTCGCTGAGACCGCTGCAAACCGCCAGGAGGATTCGGCAATAACAAAGGTGCTCGTCGCGTCGGGCGATATGGACCAGGCAGGCGTCACGGTTAATGTTGTCTGGTCATTCGCGGTGATCGTTCGCTCCTGGCTTCGCCCGGTTCCTTCTATAATTCGCACTACCATGCCCTTGTATGCGGAGGCAGTCGCTGCCATATCTGCCCAGCCAATGGTAGTTGAGGAAACGATTGTTGCTGGATACGGGCCCGCGTACTCGAATCTGTAGTAAAAATTCGCATGATCGAAGCTGGCGTCAGGCGGCCCAATGGGCTGCGGCGCAGCTCCGGTATCCATGTAACTTGCATTAAGAGGCTGGTTTGTCGCAATGCGATAAAGTAATTGCGGCGTTGTTCCACGATAGACGTTGAATGCAGCCGCAGTAACCGGAAAGCTAAGTCCGCTGATGACAACCGAGTTCAGGCCGCTTCCGGTCGGGACGGTCGCCGGCACGGTAAACGACAAAGCGCCTTCATTTCCGGCGCTATCAACTGCCGTAACGGCATAATATAGAGCGCTACCGCCCTGTATACTGCCGCTGCCTGACACATAGCCTGGCGAAAGACTCAGTAACGGCAAATTCGGCGAATTAGCCGCGGGTGCGGTCGGCTGTGAAAATCCAACCGTCAGCGTGTCTGTTGCGGTGCCGTCGCTCTCGGCTTGAATCTGCTCCGTTACCGCGAAATCGAAGTATTCGAAATTTCCGTTTACGTCGCCGTGAACAAGGAGCCCGATTAAGGCCGCGGCGTCTGCACTTGTGTGCCCGGCTGCCGTCCCGCGCCTCCCAAAACCGCGGTGCTATCGCTATACCAATCGTCGTCGTGAATCTGAGCCATAATTGTAACTAGCTCATAGTTGATTGAGGGAGACAGCTTAACTACTCGAAATGGAACGCGGATAAAACCCTCTTTGAGGTACGTGAGCGCAATGATGTCTCCTGGCCGAACCTTCAGGGCCCGGAAGCTTGTCTGAAACTCTACAAACGTGTTTCCGTCGGTTGACTTATCCAACTGCCGTAAGAGCACTCTGGTCGCCTGGCTGAAGTTAGCGATTCCGAGCGCGGTTGATTGGCTGCTGATCTCATAGCCGATGAGCGCCGAGTCATCTGCATCTACCAGCGATAGGCTATCCTGCTGGTACTCGTTCGATTCGTCTTGAAACTCCACGCTCAGCCGGTTTGATGTTTCGGCAATGCTCCGCGATGTGAGGCGGACGGTCGAAGTTCCGTTCGGATTTCGTACGATTCCTGAAAACGGCCCCGATCCGTCGCTGAATTCGTAAGCAGGCCACCCGCCATTCAGCGTCTCGGTGCTGTTGCCTCCGTCAGGCAGTGCGGGCTGCTGGGCTGCAATCGTTGTTTCCGGTAGAAGCTCCAGCAATCCAGTCGTTCCATAACGCAGCATAAGGCTGGATGCCACGCGAATTCCGCGTACAATTGTGGCGGCACTCTGTCGCTTTGTCAGAATTAGATTGCACTCGTACCTTTGAACCTGAATCGGATTGCCGTTCAAATCAGTCGTGCTGATCAGAGTGCCGCAAAACGCCGCCGCCGATGCAAAAGTAGGAAGATTTAGGTCCGATCTAGACCATCCGCAGCGCTGAAGAATGTCTAGAATCACCCAAGCCGGGTTATTGGTGAAACTGGTCTGTTGAAATGTTCCGTCGGGATTATATTGGTCGATCTGAGTTCCCTGCAGCAATACCTCGACGTTAGGTAAAGTCTTCCCGCTGCAGATCCGATTCGGTACGACGATTGAGAGAACCGACATGCTCCCGTACGGATCGCCGAGTGGGTTTCCGTTCGAGTCTGTAAAATCGAGATTGAAATTGCCATTCCGTGTGCCGGTTGTAACGACGTTGTACCACCCTGTCGTCGTCATATTTTGCCCCTGGACGGCCAGTGGGATTTCTATGTCGTTGACGACCACCTTCATCACAGACTGAATCGTGCCCGTTCCGAGCAGGGCCTCCATGTGCGTCAAGTTGCCATCGTTGCGGGCGAAAATGACTAATGACTTTATCCAGCCTGTTCCATAAACGATCGGCACGGCATCGTTGTACTTCGCCGCGTCGTCGAGGATGGGAGAAAGATGCGACGTCTTCGCGCCGGCGGTTCGCACCATGATCGCCGAGGGTACGAACTCAAATCCTCCGAAGCGTTGAGTTACATTTCCAGAACTATCCGACGAGAACATTCCGTGCTGTTGGCATTGGGTTCGCGATTTATCGCACGATCTAAAGGCTTCCCCGCCGTTTAGATTCCCGACGCCTCCTGCGATATCTGCGGAGTAGCCACAGCGATAATATTGCGAGTATCTTCCGTTCGCGGCGCCAGTAGCCGCCTCTATCCGCTGCGCTTGAGTCGATGGAAAGTTCCACGGGCATGAGCGCTGAATGCGGACCTCCGGCAGAGGAATCCGCTGAAGCGACAGTTTGTTCGTAAAGCTGAGTGTCAGCGAATCTTCTGCTATTTCATCGGGATCGCCGGCGATTCCCCGAAATAGTATGGTGCTGTCCGTCGTAACCTGTAACGTCTGGAGATTGGCAAACGCGAAGTACACAGTAAGCTGTGTCCCCTTGAAGCCGATTGCGGCATTTAGCTCCGAAAGCGCAGAATCGGCGTTCGCGAGTGTCAATGAAAGTTGCGAAATGCCATCCATGGCGTCGTCAGCCGACAGTTGCAAGTCGAATAGATTATGCTTAAGAACTCTTGCTGAATATGCCTGCTGGTTGAAAGGGAGGGAATGAGTGCTCCAGTATTCTACATCTCCGGAAGGCAGAACACATTCGAAAAACAACAGCGGCGTATCGGCTTCAGCTAGCTGCTTAACCTGATTTATCGTACTCATTCTTTATTCCTTAGAGCGCAGTTTCAATACTGAAAGCTGTCGAAGACAAATTTGGGGCGTCGGCGGTAAATGCGAGTTGATCCGTTCCCCAATGAGCACTTGCATAGACTCCACCCACCTGAGCAGTGGGGCGATAGCGCGAAGGTACTAATTGGGCCTCGAGCTGCGGACCGTACAGTTGCACCTGCTGCCCAGGAGCCAGGCTGATCCCGATCGTGAAGCCGACACCGGAATCGCTCAGAGCGCCCGTAGAGACAACCCGCGTCCAATTCGGTCCGATCGAAACACTAGTCTGCTCCTGCCCAATGGAACCTTGGCGAATCATCGTGATCGCTGAGGTATTTGTACTCGTCGCGAAGATAGAAAAACAATATTGATAGCCGGAAGGCACTCGCAAGCTCTGCGTAATCTCCTGGTTTGCCTGGCCGGTGTTGCTAACAGTAAATGCACCCGTACCCCCGGTGGGATCTGTAGCTCCACTAACAACGTGAAGTAAGCTCTCCCTTTGCCAGGCCGAAGCAGTCATGTCCGAGCTAGATACGAGCATGTTGTCCGTCGGATCTATGAACGTGAAAGCATGAAAGGGCCCTAAGCAGGCGGTGAAATGCGCTTGCAACGCCTGCACGTCTACATCTGACAGCTCCGTATATGCCAATTGCCAGAGCAGTTGCGCGCCATTCGGATCGGAGTACAGGATCATGCTTCCGTCAGGCAGAACATTCTTGACAGTCCGGGCCAGTCGAACCTTGCGTATCGGATATTGCGCAAGTGCCCCGCTTGTGAGCTGTGGAAAAAACAGGTTAGCCATTTGTTTCTATCACCCAGAAGGAGGTAGAACTAACATCGACACCAACATATTCAGTAACGAAGCCCGGCGCAGCCAGTCGGCAATTCGGAACTGTCGTGCCGCTGAACGGATCCGGGAAATTGAATGGCGAGTAATCTCCGCTTTGAGCTATAAAGAACGCCTCGAGGGCCTGAATCTCGTCTTCATTCAACAGGTCCAGGCGAATCTGCCACTGGCGAAAGGCTCTCGGTTGAACTAAATAGCGTTGATCGGATGAGTCGAGAAACCGAATCACCTGAGCGCCTTGACCGCTGGAGAGTAGCGCCGGATATTGTGTCACCGAGCCAGAGCTCAGAACTGGAAAGGTCGCCATTTAAATCTCCGCGATTACATCGTTAAGAGAACTTGAGTTCAATAGCGCAGTTTTAACCGCCTGTGCGATCTGCGTGCTCTGATACTGAAACGACTGCCCGCTGGACGTGGAACGGCTCGTTCGCGGCGTTGGGCTGCTGATATACGTGGACCCATGCGAGCTCGACCCGCTTGTCTGCTCTGTCATGCTGCCCTGGTAGGTCGAACTGCCAGTCGAGCTCACATAGATGGTTTGCGTTTGAGAGCTCGGAAGCTGAAACTCCACCAGCGGAGGAGGCGTGCTCGTGCTGCCACCGCCGAAGAGACTCGCTATCCCGGAAATCAAGCCGCCCAAGCCGGCAATGCTGCTCAACCCGCCGCTGAAGGCGCTCGCAATTCCTCCGGACGCGGTTTTCGTTAGCAAATTAGCCCACTCGCTACCGGATTGCGAGGTGCTGGGCCGGTTGTTGGAAGGCGATCCAAAGTTAATGCCGGTTGCCGCCGTTTTCGCACCCATCGCCGATGTCTTGGTGTCCCCGGAGCTTGGCGGCTTAATGGTCTTTTCCGTATTGCTTTGTGCTTGAGTGATGACGCTAGTAGGTCCTAATAGCTTGTTGACGCTCTGGCCGTCTATCTTCTGGCCGGATAGTTGATTTAAAAGGCTCGACAAGTTGTTTTTACGATTCGCCACGCTGTTTCTCCATTTGCCACGCTCGCTCCAGCATCATTAACGCGTCAGCAGCTTTGGCATCCGCGTCCCACAGACTGCCGCCCCCACTTTCTTTCCACCATCGAAATCGATCCAGGAAGGACAGGCTCTGCGCAGTAATTACTGATTTTGGGCAGTGTGTTGAATAAACTCCCCCTCGGGTCCATACTGCTCTCGCCCTGCCCGGGCTCTCAATCTTGATCCAGGCGCAATTTCTCGCCTTCACCAAGCCGCTTGAACGGCACGTATCGCATCTCCACGCGGCCGGTGAGGAAAATTGAAAGTGGAATGCGATTAGAAGTTTTTTCTTTCTTCGTCCGAAAGCTCTAATTCCGCTCGAATCGTCTCAATTACTTCGTCACTTAGACGCTCCGGCCCGTGTGCGATCAGCATCGTGGGTGTTGCCTTCTGCCCGTCGATTCGCAATCCTTCTAACTCGGCAACCCCCCATTCGATGTACAGCCTTCGGACCAGAAGGTCGGCCAGCGACGCCTCTAACTGTTCGCTCGGTTCCCCCGCTTTCAAGAATTCGTAGCGTAAGGCCAACTCTCGGACATTACTCGTTAACTCCAGCCGTTGTCCCAGCGAGATGCGTTTGGTCGCAAACCGCACCCCAGGCACCGCTCGGCTCTCGTGCCACGCGAGGCTTGAGTAGCTCGGAACCCTACGCAAACGCGATATAAATTTCATTTTCTGAGGTCCCTTGAGCAAGATTGTTTTTGAATGCCCACCGCAGTCTTGTCTCCGAGTCGTCGTAATTCGGAATCTCCGGTGTAACGGTCTCCATGAAAACCCCCATCAGTTTCCCTTGCTGCTGCCCAAGCTGTAACATCGCTGATACTGGGGCTCGTTGCTTTGCGGCGGCGTAGAGTGCTGTCGTCTGCGCATCGTCCTGCGCAAACAAAGTAAATGTGGAGGCAACCTGGCGCATCCCCGGCGCAATCGCTCTCGGGTAAGACGAGCCAAATTCCTGGTTTCGTACCTCGATATTGTTGTTAACCTCTATGCTGGCTCCCGTGAGAGTGAAGAACTGGTTCGGCGCGCTGCCGAGCCACGCCTCTCCGAGGTGCCCCGGAACTATCGAATAATCGAATGTTGTCAGGGTGGGTTCTGCGGGGAAAGTGCTCAGCCCGGCGGCGCCCCCTATGAAGCTGCTGGAATCTAAGAGATCGCATGCCGGCCCGCGAAAGACGAATTCGTGAAAATCTCCATCGACTGACAGTGCAAAAGTGTCCACGGCCGCGCCCGTGATCACCCGGCTAACCGCTGTCACTGGATCCCAATAGTCGTACAACGTCAAACTCGGAAGCGATATCGCCAATGGGTAGGTTATGCAAGGGGAAAGTGCAGCGTTCGCAGCGGGCGTGTTCGTAAACGGCGCGTTCACAGTAAATGTGGAAGCATCGATTACGCTCGTGACAAACCGGATTTCCCCGCTGTAAGATACTCCCGATCCAAAAGAAAGCCCGTGGGCTATCGTCGTTTGGATTTGCGTATTGTTCTGCAATGAAGCTACTGACAGCCCACTGCTTAGATTGGGCTGCGCCCCTAACGCAGCTTGAAAAAGCGGTCCATAGGATGGCTCCGAGGACCCGCTCCATGACGTCAGGTATGTCCGCGCTTCGAATGCAGTTTGCCGGCGTGCTGTCGTTGGATTTCCCAAAAACGTTCGGGTTCCCGTCTTATCTAGCCGCCTCCCCGACGCCAATAACTGCTGAGCCTGAAGCCGCACAGCCGGGAACCGATTTGAAGAGCTGATCGATGCAGCTTGGCCATAGATCGTCTCTGCTGCCACATAGAAGCGGTTCGCATTCGAAGCAATGTAATTTCCCATCGGTACGTCTCCTAATTACGGCTCACATTCAAAACGCACGTCACTGTCGCTAACTCCACGTAGCCGAGCCCGCCAACCTTCGGCGCTTGAAGCTGTACATCGTATTCACCGGAAAAGAAAAATCCATCTCCCCAATCCCCGATGTTTTGCCGCAGAATGTCGGTCATGGCTTCTACGTAATAATGGATCCATTGGTCCGTTTGGCTAACTAAGTCGCCGCTGGCCCAGACCTCGGCTATCACTGACACCGTTCCCGATAGAGATCGGAACTTTTCTATCTGTGTATTCTTAACGTTCGCTGCGTACAGGCAAATTCGAGGATATGTGAGTTGAAGGTCCTTATCCCCCATCGCCGGCACTGTTGAGCTCAGCACTATCTGGGCTGCTGTGATGAGCGGCACGCTGATATTCGCGGAGCTCGAAACCGTGCTGATCTGCTGCTGCAATGCGTTGCCCGTTGTTAACAGATCGGACACCTTCTGCGCAGCATCAATTGTCAACGGAAGCATAATTATCCTCGTTGGATCTGTCTTGACAGGGGAATGTAATGGTTAGGCTGCTGTCCGTTCACCGCTTGCGGCCCTGCGATCAAACCTGTAACGGGTAACAACCACGTCGAGCCAATTGCGAGCGGCGCATTGTTCTGCCGGGTCACGTCCGAGTCGGTTGTGCCGGCGTATAAGTTCCATCCCGTCGCAGCCGTCGGCGCCCCGAGCGCGCCCTCGCTCATTCCGACGACAATGCTTGAGCTGCCATCGAGAATTACACCGTTGACCGGGCTGAGTGCGCCTTCGTCACCTTGGCTGTCCGTCCACGCCGTCTGAACGTATAAGGCTTGCGGACTGACCGTTCCGGTCTCAATCGCCACCAGAGGCATCGCAGGTTTGGGGAGCGGGCTGTAAACGATCCCTAGGCCGGACATGAACACCATTTCCGCTGCATCCTTCGCCGCCGTTTGGTATTCCGTCCATTTGCCCTGAAACCGTGTATTCAACTGCACGTTATACGCCTCGGCGAAAAATCGCGACAACGAGTCAAAGCACAACCAGCGCTGTAGCGTCGGAGTTACCACCACCGTCGACAACCCGATGGTCCGGCGGTTCAGCCACTGCGGGTCCGAAGCTCCCACATTTAATAGCCAAAGCATGAGGCGGTCACTGATCGCGTTAGTGGCCAACTGAATTTTCGTATCGACGTTGATGCCGTGCGATGATGCCACTTGCACCAAAGCAGTCTCGAATTGGACTAAGTCATCCAGGGTGACAATGTCTGCATCCGTGAATAGCGCCATGACGGCCTACTTTCGTGTACTCGGCGAATCGCTGTTCTTTTTTGCTGGCACGGAACTGCCAAGTTCCGGGTCGGCCAGGATCGCCACCTGTACTCGGTTTGCCAGTTGCGCCTTTTCGGCAGCCTTCCGGGCCGCCTCTTGCTGCGCGAGATAAGCCTCCTTCTGGCTCTCGTCCGCCAGCACTGCGCGCCCTTCGATGATCATCTTGGCTGCGCTGAGACGTGATACCTCAGTTACCATGCCGCCCTTCCCTCCGTCCGGCGTCTCGAGGCTCATTATCAATACGAACGGATCGGTAATCGCGCCCTCAATCTCGCGCATCTTACGAAAATATTGTTTTAAATCCACGGATGATCCCCCCAAATGAAAGCGGGAGCTCTGTGACGAGCTCCCGCGTGTCTTACTAAACTACCAACTAGCTATTCACCTGAACCGCAAAGTTATTTCTCAACACGCCGCACCCGTAGAGAACGTCCACGGTGAACTGCTGAGAGAGCGTGTTCGGTTGATAACTCATGACAACGCGGATTCCGAAATTCCCCATCTCCGCGTACTCCGCCACCGCGCCGGTACCGGGAAGCGGTTGCGGCAGCCGCCGAATCACAAGCCCGATCGCATCCTTGGTGAATGCCAGGTTGTGCGTATTCGGAGTAGCAGCACCGGTGGTCGGTACAAACTGCGACCGGAAGATAAAGAAGTCTTTCATCTTTCCGACGTTGCCGTCCACCAGCGCCCTTAGGCCGGCCTCACCCGCCGAGTAGTATTCGCTAAAGCGCGGAATCTGGCGAATTTGCGAATAGGTGTTCGAGTCCACCACCAGGTACTTCGGTGCGCTCGCCGGAACCATGGCTGAAAACAGCGCCGTTTCTGCCGCATCGATGGTCGCTTCCGTCACCGGCGTGCTAGCCACACCCACCTGTGGATTCGCCGTGAACTGGCTGTACAGGTTCAAAAGATCGTGCTCCACGCGCTCGGCAATCGCAATTACCGCAGGCTGCATGTAAGCCTTCAGCAACTCGGGGAATGCAAGCGCTTTCGTCACGTCTGGAATCTGGAAGGTGGCCTCAGCATGCGTATTGAGCACGATCTGTGCGTTCCCCAGACTCGGATTCTGCGGCGTCACCGTGCCGCCTTCCGCAATGTTGTTTGCTACCAGAACCGGAGGAATCGGCACGTTGACCGTATCGCCGGCATGCGCCAGCACGGGCTCGTAATCACGATTCACCAAGTTACCCATGATGAGGTTACCCATCAAAGCCGGCAATGCGTCAGCAGCAACAAGCTTGACGATCGCATTTGCCAGATTGGCAGATGTAATTGTTGACATAAATCTCCTAAATGAATTCACAACCCCGCAAGCAACGAGAGCCCTTGTCGCCCGCGTCCACTTGCTTCTTCATCGTGTTTGTCGTGCAGTTCTTACTTACCCGCCGCGAACTTCTCCCCATCGGGCCGTCGCGGCAGCAAGTCTCTATACCGGCCTGTCCCGGCGTTTGTCAGGCTTCGCCATTTAGGCGCCGCGTAACGCCTGATGGGCCAGTTTCGAAATCTCTCGGCGCACTCGATCTAGATCATCCTTATTCATTCCCGGTTTGATCTTGTCGATTTCCAAGCTGCCGGGTACGTCCTGTGCAGCCGTCTTACTCGCCGCCTGTATCCCGCTCCCGCCCGCAATGCGCGCTGGCAGCAGCTCCGGATTGTCCTGGACAAATCCGACCAGGTAATCCTGGAGGGACTTGCCTTCGGCGCCTTTAGCTTTTAATTGACCATCCTCCGTACGTGTGAAGTCGTCCTTCACCGCCCGGAATGCAAGGTCTAGCTTTGCCACGCCCAGCCGCTGTAGTTCGCTTCGAATTTGCGAGTTTCGGTCTGCTTCTTCCGCAATCGCGCGCGCCTTTTCGATTCTCTTCAACCAGTTGATTCAGCCGTGCTTCCAGACCTTCGCGACGCTTGCGTTCATCTTGCAGTTCGGCTTTGTAGGCCGGCTCTGCTTTCTCCTGCTCAGCACGGACGAATTCTTCAATCGCGTGCCGGACCACGTCCCGTATGTCGACAGCCGCGGCCGGTGTCTTTTCCGTTGGCGTTTGATCTGACATGAAATCTCCTTTTTTCCTAATTCAATATCTGCGCATCGATCTCACGCGCAATTTGATCCTTCGTCTCTTGCCGGGCATCGCTCAGGTACTTGAGGGCGAGTCTTTGGTAAATCTGGCGTTTCAATGTCGGCGAGTTGATTCCAAGACTCAAGAGGTTCGTAGCATCCTCTAATTCACTGCCGAAATCGGAGATATCCAGCTCGTCCAGCCCTGTCACGGAAATCGCAATGCCGTCTTCTCTCGCGTCGCTGATCGCTCGAAGAACACGTCGAATGCAGTCCTTTACGACAGTGCCGTAGGCTCGCAAAACCTCTTCCGTGATTGTAAAGTCGAGCTGCTTACTGGCTGCCGATTGTGCATGCCCGCCTTCCAACTCTCCCGACGCCTGAGACAAATAACAGACTCGGTAGATCTCTTCCTTCAGCGTTTCTAAGTTGTCTGCTGCGATCTGGTAGACTTTGCCGTCGGGCTCGGTCCAACCAAATTTGTCTTGCGGTCCTAGTTGGATGTAATAACTTTCCCCTACAATTTGATTCCACTCGCGATCCGAATAAATTACCGGCATCGCAAACAGGCCCATGGTGATGGCCCATCCGAGCGCGTTGGACTTATTGAAATGCTCCAGTTGAAGATGCCCCGCCTTACTCAGCAGCCAAAGCCCTTCGCCAACTTGCAAAGTGAGCAGCGGCACTCTCGCCTGCCGTACCAGCGCATGCGCACCATATCCGATTAGCTCGATGCTCGATGGCTGATTGTCATGTTCAATCCTCTTATAGGTGCGGTAGCCGGTCCTGTCAAAGTAATACCAATAAGTCTCCTCGATGATCTCGGGCGACTCAACCCGGGGCTGCCGGTGTACGGACTGCCTGAGAACCACCCAATCGTATTCGCCGCGTTCGTTTAGGCTCCAGTTGATGAGATCCTCGGCTTGGTAACGGACCAAATATGCACGCGACAATCCGGCCGCGTCTTCCTCAGCCCGGTTGGAGGGAGTTGCGGCAGCTCGCGGGAAATCGATCAGAATGTGGCTCTGGCCCGTAACCAGTGCATCTACCAGGCATTGACGGAAGAAGCTCGATAGCGTGGTTCCACGGAGATCGCAATCGTCGGCGAGCTCCGCCAGGAACTTCTGCCCCGCCTCTAAGCCTCCTTCGAACTGTAAGCTCGGTTCGCGACGGAACAAGGTTGATGCATACCAATCGACAATGGAACCTACATAGTTTTCGTAGAATACCCGATTCAGGCGCTCGCCATAGACATCTAGTGGCTCCTTCTGCCGCCGCAACAAGTATTCCCCCGCGCGACGCTTGAACTCATGCCCTCCCGCATATAAGTCGCGGTACATGCGCCATATCAGCTTCTGCCGCTTGAAATCCGGATGCTCTCGATCGATCTCAGTCATCTTGTGTTATCCCTGTTTCTCAAAACAACGGCTTATCCATCTCGCCTGCACTTGGCTTTTCACCGAACAGCTCCCAGACTACATATCCGAGCGCGTCCGTCGCGTGGGTACGCTGCGGATCGCGTGCCTTATCGATTACGCCCGATTCGGGCTTAAATATCACTTCCTCGAAATCCTTGATCAATTCCTTGCAGCGCGGATCCACTTCCAACCGCACTTCCCCAAGCGCATTTGTTAGTAGCGCATTTACCTTCTGCACTCGGTTCAACACCGGTGGATTCTTCGACGGCACGCGTAACTTCACATGCCGAAACCCGGCCCGATATAGGTAACTCTGCAGCATGGTGTAATCACTGGTTCCGGTCGTGTGCATGTTCTTTCCGCTCGCGTCGCCAAAAACTTCCAGCGCCGCCATATGCCCCTTGAACCGGTTCTCGAATTCCATGCACGCCTCCTCCGTCGTTGCCCGCTCGAGTACGATCTCGTCGATTACCACGAGCCGCCCGCTGTCCCACTGCAGCAGCACCGACGTCATCGGCGCCACGTTGAAGTCCAACGCCCACAGCAGCAGCTTCCGCGGGTCATATTGATGCCGCACCTGATGAATCGCCGGGTTGAAACAGTGATACACGCGGTCCGCCCGGCTGTTCAGATACTCGCCGAGCACCTCTTGCCGGTAGAACCTCGGGTCGTAACTGCTCTCCAATCGCTCGTAGTAATCCGGCGTCTTGTCCAGCAGATATCGGTTCTCGAACGGTCGCGCCAGCACGCATTCATATCCCGCCACCGGGTCATGTATGAACCGCTTGTACAGCCAGTCATGCCCTTGCGGTGTCCATACGCCGAATCCGCAGAGTCTCTCAGCCTTCGGATCCCGCAGCCGCGCCTCCAAACGGAGCCACGCCTCCTCGCGCGCATACGACAGCTCGTCAATTCCAAACCACGCCAGGTTCGTTCCGCGCAGACGCTCCGGCTCGTCGAGCGACCGCAACAACATCGTGCTGCCGGGCGCCTTAATCACCAGCTCGCCATCTGTTTTCTTCAGCTCAAAATCGACGTCATGTTCATCGAGAGCTGCAAATAATCCACTCAGCGTCGCATCGCGCAGCATCATGAACGTCGGCGCCGCCAGAACGCCTTGCCTTCCGCGATTAATGAACGCCTGCCGTAACGCTTCAAAACACAACGCTGCGCTCTTACCCGAACCCACCGGTCCCGAAAATCCCTTGAACCTTGCCGGTGCTGCCTGAAACCGGCCCTGGGAGGGCAGCGGATCGTATGTCCAGCACAGCTCTTCTCGAAGTTTTTCGCCGTGCTCCTCTCTCACGCACACGAAGCTACAACGGCGAATCGGTCGCCGAGCTCAAAAAAATGCGGTTAACTCCTTCAATCGAAAGAAAATATTTTATTTTTGAAAATCGTGAACGACTTTGTTGCGATTCTAAGAGAGTGCTTTGCGCCCAAGCTCAAGCCGCCCGAGCGCACAGGGCGTTTGGAGCCCGTTCTTGCGCTTCACCGCGCGCCTGCGACCATCGCCAGCGAATCAGAAGGAGGCAGCAACCTGCATGTGCGACTCGCGCGTCAGGCGCGACCAGAGCGAATCGGGATCGTCGTCAAAGACCAGCTTGGGGCGGTCCGCTAGCACCTGCCAAGCGCCCATCCGCACCTCAACTTCGAGTTGTCCGGGCCCCCAGCCTGCATAGCCTACGTACAACCGAAACTTCGAGGACACAACCCGCGCGCGAACGGACTTTTCAATCACCTGCTTGCTGCCCGTCGCATAAACATCGCCCGAAACGTGCCTGACCTCGTCCATTTCGTTTGGTAATCGGAGCAGCGCCTGCACGGCGGTAGTCGAAACCGGTCCGCCTACGTAGATTGGGTCTGAGCTGGCGCCCTTGATATCGGGGAAAACTCGCGAGAGTGGAAATTCGCTGCGCCGATTGATGATGACGCCGAGCGTCCCGTTGTCTTCGTCGTGTTCGAGAATCAGCACCACGCTCTCGGCAAAATTCGGGTCCCGCAGTTTCTCGCTCGCGACCAGAAGGCTGCCAACGCTTAGCTGATTCTCCGCTCGGTACTGCACACGCGGCACATTGCGGCGCTCCCCTGCCAGTGTGGCGATGCAAGTCACCGAAGCCAATGCGGCAACCAGTGCGGCTCTCAGTCGCATTGCACTCATTCTCGCGCGTTTTGTTCAGCTCATCGCTTGCCGCAGAAAGGGCCAAGCGGCCCCGATGAGCGTGGCTCGTGATCCAAGTACTGCTCTTCCCAGCGTCGTTTGTGATCGCGCGAATGCGCCAGCGTGCCTATGGAACGCATGTTCGACGCTCTTCATCAGCAAGTCGCCGGCTTCCGAGAGCCCGCCCGCAACGGCAATATGATCGGGAAAAAATGTGCTTGCCAGGGACGCAATCGCAATGCCCAGCCACTCGCCGGTCTCTGCGAGCAGCCGAATCGCCGTTTGGTCGCCTTCTTTCGCCGCCTCAATGACGTCTCGCAAGGAAACGTCCGCATCCAGTGCCGCCCTTTCCCGAAACCGCTTTGCGACCGCCGGCGCGGAAACCATAATCTCAGCGCAGCCACGCCCACCGCATGTGCAGACCGGCCCATCTCGCTCAACAATGATGTGTCCCACGTCGCCCAGACAGCTATAAGCGAAGCGCAGCGGTACTCCATCAATGACCATTCCGACGCCCAGCCCCGTGCCCGAGGTGACGCAAAGAAAACGCTTCGAGCCTCGGCCGGAACCAAAGCACCACTCGGCCATCGACGCCGCGTTCGAATCCACTTCGAGCTCGATTGGCAATTCGAAACGGCTCGCCAGCGGCCCGCGCAAAGAGAAGCCTTCCAGCCAGGCAAGGTTGGAATTATAGACCAAGTGATCGCGCTCGGAATCGAGAAAGCCCGCCACTGCAACCCCAATCCCGGCGA
This sequence comes from Bryobacteraceae bacterium, assembly GCA_036269275.1. Lineage (GTDB taxonomy): Bacteria > Acidobacteriota > Terriglobia > Bryobacterales > Bryobacteraceae > Bog-105. The sequence goes on along the minus strand of DATASJ010000142.1, from coordinate 104,813 downwards.
ACTGCGCGCAGTTCACCCGGGCAGAGCCGAGCGTGCGCTCGATCAGCCCGCAGAGCTGCCCCAGGTAAAACTCGGGATCCGGCTCTGTAGGAATGGAATCCACCAATCCCAGCTCGCCTTCCGCGTTCACGACGGACACCTTCGTGGATGTACCGCCGATATCGACGCACAGAACGGAATGACCCGCCACTGCTAACTCGCTGGGCCCGGAATGTTGAACCCGGTTTCCGACACCGTGACCATGGGAGCATACCGGAACCGGCCAAGCGGAATACCGAGCCACTGCGCCGTACGGAAGGCTGCAATCTGCATGGGAATGATTTCGGCTAGCGGAGCAAACCGTTCCGGCAAGCCTTCAGGCCAGGAGTAGAGCTGCGGAACACGCCCGTGCGCCATCGCCGGTCCGATCCAGCGCACATTACTGTTCGCGTTCATCAGATCTTGCGCCAGCGCATAATCTATCTCGCGCGACACAGCCTGCGAACCGAAGACCACGGTCCGAAACTGCTCGTTCATGACCTCCACCGGTCCATGCCGGAATTGCGCTGCCGACATGCCCACGCTGGGCATCTTCGCCACTTCATGAAACAGCAGCGCGCCCGCCCCCACCGACGCCAGCGAGGCGCCTCGACCCAGCACATACAGTGGTGCGGCGCTCGCGAAAAAGCTGGGCCATCCGCCGCTCCAGTGAAAGCACTCCGGAACCCAGCCGGAGAGCGCTTCGATGCTGGCATCCAATTCTGTCTTGATCGCGCCGTATAGATCCAGAAAGTACGCCGCACCCAGCAGCAGAAGGGTAACTATGGTGCCTATGTAAGTCTGAATTGCGACTAATTCATCGGCCGGGCTTCCCACAGACACGGTTTGCGTGGCATTTCTCGCCAACGTACTCCCTGGCACATTGACAACTCCAATCACCTTGCAATGCGCCTGTTTTAGCAGGGTCAGCAGGTTCGTCGCCTCTACGCTCTCGCCCGAGCGCGATACCAAAATCACTCCGGTGTCTGCATCGAGCGATGCGGCATAAAAATGCGCCAGCTCCGAGGTCTCGACGACCGGCGCAAACACCCCGCGGGAGGCGAAGAAATAGCTGAGCGGAATACACGCGAACAAGGAACCGCCCATGCCGCTCAAAATGATGCGCTTGCTCAACCTCAGCAGCTCTGCTGCCCGGACCAGCGCCTCTCGGCCGCTGGAAAAATGATGGGAGCGGATCGCCCGAAGCGCGTCCACCTGTGCCAGAATGTTTTCTGCCAGCGGAGGATTCACTTGCCTCTTCGACTTAACCACTCATCGATCGGTTTCTTAGCCTGCGGCCGATAGGGCATTTTAACTTTTTGCCCTAAACCGGCCGAAGCGTATGCGCCATACAAAGCTTCCATCACCACACGGCCATCTTCGCCGGTCGCCTGTAGCGTCTCTTTGCCGCGCACGCATCGCGCGAAATGGCGCATCTCCTGCGGAATCCCGTAATTCCAGTGCTCTTCAAAAACCGGATAACTCCAACCCGTCGTACTCGGCGCCTTCTCGACCGCGTACCCGAATCCGTATTCGCTGTACGTCGGCAGAGCGTTGCCCATGTGCAAATCTGCGTATGTCACGCCGCCTTCGCCGTAAACTTCGGTGCGATCCGACATGCCGCCCCGCCGCCCCCAGCTATCTTCAATCAGCGCCACCGTGCCGTTCTCGAACTCCAGAATGCAAATCGCGTCATCGTCTCCCTTGGTCTTGTCCGCGTGAACGTATGTGCCAAGCTGCGCGTATACCGAGCTGATGCGCGGCCGTCCCAAAAACCAGTAGCAGAAAGCGATCCCATGGCAGCCCAAGTCCATTAGCGCTCCGCCGCCCGCCCGCTCCATGTCCCAAAACCATTCGCTGTGCGGGCCGAAATGCTTCTCGCTCTGTTTGATGAGGTAAACCTTGCCGAAAGCGCCCTGGTCCGCCATTTCCTTGGCTTTTACGTACTTTGGCGTGAAGAACAGTTCCTCCGCGTACGCCAGCAAAACTCCCTGCCGCTTGCATGTGTCGATCATCTCGTCCGCTTCGCTCAGCGTCATGCACAACGGCTTCTCGCAAACCACGTGCTTTCCCGCATCCGCAATGTCCACCGTCATCTGGCAATGCAGGTAATTCGGCGCCGTGATCGTGACCATCTCGATGTCCGCTTCCTTGAGCATCTCGCGGTAATCGGTAAACACCCGCGCGATTCCGTGCTTTCGCGCGAGTTTTTCGGCGTTGCCTGGCGTCGGCGACGCGATCGCAACTACCTCGGCTTCCTCCGGCATGAGCTGGAAGCCCTGAGCGTGAATGTCTGCTTCAAATTGAGAACCGATGATTCCGACTTTGACTTTCCCGGGGTTGGCCATAGTGTGTGATTTTTTGACGAGCTAGGCGATGAGAGTGCGAAAGGGCGCACACGAGCGCACAAGGCGTTTGGTGCCCGTTGTGCGCGATTAGACGAGCGCACAGGGCGTTTGGCTGCCCGTTGTGCGCGATTAGACACTGACGCAAGCAATATATCAGATCATTGCCGCATGTCACGCTTTCCGCGTAGGTAACTCTATGATTTGGAGGAAGCTGGACATGAAAAGTATTCTTTCAGCCGTTTGCTGCGTCGCTCTGTGTTGTGTGCCGGCGCTTGCGCAGAGCTCGCATAAGAAGGCTGCGATGAAAGCGGGAGCTGCAGCCATGACCGATCAGGAGTTCGTGGATTTCGCCGCTCAAACCGACATGACGGAAGCGAACCTGGGCCAATTGGCCGCGACCAATGCGTCCGCTCAGGGTGTCAAAGATTACGCCCAGATGCTAGTCACTGATCATACAAGCGACTACACGCAAGTGAGCACCGTCGCAGGCAAAGCTGGCCTCACGGTGCCAAAAGGCCTCGACGCCGCACACCAGAAAATGGTTGCGCCGTTTGAAAAGCTGAAAGGCGCCGCGTTCGATCACCGTTATATACAGGAGATGATTGCCGGACATACTAAGGCGATCGCCGTCTATACCAAAGAATCGACCGACGCTCAGAACGCTGACCTGAAGGCGTATGCCAGTCAGACGCTGCCGACGCTGCAAAAGCACCTCGATGGCGCGAAGGATATCGCGACGCCCAAGGCCCGTTCGAAAAAGAGCTGAAACACCCCTTCGGGCGAGCTATTTCGGCTGGGGAACTCTCTCGGAAACGGGCGGTAGCGCTGGAAACTCTGTGTACGGCTCGGCCTGATACCAGTACGCAACGGAGCAGAAGTGGTCGCTGCGGTCATCGGCGTGGCCGTGTTCAATCGTATAGCGAATCGACCGCTCGAACGTGATCGGGTTGTCGGCATGCCAGCGGTACAGGCAGTACCGGCCTCCTGCCCGTTCCGCAAGGCCCAGAAAAGGCGCGCCGTTATATAGATTCGCGAACGGTGTGCCGCCCGGTCCTCCGAAATCCCACGCGCCGCAGAAGTAATCCTCGGTTCCTGTTCCGTTGATGGTCGGTTTTGAATCGCCGTCGATAAAAATCATCTCGTCGCCTTCGCCGAACCAGCCATCGGAGATCTGTTCCACGCCCATCGTGACGCCCATCAGATGTCCCCGTCCGCTCGTCTCCAGAAAAACGTAGTTATTGCGGCCGTCCAGGTTGATTTCCGGCTGGCCCTGCGAGAATCGGACCGCCTGAGTCGGGGCAGCTTGGCGGTACTGCGCGTGAAAATACACCGCGTCCTCGGGAAGTGAGGGCGTCAACTGGTAATCGATGTTCGAATAGAACGCGCCGACCTGCTTCTGGCCGTCGTTCGTCACCGTAATGCGCGCCGATCGCCTGAATGGCATCGCGAAGTAGCAGTTCAGCGCCTTGATGTTCGAGCAGTTCAGGAACGCCGATTGATAGAGCGCATATTCGCCCATGTTGAGCCCGAAGAAATCTCCGATGGGCGCCTCCACGCTCGGTTTCGAGTTGCCTTCCCAGTAGATTCGCAGCACCAGTTCCTTCAAATGCCGCCGGCTCTCCGCCGCAATCGTAAACCAGATATGCGTGATCACGCCCGGTCCGGTCGATTCGAAAACCCGGATGGTCTGCCCCGGAGCCATCGGCCAAAAATCCTCATTCCCGCCGCTGCGGTCGTAACTCGATTGCTTAAGCGCCCGGTAGTTTTGCGCCCGTGCGTAAGCCGGAATCGTGCTGCCCGATTGTTGAGGCGCGGCACTCTGCTGCGCAACCGCATCCCGGCTGCCGAGTAAAGCCGCCGCCCCGCCCAGCGCCTTGACGAACCCTCTTCGCTCGCGAGCTTTATCCATCGTGTTCCCGGTCTACGCCTTCACGCTGTTCGTTTCGGCATCGAAATACACCGTTTTCTTCGCGAAATAGGACTCATTCGCCATATGGCAAGCAATCGCCGCATGGTTGCCGAACACCGCATCCTCTACAACCGGTTTGCGGCTCTTCACGGCTTCAAAGAAATTCCAAAGATGAGGCCGAAGATCATCCCATTCGTCGCCCCGATACACCATATCGCCTTGCACCGGCTCCTGGCCAGGAGGCGGGTCGTGCTCGGCGTGCCATTGGCTCTCATATTCGCCCCGCATGGGCTGCGGGAAGCTGTTGTCGTAATAGCTCGGTTCTGTGTCGAGGCCGGTTTGCGGCGAATATCGCAATTCCGTCCCGCTTGCATCCATCACTCCCTTCGGACCCATGAAGCGCGCCAGTTCCGGTGTCTTCGCTGCCAGGCTCAGGCGCACATACACCGGAACGCCGTGATAATCGAAGAGAACACTCTGCAGGTCCGGCATGTTGCGGCCATCTTTGAAATGAAAAATGCCTCCCAGCGCAGTCGCCGAGCGTGGCGCCTCGTTCCAGCCCAGCGTGTACTGCATGCCGCTCAGCAGATGCACCATCAAATCCCCCGCCACGCCCGTGCCGTACTCCTTCCAGCACCGCCAGCGTGCAAAGCGGAACTTGTCGAACGGAATCTTCGGTGCGTCGTTCAGCCAGGTATCCCAGTCGAGGTTCTGCGGCGAAAGGTCCAGCGGCGGCGGATACTGCCAGGCTCCCGTAGGGCTGTTGCGGCCCAGGCTTAGTTCGACCATTTCGACCTCGCCGATCGCGTCCCCCGCGTACAACTCGTGCGCCTTCCGGCAGAGAGCGGAGCTGACGCGTTGCGACCCGATCTGGACGATCCGCTTATGCTTGCGCGCCGCCTCCACCATTTCGAAACCTTGCGCGATGCTGTGGGACATCGGCTTCTCGCAATAGATGTCCTTGCCGGCGTTGCACGCGTCCACCACCACACGCATATGCCAATGGTCGGGCACCGCTGCCAGAATGCAGTCGATATCCTTGCGGTCGAGAAGCTCCTGGTAGTGACGCGTGGCAGGCAGGCTGGGATTATTCGTGATCTGCCGCGCGAGTGTATGGCGGCCATCGTAGAGATCCGCCGCCGCGACGCACTCGACGCCATGCAAGCCAATGGCGCTCTCCAGGACGCCCGAACCCTCCATCCCCACGCCGATGATGCCGAATCGCAACCTATCGCTCGCCGGCGCCGGCTTGCCGCTTCTGGCAAACAGCGGTCCATCCAGCAGAATGGCCTTCGAGCCCATCACGCTCGCGGCCGCAACAGAGGCAGTCTGCAAAAACTGGCGTCTTGGGAATATGTTCTTCATATGCAGCAGTCTTTCATACTTTACTCACAACCAATCTCCGCCCCCTCCCCGGCTCTACGTTCGGCAACAACGCTGTAAGCAATCCGATCGCTGGCAGGTACGAGCAGATTCGATACACGAAGTAAATACTTGTGTGATCCGCCAACGCGCCCAGCAGCGCCGCCCCCACGCCCGCAATCCCGAACGCGAACCCGAAGAATAGGCCCGAAATCATGCCGATTTTTCCGGGCACCAGCTCTTGCGCATACACCAAAATCGCCGAAAACGCCGATGCCAGCACCAGCCCGATCAGCACCGTCAAAATGCACGTCCACAAAAGATTCGCGTATGGCAACAGCAAAGTAAACGGCAGCGCTCCTAAGATAGACCACCAGATGACATGCTTCCGGCCGAAGCGATCGCCTATCGGGCCGCCGATGATCGTGCCGGCGGCAACTGCGCCCAGAAACACAAAAAGGTACATCTGCGAAGTCTGCACCGAAACGTGAAACTTACTGATCAGATAGAAAGTATAGTAACTTGACAGGCTTACTAAGTAAATGTATTTAGAAAATACCAGGGCCGCTAGGATACCGATGGAGGCTGCTACCTTTTTCGAGGATAGTTCAACAGGATGTGGAGCGTGACTCGCCCCTGGTCTTGGTTTGGAAGCGGCCCTCCGCTTATACCAATGACCGACGTTTATCAATAGAAGAATCGCCGCCAGCGCCGCTAGCGAAAACCAGGAGATGCTGTGCTGGCCGCGTGGCGCTACGATAAACGCGGCCAGCAGCGGCCCCAGCGCTGAACCCGTATTCCCGCCCACCTGAAATAGCGACTGCGCCAGGCCGTGCTGTCCGCCGGATGCCATCCGCGCCACCCGCGAGGACTCCGGGTGAAAGACGGACGATCCCACTCCCACCAACGCGCTCGAGATCAATATCATTTCGAAATTCCAAGCTCTCGAAAGCAGCAACAGGCCAATCAGCGTGAATCCCATCCCCACGGCCAGCGAATAAGGCTTCGGCCTCCGATCCGCCCATAACCCGACAAACGGCTGCAATAGCGACGCGGTGACTTGAAAGGTGAATGTAATCAGTCCAAGCTGCGAAAAATCGAGATGAAACGAGTTCTTTAGAATCGGATAGATCGCTGGAATCAACGACTGCACCATGTCATTCAACAGGTGGCAGAAGCTGATCGCCCCAAGGATCGTAAAGACGACCTTTGCGCCGGTCTCCTTTTTGGTTAGATTCTGCGCGTTGACCAACAGCTCCATTGATTCCATATTCCTACGACGCTTCTCCAGCGCTTGGATAAAGTAGAACAGCGCCATGAATCGACGACTTTTCCTGCGGGCAATCGCCGCTGCCCCGGCAACGCTCGCCGCCTCTCCGCAACCTTCTCCCGCAGCCGTTCCAAAGATGAAGATCACCCGCGTGCGCGCCTGGCTGCCTGCCCATCCCAATCCGCTGTTCAATCAGAGCGACATGATAGTGACAGTTGAAACCGACGCCGGAATTACTGGCGTCGGCGAAGGCGGCTCCAAGGACACGCTCGAGCAAAGTGCGGGCCGGCTGATTGGCCGCAACCCGCAACACATCGAGCAGCTCTGGCAGGACATGAACCGGGCTTTCTTTTATCCGGCCGGCCGCGAGAAAGAAGACGCCATTGGTGCGCTCGATCTCGCCTTGTGGGACATCAAAGGAAAGGTGCAAGGCGTGCCGGTGCACGACCTGCTGGGCGGCACGGTTCGCAATTACTGCGAGTGCTATAACACGGCTGGAATCATCCCCGGCATTCGCCCCGGAATGAGCATTGCGGAGCGGGCACGGGCGACCGTTGATGCCGGTTATCGCGCCTTTCGCATGGATGCTGCCAGCCAACCCGCCAACACGACTTACAACACGCACGAACGACTCAATCAGCTTTATGCCGACTGCCTTCAGGCGCGCGAAGGCGTTGGGAAGAATGGCGATTGGCTCATCGATTTCCACCAGCGCTTTGATCTCTCGGACGCAATTCGTGGCTGCGGCCTGATAACCGACTTAGCGCCTTACTTTGTGGAAGATCCCGTGCGGGCGGAGGCTTTCGGCGAAGACCTCCCGATTCTGCGCAAGAAAGTGAACGTGCCGATCGCGGCAGGCGAAGAATGGGGCAATCGCTGGGACTTCAACAAACTTGTAGAAGAGCACGATATCGATTACGTCCGGGCCACCCTTCCCAATGTCGGTGGTATCACCGAAATGATGAAGATCGCCGCCCTCTGCGAAACGCACTTCGTCGGCCTGGTTCCTCATTTCACCGGTCCCGTTGCTACCGCGGCCTTGGTCAGTTGCCTCAGTACATTCTCTGGCCCGCTGCTTATGGAATATAATTTCGAGGGCCGAACTTTTTCCCATCTGCCCGTCTGCCTGGATTTCAAGCATGGCAAGCTCTACCCGAATGAGCGCCCGGGACTTGGTGTGGAGCTCGATACCAAACCGCTCACGTTAGTGGCGGAAATCACCACGCCCGTAACCAACCGCGCCCAAACTTACTTCAGGCCGGACGGCTCCATCACCAACTGGTAAGTGAAAAATCCAGTGCCAGTTAGGTGGATCCTCGTAGCGTGGCTGTTTGTCATTAGTGGCATCGGCTATTTGGATCGTGTGAATATCTCGATTGCCGGCCAATCCATCGAGAAGGAATTTCATCTTACTAATATCGAGCTCGGCTGGATTTTCAGCGCCTTCGTCCTCGGATACGCGCTGTTTCAGGCGCCCGGAGGAGCGATCGCTGACCGCTTCGGGCCTCGCCGGATTCTCCTGCTCGGAGTCGTCTGGTGGGGCCTGTTTACATCGCTCATTACTGTTTTTTCGCTCGGTGCGCCCCGTCTCATCTGGTTGCTAATTGCCACTCGTTTCCTGCTCGGCCTCGGCGAGGCGGTCATTTATCCGGCGTCCAATTGCGTCGTCTCGGCGTGGATCCCCTCTGCCGAGCGGGGTATTGCCAATGGCGTCATATTCTCCGGCGTCGGTTGCGGCGCCGCGCTTACCCCTCCGCTTATCGCCTATCTCTTGACTCACTATGGCTGGCGATCCTCGTTTTGGGCGAGTGCGGCGCTCGGTCTCGCTGCCGGAGCCGTCTGGTTCCTGATCGCTCGTGACAGGCCGTCGGATCACCCCTGGGTCTCCAACTCGGAGCTGGCGCATATTCGATCCGGGCTGCCGGAACGCCGTCATGCTGCCGCGCTGCCATGGAGCTCTATCTTGGGTAACTTGAATATCTGGTTAGTAACTGCTAGTTACTTCTGCTATGGCTACGCCGCTTATATATTCTTCAGTTGGTTCTTTATCTACCTAAGCTCCGTGCGGGGGCTGAATCTGCGGGAAAGTTCTTATTACTCTATGTTGCCGTTTGCCGCCATGGCTATCGGTTCCCCAGTCGGCGGCTGGATCAGCGATCGCCTGACGAAGACTCGAGGCAAGCGTGTCGGCCGGTGCGGAATAGCTGCTGCAGGGATCGCGCTCTCGGCGGTCTTTATCGCACTGGGCACCCAGGTAGACAGCGCGCGCCTCGCCACCATCGTACTCGCCGCCGGCGCGGGCGCCCTGTATCTTTCGCAAAGCTCGTTTTGGTCCGTTTCGGCGGACATCGGAGGCCCGTCCGCAGGTACGGTCTCCGGCTTCATGAACATGGGCGGCCAGATCGGCGGCGCCCTCACTGCATCGCTTACGCCCGCGATTGCCGCTCACTGGGGCTGGACTGCATCGTTCTTAGTCGCCGCCTCGCTGTGTGCCGTAGGGTCTGTTTTGTGGACGCTTGTGATACTGTGATCGCCGGGAGGTCTTCCATGTCCCCTTTTCGCCTCACTTTATCTCTGACCGCGGTGCTTGGATTCGCTATGACTCACTCCCATGCTCAATCGTCGCCCGACACATTTCTTCTAGTCGCAAACAAAGGCGAGCACACCCTCGGAATCATCGATCCGGCCTCCGGCCAACAGCTCGCAACGGTCCCCGAAGGCGGCATCACCGGACATGAAGTCGCCGCCTCGCCCGACGGCCGCACCGCCTACGTTCCCATCTATGGCAACTCCGGCGTCGGCAAGCCCGGCACTGACGGCACAAACATGGTTGCCATTGACATCGCCACGCGCAAGCTCACCGGCAATGTCGATTTCGGCCACGGCGTGCGCCCGCATTGTGCCGTCTTTGGCCCGAAAAACGGCCTGCTTTACGTCACCACCGAGCTCGATAAAACCATCAGTATCATCGACCCGAGCACGCTAAAAATCGTCGGTACTGTTCCCACCGGCCAGCCCGAATCCCACATGCTCGCGATCACGAGCGATGGCCGCCGCGGCTACACAGCAAATGTCGGACCCGGCACCGTCTCAGTGCTGGATCTAGACGCAAAAAAGACCATCGCCGTGATCCACATCTCGCGTGAGACTCAGCGCATTTCCATCTCTCCCGACGACCGCCTGGTTTTCACGTCCGATCAAACCAAGCCGCAGCTTGCGGTCATCGACGCGGCAACCAACAAGGTGAAGACCTGGGTGGCGCTCCCGGGCACCGGCTACGGAACCGCCTCTACTCCCGATGGCCACTGGCTTCTCGTCTGCGTTCCCGGCAAGAACCAGGTCGCCGTTGTCGATCTGAACGCAATGAGAGTCGCGCAAACCATCGACGTGCCGAAATCGCCGCAGGAAGTCCTGGTCCGGCCAGACGGCCAGATGGCGTACGTCTCTTGCGACGCTAGCCATCAGGTCGCCGCCATCAAGATCGCCGATTGGAAAGTCGACAAGCTGATCGACGCCGGCGCCGGTACCGACGGCCTCGCTTGGGCCGCCGCCAAGTAGCCTCCCAGCTCCGGACGCGCCTCATAATGGAAGCGTGACCGACCAACTGTTCTTGTCTCTTTGGCTCCATCGGCACAGGCGCGCAAACCGCCTCAAGCACTTTGAGGAACTCATACGGCTGTTCCCGTTTTCTCAGCGGCCCCAACCCCAATCGACCATTTCCATTCACGCCGTAGATTCCACCCAACCTCCCCTTCTCGAGCAACCCGTTAACGGCCCTCTCGATCCATCCGAGATCATGCCGACGCTGCTCGAATTCGCGAGCGGCGACATCGCCTATCGAATCGAAAGCTGGTGGGACCTTTGGCAGTTCGATAGCGGGGAAGGGAAGTTGGCGCCTGGGCGCGTCGCGCTCTCCTGCTTTGGTCCCGAATTTGACGACGGCGCCGCCTCCGGCCAGGAAGATCTGCGAATCGACTTCGGTGTCGACAGCAACTTCCTCCCCAATGCCGATCTGCCTGGCAGTGCAACCCTGATCGAGTCGAATATCAGGAGCCTGCTGCGGCTCGTGCACGAAATTGATTCCGTATTGCCCGTGGGGCGCCGCAAGCTCGAAACCGAGTCGGGCGAAAACTTTGCTCAGCGCCTCGAAGACGTTCTGAAGTCTACTCCTACCCAATAGGCTTTGGACCGGCCTCCACGCCCACCGCGGACGTCTTCGTCCGTCTCCACGCCTAGATCTTCCGAGCGAACACCCACCCCAACGTGGTGCTGTTTGCGCTAGCATAAAAGTGCGAGGGTCCGCGTATGCCCACCGTTGCAGTCTCCGACCTCACTACCACCCAAGCCCCGTTTATCGAAGAAGCCCAACACGCGGGTCGCCTTTTCATTCATCAACCCTACGAGCAATACTCGGAGCGCAATCACGACGCCTGGCGCAAGCTTTATTCGCGCATGCTGCCGCGTTGGGAGCGCTACGCCAATCCCGCCTTCCAGAAAGGCATTCAGTCGCTCTGCCTCGATCCCCACCGCGTCCCCCGCCTGGAAGACGTGAACCGCTTCCTGTGTCCGCTTACCGGCTTTCAAGCCAAGCCCGTGAGCGGCTACGTCCCTGCGTTCCTCTTCTTCGACTGCCTGCGCAACCGCGAGTTCCCCACCACCGTCACCATCCGCGACTCCGCCAGCCTCGACTATCTCCCCGAACCGGACGTCTTTCACGACATCGCCGGCCATGTCCCTATGCACACCGATCGCGCCTTTGCCGAAACCCTGGTGAGATTCGGCGAATGCGCTCACACCGCCGCGGACTTGCTCGAATCAATGCACGACCACGCCCGGCGCACCGCCGCCCTTACCAGCATCATCCGCGCTATGGCGCGCTTCTTCTGGTTCACCATCGAATTCGGCCTCATGCGATCTCCCGATGGCATTCGGGTTTACGGCAGCGGCCTCCTCAGCAGCTACGGCGAGATTCAGCACTCCATCGAGTCCCCCGACGTGCAGCGATACCCATTGCAGTTGGAATGGGTCATCAATCAAGGCTTCGAGATTGATCACTACCAGCCGCTCTTATTCGTCGCCGACTCCTTCGATCACCTGTATGATTCGGTGCACCAGCTCGAGCGCTGGATGAAAGACGGAAAGCTGAACAACGTCGCTCCAGGCGAGCCGGCCGTGAACGAGCGCGACCTCGAGAGTTTTATGAGCGCCTCGAAACGGCCTCGAGCTGACCGTCGCGAACTCTCGTTTTGAAATACTCAATCGTCGCTGCGAGCCCTTCTTCTAGCGAAACCTTCGGCTCCCACCCCAGAATTCGCTTCGCTTTCGTGATGTCCGGCCGCCGTAACTTCGGATCGTCCTGCGGCAATTCCCTGAATTCGATTCCCTCGGTATTTCCAAACTGCTTGCGAATTCGATCCGCGAACTCTAGGATGGACATTTCCACCGGATTGCCGAGATTGACTGGTTCCCGCTCCTCCGATTCGCTCAAACGCAGCAGTCCTTCCACCAGGTCCGACACGTAACAGAAACTGCGCGTTTGCGACCCGTCTCCGAACACCGTCAACTTCTCGCCGCGCAGCGCTTGCTCGATAAACGCGGGCACCACGCGGCCGTCGTTCAGCGCCATTCGCGGCCCATAGGTATTGAAGATCCGCGCAATATTTGTGCGCGCCCCGTGCGCCCGGGCATACGCCATAGTCAACGCTTCCGCATACCGCTTGCTTTCGTCGTAACAAGAGCGCAGCCCCACCGGATTCACGTTGCCCCAATATGTTTCCGGCTGCGGATGCACCAGCGGGTCGCCGTAAGCCTCCGACGTCGACGTAAGCAAGAAGCGTGCGCCATGCATCCGTGCCAGGTCCAGCATGTTCCGGGTGCCGCTTGATCCGGATTCCAGCGTCGCGATCGGATGCTTCAAATAATGGACCGGACTCGCCAACGACGCCAGATGAAACACCCGATCCACCTTGCCGGACAACGCAATGCCGCGGCACACGTCCCCTTCGATGAGCTCGAAACCCGGCCGGTCCAACAGATGCTCAATGCTTTCGCGGTTTCCAGTGATAAAGTTATCGAGGGCCGCCACTTCGTGGCCTTGCTCGATCAACCGATCACACAGGTGTGATCCAATGAAGCCAGCGGCTCCGGAAATGACATATCGCACTTCTTCCAATGTTACTAGAGCGCTTGATTCAGTTACTCCTCTCTTAGCATGCAAGCTCACCACCCGTTAGCGGTCCGTCTGCTGCTGCTCGCGCTCATCGGCGTCTCGTGTTGGCTGTTCTGGCTGCGCTTTCGCAACGTGTGGGATCGGATCCGCCGCGCCCGGCCGGAGACCGATTTCAAGCTGCAGCCCATCAGCCGCCGAGCGTGGAAATTATTTTGGGAGGTGCTCTGCCAGGCGAAGGTCATTCGCGAGCGCCCGCTGCCCGGCCTCGCGCACGCCTTCGTATTCTGGGGGTTTTGCGCCTTCGCTCTCGTCACGATCAATCACATCGCCAGCGGCCTCGGATTTGCGTTCCTCGATCGCCAATCCCTCTTCGGCGCGTTCTATTTCTGGTTCGCCTTCGCGTTTGCGGTGCTGTGCGCAGTCTCCATCGCCGGCCTCGCATTTCGTAGATTTGTGATTCGCCCGAAATGGCTGGGTCCTCTCTCGTACGAATCCGGCCTGATCGCGCTCCTTATCTTCATTCTCATGATCACTTACATGCCCGCCTGGTGGGTCCCGGAGCATTCCGCTGCCGGCCAGGCGCTCTGGTGGGCCCACACCCTCACGCTGCTCGCATTTCTTCCACTCATCCCGCACACCAAACACCTGCATCTTGTTTTAAGCCCCCTGACGATCTTCCTCGAACGCAACGGCTTCAGCCACATCCCTCCGCTCGAAGGCGATGAGGATTTTGGTGTCCTCTCCGGCAAAGACATCACCCGCATCACTGCGCTCCAAGCTTATTCCTGCGTCGAATGCGGCCGCTGTACCGAGCATTGCCCCGCCAACAACACCGGCAAGGAACTGAATCCCAAGCTGATCGCCCTCAATCTTCGGCTCTATCTGAATGAGTACGGCAACCGGAACGAAACACCCATCTTGCAGGCTACTGTCTCCCAGAAAGCCGTCTTTCAATGCACCACCTGCGGCGCCTGCGAATACCAGTGTCCGGTTGGCATCCAGCATCTGCCCATGATCATCGGCCTGCGCCGCGGGGCCGTCAACACCGGCATGTGGGAAGACGAGTACGGAACCAAACTCTTCTTGAATCTCGAGCGCAACGGCAACGCCCTAGGTTTCTCTCAAGCCGAACGCGACAAATTCATCGCCAAACAAGAGTTCCCAATCTTCGACGGCACCCAGCAATACTGTCTCTGGCTCGGGTGCATGGGCGCCTACGATCCGCGTGGCCGTGAGATCGTCGCTTCGTTCGCAGCCGTCATGCGCCACCTCGGCACATCCTTTGGCGTCCTCAAAAAAGAGCGCTGCACCGGCGACCCGGCCCGCCGTCTCGGCAACGATCTCGTCTTCGGCCAACTGGCCGAAACAAATCTGGCGTCGCTCAAGCAAGCCGCTGTGAAGAAGATCGTTTCCATTTGTCCGCACTGTGTCCGCACCATCGGCCAAGATTGGTTGGAATTGTCCGGGGCCGAATTCGGCGCTTCCGTCGAAATCGAGCATCACAGCGAATTTCTCGCCCGTCACATCGACGAGCTCCCCGGCGCGCAAACTAACGAACGCGTCGTCTTCCACGATCCGTGTTACCTCGGCCGGTACCGCGGCATCTACGATGAGCCCAGGCATGTCATTGCGCGCTCGTCGCAAGTGATCGACCCACCGCGGTCTCGCGAACGATCTTTCTGTTGCGGAGCAGGCGGCGGGCTAGTTTTCCTCGGCGAAGAAACCGGCCAACGTGTCAATTACACCCGCGCTCAAGAACTTGTGGCTACCGGAGCCGAAACCATTGGCACCGCGTGCCCTTTTTGCAACAGCATGTTTCGCGACGCCCTCTCGACCGTTGAAAACGCCCCCAAGCTACTCGACATCGCCCAAATCGCCGCCCGAGAGTGCGCTTCTGAGCCGCGCACGTAAGTAAGCGGCCGTCTGTTAACCCGCGTCTGAGCCGCGCACGTAAGTAAGCGGTCTAAGTCTAAGTTGCCTTTACCTCCGCTAACGCCATCTCACACAACCGGTCGCACAATACGTGGAAAGGAACACCGGCCGCCGCCGCGGACTGTGGGTATAAACTTTTCGCGGTCATCCCGGGCACCGCATTCACTTCCAGGACAAACAGTTGATTACTCTGGTCCACGATAAAATCCATCCGGCAGTAATGGCGAATTCGCAAAGCATCGGCGGCTCGCCGCGCCGCGTCCTCTGCGGCACTTACCATATCGGCTGAGAGGTCGGCTGGGAAAATCTCCTGAGTGGAAGCCGCCTGGTATTTTGCCTGGTAATCAAAGAAGGTGGCGCTCGATCGAATTTCCCCGACAGCAAGAACTGTATCTCCTAAGATGCCAACCGTGAATTCGCGCCCTTTTACGTAGTCTTCTGCTACAACCTCGTCATCGAACTGAAACGCGCGTTTTAGCCCTTCACAAAACTCTTCGTCGTTACGGCAGATACTTACTCCTATGGCGGAGCCTGCACCGGCGGGCTTCACAACCACAGGGTAGCGGCCCCCCGGCACCGCTTCTGCGCTCCGCTGAACACGCTTCCAGGCCGCTGTGGGAACGCCGTTCTGCGCAAATAAGTGCTTACTTACATCTTTGTTCATGGCCAGCGCCTGTCCCAGCACTCCGCTTCCCACATAAGGCAGCCGAGCGGCATCGAGTATCGCCTGTAAATGCCCGTCTTCTCCAAATGCTCCGTGAATTACCGGAAATACTAGGTCAGCATCGGAAACGTCACGCGACTTTATCAGCCCGAAAACATCGGTTCTTGCTCTTAGTTGTTCCAGTTGCTCGTAGCTAGGAGTATCGCGAATCGCGCCTTGACAGTACCGCCGCTCGGCAGCTTCGTCCAACCTGCCCAGCGTTAGGTCCACCAGAATCGCCTCGTAGCCCGATATCCGCAATTGCGCCGCCACGTTGGCCCCACTGGCCAATGAGACTTCTCTCTCGGGCGAAAAGCCCCCTGCTAACACGGTCACTCGAGATTTCCCCACCTTGCGTCCCCCTTTAGGCCGCTTAGCCGATATGTGGTATGCGTATCCCAACTATTGCATCACAGGCAGCATTCAATAAGAATGCAATCGATCCGATGATAAGAATGCCGTTCGCAGTTCTCGAGTGCCCTCTCTGTACCTGAATTATAAAGAGCGGAATAAGTGCTACTAACGGTATTACGCCCCAGAACATAAGGATGTAAACGAAATAAGAGTTTGCCTTAAGCGCGGACACGATACTTTCCACTACGAGAAACCCGAACTCGCAAAGCACCGCAATCGCGATTCCCCGTCCGATGCTGCCCTTAGACGGTCGTTCCTGCTCCTCGGAGGGCGGTATTGCCTCCATCAAGCATGCTCCCCGCCGGCTCTTAAAGAAATGTGCTTCAACTCTTCCTCACTGATCGGTACACGCGTTTCCCGCTCGTGACGCAGCGGCTGCAAAACGGTCCGTTCCAGATCGTCGCGATAAAAAAGGTTGTAAGTATCGAAGGGGATAATTCTCTGTCCGTCGGGATGAGCGATGTGGACACACGTTTTCTTGATGCTACGGACGTCGAAAGCCCAGGCGTCAATGAACTGCATGATAATCACTCGAAATACGTTGCTGTAGTCGATGTTTTTCGGAGCGGACACGTGCGGAAGGCAGCACAACAAATCTCTCAGCGTGCATGCGCTTGATGTAGGTGAATGATTCGTCGAAAACAATCGGAATAGCTGCCCTTGCAAGCTCTCATCCGCCTCGAATACAATCGTATTCCGGCCGCCTTCGATCAGGATTTTAGGATCGATCATTCCCGTGAGCGGCGCCACGCCGCCATTCGTTTTCAATGCATACGCCATCGCCAGCGAGTCAGGGTGGCACGGCACGGGGATGATGTCTTCGGCGCGGAACACCTTCGTCTGCTCCAAAATCTTGCGTCGAACCTCCGTAAGCGTCAGTCGGTCGCGTGCCGGATCGAAATTTTCGTACCGGCCGGCCGCCTGTATGGGTTGCAGAACTACGCCTCGCACGCACGGTTGCTCCAACGCCCAGTCAATGATTCGCCCAATCTCATGATCGTTGACGCCCCGCTTGAGCGTCACCACCAGGGAGGTGGAAAGCCCAAGCCGGTTTAGCGTCTCAATCGCTTCCATCCGTATGCTCGTGAGATCTGCCCCGCGCAGTTCTTGGAGCGCCCGTGGCTCGAAAGAATCGAACTGCAAGTACAGCTCGAAGCCCGGCATATATTCGGCTAAACGCTCCGCGAATCCGTCCTCCCGCGCAATCCGGATCCCGTTTGTATTCAGCATCAGGTGCTGAATCGGCCGTTCCTTCGCAAGGTCCAGTATCCGGAACAACTCCGGGTGCAGCGTCGGCTCACCCCCTGAGATCTGCACCACGTCGGGCCGCCCCTCATTTTCTACAATTCGATCCAGCATGCGCTTCACTTGGTCCACGGAGCGGTACTGCGAACGCGAAGGCCCACTGGACGCATAGCAGATCGGACACTTCAAGTTGCAATGGTCCGTGATCTCAACCAGCGTGAGACACGAATGTTGTTCATGGTCGGTGCACAAACCGCAATCGTATGGGCAGTCCCAACGGACCGGCATGTTATATCGCGTCGGCATCTCGGGTGGTTTCAGAAACACTTCCCGGCAGCGCCGGTAATATGCCACATCGTCGGCCATCAGCACGCGCTCGTTTCCATGAATGGCGCACCGTTTCAGCAGATAAACCGACCCTTCCTCAAAGACGATTTTCCCTTCCGCCCGCCGGTAGCATTTCGAGCAAATGGAAATCGCGGTGTCATAGAACAGATAGGGTCGAATTCGATCAGCCATCGGCCAGCGCCTCCTTTGCGCCACAATGAGCGGACAGCCGCCGCCGTAAATCGCTCGCGTACCATAGCAGCGCCGCAACACACGCCCACTGCAGGGCGGTGAGCCCTGCGGAACGGACACCCGGCTTCAGGAAGTCTATAAGCAGCCGCCAGCCGAAGTAAGCAAGCAGAAAGACACGAAACCGGTCTCCTCGCTCGAAGCGAGGCGGTTTAATGAGCCGCAGTGCGAACAATAACCCGAGCATTGCCACGCACTCATACAGTTATACCGGGTGGCGGCGAACGCCATCGCCAAAATCCACCGCCCACGGCAGGCTCGTTGCAACGCCGTAAGTCCCGTCTTGCGTGCCAGCGAGAAAACATCCCACCCTTCCAATCGCAATTCCCACCGTAAGCGGAATAGCAAATAGATCTCCTGTTCGCTCTCGGATTCCCAGCCGCGCCTTTGTCACCTCGACAGCGATGGTTCCACCCAAAAGCGCGCCCACGATTGTTTTCCCCGCCATCAGGTAAGCCAGATCATTCCACTGATGAACGGTCCGCATCGGATCTTCGAGCCAGTACAGCAGTTTCGATCCCGCCGCCGCGCCAATCATTGCCGCGGCAATGATCGTCCACCGGGTCTCGGAGCCGAGAAAATCGCTACTTCGTCGTCGCTCACGAAGATATAGTCGAAAAGCCACAAAGTAGCCCAGCGACTCCAGAACAAGATGCCACAGCAACATAGCACTCTTGAGCATTATCTCCGAGTGCGGCCACGTGATACCCACTATCGCGTGTAAGCAAGGCGTGACCGGAAGTTTACTTCGGGCTATCGAATTTCCCGGCTGCTTCGCAAAGGCGCTAGCCACAGGCTCGACAACAGAACGCCTCCAGCGCCGATGAGGAGAGTCACGGGAACCCCGATTCGTCCGGCCAGGAATCCACCAAACAGAGCGCCGAACGGCAACATCCCTCGGGAGGCAAGTTGCATAGCGGCATTCACCCGGCCGATCACCTGCCCGGGCGCCAAGAACTGCCGTAGCGCAGTTTCGTTCACTACGTAGACAGTCCACACCATGTCGCCCCCTAGCTGCTGTAAGCAGAGGCAGAGAAGTCCGATGCGCGGGAATTCAGAGGAGAGCGGGATCAATAATTGAGCGCAGCCGATCAGTATCGCTGTCCCGAAAAAAATCGGCCCGAGGCCGTGACGCGTAGAGAATCGCGGCGCCAAATAGGCGCCCACCAGGCTGCCCGCTCCTCCCAACGCGATCGCGATACCAAGAGCCGAGGTGCTCATATGAACAATCCGAATTGCATTCAACAAGTACAGCGGGAAAATGAAACCCATGAACAAAAAGGCCGTTGCGGAGCGAAGCAGCAGTGCGCGGAGCGCCGGATGTGTCCAAATGAACCGCAATCCGTCCAATGCTTCGGAAAGCAGCGGAACATCTCGCTTCCGTTCAGGTAGCGTTTCAGCTTTTCGGATAGCGTAAACAGAAAACGCGGAGACGAGGAACGAAAATGCATCCACGAGAATGGCGAGCGGCGCCGTAATCGCCTGCACCAGTGCCCCAGTCAAAGCAGGCCCGGCCATCTCCGCGGCGGCCGTCGAGAGGCTCAGCCGCTTATTGCTCTCGAGCAGTTCCTCCGGTTCTACCAGTGCCGGTAGATACGACTGGTAGGCGACATCGAACAGCACGGTAAAGGCCCCCGCCAACACCGCGACGGCAATTAGAATTGATAAGGACAATATGTGGCGATGGGCCGCGAGCGGAATAAGTCCTAGCAGCCCGGCGCGCCCTAGATCGGTGGCGATCATCACCGGGCGCTTCTTCCAACGGTCCACCGCAACCCCGGCTCCCAGACCGAAAACGAGCACCGACGCGCTGCTAATGGCCGAGAGCAGGCCCATTTGTCCAGCGCTTGCCTTTAGCGTAAGCAAGGCCGTCAAAGGAAGCCCCTCGCGCGTGATCCTCGAGCCCACCTCCGAAATAGTCTGGCCCGTCCAAAGCTTCGCGAAGTTTCTCTGAATCCGGAAGTTCACCCCGTCAACTTAACGCATCACCTGAATGCGTCTATTCAACCCGCAGCGCTCGAATGGGGTCGATCGAAGTTGCTCTTCGCGCGGGCACTATCATCGTCAGAAGGACGACCGCAACGATCACAATGATAGTCACGATGTAAGTCGCCAGGCTTCCCGGCTCGATGCCATACACAAGTGATTTCATGGTGCGATTCGTGGCGAACGCGAGAATGGTTCCGGCAGCCAGACCTACGAGGATCTGCACAACAGCACGTCGAACGAGTGACCCGATTACCGCACCGCGGCCGGCGCCAAGGGCCATACGGATACCAATTTCGCGGGTTGTCTGAGTAACGCTTCGGATCAGAAGGCCGAACAGTCCAATGCAGGTGAGAACCAGTGCTGCCCCCGCAAAGCATGCGGAAAGACTGATCAGCATTCGCTCCTTCCGGAGGTGGGCGTCGACCAAACTGCTGAAGGAATAAATCACCGGAGCGGGTGCGCCTGGGCTGGCCTGGGACGCGGCATTGCGAATCGCCTGAGAGGGATCGTTATCGGTGAGGGTGCGAACTGCCAGCGTAAATTGCCGCGGAAGGTTATCAGAGGAGGGGAGCTTGTAAATGGTGGGAGGAGCGGCTTCCCGCAAAGAGCGAAAACGGGCGTCTTCGGCGATCCCGATGACGCGGCATGCCTTCGAAGGATCGGCATGTGCGGGGTCAGAGTAAATGAACCGCGACACGGCTGTTGCGTGCGGAAAGAAAGCATCCGCCGCCCCGCGGCTCAGAACGCAAACGCCGCTGACGTTCAAGTCGCTGTGATCGAACGCACGCCCCTCCAGCATGCGGGTGCCGACCACCGGGAAGTATCCGGGCGAAACGATCTCCACCCAAGTCTGAGGTTCACTATGAACCGCGCCCGTTGGCCCAACAGAATAGTAATGACCCGCCGAAAACGAATCGCTCAACGGCGGAACGGAAAGAATGGCCGCCCGCATATCGCCGTAGCTGGCAAGCGCGTGGAGAAGATCCTCCGCGGTTTGGACAATCTTCGCATCGTTCAATTTCGCGGCGCCGAGATCGATGTCGGCAAAGTAGAGACGTTGCGCCGAGAATCCCGAACGCTCCGAATACAGATGGAGGAAGGTGCTTCCGAGCAGCAGCGCCGAAGCCACCAGAACCACGCTGACTGCCACCTGGGCGGGGACGATCCAGAAGCCGAAGTTAGTCGTCGAACCCGCTTCCTCCCGGCGCCCCAGGCTGCTCGCGGGATCGGACCGGCTGGCGCGCAGCGCGGGAACCAAACCAGCCGCAAGCGCAGCCACTACCGTGAGCCCGCCCGCGAATCCAAGAATCACCCAATTCGGCGTCACCTGGAGGTAAACAGGCGCCCCGACCTGCCCCAACATACCGGCTAGACGGCTTGCCAGGAACCAGCCAATCCCGGCAGCCAGAAGCAGCCCGGGAACCGCCAGCAACAGGATCTCTAAGAACACCTGGCAGAAAAGACGGTTGCGGCTCGCACCAAGGGCGCAGCGAACCGCAAGCTCGCGAGCCCGGGTCGCCATCTGCGCCGCAACCAGCAACGCCGTATTCGCGCAGCAAAGCACGAGTAACAACACCACCAGAAGTTCAAGCACGAGCAATGGCCGCTCGTAACTGACCTTCAGAAAAGAGCGTCCCGCGTGGCCGCTCTCGACGTTGAAAACGAACGGCGCAAAAAACGTGCTCAGATACTTGTGTCCCGGGTCCGCCTCCTCGCGGATGGTGGATTGAATCGCTCGCAGGTTTGCTTTGGCCGAGTTCAACGATTCGTTCGGCTTCAGTCTTCCCATCACCGTCAGCCACATTGCTCCAGGATGTCGGCGGTAAGGTTTCGGAGCATGCAGCACGTCATCAAACGCCAGCGGCAAAATAATATCCACCCGGGTGCCCGCGATCAGGCCGTCAAATCCCCGGGGCAACACGCCAATCACGGTCACAGGCGATCCGTTGATGGCAAGAGAATGGCCCAGAACCTGCCTGTCACCGCCTAGATGGTTCTGCCAGAAGTCGTAGCCCAACAGCGCTTCATAGCCGCCGGCGCCCCCGCCGGGTACGTCGGCGTCCGGATGAAATGCTGTGCCGATAAACGGTTTTAGACCTAAAACTTCGAAACCATTACTGCTCAAGAGGGCGCCTTTTATCCTCTCGCTCTGGCCGCTCCGATCTAGCGCAAGTTCTGCGCCCGACCAAGCTAAGAGCCCGGTAGTTACACTTTGATGACGCTCTAAGCTGTCATAGGCGGGCCCGGAAAGATTGATGCTTTGCTTTCCATTGCTGAAGGTGTACAGGATCAATTGCCCTGGATCGGGCACCGGAAGGCTCTTGAGAAGAATTGCGTAGCTTAGTGAAAAGATTCCGACATTCGCGCCAATTCCTAAGGCAAGAGAACAGATGACGGCCGCCGCCCAAACCGGATTCTTGGCGAACGCGCGAGCCGCGGAATGGGCGTCTCTCGCCAGCATCTCAGCCGACATGCAAACCTCCGAAATTGGACTAGAAGCGAAATTGAATGTTTCGCTGTTCTTTTTCTTTCTCAGGAGCTTTTTGGAGGCCCGCGCGCCTATATGACTCTTCTTCGCCGTTAAATACATGATTGTTGGTTAAAGCTGGTCTTTACTGGACGAAGTGTGTAAATTTTTCTCTTTTAATTTGTAATTACTCGGCATTATACTCAAGCAGCACGCATTTGCGTGACTTCATCCGTATTAGGAGTCGAGACTCATGGAACTTCATGAATTGCTCAACGACTTGACGCCGGAAGAGCTCGAGCCAAGATTGGAACTGCAGATCTTGACCGACCCGATCGCCTCCGCCGGACTCGCCGCAAGCGACACCAACAACAATTGCCGGGACGGAGGCACCTGTCAATTGCCTCCATCAGGCGATTAAAACAATGGCTGCCAGTAGCCGCAAGGAGACTGGCAGTCCCCTTTCCAGAGTTTGGAAATGGCGAGCTTTATCTCGATCAGGCGCGAATGCCAATATTTCCCATATGACAGCGGGAAATGTTGTAGGGAATATGTACTGGTAAATCCCGACGGTCGGCAGTTTATTATCTCTGAGACGACGCGAGAACTCCTGGAGGCCCTGGGCGCCGAAAAGAGTTTAGAGCAAATGTGTGCGGAAATGGAGACCCCGGGTCACGAGATTTCGCCGATGGAACTGAAACGCCTGCTGAACCAGCGCTATGCGCACCTTGGAGTTTTCGCTCCGTGTGGACCTTCGCCCAGCCAAACGGCAATTCGCAAGGGCAAGGCAACCTGGCCATTTCTGGAATGTGGAACGCTCATAGGCCCGGATCGCGTATCGGCGCTGTCCAGGAAGCTGACTTGGCTGTATCGCTGCCCGGCGTTCGCCGGTCTTGCTCTCCTCTGCCTGGCGAGCCACATCGCTGTGTATCGAGGTATTCCACACCGTTTCTTCCTACCTCACGGTTCTGCGCTGCTTGTCGTCGTGCTCTGTCTCGCCAGCATCGTCGCACACGAGCTGGGCCATGCCGCGGCATTGCGGCGCTTCGGGGCCGCGCCCGGGCGAATCGGATTCGGATTGTACGTGCTTCTGCCGGCTCTTTTCGCGGATGTGTCGCTCGTATGGCGCCTGCCGCGCCGTCAGAGATACGTGGTTGACCTCGGCGGCGTGTACTTCCAGCAAATCGCATTTGCCTTATTTGCGGGTCTGGCACTTGCATGCGGAAGCTCCGAATGCTTGGCAGTGTGCTATGCAATCGACACCATGAGCATCGTCGCTTTGAACCCCATTTTCCGGTTTGACGGGTACTGGCTGCTAACCGATTGGCTCGGCATCGGAAACTTACAGGGACTTGCACTCAATTACCTGAAGCACTTGGTCTTCCGGCCTGCAGGGCGGTCAAGAACCCGTTTGCAAGGCCTGTCTAAGTCGAAATCCTTCGTGTTCATCGTATACGCAGCGATTTGCAATCTCTTTCTGGCCGCCGTGGCCCTCTACAGTTGGACGTATTTGCATCGTTTGGCGTCAGCGGTCTTCCACGGGCTTCCGTACCAGCTCTCGAATATTGTTCTTTTCGCACGCGCCAGACAGTGGGGCACTGTGTTCGACCGCTTGAGTGTTACTTTAATCGCGCTCGCGTTCCTCGGCACCGCCGGAATCGGGCTGGGCATGTATGCCGTCCGCATTCTGCGCGCTGTGTCTCGGAAGATCGGCAATCAATTCTCCACAGCAAGGATGGCAAGCTCATGAAAATTGTGCTAATGCATGCTCCGTTGGATGACGCTACTATTCCGTATCACTCCACTGCGTACCTGGCTGGACACTTAGTCCGGAACGGTTTCACAAACGTCGCGATGCGCGATATCAACGTAGAATTCGTGAACTATTGCCTTGAGCCCGAGACCGTTCTCGAGTTCAATCGGCAAACCGAACAACGGTTTCGCTCGCTGCGGGAAAAAACGACTTTATCTTTCGAAGAGCAGGAAGAATTCTATAATTTTTGCCTGGGGCGCCTGCAGCGGCCCGATGAGTTGGCCGGAGTGGCTGCCGGATTTCGTGATCGCGAAGCATTCGAGGACTATCCCCGCTATGTGCGCAATGTGAATCGGATCGTGGAGTACTTCGCGTTGTTGGGGAACCTCGCCTATCCAGCGGAGATCGTGGGGTTCACGCTGCGGAACAAAGGCCGGTATTCTGCCTTCAATCTTGCCGATATCCTTAACCAGGAATTGGGCGCTCGTATCTGCCGTCCGTTCGAGCACTTCTTCTGGGACAGAATTGCGAAGGACAAAGAACTAGGCGCCGCCGATGTCCTGGGCATCAGCATCATCTACGATCACCAACTTCTCCACGCGCTCCATTTTGCACGCCTGTTAAAGAGACGCTGGCCGGATAAACGAGTAATTCTTGGCGGAACCTCGATCAGTCAGTTCTATAAGCATCTTCGCGATAAGGCGTTGCTTGCTCGCCTGTTCTGCCTATGTGACGCCATAGTGATTGGCGAAGGCGAAACGGCGCTGTGCGAAATCGCAGATTCAGACGGCAACCTGGAGGCGCGTACCGGCCTCACAAATACCGCTACCTTCGACCGGTCTCGAAACCGCCTTCATATTCCTCCGGTCAAGTACGAGAATGTAGCTGCGCTTGGAAGACCGATTTATGATCATCCCTGGCATCTCTATTTGTCGCCCCAGCGCGGCATCAATTACTCGCCCACGCGCGGTTGCTATTGGAATCGCTGCACCTTCTGTGATTACGGCTTGAATTCAGACAGCCCTACTTCGCCGTGGCGGGAGCGTAAGATCGACCAAGTCATATCGGATCTCCAGTATGCGCAGGAAAAGCACGGTGTGAAGTACGTATACTTCGCAGTGGATGTGATGGCGCCCGGGTATTTGGAGCGGCTTTCGGATGCTATCGTTTCTTCGAAGCTGGATATCCGGTGGAGCGCGGAACTCCGCATGGAGAAGATCTTCTCGCCCGAACGCTGCAAGAAAATGGCCAAGTCAGGGTGCGTGTGCGTGTCGTTTGGTATGGAATCAGGTAACCAGCGGATTCTGGATTTAATCGACAAAGGCACCAAAGTCGCCTATATGGGTCAGACTATGAAGAATTTCGCAGAATCCGGCATCGCCGTTCAATTGATGGCCTTCACCGATTTCCCAACGGAGACGCCGGCAGAAAAGCTGGAGACGATGCAGTTTATCAAGCACAATGATTCCTACTGGGCCACGGGCGGAATGGGGACTTTTCTTCTTACAGGAGCCGCTATTATTGCCAAAGACCCGGCCCGGTTCGGACTTACTACCTATCCAACTCAAGACTGTGATGTTGGAAGATCGGTCGCCTACAAAGTGGATGCCGAGACCGGGCAACGGATGACCTTAGCGGAGGACTCCGATTCGTCGTTCAACGAATCTGGGGGGATTTTTCCGCACGTCCTGGGTCGGCCCTGGGCGGGGGGCACTGATACATTACACTCGATGATCTATTACGAGAAGTATGGATGGCGCTTTTTCAAAGAAAACCCTCCGGATGGTCAAGATGTGGATGAGACGTTTGCCGGAGATGCCGCCGCGGTGAACTGCGCGCTGCTGGTCAACGGCACCGTCGTGGAATCTGAGTTCAATTTGAATACTATCGTGGAGAACCGAAAGCGCTTCGCAAAATATCTGCAGCAAAAGCTCGCCGTTCCCGCAGAGCCCACTTACGCCGGCTTCCGGAGCTGGTACGCGGAGCTGCCACCGCTCGAGGCGGAGGGCGCGAAGAGTTACTGGCTGAGCGCGGGCTCGCAGCTACTGAAGATTGATAAGTTGATTTATAGACTTCTCGTACTCGGATCCTCCAAAAATGTCGGGCTTGAGGAACTTCTCGCTGCTCTGCCGGTGGCGCTTAGGGACAGAGTGCGGCAGTACATTGTCGACCTCGAGCCGAAAGGTTTTATCAGTTTCGCGCGAGACGGCCGGAGGCTTCGGCGTCCTAATGCCGATGCGCGAGTCGTGTACCACGGTACGGTTGCCGCCCAGCGGCCGTTCTTGAAGCTGCAGGACGCGCCTTTTCATCAGCGTGAAGGGCGGGCGAGCCAGACGGAAGCGGCACGCGAACTGGTACAAATTTCAATGTGACCACGCGTCCCCTATGCAAGGGCCGGGCGGCGAGGCGGCTTTATGGATGCGATCGATCGCTACTCATTACATTGCCTGAGCGCCGACGGGCGCGAAGAAACAATCAATGAGAGCAGCACCTGGGGCGATACAGAGTTGCTGTTGGACTGGTATCGGTCAGTGAAGCCGCTGGGACAGACCAGGATCGTATTTGTCAGATCCAATCCGGACGGACGTATAGGCGACCGGGTAACGATCTGCGGAGTGGAATAGCGCCGGCCTCGGTCGCGCCTAACTTCCTACCTTCTCTCCACCCTTACTCGGCTTCGCGTTCTCCTTATCCAGTAACTCTTTCTTCCGCTGCTCGAACTTAGGCCGATTCTCCAAATCCCGGTCGCGGTCAAAATATTCATGTCCGTCGATCCAAACCTTTAACGCCTTCGAGTAATTCGACAACGGATGCTGATCGAATAGCACTAAGTCGGCCGACTTGCCTACTTCAATCGACCCCACCTGGTCGTCAATTCCTAGCTGCTTCGCCGGGTTAATGGTCACCAGCGCCAGCGCTTCGTCCTCCGTAAGGTCTCCATAACGCATGCTTTTCGCCGCCTCGAGATTCAGGTGCCGCTGCAGTTCGTCGGAATCTGAATTCACCGAAACCACCACCCCGTGGCGCATCATGATGGCCACGTTATACGGCGTGGCGTCGTACGCCTCGATCTTGTATGACCACCAATCGCTGAACGTTGATGCGCCGACGCCGTGCTCCGCTATCTCTTTCGCGACCTTATAGCCCTCCAGCACATGCTGCAGTGTGCGAATCTTGAATCCCATCTCGTCTGCCACGCGCAGCAGCATCAAAATTTCATCGGCCCGGTAACAATGCACGTGCACATAGCGCTTGCCCTCGAGCACTTCCACCAAAGGCTCCAATCTCAGATCGCGCCGTGGAGGAATCGGATGCTCTCCGCGAATCTCGCGATCGTTATATGCTTTCCACTCGGCCTGATAATTCTTCGCTTCGGTAAAGCTGTCGCGAATGACCTCTTCGACCCCCATGCGCGTGCCCGGGTAACGCCGCTCCACGGGCGCTGGGCTAAAAAATGTTCCTGGATAGCCCTGACGTTTGGGATTCTCTCCCAGCGCAAACTTGATCCCAGGCTTAGCCCCTTCCATCAACATCTCTTGCGCACTCTTGCCCCAGCGCAGCTTGACCACCACCGTCTGACCCCCGATTGCGTTCGCGCTGCCGTGCAACACATTTGAAATGGTTAGCCCGCCTGCCAAGCCGCGATAGATGTTGATATCGGTCGGATTGATCACGTCCTTGATGTTGACCATGGACGAGTCCGAAACCGTGCCTTCGTTGACGCCACCCTCAATCGCGGTATGAGAATGACAATCGATAATCCCCGGCATCAGGTATTTGCCGGTCGCATCCACAATCGTCGCGTCCGCGGGCGCACTGACATTCTTGCCGATTGCGGCAATCTTTCCGTTCTCGATCAGCACGCTTCCGTTCTCGACCGTGCCTTTGGTCACGGTCAGCACCGTGGCGTTACGGATCAGCGTGGTTTGC
Organism: Bryobacteraceae bacterium; assembly: GCA_036269275.1. GTDB lineage: Bacteria > Acidobacteriota > Terriglobia > Bryobacterales > Bryobacteraceae > Bog-105. Next base: position 76,728 of record DATASJ010000142.1, on the reverse strand, counting down.
GCGCACGCGCCTGCAGCCGCTGCCGCCACGAAATAGCAAATCTGAATTCCGCGCCTCATCAATTCGCTTCTCCTTCCGCCGGATTCGGTTTCGAGCCGCCTTCCTTATTGGCCGGCGGCTTCTGCATTTCTTTCGACGGTTCGAATTCCGTGCCATCCACAAACACATACTCCACCGTCGTCTTGTCCTCGAACGCATCGCCTCTCATGATCGTCAGGTTCGCAATCTTCCCCTTCTCGATGCTCCCCAGGCGATCCGACAAGCCATAGATCTGTGCCGCGCTCAGCGTCAGCGCTCGAATCGCGTCCGCCCGCGACAGTCCTGCGTCCACCGCCTTCTTCAGCGCTTTCTTCAAATCCGGCGCGGTATCCACCCCGTCTGAATAAAACGCAAACGCCACGCCTGCCTTCGCCAGCATGCCGGGAACAGCGGGGGCCCGCTGGCGCATCAACAATTCACGATAATCGGGAATCTCGCTCGGGTCTGCATCCTTCGGCTTCTCCGGCCATTTCAGGCTGATCAAGGCTGGCGCCTTCGCCTGTTTCAGCTCCTCCACCCGCTTGTATGCCTCGTGCAAACCATACAGAACGAATGGCCGATTCAATTCACGCCCGAATCCCAGAATCCGATCGATTTGCTGCTCTTCGTCGGCCGGCAGTAGCAGCCGCGGCGACTCTGCCAAGCCTTCCAGGTCGTGATCATATTCCGGTCTGCGATTCCCGGCCGCGTGACTGCCATAAATCTGCTGTGCCGCTTTGTACTGGTCCAGATCCAGAAACAATTGCCTTACGTACGCAATGTTGCCCATCAGCGAATTGGGAAATCCAGAGCGCCCGAAGCCGCTCACGCGAAACAGGATCTGCTGCCCGACCGGCTGCGCGACCACCATGTCGCGCCCGCGCTCGCCTGCCAGATCGATCATTGCTCCCAAGCCTTCAAAGATGCCCTGGTTCGGAAAAGTCGCGGCCGTTGTAAATCCGGCAGCCCGTGCCGCCGCCAAACGTTGATCGTTCGGCGTCACCATATCCGCTGCCCGCTCGAACGAGTGGTTCTGTGGCCGGTCTTCCGGTCCATGCCGGGGAGTTTCTTCGGGCGTGCTGGGAGCGGGCGCAGGTGTTGCCGGCGCTGGCGGCGGAGTTGGCGTTGGTGCAACTCCGGCGGCTGTTCGCGCCGGTGTCGCCGCTGCGCCTGGTATGCCCCAGGTGCTCAAGGCGTCAATAAACCCCGGGTACACCGTTAAACCGGTTCCATCAATTACCCAGGCGTCCGCGGGAATCGCAAGATTCGGTCCCACATCCTGGATCAGACCGTCTCGCAGCAACACCGTTGCCTTTGGAAGATCTGCGCCGCTCACCGTCACCACGTGTGCATCCTTGATCGCAATCGCGGATGGAACTGCCGCCGCGGACATCAGCCCGGTCGCCAGCAAAATCACCCCCGCCAGGAATCGCTGTTTCATCGCTCAATCACCCAGTCACAAATTCAACAAATTTCCTTATTCTTTCACATGGCGTCGTATCCAGTTAGCACTCAAACACTTGCCGCTCCGCAAGCCCCATAGCGCCCTCGTCAACACATCCTGTCTATGCCACGTCTCTGCTACCTTCGCTGCCATGAAATCGAACGATCGTCAAAACGGCTCCATTGCCGAGCCTCTCTTGAAGGATTTGATGGATCGCGACAAGGCGAATTCAAAATTCAACCATCCCGATCCTTCTGTGGGATCGAAGCCTCTGCCTGCTCCGGATCTTTACCAGGATTCTGGCGGCGGATACAACCAGGACTTCACGTTCCCGCAGGAATAAATTCCCGGAGCAGGCCCCGCGCCTGCTCCCTTTCTTATCCGCCATCCGGAGCTCGCATCGGCTACACTGATCCTTCGAGTGAGCGAGCACACTACCTACAGCGACGCTGGCGTCGCTATCGCTGAAGCCAACCGCGCCGTTTCGCTAATCAAACGTACAGTTGCGAAGACTTTTACCGCTGACGTGCTGACCTCCATCGGCAGCTTCGGTGCGGGTTTTTCTCTCAAAGGCTGGCGCGACCCCGTGCTTGTCAGTTCTGCTGATGGCGTCGGCACCAAGCTCAAAATTGCTTTCGCGACCGGCCGTCACGACACCATCGGGGAAGATCTGGTGAATCACTGCGTCAATGACATCGCCGTCCAAGGCGCCAAGCCGCTTTTCTTCCTCGATTATTTCGCCGTAGGCAAGCTCGACGCGAAGGTCTGCGGTCGCGTGGTCGAAGGGCTCGCGCGCGCTTGTGTCAAGAACGGCTGCGCGCTCATCGGCGGTGAAACTGCCGAGATGCCGGGCATGTATGCGCCCGGTGAATACGACCTCGCCGGTTTCATCGTAGGCGTAGTCGAGCGCAAGCGCATGATCACCGGCTCAACCATCGAGCACGGCGATCTGCTTCTCGGCCTGCCCTCCCACGGCTTGCATACCAATGGCTATTCGCTCGCCCGCAAAATTCTATTCGAAATCGCAGGCCACGAGTTGGATGCCCGTCTGCCCGATCTCTCCGCCACCCTCGCCCAGGAGCTGCTTAAAATTCATCGTTCCTATCTTGCGCCTATCCAAGCCCTGCACCAGGCCAAATTCCTCAAGGGTGCTGCTCACATTACCGGCGGTGGTCTCACCGACAATGTCCCCCGCATGTTACCCCGCCACTGCGCTGCCGAAATCGACCCCCATTCCTGGCCCAAACAGCCCATCTTCAATCTGTTGAAAAAGCTCGGCAATATCCCCGAAGACGACTTTCGCCGAACCTTCAATCTCGGCATTGGCTTGGTCGTCGCCGTTCCCGCAAAAAAAATTGGGTTCGTCTCGCAAATTCTCAACAAGCTCCACGAACCGTTCCACCAGATCGGTCGCGTCGTTCAAACTCGATCCAACACACCGAAGGTTGTTTATTTGTGAGCGGGCGGCGGCTCGGCATTCTGCTTTCTGGACGCGGCTCCAACTTCGAAGCCATTGCCCGCAACGTCAGGGGCGGTCGTCTCGACGCCGAAATTGGCTTCGTTTTTTCAAATAAGCCCAATGCGCCGGGGCTCGCGCACGCCCGGGAACTCGACTTGCCTTGCGGCGTAATCGAGTCCGCCGGGCTCGATCGCGCTGCTTTTGACCTGCAAGTCGCTGATTTGCTTCACCAGCATCGGGTCGATCTCGTCTGTTTGGCTGGCTACATGCGTCTTCTCAGCGGGCATTTCGTTCGGCAATTTCCCGAGCGTATCCTCAACATCCACCCCTCGCTGCTGCCCGCCTTTCCCGGCCTCGACGCCCAGCACCAGGCCCTCACGCACGGGGTCAAAGTGACTGGATGCACTGTCCATTTTGTGGACCAGAACCTCGACAGCGGTCCCATCCTGCTCCAATCGGCCGTTCCGGTCTTCGACGGCGACACGCTTGAGGCGTTATCCTCCCGGATTTTGGCCGAAGAGCACAAAATTTATTCTGAGGCGATCTCTTGGGTCCTCAAAGGCAACTATCGTATTGAGGGCCGCCGAGTCATTGAGACCTGAAAGTTCAAACCAGATGTTAAATCGCGTACTAGCAATTGTTGGCGCCGTAATCGTCATCGCTTTTGGCTTCGTTTGGTTCTCGGGCAAGCACGTGAACCTGAAGCTCGCCACCCAGCGCACAGGGCGCTTGATGCCCGTTGAGCGCGATTACAGCAAAGCCGTGCCTGCTATCGGCACTGAAACGCCCGTCCGGGTCGAGGCCGATTCGCCCGACGGCGTCAAGTCGTTTACCGCCTCCATCGAGCAAGACGGGCAGACCGCGATGGTTTATCAGGACAAGACGAAGTCCAAGCAACCGAGCCGCATTTACAGCTTCAATGCCGGTAAGAAGGAAGCTTCGTTCCTGAAAGAAGGGCCAGCCAAGCTGATTCTTAAAGCCAAATCCAACGATTTCAGGGCCGCAACCAGCACCCTTGCTCAAGATATTCAAGTCGTTCTGCGTCCCCCAACCATCGTGGCGGACGGCCGCCAGCATTACATCAATCAAGGCGGGGCAGAGCTGGTCATGCTCGATTTGGGCGGCAACTGGACCGATGCCGGAGTTCGCGTCGCCAACTATTCTTCCGGCACGTTTCCCATGCCTGGCGAGCCGGATAACAGCAGCCGCCGATTCTCGCTGTTCGCGTTCCCTTGGGATGTCTCGCCCGATACCGTCCCGCTCGCGTTCGCACGAAACGGCGCAGGTACCGAAGTGACTACCACTTTCTGGACCAAGGTCTTTCCCAAAAAGTTCCGCGAAAGCAATATCGAACTGAATGACCGCGAGCTGCAAAAAGTGGTTGGGGAACTGGACCCGGAAGGCTCCGGCACCCTGATCGACCGCTTCGTGAAAATCAATCGCGAGATGCGCCGAGCCAATGCGCAAACCATCTACGATCTGCGGAACAACACCGAGAAGCGCATCCTCTGGTCTGGCCCGTTTATTCCGGTGAAGGGCGCCCGCGAGTCTTACTTTGCCGATCGCCGCAGTTACTTCTACAACGGCCGGAAAGTGGATGAGCAGGTGCACCTGGGCTACGACCTCGCGCAGACGACTAACATGCCTGTGAAGGCGGCCAACTCAGGAAAAGTGATTTACGCCGACCGGCTGGGCATTTACGGGAATTGCGTGATCATCGATCACGGCTATTCGCTCGAGAGTCTCTATGGACACATGAGCCGCATCGGCGTAAAGGTCGGGGACATGGTGCAGAAGGAGCAGCAGATTGGAAGCAGTGGATCGACCGGCATGGCTTTCGGCGATCACGTACACTTCAGCATGCTCGTCTCCGGAAATCAAGTGGATCCCAAAGAATGGTGGGACGAGCACTGGATCCACGACCGCATCTTAAGCAAAATCGGCGCTCCTGGGAGCGCCGAAGATCCGCATGCGGATGCAAAAACCACCACTGCCTCGGCACCTCCCAAACACAAGAAGCACCGCAGGAGTTAACGTTGAAACTTACTTCTTCTCGTCGCCACCTTCGGCTTCGTCTGACCCCTGGCGGAGGGCCTTGAGCCGTTCTTCGCGCCGTGCAGCGCGGTCGGCCGCGCGCTTTACAAGCTCGGAACCGACCAGCTCGAGCTTCGCGGTCTCGGCGCCGTCGCCTTTGCGCCAGCCGAGCTTGACGATTCGCGTATAGCCGCCGTTCCGTTGGTTGAAACGAGGCCCCAGCTTATCGAACAGCTTCTCGACCGACTCTTTCGTCATCAGGAAAGCCGCCGCCTGCCGGCGTGAGTGCAGGTTGTCATCCTTTGCCAGGGTGATCATCTTCTCTACCAGCGGCCGCGCTGCCTTGGCTTTGGGAACGGTGGTTGTAATCCGTTCTTCTTCGATGACGTTCGTCACCAAACCGCGCAACAGCGCGCGCCTGCCGCTGAGGTCGCGCTTGAGCTTGACTCCGGCTTTGCGGTGCCGCATGAGCTATTCCTCGATTCCTGCGTAGTTGTCGTAGCCGTGATCGGAGATCGGAGCCGGCGCCGCGCCGCCCACCAGGCGTCCCTGCGAATCGAACTTCATGCCGAACGAAAGACCGAGCCCATTGAGGATCTCCTTGATCTCGTTCAGGGACTTGCGTCCGAAGTTCTTGGTCCGCAGCATTTCCGACTCGCTCTTCTGGACCAGATCGCCGATGGTCTGAATGTTGGCGTTCTTCAGACAGTTGTAGGAACGTACGCTGAGCTCCAGCTCTTCGACCGAGCGGTTCAGCACTTCGTTCATCTGGTTCATGGCGCGTTCGGTCGGCTCTTCGGCGATCTCCGGCGTCTCTTCGAAGTTGATGAAGATCGTCATGTGATCTTTGAGCAGCTTGGCTGCCTGGCCGACGGCGTCCTGCGGCGAGATGGCGCCGTTCGTCCATACTTCGACGTTCAGTTTGTCGTAGTCGGTGTTCTGCCCGAGACGTGCTGCCTCAACCGTGTAGTTGACTTTGCGCACCGGCGAATGCACGGAGTCGATAGGAATGTAGCCGATCGGCAGATCCTCGTCGTAATTGCGGTCGGCGGATACATAGCCGCGTCCGCTCTTGATCCGCATCTCGACATTCAGCTTGCCGCCTTCGCCGACGGTCGCGATGTGCAGGTTGCGGTCGAGCACCTCGACGTCCTGATCGGTCTCTATCTGGCTGCTCATTACTTCGCCGGGCGCTTCCACGCGCAGGCGAGCAATGCGCGTCCCTTCGCCTGACATCTTGAACGGAACCTGCTTCAGGTTGAGGATGATATCGGTGGCGTCTTCGACTACGCCCGGAATCGGGCTGAACTCGTGCGAAACGCCGTCGATGCGGACGCCGGTAATCGCGGCTCCTTCAATCGAGCTCAACAATACGCGGCGCAGGCCGGTGCCGATGGTGGATCCGAATCCACGCTCGAAAGGTTGTGCGGTGAACTGGCCGTAGCGCTCGGTGAGCGATTCGGTATTAGCAACTAGACGCTTGGGCTTCTGGAATCCTTTAAACATAATTTTCTTTCTCTCGATTCTTCGTCGATTCTCGAAGCCTTACTTCGAATACAGCTCGACGATGAGCTGCTCGTTCAATTGAATCTGGACCAACTCTTCGCGCTTGGGTTCCTGCAATACTCGCGCGCGAAGCGTTTCGCGATCTACTTCTAACCACGAGGGGCTGGGCGTGTGGGCAGTGGCGTCGCGCGCGGAGAGAATGCTCGTGTTGTTGCGGCTGCTTTCCCGAACCTCCACCACTTCGCCGGGTTTCACTGTATAGGACGGAATGTTCACCTTGCGGCCATTCACACTCACGTGGCCGTGCCGTACAATCTGCCGGCCTTGTGCGCGGCTGGTTGCGAGCCCCATGCGGTAGACCACGTTATCCAGGCGCTTCTCCAGCATGGCGAGCATTTGCTCACCCGTAATACCTTTTTGATTCACGGCCTTTTCGTAGAGATTCCGGAATTGGCCTTCGAGAATGCGGTAGTAGCGCCGCGCCTTCTGCTTCTCGCGAAGCTGCAGGCCGTAGCCGACCACCTTGGATTTCTTGTCTTTCCCGTGCTGGCCGGGAGCGAAATTGCGCTTCTCAATGGCGCATTTTTCGGTGTGACAACGCTCGCCTTTGAGGAACAATTTCATACCCTCGCGGCGGCAGAGCCGGCACACCGGGCCGATATAACGTGCCAATCAATTACCTCCTGTGTTCTAGGTGCGGTTTACGGCTTGGCGGCCTTCTTCCCGCTTACAAGTCAAACTCTCGTCGAATCCCTTCGCGTCTTCCAAACGCGCTCGTTATACTCGCCGCTTTTTCGGCGGCCGGCAGCCGTTGTGCGGAATCGGCGTTACGTCCTTGATGGACCGAACTTCGATACCTGCAGTTGAGAGCGCCCGCACAGCCGACTCGCGTCCCGACCCCGGCCCCGCGACCCGGACTTCTACCGTTCGTAGGCCGGTCTCCTTGGCTTTGTTGGCCGCCGTAAGCGATGCCTGCTGGGCGGCAAACGGAGTGCCCTTTCGCGAGCCGCGGAAACCGAGCGAGCCCGAGCTCGACCAGGCCAGCACGTTCCCAAGCGGGTCGGTGAATGTCACGATCGTGTTGTTGAACGAGGCCTGGATGTGCACCGTCCCGAACGGAACGTTCTTCTTTTCCTTCTTCTTGAAGGTCTTCTTCTTGGTAGACTTTGCGGGGGCTTTTGCCATCTGGTTTCTCTCTCCGACTATGTTTTGGCTGCGGACTTCTTCTTGTTCGCAATGGTGCCCTTACGCGGACCCTTGCGCGTACGCGCGTTGGTGTGGGTGCGCTGGCCGCGTACGGGCAAACCGCGCCGATGCCGCAGGCCGCGATAGGAGCCCATCTCCATCAGGCGCTTGATGTTCATCGAGGTTTCCTTGCGCAGGTCGCCTTCGATGGCGCCCTCGCCTTCGATGAGGTTGCGTAGGTGGTTCACTTCCTCTTCGGAAAGATCGCCCACCTTCTTATCCGGGTTGACGTTCGCGCGGTGCAGCAGCGACAAGGATCGCGTCCGCCCGATGCCGTAGATGTAAGTCAGCCCGATGGCCGCCCGTTTTCTTGCTGGTAGATCAACGCCTGCAATACGCGCCATATTCCTGTGTTCTCCGTCTATCCCTGCCGCTGCTTATGCTTCGGATTCGTGCAGATCACTCGCACCACGCCGTGGCGATGAATCACCTTGCACTTATCGCACAATTTCTTAACTGAAGCTCGCACCTTCATCGGAACTTATCCCTTCGTCAAAACTTCCAGAACCCGTCCCCGGGTCCGATCCTGAGCCGAGAGCGCGACGCGCACCCGGTCGCCTACTCGCAGACGCACAAAATTCGCCCGTTGCGTGCTGGGGAGATGAGCGATCAACTGATGCTCTCCTTCCAGTCTGACACGCACGAGCGCGCTGGGCAGCAACTCGACGACTGTAGCCTCAGCACTCCGTTCTTCACTCACGGACGCGTCAGCACCCAGGGTCCGTTTTCGGTCACGGCCACCATATGTTCAAAGTGAGCCGAGTACGACCTATCTTTCGTCACTGCCGTCCACTTATCGCCCAACACTTTCGTGTCAGGTTTCCCTGCGTTCACCATGGGCTCAATCGCCAGCACCATTCCCGGCTTCAGGCGCGGATTCTCGCCGCGCCGGTCCACATAATTCGGAATCTGCGGCTCCTCATGCAGCGAAGTACCGATTCCATGCCCGACAAAGTCCCTGACCACCGAGAAGCCGTTCGAGGTGACGTGCTTTTCGACCGTCCCGCAAATATCGAACAACCGATTCCCGTTGCGCACTCGGTCGATCGCCAACTCCAGGCTTTCTTCGGTCACCTTTAGAAGCCGCTGCACCGAATCGTTTACTTCACCCACCGCGACCGTGATGGCAGAGTCGCCATAATATCCATCCAACTGCACGCCCGTATCCAACGAAATGATGTCTCCCGGCCTCAGTTTTCGCTTCCCCGAAGGCATCCCGTGAACGACCTCTTCATTCACCGAGGCGCACAGCACAAAGGGGAACTTCGAATTCGACACGTGAGTGGAGTAGCCCTTGAACGCCGGTTTCGCCCCAGCATCGGAAATCATCTTCTCGGTCGCAAACTCGAGGTCTTGCGTCGTCACTCCCTCGGCGACCATGCTCTTCAGCCGGTCCAGGATCTGATAGACCAGTAATCCACTTCGCCGAAGTTTCTCGAGCTCCACCGGGCTTCTTCGCACAATCACGACATCACACTCGCTTGCGGATCGCCCACCCCGCTCCCGTTTGCGGTCAATCCTGAAGATTCGAGCAAGCTACAAACCTGCCCCGAGATCACCTCAGGCGCAGCTCCCGCACCATTTATTTCAAACATCGGAACACCCGCCTTCCGGAAAAAATCCAGTAGCGGGCGGGTCAACGATTCATATTCACTCAGACGCTGGCGGATCACCGATTCGCGATCATCCTCGCGCGTCACCAGGGCAGCCCCATCCAAATCGCAGATACCCGTCACTTTAGGCGGATTCGTTTTCAGACTGTAGAGGGTTCCACAAACGGGGCATTGCCGCCGGCCGCTGAGACGAGCTACGATCTTCTCGTAGTCAACCACCAAGTGTATCACGGCCGGCCGAAATCCGCTACGGGCCAGCAAGTCCATGAGAACTCGAGCCTGATTGAGGGTTCGCGGGTAGCCGTCCAGGATCACGCCAGCCCGGCACTCCGGTTCCGCGATTCTCTTTTCCACCAGCTCGTTGACCCACTCGTCGGGCACCAGCTTCCCCGTCTTCAGCAGCCCCTCAGATTCCTTGCCGACCTGGTCTCCCGCTTCGATGTGAGTGCGCAACATATCGCCGGTCGAGATATGCGGCCCGCTGATGCACCGCCGCAACAACTTCGCCTGGGTGCCCTTACCCGAACCCGGTGAGCCGAACAGGATGATGGCCGGCGCGTGCGCAGTACTTGTGTTCTGATTCAATCGATTAAACGGTGCTGCTGCGCCGGCCGCGAATGCGTCCGGCGCGCGGCGTGAAGCCTTCGTAGTGCCGCATGATGAGCTGCGCCTCGATTTGGTTGACGGTATCCATGGCGACGCCGACCACGATCAGCAGCGAAGTGCCGCCGAAATAGAAGTTCACGCCCAAGCCATACAGCAGCCAATGCGGGAAATGCGCATCGATGAAATTGCCCACCAGGGGCAGCGTTTGCAGCTTCACCCCGGAGATCATGATCATCGGAATCAGGGACAGAATAGATAGATAAAGGCCGCCGACCACGGTGATCTTCGAAAGGATTTTGTCCATGTACTCGGCCGTATTTCTGCCCGGCCGAATACCCGGGATGAAGCCGCCGTATTTGCGCATGTTGTCGGCCGCTTCGTTCGGATTGAAAATAATGGACACGTAGAAGAAGCAGAAGAAGATGATGAGAATGACGTAAGTCAAGTAGTACAGCGGCTCGGAACCGCTCAAGGCGCCGAGCATGCTGCTCAGCCAAGGGCTGTTCTTCACCACTGGAAATTGCAGCGCGGTTTGGGGAAGCGCCAGCAGGGACGAGGCGAAGATGATGGGAATCACGCCGCCGGCGTTCACCTTCAGCGGCAGATGGGTGGATTGGCCGCCCATCATCCGGCGCCCAATCACGCGCTTGGCATATTGGACGGGAATGCGGCGCTCGCCGCGCTCCACCAACACGATGAATGCCACCACCGCGACCATCACCGCGAGAATGATGATCATCTGCAGCGCGTTCCACTGGTGGGTGACAAACGTATTTTGGTAAATGCTGCGGATGGCGGGGACCAATCCCACGACGATACCGACAAAGATAATCAGCGACATTCCGTTTCCGATGCCGCGGTCCGTGATCTGCTCGCCCAGCCACATGATAAAGGCGGTGCCGGTGGTGAAAGTCAGGCAAGTCATAAAGATGAACCCGAACCCGGGGTTCAGAACGAAATTGCCATCCGAATTCTGGAGCGCGAAGGCGATGCCGATGGACTGGATGACGGCGAGGATGACGGTCAAATAGCGCGTCCACTGGGTGATCTTGCGGCGTCCCAGTTCACCTTCCTTCTGCAGCTTGTCGAGGGTAGGGATGACGACTGTCAGCAACTGCAGGATGATGGAGGCGGTGATGTAGGGCGTGATACCGAGCGCAAAGATCGTCATGCGCCGCAGCATGCCGCCGCTAAACAAGTCGAAGTAACCGAGAAATCCGCCGCCGGCATTCCGGTTGAAGTAGGCTTCGAACTTATTGGTGTCGATGCCGGGCGTGGGAATGTAGGCGCCGATCCGGTAAACTGCGAGCAACCCCAATGTGAACAAGACCCGCTTGCGCAGGTCGGGAATCCGGAACACGTTGCCGAGAGCTTCAAAAAACTTGGTCATTTTGCGATTCGCACTCCGGCGGTCAGGAGTGGCTTACTTCTGTTCCGCTTCGGTTATCTTAGCCTGTTTTGCGATCACCTCGGCGCTGCCGCCGAGCTTTTGAATTTTTTCGAGCGCCGAGCGCGAATAAACGTGCGCGCGCACGGTGATTTTGCGCGTCAACTCACCGTTGCCCAGAACCTTCAGCCCTGAGTGCATCTTTTTGATAACGCCGCTTTCGACGAGCGACTCCGGTGTGAACGTTTCGCCATCGAGCTTCTCCAGCACGCCCAGATTGACGATTGCATATTCCTTGTGAAAGATATTGGTGAAGCCGCGCTTGGGAAGACGCCGGTGCAGCGGCATCTGGCCGCCTTCAAACCCGCGCATCTTGCTATAGCCGGAGATAGACTTCGCACCTTTAGCGCCGCGCCCCGAATATTTTCCGCGGCCGCTGCCCATGCCTTGACCGATTCTCTGCTTCTTTTGCTTCTGGCCCTTGGGAGGGCGCAAATTACTCAGGTTCATCTGCTATTCCTTGACGATCTCGAGCAGGTGCGGGATTTTCGCGACCATGCCGCGGAAGCCGGGCGTATCGGGCCGCTCCACCACTCGATTGATCTTGTGAAGACCCAGCGACTTCACGATTTTCTTGTGCTTCTCGGGCGTGCAGATGGGACTGCGCACCAGCTTGATTTTAATCTTTCCTTCTGCCATCGGGGTTCCTCAAAGTTTCCGCGCGCTTACAATTTGTCCACCGGCAACCCGCGCATCTCTGCGATAGCGTTCTTGTCGCAGAGCTGCTCGAGCGCGTTGATGGTCGCTTTGACTACGTTGTGCGCGTTGTTCGAGCCGATCGATTTAGTCAGGACGTTCGGAATGCCGACCGCCTGAATGACCGCGCGCACCGGGCCGCCTGCGATGACACCGGTTCCCTCCGGAGCCGGCTTCAACAGCACCAGGCCGCTGCCGAAGCGTCCCAAAACGGGGTGGCGGATGGTGGTTTCGAGCACGTGTACCTTGCGCAGGTTCTTTTTAGCCGCTTCTATGCCCTTTTTGATCGCCGAAGGCACTTCTTTGGCCTTGCCTGTGCCGAAGCCGACCACCTTTGCGCCGGGATCGCCTACGACGACCAGCGCGGAAAAACTCATGTTCTTGCCGCCCTTGACGACTTTCGTCACGCGGTTAATGCTCACCACCTGTTCCTTGAGGTTCAGGTTTTGCGTTTCGAGACGCTTGGCCGTTCCATTCACTGCCATCTAGTTAAAACTCCAGTCCTGCTTCACGCGCCGCGTCGGCCAGCGCTTTCACGCGGCCATGGTACTGGTAGCCACCACGGTCGAAGACTACTTTGGTGATGCCTTTTTCTTTGGCGCGACCGGCGAGTGTTTTGCCGATCAGCTTGGCGCCTTCGACATTGCCGCGCTTAGCTTTGAGGTCCTTTTCATTGGACCCAGCAGCCACCAGGGTGTGTCCCTGCTGATCGTCGATCACCTGCGCGTAAATGTGGTTCAAGCTGCGGAACACGGTGAGCCGCGGCCGTTCCTGCGTGCCGCCGATGCGTTTGCGGATACGCTTGTGAACGCGCATCCGAATCGCGGTTCTAGATTTTTGAGCCATTACTTGCCTCCCGCACCGGTCTTGCCGGCCTTCTTGCGCAACGCTTCGCCGGTATAGCGGACGCCCTTGTTCTTGTAGGGATCGGGCGGGCGAAGCGCACGGATTTGCGAGGCCACCTCGCCGACCACCTGGCGGTCGTAACCGGAGACGACCAGATGGGTCTGTTTATCCACCTTCATATCCACGCCATCCGGAAGCAGAACCTCGATCGGGTGCGAATAGCCCAAGGTAAAGGTTGCGATCTTGCCCTTGACGTCGGCGCGATAGCCTGTGCCGACGATGTCGAGCTCACGCGTGAAGCCAGTCGAAACGCCTTGTACCGCGTTGGCGGCCAGAGCCCGGGTGAGGCCATGCAGCGCGGCCAGCTTGTCGTTGTCGCGGACGAATTCCAGGTGATTATTCTTCTGTTCGGCCCGGATTCCAGCCGGCAGCGGCACGGCGAGCTTCCCCTTCGGCCCCTGCACTTCGAGCCGTTCGCCGATGTTTATTTTGACGCCTTGCGGCAGCGGGATGGGCTTTTTTCCTACTCGTGACATTTGAATGCTTACCTTCTATGCCCTACCAGATCTGACAGAGAACTTCGCCGCCCACGCCTTCTTTGCGCGCAGCGAGGCCGGTCATCACGCCTTTCGGCGTGGTGAGAATGTTGATGCCGAGGCCGCCGAGGATGCGCGGGATCTCTTTGCTGCCTACATACACGCGGCAGCCGGGACGCGAAACGCGTTCGATGCGCGAAATCACGGGCAGGTTCGACGGCGTGTACTTCAGATACAGGCGGATAAATTTCTTCGAGCCTTCTTCGGTGAGCTTATAGTTGACGATGTAGCCTTCTTCTTTGAGGATTCGGGCCAACTCGTTCTTGAGGCGCGAGGCCGGGACGTCCACCTTGGGATGGCGCGCGATGAGGGCGTTGCGCACGCGCGTAAGCATATCGGCAATGGGATCTGCTGTCATTCTGTCTTACCTTTCGAGCGGCTCACCAGCTCGCTTTCGTGACACCGGGGATTTCGCCCGCCAGCGCAAACTTGCGGAAACAGATGCGGCACAGCGAGAATTTGCGCAGAAAGCCGCGCGGGCGGCCGCAGTTCTTGCAGCGGTTTCTTAGCCGGACTTGAAACTTAGGCTTTTTTTGCTCTTTAGCGATCTTTGCGGTTGTGGCCATTGGTCCTTACCTAACTTTCTTGATCGCGCACAACGGGCACCAAACGCCCTGTGCGCTCGTCACTGCCGGAACGGCATCCCCAGGTGGCGCAGCAGCGCCAAACCTTCAGCGTCCGTCCTTGCGCTGGTGGTGATGGAGATGTTCATCCCCTTAGTTTTTTCCACCTTGTTGTAATCGATCTCGGGGAAGATCAACTGATCCTTTAGTCCGAGCGTGTAATTGCCGCGCCCATCGAAGGACTTGGGCGAGACGCCGCGGAAGTCGCGCACGCGCGGCAGCGCCACGTTCATCAGGCGGTCCAAAAATTCGTACATACGGTCGCCGCGCAGCGTCACCATACAGCCGATCGACATGCCCTCGCGGAGCTTGAATGCCGCAATGGATTTCTTGGCTTTGGTGACCACGGGCTTCTGCCCGGCGATGGCGCTCAGCTCATTTACCGCGCCGTCCATCAGCTTGCTATTGCCGGTTGCTTCACCGAGGCCGATATTGATCGAGACCTTGTGGATCTTGGGCACGGCCATCGGGTTCTGATATCCGAACTCCTTGCGCAGTACTGGAATGACGTCCTTGGTGTAGCGCTCGCGCAGGCGCGCCTTGCCGCTGGCCGCTTTGGGATGCTCGTCTTTCGGTCCCGCTGCCGCGGCCTTCTCGGAGGCGCCTTTAGCTGGCTTGGCGCCCTGTTTGGGCTGCTGCGCGGGCTGCTTCTTCTTCTCGGGTTTCTTTTCCTTGTCCGCCATCGTTACCTCTTGTCGAGCGTCTCCCCGCCTTTGACCGCGATGCGCGTGCGGCGCACCTTGCCAGCCACGTTTTCCACCTTGTAGCCGACGCGGGTCGGGATGCCGGCCGCGGTCAGCACCATCACATTCGAAATGTCGAACGGCATGGGCTTGTCGGCGATGCCGCCCTTGATCTGCTTCTGCGGGTTCGGCCGCGTGTGGCGCTTGACCACCATCACGCCCTCGACCGTGACCTTGCGCGCGAAGCGGTCCACTTCGAGCACCTTGCCCGTTTTTCCCCGGTCGCGTCCGGAAATCACCCGCACCAGATCGTCTTTCCTGATCCGGACCCGCTGCGGCTGGCGCTCGCCCTTCTTCTGGCGGCGTTGGTATGCAACTTTAGGCATCGGCTAAATCACCTCCGGTGCGAGCGACACAATTTTCATGAAGCGCTTGTCGCGCAATTCCCGGGCCACCGGGCCAAACACGCGTGTTCCGACCGGCTCGCCCACTTCGTTGATCAACACGGCCGCATTCGAATCGAAGCGAATGTACGTTCCATCCCGGCGGCGCGTCTCCTTGCGCATGCGGACCACCACGCAGCGCACCACTTTCCCCTTCTTGATGCTCGAATCGGGCGCCGCTTCTTTCACGCTGGCCGTGATCACATCGCCTAAACCTGCGCGAAGTCCAAGATCGCCGCCGCGCGGCAAGATGCACTGCAGCTTGCGTGCGCCGCTGTTATCGGCTACCTCCAGAATCGTTCGCATCCCAATCATGACGTTTCTCCCTGAATTCTTCCCTAAGACCTCTACCGTAGCCGGCTAGGGGACAAATACCCGCGCGCCCTACTTCTTCTTCAGCGTCTTCTTCGCGCGCGTATCGGCACTCTGCTCGAGCGCCGGATGTTCCACGCCCACCTGCGCCGCAGCACGAATGACGGCGCCCAGTTCCCAGCGCTTCAAGCGGCTGAGCGGGCGGCACTCGACAATGCGTACTACGTCACCCACTTTGGCGGTCTGCTGCTCGTCGTGCGCATAGAATTTCTTGCGCTTATTCACGATTCGCTTGTAGACCGGATGGGCCACGCGCCGGGTTACCTCTACCACGATGGTTTTCGCCATTTTGGTCGAGACCACTTCGCCGACCTTCTCATTCTTGTGCCCGGTCTTCGCTGCCGGTTGTGTTGCTGTCGCCATAATCTACTTTCTCTTACCGAACAGGAACCGTCGCTTCTTCTTTTCGGGCACGGGCTGCGCCGCCCTGGGCTGCTCCGGAATCACTTCCCCGGCAGCGCGCTTTTCGGTCAGTACGGTCAACATGCGGGCGCGGTCCTTTTTCAGGTTGCGGTATTTCTTCAAGCCCTCGGTCTGGCCCATGCCCATTTGGAAACGCAGCCGGAACAGTTGCTCTTGCGAATCTTGTACCTGGCGCTGCAACTCAGGGCCGTCCAAACCGCGCATTTTTTCTGCTTTCATTTCGATTAGCCCACCTTCGCTTCGAGCTGCTTTGAATCAGGCTGCTTTGATTCAGGCTGGTTGCGCGCCACAAACTTGGTTGGGACCGAGAGTTTCCGGGCGGCCAGCCGCATGGCCTCGCTAGCGGTCGCCGGCGAGACGCCTTCCATTTCAAACAGCACTTTGCCCGGCCTGACAACTGCCACCCAGGCTTCGGGCGCGCCCTTGCCCTTGCCCATACGAGTCTCGGGCGGTTTTTTCGTGATCGGCTTGTCCGGGAAGACGCGGATCCATACTTTGCCGCCGCGCTTGATGAAGCGCGTCATGGCAATACGGGCCGCCTCGATTTGCCGATTGGTGACCCAGCCGCAGCTCAGCGCTTTGAGGCCGAACTCTCCGAAGGAGAGCTCCGATCCGCGCCACGCCTTGCCGGTCATACGGCCGCGCTGCTGTTTGCGAAATTTGACTTTCTTCGGCATCAACATAGCGGTTTGCTCCTAGCAGCGCACAGCTCGCCTGTTGAGCGTTGTGCGCGGTTCATTGATTCGGCTCCTGGTTCTGGGTCTCGCCGGCCTCGGGGCGTTGCGCCTGCGCGCGCGGCTCGGTGGCGGCGGGCTTCGTTTCCTGCTTTTGGGCTTCCTGCTTTTGGTCGTCCGGTTTGTGGGCCTCCTGCTTGGGCTGCTCCTGTTTCCAGGACGGCGCCACGGGCGCGAGTGGCGGAATGATAGGCGCGGAGGCCGCGGGCTTCGGCAACTCGGCCGGAGCTTGCTGAACCACCGGGCCGGCCGCTTCACTCGCCGGACCAAGCGGCCTTCGCTCGCGCTCCCGATCGCCATCGCGGCGCCGGCGCCGGGGCTCGCCTTCGTTGCGCAGCGAGTTGCGGCGGTTCCCGCCATCCAAAACTTCGCCCTTATAGATCCAAACTTTGATGCCGATCACGCCATAGGTGGTGAAAGCTTCGCTGGTGCCGTAATCGATGTCCGCCCGCAGCGTATGCAGCGGAAGCTGGCCTTGCAGATACCATTCGCTGCGCGCGATTTCGGCGCCATTCAAGCGTCCGGACACGCGCACCTTAATGCCCTTGCAGCCGAAGCGCAATGCCGAATCGACCGCCTTGCGCATGGCGCGGCGAAACGCCACACGCTTTTCAAGCTGCAGCCCGATCGATTCCGATACGAGCTGCGCATCGAGCTCCGGCCGGTGCACTTCCTGAATGTCGATGAATACTTCGCGCTTGGTCTTTTTGGCGAGGTCGCTTTTGAGCTTTTCGATCTCGGCGCCTTTGCGTCCGATGATGATGCCCGGGCGCGAAGTGCGGATGGTGATGCGCAGCTTGTTGCCGGGCCGGTCTACTTCGATGGAACTGATGCCGGCCGCCTTCAGCCGGTTCTGCAAGGATTCCTTCAGCTCCAAGTCTTCGTGCAGAAGCTTCGAATAATCCTGGTTGGCGAACCAACGCGAGCGCCAGTTCTTGGTGACGCCCAGGCGGAAGCCGTACGGATGTACTTTCTGACCCATTCCTTAACCTTGCCTATTCTTCTTCTGCTTCGGCGGCTCTTTCGCCGAGCTTCACCACGATATGCGCGGAGCGCCGCTGGTAGCGGTATGCGCGGCCCATGGGAGCGGGCCGGATGCGCTTCTGCCGCGGTCCTTCATTGACGTACGCTTCGGCGACATACAGGCGGTCTACATCCACGTCGGTCGAAAGATTCTCGGCGTTGGCAATGGCCGATTTCAGAACCTTTTGAATCGCGGGCGCGATTCGCTTGTTCGTCGCGTTGAGAATATTGATGGCGTCGCCGGCCTGATGGCCGCGGATCATGTCTACCACGAGGCGCGCTTTTTGCGGCGAGACGCGCACGTAGCGCGCTTCGGCTTTCGAGAGAGCTTCGATGTCGTGCGCCATGGTTACTTTGCCGCCTTTTCGGTGGCCTTGGCAGCGTGGCCCTTGAAGGTCCGCGTGGGCGAGAACTCGCCCAACTTGTGGCCGACCATGTTCTCGGTCACGTAGACCGGAATGAATTTCTTGCCGTTATGGACCGCGAGGGTGTGCCCGATGAAGTCCGGCACGATGGTGGACCGGCGCGACCACGTTTTGACGACGGTCTTCTGGTTCTTGTTATTGAGATCGCCTACTTTCTTGAGCAGGTGATCGTCGGTAAATGGCCCTTTTTTGAGCGATCGACTCATCGTTCTCTACCTTTTCTTTGCTTTCCGCGTAACGATCCAACGATCCGTTCTCTTGTTATTGCGGGTCTTGAATCCGCGCGTGGGTTGACCCCAAGGCGTGACCGGATGACGGCCGCCGGAAGTTTTTCCTTCGCCGCCGCCGTGCGGGTGATCGACCGGATTCATGGAAACGCCGCGATTGTGGGGCATTTTGCCCAGCCAGCGCTTGCGTCCCGCTTTGCCGAGCGACACGTTCTCGTGCTCGACGTTGCCTACCTGGCCGATGGTGGCCATGCACTCCACCTGCACTTTTCGCACTTCTCCCGAGGGAAGTTTCAACAGCGCAATGCCGCCTTCTTTCGAGACCAACTGGGCCTGCGCGCCCGCCGAGCGCGCCATTTGGCCGCCTTTACCGGGCTTCAGCTCGATGTTATGAACCACCGTACCGGCGGGAATGTTCTTCAAGGGCAGGGAATTGCCCACCAGAATGTCGGCCTCCGGGCCGGAGCTCACGCTGCGGCCGACTTCCAGACCCACCGGGCAAATGATGTAGCGCTTCTCGCCGTCCGCATAATGCAGCAGCGCGATGCGCGCCGAGCGGTTCGGATCGTATTCGACCGCCGCGACGCGCGCCGTCACGCCGAACTTGTCGCGCTTGAAATCGATAATGCGATACGCCTGTTTGGCGCCGCCACCGCGAAAGCGGCTCGAAATCCGCCCGCGCGAATCGCGGCCGCCGGTCCGCTTCTGTCCCTCTACCAGCGACTTTTCCGGCGCATCCTTGGTGATGTCCTCGCGCGTGAGGTAGGTTTGGAAGCGCCGGGTGGGCGTGAATGGTCGAAAACTCTTGATCGGCATTGTGTTCCTTAAGCGCACAGGGCGTTTGGCGCCCGTTGTGCGCGTTTAATATTAGACCTCCGCGTACTCGGGAACTTTTTGTCCCGCCTGCAAGCGCACGTACGCCTTCTTCCAATCCGATGCGTAGCCGGTGAACCGGCCGCGCCGCCGCAGCTTGCCGGCGTAATTGCTGGTGCGTACTTCGGCGACCTTCACCCGGAAGACGGTTTCTACTGCCTGCTTGATCTGAATCTTGTTCGCGCCGGGATGCACTTCGAAGCACAAGGTCTGCTCGGCTTCCCGTTTGGCGTGGCCTTTCTCGGTGATGAGCGGCCGCCGGATCACATCATAGACGTTCATTACGCGAGCGCCTCCGAAAGTTTTTTTGCCGCCGGTTCGGTGAGCAGCACTTCCTGGTGCTTCAGCAAGTCATAGACACTCACGTCCTTGGACGGCACCAGCTTGACGCCCTTCAAATTGCGCGAAGCGCGCGTGAGGTTGGCATTCTCGGATGCTTCGACGAGCAGCACGGTCTTTTTGGCTTCGAGCTTGCCGAGCACGCTCACCATGTTCTTGGTCTTGTGGTCGGAGAGATCGAACGTCCGCACCACGCGGAGCTCACCGTCGCGCAGCTTGGCCGAGAGCGCCGAACGCAATGCGCCCAGCAGCATTTTGCGCGGCAGCCGGTATTCGTAGCTGCGCGGCTGCGGTCCGTGGACGGTGCCGCCATGCCGCCACAGCGGCGAGCGGATGGAGCCCATGCGCGCGCGCCCGGTCCCCTTCTGCTTCCAGAGCTTCTTGCCCGAGCCCGAAACTTCGTGCCGGGTCTTAGTCGCGGCGGTTCCGGAGCGCCGTGCGGCGGTGTATTGCCGCACTGCCTCGTACAACAGCGCTTCATTCACTTCGGCGCCAAACACCGCGTCCGACAGCTCGATCGAGCCCACGGTCGCGTTGTTTAGATCGATTACATTTACACTCGGCATGCTGATTTCCTAACGCTTATTCAACGCTTCGCCCGGCGCACCATTACGTAGCCGCCGTTGGGGCCCGGAATGGCGCCTTTAACGGCGATGACATGGTCTTCGGTGTCGACGCTCACCACTTCGAGATTGCGCACCGTCACCTGCTCGGTTCCCATGCGGCCGGCCATCTTCATGCCGGGAAACACGCGCGACGGAAAGCTGGAGGCGCCGATCGATCCAGCCGCCCGGTGAAACATGGAGCCGTGGGTGGCCGGGCCGCCGCGGAAATGGTGCCGCTTGACGAGACCCGCGAAGCCGCGGCCCTTGCTGGTTCCGATCACGTCCACCACGTCTCTGGGCTTGAACTCTTCGGCGAGCACGCGGTCGCCCTGCTTGAGGTCGCCGGTACCCTGGCCGAGATGAAATTCGCGCAGAAACTTCACGCCTTCGGCGCCGGACTTCTTCAGATGCCCGGCATCCGGCTTATTCTGTTTTTTCGCGAACTCGACGAGTCCAAGCTGCACGGCATCGTAGCCGTCGGTGGCCGGCGTCTTGCGCTGCGTGACCACACACGGGCCCGCCTTCACGAGCGTCACCGGGACCACCTGCCCGTCGGCGGTGAACACCTGCGTCATCCCAATTTTTTTGCCGAGAATTCCTGGACTCATTGCTTCCTGTCTTCGCCTCGCTCAAAAACGCGGACTCATACCTATCGCCTACCCCGCGCTATTTCTTTCCAAAAGCCTTGATCTCTACGTCCACGCCGGCCGGAAGATCAAGCCTCATCAACGCATCCACTGTTTCCTGCTGCGGCTCGAGAATGTCGAGCAGCCGCTTGTGCGTGCGAATTTCGAACTGCTCGCGCGACTTCTTGTCGACATGCGGCGAACGCAGAACCGTGTAGCGATTTTTGAGCGTGGGCAGCGGAATGGGACCCGCTACCTGCGCGCCCGTGCGTCTCGCGGTATCCACGATCTCCGACGTCGATTGATCGAGAATGCGATGATCGTACGCCTTGAGTCGAATGCGAATGCGGTCTTTATTCATGTGTTTATGCCGGGGAGCTTTACTCCACGATCTCCGTGACCGTACCGGCGCCGACGGTGCGGCCGCCTTCGCGGATGGCGAAACGCAGCCCTTTGTCCATGGCCACCGGCGTGATCAGCTCGATCTCGAGCGACACGTTGTCGCCCGGCATCACCATCTCCATGCCTTCCGGCAGCTTGGCTACGCCCGTCACGTCCGTGGTGCGGAAGTAGAACTGCGGCCGGTAGCCGTTGAAGAACGGCGTGTGCCGCCCGCCTTCTTCCTTCGACAGCACGTAGACTTCGCCCTTGAACTTCTTGTGCGGCTTGATGGTGTTGGGCTTGGCAATCACCTGCCCGCGCTCCACATCGTTCTTTTCGATGCCGCGCAGCAGCAGCCCCACGTTGTCGCCCGCGCGCCCTTCATCCAGCAGCTTCTTGAACATTTCCACGCCCGTGACCACCGTTTTGCGGGTATCGCGGAAACCCACGATCTCCATTTCCTCGCCCACCTTGCAGATGCCCCGCTCGATGCGCCCCGTCACCACCGTGCCGCGCCCCTGAATCGAAAAGATGTCTTCAATCGGCATCAGAAACGGCTTGTCCGTCACGCGCTGCGGCACCGGGATGTACTCATCCACCTTCGCCATCAGCTCGTCTACCGTCTTCACCCACTTCTCTTCGTCGTTCAAGGCGCCCAGCGCGCTCACCCGCACCACCGGCAGGTTGTCGCCCGGAAATTGATAGCTCGATAGCAGCTCGCGCACTTCCAGCTCCACCAGCTCGAGCAGCTCCGGATCGTCCACCATGTCGACCTTGTTCAAAGCCACCACGATGTACGGCACGCCCACCTGGCGCGCCAGCAGAATATGCTCGCGCGTCTGCGGCATCGGACCGTCGGTCGCGGCTACGACTAGAATCGCGCCGTCCATCTGCGCCGCCCCGGTGATCATGTTCTTGATGTAATCGGCGTGCCCCGGGCAGTCCACGTGCGCGTAGTGCCGGTTGGCGGTCTCGTATTCCACGTGCGCCACCGCGATCGTGATGCCGCGCGCCTTCTCTTCCGGCGCATTGTCGATCGAATCGAAGCTCCGGAACTTCACCTTCGGGTTGTGCTTGGCCAGCGTCTTGGTGATCGCCGCCGTCAGCGTCGTCTTGCCATGATCGATGTGCCCGATCGTCCCGATGTTTACGTGCGGCTTGCTGCGGTCAAATTTCTCTTTCGCCATGAGTACTCTCTAAGATTGTTTACTGGTCGTCCCTGCTGAAGGAAGGAGGCGCGAACACACCTGACCGGTGGCGCACCCGATTTTGATGATAACATGCGACCTTGAGCGCACAGGGCGTTTGGCGTCCGTTGTTAGCGATTCAACCTGAGCGCACAGGGCGTTTCGGGCCCGTTGTGAGCGATTCGACCTGAGCGCACAGGGCGTTTCGTGGCCCGTTGTGGGCGATCCAAGGTGAAAACACGGCACAATGTTGTTTGACATGTCCAAGCCTATGCTGGAGAGCTTCGCCGGCGCCGCCAATATGATGGTTCGTGTGTTTGCGATTTTGGCCGCGCTCTCCGCTGTGCTGTACCTGCTCTCCAGTTGGCGTCTTCAGAAGGCAAATAAACGTGAACGCGAAGACCGCTTGGAAGCCGAGAGCCGGCGCGCCGGCCTGCAAACAGAAATTTCGACGGCGCAAGACAGGATCGAAGAGCTGAAGAGCGAAAATGTGCGGCTCGCGGCTCAGGTGGAACAGGAGCACGAAGCTCGGCTCGAAATTCAAAGAAGATTTGGGCCACGCTTTGTATCGCCAGTGGCCGCCACCGCGATTGTCGCCGCGCTCCGGCCTTATGCGGGGCAAAAACTCAATTTCGGATATTTCACGGAGCTCGAAACGGCAGCTTTCGCCGAGCAGGTTCTCGACGCATTGAAAGCGTCAGGCTGGAAGCCTCAGATTTTTAAATTGAAAAATATGCAGCCACTGTATGGAATCTCGTATGGTGGCCCGAACCTGCAAGATCCAGCGCTGCAGGCTCTCGGCGGGGCGCTCAAGCTGGTGGATAAACGCGCCGCCGTGGAAAGCAGCACGGCTTCCGTCCTGAGCCAGGCGCTGCAGCCGCAGTTAGCGGATCAGTTATGGGTTCTGGTGGCGTTAAAAAGGCCGCATCTAAGAAAAGCGCAACCCGATGCTGCGCCGCAGGGAAAAGCGCAGCCCGACGCCGCGCCCCAAGCCGATCAGAAGTAAGGTCGCGCACCTTCCAATTCGAAGCACGCCAAGTCAAGTTTCCGCCATCCTAAGTATTCTCTGCTTAGTTGCTGCATAACTTCGTCATTGGTGATAGCATTCTCAAATGCGTACCTACGACGGCGTTCCGGTCGACGCGGGCGAACTGCAATCGGACGCTCAAAATCAAATGCAAGCCTCGCGAAAGGCGAGTTGGATCGAGCGCTTATTCCGCGAACTCGAAATACCTGGAGAGATCAAGACTCCGTCCGGCGAAGTCATTCGATGCGTCTCGGGCCAACCATTATTTCGCATCATCTTTCATCGCGAAGACTTGCTCAGGCGCCCGCATGACGAGTTGGCGCTGGGACAAGCTTACGTAGCCGGCGCAATCGATATCGAAGGCGACATGCTGGCGCTTCTCGACGTTCGCTCGCGCCTCTCTGAGGCCTTTCGCGTACGGCCTTGGCTCCGCTTCGTCTTCAATCTATTTGTCACATCTCCCACGCGCGTGAACAAAGACGCCGTCGGCTATCATTACACCCTCGGCGACGATTTCTATTTGACCTTTATCGATAACCGCTATCGCTTCTACTCGCATTGCCTTTTTCACTCTGACGAGGAGACGGTCGAAGAGGCTGCCGAGCACAAGCTCGAATCTATGTTCGAGGCTCTCGAATTGCGTCCCGGCATGCGTCTTCTCGATATCGGTGCGGGCTGGGGCGGTGTGTTCGAATATTGCTCGCCGCGCGGTGTCGATGTTACAAGCCTGACCTTAGTCAAGGACTCGCAAGCTTATGTAAACGCCTTACTACGCGAAAAGAAACTTACAGGAAGAGTTCTGGTGCAGGATTTTCTCAAATATCGTCCTGAGGAGCCCTACGACGCCATTGTTATTTACGGCGTTATCGAGCACATTCCCTACTATCGCCAATTTTTCGCGCGCGCCTGGGAGTGCTTGAAACCCGGCGGCAAAATCTATATCGACGCGTCCGCCACCAAAGAGAAATATTCGATGAGCCAGTTCACGCGCCAATATACCTGGCATGGCACGCACACGTTCATGTGCCTTCAAGATGTGATCCAAGAAGCGCTTTTTCATGGCTTTCAGATCGTGGAGGTGAAGGAAGAAACACATGACTACGAGCTGACCATGCTGCATTGGGCGCAACGTTTCGACCGCCATCACGACAAGATTGCCGCGCGGTGGAGTGAGGAGCTGTACCGCGCATTCCGCATATTCCTCTGGGGTGGCTGTCACGCGCTGCGAAACGATGACCTGCAGGCGTATCACATCGTCGCCCGGCGGTCTCCTAGCGCAGGGCCGCGGCCGGGACGGCGGCGCAGATTCTCCTCCTTTTTGCGGCAAATTGCTTAGCTCGCGCCGCGTTGCCGGTTTGGAAAGGGAACATATGGGCAAAGTAGTTTCCGTTATCGAAGCCGGGCATCCCTCGGCGGACGGGTTGGCCTCGCTGTTTATCTTGCTCGGCTACGGCGCGCTGTCGCTCAGTTCTTATCTGCACCAACATGGATATCGGGTGAAGTATTTCCCGATGTTCACTAGCACAAAGCTCGATTGGGATTACATAGAATCCTCCGATTACGTGCTCATCTCAACCATGACGCACGTGGCAAAGATTGGCTACCGTATCGCCGACCGAATCCGGTCCCGCAAAGGCTCTAAGGCGGTGATAGTCTTTGGCGGCGTTCATCCCACCGTTCTTCCCGAAGATACGCTCGAGCACTGCGACTACGTCGTGATGAATGAGGGCGAAGAGACCGCGCTCGAACTTCTGCGCGCGCTAGACAGCGGGACACCGGACAAGATCCCGTCGATCGAGGGTTTGACTTATCGCGACGAGTCAGGCCGCTACGTCTACACTCCGCGCCGCGCCCAGATGACGCAGGTCGATTTTCCACTGCAACCCGAACTGATCCACCATTGGCCCGGAGTGGCCGGCAACTTCCTTCGCACCGGCAAGCTGCGCTTCCCGTTTCCCGTGGTGCAGTTCTCGCGCGGGTGTCCTTTCGGATGCACTTTCTGCCTCGGAATGCGGCAGCTCGGAAAACTGTACCGCACGCGTCCGGCGCAAGCTGTCATCGACGATCTTGGCCGTCTTCACGGCGTGACCCGCTTCCCGTATGGCATGTTCCACGATAACGATATCGCGATACGGAAAGCTGAAACCAAAGAGCTGCTCCGCTCCATGATACGAGCCAAGCTCAAGATCCGCCTGATGAGCGCGTTCACTCGCATCGATTCCACCAAAGACGAAGAGCTTTGGAGGCTTTTCGATGAAGCAGGTGTTCGAAATGTGTTTTTCGGGGTGGAGTCCCTGTACCAATCCAAGCTGGATGAGTATCACAAAGGTACGACCGTGCGCGCCATTCATGAAGCCATGCAGCGCATACGCAGCTTCAAGATCCGCACCAAGATCGTCGCGAGTTTCATCGTCGGCGATTCCGAAGACCCGATAAAGGAACTGGCCCTTATCCGCGAGTTCTTCGAAACTTATCATGAGCAACTGCAACGCGTCGTGATCCAACCGTTAATGGAATATCCGACCCAGACAAAAATGCGCGGTCAGCATCAGCTCTATCCCGACGAACAGTTCATTCACCACGATTGGGATTATTTCGCCGGCGACTTCCTCGTGTTTTATCCGCGCGCCATCCCCGCAAGCGTCCTGCAGCAGGAAATTCTCAAAACGTTCGGCTTCATCCATCGTGTGCCGCGCAGGTCCAGATGGAATACCGACTATCAGCTAACTCAAGGCGTTATCCGCTACTCGCATCGCGATAAAGACCGGCGGTTGAAAAGATACATAGATTATCTCCGCCAAGCTGAAAAAGGCAAGTACGATTGCGCAGGCCGTCTGATAAGCGAGCGCTTAGTGGCCGATCAAAAAGCGAAGAACATCTCTATTTGAAGTGCCCCAGCTAGCGTTACACCCGCCGCAGCTTACTTACTCGTCCAACTTCCACCCACTCGACAACAAAGATATTTCCTTTGTGGTCGAAACACGCTCCATGCGGGCAGACGAACTTTCCGGGCCGGAACGCGCTGCGTTGCAGGCTGCGCAGTTGGTTCCAGTCGTTCGCCGCCGAGTCATCGCCCAGATGCTCGATCACGCGATTTTCCCGATCCATTAACGTCACCCGCGCTCCCAGATCCGGCACCACCGTCTCGCCGCCCTGGTTGAATGCAAACGTGCACGGCAGATTCGTGCCCTCGATGAACGCGATATGCTCGCCCTCTAAGTTGAACGTCTGAATCCGGTGATTCGCCCGGTCCGCGACCAGCAAGATCGGCTGCGTTCCGCGCGTGTCCAGCACAATCCCGTGCGGGCAATCCACTTGCCCGGGCGCACTGCCCTTCCCGCCAAACGTCTTGATGAACTTCCCATCCGGCGTGTACACATTTACATAGCTTGAGCCATATCCGTCGCCCACATAGATGTTCCCGTTCGGCGCGACCGCTAAATTCGTCGGACTGTACTTCTTCTTCGATCCGTCGCTCGCCGGCGCATACGCAGGAGATTCTTCCGGATATCCAAGCGTCATCACGTGCTCGCCATCGAGCGTCGTCTTTACCACCAGCCCGCGCTTGGTGTCGCACAGATACAAAAATTCCTGCGAGCCTTCCTTTCGAATCAGCAGCCCGTGCGCGCCGCCCTTGAAATCCGGCCCCCAACTGCGCACGAATTTGCCGTCCTGGTCGAAGACCACCATCGTGTCGCTGCTCACGCTGGCGGCGTTCACCGTATGGTGCACATAGATATGGCCGTGGGAATCTTGGCAGACGCCGTGCGTGTTTCCATATTGGATCTCGGCCGGAAGCTCGCCCCAATCGTGCGTCACTTCGAATACGTGCGCGCCCGATCCCAATACTGGCTTGCGCGTACCGGCCTTATCCGTCGCCCCCAGAATCAGCGGAGCTCCCGCTCCCATCCCAAGCAAAAATCCGCGTCGTGTCGCCATTGCTCTCCTAGGCAAGAACTTCTTTCACCACCATCGCCCGCTTCTCCGTCCCGGTCAGCTTCTGGTCCAGCCCTTGGTACTTGAACGTGAAGCGAGTATCTTCAATCCCGAACTGGTGCAAAATCGTCGCGTTCAAATCGCGGATATGGACCGGGTCTTTCACGATGTTGTAGGAAAACTCGTCCGTCTCGCCGTGCACCACGCCGCCCTTCACGCCCGCGCCGGCCATCCAGATGGAAAAGCACTTCGGATGATGGTCGCGCCCATAATCCGTCTTGCTCAATTTGCCCTGGCAGTAAATCGTCCGCCCGAACTCGCCGCCCCAGATCACCAGCGTGTCCTCCAGCAGCCCACGCGACTTCAAATCCTGCACCAACCCATAGGCGCCCTGGTCGACATCCTTGCATTGGCTTGGCAGCACCGCCGGCAAATCGCTGTGAACGTCCCACCCGCGGTGATACACCTGCACGAACCGCACATCGCGCTCGGCCATCCGCCGCGCCATCAAACAGCAATTCGCAAACGTACCGGGCTTGCGCGCGTCCTCGCCGTACAGCTTAAACGTGCTCTCCGGCTCCTTCGAGATATCGGCCAGTTCAGGCACCGACGTCTGCATTCGGAACGCCATCTCGTATTGCGCAATGCGCGTCTCAATCTCCGGATCGGCAATCTTCGCCATCTCCATTTTGTTCAGCTCGCCCGTCGCGTCCAGCATGCGCCGTCGAATCTGCGCCGGCACGCCGTCCGGGTTATTGATGTACAAAACCGGATCGCCGCCCGACCGCAGCGCCACGCCCGAATACTGCCCCGGCAAGAATCCCGCGCTCCACAGCCGCGCCGAGATCGCCTGCACGTTCGCCTTAGGATTCGAATGCGTCGCGTTCAGCACCACGAACGTCGGCAAGTCCTGATTCAGGCTGCCCAGCCCGTAGGAGATCCACGATCCTACGCAAGGCTTGCCCGCAATCATGAATCCGGTCTGCAAGAACAACACCGCCGGCTCATGGTTGATGGCGTCTGTGTTCATCGAGCGAATTACTGCGATGTCGTCCACCATCTTCGCCGTGTAGGGCAGCAATTCCGAAACGTACGCGCCGCTATTGCCGTATTGTGCAAACTTGAACACCGAAGGCGCAACGGGAAAACGCGCCTGCCCGGATGTCATCGTGGTCAGCCGCTGTCCTTGCCTCACCGAATCCGGCAGATCTTTGTCGAACCAGCCGGCCATTTGCGGCTTGTAGTCGAAGGTGTCCATCTGGGGCGGCGCGCCGAGCATGTGGAGATATATGGCGCGCTTGGCCTTCGGCGCGAAGTGCGGCAATCCCGGCAGGCCGCCAACCGCCTTCTTTTCCGTCGCCGCGGTAGCATGCCGCTCCAGCAGTGTGTATAACGCCAGCGCGCCCAAACCCCGCGTCCCGCGAGACAGCAGTTGCCGCCTCGTCTCCGTCAGCACGCTCTCTCCGATGGGGTCCATTCGTTCCGTCTCCTATTTGGTCAAGGTTTCATCCAGGTTCAGCAACTCGTTCGCGACCATTGCCAGCGCCGCGAACTTCGGCTGCGCCAGCATCGGATCCGCCGGCGAGTCCCCCACCTTCAGTAACTTCGAGGCATCCTGCGGCGCACTCATGTAATACGCCAGAAAAGCCGCATAGGACTTCGCCAGCACACCCTCTTCTTCTTTGTCCAGCGGCCGCGCCAGCAGGCGTTCCGAGATATAACCAAGCTCCCGATCCACGTGCTTGTCGCGTTTCATCGCGTTTTGCGCCAGCACGCGCGCCGCCTCGACAAACTGTACATCGTTCATCGTCACCAGCGCTTGCAGCGGCGAATTTGTCCGCTCACGCCGCACAATGCAGCTCTCGCGCGACGGCGCATTGAAGATGTCCATCGACGACGGCGGTGCAGCCCGCTTCCAGAAGGTGTACAAACTGCGCCGGTACAGGTTATCGCCCGCATCCTGCCGGTAGAAGCGCGTATTGCTCTGTTCCATGGCGACCGTTTCCCAAATTGCCGACGGCTGATACGGCTTAACGCTGGGCCCGCCGATCGCCGGCCGCAGCAAGCCGCTCGCCGCCAATGCCATATCGCGGATCATCTCCGCATCCATGCGGAATCTTGGCCCACGCGCCAGCAGCCGGTTCTGCGGATCCACACTCATCTTCTGCGGCGTGCTCGCAGCCGACTGCCGGTACGTGGCCGACATCACCATCAGCTTGAACATCCGCTTGACGTCCCAGCCCGAATCGCGAAAATCCACCGCCAGCCAGTCCAGTAGTTCCGGATGGCTCGGCGGCTCTCCCTGCGAGCCGAAATCTTCCGCCGTCCTCACAATCCCTGTGCCGAAAAGCTCCTGCCAGAACCGGTTCACCGTCACCCGCGCAGTCAACGGATTCCCCGGATCGACCACCCACATCGCCAGCCCCAGCCGGTTACGCGGCATCGCTTGCGTCATGGGTGGCAGCACGCTCGGCGTGTTCGCGTGAACTTCTGCGCGCATCTGGTCGTATTGACCCCGATACAGCACGTGCGCCGTCGGTTGGCTGTCCGTCCGCTCCTGCATGATCAGCGTCGTCGCCGACCGCCGTTGGATCTCCCACAGGGCCGCATCGTTCTGCCGGATCTGGGTCATCAGCGCCGCCGTTGCCGGGTTCAGCGCTGTCGTGTAGAAGTCCGCCAGCACCTCCTTCTCGCCGCTCGAAAGCTGATCGGTCTGCTTCCCCGCCGCCGCGCTCGCCCGGCTGGCCAAAAACAGCAACTTGGCATCCTGCGGCCCCGCCATCCTGTTCAGTACGCGAAAATCCGCTATGCCGCCGCCCTCGAAAAACTGTTTGTCGCCATCCTGCCCGAGCGTGATCGGTGCCTCCGTCGCCATCGACGTCGTGAGCCGCGCGATGTCTTCCGGCCGTCCCACAACCACCACCGGCTCGCCGTTGACATACATATGGATGCCCCGCGTGTAGCCGCTGCCGTCGTAGGCAATCACCAGATGAAACCACGTATTCGGCTTGAATTCGTACTGCGGAATTGGGCGAGCGCTAATTCCCTTCCCGTCCACGCCGCTGAAGTAAATCGCCGGCGCGTGCGCGTACAACCCGAGATTTCCTTTGTCGATCCTCAGCAACCACCCCTTGCGGGTCTTGTTGCCGTCGCTCTCCGAGACCACCTCGTACTGGCTCGCGACAGTTCCGTCGTTTGTATCCGAAAAATAGATCCACGCTGCGATCGTGAACGGCTTGAGCGAGTCGATTGCCTCGACCGCGGGCAGGCGCGCGCTCCCTTCCTTCTTGAAGCGCAATCCCGTGGCCTCCGCGGGGGCCGCCATTGTCTGTTCCACTTCCGCGGACGGCGTCAAGCTGGCCATATTCACCGCCGCCGCTTGCGTAGCCAGTGCGTACGAACCCGCCGCCGCTCTTACCCCATCCAGCCAGGTAGCAATTGAACGCAAGGCCCGTTCGCGCTCGCCGGCAAAGCTCTGCTGCAGTTCCGTCTGCCGCTTCGTGAGTTGCTCCCACTTGCTCCGATCCGCATCCAGGGGCACGTGAATGGCAGGTGGCGTGTCCTGGATGTTCATGTCCATAATCGGCTGCGTCGTGTTCCGGAAAAACGCTGTCAGCGAGTAGTAATCCTTCTGCGAAATCGGATCGAACTTGTGGTCGTGGCAGGTCGCGCAACCCACCGTCAAGCCCATGAACACGGTTCCCAGCGTGTCCGCGCGATCCTTCGCAATCATCGCCTCCACTTCCGGCAGAATCGCTCCGCCCTCGTCGGTAGTTTCGCTGCAGCGCTGAAATCCCGAAGCGACCTTTTGATCTAAGGTCGCGTTGCGCAGCAAATCGCCCGCTAGCTGCTCCACCGTGAACCGGTCGAACGGCACGTTCTGGTTGAATGCCCGGATGACCCAGTCGCGATACGGCCACATCTCGCGATAGTTGTCGAAGTGATAGCCGTTGCTGTCCGCATAGCGCGCCGCATCCAGCCAATAGTGCGCCCGATGCTCGCCGTAATGCGGCGAAGCCAGTAGCCGGTCCACCACCTTCTCATACGCGCGCGCCGACTTGTCCCTGACAAACGCCTCCACTTCTTCCGGCGTCGGCGGCAGACCTGTCAAATCGAAGCTCACTCGGCGGATCAACGTTCTGCGCTCCGCTTCCAAGGCCGGCTCTAACCCACTCGCCTCCATGCGCGCCAGCACAAAACGGTCAATCTCATTCCTCGGCCAGGCGGTATCCTTGACGTCCGGCAGCGGAGCTTTCCGGGGCGGCACGAACGCCCAATGCTGGCCCCACTTGGCGCCTTGTTCAATCCAGCGGCGCAGCGTGTCCTTCTGGTCCTGCGTGAGCGTCTTGTGTGAAAACACGGGCGGCATCCGGAATGCCGCATCATTCGAATAAATCCGCTTGATCAGCAGGCTCTCGTCCGGCTTTCCCGGCGCCACGGCACGCCCGTTCTTCCGCTGCCCGAACGCACCTTCCTTGATGTCGAGCCGCAAATCCACCATCCGCGTCCCCTTGTCGGGGCCATGGCAGAGAAAGCAGTTGTCTGAGAGAATCGGCCGGACTTGCCGCTGAAAATCGATCTCACCGTTGGCAGCAGCGGCAAGACTACACTCCGCCGCAACAATCAGAACCAAGGCGAGACGAAGCATCCAGGCTTTCCGTGGGTTGTTAACACTATATCGCTATATCGCTGGCCCATCGACGAAGCCCGTTTTGAACAATGTTCAGGTCGCAGAGAATCTGTGCTTAAGCTACTCAGTCGACCGGCTTGAGTCTTGCTTGCGACGCGATGGAGCCGTTGACCGGGATTGAACCGGTGACCTCGTCCTTACCAAGGACGCGCTCTACCAACTGAGCTACAACGGCCCGCCTTCGCACAGAATAGCAGTCTACTGGTCCTCTAGATCGTCTAAACGCGCTTGATGCGCCGCTGCAATGTTGGCAAGAGCGCGAATATTCTGGGCGTCGATCTCTAACTGACGCGTGTGTTCAGCGACCGTCTCCCGTAAATCCCGCGCGGAAGCGTGCAGCTCCTGGCACGAGGCATGCAAGGACTCGCTGGATCGGAAGAGAAATTCAAGCCGTTCGTCGAAAGTCATGGCAAGCTCTGGTGGACAGGGAAGGATTCGAACCTTCGTACCTCGCAAGGAGGGACAGATTTACAGTCTGTTGGCTTTAACCACTCACCCACCTGTCCGGTCCGACTCCCAAAGAATAACACGCATATTGTCACCTCCGCTCCGGCTCGCCAGTCTGATGGAGCAGAGGACCACGATGCAACGTCGGAAGGCGAGAGTTCTCTTTTTATTTGCCTGCGCGGTGGCATGCCTGGCGGCCGAAAGCGCCGCGTGGCAGAACAAAGATTTTGCCGACTGGACCGAAAAAGACGCTCAGGCGGTCATGACCGCTTCGCCCTGGGCAAAGCAAATGCCGCTGCCGGCAAGCGCCCGGCCGGGTGTCATGGTAATCGAAACGGGATCGAGCGCCGCCTCGCCTCCCGCAGCCTCGCTCGGAAATTCCTCGAACACCACTACCGGCGCCAACATGAGCAATCCCTCCATAGGGGGAAGCAACGGGCCGGCGGACCAGAACAGCAACCGCAATGTATCCCCCGCCGCGACGCCCTCCACCCTTACTCCCAACGCCGGCGCGCCCGCTCCGCCCCCTTTGTTGACCGTCATCTGGGCGAGCGCGACTCCGGTTCGGCTCGCCGTGTTGCGGCTGCGCTCAGGAGCACACCCGCCAGCCCCGGACCAGGTCGCGCGTGCGTCGGCCGAACGGCCGCATTACATCATTGCGGTGGTTGGCCTCCCCGCCCCCGAGGGCGGTTCCGATCCAAAGGCGCTGGCGCAAGGCGCCTACCTGAACTTGAAGGGAAAAGCACCACTGCAGGCGATTGACTCCGACTACCGAAGAATCGGCAACTCCGATGTATATTTCTTTCGATTCCTAAAGACCGCTTTGCCGATCTCCGCCGCTGATCGCGAAGTGGAGTTCAAGGCGGCCTTCGGCCAGACCGAAGTGAAGAAAAAGTTCGAGCTTGGAGAAATGCAGTATAAGGGGCAACTGGCGCTTTGAAAACCGCCGCGGTCGGATAATATCTGTATGGACGATGTTCTGACAATCGCCGGCCGCGCCTTTCACTCGCGCCTGTTCGTAGGAACCGGGAAATACCGCAGCAAGGCGCTGATGGCCAGGTGCCACGCGGCATCGGGAACCGAAATGGTGACCCTGGCGGTGCGCCGCGTGAATCTCAGCGACCGCTCCAAGGAATCGGAGTTGGACTACATCGATCGCTCGAAGATTCACCTGTTGCCGAATACCGCGGCGTGCTACACAGCCGAGGATGCCGTGCGCACCGCGCGGCTGGCGCAAGAGGCCGGCCTGTCGAACTGGATCAAGCTGGAAGTGATTGGCGACCAGAAAACGTTATTTCCGGACAACCAGGGGCTGCTCGAAGCAACCCGAATCCTGGTGAAGGAAAACTTCGTCGTCCTGCCCTACACGAGCGACGACCTGGTGAACGCCCGCAGGCTCATCGATGCCGGTGCGGCGGCCGTGATGCCGCTCGCTGCGCCCATCGGCTCGGGTCTCGGCATCCAGAATGTGATCAATCTCAAGATCTTGCGCGAGGCGATCACCGGCGTCCCGCTCATTGTGGACGCAGGCGTCGGAACCGCCTCCGACGCCGCCATCGCGATGGAGCTCGGTTATGATGGCGTGCTGCTCAACACAGCGATTGCCGAAGCCGAAGACTCCGAGCGCATGGCGCATGCCATGAAACTCGCAGTCGAAGCCGGCCGGGCGGCGTTTCTCGCGGGCCGTATGCCGCGGCGCGAATATGCCGTCGCCAGCAGCCCGCTAGCCGGGACCATCGCCGCGGGAACCTAGTTGAGCGATCCTATGGCTCACCAAGCGTGATAGAACCCGTCGCGCTCGAACACTTCGACGGAAATCCCGAACAACGCCGACAAACATTCGGTAGTGAGAACTTCTGCTTTGGGACCATCGGCGAACACCGCCCCTTGCCGTAGCAGGATCACGCGCTCGATTTCAGGAATAATGTCGTCGAGGTGGTGCGTCACCAGCAGCAGGCCGACTCCGCCGGCCGCGAGCGACCGCAGATGCGCACGCACCTCGTGCAGCGCCGGCAAGTCCAGGCTGGTGGTCGGCTCGTCCAGCAGCAGCGTCGCTGGATTGTGAATCAGAGCCCGCGCTATGAGCAGGCGGCGCGCCTCGCCCGACGACAGTTCGTCCATCCAGCGGTCCGCCAGATGCAGCGCGTCGAGCCGCGCCATTGCTTGCCGTGCCGTTTCCTCCATTTCAGGCAGCACGTGGTGGTTGGGCCAGACCCCGATGGAGCCGAAAAATCCGGAGAGCACAAGCTCGCGCCCCCTGATGTCGCGCGTGCATTGCGTCATTAAGTCGTTACTCACCACCCCGAGATGCGCACGCAGCTCGAAGATGTTCCAATTCCGGCGGCCTAGAATGCGCAGGCGCGTGCCGGGTCGAATCAGCGGATAACATTCACGCGTGATCGTCTTGATGAGGGTGGATTTTCCGCTGCCGTTCGGGCCGAGGATCGCCACGTGCTCGCCCGCATGCACAGTGAGCGTGAGGCTATTCAGGCCGAGGCGCTCGCCGCGGCGCACGAAAACGTTTTCGAATTCGAGCAACGGAACAGGCAAAATAAAAACAGAGGGTAGCAAAAAGCTTGGCCGTCAGCCCGCAACAGTTAAAGCAATTGGCACACGCCTGCGGATTCGAGCTCGCGGGAATCGCGCCTGCTTTGCCGTCCGAAGACTTCGAACGGTTTGCGACTTGGCGCGCGGCGGGATTAGCCGGCGAGATGGTCTACCTCACGGACCGGCGCGGCGATCTGCGCGGCGATCCACGCAATCTGCTGGCGAGCGCGCAATGCATCTTATGCGTCGGCAAGCTCTACAACACTGCGCATCCGCATACCACCCAACGAGAGGCGACAGAACAAGGCTGGATCTCGCGCTATGCCTGGGGCGCCGATTATCACGATCTGTTGCGGCGGGATCTGGAGACGCTGGTCCAGCGCCTTCGAGAGCTCCACGCCGACCCGTTCGAATGGAGAATATGCGTAGACACGGCGCCGCTGCTCGAAAGGTCTTACGCCAGGGCCGCCGGTCTAGGCTGGATTGGAAAGAACACTTGCCTGATCAATCAGCAGCAGGGGTCGTGGTTTTTTTTGGGTGAGTTGCTGCTGTCGATTCCGCTGGCGCCCGACACAGCCGCCCCGGACCGTTGCGGCACTTGCACGCGCTGCATCGACGCCTGCCCCACGGCGGCCATCGTGCCGGACAACCATGGTGGCTGGAAGCTGGATGCGCGGCTCTGCATCTCATATTTGACGATCGAAAAGCGCGGCGAGATCGCCGCCGAGCTGAGAGGCCAAATCGGCAACCATATTTTCGGCTGCGACATCTGTCAGGACGTATGCCCGTGGAATGCGCGCGCCCCGGTTTCATCGCAGGCCGAGTTTGAGCCGGTCGAATTCGCGCCCAGGCTGGAAGATCTGGCGCGGTTAAGCGAAGAGGAATTCCGGGCTCGCTTCCGGCGCTCTCCGGTCTGGCGCGCCAGGTACGCCGGGCTCATGCGGAACGTCACGAATGCAATGAGCAACGCCCAAGCTCATCAAGAAAGTCCATGCGGTTCAGCAGGCCGATAATCCGCGCCGCCGTTGCACTTACTATTGCTTCCGCCTTAGCCGTAGCCGATTCACCGCCGAAACTTCAAGATCCGCTGACAGACCCAGGCTTCGTCCATTTCTACAACAACGAATATGACCAGGCGATCGCCGTCTTCGAGCGGGAACTGAAGCAGCATCCGACAGACCCCGAGCTGTACAACCACCTGGCGCAAAGCATCTTACAGCGCGAGATGCTTCGCAATGGCGCGCTCGAAAGCCAGTTGGTCACGGGTTCGAATCCGTTCTTGCGCCGCCCCGGCATGGAGATCAGCGCGCAAGACAAGGCGCGCTTCAACGACGCCCTCGCCACCGCCATGAAACTCACCCAGGATGCGCTGGCCAGGAATCCGCGCGATGTCCAGGCCTTATATGCGCAAGCGGTCGCGCATGGCCTGCGCGCGAATTATCTCTTCCTCGTGCAAAAAGCTTGGCTCGATTCCCTGCACGAAATTACCGCGGCGCGCAAGGACGACGAGCAGGTGGTCCGCATCGATCGCAACTTCAGCGATGCCCGGCTGATACTCGGAATCAACGAATACATCGTAGGCTGCTTGTCGTTTGGTTGGCGTGTTCTCGCCTCGCTCGAAGGTTTTCACGGCGACCGCGAGGACGGCATTCGCCAACTGCAGCTCGTCGCCCAAACCGGAGTTCTCAACCGCTACGATGCGGAAGCCCTGCTGGCCGCCATCTACCGCCGCGAGCGGCAGCCACAGCGAGCCATCCCTTTGCTTCAGGAGCTCGCTCAGAAATTCCCGCGCAATTATCTGTTTCGCTTCGAAGAAGTCGAGATGTACAGCGACTTGGGTGATAAGCAGGACGCGTTGCGAGT
This sequence comes from Bryobacteraceae bacterium, assembly GCA_036269275.1. GTDB lineage: Bacteria > Acidobacteriota > Terriglobia > Bryobacterales > Bryobacteraceae > Bog-105. The sequence goes on along the minus strand of DATASJ010000142.1, from coordinate 39,744 downwards.
GCTCGCCGAAATTGAGAGTCTGCGCAAGAGCGGATCGCCCGGTTACGCCGGCTTGCCGCCTGAGAAAATTCAATATCTCAAGGCAAACTTATTGTTCTGGTACGGCGATTTGGATCCGGCGCTGACCGATCTGAAACGGGTGACCGAGAACGCAGATCGACTCGACCTGAATACGGCCGTGATGGCCTGGCTCCGGCTCGGGCAAGTCTACGATCTGCAGGGAAAACACCAGGCCGCCGTTCAAGCTTACCGGGAGACCATGAAAACTGCTCCCAAATCGGAAGCAGCGCTGGAAGCGAAAAGCTACATCTCGAGCCCATACCGCCGCAAACGAAACGCCGGCTAGCGCACAGGACGCTCGCTGTCCGTTGTGCGCGCTTAAGGTTAAAAGCGCACAGGACGTGTCCCTTGTGCGCTCAAAATGAGACGTATTCCGGAAGAGCTACACTGTTATATTTAACAGCCATGAACTCTCTGGCAACGACTGAACCGCGAAGCGCCAAATATGCGCTGTATCAAGATGTCTGCGAACAGTTGCAAGAACTGCTCGGAGACGAGAAGAACTTCATAGCAAATGCAGCCAATACTTCGGCGCTACTGTTCCAGAGCCTGCCGGACGTGAATTGGGTGGGCTTCTATATCGCTGAGGCCGAGAGCCTGGTCTTAGGTCCGTTCCAGGGCAAGCCGGCCTGCGCGCGCATTCCTTTTGGAAAGGGAGTTTGCGGCGCCTCCGCCTCCCAGCGCAAGACCATTGTGGTGCCCGATGTCAGTGCGTTCCAGGGCCACATCTTCTGCGACACCGCTTCCCGGTCCGAAATTGTCGTACCCCTGCTGAACTGGGGCAAGCTGTTGGGCGTACTGGATATCGATAGCGCCAGCCTCAACCGCTTCGACGAGGACGACAAAGAAGGCGTGGAATCTGTTGTGGCCGTCTTTCTTGCCTCGCAGGTCACGAACGATATGCCGGATTTGAGCGAAGAAGCGGCCGTTTCCTGACGCCCTTCCTTCTAAACTGAAATTTGGCGAGCTTTGCTTCACCGCCCGGAGTAATGTGCGAAAACTGCGGCACGGCGCTCGATGCCGGGGCCCTCGTATGCCCGAATTGCCGGCGCTTTACATACGCTCGTGAATTGGAAGAGACCGCGGTGCGAGCGCGTCACTTGGCCGCCACCGGCCAGCTCGAAGCGGCGCGTCAGCAATGGCTAGCCGCGTTGCAGATGCTGCCGCCGGGTTCTGCGCAGCGTCAGTCCGTGCAGCGTGAAATCGACAAGTTGAACGCCCGCCTTTCGCCGCCGCAGAAAACGGCGTGGGGCAAGCGCCTGGGCCCGGTCGGCGTGGTCTTGGCAGCCCTGGCAAAGTTCAAAACGGCAGCGTTCCTTCTGCTGACCAAGGCCAAATTCCTGTTGAGCATCCTGGCGTTTGTCGGCCTGTACTGGAGCTTGTTCGGCTGGTGGTTCGCCGTGGGCCTCACAGGATCTGTCCTGCTCCACGAAATGGGGCATTACCTGATGGTGCGGCGCTTCGGCTTCAGCGCGGAGCTGCCCATGTTCCTGCCCGGATTCGGCGCCTATGTCAAATGGAACGGAGCGGGCGTGGACCCCGGTGTTCGTGCGCAGATCTCGCTCGCCGGGCCGTTGTTCGGCTTCCTGTCGGGATTGCTCGCCTATGGTTTGTACTTGTCAACCGGCCACCGCGTCTGGTTGGCGGTCGCGCAATTTGCGGGCTGGGTCAATCTTCTGAACCTGATTCCCGTCCTCATCTTCGACGGCGGCTCGGCCATGTATGCCTTAGGCAAGCAGGGGCGCTGGGCGGTGCTGTTCGTCAGCCTCACCCTGTGGATCATCCTGCATGAGTACCTGTTTCTCTTCGTTGCGCTCGGCACGGGTTATCGCATCTGGAAACGCGATTTCCCGGCCGAGGCGAAGCAAGGCATCGCCTACTACTTCATCGCGCTAATTGTCGCGAATGGTTTCCTGAGCTGGTACTGCCTAAACCAGGTGCGGCTCGTCCTCCCGCACTGAGCTTACTAACTCAGACGTGGTCAAGTTAGTGCTAGTTTGCCTGATCGCCATGGGCAGTCAGGTCGCTTTTCCCATCTTCGAGGACGGTCGCGGGCGTCTCGCCGGTGGCCTCTACCGCCCGAGCGGTTTCAAGCGGTGAATTGCCTGCGAAAACGAGAACCATGTGGCTCGCGTCGTGCGGATTTTTAGCCGCATAAACCAGTGCATTTCGTTCGGACGCATAAGTCTTGCCGTCCACTGTGAACGCAGCCGCCTGATAATCGAGCCCGATCTGGTCTCGCCATCGGGCGAGCGCCGCATTCGTCTCGGGCCGGCCGATGAATATCACGTCTTTGCCCGCGAGCATCCCGTCGCTCGTCTCGAAATCCTTACACACCGGAACCTCGCGTTGGTAGCGTTCGCGGTAGCGGTCTCGCAACTGCTCGGCCACATAGCGATTCGTGCCCGTCTCGCGCGCGGTCCCATAGACGATCACAGCCGACGCGAGTCTGTGCGCAATATCGCCGGGCAAATAAGCCGCACCGTCGCCAGGATCCGGAGCTTTGTAAGTCATTCCCGCTGCGTCCAGGAACGATTGTGCGGTTACCGTGTGTGTCGTATGCGCAGCGAAATAATCGTTCATCAATTTCAGGAAGGCGTCGTTGCCCAACTTGCGGCGAACCGAATCGAGAAAAAGAACACCGGCAGTTTCTTCCAGCAGAAATCGGTTGGCAGCCGTATCGGCGGATAATTTCAATCCGCGATACCGAATCCTCTTTGCATCGATCGCCTCATCGACGTCATCCGACTGCAGCACGCGATAGTATTCCGCCGAGCCCGCGACAAACCAGGTGTCTCCATCGGCAGCAGGCAACAGCCAGCCCTTCCAGAGCTTGTCTCTGCGATCGCGCCAGGAAACAGGATCGCTCTTGCGCATCTCCGCTGGGGTGTTTTTCGCTTCGAGACGTGCCTTTTCGTTTGCGGCAATGCGAGAGCTGAGCGATTCGGAGGGTTCGGTGTCGAACAGGTAATAGCCGCCCGGAAAGATACCATGGTTTGAATCCCGCGGCGGCGCGATGCTCTCATTTGGGCGGCCAAACTCGGCCCAAACCATCATGCGATTCGCCATATCGGAAGTAACGACCTTTGCATCCATCGTGCTGGAGGCGACGAGCGGGGCGCTGTCGTATGCTTTGAACCCAAACTGCTCATCGATCTGTCCTTTGTACGTTCGATAGAGATCCATCCACGCAAGATCGCGCCTGCCGGGCACGTAAGGCACGAATCCAGGCGCGCCCTGCGGATCGGGCATGTATTCGAGATTCACCGCGAGGTCTTTGGCGTTGTTATCGCCCCAATAAAATCCAGGCGTATCGCCGAACCACTCATTCTTCGAGCTGCGCCACAGCTTCGTATGCTTGGTGCCAAGCTCGTACATGGCAATCTCATTGCTCTTCGCGTCGCCGATGATCCACTCGTTGGTGTAGAGGCCATTATTGCGCGCTCCGAGCTGGTTCACCACCTCGTCGATGTTGCCTGAGTATTGAATAGCCATGCGCGCGCGGAAAGCGACCGGCGTGCCTTGTACATTGAACGGCGTTTGATCGATGGTGGTCTCGGTAAGCACGATTCCAGCGTCGTTCTGATACCAATCGGTGCCGCTTTCGATGCCGCCCGGGTAGCTCTGAATCAGCATCCGATGTCCGGTCTCGGGCTTGATATCGAGCATCACATTTGTTTGCTCGGCGAGCGTCTGCGGCCACCACGTCACATGCCCGATGACCATTTTCCCGTCGCGCGTGGCGGGGCCGGTGGCCGCAAAAGCGCTACAGTGGTCGCTGGCCGCAAAGTTCTTGCCCGCATAAGGCGGCAAATTGAAATGTGCGCCTTCCATGCCCGTCGGAGTCACGCGCATGGCGGAAGCCAGCTCACCCATTTCGACTGTAGTGTTGGCAAGCACGATATCTACCAGATCGAGTTTGCGGCCCAGGAATCTTGCGCCGCCGGCGGTCGCGCCATCGGCGATCCCGCGCATCTCTTCGAGAATTTCGCGATCGAATCCGCGCAGGAAGAGCGCGTCGGCGCTGGTCCGATACGTGTTCCAGGTCTGCTCGTCGGCTTTACCCGCAAGCAGGATGGCGCAGCGAGCCAGGTATTCGGGAATCTCTTTGGCCATCAAATATCCGTGCTGATAGCCGCGATCGTAAGGTTTGCCTTCGATATGCAAGTAAATCCATCCCGCGGCCGGATAGCGATAGGCTGGGCCGAACGTGCGAACCGCTGCAGGCGATGGCCAGCTTTCGGCCGGCGAAACTTCGTCAAGGGTGACTCCTTCGAACCATGCCTTGCCTTGCAGCGCTCCGCCGCTGCCGGCGGTGATTAAGATGTGATCCTCGGACCGAGTGGCTACGAAACGTAGCGAGAGCCGCATCCAGTCACGTGTGCCGCCGGTCGACGGGGAATGCACATCGAACGGCATGGACTCCATGCTGAGCGCCGCGCCGGATGCGATAGGAGAGCGGCCGAGATCCTTCACCGTCAGGTCTTGCGTTCGCACCCACCCGCTAATTTCGTAGGTTTTCCCGATCGTGAGATGAACCGCGGCGGAGCGGGCAGTGGCGTCGGAATTGGCGGCACTGGCCTCGACGCGCAGCGATGCATGGGTGTTGTGGCGGACCGAATCGTCGGATGTGAGCGAACCGTGCAGAAGTGTCCACGCGGCGGTCGATTGGTCCTCGAAAACGGGCGTTGCGCCCTGAAGGCATAGGGCCCCGCATAAGCAGAGCACAAGACGGACCATGATGCACCTCCCAACCTTTACAGGATAGAGTAGTCGGCCGGCCTTTCGAAGCACCCGAGAGCACTATAGGACCGTGCCCCTGCAAGGCGCTGATCTCGGTTCAAAAATCCGAGCATCTCCACAATTTTCAAAAATAGTTGCACTAACTCGTGACACATTGTTATTCTGGTCTTTCAAGTGAGACACCGCAGGATACAAATCGCCGTCGTCATGCGCGGGAAACGCGGATGGGAAGACGTGCGCGCATCCGGGGTGTCTGGCTTAACGTAGACGTTTCAACTTACTACGAGAGAAGTTACAGCCCCGGAGCCGAAAGGTTTCCGGGGCTTTTGCTTTTTGGTGGATCTTTGACAATCGAATACATCGGAGTCGTTCAGCGGCTAGGACGTCGGTCTCCAAAACCGAAAACCTGAGTTCGAGTCTCAGCTCCGGTGCCAGAAGTTACGCCATGGGGCATATAGATCGCAAGCTTCGACGGTTTGAAGCCTCCGAAGATGAATTTTGGTTGAATTCGAATAACTCGACCAAGCCCGGTTAACTCAGTCTGCGCAGAGTGCCTCTCTTACAAAGAGGAAGCCCCAGGTTCAAATCCTGGACCGGGCGCCAAGTTACTGCACCTTCATCTCGCGGATAAGCCGCGCGCCCGATTTAGCGTGATGCCAGAGTTCGAGTCTCTGCGGGTCAACCAAAATCGCGCAACTGGTGTTCAACGGCAGCATCTCTGGCCTGCATCCGGAGGGAATCGGTTCGAATCGGATGTCACGCTCCCGATCCTGTGTTATGGACCAGGTGAATGAGCCGGGATTCTTGGTTCCAAATTCCGCGGATCGGCCAGCCAGCCGGCGGCCGCGTGCTGTTTTGGCGAGCGCCGCTCCAATCGTAAACAGCTTCGAGCACAGTGAACTCACGTCCAATCGATCCGCAACTGTATTACAAATTTGCCACTCGAGCCGTAACTTTTCAGGCCGTTCAGAACTCGAACAGGCTGAGGTGCCACGAGCCCACCTATGAAACATGAACGAATCTTCAAAGTTTCGCTAGCTTTGCTGGCCGCTGCCGGATGCCTGCTTGCGCAAGATTGGCGGCACGAACGGGATGAATATTTCCACGGCGATTGGCACGCGCATGTCTTCATGCGAGTGCGCAGCGACCTTGATCATATTTACAGCGCCGGAGCTGCCGCAGAGAAGGAGCGGCGTCGTCTTGAGCGCACCAAAGAGGAACTGACTGGCTTGCAAGCCAAGCTGGATCAGGGTGTGTGGGACAACGGAACAGTCAATGATGTGATCGATTCGTTGCGCAAATCCGCCAACGACCAACGCTTAGGGCCCGAGGATCGGCAAGTTCTCGCCGACGATGCAGCCAGAATTCACGAGTATCAGGCACACCACAACGAGTGGATGCATCACTAGCGCGGTAGCGCCGTGGCAATGGACGCCGAGAGAATCCCGCCGGAATCGCGGCAAGTTGCCGCGCCGGAACCGCTCGATCCGAACGACAGCGCTCGCCTCAAAGATCAGCTTCGCGGCCAGACGACGGAGCACGCCAATCCTCCTCGGCTAGAAGACGAAGGGCAGGCGGGCGGTTGAGTCGGTGTTTGCCACGGTAAACGGGATACAGATCGGCGCAGAGACCAGGTGCGCCCACCATCACACGCCGCTTGACATCATCGCTATCAAAATGAAGTGCTGCGGCATGTATTATGCCTGCAAAGATTGCCATGAAGCGTTGGCCGGCCACAAGATCGAAGTTTGGCCGAAGAACGAGTGGGCCGAAAAAGCGGTACTTTGCGGTCGTTGCCGCACAGAACTAACCATCAACGAGTACTTGGCGAGCGGCAACCGCTGCCCGGTATGCAGTGCCGAATTCAATCCTCGCTGCGCGAACCATTATCGGTTCTACTTCGCATGGCCGGAAGATTGCCCCGCTAGCGGCAGACACTGACTTCCTGGCGAGCTTCGCGCTGCGGCTCCACGCTCTGCCCCATGAGCGCCGATCGGATCAAGCTTAGATCGTTGAGGATGCGCTTACTTCGCCGCACGCAGTCCGAGAGCTGGTCGAGTTTGTAAAGGGCCAGCAGCAGACCCGTCCGGGAGCGATACAGCGAGGTTGCTGCGAGTCGGTGACGCAGTTCGCCGGAAGATTCGAGGATCGCGTCATCCAAGAGCTTCATAAACTCCAGCGTTCCCTCAATCGACTCGAACGGCCGCAGGTCCTTGTGTTTACCCACGATGTTACTTATCGGCATCCCAGGCCGTCGTTAACTGCCGAATACGGCCTTTTTCGCATCGAGAGGCGTGGTTCCGCCGTGCCTCTCGACAATTCCGTTTGAGACCGCTCACGCGCCTCGAAATCGCCACGCCATAATGAACACGGCGGATCACTTCGTTGCGGATGTCACGCTAAGTATGGCCAAGATAATTACTTTGAATCCGCCCCTATCACGCCGCGAAGAACGCGAGCTGATGAGGGCGTTCCGGCTTTCCGCCGCAAACGACTATCCGAACCCGGATCGAATCGGGTGCCCGAAGGGAATCGCGCTGTTAAAGGGCATCGCGACCAAGGAGCTGGATCCCACACACCCGATCATCCATCACGTGGCGGAGTGCTCGCCATGCTTCCGCGAGATGATGCAATTGCGGCGCGATCTGAATACGCTGCGTTTCCTCAAAATGGCAGCCGCAACGCTCACAGTCGCCCTGACGGCGGTCTTGATCAAGAAGCGTTAGAGCCGCGCGCTCTGCACCCCAGCGTCACTCAAGACGGTCTACGGTGGCCGTTTCGGACAACGAAAATCCGGCGGTCTCCGGCGCGCTACTCTTCCGGTAATCGCCCCGACAGGTAATAACGCTCTGGCTCGCTGCGATGACCATTGGGCCCGTTGCCGCGCACGATATGCACCGCAACCGCCTGGCCCGGCCGGAGGTTCGCCTGCATCGATTTCACATCGTCGGGCGATGCAACCTGTTGCCGATTGATAGACAGAATCGCGTCGCCTTCCTCTAAGCCGATATCGTCGGCAAACGATCCGGGATCAACGGAAATCACCTTCACCCCCGCCTTCTCGTCGATCGCCAAATCTTTGCGTTCCTTGTCGGTCAACCGCATAATCGTGATGCCGAACTTCGCCTGGGCAACCGATTTCGAAGTAGGCGCGGTGAGCGGCGTATCTTCGGAAATGCGCGGGTCGTCTTTCCACACGCGCGCCCGCTCCTCAATCATCACTTTGAAATCCAGCCGCTTCCCATCGCGGTCGACCGTAAAAAGCGCCGTCGATCCGATCGGTAAATCGGCCACTTTGTTCACCAGTTCCTCGCCGTCTTTCACCGGCCGGTCGTTCATCGCGACGATAATGTCGTCGGCCTTCATGCCGGCTCTGTCCGCCGGACCCGCTTTCGAAACCTTTTCCACCAGCACCCCGTGATCTAGCCCGAACGCCTGCAACGTATCGCTGTGGCTGCCGTTTGGAGTCCACTTGATCCCGATCGAGCCGCGCACCACCCGGCCCTCGCGAATAATGTCGTTGTATACCTTCACCGCCATGTTCGACGGCAGCGCGAACCCGATCCCCTCATACGACCCGCTGCGCGTGGCGATCATCGTGTTCACCCCAATCACCTCGCCGCGAATGTTCAGCAAAGGGCCGCCGCTGTTACCGGGATTGATGGCCGCGTCGGTCTGCAGAAAATGTTGAAATTGGCCCGAACCCACATCGCGCCCGGTAGCGCTGACAATCCCGGCCGTCACCGTCGCTTGAAGCCCGAACGGCGAGCCGATCGCAATCGCCCAGTCGCCCACTTCCACGCTGTCCGAATTTCCTATCTGCACCGGCTGCAGCGGATGCTTGGCTTCGATCTTCAGCACCGCGACGTCCGTCTCTTTGTCGTAACCCACGATGCGCGCCTTATAATCCAGGTCTTCCCCGTTCAAGCGAACCTTGATGCGATCCGCCTTCTCAATCACGTGATGATTCGTCAGAATGTAGCCGTTCCGGTCGACGATAAAGCCGGTTCCGGAGCCTTCGCTGCGAAACGTGCGCGGTTCGGGCTTGCCGAAAAAGCGCCGGAACATTTCCGAGGGATCCTGATTTTTTGGATCCTGGTTCGCGCTGCTGTCGTCCTCGTCCGAATCGTCCCCCTGTCCCTTTTGCGCGCTCGCTTTCGGCAGGTAATCGGATTCGATATACACCACCGAAGGCTCGACGCGTTTGGTCAGTTTGCTGAACTCGTTCGAGATCGGCGCCGCCTCGGGAACCGCTAGCGGCGTGGCGTCCGGCGCGATCGCCGATGTCTGCCGGTCGGCTTTCACGCCCGTATTGACCAGCGTGCCGATCAGGATGCCCAGGGCAAGGGTAAATAGCAGCAGAGTCATACTCAGCAATTTCTGCTGCTTCATGGTTTTAAGGAACGGCATTTTGCGAAACTGCGCCTTTCGCGGCGGTACTTCCAAGTATATAGATAATTGGCCCCCTCCGCGTGGCGAGAAAGCCCGGCTAGTGCCTGAATTGGGACGCTACCAAAGTCGAAGTCCGCTGGTATTCCGATGTCAGGCGGTGCGCGCGGGTTTCAACTCAACGGCCAGAATGCCCGCTAAAATTAGCCCGCAACCGGCGCACGCCCCCAACGTGAGCCGCTCGCCCCCGAACGTTACCGCCGCGGCCATCGCAAACACCGGCTCCAACGCGAAGATCAACGCCGTTCGTTCCGCTGTGGTGTGCTTTTGGCCCCAGGTCTGAAACGCGAATGCCACTGCGGTCGCCAATACGGCGGTAAGAACGATGGCGAATAGAACCGCCGCGCTCCAAACCGCCTTGGGCGGATCGAACGGTAGCGACAACACCGAAAGGACAGCCGTGCATGCAAGTTGCCCCAAGGCGACCGGTTCGACGCGCTCGCGTTGCGAAAAATGCCCTAGCACCAAAAGGTGAAGCGCATACACCACGGCGCAGCCGATCGTTAATAGATCCCCTCGATTCATGCGAAACGCGCCGTGAATCGAAGGCATAGTTAGCAGCGCGATGCCGATACTGGCAACCAGTATCCCGGCCGCTTCGGCCAGTCGCGGCCGCCTTCGAAAGAACACCGCCCCGAACAGCGGCACCAGAACGATGTAGAAACCGGTGAGGAATCCTGATTTCCCCGCCGTCGTGTATCTCAAGCCGAACGTCTGCAACGTGTATCCAAGCCACAGGAATACGCCCGCCGTGATCCCGCCCTTCAGGCCGCGCCAAACCGCCTGTGATCCCGCCGCCCGCAGCGCCGGCAGAAAAATCAACAGCAGGCACAGGCTGGCGAGGCTAAACCGAATCGCCAGAAAATACATCGTGGTGATCTCGCCGAGCGCTCGCTTCACCACCACGAAAGTCACGCCCCAAATCAGGGCCACCAGCGCCAGCGCCAAGTCAGCCTGCCAGCGAGCGGGCGCGCGCTTTTGCGCCATCTGAGCCGCCGCGCTACTCACGCACTCGCAGCCGCAGAGCCTTGGTCTTCGATCAGCGCCGAGAGCAACAGCAGGATCCGGCGCAAGCCCAGCTCGCGTTGCTCCGAGTGGTACCACTCCTGCGCGGTGTGCGCGCCCCCGCCTTGCCCGCCCGCTCCGATGGAAATCGCCGGAAGGCCCATCGACAGCGGCACATTCGCGTCGGTCGACGCGCAATCGAGCCGCGAACGGATGTTCAGATACGCATCCACCGCCTGGATCGTGCGCAGCAACGGAGCATGCTCCGCCAATCGGCCCCCGGGCCGGGAGCCCAGGTCTTTGATCTTCGCGGTCAGGCGCGCGCCGCGCGTATTCCGGTTTTCGCGCTCCAACCCGCGCTCGACAGCCGCTGTCAACAGGTTCGCCAGATCCTCTAAACTCGCCGGCTCGTCGGAGCGCAGGTCCAGCTTGGCCCGCGCGCTCCCCGGAATCGAGTTGATGCTGGTTCCCCCCTCGATAATGCCGAAATTGTAGGAGCACCGCGCTTTCCGCCGCGCCGCTACGCGCGCCTCCGCGCTCTCCGTGAATGAACTGATCGTGTCGCTCAAAGCGTGTACCGGATTAGGCGTGCCGTAATCGTTCCAGCTATGGCCGCCGGGACCGGTGAAGCTGATCTGGTAACGCCGGCTGGCAAGCGCCTGCGCCGTGATGTGCTCTGAACACGGGCCGTCCAAAACGACGAATGCCTTCACGCGCATGAGCTGCGGTGTCGGCCGGCACAGATAGCGCATGCCGCTTAGGTTGCCCTCGCCTTCTTCGCCGACATTGGCTACCAGCATCAAACACGAAGCCAATCCGTGCAGCTCTGGCATTTCCTGCAGCACTCTGGCTACCGCCAGCAGCGCCGCCAGTCCCGAGCCGTTGTCCGACGTGCCCGGCCCCAACAGCCGGCCATCCGGCCCAAAGTAGATCTCCTCCGGACGGCTGGGCGCAATCACCGTATCGAGATGCGCCGACAGCAAGATAAGCGGCTCGCCCTCCTCGGCTCCGAAGCCGGCCAGCACGTTTCCGGCGCGATCCAACCGGGCGCTCCATCCGAGTAACTCGAATTGCCCGCGCAGCCACTCAGCACGTTGCTGCTCGAAAAACGTAGGCGCGGGAATTCGGCATAGTTGCAGTTGCTGCTCGTTGATCCAGGCCCGCTCGCGCGCGAACCAACGCTGCGCATCGAATAGCGCCGGCTGCTCGGCCATTTGCGCGACACGGCGCGTCTCGCTCAACAAGCGCGGGGCAATCGGCAGTGTCTTCGATTCAGTCGCCAAACCATCAACCCGTTTGTCTGTAGTTTACTTGGTCCCGCCGCGCGCGCATTCACGGCGCGCGGAGAGACAATCGAACCATGTGTAGCTTCCGCTTGGCGACTACCGCAACTCGCCTCCCCTCGTGCGCCGCGGCAGGCATCCTCCTTCTCCTCGTGGCGGACGCGCATGGCGGGACGCCAGCCAACTCCGCTGAGACCGATACCCAAGCGATCGAGCAACTCATCTCCAATTACGCCGCCGCCTTGAACGCCGAGCCCATCGATATGAATCTCTTATCGCAGGTTTGGCTGAATTCGCCGGAGGATTCCTTCATCCATCCCCTCGGCCACGAGCACGGCTGGGAACAAATAAAGCGGAACTTTTACCAGAAGATCATGGAAGGCTATTTCAGCGCGCGCCAACTGACGATCCGCGATATCGACATCCATGTGTACGGCGATGCGGCCTGGGCCGAATTTTACTGGCACTTCGTCGCCAAGTCGCGAAACGGCGGATCGACCGTCGAAACAAATGGCCGGGAAACGCAGATCTACCGCAAGCTGGACCAGGGCCGCTGGGCGCTCGTTCACGTGCATTATTCCGGAATGCCCGCAACACCCCCACCAAATCCGTCTCCCGCAAAGTAAAGGCGTTGCCGCCGCTGCCGCCGCTTAACCGTAGCGGACGCCGCTTCAGGGCTCGTTTCCCTGAAATTTCGCGGCACATCAGCGGGTATACTGAGTTACGGTCCCCGTATGAACACGTATGCGAAGTTTGGGATCCTGGTGATCCTGATTGTCGGATCTCTGGTTTGGCTCGCCGTCGGCGGCGTCAAAGATACCAAAACTTACTACAAAACCATCCCCGAACTGCAGCAAATGGGCTCGGCGGCGGAAGGACAACGGCTGCGCGTCGGCGGCGACGTGCAACCCGGCTCCATCGTCAAGAATGGCGCGCAGGTTTCGTTCGTGCTGCATCAGGGCGCGCAAACTCTAAACGTCACGTATTCGGGCAGCGATCCCCTCCCAGACACGTTTCGCGACAATGCGCAGGCTCTCGCCGACGGCCGCCTCGCTCCTAACGGAGTTTTCGAGGCCAACAAGATTCAGGCCAAGTGCGCATCGAAATATGAAGCCAAACCTTCCGAGCGCGGTCTGTCGCACCAAACGCCGGCTGCTGCAAAGATAAGTTAGAAGGGCGTTTAGCAATGGAAAATATTGGCGCGCTCGCGGTTCTGTTAGCTTTTTGCCTCACAGCGTTTGCCACCATAGCGGCAATCGCTGGCAAGTACGGCCGCCGGCCTTTCCTGGTCGTCAGCGCGGAGCGGGCCGTTTACGCCACCTGGGGCCTGCTCACGCTCGCTTCCGCCATTCTCATTTCGCTCTTGATCACAGGCGATTACCGGCTCGCCTATGTGGCGGGCCACAGTAACAAGGCGATGCCCGCCGTCTATAAGTTCACCGCTTGGTGGGGTGGCCAGGAAGGGTCGCTGCTGCTCTGGAGTTGGTTACTCGCCACTTACTCCGCGATCGTGGTTTACACAAATCGGCGTAAGTTCCGCGACATGATGCCGATCGTAATCGCCATCATGATGACGACGCTCGGGTTTTTCGTCGGCATGATCACCTTCGTGGCCAGCCCGTTCCAACTCCTGATGGTGGGCCGCGGCGTTATCAACGTGGGCGACGGGAGCGGCTTGAGCCCGCTGCTCCAGTGGTGGACGATGGCCATTCATCCGCCGTTCCTATATCTCGGCTACGTCGGCTTCACAGTGCCGTTTGCCTTTGCGATGGCTTCGCTCATCACCAGGCAGCCCGGCGAGGCCTGGATTCACACCACGCGCCGCTGGGCCATTCTGACCTGGCTCTTTCAGAGCACCGGAATTCTGCTCGGCATGGGTTGGGCCTACACGGTCCTCGGCTGGGGCGGCTATTGGGGCTGGGACCCGGTCGAAAACGCCTCGCTGATGCCCTGGATCACCGCCACTGCCTTTCTGCACTCGGTCATGATGCAGGAAAAGAAAGGCATGATGAAGGTGTGGAACATGGTCCTGGTATCGGCCACGTTCCTGCTAAGCATCCTGGGCACCACATTGACGCGCACCGGGCTCGTTGCTTCCGTGCACGCCTTCGCGCAATCGCCCGTCAAGCCGTACTTCACCACCTTCGTCATTACCGCCACCGCGCTCACCGCGTTCGCCATCATCCGCAATCTGCCCTATCTCCGCAGTGAAGTGAAGCTCGAAAGCGTTGTCTCGCGGGAATCCAGTTTTCTGTTCAACAATGTCATTCTGCTCGCGAGTTGCTTCGCAGTGCTATGGGGCACGCTCTTTCCGGTCATCATGGAAGCCCTCAGTGGCGAAAAGGAAACCATCGACGCGCCTTATTACAACCGCGTCAACATTCCGATCGCATTGTTCCTGCTATTTCTCACCGGCGTAGGACCGCTCATCGCCTGGCGCAAGAGCTCGCTTTCGAGTTTACGGCGGGCGTTTCTAGTTCCAGCGATCTCCGGGTTCGTGGTAATAGTGGCGCTCGCCGTTTCGGGAATCCACCAGGTGGAAGCGTTGATCGCCTTCGGCCTTTGCGCCTTCGTAGCAACCAGCATCGTCGGCGAATTCTGGAAAGGCGCCCACGCGATCCGCGCCAAGGAACACCTGCCGTTGCCGCGCGCCGCTTTTGAGCTGACTTGGCGCAATACACGAAGATACGGCGGCTATCTCGTTCATATGGGCATCGTATTCATGTTCATCGGCTTCACCGGCAGCGCCTTCAACCTGCACGAGACGCATAATCTCGGCCTTGGGCAGAGTGTCCGCTTCGGCCGCTACGGCCTGAAGTTACTAAGCGTGAATAACGGCGACAACGGCAATTACGAATTTAGTCATGCGGTGCTCAGCGTCCTTCAAAACGGCCGGGAAATCGATCAGCTCGAACCCGAAGTCCGGTTCTACAAATCGAGCCAGCAACAAAGCTCGATTATCGGTATTCGCCGCCGCTTGAATGAGGACCTGTATGTGAATTATTCGGGCGTTCTACCCGACAACAGCAAGGCCATCTTTCAAATGTACGTCTTTCCCTTGGTCTCTTGGATCTGGATCGGCTATTGGGTTCTGCTGTTCGGCACCATCATCTGTTTGATACCGGGGAAAGTGCGCCTGCAGTACGCGCGCACGGAGGTAATAGGCATTGCCAGCACGCCTGCCACGGTCGAATCTTAAGCTTCTGGCTGCGTTCTTCCTCGCTCTGGCAGCCTTGGTCGCGCAAGACCCCACGTCTTATCAAACCCCGGACGTGCTGCGCGTCGGAGACCGCCTGGCGTGCCGCTGCGGAACCTGCAGGAACACGGTCGGGAACTGCCCCATGTTGCGTTGCGACTTCACCTATCCGATGCGGCGCCGCCTTTATGCCATGAAGCAGGCCGGCATGAGCGACGACGCAATCGTCAACCGGATCGTGCGCGAAGAAGGCGTGGTGGCGCTCTCGTCACCGCCAGCCGGCAGCATCGGCGGCTTCATCACCTGGACCATGCCCGCGGTCGCCTTGTTGATCGGATTCCTCATCTACTCGTTTTATGTGCGGCGCAATCGCAAGCAGCCCGAACCGCTCTCGTCCTTCGACCGCGCCGTCATCGACCGCTTTCAAGATCAGATCGATCGCGAACTCGACGATTCGCCCCAGCCCGGCTCGCCCAAATGATCCTGGTACTGGCGGCAGCCGTAGCAATCGGCGCGGTGGCTTTTACACTATTCGTTCGCGCCCAGGACGTGCCGGAACCCTTGCCGGTCTCGCCCGTGCAACACCTCGAAGACCGCAAGCAGGCTATCTACGATAACCTGCGCGACCTCCAGTTCGAATACCGGCTAGGCAAATTATCCGACAATGACTATCAACAAACCAAGCAGGCGTTGCAGAAAGAACTCGCCGGGGTACTTGCCGACATCGAAGAGACGTTGAAGAATTTAGGCCTGCCCTCTACGCGGCCTGCAGCGCCGAAGCCTCCAACCGCGCCGCCCCCCGCTACGGCCGCATGTCCGCATTGCGGAGCAACATTCGCCCAGACGCTCAAGTTCTGCGGCGAATGCGGAAAGCCCATGCATGAAGAAGTTCGTTCATAGCGCCATCTTTGTCCTGTTAGGCGCGGCAAGTCTGCTGGCGTCTATAGATGGCACAGTCGTCAATCGCACATCCGGAAAGGCCGCCGCCGGTATCAGTATCACGCTGCTCAAACCGGGCGCGCAGGGCATGCAAGCGCTCGGCGCCGCCGTTAGCGACTCCGCCGGTCATTTCGTCTTCGAAAAAGATCAGCCCGGCGGCGGGCCACAATTGCTGCAGGCAAGTTACAAGGGAGTCACTTACAACAAGCTACTAACTCCCAACCTGCCTACATCAAACGTCGATCTGGACATCTACGAGGCGACCAAATCGCCGGCGGTCGCCAAGATTGCGCAACATATGTTGCTGCTCGAGCCGGCATCGAGCCAATTATCGGTTGACGAAACAGTGGTCATCGAAAATAACACGACCACTACTTATAATAATGATGCGCTGGGCGCCCTTCGGTTCTATCTGCCGCCCGCCGCGAATGGCCAAGCGCGAGTAAGTGCGCAAGGTCCGCAGGGCATGCCTTTGCCCCGCCCCGCTGAAAAGACCGATCAGAACGATATCTTCCAGGTGAATTTCGCCGTAAAACCCGGCGAAACGCAGATTCAAGTCACATATGTTTTGCCCACCGGCTCGCCGCTCACCTTCCGCGGGCGTGTTGTCAATGTCCCGGGCATGCCAGCCGGCCCGCTGCGTCTGGTGGTTCCGCCCGGTGTCATTCTCGCCGGCGCCGACGTCGAAAGGATCGCCACCGAGCCGCGCAGCCAGGCAACCATCTATAGCGTAAAGCCGGCTGCCGGCTTCTCTGTCGAAGTGGCCGGCAGGGGTTCTCTGCGCGGCGGTGAGGAACCCGCATCCGCCGATGACAATGAGAGCCCAGGTATCACCCAAGGACCGCCCCAAATCTATCGGCACCTGCCGTGGCTCATCGCGCTGGCGCTCGCCATTCTGGCGGTCGGTTTTCTCGTGCTCTATCGCAGCTCTCCCGTACGCTCGCCGTACCAGAAGTAAGTGCCAAGTTCCGCTATGCCGCGAGCCATCGAACTCGATCAGCTCTGGAAGTTCTATGGCGATTATCCCGCGCTGCGCGACTTAACGCTCAGCGTTGCCGAGAGTTCTTGCTGCGCCCTACTCGGCCGCAATGGCGCGGGCAAAACCACTCTGCTGCGCATCATCGCCGGCCTGTCGCCTTTTCAGCGCGGCACGGTACGGGTATTCGGCCTGCCGCCCCGTAGCGAGAACGCACGCCGCTGCGTCGGCTTTCTCGGCCATGGCATCGGAGTCTATGAAGATCTCTCCGCGGCGGAGAATCTGAATTTCTTCGCGCGCATCGCCGGCGTTCCCAATCCGCACGCGGCCGCCGCCACCTGGCTCGATCGTGTCGGGCTCGCGCGGGTGGCCTCCATGCCAGTCCGGCAATTCTCGCGCGGCATGCGCCAACGCCTCGCCCTCGCCCGCACTTTTCTGCATGCACCCAACTTACTGCTGTTAGACGAGCCTTTCACCGCCCTCGATGACCGCGCCATCGCCATGTTGAGCGAGCTTTTGATCGAAGCCCGCGCCCGCGGCGCGACCCTGCTGCTCTCCACCCATCAGATCCGCGAAGCGCTCGCCATCGCCTCCGATGTCGCGCTGATCGAGAACGGCCGGCTGCGTTATGCAGGCGCGCGCACGCCCGAGATGCTCGACGATCCCGCGCTTCTCTACCGCTTGCACACCGAATTGGGCGCTGCTTGAGACCGCTCACTCAAGCGCTCTCCGTCGCCCAAAAAGACCTCGCCATCGAGCTCCGCACCAAGGAGTCTCTGAACGCCGCAGGCGCCTTCGCGATCGTCATTCTGCTGCTATTCAGCTTTGCCTTCGATCCCGATGCCAACGCCACGCGCGAGCTCGGCGGCGGCCTGCTCTGGTTGGTCTTCGCCTTTGCAGGCGCGCTGGTGTTCAATCGCGGCTTCGCCCGCGAATTGCCCAACGAATGTCTCGACACGCTGCTCTCCTCCGCATTGTCCAGCGCCAGCTTGCTGCTTGGAAAAGCTCTGGCCAATCTGGCTCTCCTCCTGGCCGTTGAGCTGGTGTCGATCGTCGTCTTCGGCATCTTTTACGATGTGCGCTGGTGGCTTCGCCCGCTGGAGTTGGCCGGTGTCTGTCTGCTCGCCACCTGGGGCATCTCCGTCGTCGGCGCCGTATTCGGGGCCTTGACCGTCAATCTGCGCCTGCGCGAGCTGATGCTTCCGGTCATCGTTTATCCGCTGCTCATTCCTCTGTTGATTGCCGCCATCGAGATCACCAACGCGCTCTTCGCCAATCAACCCCTGAGCGCATACGAGCTGCTCTGGAGCCGCGTGCTCGTGGTCTTCGACATCGTGTTCACGGCTCTGGCGCTGGCCTTGGCCGAAACAATTCTGGTGAATTAGTCCAGAATAGAAGTTAGACTCATGCGCGAAAAAGTGGTGATAGGACTAGCCGCGGCCGCGGCCCTTCTGCTGGCGTACAATCTATACCGCATCTTTCTGGTGCTGCCCGACGAAGCGATGCAAGGCGCTATCTACCGCATCATCTTCTTTCACGTTCCGGCTGCAATCACCGGCATGATCGGCTACTTTGTGGCCCTGCTGTTGAGCGTCGCCTATCTCAGCTTCGGCAACTTCCGTTACGATTCGCTCGCCGCTTCTGTGGTCGAAGTATCGGTCGTCTTCTCGGTCGTCAACATCGTGACCGGCAGCATCTGGGCGCGCATCATTTGGGGCATCTGGTGGACCTGGGATTACCGCCTAACCTCGGCGCTCGTGTGCGTGCTGATCTTCAGCGGTTATCTGATGCTGCGGCGCGCTATCGACGAGCCGACGCAGCGCGCGCGCCTGTCCGCCGCCCTCTGTATCTTCGGCTGCATCGACGTAGTCATCGTTTGGAAATCCATCGAGTGGTTCCGCACCCAACATCCCGGCCCGGTGCTCAGCATCCGCACCGGCGGCGGCCGCATCGACCCCGCCATGGAACAGATGCTCTATCTGAACTTTTGCGCCATTCTCATGATTGCGGTCGCGCTGGTGCTGATCCGAACGCGGCAGGAAGCAACCGCCCGCGAGATCGATTCGCTTCGCCGGTCAGCCAACGCAATATAGAAGAGGATTTATGGACGCCCGCAATTTCACCTTCATGTTTTACGGCTTTCTCGCCGCGTGGCTGATCGTGCTCCTTTACGTGATCAGTCTGGCGCGCCGCGGAGCCCGGTTGAAGAAGGAATTAGACGACGTTAAGCAACTGCTCGGCGCAAGCCAGCCCCGCGACCAGGCGCGGCTCGAAGACCGCATTCGCTAAGCGGCCAGGGCGGCGGGTTCGGAAGAGAAACGCGGCGGCGGGATACTGCCCGGCTGGGTACACAACGGAACCACCACCGTAAACACGCTTCCTGCGCCTGGCTCGCTCTGGAGAGAAATCTGGCCCCGCATCGCTTTGACAAGATTCCGCACGATCGATAGGCCTAAACCCGTGCCGCCGAAACGGCGCGTGTTCGAGTCATCGGCCTGCGTGAAGGGCTCGAAAATGAGCGCCTGTTTCTCCGGCGGGATGCCCACTCCGGTGTCGCGAACCGAGAGAGTGATGAGCTGGCTGCTGCCGATGTGGCCGCGCGCCGAAATGGTTACGACGATTTCGCCGCGCGTGGTAAACCGGAGCGCGTTGCTGAGCAGCCCGGACAGAATCTGCCGGATCCAGCGCGGCTCGCCCCAAAATTTCTCGGCGGTCTCGGGCGAAACCTCGCATCGCAGCTTCAAGTGTTTTTCGCTCGCGAGCGGCGCCGCCCAACTGACTTCCTCGCGCAGCAATTTGCGCATGTCGAATTCTTCGCTCGACACGGTGGCCTGCCCCGCTTCCGTCGTCGAAAACTCGAGAATGTGATCGATCAGCCCCAGCAGCGATTCGGCCGAGCTGTTTGCGACCTCGACATATTCTTTCTGCTCCTCGGAAAGCGTGGTCGCGGTCAGCAACTGCGTCATGCCCAGCACGCCGTTCAAAGGCGTTCGCAGCTCATGGCTCATATTAGCGAGAAATTGCGTCTTCGCAACGTTCGCCGATTCCGCCGAATACTTCGCAAAGCGAAGCTCGTCTTCGGTGTGTTTGAGTTCGTCGATGCTCAGGATCGTTCCCTGGATTTCGGGAGGACTGCCGTCCTGAAACTCGAGCAGCGTCGCGCTCAGCATCACCCACAGCACCGATCCGTCCACCCGGAACAGTTTCATCTCACGGGCCGGAAAGCGCTTCATGGTGGCGAGAAGCTCGACATACATCTTCGCGACTTCCTCGGAAAGGTGTACGGTCCGGACTTTCTTCCCGATCACTTCCTCCCGGCTGGTGTAGCCAAGCAATTCGACGCAGGTCTGGTTCATGTCGACGATCACTCCATCCAACCGTGCGATGTAAATGCCGGCCACGCTGCGTTGGAACAGCACCCGGTAGCGTTCCTCGGTCGAATCGAGGCGGAGCGATTGCGCGACAAATTGCCTCTCTGCGAGCGAGGTGAGCATGGTTAGGCCGAGTAGCAGCAGTGTTCCCGCCGCGATCGCAATCCCGCCAACCCAGGAGATATTCGCACTCCCCGCAAGATTCACCGGCCGGTTGGATCGCCAGAAATGCGCCGCCATCATGCCCGTGTAGTGCATGGAACTGATTGCCAGACCCAGCAGAACCCCGGCTGCGATCTTGCGCAAACCCACCAGCTTCGATTGCCCGCGGAGGGCTGCCAAGGCAACAATCGAGATCGCCACCGCCATGACGATAGAAAGCGCGACAATGCGCCAGTCGTAGAGGCAGATGCATGGCATGCGCATAGCCGCCATCCCGATGTAATGCATACTGGCGATCCCGGCGCCCATCGCCAATGCGCCGTACCCCAATTCTTTGTTGCTCAAGCGTTCCTGGCTGGTGAAGATCAGCGCAACACCGGATGAAGCCACGGCCGCGACCATGGAGATGAGCACCAGGCGCACGTCGTAGCGCACCGGCACGGGAAGCTCGAAGGCGAGCATGCCGATGTAATGCATGGACCAGATCGCGATCCCCATGGCGCAGCCCCCCGCGGCGATCCAGAACGCCTTCCAGCGCCCTTTGGACACCCTGACGCGCTCGGCCAACCCTACTGCCGCGTAGGCCGCGCAGATAGCGATGCAGACCGAAAGCGTTACCAGACGATAGTCGTAATGAGCCGGTAACATCGGCTAAGCGGGTACCTCTGCCCGTCTTATCGGCTGATAGCGGTTGCCGGATTAGCGGCGCTTCGCGTTTGCTTTTAACTCAGCGCGCCGGAAGCGCCCTGCTGGTGCTCTGGCTGCGCTGTTCCGGAACTTCCGAGACCTTCCAGTCGGCGACGTTTGCGGCTCAGCACGGCTTGCCGGTGATAGAAGACGATGTTGTCCGCAACTTGATCCTCGGTCGGCCATCCCAGACCATCCCACAAGTCACTAAAGGCGGGCCGGAACCCTGCAATCCAAGCGCATACACAGCCGAAAAGCGAAACACCACGCAACAGATTGAACCAAGGGACATACTGCCTGTGCGTCGACATTGATGCGAATAGACTGATGACGACTGCCGACATGCAAGCGAGCAAGGTCCGTCGATGCAGCCGCCAATTCCTCATAATTGGCGCGTTCCCGAGAAAGAGATATGCGCCTTGAGCCATGATCGCGAGAATGCATCCGCTCAAGATACATCTCCGGCTAATCATCGTGAAGAGAACGGCCGCTCTCGATATTGCTTGTGGGTGCGCCAGCATCGAGGCGAGTGCGCTAACCGTCATTCCGATCAAAAATCCAAAGAGCGCAACAGTGCGACTGCCGGTTTCCATAGGGAATGCTGCCCTGACGCCCCGCGAGAGTTCAAGCGCAGTAGCTGCGAGTAGAAACGTCCAGACAGGGGTTGATACAGCCCACATCCGCTCGTAGCCATACGAGTGATAATCCCATCGCATGAGCACAACCGTACAAAGGACATCGAAGGTCAGAAACAACGAGAAGATCTTAAATTCGCGCACTAACCCGAGCCAAGCCAGCCGCACCAGCAGAATTACTTCTGCTGCGATGGTTGCGTAGGTGACGGCTGACTCAGCCGAGTTAAAAAAGCCCGTATGCACGGACCTCAGTTTATCCGCTCTTACCGGGTAAGTGCAAGAGGTGGAATTCCGGGTTCCGGGTCGGGCGGGAAGGCTTTGGCTGCCAGTGAGACCGAAAGCAAAGCGGTAAACAGCAGGACACTCGCCGCGAGTTTGTTCTTGAACATGCGTTATCTCCTTAGGTGCTTAGTGATTGGCGGCTGAACAGCCGTCGTACCCATATTGTGGGCCAAAGGAGCCTCAGATGCTGGTAGCATGAAACCGACCGACCGTCTCGAACGCAACTCGCGGTGAAAGCTTGGGGCGAAGCGTTCAACGCAGCTTTTAGGACACTACCCCCCTCATGTGCTACCCTATTAGCAGTAAAAATCGAGATTAAGGTAAAGACGAGGAGTTTCGTTTTCAAGCATGGCCCTGGCTGCAGAACAGAAGTCGAATGTCATCACTAAGTACAGGATCCACAAGTCCGATTCTGGTTCGCCAGAGGTCCAGGTTGCACTCCTGAGTCAGCGTATTTCGGAACTGACCGAGCATTTCAAGACGCATCAAAAAGACCATCATTCGCGGCGCGGTTTGCTGACCATGGTGGCTCGCCGTCGCAAGCTGCTCAATTATCTGAAAGATCGCGATCTGGAGCGCTACCGGGGTTTGATCCAGCGCCTGGGTATCCGGCGCTAAAGACGGCTCTTGAGCAGACGTGGGTGCAAACCAGCGACGCTTCGGCCGCACTCCACAACCGCCTCTAAGTCCCCACCTAATCCCGATCTTGTTGGACCGCGCACAACGGCCCGCATACGGCCTGTGCGCTCTATTCGCATCGGAATTATAAATGTCACACACAATTGAAATCGACCTGCAAGGGTCAAAGGTCTCGATCGAGACCGGCAAAGTTGCCAAACAGGCCAATGGGTCTGTCGTCGTTCGTTCCGGGGATTCGGTGGTGCTAGTCACCGCGTGCTCGGCGGAGAAGCCGAAGCCCGGCGCGAACTTCTTTCCACTCACGGTAGATTACCGCGAGTACACCTACGCCGCGGGGAAATTCCCGGGCGGATTCATCAAGCGCGAGGGCCGGCCTTCGGAGAAGGAGATCCTCACCAGCAGACTCATCGACCGCCCCGTCCGTCCGCTGTTTCCGGAGGGGTTCAGCCATGAAACCCAGATCATCGCCATGGTGCTGTCGGCAGATCCGCAGCACGATCCAAGCGTGCTCGCCATCATCGGCGCGGGCGCGGCGCTGGCCATCTCCGACATCCCGTTCCATCACGTGTTGGGCGGCGTTCGCGTGGGACTCATCAACGGCGCCTATCGCGCGAATCCCGCGTACGAAGAGACTAAAGACGCCAAGCTGAGCATCATCGTCGCGGGAACCGACGAAGGCATCGTCATGGTGGAAGCGGGCGCCGACGAAGCCTCGGAAGCCGAGGTTCTCGATGCCATCGAGTTCGGTCACGACTGCTGCAAGAAGATCGTTGCGGGCATCCGCGAGCTGATGAAGGTCGCCGGCAAACCCAAGCGCGAATATACCGCGCCGGCGCTCAATCAGGGCATGCTGGACCAGATCTCCGGCGCGGTTCGCGCGGAGTTGAGCGACGCCCTGAACACCCAAAAATACGGCAAGCTCGAAAGCTATAGCCGCGTCGATCAGGCGAAGGAGAAAGCCTTGCAGTTGTTCCCGGAAGAAGCCGAACAGGCGGAAGCCGGCAAGGTCTTCGATCAACTCAAGGAGCGCATCTTCCGCGATGAGATGCTCCAAGAACGGCGCCGGCCCGATGGCCGCGCGTTCGACGAGATCCGGCCCATCACTTGCGAAGTGAGCGTGCTGCCGCGCACGCATGGTTCTGCCATCTTTACGCGCGGCGAAACGCAGGCGCTGGTGACGACCACGCTCGGCACCAAAGACGACGAGCAGCGGATCGAGATGTTCGACCCGGCCGAAACCTCCAAGCGCTTCATGCTTCACTACAACTTTCCGCCGTTCAGCGTCGGCGAAGTTGGGTTTATGCGCGGGCCGGGACGCCGCGAAATCGGCCACGGCGCGCTGGCGGAACGGGCGCTGTCGCCGATCATTCCGGACGAAGGCGCGTTTCCCTATACGTTGCGCCTCGTGAGCGACATCCTGGAATCGAACGGTTCGAGTTCGATGGCCAGCGTTTGCGGCGGCACGCTCTCGCTGATGGATGCGGGCGTGCCAGTGGGCGCTCCGGTGGCGGGCATTGCCATGGGCCTGGTGCTCGAAGGCGACTCGTACGCGGTTCTGACCGACATCGCGGGGGCCGAGGATCACTACGGCGACATGGACTTCAAAGTCGCCGGCACCAAGGACGGCATCACAGCGCTGCAGATGGACATCAAGGTTCCCAACGTGACCACAAAGACCATGAAGGAAGCTTTGGATCAGGCGCGCAAGGGGCGTCTCGAAATTCTCGGCACGATGCTGGCCGCCATTGCCGAGCCGCGCACCCAGCTCTCGCAATATGCGCCGCGCATCTACACCACCAAGATTCCCACCGATAAGATTCGCGAGCTGATCGGACCCGGCGGCAAGGTGATCCGCGGAATTATCGAGCAGACCGGCGTCAAGATAGACGTCACCGACGATGGGACCGTCAATATCTTTGCCTCCGATGGCGATTCGGCGAAGCGCGCCATGCAGATGGTCAGCGACATCGCGGCGGTCGCCGAAGTGGGCAAGACGTATCTCGGGAAGGTCGTGCGAATCGCCGATTTCGGCGCATTTGTCGAAATATTTCCGGGAACCGACGGGCTCTTGCACATCAGTGAGATCTCGGAGAGCCGCATCAAGAACGTGCGCGACGAGTTGAAAGAGGGCGACCAGATCCTGGTGAAGGTGCTGGCGCTCGAAGGCAACAAGATCAAGCTCAGCCGCAAGGCGATTCTCAAAGAGCAGCGCGAGAAGCTCAAGACCGCCGCGGCGGTCGACAAAGTATAGCGCCCAGCCGCGTCTTATTCCCGAAACTGTCCGGCGGCCGCGGCCTTCTCAGTCGCGGCATCCTCTTCCGAGGCGGATGTCGGAAGCTGCAACCAGGGGTGCCGCGCATTCAGGTCTTCGAGCACTCGCCGCTTGTTCTCGGGTATGTCGGTAATGGTGCGCAGCATGGAAACGCCGTGCGTGCGATAGCGCGCCGTGGTTGCCTGGACGCGCACTCCGAACAGCCCCTTTTCGGCCATTTTGCACCAAAACTCATAGTCTTCCCAGCCCATGGGATCGAGCGCGCTGTATCCGCCCACGGCGACCCAACAGGCTTTCCTCACCATTGCCATCGCATCGATATAGTTAGCGCAAGGGAACAATGCCGGGTCGTATTCGAGCAGCCCGATCTGGCCGGTGCGCTCGCCAAATAGATCCACCGTGGGGTAAGAGAAGGCCGCGCCGGTTTCGTCTAGCGCGGCCATGCACTTTTCGAGGCAATCCGGATACAAGGCGTTGTCCGGATCGAGCGCCATGTACAACTCCGTGTCGGCGAAGTGGACAGCGGCGTTGCGCGTGGGACCGAGTTTCGAATTCTGCCGGTTTTGCAAGAGCGCGACCAGGTTGAACTCAGCGGCATGCTCTTCGAGCCAGCGTTTCGCGACCTCGGCGGAATTGTCGGTCGAACGGTCATCCACCACGACCAGGTCGATGTCTCGCACGGTCTGCTGGCGTATCGACTCCAGCGCTTCTTCGACAAGCTGCCCGTAATTAAAGAGCGGCATGATGACCGACACACGGCTATCGTTCTTGCGCGAAGACTGGAACAGAACGTCGGTTTGCGGAAGCGCGATGGCCGGCATGGTGTGCGCGTTTTCAACCTGCATCTCCAGGCGGAACAGATCGAACCGAAGCGGCACGGGCGCGAGCGACTCATTCAGTAATTGCGTGGCGAGCAGACGGCGCCGCTCCGGGCCGTAGAGCCACAGAACATCGCGATATGCCGCGTCCGCCATGCGGCGCCGCGAGGCGGGATCGGCAATCAACTGGCTCAAGCACGTATACCACTCGCCATCGTTCGCGGCCAGCAGTCCGGTTTCTGCATGCCGGATGGCGTCCCGGAAAGGCTGCGTAGGCGACGCGATGCTAGGAACGCCGGCCAGCGCCGCTTCGAAAAACTTCAGCTCGCTCTTGGCTTCGCAGTAGCGGTTTCCCACTTGAAGCGGCGCGATATTGACATCGAAGCGCGCATACTCGCGCGGCAGCTCTGCGACCGGCACACGACTGCGCCATTCGATTCGATCCTGGAGGTTCTCGAACGCTGGGAACTCGGCGATTTCGGTTGCGCCGCGGAACAGCACCAGCCGCGCGGCAGAGTGGTCGCGCAGGACGGCTGCGAGTGCATTGGCAGCGACCGCGAAATCCCGCTGGTGCGTCAAAGTGCCGGAGGCATATCCGATTCGCACCAGGCCGTCGTCGGCTTGCACCCGGCGCGCGCGCATCGCAGAACGGGCACGTTCGCGAGTTTTGGCATTGAAACCATTGGGAATGACGGTCGTGGGCTTGTGCAGTTTTCGGATTTCGCGCGCCAGCGGAACGGTGGGCGCGGTGCAGCGGTCCGCGTCGAGCAGCAGTAAACGGATGGCCGTGTAGAACTTCCGAACTTCTGCTTCGGAGATGTTCTGCGTTCGGATGCCGTCGATGAGTTCCGCCACCGCTAGTTCCGGGCGAAACATGAGATCGTCGAGGTCGTATACCATCGGCGTGCCGGCGTCGCGTGCGGCGCTCACTAGCCCCGCGGTTTCGGCCGACAAACGCGTGCGCCAGATCCATACGAGGTCGGCGGCTGCGATTTCACCCATGCGCTGCGGAACTTCGGCACTCGACAGGATCACCGTCTCGAAAAATTGAGGCGCTAGAGCCGTTGCGAGATGGACGATCCGGTACTGGTGCCCGGGGGTTTCGGGTTCGCCCGAAATGAAGACGATACGGCGGCGGTCTTTTTGGGCGGCCTTCGAGGGTTGCGGATCGCGGCTCGCGCTCGAAGGCCGGGCGGGTCTGCCTTCTTTGAGACCGGCGCGCACATAGTGCACCAGCGGATTCCAACCTCCCGCAAGCACTTCGGGATTCTGGGCCGCATACCATTCCGTATCGAACCAGCGGCTGGGATTACGTCCTTCCGCCGCGCCCGAAAGCAAGTAATGTTCGAGCGCGCTGATCTCGCCTTTCGCTACCTGTGGGTTCTGTTCCAGATAGAAAGCGCCATCGAAGTAAGCGCTCGGGCTGCGTTTCTCCTTCCACCCGCGGCGCAAATAATGGGTCAGCGGATTCTCCCTCGCATCCGCTGCTTCGGGCGTCAGGGTCAGATACCAATCGCTATCGAAGAGTGGATGAGGATCGAGCCTCTCGAATCCTCCGGAGTGAAAGTAATGATCGGCCGGCGGCACGCCAAGCTGCACGATGTCAGGCCGTTGTTCCAGATAGAATTGGCTGTCAAACAGCGGATGCGGATCGCGCCGAGCGTATCTTCCGTATTGCAGGAAATGCGCCAGCGGATTCTCGCCGCTCCTGGCAACCTCCGGGTTTTGCGCCAGGTACCAGTTGGTGTCGAAGCAGGGATGCGGGTTGCGGCCATGCTTGGCCCCCGCCTGCAGATACTGCTGTACCGCCGCGTGGTTGGTGCGGGGCAACTCGGGATTCTGCTCCAGGTACCAGGCGACATCGAAAAAGCGGTTCGGATCGCGGGTGGGGTTGCGCAGGAAATGCGTTAAGGGATTGGTACGCGACTCCCGCACTTCCGGGTTGCGCTGCAGATAGAAGTGCGTATCGAACAGCGGGTGCGGGTCGCGCTTTTCGGCGGCGGCGGAAGCTAAGTAGTGTTGCAGGGGTTCGGCGCCGGTTGTGGCGATATCGGGATAGCGGCTCAGATAGAACGCGACATCGAAGAACGGGTGCGGGTTGCGGCGTGCTCGCCAGCCCTGGGCGAGATAGTGAACGAGCGGATTCGAATGAGCCGCGGCTACTTCGGGATTTTGGGCAAGATAGAAATCTGAATCGAAGAGCGGGTGTGGGTCGCGCCCTTCGTAGGCGCCCGAACGCAGGTATTGGCCGAGCGGCTCCAGGTTCGCGGCGGCGATGTCGGCGTTCTGCTCGAGATAGAACGCGACGTCGACCAGCGGGCTGGGATTGCGATGTTCCCGCCAGCCGGCGTGCAGGTAGTGAAGCAACGGATTCTGGCCCGCGCTTGCGACATCCGGGTTTTGGGCAAGGTACCAACTGGAATCGAATAACGGGTGCGGCTGGCGCGCCGATGCGTCTGCCGCGGCCAGGTAGTGCTCCACCGGATCCATGCCGGATCGGGCGACATCCGGATTGTGCTGCAAGTAAAACGAGCTATCGAACAGGCCCGATTCGAGCAGGAATCGCCGTTGGGCGCGCAGCTTCAGGCGCTCGGGAAGCTGAAGAGTGACGGTCCACCAGGCGAGACGAAATGGGAGGAGTAGTTTACGCTTGACTCGGACCGTCACTGCGGAACCTTAGTGAGTTGCTGGAGCTTTTGCTGGGCTTGTTCGAGTTGTTCGGCAATCTCGAGACCCTTCCTGTAGTATTGGCGGGCTTCGTCTCCGGCTCCCAAGGTGTCCATGAGATCTCCCATTCTGCTGTACGCGATCGACAAATTATTTAGATTGTCAACACGCTTCGGATTCTGATCAACGAGGCGCTCACAAATAGCGATCGCCTTTTCGTAAAGATGACGCGCTTCCTCGCTGGATTTCAACTTGGCTAGCAAATCGCCCATTGTGCCGTACGCGGAGACCAAGTTGCCCAGGTAGCGGACGTTATCCGGCTGATCGTGAACGATGCGTTCGAAACAGACAACGGCCTTTCGATAAAACTGATCGGCGTTAGCGGAAGTAACACCGCCCATGCGGTGGTATAGCGGCGCCACGACATTCGCGTAGCGGGTGTCGGTGGGATGCTCACTGACCAGCCGCTCGCCAATGACGAGAGCTTTCCGATAGAGTCGGCGGGCTTCATTTTTGGAGCTGGATCTGCGCAGTAAATCGCCGAGCGTCGTGTATGAACGGGAAAGATCGACCAATCTCGCGGCGCTATCGGGGTGTTCACGCACTGCTTCTTGGTGTAAATGAAGGGCTTCGCGCAAGACGCTCTTCGCCTCTTTGAAACGTCCGCGCGCCATCAGAGCTTGGCCGGCTCGATCCAACAAACGGCTCAATTGACCTTCCTGTCCAGCATGTCCGCGGAGGCGCGCGGCTTGCTCGAGGGTGAAATCGGGATGGATGCCGGAGGCCGGCTCCTCGTCTTCCGTGCTTCTTTTAAGACGCGGCAACGGGGTCGAGGCACGAGGGATCGAGACTTCGGAAACAAAGGTTCGGATCGACCAGAAATCGGGGGCGGTGTCGCGGAAGATCTCGCGAATCCAGGGCGGGCCAACGAGGATGAGCGGAGTTGCGAATTGCGCCATGATCGTGTTGCGAATACGGTTCAGCTTCATGGCGCATTGCGTCCAGGCTCGCTCGTAAAGCTCGCGGGCGCCGCTGCCGTCGATCCAGATGGGACCGTCCGGCGGCGCGAGAGCCAGAAGCGCTTCGGGAACGTTTCGAGATCTTCCGGTTTCTCGATCGGCAAAGCGAATACGCGAGGCCGCTCGCGCGCCAGTAGCCAGAGATCCAACTCGGTGCGGCAGAGGCGGGCGAGAGAACTGTCGCCGGCCAGGAGCATGAGTAGCGCAAAGCCTTCGCCGAGTTCGAAGTGACGTAGGAGTTTCAGCCAGTCCGGGTGACTCAGCAGGACGAGGCGACCGTCAGCATCTGGCGTGGACTGCAGGCTCACTCGGTCACCGGCTCGCGATTGGATGCGAGGATTCGGTCAACCTCCTCGCGGATGAGCGGAAGGCTTTCGTACCAACTCGTCTCGTTTTTATAGAGCAGGATCATGTGCGAGTCGAGCAGGCGCATGAAACGATTGACGTCGGCCGCTTTGGCGGTTTGGGGATCGGCGGCCTGCTCGCGGTGGATCTTGTCGAGCCAGTGTGCGTCTTCGACGGAAGGTTTAAAGTCGGTCCAGAGGATGTGCTTGCGGAGGCGCTGGATGGGATCGTGGTCGGAATGCTCCCAGATCTCGACATAGAACGGATGGCCCGGCTCGATGGGCCGCTCCTGGAGATGGCGATAGCAAGTCGCTAGAACGTCTTCCTCTGCCTGCGATAGCATGGGCTCTCTTTAGGGTAATGGGTGAGCGATGCCCAGGCCCAACATTGAGCGCCCGCTACCGGGCGGTGGTGGAGGAAGCGGCTCGGTGGCGGGAGGCTCGCCAGGCGGCCGTGCGCGCGCGGATATAGTTCGTGTAGTCGCTGCTCGTTTGCAAGGCAGGCATCGTGTGATGCATTCCGCCGTGGGCATCCGGAACCGGGAGTTCCGCCACCAATTCAGCGTGCACTTGCTGCAAGTGAGAGGGCCGGTTTTCGTCGGGGTTGGTTCCCGCCGCTACCGGCACCGTGACGCCTTGCAGCGGATCATCGGTACGCGCCTTGGTAAGAGTCAGCACAGCGCCGACGTCCATGGCGGCGGCGTCGCGCGCCGTGAGCGCCGGCAGATTCCAGCGCGTTTCGACGGTCTTCAGAATCGATGTGTGATCGAGCGGCATCGCATCCTTGGCCGCGCGGAACACGGTGCCCGGCGGAATCAGCGGCGAAACCAGCACGGTGGGAACGCGCGGACCGAAGCGCTTGAAGTCGAACCCATATTCGCCGGCGGAATTGTCGGGCGGCACCGCGCCCGAAGGCGGCGGCACGTGATCGTAGCAGCCCCCGTGCTCGTCATAGGTGACGATCAGTAGCGTTTGGTTCCAGGCCGGGCCGTTGCGCAAAGCGTAGTAGACATCGTGAATCAACTGCTCGCCCAGCGCAACGTTGTAATTCGGGTGCTGGCTGTTTCCGCTGGCGGCCCAACTCGGCTCGAGAAATGTGTAAGCCGAGAGTGTTCCGTTCGCCGCGGCTTTCTGGAAATCCGCGAACTCACCGAAGTGGCTGTCGTCGGCCTCGGTGGTGTCGGTGAAATCCAGACGTGTGAGCGGCGGCGCATCGTAACCGTAGATGCTCCAGGTCAGGTTGTGATTGGACAACACACTGTAGATACTCGGGCAGGTGTACTTCTTGGTCTTGTCGTCCATATGGCCTTGCGACGTGCCCGCATTCACAAACGCGCGGTTTGGCAACGTCTCCGTGGGGGCAGAGCCATACCAGAAATCGCAGACAGCGAAGCCGGCGGCGAGTCCGGAAAGGATGGGCAGCATGGTGGGAGGGAAGACGCCCATGATGTCCTTGGCATTGGTGCCTGCGAGGATGGACCATTTTTCCTTGGCTTCCCAGGCGAGCGTATAGCTGAAATCGTTGACGAAGCCCTGGTTGGTGGCGACGGGAGGAGTGGGAGCAGTCGTGGCGCCGAAGAGCTGAGAGTTGGTTGCGCTGTAGCCTTCGCCGGGATCGGCGCCAGGCATGAAGTACGCGTTCGCATCCGCGGGCGCGATAGGAAACACAGTAACGGCGTGGCCGTGAGTGAGCGGATTCGATTCCTTGCCGGTCAAGCCTTCGAAAGGCTGGCCGGCGGGTGAAACATTGCCGTTCGCGGAATAGAGCAGCCCCAGCATGTGATCGAACGAGCGGTTCTCCAGCATGAGAACAACGATATGTTCGATGGAAGAAAGCTGATTTTCGGGCATACGCCTCCAGTATTAGGTCACTATACCGCTGCGCAGTTACCCGCGGATGACAGTGCGCGAAGGGTCGATTTAATGCGAGCCGACTTCGATCAGGACCGGCTCTTGCGTGCTGATCTTGGTGCGGTATAGGCCGATGGCCTGCTCGGGTTCGCCATCGAACAGGATCTGGCCCTTTTCGAGAAAGATGGCGCGGTCGCAAAACTTCGAGACCTGTTCCATGGAGTGGGTGACCAGGAGAATCGTCTTGCCTGCGGCGCGGAACTGTTTCAGTCTGTCGAAGCACTTGGCTTGAAACGCCAGATCGCCGACGGCCAGGATTTCGTCGACCACGAGAATGTCGGGATCCACCTCGGTGGCCACGGCGAATGCCAGCCGCGTATACATGCCGGAAGAATACTGCTTGACCGGAGCGTCGATGAAATCGCCGATATCGGCGAATTCGATGATGCTGCCCTGGCGGGCGAGCATCTCGCGCCTGGAGTAGCCGAGCAAAAGGCCGTTCAGCAAGATGTTCTCGCGGCCTGTCAGCTCATGATGGAAGCCAGCGCCCAATTCGATGAGCGGCGCGACGGCGCCGTTTACTTCTACGCGGCCCCTGGTAGGGCGGTAAACACCCGCAATGATTTTGAGCAGGGTGCTTTTGCCGGAGCCGTTGCGCCCGATGATGCCGACCATTTCGCCGCGCGGGACGCTCAGCGTAATGTCTTTGAGGGCATCGAAGTCGTGGTAGCTGGTCTTGTGGCGGAAGAACCTGGAGAACAGTTCGCGGATGGTGTCGGGGCGCTCGCTGATGACGCGATACCGCTGGGTGACGCCGTCAAGGTTGATGGGAACAGGAGCGGAAGGCATTCGCAGTTAGACGTAAAACACGAAGTCGTTCTGGTGGCGGCGGAAGATCGAAAAGCCGATGAATAGAGCGGCGAACGCGCAGATGAAGGAGACGGCGATCGATTGGGGCGAGGGCAGCAGGCCGTAATAGACGCTGAGGCGGAATCCGTTGAGCACAAATTGAATCGGATTCAATTTGAAGATCCAGCGGTATTTCTCCGGAAAGAAGTCGATGGAGAAGATGATTGGGGTGACATAGAACCAGGCTTGCAAGAGGATTTGCAAGATGTGGGATACGTCGCGATAGTAGACGTTGGCCGCGGCGAAGAAAAACGTAGCGCCCAAAGTGAAGATGGTCAGGGCGAGCAGCGGCACGGGCAGATAGAGCCAGGTGACATGGAAGGGATGGCGCATGGCCACCACGATCAACGCGAGTGGAATCATCGACAGCAGCAGGTTGATCAGGTTCGAAATCACGGCGGCCACCGGGAAGACGAGCTTGGCGACGCGGACTTTCTTGATGAGATCGGCATTGCCGACGATCGATTCGACGGCATAGGACAGCGACTGCGAGAAGAACGTCCAGGGCAGCAATACGCTGAGCAGAAAGATCGGATAGTGCAGGATATTGATCTTCATGATGGTGGAGAAAACCACACTCAGCACCAGCATGAGCAGCATGGGATTCAACAAGGCCCACAAAAAGCCCAAGACGGAGCGCTTGTAGCGGATCTTGAGCTCTTTCATGGCGAGAGCCCAGATCAATTCGCGGTAGCGGTATGTTTCCAGCATTAATTCATGCATGGCAGGTCAGACGGAGTTGGAACGACAGTGGAGGCAGCCTTGCGAGACTGGTCGAATAAACCTTATTGTAGCGTGGAGGCGGCGGCCGTGCCGTTCGTATCGGCATGGTCGTAATTCTGCGCTGACGTGTCGGACATCGCGGTAAGCGCGCCTGCATTACGTCTTCTATACTGATTTTCAGGTGCAAAAGGAAGCCGAACGGGCCCCGACTGCGGTTGTATTTGACAGAAGGCAAGTTTACAGACCGTTTCTTGAAAGCCTGAACTCCATCGCCCCGACCGGCGAAATTTTCGATCGAGGCATGATCGTCCCTCGCGATCACGATCCTAGCGACCTGCACCAGCCTCCGATCCACGAAGCACTCGCACACTCGGCGGAGTTGAACCGCGGCACGCAAATGGCGCTCGTAGGGGGAATTGGCTCAGGCAAGACCACCGAGATACTACTCACTCAGAGAGTTTTGGACCGCCACGCCGACGCAGTCAACATTTGGGTTGACATGGCCGATTATACGGACTTGAATGGACTCAATCCGGGCGCCATTCTCGCAACTATTGGCCTGCGGCTTTACGCGTGGTTGAAGAAGAACCGAGACAACGCAGACATCGTTGCCGACCCTTACCACAAGTTGCGCAAATTAGCGTTTCCGCAGAGGAAGTGGGTCCATCCAGATGAATTGGAACCAGACTACGACGATGAAGAGGGCCGTTGGATCGAAACGCCTGGATTGATGAGGACGAAGTTCCCGAGTCTTCGACAAGAGGTCAAAGAAGTTAAGGAACTAGCCCTTGCCATCGCCTCTCCACTCTTGGAGGAGGATGCGCAAATCACCTTCCTCATCGATGGACTTGACCGCTTGATCAATGCTGAGCGTTTTCGTGAGTTCGCCGAACAGGATCTCCGAGCACTTAGGGGCACGAAGATAACGGTAATTGTCGTTGCGCCACTGCTGCTGTTATACGACAAGAGCCGATTCGTTCAGGACTATTTCGATGTAGTTAAGCATATACCGGCAGCGGGACCAAAAGATGCGGCCTTCCTAAAGGAAATTCTGGAGCGCCGCGGCGCTTTAGAACTGATGAATCGTCCCGAACTCCACTCAATTGTAAGATTTTCGGGTGGGGTCATTCGAGATCTGTTGACGTTAGCAAGCACGGCTGCAGCGTACGCTTACCGGGACGATCAGGACAAGATCGGTCCGCGGCACGTCCGCGCCGCAATTAACCAGCTTGGAAATCGTTATCTCGCTGGGTTGGGAACTCCTCAGAGGAGGCGATTACGACGGCTTGCTGAGGACAACGAGTTCCGCGTTGATGACCCGGTCTCGCTAGAATTGCTCGTTAACAGGCAGATCCTTGAGCAATCCGATCGCGGAAGGGAGTCTTTCGCTGTCCATCCCGCACTGGCGAGAGTTCTTCCCATAGCGAAATGATCGGTTTCTCGACCACAACAACTTTTGAGATCGTTCGACGCGTTGCCTCGATCGGGCTCAGCAGTCCGTCAATATACGTTCTAATCTGCGAGCCGGAAGAAATGGAAGCGATCGAAGCCGACCTTAGGGCCGAGGTGGAGGTGCAACTTGGATCCGACCTCCAGACTCTGGACGCATCGAGCCGGCCCTCGTACCAGCGCCTTGAGGCGATTGCCCCGAATACCCGAGCGGGGGTGGTCTTACTGACCATGCGGCGATGGGAACCCGAATTAATTGTTTCCGTTGATCGCAATATTGTCTTAGTAACGCGAGCCGGGCCGTTGCTACTGCTGACTACTTTGAAAATTGCGGAGCGTACACTTGTGGCCGCCCCCAATCTGCGGAGCAGAATTACTGATGTTCTCTCAATAAAACCCGATCCATTTTTGAGACAGGCACCGGCTTGAAACCTGACGAAGAACTCGCGCAACTAGCTCGACTGCGCGATGAGGCCACCCAAGCCGCTTTGGACGCGCTGTCTGTGGACGCCGACCGTCTCTTCCGGCAGATCAGACACTATCTCAAACGGCAAACGGATTATGGCCGCTTCGGACACCTGAAGGAAAATGCCGTCGAACGCGAGACGGTGAAAGGAGGGTGGGAACTTAAATGTAAACACCTTGCGTTTTCTTCCGGATCCGAAATGAAGTTTTGTATTCGGCTCGAAGCTGGTCAGCAACATGACGCGGTAAGGCAATTCTATTTTGACGTAAAATTGGCCCAACCTCGACCCATAGGAAGGGTTCGAATTCATCTGAATCCGCAGATGGGCCGTGACCCTCTTTCGGTTCCGCGGTGCCATCTTCATATCGAGCACAGCCGGCCGCATGTGCCTTTTCCTGTTCTTGATCCTCGGCTGATATTGCAGTTAATGTGCGAGCATATTGAACCCGATATGGGCCGCAAATCTAGGGAATAAGACGATGACGCAGTTCTTCAAAGTCATCTGTCTCCTGGTTGGCGGGATCAATCGTAAAACGAGCTGGCCGCACCCAGGGAACTGAGATCACAAGTACGAATGTCATGGACGAAGATTTGGGACATCACGTCAAATTCCAGTCCAGCGGATAAAGAGAGCGGCGACCGCTGCGCCGCAGATAGGGCCGAAGATGGGGACCCACGCATAGCCCCAGTCTGAGGAGCCTTTGCCGGCGATGGGCAGAAACGCATGCGCCAGCCGAGGCCCGAAATCGCGGGCCGGATTGATGGCATAGCCGGTGGTGCCGCCGAGAGAGAGGCCGATGCTCCAGATGAGCGCGCCCACTAGGAGCGGACCCAAGCCGGGGGCTACGCCACCCGGCGCGAGGCGGCGCGAGACCAGGGCCGTACCCACCAACACGAGAATGAAGGTGGCGATCACCTCGCTCAAGAAGTTGCTGGCGAGCTGGCGTATCGCGGGGCCGGTGGAGAAACAGGCGAGTTTCTTTTCCGCATCTTCGGTGGCGCGCCAATGTGGAAGATAAAACAGCCACACGAGCACGGCGCCCAGAGTGGCTCCGAGGACCTGCGCGGGGATGTAGGTAAACAGGCGCTCGGAATGGCCCGTCATCAAAACGGAGGCGACCGTGAAGGCCGGATTCAGATGGGCGTCTGAATCTCCCATAGAGATACTGACGGCGACGCCTGAGAAGACGGCCAATGCATATCCGGCGGTGATCGCCAGCCACCCGGCGTTTTCGGCCTTCGAGCGCACGAGCAACACGCCGCCGACGACGCCGTTGCCCAAAAGGATGAGCACCATGGTGCCGACAAACTCTCCCAAGACCGCAGCGTCAATGTGCATGGCAGTTTCACTCGCTCCAGGTATATTGTTCAGCCAATTTACTGTACGCGATCAATTGCTCGCGCTCCCACTGCTCGTTTTTTCCCAGCTCGCGAGCCATCAGGCGGGCGGCGGCGGGGGCGGCTTCAACGCTGGCTCGCGCATCGAGGAACAAGGCGCGGGTACGGCGCGCTAACACGTCCTCCAACTGGCGCGCCATTTCGTGGCGCACGGCCCAAACGACTTCGGCGCGGCGAAAGGGAAGTGCGGGATGCAGCAACTCGGCGAGTTCGGCGTCGTCGTCATCGTGGGCGGCGGCGAGGGCGCGGAGCGACGGCAAATCGGAGCCATAGACTTGCTGCCAGTCGTCCGGATCGAGGAGCGCTTTGGTCACTGGTTTGCTGCGGGCGGGCGGCGCGCCATGCAGCGGCAGGTCCGCGGTCCTGGAAGGTACGCGCGGCAAACCGGCGAGCGGAGCGGCGCGGTCGATGGTATCTTCGGCCATCTTTCGATAGGTGGTCCATTTGCCGCCGACGATGGTGACCAGGCGCGAGGGGGAGATGAGCACGGTGTGATCGCGCGAGATGGCGGCGGTGCTGGTTGCCGGGCCGCTGCGGACGAGCGGGCGCTGACCGGACCAGACGCTGAGGACGTCGCTCGGTTGCAGTGGACGGGAGAGAAAGCGCTCGATGTGAGCTTTGAGAAACGTTCGCTCCTGCGCGAGGGAGCGGGGCTCGATTTCGGGCTGCGGAACCGGGTCGTCGGTCGTTCCGACCAGAAGACGGTCGTGCCAGGGAATCGCGAACAAGACGCGTCCGTCGGCGGTGCGGGGAATCATGAGCGCCACGCTGCCTGGCGGGGCCGGGTTGGCTGTCAGAAACGAACGGGGCAAGACAAAGTGCGTGCCTTGACTGGCGGTGACCACGGGGGGCGCGGCGGGGTCGTCCATCGCTCTGACGGCGTCCGAAAAAATGCCGGTGGCATTGATGACGAGTTTGGCGGGGAGCTCCAGCGGCTGGCCGGTTTCGGCGTCTTCGGCGCGCACTCCGCCTACGAGTCCGTTGGCCTTGATCAGCCGCGTGACCGGCGCATAGTTCAGGGCGAGGCCGCCGAGGTCGAAGAGCGTTCGCAGGAGTGCGATGGCGAAGCGGGCATCGTCGAACTGGCCGTCGAAATAGAGGATGCCGCCCTTGAGATCGCGCGGCTGGAGGTTGGGCAGAGCTTCGAGCACGCGACGGCCTGACAGCAGCCGCGAACGGCCGAGGCCTTCGCGCCCGGCGAGCAGATCGTACAGCGTGAGACCGAGACCGTAGAAGGGAAGCTCCCACAGCGCGTAGGCGGGCACGATAAAGGCGCGGCGATGGGCGAGGTGCGGCGCGTTGCGCAGGATGCGGCCACGCTCGCGAAGCGCTTCGAGCACCAGCTTCAGATTGCCTTGCTGGAGATAGCGAACGCCGCCGTGGACGAGTTTGGTGCTGCGGCTGGAGGTGGCCTGGGCAAAATCGTGGGCTTCGAGCAGCAGCGTTTTGTAGCCGCGGGAAGCAGCTTCGACCGCGGCGCCCAAGCCGGTTGCGCCGCCGCCGATGACGATTGCGTCCCATTGCGGACAAGCGGCGATTTGACGGAGAATTTCCTCGCGACGGCTCAAGGGTGTTCCCAGTTGCGCGCCCGTTCGAGCGCGCGGGCCCAACCGGCACGGCGTTCGAGCCGCTGCTCACTGGCAAGCCGCGGAGTGAACCGCGCATCGACTGCCCATTGACGCGCGAGGCTTTCCCGATCGGGCCAGAAGCCGACGGCGAGTCCGGCGAGATAGGCGGCACCCGCGACGGTGGTCTCCGGGTTCGCGGGGCGCGTGACCGGCACACCGAGCAAGTCCGCTTGCATCTGCATGAGGAGGTTGTTGCGGGCCGCGCCGCCGTCGACGCGCAGCTCTTCGATAGACACGCCCGAATCGCTTTCCATGGCCGCGAGGACGTCGGCCACCTGAAAGGCGATTCCTTCGAGCGCAGCGCGGGCGAGGTGGGCGCGATTGCTGCCGCGCGTCAAACCGAGAATGGCGCCGCGCGCATATTGATCCCAATGCGGCGCGCCGAGGCCGGAAAATGCGGGAACCAGGTAGACGCCGCCGCTATCGGGAACGCTGGCGGCGAGCGGCTCGATCTCCTCGGCAGTCCGGATTATTTGCAACTCGTCGCGCAGCCACTGCACCACGGCGCCGGCGATAAAGATGCTGCCTTCGAGCGCATAGGCAGTTTGTCCGCCGATACGCCAAGCGACGGTGGTCAGCAGCTTGTTGCGCGAGGCGACGGCCTGCTGGCCGGTATTCAGCAGCATGAAGCTGCCGGTTCCGTAAGTGCACTTCACCATGCCGGAGCGCGTACACATCTGGCCGAACAAGGCGGCTTGCTGGTCGCCCGCAATGCCGGCAATGGGAATGCCCTGCAGCACGCCGGTGGTTTCGCCACATACTTCGCTCGAGCCGACGATTTCGGGCAGCAGCGCAGCGGGAATCTGCAGCAGGTCGAGCAGTTCTTCGTCCCAGCGCTGGGTATGCAGATTGAAGAGCATGGTGCGCGATGCATTGGTCACGTCGGTGACGTGGCGGGCGCCGCCGGTCAGCTTCCAGATGAGCCAGCTATCGACCGTGCCGAAAGCCAGCTCGCCACGCGCGGCACGCTCCCGGGCGCCGGGCACATGGTCGAGCAGCCAGCGGATCTTGCTGGCGGAAAAATAGGCGTCGATCACCAAGCCGGTCTTTTGCTGAATGGTTGATTCGTGACCTTGCTCCCGCAACCGATCGCAGAAGGAGGACGTGCGGCGATCCTGCCAGACGATGGCGTTGTGGATGGGCTCGCCGGTCTGGCGGTCCCAAAGGAGGGTGGTCTCGCGCTGGTTGGTGATGCCGATGGCGGCGACGGAATCGGCGGTTGCATTCGCCTGGGCGAGCGCCTCCATGGCGACTCCGGCCTGCGAGGACCAGATTTCGACGGGGTCGTGCTCGACCCAACCGGGTTTCGGGAAGATCTGGCGGAAGGGCGTCTGCGCCTGGCCGTGCACGCGGCCATCGGCCGAGACGAGCACCGCGCGCGAGCTGGTGGTGCCTTGGTCGAGCGCCAGGATGTATTTCATGCTCGCTACCGAGGGTATCAATTGAGGTCTTGTGAGGGCCGGTTTTGCCAAACGAAATGGCGGTGTTCGGGAGGGCGCGGGAAGAAGAGCCGGACGAGGACGTCCGACGCAGGCCAGGAGGCCTGCCCCACGTTGCCGAAAGCGTTCGCAAAGGAAGAAAAAAGTCTAAGTCTCAGGCGGTCAGCACGATAGACGGGTTTGCGGGGGCCGTGAAGAACAGGGGTGCGCGGATACTCGGGCGAAGATGCCGGGGCAGACAGGGCCGAAGACGCCGCGGGGGAAGGCAAATGCGAGCCAGAATGCGAGGAAGCACGGGATGCGGTCGCGAACGATGATTATTGGGGACGAGCGG
>DATASJ010000141.1:0-1970 GCA_036269275.1 Bryobacteraceae bacterium | reverse complement strand
ATGTTGATGAAGTTCCACGCCGTGATCCGCGCGCTCGTCGCAATGAAGAAAGTCACGATTGCCGCGGTGCACGGGCATTGCCTGGGCGGCGGCGCGGAGCTGGCCATGGGGTGCGACATGGTCTACACCACCGAATCGGCGCAGTGGGGATTTCCGGAGATCAAACTGGGTTGCTATCCGCCCGTGGCGTGTACCGCGCTGGCTGCGCTCGTGGGGCAAAAGCGCGCTGCCGAGTTGATTCTGACTGGGCGGACGATCGGCGGGGAAGAGGCGGCAGAGATTGGTCTGGCCAACCGCGCTGTATCTGAGAATGGTTTGGCTACCGCGGTGGACGAGTGTGTCGGACATTTGCGTAAGCTGAGTCCGGCGGTGCTGGCCTTGGCAAAGAAGGCGTCCTACGCCTGGGACTCCATTCATTTCGATAAAGGCCTCGCCCGCGCCGAGCGGATTTATTTCGAAGAGCTGATGAAGACCTCAGATGCGCACGAAGGCATTCGCGCGTTCATGGAGAAGCGCGAGCCGAAGTGGACGGGGAAGTAGCAGCTATCGGAAAGCGAATGGACTACGAGATCAATCCCGAAGAGGTAAAGAACAAGCTGGATGCGAAGGAGTCTTTCACGCTGCTCGATGTTCGGGAGCCATGGGAGTTTGAAACGGCCAAGATCGATGGCGCGAAGTTGATGCCCATGGGCGATGTGCCTTCGCGGGCGCATCAGGAACTCGATCCCGAAGATCACGTGGTGGTGGTTTGCCATCACGGCGTTCGCTCGATGAATGTGACCGCGTGGCTGCGGCAGCAAGGATTCGAGAAGGCGCAGTCGATGCGAGGTGGGATTGACGCCTGGTCGCGGCGGGTGGACGGAACAGTGCCAGTGTACTGACGAAAGCTGCCAGCACCTACCTGCTACCCAGGGCGGTTCAGACTTAGCTGGAAGCTAGCAGCCAGAAGCTATTTAGCAATGAAAAAAGAACTCATCCAACTCCGCGTCAACAGCCGTCCTCACGAGCTTGCCATTGAGCCAAGCGCGCTTCTGCTCGATGTACTGCGGCAGGAATTGCAGCTTACGGGCTCAAAGCGCGGCTGCGATGATTCGTCCTGCGGCGCCTGTACCGTGCTGGTCGATGGCGTCGCCATGATGTCGTGCACTTTGCTTGCGGCCAGTTGCGAAGGCCAAGAGATCACTACCGTCGAGGGAGTGAGCGAGCATGGGTCTCTGGCGGCGATCCAGAAGGCTTATGGCGACTGGGGCGGGGCGCAATGCGGCTTCTGTACGCCCGGATTCATGATGACCGTCAAATCGCTCTTGACGGAGAATCCCGACCCATCCGAGTCTGATATCCGAGCCGCACTCAGCAGCAATCTCTGCCGCTGCACGGGATATAGCCAGATGTATGAAGCAATCCGATCGGCGATCGCAGCGGAACAAAAAGGAGTGGTGGCGAAGTGAGGTCGCGCAGCTTACAGAAAAGCAGATTCCTCGCTTCCCTCGGAATGACAACATGAGTGATTTCTCCATTATCGGCAAGCCTACCGCGATGATCGACGCGGCGCAGAAGACTACGGGCGCTGGTAAGTACACCGACGATCTCAGCGTGGTCGGCATGTTGATCGGCAAGATCCTGCATTCGCCTTATCCGCACGCGCGCATCAAGAGCATCGACACGAGCCGCGCCGAAAAGTGCGAGGGCGTGGTTGCCGTGGTTGTGGGCAAAGACGCCCCTAATCCTTACGGTATTCTGCCGGTGGGTCACGACGAATACGCGTTGGCTCTGGACAAGGTGCGCTATGTGGGCGACAACGTCGCCTGTGTCGTTGCTGTTTCCGAGGTGGTCGCCGAGAAAGCGCTCGAACTGATCGATGTCGAGTACGAGGTGCTGCCTGCCTACTTTGATCCCGAAGAATCGATGAAGGCGAAGACGGACCTTATCCACGACTCCAAGCCGGGCAATGTGGAGAAGGATTATCACCA
>DATASJ010000140.1:0-1860 GCA_036269275.1 Bryobacteraceae bacterium | reverse complement strand
AGCGATGTGTGCTCGCTGTTGCCCGCCAGAAGATTCGGACGCGAGATGTCATACCCGGGAACCAAACGCTGAATCTCGTCGAGAATTGCCATGGGATCGAGCGGACTCAGCTTTGGCTCCAGCCCCTGCATCTCGAGCCACACGGCGTGACGGTCGGCCTCACCCGACTGCGCGCCTCGCGACTGTCCCATATCCGCATGCATCCCGCCGCCGAAGGGAACCAGTTTGCGAACCTCGAAGCCCATGGCGTCGGCGATGCGAACCATCATTTCAAAATCAGCCTTCGTGCCCGAAACGTCTCCCGCCTTTTTCACCAGTTGCACGTCGCCGCACGTATTGGTCATCGTGCCGGCTTTTTCGTAGGCGTTAGCTGCGGGCAAAACTATGTCGGCCATAACTGCGGTCTCGGTCAAAAACATGTCCTGCACGACAACGAAACTCTTCGAAAACGCAAATGGGTCAATGGCGAGCCTTCCAACCGGATTCGAGCCGACCACATACAGCGCCTTTAACTTGCCATTCTTGCCCGCATCCACCATGCCCGCGAGGTCGAGGCCGGCGACTGTCGGAACAGCCCACTCTGGATGGAATTCACTTCCCTTCGCAACCGGTTGATAGCCGGGCAGCAGGTCGGGATACAAGCCCATATCCGCCGCGCCGCGCGAATTGGAGTAGTCGGCGAGGCAAATGAATTTTGCGCCAGCCAGCCCTGATCCCCAGGCCACGAGCGAGGCAATGTCGTTGCCTCGAATTTCCGACCCGAAAATAATGACGAGATTCTGTTCGCCGCGCAGCTTTTCGCGCAGCGCGATCCAGGCCTCTTTAGTCGTCGACGAACTCACCAAGGCATCCACCGCCCCGTCGTTGCCCGACAAAAAACTCGCAACCTTGCCCTCTGCTCCAATAGGAATCTGTGCGAAACTCGTCGCCTGCCGCCGCAGCTTGATGGGCTCCGAGTTCACCACGTAGAGCTTGGCACGATGCAGCCGCACATTGTTGCGAATCTGCCAAGCCAGCAGCGGATGCTGCTCTGTCGGATCGTTTCCGATCAGCAGAATCGCTGGCGCCTTGAAAACATCCGCCATGCTGG
The DNA here is from genome assembly GCA_036269275.1 of Bryobacteraceae bacterium. Lineage (GTDB taxonomy): Bacteria > Acidobacteriota > Terriglobia > Bryobacterales > Bryobacteraceae > Bog-105. Next base: position 770 of record DATASJ010000140.1, on the reverse strand, counting down.
CGGTTCCATCCGGCTTGCCGCGCATCGTCGCCGCCATGGCAGGGAAGTCGGCGGTGCGGTGATGATCGACGTTATTGGTCTTCAGCACCAGGCGCGCGAACTTCGAAAGCAGGTACGCTTCTTCATTGGTGGTGCGCGTCGAGCCGATCACGCCGATCGCCTGTCCGCCGTCCTTGTCGCGAACTTCGGCGAACTTCTTTCCTACCAACTCGAACGCCTCTTCCCAAGTAGACGGGGTTAATTTTCCGGCCTTTCGAATCAACGGTTGTGTAAGCCGATCCTTATGGTTCGCGAAATCGAAGGCGTAGCGGCCCTTGATGCACAGGAAGTCACCGTTCGTGCCGCTCTTGTCACGGTTGTCCCCACGCACAATTTCCATGCCCGTGTCCGATCGCCGCACGCCCAGCGTAGTCTTGCACCCATCGCCGCAGTGCGTGCAAACCGTGCCCACGTGCTTCATTTCCCACGGGCGCGTCTTGTAGCGATAAGCACCCGAGGTGAGAGCGCCGACCGGGCAAATGTCGATGCACATGCCGCACTCTTCGCATTCCAGATGATCTTCCTTATTCGGAGCGATCAGCGAACTCACGCCGCGGTTCTGCACCCCGAGCGCCCAAACGTCCATGCCCTCGCCGCAAACCCGGACGCAGCGGTAGCAGAGAATGCAGCGTGGCCGGTCGAAGAACACCACCGGAGACCATTGCTGCTCGTCCTTATGGTTCTTCGCCTCCATGAATTTCGATTCGGCGGCGCCGTAAGAGAAAGTCATG
>DATASJ010000139.1:0-1929 GCA_036269275.1 Bryobacteraceae bacterium | reverse complement strand
CTGGAAGAAATTGGCGTGGAAGTGACGGTGTTGCCGGTGGATGCCCGCAGTATGGTCGATCCGGGCGCCGTGCGCCGTGCCTTGCGGCCAAACACGAAACTCATCTCGATCATGATGGCGAACAATGAGACCGGAGTTTTGCAGCCAGTCGAGGAGATCGGAAAGATCGCGGCCGAGGCGGGAGTTTGTTTTCACACGGACGCGGTGCAGGCAGCCGGCAAGGTTGCGATCGATGTGAACCGAATCGCTTGCCACGCGCTCTCCATTTCCGGGCACAAGATTCATGCGCCACAGGGCGTGGGAGCGCTCTTCGTGCGAAAGGGGATTGCAATCCGGCCCCTGTTGTATGGCGGGCGGCACGAGCGTTCGCGCCGCGCAGGCACGGAGAACGTTCCTGGAATTGTGGGTCTGGGCAAAGCCGCGCAAGTGGCGAAAGAGGCGCTCGATCGCGGCGACGAGAAGAAAATCGCCGCGATGCGCGACCGCTTGCAACAAGGAATCCTCGCCCAGGTTGAGGACGCGGGAGTGAACGGCGATGCGGCGACGCGCGTGCCCAATACCACCAACATTCATTTCGACTACATCGACGGCGAAGCCTTGGTCATTGCGCTGGATTTGAAGGGCGTCGCCGTATCGACCGGCGCAGCTTGTTCTTCGGGAGCCATCGAGCCATCGCACGTTCTGGTGGCTATGGGCCTGCGCCCGGATCAGGTGCGCGCCAGCATTCGCTTCAGCCTCGGAAAGCAGACGGTAGCGGAGGATATCGATCGAGCTCTTGCGCTCGTACCGGAGGTAGTAGCGCGACTGCGAGAGCTGTCGCCGGTGTATCGAAAAGCCGTTCTTAGCTCTTAGCTTTCGCCCTTAACGCCTTCTTCTCGGAAGGGATAGCGGTCGCCGTGGGATAATCGAGAGATGACGCCTCGATTCAAGAGAGTCGCGGAAGCAGGGTTCTGGTTTGCCGCGGGGTTTATCACCCACATGGTTCTCCTCTACCTCCATCATCACCCGTAGGTAATCGAACGGAGTAAGAAGCAAACGCCGAGCGCAAGGAGCTAGAAGCTGAATACCGAGACGATTGCCGTTGCCATGTCGGGCGGTGTGGATTCGTCCACCGTGGCGGCCATGCTGCGCGCCGAGGGGCACAACATCATTGGGCTGACCATGCAGCTTTGGAACCAGCGGCGGCTTGCCGGTCACGAAGGAATGCCTGAGCAGGTGACGGGACGCTGCTGCTCACTTGATGATGTTTATGATGCACGCCGCGTGGCCGAGCACATTGGCATCCCTTACTATGTGGTCAATCATGAGGAGCGATTCGAGCGCGACGTGGTTCGTCCGTTCGTCGCGGAGTATCTTTCGGGGCGCACGCCGATTCCTTGCAGCCTTTGCAATAATCATTTGAAGTTCGATCAGTTGCTCGTGGTTGCACAACAGATTGGCGCTGACTGCATTGCTACGGGGCATTATGCTCGCGCGGAGTATGACGATGCACGGGGACGCTGGCTGCTTAAGCGGCCGGCGGATCGTAGCAAGGATCAGACTTATTTTCTTTTCGGCCTCACGCAGGAGCAATTAAGTCGGACACTTTTCCCGCTTGGCGGAATGACCAAGCCAGAGGTTCGCGAACTAGCGCGCAAGTCCGGGCTGGCTCTTGCCGAGAAGCCGGATTCGCAGGAGATCTGCTTTGTCCCCGGCGGCGACTATAAGCGATTTATTGACGCGTATCTTGCCGAGAGTAGCGAGGCTTTGCCGGATACTGCGGGTGAGCTGGTGACCGCGAACGGGGAAGTGATCGGCGAGCACAGCGGCATTCACAACTTTACCGTGGGCCAGCGCAAGGGCCTGGGCGTGGCGACTGGGTCGCCGCTGTACGTGATCCAGATTAACGGTGCGGAGAAGCAGGTTGTGGTGGGCAGCGATGAGCATCTT
>DATASJ010000138.1:0-216614 GCA_036269275.1 Bryobacteraceae bacterium | reverse complement strand
CTGTCCCGCCACTTCTTCGAGGGCGGTAACCTCATATTCGGGCAAGCCCACTATCGCCTCTGCTCTGATCAAAACATTTCCTCGCAAGTATGTTTTATCAGTCAGAGGCTTGGGCTGCCCCCCATTAACGAGCTAGAACCCCAAAATCCCTCCTGAAGTCAACAATTTGCGAATTTAGATCTGGGGCCGGGGTGTCTGCTATCAGGCCACTATGCCCAAAACTATGACCACCCCTGTTCGCGGCCTGTGCGCGATCCATCGCCGCGCGGATCGTCTCGGCCTGCGGATGAACGTATCGCCGGGTCATTCCGAAATCGCTGTGGCCGGCAAGATAAGCCAGCGTGTACGGGTCCATGTGGGCCGCCCAGCGCGTCAGGCAGGTGTGACGGAACGTGTAGAGCGTGAACGGCTGGACCTTCGCGAGCAGGCACGCGCGTTTGTGCTGCTTCTTGGGGGTGGACTTCTCGGCGTGTCCGCTCGCCGTATGCGACGGGAACACCCATTCAGAGCTTGCGCACGATCGGCGCATTTCGAGCAGCGCCAACACTCGTGCGGTCAGCGGAACGCGGCGGCGGGCGTTAATGGTTTTGCCGTATGCAATGTGCACAGCGCCGTCCCGAAGCTCGTCCCAGCGCAGCCGGAAGGCTTCTTCGGGCCTGAGCCCGCAATCGATCAGCAACGCGGTGAGATCGCGCAGCAGGAACGGGTCTTCCGGTTTGATTGGCTCTTGCCCGCGCATGGCTCTGACGCCTTCTAAAGCGCGGGTGTAGGCATTTTCGATCTCCTCCCCGATCATCTGGGCGGCTCTGAAATACTGTTGCTCTTCATCAGACGTGAGAACACGATCGCGACGCCGTTCGCCGGACAGAAGTTCGACCTTGGGAGGAACCTTCTCGAGTTTGCTCCATTCCACAGCAAGGCGAAGCATGCGGCGGAGAACTTGAAGCTCCCGATTGATCGAGGCTACCTGCAGTCCCTTGTGTCGTCGGCTGCCGATGTAGGCCGTAATCTTATCGCTCGTAATTGCGTCGAGCTTTGCTTGGCCCAGAACCGGGAACGCCAGCAGGCTCTTGGCTCCGTTTCTGTAGAAGCTAAGGGTGTTCCGCTTTTCAACGAAACGTGCATCGATGAACGGTAGGAAATCTTCCGCCGCGAAATCGGCCAGGGTCGGGACTTGAACCTTGTCACGAATCCCAACCTCGCCTTTCGCGAGCGCCGCTTTATGCGCGGCTTCCATCTGCTCGGCGATGCGCTTATTCGCCTGCTTCGTGCTCTCTCGAATCAGCTCGCCGTTCCAGACGAACTTGTACCACCACCGGTTCGAATTCTTTTGCTTGTAAACCATAATTCCCGCCTAGCCTATCTTGAGCGATTTTGCGGAAATGTACAATAGCCTGTACACTTGTGACATGAAGACCTTGAGCGTCAGCGATTTCCGGGAGCAGTGTCTGCAACTTCTGGACGGCCTGCCTGCGGAGGGCATTCTCATTACTAAACGCGGGCGCCCGGTCGCGAAGGTCACGCCCGTCCCTTCCTCCTGCTCCGACCTCATTGGAATCATGAAAGGCCTCGCGTCGAATCCACAAGACGATCTCTTTTCGACTGGAGTTGCTTGGGATGCTGAATCTGGACACTCATATTCTGATCAAAGCATTCGAGGGAAGTCTCACACCACGCGAACGAAACGTCCTCACCGCAGATCCTGAATGGAGTATCTCGGCCATTGTGCTCTGGGAAATCGCGAAACTGCATCAGCTTGGACGACTGACCTATGGACTCGATCATGAAACCTTCGCCGCGGCGGTGGACCAGGTGCATGTCTGGCCAATAACGCGCCAAGTGTGCCTGAATCTCCGCTCGCTGGACTTCCAGTCCGGATCCTGCAGACGAGATCATCGCGGCCACGAGTCTGACTCATGATATTCCGCTCCTAACCCGCGATTCCCGCATTCGGAAATCGAAGGCTGTCAAACTGGCGTAAGAACCCATCAATGGCCGGCCGCTTCCAAATAGCGCCTGGAACCATTCTGTTTCGAGCCGCCTGTCGGGAGCTCACTGAGCCATGTATCCAAGTCTTCGGGACGATACCGCACCAAAGCGCCAACTTTCACGAATGCAGGGCCGCGTCTCTCAAGCCGCCACCGGCGCACCGATGCCAGGCTGACGTTCAGCCGCTTCGCCACTTCAATTTCCCTCATTAGGTTTGCCATTACGCACCTTCCAAACTCAGTTCAACTTCGGCATATATTGCCTCTACATGGAACGAGGGCTTGCGGCGGCGGATCTTACACGAACAGAGACAAAAGATGGCGGTAGATTAGGATTATGGCCGCAGTAATTGAAATCGGTACGCTAATTGACCGCGACCCTGCCATCCGTGGTGGCCGGCCGAAGATCGCGGGTACCGGTTTGAGCGTGAGTCGAATTGCCGGGTGGTATCGCATGGGTATGACTCCTGAAGAGATTGCTCTCGAATATCCGCATTTGAGCCTTGCTCAGGTACACGGGGCTCTGGCGTACTATCACGCGAACCGGGACGAGATTGAAGCGGACCTCGCAGAGGAAGACGCAGCCGCCCTGAACGGGATAAAGCATTAATAGTGCATGAGCCGCCTGCGGCTATATCTGGACGAGGACGCCATGCGGACGTCGCTGGTCTTCGGCTTGAGAGCGCGAACCGTAGACGTATTAACCGCGTTAGAAGCCCACATGATCAACCGCGAAGACGAAGCTCACCTGATAACTGCGTCCGAACTCGGACGGGCCGTATACACATACAACGCGGGCGACTTCGTTTTCCTGCACCGGAAATGGGTTGCTGCAGAGCGATCTCACGGTGGAATTATCATTGGGGCACAACAGCGATATCGCTCGGGCGAAGAGCTTCGACGGCTTATGCGATTGATCAGCAGTGTGACTTCCGAACAGATGCAAAACAGAGTTGAGTTCTTGTCTTCGTCGTCGTGAAAGTCGTCTCGCATTCTAGATCCGAGCACGCCTGTAGCGAGTAAGCGAATTCGTGGTCAATTTCGAGTCAGAATGCGCATCACAAATGAGCTTAGGTCTCGCTGCGCGACTCAGCAATTGTGGTCTCTGGTGGTAATGATGCTGCGCATCCCAGTAGTCATCACGAAAGGCCACCCCTTCCAGGTATGCGCTGGGAGACGTAGCGATTTTATTGGGTTTTGCGCATTCAGGTATACACCGGAATACGCGAGTTTTTGACCAGTTACAGTCTTCGAAGCGCCTGTAGCCGTGCACTCGAGCTTGCCACTTCGCCTTCTTTCATTCTGCATACCGCTCCGCCTAAGACCCGCGTCAAGGGAACCCTAGCGGGCGGCTGCGCCGACCTTGACTCGGGCCCGGCTGCGCGAAAAAACCTGCCCATCAAGAAGGCGAAGCGGCATAGCAAGTGGCATTTGAACCCTCATTTCGGCTCCGAATTCTTGCGCGCTTTCTTCTTCGCAGCGGCTTTGTTTGATCGCACTTCGGCACTCTTGGCGGCCGCCTTACGAGCGATCTCCGAGCGCTGTTCTGGTGTCAACTTGACCATCCGCGCTTTACCGCTCGCTTTCCCACCTTTGCGGCCCCACTCGCGCATCAATTCGCTGATAGACTTCTTGTCCATCCAATGCAATTCTACATTGCACCCAAGCAGCTTCAGCTATTGACAAGCACAAGCAGCTTCAGCTAATATTGGGGAGTCACGTAGGGCTAACTCGAAGCGGAACGCGCCGGTGCTTGTAACGCCGACGCATCCCTAACCAAAGCTGCCTAAAGGAGAGGCAACCATGGCTGATACTAAACGTAGCGGCTCCCACCGCACACCGCAACCATTACCGGAAGCTCCCGGTTCTGAAACCCTTCAACGCCCTTCTAAATACACCGTCATCCTCGAACATTCGAACATTCTGCCAGTCTCAATCGAGCTTTCGATCAGGCACTGCACGAGATCGAATGGCTACGAAGCCTAGGCTTCTTTAGGGGCGACGTTTCCAACCGCATCCCCCGAACTTGTCGCCTAATGCTGGAGGAACTGCGCGGTTGGGCGATGTCCGATATGACCATCGAGATCCACGAAACCGCGAACTCTCACTGGAACCGTTTCGGAATTCAACGGTACCGATTTGAGCAGAATACGAGAGAGCCCGAGGACGTTCGGAAGGAACTGGAACGCGTGAGAAAAAGGCTGGCCGAGCGGGCCGCGAAGGAGAAGCAAGCGAAACGTCCCGGAAGTTCGAAACGTTAATCGGCAAGGCAGAGAACGGTCCCTGGCGGCCCGGCTCCGTTGTCACTCGCTGTGCCATTTCGCCTTCTTGATGGACAGGTTTTTTCGCGTAGCCGGACGCGAGTCAAGGCCGGCGCAGCCGCCTGCCAGGGTTGCCTTGACGCGCGGCTCAGGCGGAGCGGTATCAGATAGTGCAGAAGGCGAAGTGGCGAGCCGCTCTGCTCAGAGTTTGCCCGCGTTTCCGGCGTCCGATTTTCGCCGCGATTCGAAAGGCCGGATCGCGTCTTCCAGCGCCCAACCTTCTTGATTTCAACGGTGCCGGGTGCCGTGTTGGAGCGGGCTACAATCGCGCTCGGGAGCGCCCGGCAGGCCGCTATGTGTCCTCGTCCAACTCGCTGGCGGCGCCCTGCCACAACGTCTTTTCTCGCCTCGGGTCAAGCTGCGGAAGCACTCTCGTGAGCGCTTTCAGGCAATTCCAAGTACGCGTTTACCCTCGTCCGGGGCGAAAAGACAGCGGGGCTCTGGAGACCCGACATCGCGAAACGGCAATGAATTCGCATAGGCCTCTACAGGTCCGTGCAAGGGGTGGCCTCTCGTGGTTATTAAGCCGGTGCGTAGCACCGTTACGGCCCGAGGCCACAATTGCTGATTCGCGAAGCGACGAATTGACATGAAGGTTCTGATGGAGTTGCCCATATGAACAATGAGTGTATGGGAGAGCAAACTCACACAACCACCGACATGACTTTGCTCGTAAGCGAAAATGGGGAAATTGCAGGGCGCTAGGTTTGGCTGGATTCGATTATCGAACCGGGGCTGTGCGCGCCGTGACACGTGCCGGAAACCGTGGGAAAGGCGTGTGCTCCTCGGGCGTTCGAATCAACCATAGAGATTCTGATGTCAGCCGGAACTGGGAGCAACTCGACGAGTCTCTACATTCGTCGGTCAGGGGGGCACGACGATTCAACTCGCCAGTGTAGCGGCGAACGCGCGTGGTCTTTCGCAAGGATGTCATGCGGTGCAAAGCACCTTGGCCTCTGGAGACAGAAGTGAGGATCGCGGAGAAACTGTCGTTTGCTATGTGAGAGTACGGCCGAAAGCTACGACGGCTTTTCGTGGCTTTGCATCGAAAATCACTACGCTTTCTCGCAAGTACGGCCCTTCAGCGCGCCCTGAGAGGGCGTTCCATTGTTGCACTGATACTCGTCGAAGATAACGTACAACACTGACCTCTCGAAATGTCCAACCAACTTGAGAACCAATATCGGCAACAATCAGATCTACCGGTATCTCGATCCCCGCGTAAGATGAGGTGGAGACGACCACCCATGCGCTCGCATGGTCAGCGGCTCGCTTATGTAAGCGCCTCAGCACCGCTTTCATATCTTCGAAATAGGCTTGAATCATCGTAGGTATTCGTGAGTTCCAAAGTTGCCTTCGTGCTTCAATGACTGCGCATAGAGCTTTTTCATAATGGTCACCAAATCCTGTCTCCACAGGATCTGTCCACCTTGTTTGCACGTGAGAGCGGACCGTGAGTTGTCGTAGCGCCCGCAATTCGTCCATCGATCTAATAAACTTTCCCAAGAAGAGTTCGGGCCGGTATACGTCTGTGTAGTCGAAGGAGTTGAGGTAAGGTGGGGACGTGATGCAGAGTCCAAATGGTTCGTGTACGAACGTTTCATCGATGCTACTCCTGCAATCGGCTAAATAAACGTTCTTCAGGCGCGTTGGCAGAGAATCTTGGATATCCGCCAGTACATCCCCGAGCCGTTGACGAAATGCTTTTACCACATCGGAGCGAGAGTAGGGCCGCTTGCGCCATTCAGATTTATAGCGGAGACATTTGCCGTCCTTCTCAGCATTGCAGCAATCCATTGCCGCTCCTATGAGGCACAGCCGTACGAGGTCCGCAGCACGATTTCTGGTCGTAGCGGCCGCGCGCCATCCCCCCTCAAAACCACGCATCACATCAGTGTTGAACAGCCACTTATTCAATCCGTCCCGCTCTGTGAACGTGGAAAAGCCCTCCAGGACAGACCGTGCCCCTTTATCGATGCCTTGCTCCACATCGGCGGTTATCTTACTAATGTCATCGGATGGCACGCTCGAAAGTTTCGCCCGAGCTACAAAAGCTAAGAACGGGTTTACCTCGAAAGCGACTGCGTCGTGCCCCTCCGCCACGGCTGTTAGAGGTACGGTGCCACTACCGCAAAACGGATCGACAATGACGCTTTTCGATGGCAGCTTTGCATCGGCGATGGCAGTCTTGACGAGATCGGGCGAGAACGCCTCCTTGAAGAAGTACCATCGATGTCTCGGCAACGAGATGCCGTCTTGCGCGGATACCTGATAGCGAGTATGGACCCCGTGGCGAGAGACTATCGACAGATGGGCTCCGCGAACATGCGAATCGGCTCCTCGAAATCATTCCTTATCTCGTGGTATTTCGGATCGTAGGCAACTTCTTGGTGTTCGTAATGCATTCCATGTTCCTTGCTGATCGCGACTGTCGCTTCGTGTACACCCTGCCGACGCGCGTCAATGACGACGAGATATCCCCTATTGACCTTCTGTGGAGCCTGCATCTTGTCTTTATCAAGGTAGTCGGCAAGTTGGCCTGCGCCAGCACGCGCTCTCGAGTCGGTGTAACTTGTAGTTTCTCCAGATGGACCCACGGATCTGCCGAGCCATTTTATTTCGATGAGGGCGTGTCGGTTCGTGAATAGCCAGGTGACTTTGACGTCAACGGGATGACTCTCATCGACATTTTGTTCGGGTCGCGCTTCTACATCGCCGCCGAGAACACTCGTTAAGAATTGCGCCAACGAATCACGCATTGCCGCTTCAGGCTTGCTTCTCAGGAGCAACCGGTTTTTGTCTCGCCAGACCTGGGAAAAGATTTTGCAACGCGATGTGCGGATCATCCGATTGCGATAATCCACAAGCGCGTCTCTAAGGACTCGGAACGTCGGGATAGCGAAAACACTGGCATGTGTCGATGACGGATTAGGAACGGGCCGTTGATCGCCTCTTATAATAAAGAAATCTTGACGGCTCTGATACATATATACTAGGGCTTTTTCAGAAATCGCCTTCACATCGAGCGTCACATTTCTCCAAACCAGGAGGACTCCGTCCGCACGCATCTGGATTACGGACGGCCCGGCGATTTCCCTTGGAACCGTATCTAGCGAGAACGTGGTAGTGTTTGGCGGTTCTGAAAGGACCAGGTCATTCGGATCAAAGGCCTTGCACAAGATCAGCGGATGAATTAGCGTTTCAGGTTCAAGATAGCGGAAAAGGTCCCGGAGGGCGGTCATTAATTCCTTGAGTGCGGCCACACCGATGCTGCCGTATTCTCGGCTAATTGCTGCGACGTAAAGCTCGCGTGCAATCTCGTCAATGACGCTGGAAATGAGTGTGTTCACCGCGTCTCCAAGCCGCGCGACGACGCTGCAAGTGCAGTAAGCCAGATAATTGATGGGACAAGAAGATCTGGGCTGTCTGTGCCGATCGCTGAGGTTATCCTTTCAAATTCCTCATAGACGAGCGCTTGGCCGATATCATCTAGCAGCAGCTGATTGCGTGAGAGCGCAACTGCGCGCTGTATTGTCGGTTCCGAAGAGACGGCTCGGCGCACAGTTCCCACAGACATCCCGAGCAAACTGGAGCATGCGCCCTCTAGATACGGTAGGCGCTTCCGTTGTGCTTCCAGTGATGAAAGAAAAAGCTGCAGCTCCTGTCCTTCCGGAGTGAGAATCATTGCATCGCCACTACTGCGGAGGTGTCCCAGAGCGAGAAGTTCTTCGATTGCCTCCTGGACCTCATGACTGTACGGCGCACCGGTATCGGTGCATGCAAATCGATATCCCCAGTCAGCAGCCGGCCAACCTCGATACACCGCAAGAACACACGCCAAATACGAAAATAAGTGGAGTTCTGCACCAGCAACGGTTCCGATTTGCTGTCCAATCCCGTACGCCAGAACAACTGCGTCGTATGAAGCCGCGGGGTTCAACATGGTCTCTGATTATGCTGGCGTACCCAAAGCGGTCTCGATGGCATCATATGCTTTATGAAAAAGCGGCTCTTCCTTGAGTTGAACGTCAGATAGTTCGGTCCATGATGTCATTCGATTAATCGCCATCCGATCTCGCCCGCACTCGCCGGCCAGTTTGAGCAGGAGCTCTGAGCTATTGATGTTTGCTGTCATAATGATCGAGTGCCCATCCTTTACGAACTTCGCAAACATCTCACCTGCACGCGATTCGTATGCAATATCCAGTGACCCTTCGGGCGTATCGATAAACAGAGGTGCCGGAGACCCCTCTCGCGACATGTGTTCGGCCAGAGCCATTCTAAGAGCGATGTCTAGAAAAAACTTCTGGCTTTCGGAGAGTTGGTAATCTTTTCTTCGAGTTGCATTCCGCATCTCCAAAACAAACGCAATGCCTGGAGAAGCTTTCGACGCTCGGCTTTCCAATTTAATGTCAAGATCGATGCCGAGGAACAGTGACGCGAGATTCTTGAATTTCGGAACGAACTCCACCTCCGCTTCGCCGTAGCTGAGCTCCAACTTTCTCTGAATTTTCTGCAGCTCGCGGCTGCACTGATCTCGAAGCTGGTAAGCTTGGCGTTTCTTCTCGAGCAGTGTATCCATTTCGGCTTGAAGGCTGTCGATGGCTGCACCAATTGTGGTCTTCTGCTGTCCTAATCCCCTGAGCGTCGCAAGTACACCAGCATTCTGGAGTTCAAAATCCTGGAGGGATTTTTCGGCCCTATCAAGCTGCAAAACGGCGGAATCGTACTCGTTCGCAAGTCGCTGTTTTTGCTTCAGTGCAGTCTCAAGTGTCGCTGAAGTAGCTGCAATTTTTCTGTCTATATCCTGTAACCGTTCGCGCGCTTGTTTGCTTGCCCGCCGCGCTTCGAGCGTCGCATCGCAAAGAGGGCAGTGATGAGCGTCGATTTTTGCGCGAACGGCCGCTCTTACGCTTTCTCCTCTCGTACCACACAAGGCACATTCACCCTTTGAAAGCGCTCGTGACACCAATGGCGTTTGCTCCACATCGCTCGCGCGTCCGAGGACGCGCTGAAACTCTTGCGCATAGTTCTCGCGCAAAGCAGTCAACGCAGCGCTTGCCTCCGCAATACGGAGATCGGAATCGCCTTGTTGCTGCAGGGTGTCCCGCACGAGTGCTTGCTGTTGGTCACGTGTTTCCACGAGTATTCGATGTACTTCAACGACATCTTCTGGAGTCTCTTCCGGTTGGGCTGTGCCGAGCAGAGTCTCTCGTATTATTTCAAGCCGCCCCCTCACATCAGAAGCTTGAAAGTTGAAGTTGCGGGCGCGTGAATCGGCGCGTTCCATATCACGCCTCAATTTGTCCGCTGTTACTGCTTCGTTCAGATCAGTATTGAAGGCAATGTGCAGCACTTGCTCAAGCGCCCGTTGATCCCAGAAGAGGAGGTGTCGGCTTTCGTCGAATGTGAGAACAAAGTGCTGAACGAAGATGAATTGATTGAAATTCTGCAGTCCTGTGTCAATCGTGAGCTGCTGTTCGAAACGAGCGAGTCGTTCTTCGGGCGTGCTATCAACTCCATCAAAAACAATCGCTACAGCGGGGCTACTATGGGCGATGGTGAGTTCGCGTAACTCATGCGGTTCAAAGACACCGCGTGTAAGGCTATATATGTGGTCGGCAATCCGTATTTCAAGACGGATCGCCGCTGCCTCACGGTCGAGCTCCCGGATTCGACCATCGAAGAATGCCTTGGTAAATGCGAGAGAGTCCCGTGCGTACTCATTGATCGATTTAAAGGACCGTTCAGGGTCTGGCACGACGCCGGTCAGTCCGAGACTAATGGCTGCTAAAAACGTAGATTTCCCAATGCCATTGGCGCCAGCAAGGCAGAACACACCGCCGGGGATCTCGAGTTCTAAATCGGGCCGTCGGCTGAATAGGGAAAATCGTTCCAGATGGAGTCGAGAGATGGTGGGAAATGCAAATTTAAGTGTCGTGCTCATGCGCTGTTTCGAGAGCGGTTGCGTTTACGCGGCAGGCCGCGCCCGCGAAATCGCCGCCCGATCGTGACCGGATCTGGTGGGCATCCTCTTGAGTGGCTAATACGACCAATTATAGTTTGCGCCTTCACGCGCGCTACCGCCAAATCCTACTCTGCCACATCGGCGCCGATTGCCCTCTCCCGGATCTATGCCCAAAACTATGACCACCCTGTGCACTTCGGCCCTACTCGCCATTACTACAGAACACCTCACAGCTCGCCGCAAGTCTCTCAGCGCGAATAGCTTATAGCAACCCAGAGTAACTTATCACAATTTCGCTAAGTTATTGATCTTCTGTATCTTCACTTTTCGGGACCAGGAGGTCGGTGGTTCGAATCCACTCGCCCCGACCAATCCTTTCAATAACTTACAAGCTGCAAAATCACCCGACCAGTGCCGAAAGAGCAATTTGGGTGGGCAGTTGGGTCGGCTGGATCTGCTGGCGGAAAGTCAGGCGGTCAAGCCAACCGGAGGGCCACTACGCCCATGGCTGATCGCATGCAAGCGAACTCTGGCGCTGATCGAGCGGTTCAAGAAGGCTCTGAAAGACCAATGCCGGGATTTGGCTGGAAAACGATCCTCTGCGATCCGGCGGAAGTTACGAAGGCTTTCTTCGCCAACTCGAAGATGAGCTTCGTGAGGAGGATGAGGTCCGCGAGTATGATCAGCGAAAGCGCTGACCGCAATGGGGGCTTGCCATCCAGCTACTCTTGGGACATCAGTATCCGAAACATACGGCGGTTTAGCTGCATTTGTCCGCAAAACACATGTAATCGGCGGTCAATCCACTGGATGAGATCCCGATCTTGGGCCAAGTTTTGATGTTCTGCCCGGTAAAGTCCACGACCGGAAGTGTCCATAACGCCAGTCTAAGTATCCGTTTCGCTACTCGACACCAGAGTATAAGAAAGACGTGAGTTGAATGGCTCTGTGCAACGTGCGATAGAGAGGGCACCGCATCGCATACATTCCATGCACGCGCTCCACCGTCTCGCGCACTTCCTCTGGCGCGATCAGCTGCATCGCCACATGAATCCTGCGGATGACAAGTACCCCTCGTCCCGCTCTACTTCGCCTGTTACATCAGCCATCAACCGGCCGTCGCTGGCATCAACGTGACGCGCCTCCAGCGCGCCTCCGAAGGTTCCGACCATTCAACCGGCCGTTGCGGCGACGGTATACTCCAACGTGGACGCGTGAGACTCGTTAATCAGGGATGGATCAACTTTGTAGTGCTCCGCAATGCGCCATGGACGCTGAACGCCACCGGCTGTGATTCGCCCGGCAAATAAGCGATTCGCAAAGGCCCCATCTTCCGTTCGATCCGCACTCTCGATATATAAACGACATCCGACATAATGATCACCTCTCGTTGTTGACTAACATGCTGGCCACACAATCAGATCAAGCATCCCACACGAGCGCGAAACTCAAAGCGAAATCGTTTCTTCTTCGGCGATCAGGATCACAGGCGGCCCGCCTGTCGAAATCTTGGCGGCATGATCGAGTACCTCTTTGCCGCCTGGTGAATCCGCACACGTTTCGAGGGCTCGCGTCGAAGGAAAGTACACCTCAGCCACTCGATAAAAAGGTGACGAGGCGTGCGGTGACCCGAGTATCTTCGTACCGACGATCTTGATCCCTCCCACGAGCTTTGCGATTGCCAAGGGTACGTGCTCTTCCAAGTACACCTTCTCGAAAGCCTCTATGTTCGGGGGCGGTGGGTAGGCCACAATCAGTTTTATAAGACTCATAAGCTCCTCACTTCTTTCAGCTATATCAGCCGTTCGCTTGCCGGATGTCCAGCGCCGAACCTGACGCTTGGCGCTCGATTGTACTGCTTGTCCTTCAGGAACATGCGCCTCAGTACAAGGTCGACGGCAAATTTCCCTGGTCCAAAGATGAGTATTAGCATTGACGCGAAGAAGAATGTGTAGGCATCATCGCCATAAAACTTCCCCGGATCAGAAAAGATCGCCAGGAGGTTCTGCCGACCGGCGGTTAGATAGGCGACGAACATATCACCCGCCAGGAACAGCCCCCAAAGTCGAGAACCAAATCCCAATGCTAGAGCGATCCCGCCGACGAATTCGAGCCATGAGATCGCCATGGCCGAGAATGCGGGTGTGGGAATGCCAAGACTTATGAAGAAGGCAGTGACTTTCGGGATATGTTGCAACTTGCCCCATCCGGTCTGCGCAAATTGCCACCCCCAATACAACCGGACCGCCAAGAGAAATACAGATTGGAATGACGAAGCGGCTTTGATCAAAGCTTCATAGCCAAGCACGGCCCGTCTGAGCACACTTTCGGTTTGCATGTTACTTACCTGTCCTTTTCGACTTATTGTTGAACTAATCTTTGTGGCCGGTAAAACCAACCGAGTTCCGCCCAATTAGCAAACCAGCGCTGGATAGCAATTACTCTTTCGTATTCGGTCATCGCGCTGCCAAAGAACGCCACATCGATTGCCTCGACCAACGGCATCTGATTACTGAGAGCCTTCACCATCCGAAATGACTCGGCCTGTAGCCGCTTGTAGTAAACGGAATCGTCCAGGCGGTGTACGGCCAAGTAGATCCGCTCAGGATCCGCCTGCGCATAACGACGGATGCGGCTTCGAAGCTGACGGGTGCGCGCCGCATTGCTGGAGATGTCGGTGTCAACTTGCTCATCGTGTACTTCAATCAGCAGGTCATCCACTGGATAAGTAAGATCCAGCAGTCGAATAAACGGCTGCAATGTGATGCGCAGATCGAGTCCAGCCGATTCTATATCGGCGGGCGTCAACTTCGGTTCATACCCGCCGTCGAATGCTTCGATGTGAGCCCATTCGAGCCGGACCATATCTAGGGCCAGAGTTTCGCGAGGCGCGATCCATTCCGGGTTCGAACGTAACCACACTTCTAGCCGCGATCCGAGATTCCGCAAAGTGAACGACAGCGACGGGCAATCGCTCAAATAAGCTCGCATCAATCGCTCAAACTTACTGGAGCCGATGATAGAGCGTAGCCCTGGAAAATCCTCCGCAAAACAGGAGAGAACCCGAAACCAGTATTGCCGGTTGTAGATTTCGAGCCTCTCAAATGAGCTGAGCACACGATTGGGCTTGATCAGGGCCTCCGCCTCGGCTTTCGTCGAGCGGCCTTTAGGGGTCTTGCGCCGCATGCCATCTTGACCCGTTAGCGGCTGCATCACTACCGCGGCCACGCGGCGTTGCAATTCCAGCAGGTTGCTCATCCGGCCTCCTGGAGAAGCTCCGAGCTCTGAGGGGCATACCTGGGGCGATACGACCGCGGTAGGCACTCTCCGCACCCGTCGCCCTCGCACTCCGGACAGAGATGCTCGCCGCCGAGTAAGTATCTATCCGCCTTTAGCGCTTCAGCATGAACTTCGTCGAAGGTCGGGATGTTGTCGTCCCATTCCAGGAGGGTTGCAGTCGGCCCGCACCGCTGGATGGCTCGCGCGTACAGCCCCCAAACGGGATCGATCACCGGATGATCGTGGGTGTCGAGGATGTACTTTTCGAATTTGGAGTGGCCGGCAATGTGAATCTGTGCGACACGTTCCGCTGGTACGGCATTCACATACGAGAAGGGATCGAAGCCATGATTGCGCGAGGAGACATAGATATTGTTGACGTCGAGTAGAATTCCGCAGTCCGCTTTTTCCACCACCTCTGTCAGAAACTCCCATTCCGTCATTTCCGAAACATGGTATTCGGCATAGCTGCTCACGTTTTCTACCACTACCGGTACTTCGACAAAATCTTGAACCTGTCGGATCTTTTCTGCCGTAATGTTGGCAGCTTCGAAAGTGTACGGCATCGGCAGCAGATCATGTGTGTAGCGCCCGTCAACGCTGCCCCAGCAAAGATGATCCGACAGCCAAGGCGTTCGCGTACGCCGCACAAGGTTCTTCAACCGTTTCAAATGTTCGCGATTCAACGGCTCAGCAGAGCCGAAGTACATAGAAACGCCATGCTGCACCACTCGATACTGTTCCAAAATCTGATTCA
This sequence comes from Bryobacteraceae bacterium, assembly GCA_036269275.1. Taxonomy (GTDB): domain Bacteria; phylum Acidobacteriota; class Terriglobia; order Bryobacterales; family Bryobacteraceae; genus Bog-105. The sequence goes on along the minus strand of DATASJ010000138.1, from coordinate 202,301 downwards.
GGACGGTAAGGGGCCGGCCGCCATCCACCATGTAGTTCTCGGATATGATCTCGAACCAATTCACAACCGGTTTGTGCTCCAGGATGTGGCGATAATGCGGTATCCGCAATCCGATGCCGACTCCGTAATCAGTAAAACCGTTGAACCGATTTGCAGGCATAAAGACGTTATCCTTTATCGACAGCAGGCTGGCCCCAATAAACCGGAAGCCAGCCCAACATCAACGCCAATCAGGCGGCTAGCTCTGGTGGCTTGGAACCGTCAGTAGCGCAGCCGCCCTTGCCCTTGCAGTCGTTCTTACCTTTGCAGCCGTTCGCGCTGGACTTGCAGCCGCCCTCGCCCTTGCAATCGTTTTTGCCTTTGCAAGAGTGCTTGTCTTTTTCGTCGTACGCTACCCTGCTGACAGACAGCTTTCCAGTATTTGTCTGGCTAGCACGCACGGTTGCCCTACTCTCCGGCGTCGGCGTTGTTTGAGTTGCTTGCAGCCTGGCCGCAGTTCCGCCCAGTAGGCCAGAAACTGCTGCCGTGAGCATCATCGTTTTCATCGAGTTCTTCATTGTGTCGATCCTTTATTTTTGAGACTGGAGTCTCGAGCCGCGATCTCGTGCGGCCAAGCTCTGCTATATGGTTCGAAGATTCTCGAAGAAAGTCATGGTGTGTTAGTACTTTTTTCTTGAGGGTGCGGTCCGATTGATTTAGCGGAAGTAATCGAGCGTCGAATGTCCGCCAGTGGCGCCGTGTTGCTAAGAGTAACGACGTTGTTAGATGAATTCACGCCCAACTCACGCCAGAGCGTGTTTAGATCGACGTAAACAGGCTTATCTTTCATCTCCGAGTAAAGCGTTGTAAGCACGTTCGTTTGGCTCGCCTTGTCGCCTATTTCGAACGCCCGCTCCACTGGCCAGTGCTTATCAATAGTGCCACCCGCATTTCTTATGCTGCGTAAAGCGTCCTGGAGACCCTTTCGATTGTTGGTAGCGTGGCGGATGCGAACATCGGCCACGAGACAGAACAGCGCTCCTCCCCAATACGTGCGGCCCCAGGTGTGCGTATGATCAAGACCTTTATCGAGAGGCTGAGGCTCGCCTTTCGGCATATCACGTAGCATGTCGGTCCAGATCCTTTCGGGTGTAAGATCGCCGATTTGCACCCGGGCAATGGGTTCCACGTACGTCGCAATGCCTTCCTCAATCCAATGATGCTCGTCGGCAACGTCCGGGAAGGCTGTGTGGACGAATTCGTGGGTCATCAGCCAATCTTCGTGCAGTTGCTGACTGGTTGTATACCGTCCCACGAAGATGCGTGTAAAGGGTGGGTCGCTCCCCCAAGTTTCTCCCCCGAACGCGCCACTCTCCCTTTCGGAAGGATTTACGCGGACTCGCGTGAAGGGGACCGGAAAAACGCCATAGTAATTTGCAACCGCGTGAGCGGCCTTCGATACCCAAGCGATGATCGACTCGCGCGGCAAGTCCAAGCGGCCCGGACCGAAGTTTATTTCGATCGTTGCGCTCCCAAGCTGCAGTCGAGTGGTGTCAGATGCGCAGTTAGAATTCCCGATCAAACTTGAAGACACGCCGGCGAGGCGAACAGCAGCGGCGAGAAACTCACGTACCGTCAGAGTGGACCTATTCGCGGGCAATCCGAAATCCTGCTCCTATCTATGTAGAACTTCGCTCTGAATCGAGACGAAGTTACGACGGACGTTTGTAAGGGAATTGTGAAGTTCGGGACCGCGCAGGTAGATCTGGAACCCGCCGTGACTTTTTAGCTCGCTGCGGCGAATACAGTGGATAGAGCGGATGCACATTGGGCGAATGGCGGACTGCCTCCTAAGGGAAGGCAGCCTCGAAGAACTATTGGAGCGCTATCAGCAAGCTGACGCCCCAGCGACAACCGAACTCATTCGGAGACTGAGTCCTGACCTGTTACGGTTCTTTCTGGCCCAGGAAGCCACCAGGATGGAAGCGGAAGATTTGCTGCAAAATACCTGGCTGCGTATCCACAAGGCGCGACATACCTATCGCCCGGGGGCACCGGTTTTGCCGTGGGTCTTTGCCATCGCCAAGCACGCGAGGGTAGACGGGTATCGCAAGCGCCGCCGGATCCTGCAGTACGAGAGTGCGAGGGAAAGTTTGCCGGAGCGGCCGTTGCCCCAAGACGCGGCACCCGCGGAAGTGCCCACGTTTGAGTCGCTGATCGCACACTTGCCGGCGAGCCAGCGAGAAGTGCTGACCATGCTCAAGGTCAATGGATTGAGTCTTGAAGAAGTGGCGCTGGCGACATCCTCCACCGTGGGAGCGGTCAAGCAGAAGGCGAGCCGTGCGTACGCAAAGCTTCGGACATTGTTGTCCAGTTCCGGGTCATGGGGAACCACGAGAAAGGAAGCAACAGGAGCGAGATGAAGTGTCGAGACGTCGAAGACTTGCTGGCGGCCTCCAACACGAGAGCAACAGGTAACCTGGTGCCGTCCGTTCGAGCGCATATTGAACAGTGCAAGAGCTGCCAGGAATTTGCCCGCATCGTTGAACTCCCTTCGGCAGACGCACAAATGGACTCAAGCCAAATCGACCGCTTACAGAAGATGATCGTTGGCGACCTGCGCCCAGTGCACCCACTGCTTCCTTCCTGGGTATTCCTCTTAGCGTTTGCACTTATTTTTGTAGGGCTCACTTATCTCGGTGTGTTGTATCTCGGAACATACGGCTGGTTTGTGCTGATGCCAGGGCAGAAGATTGCCGTTTTCGCGACGCTAGCCGCAAGTGCGGCGCTGTTGGCTTTTTCGCTGGTGAAACAGATGGTTCCCGGTCAGAAGCCGCTGCTCCGTGCGGGATTACTGCCGATTAGCCTTTTTGTGTTGTTGTGTTTGGTGGTAGCGAGCGTATTCCAGATACGCGTAGACCCCAATTTTCTGCGGGCGGGCACAGCGTGCCTAAGAGCAGGCGTGCCTTACGCCATTCCGGCAGCTTTAGCGTTCTGGTTGATATTGCGCCGCGGCGCGATCTTGTCGCCTCGACTCGTCGGCGCGATGTCCGGTATGCTCGCTGGTTTAGTGAGTACGACCGTGCTCGAGGTGCATTGCCCGAACCTGGATGTCTGGCACATTCTCGTCTGGCATGTCGGGATCGCATTGCTGGGAATGATCACCGGACTGCTGATCGCTATTGGTGGTCCAACGATTCGGAATCGTCTGTCGTGACTTTCCTCGGTTTCTAGCGAACCCTAGGTTAGAAAGCGAAGGGACGCAATCATGAGAACGAGACTCTTACGAGCCGCCCTATTGGTCGGATTAACAGGAGCTGTAGGTGTGTGGATTCACGCAACCGGAGCCACCGCCGCTTCAAAGACACCCGTCGTGCTGGAGTTGTTTACCTCGGAAGGCTGCTCGATCTGCCCACCCGCGGATCGCTTGTTGCAATCGCTCGATGAGAAACAGCCCTTCAGCGGTGTGGATTTGATAGTGCTGAGCGAACACGTCGATTATTGGAACGATGGTGGTTGGGTAGATCCGTACTCGTCCAAGTTATTCAGCGCCCGGCAGCTGTCATACGCGGAGCACTTTCATCTTGATAGCGTCTATACGCCGCAGGTGGTTGTAGATGGCCAGCGGGAAACCGTGGGCGGCAACGCGATCGGAATCCGGAACGCCGTGGAGGCTGCCATCCGACATCAGAAAGTTGCCTTAACAGTTGCGAACGCCGTTCGCGATGGCAATCGGATTAAGCTTCATTTGACATCGGCGGATCTGCCCGGGGCCGAAGGACCGCTAACAGTTTACGTCGCGGTGGCTGAAAACAAGGTGCAGTCCTGTGTCGCGCGCGGAGAGAACGGAGGATGTTCCCTTACGCACGTAGCAGTGGTACGCGCGTTTGCCCCGGTAGGAACAGTGAGAGGTGGATCCTCGTTCTCCAAGGACATCACGATTCCAATGCCCTCAGGCACAGGATCAAGCGGATTTCGCGTCGTGGCCTTCCTGCAGGACGACAAATCGGACCAAATTGTCGGCGCAACGTACGAGAAGATCCAGGGTTGATGGCCCGGATACCGAAGCACTTCTGGCCGAGTCGATCACACGTGGCTTACGCGCCGACTACGATTCGCTTATCGAGAAGAAGATGCTTAGCGGCATCCTACATCAGCCCAGCACGACTCCGAGCGGCGCACCAAGGCAGACGATATAGGCAACCAGCTCGGGAAAATGGGCTCGCGCTGTGTCGAGCATTCCCATGGAGGGTATCGCTCCTGCCACAACCGGCAGAATTCCGGCCGGAATGGCCAGCCAGAGCAGGAAGGCATAACCGAGCCCCCAGACAATGCCGGCGCCCGGATTGCCACAGTGACGCGCGAACAGATAACCGAATGGCGTCCGTAGCCGGCTCCTGCCAGCGGCCCGGAGAGCAGGATCAGGTGGCAACTCGCTTGGCAACCGTATCCACCCAGAGCGCCTATGAGGGTACCGGCGATCACACGGACCCAACGTGATTCATTCATAAAACGCTCCCTTACTCGAGATCGATCGTCTGCACGATGTCTCGCGGGAAGAAGAGCTCCGTAGTCCAGTCAATGAAGACTCGCACCTGGCGCTCGAGCGTAAGCTGTCGCCATCAGTGAACGCCGTATCGGTATTGCCATTCGACTGTGCCTTCCAGCGTGATCACGCCATCCGTTACGGTTGCGGTGATGTTCTCGCCCGGTATGCCCGTGTGTTTGTCCAATTCGTGAACCGCATCGCGTGCGATCTCCGCGTCTGTTCGCTCCCAGAAGAGCTTAATTCTAAGGTCATTCGCAACGCCTCGCAGCCGCGCAGACGTTTGACAGTTTTTTCCGCGGCCCGCCTCTGCCAGAAACTACTAACGAACCCGGAAAGGGTCACGACTCCGTCTTTCACGTCAACGGCGATGTCTTTCGAGCCTAATTTGGGATCCCATCTCAACTCATGAACCACATCGTTGCGAATTTCATCGTCCGTGCGCATTTGTACTATGGCTGCTGTCGTCGCCATAGATTTCTCCTTTTTGGACAGTTGACCCGGTTCTGCACGGGGTGCGCCGATTATCTTCTGCTCACCTTTCCGGCTTAGACCCGACGATGATCACGACCTCCGCAGGCGCACCGGAGGGATCCACACCGGTAACGTCCGTTTTCTCCAGTTGCTGAACACTGGGCGCGTTCGCAGAACTCGCGGGAGCCGCGATATTCTGCGTATTTTCATCGCCCATGGAAAGGACGTTCTGGCCAGTGCTTTTCGCAATCTGCAGAGCACGATCGTGTGGATAGACGAACTCCAGGCCGTATGTTTCTCCTGGAAAATAGATAGCCTTAACGGCGGGCGGACTATCAGAGCGCCGCCGTTCGAAGTTTACGATCGGTTTGCTTGGCGGGGTGTCCCGATAGTCAGGGACAGCGACGTAAGTGCCTAGGAGCTCTTTTTCGTCTTTATCAAATACCTGGACTATGTCACGGTTACCAAGAGTGTCCAGCGCCTTAAAAACATATGTTCCGGCAGGAAGAGCTTTCCCCGGCAGCTCGACTGGACCGCTGAAGGTCACTACGTCCTTGTCTGTGCTGCCTATTCTGCCTTGCAACGTCAATCCAAGAAACAAGCCAATGATGGTTAGGGCGAGCGTCGCTGAACGTAAGGATTGCGGTGTTCTGCTCTCCGGAGCGATACCTGCGGCCGTGCCTTTTACTAGATGAGACGACATGTTTGAGATTTCTTTCTACGCGGGACTATCTAGCTTGTTTGTCACTCATCAGGTGACCTCACCAGAGTCTCGGCTTCTTACTTACTTGCACTTTTCGCGCCATTCGCATACGAATCAGCTTGTTCTCTAAGTATCCACCAAAAAGGCCGAAATCGGCCAGAAATGTCTCAGATCCTTCGGAAGACTTTGTTCGATCTGCTCGATTTCGCCGGTCGCTATTCTGCGCGATAACACCAAGAATACAGTTCTTACGACCACTTCGGAATCCATTCGCACTGCAGTTCCTGCAGCGAGTTCTTCCTCAACGCGCAGCAGGAACTCTTGCGCATGCATTTTGATAGGCTTCCCGGCTGGCCGCCATCCCTCGTAGTAAAAGCCACGTATCAGCATGGGCCAATTCGGCGCCGAGGTGCGCCGTTTCTGCAAGCGGCAATCGGTCGCGAAGCGCATGCAGGGCAGCCCGCAATACTACATAGGCGGTATGCCGGTCTTTCTACCGCTAACTCGTTCCGTATGTCGTCCAGCCATTCATTTGTCTTTGTAAAGTAGTGTCGAACACTTTCAGGCCAGTGTTGCTCATGTGCTGTTTACCTCTTTATTGACTTGAATTTACGCCGCTTCTTAGCCGTTACGGTACGGGCTCCAATCGGCGGTGGTGTTCCACCAACTGTTGATCTTTGCGACGACGCCGGTGTGGTTCTGCTGGACGCCTTGCGCATAGTTTTCGATTTCTTGCTGAAGCGCCCTTGCCCCCTGCGCATGTGGTCCCCCCGCGGCGGCGTACTCCGAGAGAGCTTCAGAAGCGCTTCTGAGAGCCGCCTGCGCTTCATCATACTTTCCTCTGCGGACGCTCGAACGGGCCAGCACGAGGTCTTCGCGAGCCTTCTCGAGCGGCATGTCGGCCTTATCCGAGCGAATCTGAACTCCCTCCTGGACATCGGCCAGAGCCGCGTCCGCCGTAGCCAAGTCTCCCTTTGACAAGGCAGCCTCCGCGGCAGCGAGGCTATTCTTTGCCACCGTCGTGCTTACAAAAGCGCTGGTGTAAATACCGCTCACTTCATGGGCGACCGCCTTTTTCCCGGCCGCCACGTGGGCATTGGCGGTTGAGGCCGGCTGCGCATTTGAGCGGCGGGCGGCCTGCTCGGTTTCTACTGGCGCGAGTATCGAAACACTCACGAATTCCTGGTAGACCGGGATCATGGTAGTGCCCTTAGCGCGAGCCTCGATTTTTTTGAGGTCCGCCTGCGCACGATTTACATGCTGGCGGGCGGCTTCGAGGTTGTGATTTTTGATGGCCGTTCTTGCTTCGTCTGTCTCCTCCAGCATCTTTCCCGCGACTCTCGCGAGATCTTCTCTGTTCCCGGCGGAACTGGTGGTGCGGTCCTGAGCATTCGTCGCATTCTCTTGGGCTAAGAGGCGAAAGCCCCCAAGCAGGACGGTCATTAGAAGGATCGCTCGAGATATACGCATACGAACCGGCCACAAGGAAAGAGGCAATTCAGGGACCACAAACTTGCTCCCGAACAGCGCGGGTTTTGCTTCCTGTCGCGTCGATTCTGCGAAGCAGCACGTCTATATGTAGACTGCCGGCGCCATCGTGCGATGAGTTCGACGCGAACGCAGTACGCGCGAGGATTGGCCCCGAGGCTGCAGGAAGGAGTGGAAATGATGAAAGAGCAAACTGAGAAAACTCATGCGCAGACGTCTTCCTCGCCGCGACACAGGAGATTGACAAAGGCCGATGGCCTGCATTCCTGGCTGAATTCACGCGCGAGAACCGCGGCGCCCATGCGCGGTTGGAAGTGCTGGGAGGGGATGTCGGCCGGCTGGTCAAGACGGAGAACCGGCCGTTCGACGGGATTTCCGCGGATATCAAGGATGCAGAGTCTTCCGTCTGGATCACGTTCGCTTCTACTCCCGGAGATCATCTGGCGCATGGCATCCAGAATGCGAAAGCGATCCGCGTCCGGGAGCCCGTCGGCGAATCAGGGCCCGCGCTGGAAGTCCTATCGGAGGACGGCACGACCACTCTCCTGGAATTGAGCCTGCCGGAAGCCTACGCGATCCCTGCTACCGCCGCTAGCGACTCCTAGATCGGTCCAGGCCTATTGTCCGCGCTTCCGCGCGATTCGCGCAAAGCCCGTTCGATAGCTTCGAGCAGAGCGTCTCCGCGAATGGGCTTCGGCAGTGCCGCGAGAGCACCTTGCTCGAGTGCTCTTGCGCCCAGCTCGGCGTGAGAGCTTACGACGAGGACCGGGGCGCCAAGCTCAGCGGCAACCAGCAACTTCTGCAGTTCCAACCCACTCATACCCGGCAGCTCAATGTCCACGATGAGACATTCGAGAGCGTGCAGCTGATCGGAATTCAGCAAGTCTTCAGCAGATGCAAAGAGCGCAGTCTTGTATCCGGCCGATCGCAACAGACTGTCCACGGAAACGCGAACGGATACATCATCCTCGACAATGCCGATCAGCCGTCCGGTTGTTTCACTTCCCATCGATTCTGTTCATCGCAAAAACATTCAGAACAACTCAATTCGGACGATTCCCTAGGGATCTCGCCGTACTTAGAATCGGTATTTTTCTTAATAGCTTTAGGTGCGGCGAGAGCGTTCAGATCTCGATAATCTTGTGACGAATCGCGAAATGGATCAGTTCGCTATACGTATTCAGATTGAGCCTTCGCATGATACTGGCGCGATGTGCATCAACCGTTTTCACGCTGATATCGAGAGCGGTCGCCGCTTCTTTGTTGCTTCTGCCGTGTGCGAGCAGCTTGAGAACTTCAAGTTCCCGCGCAGTAAGATCTTCTGGCGACGGGCCGGGACTGCTGGTTTTGGCCAGGTGGCCGGCGATGATTTTTGTAACCGCGGGAGACAAGAACGATTGCCCTTTTTCCATGGCCTGAACTGCGCGAACGAGATCGCGGCCGGCATCGGACTTCAACACCAAACCGCTGGCACCCATGGCCAATGCGCGCGCGGCCGTGTCCCCGGAATCGTGCATCGTGAGCACAAGGATTCGCACCGACGGACAAACGGCAAGGAGCGCCGGAATAGCCTCCAATCCATCCAGATCGGGCATGGTAATGTCCAGCACGAGCAGATCCGGACGCAACCTCTTGGCCTTTTCAATTGCTTCTCGTCCCGTTGCAGCTTCACCGCAGATTCTCCATTCCGGTCGAGCCTCTAACAGCGTGCGAATACCTCGACGGACTACTTCGTGATCATCGGCGATCAGGATGGAGAGTGAGTTCATGCAGCGGCGCTTGAAAAGGGGACGACTACCTTGATTTTCGTGCCGCCGTGAAGTGAGCGCATTTCGAGCCGCCCTCCCAACTGCTGGGCCCTCTCGCGCATGCTTGCAATCCCGATGCCCGGAATTGTCCCGGCAGGCATTCCGGCCCCCTGATCTTCCACTTCCAGCATGATCTCCGATCCGCTGTGAGTTAAAGCAATAGTTGCAGTGCGGCTGCCGGCATGACGATGAATATTGGTCAAGCATTCCTGCACGATTCTGAACAGAGCGACCTCCAATTCCTGTGGGAGCCTGCCGATATCGGACGGCATATCGAACTGGATCTGGATTCCGCTGCGCTGGATGAATCCATCGACGTAGCGCGCGAGTGCCGATCGCAGGCCCAAGTGATCGAGTTCCGGCGGATGAAGGAGATAAGAAACGGTGCGAATTTCGCGCAGACACTGATCGGCCAAGTCTACGCTTTCGGCGAGAGCACACTGCGCGCGCGGATCCAATGCGCCGGCCCCTTCGTTCACTACAGCAAGGTTCATCGCGAGGCTGGCGAGCAGTTGTGCGGTGCTGTCGTGCAGGTCCTGCGCGATGCGGCGGCGCTCATCGTCCTGCAATTTCAGCAGGCGGCCGGAGAGCGCATGCAGCACACTCTCTGCATCTTTGTATTTACTGATATCGCGGTAGAGGGCATAGATGGCGATCACCCCTCCGGGTACGGAAACCGGCACCTGCACGGTAGAAACCTGCAATCGCGTGCCATCTTTTCTGCGGCTAACTCCGTCGGCATCGATTCTCTGGCTGCGCGCGCCAATCTCCGTTTTGGCCTGCATCTCGTCCTGGGATCCGGACGGTATGATCAGGTCGTACAGACGGCGGCCGAGAGACTCTTCCGAAGCGTAGCCAAAGACCTGCGTGAATTCCCGGTTTACGCGGACGATGCGATCGTTTACATCGAGCAACGCGACCGCTTGGGGCGCCTGTTCGAATAACTCATCAAGAAGCGCGCGTTGCCTCTGAACCGATCTGCCTGGCAAGTGACAAGCGCAACGGTAACGATCATTAGCGCGACCGTTGCAATTCCAACCGTACCGAGATAAGAGATACTCACGGCGCGAGACAGGTCCGGGGGCACCGTGGATGGGGTAAAAGTGGCCGCGGCCATTCCGGTGTAGTGCATGCCCGAGATGGCAGCTCCCATCAGCAGGGCTGCCGCGGCCTTACGCCATCTCCAGGCCGCGGGGTCGCCGCGGAACGCGAAGGTGAGCCGCAGCGCGATGAGTGAAAAGACGATCGCCAATATCACCGATGAAGCGACCGTCAGGGGGGAGTAGTCGCATGATGCTTGCAATCGCATCGCGCCCATGGCGACGTAATGCAGGATCGCTATGCCCCCGCCCATGAAAATGCTGCCGGCCCACAACCGTACCGAGCCCATGCTTCGGCGGCTGGCAATGAATAGCGCAAGAGCCGAGGAAAGAACGCCGGCCAGGAGGGAAAGCAATACCGTGGGCCAGTTGTATTCGACGGGGACCAGCAGGCGAAACGCGAGCATGCCGACGTAATGCATGGACCAGATTCCGATTCCCATTCCCATTCCCAAAGAGCCTCCAACCAGCCACAGCCAGCGAACCGCACCGCGAGCGGCTGTCACCCCTCCGGTAAGCTCCAGAGCGGCGTACGAAGCGACAATCGCAATTACTACCGACAGCGTGACGAAGCCGTAGTCATAGGAACCGGGCAACATCAGGTCTCGATCGGGCATAACTGAGCCTCCTGCACCCCGGTCTCCAACCCGTAAATAAACTATCGCGCCAGCGCTTCAGCCATCCTCACTAGTTCAGCAAGCGAGTCCGCTCGCATTTTACGCATCACTCGTCCGCGGTGAATTTTCACGGTGATTTCACTGGTTCCCAGTTCACCGGCAATCTGCTTATTCAGGCGGCCGACAACAACGAGTTCCATCACCTGGCGCTCGCGGTCTGTCAGCGTCTCGTACCGCTCGCGCAGCTCGCGCGCGTGAGTTTTCTCTCCGTGTTCGATGCGGCTGCGCTCGATAGCTTCCTCGATTGCGTGCAACAGGTCTTCAGGACGGAAGGGCTTGGTCAAGAAATCCGCAGCGCCGGCCTTGAGGGCTCGCACCGATTCCGGTACTTCTCCGTGCGCCGTCATGAAAATGATTGGGACACGAATATCGGCCCGGATCAGTTCGTCCTGCAGGTCGAGACCGCTCGTCTCCGGCAATCGGATGTCCAGCAAAAGGCAGGCAGGATCGTCACGGAGTTTGAGGCTTCGGAAGTCTTGAGCCGAGCCGAATGTGCGAACCTGGAAACCGGCCGCGCGCAACAGGCTGTCGAGAGACGCCCGCACCGCGGGGTCATCGTCCACTACATACACCGTTGCCTCGCGTGGTTGCATCATTCAATCTGCAATGCCGGCAGACAGAATTGGAAGGTTGCTCCCGCTGGTTGATTGTTGATGGCCCACAATCGGCCGCGATGGGCCTCGATAATGGAACGGCTGATAGCGAGTCCCATGCCCATCCCTTCGGTTTTTCGTGTGACAAATGGCTTAAACAGCTCCTTGGCCGTTGCTGGATCAATGCCGGTGCCTGAATCGCGTACCGCGACGGTGATCTCGTCGGGACCCGAATTCCGCGATGTGATGAATAGGTTCCGGGCCGGCGCGCTACTCTCACGCATTGCCTCGATCGCATTGACGACGAGGTTCGCCAAGACCTGCTTCAACTGCACGGAATCGCCTCGCACCCGAAAGAGAGGATCCGCCAGTTCCGTCTCCAGCGCGATATTCTGCCTGAGCATCGCGTGGCGTGTCAGCGACAACACGTCCTCAATGATTTCATTCATGTCGATGATCGACATTTGAGGAGCGCTTTTCTTCAGCAGGGCGCTGATTCTGGAGAGCACTTGACTGGCCCGGATGCCTTGGTCCATGATTCGCGATGCAGCTGAGCTTGCCTCCGCGATATTCGGATCCGCCCTGCCGAGCCAAGCAAGGCAAGCGCCGGCGTCGTTGACCACCGAACTGAGCGGCTGGTTCACTTCATGAGCGATAGAGGCCGCCAGTTCGCCCATGGTCGTTACACGCGCCATATGCGCCAGCTCCGTTTGCGCCTTCTGCAAAGCTTCTTCCGCTTCCTTGCGCTCGGTGTTATCAATCATCGTCCCGGCGTACTCGATTAGTTCGCCTGACCGGTTGAACACAGGATCGGCACGACTGTGAATAAAGCGAATCGCCCCGTCGGGACGGAGTATGCGGCAGTCCATTTCGAAAATCCCGCCGTTCTTCGGGAGATCGGCGAACGCTTGCTGCACAGCAGGCCGATCCTCCGGGTGAATGACCAGGAGTGCTTCCGGAAATGAGGGTTTCGTCCCGTTCGGCGTGAGGCCTAAAATGCGGTAATGTTCCTCTGACCAGAAGAGCTCCCCGGTGGCGACATTCCACGCCCAACTCCCTGTGTGGCTCAGCCTTTCCGATTGCGCAAGGTAGGCTTCGCTTCGGCGGACCTCTTCTTCCGCCTTTTTTCGCTCGGTGATATCCATCACCGTGCCGATGAAATCAACATGATCACCAATACTCGGCTGGCCTAAGGCATGAATGTACTTAATAGAGCCGTCTGGACGAATAATTCGATACTCAATATCGAAGGCGATTCTCTGCTGGAATGCCGTATGGACGGAGTGATCAACAAAATCGCGATCTTGCGGGTGAATGCTGTTGAGAAACGCAGTGTAAGGTTGCCGTGGCTCATCCGGAGATACGCCGAAAATCCGACAATGTTCTTTCGACCAAAGCAACTCGCCTGTGGAAGGATTCCAGGTACAAGTTCCCGTGTGGCTGATTCGTTGTCCCTCGGCCAAATGGGCTTCGTTCCGCTGCAGGGCGCGTTTGCTCGCGATCAGCTCACGAGTAAGTGCCGAGAGATTTTCCTCCTTGGTTGCAAGTTCGGCTTGAAGTATGTCGCGAGTGCGTTTCAAGAGGATCAGTGACCCGATGCGCGCCAACAGTTCACGCGCGCTGAATGGCTTGACCAGATAGTCGTCAGCTCCGATTTCGAACGCATTTACCTGGGATTCTTCTCCGGCGCGCGCCGAGATGAGAATAACGGGAATGCCCCGCGTCCGCGAATCCTTTCGCAACTCAACAACTAAGCGCAAGCCGTCCATGCGCGGCATCATAATGTCGGACAAAATCAGGTCAGGCGGATGAGCCTGCGCACTGATGAGAGCTGCCTTTCCATTTGCAACCGCTTGCACATCGTAATGCTTTTCCAATAGGCGCTGCACGTACCGGCGCATCTCGGCGTTGTCGTCGGCCAGCAGAATCCGGCTGCGTGCTTCAGCAGCCAACAGGTGAGGAATGCGATGTTCAGCTTCACCTTCGACCTGAGAAGACGGCGAACTTTGTTCTACACTGGCGGCCCGCGGCGGCTCAGGGCGCCAGTGCTCAGCCTCAGTTACAAAAGCGCCGACCTCCGGGGTAATCGAAGGGAGTTTCGAGCCTGTGCCCACGTGCTCGGGTGTAAGGTGCGCACGCCCCAAAGGAATGGAAACTGTGAATTCACTTCCGTGGCCGTGAACACTCTCGACGCGCACGGCGCCGCCATGCAATCCGGCCAGTTCCTCCACCAATGCCAAGCCGATGCCTGATCCCTCGTGCGTGCGACCCTCCACCCCCTCCACGCGGTGAAAGCGCTCAAACACGCGCGCCAATTGATCCTCCCGTATTCCCACGCCGGTGTCGCGCACCGAAAACTCGACTGAGCCTGGTCCTTTCCGTAACGAAATCGCAATCTCGCCTTTAAGGGTGAACTTGAAAGCGTTCGACATCAAGTTGAGCACGATCTTTTCCCACATGCTCCGATCGACGTATACAGGCTCCCCCAAAGCCGGACAATCGACTGACAAAACGAGACCGGCACTTTCGATCGCCGAGCGGAAGAAGCTTGCCAATTCGACGGTAAAGGTGGCCAGATCGGTGGGTTCATAGAAGGCGCTGATGCGATTCGCTTCGATTCGAGAGAAGTCGAGCAAAGCGTTTACGAGCTTTAGCAGCCGCAGGCTGTTGCGGTACACCAAGTCGAGCTCGTCGCGCCCAACCGTAACGAAGCCATTGGCGGCGTGGCTCAAGATGTCCCGCAGGGGGCCCAGCATCAGAGTAAGCGGAGTTCGAAATTCGTGGCTGACGTTGCTGAAGAACGCAGTTTTCGCGCGATCGATCTGAGCCAAGGCCTGGGCCCGCAGGCGCTCCTCTTCGTATGCTTTCGCGTCAGAGATGGCGAAGCCGATGTGCCCGGCCACCATTTCAAAGAAGCTTCTGTAACCCGCGTCCCAGGGCCGGCGGGGACCTACCCCGGTTACCAACAGCCCAGCGAGCGAATCGGCTACCCCACAGATCGGGAGCACCATTGCTCTATCGACGACCTCTGCCCACGGCGTGCCTGGAATCTGCACCCCGAGCGAGCTCAGGTCTTCGACTTCGATGGAACGCTTCTTCCGGAGCACCGACGACAGCGACCATGGCGAATCATCATTCGACGATGACACCAAAGATGGCAGTAAGTGGCTACTCCCCGGAATCACCGAAGCGCTCATGGTGGCTTCGGTGCCGCTGTTGTTCACCAGATAAACGGCTGCGAATGCCAGATCGCGCGGATTTTCGCTGAGCACCGTTGCGGCTTGTTGGCAGGCCGCCTCGACCGTTCGCGTTTCCGGAGAGCGGATGCCGAGCTTGCGGAGTGTTTCTAATCTGCGCGCGCCCACGATCTGTTCTGTTGTTTCGGTACACGGGCAGAAGATCCCGTCCACTGTCCGCCCGTCTGCGGCCAAGATCGGAGCGTACGTCCACGTGATGTAAACTTCCTCCTTTGGAAGCTTCCGGTTGTAGTACAGTTCCTTGTCCTCCGACCAGGTCGCCATGCCCGTGGTCAGAACGCCTTCCAACATCGGACCTATCTCGTCCCATATCTCGGGCCAGCATTCAACACCGGCCCGACCGAGTACTCGTGGATGTTTCTCCTTCGTTAACCATGGAAGGAAGGCGTCGTTATAGAGGAAGGTGAGGTTTTTTCCCCACCAAAGGCAGATAGGAAAACGGCACGGCAGGCAAATCGTTACAGCGATTCGTAAGTGCTGGGGCCACGCGGCGGGTGCGCCCAGATCTGTTGCAGCCCAATCCAGCGCCCGCATGCGGGCGGCCATTTCGCTTTGACCCGGGAAAAAGCGCTCGAGTTCTGCCTCGCTGTCATGTCGGGGGCGCATGGCAGCCGCCTCCAGCGAAAGCTAGCTTAATCCGCTCCAACGAGGCTCTCCTAGCTCAACGTGACCGTCGCGTTATCGACGAGCCGTCAATTGATAGACGTTTCTTGGCCGAAGCTGCACAAGTTCTTTGCGGTAACCAGACCCCGTTTCGCATGCCCGCAAGAACCGCGCTGCGATTGGAAGGCGTCGTGCAGTTCCATGGGCGAGGTCGTCCATGAATAAATTCAGATCGCTCCTTCTAGGCGCTGTTCTACTTGTGCCATGCTTTATTTCCGCTGCGCATGTCGATTTCGGTATCTCGGTCGGCACTGTTCCTCCGCCTCCGCCCGCTGGTGTGGTGGTCGCTCCCGTCGCTCCAGCACCCGGTCCGGGGTACGTTTGGGTGCCAGGCTACTGGGACTGGGTGGGTGGCCGATGGGTATGGGTCGACGGCCGCTGGGTGCTGCCGCCGCACCCGCATGCCGTGTGGGTCGGGCCTGCCATTGACATCCGTCTTCACCGCGGGCATTGGCACTAATAAGTCAGTTACTGGCGGGCCCTCAAAGAATGAGGCCTCTCGCGAAGAGAGGTCTCGAGTTTCGGTGCTTACTAGCACGGAATGGAAATTGCGCCCACCAGTTACGTTGAAAACTTGAAATTCTTCAATGATTGCTCCAGCTTCGCGAAGAATCCTCGGCCATTCTGCCCGCTATCCGTCTTCTTCTGAATATCGTCCAGCTGTGCGTATAGCACTTTATGACTGTCCTTCGTTCCATAACCGAGGGCTTCCGCGAGCTGGATTTCATTTCGGGTGGCGCCCACGAGGGTCTGCACGCGTTGGTTGCCTCGCTCGCCAGGCCCCTTAGTAATAGGCGGGCTTGTTGGACCTGATCACTG
Source organism: Bryobacteraceae bacterium (assembly GCA_036269275.1). Taxonomy (GTDB): domain Bacteria; phylum Acidobacteriota; class Terriglobia; order Bryobacterales; family Bryobacteraceae; genus Bog-105. The sequence goes on along the minus strand of DATASJ010000138.1, from coordinate 186,194 downwards.
GAAAGAGCGTCTTTCGCTCGTTTGACTACGGTCTTTACAGTATTCGGCGAGGCATACAAGTCCAGAACGGAAACAGAGACATCCACCGGAGCAAAGGCCAGGTTTGGATCGCGAGAAAGTACTAAATCCAGCTTTCCGCTTGCTTGCTCAAGAGCGCCCAGAGCGGCACTCTTGTCGCCCTTGTTGAGCGCTGTCAGTGCGTTCCGGTTGCCTGAAGGGCCGACACCGCATCCGCCAACAGGCTCGCGCGTTTATCGCCTCCAGCTTCCCGACTTCAGATTGCACTTGCGGTTCAACGGACCGAGCTTCCGGGCTTTCTGCTCGGGACTCTGGCTGGCGCATTTGCCGCTGTGCTGTGGCGGCGGATGTCGTGGCCGAAGGCTGCGCTGCGGGCGATTCGTTGCTCCTCTCTTGTGCGGAGCGCGAGTAAGCGAGTCCGACGCCCAGCAATAAAACGGAGGCGATGGCCGCCGTAGGTTTAAGATTTCTATTTCCCATCTCTCGAATCCTTATTCCTTGAAGGCAACGAATGCTGCGTGGTGCTAGATACCGGCGGCTGCCGAATGCGCACCGAAGTCTTGGGACCACGTACGTAGCCGTAGTCCGAGCCCAACGAGCATTGCCCCGAATATGAGGGCATACACTCCGAGCCAAATGGCCAACACTAACGCGCCGATGAGGGGGGATATCGACAGCAGCACCCCAAATACGACCGACGCGACGCCGCCTAGTATCAAGAGCCACTCGCCCTTGATGTATTTGCGCAGTCGGACCGCCGCCACAATCTCGAAGATTCCAGTTACGATCGCCCACGCCGCGACGACAAAGACCAGCGCCAGGGCGGTGATGGCCGGCCATGCGATCGTCACGACCGCGGCGATAATGCCGGCCACCCCTTCGAACATCAAAGCGCCCCAACGCTCATGAGCCCTCGAAGCGCGCCAGGCGCCGGCGATGCTGAAAATGCCATCAATGAACGCGTAGGCGCCGAAAAGCATAACCAGCGCACCTAACGTGATTCCAGGCCAAGCCAGTGCGATGATCCCTAACAAGATCGCAACGAGGCCGCGGATCACCGGCGACCACCAGTTGGTTGCAAGCGCGATTCTCATGGGCTCTCCTTCTGTTCAGTTAGTTCGAAACCGAGCCGGCGCTAAGCGGCAGCCGAGGTAGACGACCCCGACGAGGCAGCAGATGACGATTGGATCGGGATCTGCTTGCGCTGCGCCTTCTCCTCCGGCACGGGTACTGTCACTTCAAGGACGCCGTGGTCAAATTTGGCCTGCGCCTGCTCGACATTAGCGCCTTCGGGCAATGGAATGCTGCGATAGAACCGTCCGTACCGGATCTCGGTCCGATGCACACCGCCTTTGTCTTCTTCGCGCTCGATCTTACGCTCACCTTGCAGAACCAGCGCGTCATTTTCGACTTCGATCCGTACGTCCTCCGGTTTCAGTCCCGGCAGCTCGGCGCGAACTACATACTTTCCGTCGCGCTCAGAAACTTCAACGGCCGGCGCCCATACATCGGCGTTTGCTGTACGCTCCTGCCCGTTCTCGCCGAAAATGCGATCCATTTCCTCGGTCATCCTCCTCATCATCGAAAAAGGGTTCATGCGGAAGAAATCGAACGGTGCAATCACGCTGACCGAAGCGGGCGCGCGCCGCGTCACGTTCGCTTGGGAACCGCGTTCGCGGTCTCTTGCTTGCGACTGCTGAGTCTGTCCTTGCTGGGTTTGTCCTTGATGGTCTGCCGTTTTCGTCTCTTGCGTTGCCATAGTTGGTCCTTTCTTTGTCGGGTTCTTAGCTTCCAAAACAAGGTTGTGCATCTGGCGTGCCATGATCCAACTCTGTTTGGCAGCACGGTTTCGTCGTTTCTTATGAACGGCCGAGGACCTTGAGTTGATATTCAGTTGAGCGGGACCGTCTACGGTTGGAAGACCGCTGTCTATGTATCGACTTGCCGGCTCTCTACTTCCGCGAGGATGATTTGCTCAGGGCCGGCGCCGCCCCCGATGATCGGACGAATGATCTGGACGCGAATGATGGCGCTGTATCTTCGCTGTAGTTCATTGACGACATGAAGAAAATCTTCACGACTTGAGCGAGTACATTGCATCTCTTCTCAGCCTTGCGAAGTTCGGGTAGCGGCACATTCATGGCACTCTAAAGCCTCTTTTTCAGAGTTTCGTTTTCGCGTTGCAGAGCCCATACCTTATCAATCAGATCCAAAACGACTGAGACCCCTGCAAGGTTTATACCCAGCCCCCGGCGTAGCCGACCGATGCTTCGCAATCGGGAGATCGCGGAGGCGTCGAAGAACATCGCTCCTTCTTGTTGCACAGGTCTAATCAGTCGAAGCTCGACCAATCGCTCCACCAGAGCGGGGTGCATGTCTGCGTGTAAGGCCAAATCGTCCAGTGTTAATCGTTGCTCGCCGACGCTACGACTAATCAGTTGATACTGGCGCACGGTCATCGCTTACCTTTCGGCATCAACTCTCGCGCGTCAAAGCGCGACTCCGCTGCGAGTTTTTCGAAGAGCTGCTTTTCTTTCGAGGTTAGTTTCGGCGGAATGACGATCTTCACTTTCACATACTCGTCTCCGCGCCCGCCGTTTCTCCGATTCAATCCTTGTCCACGCAACCTGAGCCTTCTGCCCCCCTGCGTGCCTGGCGGAATTGTCATCTCTACGTTTCCGTCCAGAGTGGGAACTTGGATTGTTGCTCCCAGCGCCGCCTCCCAAGGTGCAAGCGGAAGCTCAACCTGAATGCCATCGTCACCGACAAGATCGAATAGCGGATGCGGTTCAATCCGGACGTGTAAGAAGAGATCGCCCGGGGGCGCTCCATTTTCTCCTGGCTCACCTTGAGCCGCTAGTCGAATGACTGAACCATCTCGCACTCCCGCCGGGATCGTAACTTCAAGAGACTTTTGTAAGCTGACCCTGCGAGTTACTCCGCGGTGTGCCTCTTCCAGCGTGAGTGTGATTTCCGCATCGATATCCTCGCCGCGCATGCGAAAACCCGTTCCGGCTCGCGCCCCGCGGGGTCCAGCGAAAAAATTTTCGAAAAAATCGCTGAAATCCCATGAATTCCGGCCCGTGCGGAAGCTGCCCGTAAATCCGTCGGAGTCTCCGTTTGCGCCCTGCCAGCCGGGCGGCGGGGTGAAATCCGAACCGGCCTTCCAATTCGGCCCTAGCTGATCGTATCGTTTGCGCTTGTCCGGATCGGAGAGAACTTCGTAAGCCTCGTTGATTTCCTTGAACTTCTCTTCCGCGGATTTATCACCAGGATTGACGTCGGGGTGATACTTACGCGCGAGCGTGCGGTACGCCTTGCGGATGTCGTCCTCCGTTGCAGTCTTGCCTGTGCCGAGGACGTCATAGTAGTCCTTGAACTTTACAGCCATCGCAACTCAGCTCCCAGCCGGAACGTTACAGCAGATGGGAATTCAATTCGCAACGCGCACACGGGCGGGCCTCAGCAGCTCATCTCCCCAGCGGTACCCCCGTTGCAGTTCTTCGACCACTGTCCCCGGGGCAACTTCGTCGCTGCGCACGGAGTCGATCGCTTCATGCAGGTGGGGATCGAACGCTTGGCCCACACTCGAGATTGGTGTGACACCTTCACGGTCGAGCAAATTCTGAAGCCGCCGATAGATTGCCTTGAAGCCCTCTGCGATCGCGGGCGGCGTATCTTGGAGATGTTTCAGCGCCAGCTCGAAGCCGTCCGAGAGCTCCAGGAGGGAGATAATGAGCTCGCGCTTTCCTCTCTTGACCGTGCTGATTCGGTCGCTTTCGACGCGCCTGCGATAGTTGTCGAAATCGGCCAGGGCACGCAGATACATCTCGTGCTCCTGGCGCAGTTGTTCTTTCAGCCGTTCGACTTCGGTCTGCTCAGCCGTTGCTGTTCCGCCGCTGTTTGCTTCCATTTACCTGGTCTCTTTGAACTCGGCATCAACGACGTCGTCGGCGCCGGTCGGGCGCCCACCGTTCGCGCCTCCGGCTCCGGCGGCTGCGGAAGCTGCTTGGCTATACGCCGTAGAGGCGAGTGAATGCCCGATCTGCTGCAGATCGCTCGTGAGTTGCCGCAGCCTGGCAAGATCCGCCGAGGCGCTCCTGAGTTGCGCCCGAATTTCATTGATGACCTGTTCTGCGCGAGCCTTTTCATTCGCCGGCACACGATCGCCGAGCTCCCGCATTTGCCGTTCGATCTGATAGGCGGTGGAATCGGCGGTATTGCGTACCTCCACTTCCTCGCGGCGGCGTTTATCTTCCTCCGCGTGAGCCTGCGCATCGTTGACCATCCGGTCGATTTCCTCTTTCGACAGCTGAGTGGATCCGCTGATGGTGATCTTCTGTTCCTTGCCGGTTTGTGTGTCCTTCGCCGTGACCGTCAGAATGCCGTTGGCGTCGATATCGAAAGTAACTTCGATCTGCGGCACGCCGCGCCGAGCGGGACGTATTCCCTCTAACCGGAAATTGCCTAACGTTCGGTTGTCGCGCGCCAGCTCACGCTCGCCTTGCAGCACGTGAATGTCGACGGCGGTCTGATTATCGTCGGCCGTGGAGAAGACCTCTGACTTGCGGGCCGGTATCGTCGTGTTGCGCTCAATCAACTTGGTCATTACGCCGCCGAGCGTCTCGATGCCGAGCGACAGCGGAGTAACATCGAGTAACACGACGCCTTTTACCTCGCCCGCCAGTACGCCGGCCTGAATCGCCGCCCCCACCGCGACGACTTCATCGGGATTTACGGATTGATTCGGTTCCTTGCCGCCTGTGAGGCGTCGTACGAGAGCTTGCACCGCCGGCGTGCGTGTTGCGCCCCCAACCAAAATCACTTCATCCAGCTCTCGTTCGCTCAGCTTCGCATCCGCCAAGGCTTGCTTGACAGGGCCAACACATCGTTCGACGAGATCTGCCGTCAGTTGGTCGAATTTGGCTCGTGTGAGCTTCATCTCGAGGTGCTTTGGCCCTGATGCATCCGCCGTGATAAAGGGCAGGCTGATGGACGTTTCGAGTGCGCTCGAGAGTTCAATTTTTGCCTTCTCCGCGGCCTCTGTCAGCCTCTGCAGCGCCTGGCGATCCTTTCTCAAATCAATTCCTTGCTCGCGCAGGAATTCCTCAGCCATCCAGTCCACGACACGCTTGTCGAAATCGTCGCCACCCAGATGCGTATCGCCGGAGGTGGCTCGCACCTCAAAAACTCCATCGCCGACATCAAGGATCGAAACGTCGAAAGTTCCTCCTCCGAGGTCAAAGACCAGGATTGTCTCGTTGGTTTTCTTATCGAGTCCGTAGGCGAGCGATGCGGCCGTAGGCTCATTGATGATCCTCAGTACGTTCAAGCCCGCGATCCTGCCCGCGTCTTTGGTCGCTTGCCGCTGCGCGTCATTGAAGTATGCAGGGACAGTAATTACCGCCTCGGTTACTTTCTCGCCGAGGTACTTCGCGGCATCGCCAGCAAGCTTGCGCAGTACTTCAGCCGAAATCTCTTCCGGCGAATACTGCCGGCCCATGATCTCGAACCGCACCGCGTCGTTTGCGCCGGCCACCACTTTGTAGGGGACGTTCTTGATTTCGGCCTGAACCTCCGAGTAACGCCGGCCGATGAACCGTTTCGCCGAGTAAATCGTGTTCTCAGCGTTCAGGACGGCCTGACGTTTTGCGATTTGGCCGACCAACCGCTCACCTGTTTTGGTAAATGCCACCACGGATGGTGTCAACCGGCTTCCCTCGCTATTTATGATCACGGTTGGCTTGCCGCCTTCCATGACGGCCACCACCGAATTGGTAGTTCCCAGATCGATTCCTACTGCTTTTGCCATGACATGTCCCCCTCAAAATGGAAAAAAAGCACGGTTCGGCAGCATGCGTGAGCAGCCATGAGCCGAACCGTGCATGCCCAGTGCTACGGAGCTATTAAGAGGTTGTTCTCCACCTTGGTAACGCCAGGGGCGGACCAGGCCGCGCGTTCCGCCTCCTCCTTTTCTGCCCAGGAGCGAACGCTTCCGCGAAGCGTGATGGTGCTGCCGTTGACTTCGACGGTGATGCGCCGCGCATCGAGTTCCGCGCTCCGCCGCAACGCGTCTTCGATCTTGGTCTTGACCTCCGTTGGCGATACACTCGGCTTCACCTGTATGTTGTTAGTCACGCCGAGCACGCCTTTGAGCTTCTTGACAGCCGACTCCGCGAGACTCTTCTGATATTGCCAATCGACCGTGCCTTCCAGCGTCACCCAGCTATTCTTTACAGTCGCTCTAATCCTGTCAGTCGGAATGCTGACATGACTCTCGAGTTCATGGATTACGTCCCTCGCGATCTCCGGATCCGTTCGCGAGTACGTCGTCTTAATGACGAGATCGTTTGCGATTCCCTTGACGCCGTATACACGTTTGGCCGCCTTTTCGGCCGCCTCTTTCTCCCAATAGCTCGAGACGAAACCGGTGAGCGTCACGACTCCGTCCTTTACCGCGACGCCGATGTCACTTGAATTTATCTTTGGGTCGTATTTCAGCTCGAACTGTACGTCATCGCGAATCAGGCTGTCACTTCTCGTCGGTGTTGCCGTTGCAGTTGCCACAATATGTTACTCCCTCGAAATCATTTAAAACAGATCCTTACTTAGCCGGCTCGCGACCGGCGCGCTCTCGCATACTGCAAGCGCGATGCCAGCACGTGTACGTTGCCGTCCAGCCTTTCTTATGAACGGATGCGAGTGCGGAGCGAAGAGCGCGGGGAAGCGTGCCGTCTACCGCCGGAAACGGCTGTCGATGGATAGACTGAAGCTTCAGCATGCTGCGTGGGCGCGGCGCGGCCGTCGTATCGAAAGAACGTTGATGCCGAGACGGCGGATTTTGTAGAACAGCGTGGTTCGTGGCACACCGAGCAGGGCGGCAGCGCGCGTGAGCTCCCCATTTACTTGCTGAAGGATGCGGCTGATGTGTGCGCGCTCGACGTCGAGCAGGGTGACCGGCTCGGACGGCATCGTATCTCGCAGGCGCTCGAGCTCGCCACAGGGCGGCGTCAGCACAGGTCCACGTGAGAGGATCACCGAACGCTCGATGAAGTTCTGAAGCTCTCGTATGTTTCCCGGCCAGGAATATCGCGCCAGTACTTGCATGGTTTCGGGCGCGATGGCATCGATTCGTTTGTTGAAACGGCGTGCAAACTGGTTGGTGAAATGTTGCACTAACGGAGGAATGTCCTCCACGCGTTCTCGTAGGGGTGGAATCGCGATCGGAAACACGTTGAGCCGGTAGAAAAGATCCTCTCTGAATTTCCCGTCCGCCACCATTTGCGAGAGGTCCCGGTGGGTGGCAGCAATTACGCGCACATCTGCGCGCACGGTTCGTGAGCTACCCAGACGCTCGAATTCCTGCTCCTGAAGCACACGAAGCAGCTTGGGTTGCAGCTCGAGCGGCATGTCCCCTACTTCGTCCAGGAACAGCGTTCCTTTGTTTGCCAATTCGAAGCGGCCGATTCGCTGCGTTACGGCGCCGGTGAAAGCGCCGCGCTCGCAACCGAACAATTCGTTTTCGAGGAGCCCGGCTGGAATCGCGGCGCAGTTGAGTTTCACTAAGGCGCGGTCCTTCCGTGGGCTGCAATTGTGAATGATTTTCGCGAACAGCTCCTTGCCCGTCCCGGTTTCGCCGACGATCAATGCAGTGCAGTCCGTAGATGCAACCATCTCCCCTTGACTGATAGCTTCCTGCAGCCTTGGGCTTTTTCCGATGATTTCTATCTCGTGAGCTGGTTGATCTTCTGCGAAATGCCGGTGTAAGGGTTCATCCCGGGGCGTAACGAATAATTTAGGTTCCGCCACACCTTGCGCGTGCCAAGCCAATGCTCTTTCTCCCTCCCTGGTGTTCTGGATCTAACATCCATAATTCACCTTAAGGGGGATTGCTGACTCTGGGCCATTACACCTTGGTATACGTTCATTAATCTTGGCTGCGAACAGGACTCTGTTTACGTGCTTTTCGCTAAGGGTTTACCCTCGGACGCTAACGGTTATCAGAACGACGATCAGTTCATCTCTTGCGTGAAGCCGTGGAAACGCCGTTAAGCCGGCTGGAGCATAACCTGATCGATGTAGCACCACACCCAATCCTCGCCCGGCTCGATCGATTGCACCAGGGGATGATGATTGGCGTGATAGTGCTTGCGCGCGTGTTTATTCTTAGACGAATCGCAGCAGCCTACATGCCCGCAGGTCAGACACATTCGCAAATGAACCCAGTCATCGCCGATCTGCAGACACTCTTCGCAGCCATTCGTTCGAGGCGCGACATCGCGCGCCTGATCAATATGTGTGCATGTTGTCATAAATAGGTCTTCTTCCTTCGCTTGAATCGTAAAGCTATCCGCTGGTCAAATATCGATGAACAAAGGTCACGGCCATTGCTCCCTCGCCCACTGCCGAAGCGCACCGCTTCACTGATCCATGGCGCACGTCACCGGCTGCGAACACTCCAGGAACACTCGTTTCGAGGAAAAAAGGATCGCGTACGAGAGGCCAGCTCTCAAGATGTGCGCCCTTTCGGTGCAGATCGGGCCCGGTAACAAGGTAGCCGCCTTCGTCCCGTACGATTCCGAGCTCGTCGGCCCACTCGGTATGCGGCACACCGCCGATGCAAACAAATACCCAGCGCGTCCTAATGATTCGTTCTTCACGGGTGCCGTTGTTCCGAATCGTAACTGCCTGCAGCACCTCATTCCCGTGCAGGTGCGTAAGCTCGGTCTGCGTCAGCACTTCGATGTTCGGAGCGGCATTAATCCGATCTATGAGGTAGCGCGATAAAGTCTCTTTGAGAGATTCGCCTCGAACGATGATGGTGACTGTCCTCGCATAGCGGCAGAACTGCATCGCTGCCTGGCCGGCCGAGTTTCCGCCCCCCACCACAACGACGTGCTCGTTGCCGCAACGCGGGGCTTCACTCGAGCCTGCGCCATAATAGACACCTTTTCCGAGAAACTTGTCTTCATTCGGCAGACCCATGCGCCGGTAATCGACCCCCGTGGCGCAGATCGCCGCGCGAGCGACGATCTTGGTCCCATCTGCTAGATAGCCGACTCGCTTGCCGGGGAGAAATTCGCCACGAGTGCCCTCTCTGCCCAAAAGAATCTCTGCCCCGAACCGGCAAGCCTGTTCACGGGCCCTTTCGGCTAATTCGGCGCCCCGAATACCCTTGGGAAATCCAAGATAATTTTCAATGCGGGAGCTGCTTCCCGCCTGGCCCCCGATCGCGAAACGTTCCACCAGCACGGTCCTGAGCCCCTCCGATGCGCCATAAACCGCCGAGCTCAGCCCCGCCGGCCCCGCGCCGTAGATCGCCAAATCGTATTCAGAGCGCGAAGGGTCGCGGAACCAGCCCAGCTTCTCAGTGATCTGCCGGAGCGTGGGGTTTTCCAGGCGTGTGCCATCCGGGAAAACGCAGACGGGCAGTCGCGGGTCACGCAGGCTTTCCACTGTCGCGTCGCGCTGTGCTTGTCCGTCGCTTTTCAGCTCAACGTATTCGAAGGGAATATCGCTGCGGTGAAGAAAATCACGAATTGTGTAAGCCGCCGACGATGCGGGAGGACCGAACAGCTTCAACGTTTCCTTGGGCGGGTTCGCTTCTGCCATGATCAACAGCGCAGGCCCGTGGCTGCCACTGTCTCGAACTCCAGCAGTTCACCGGCCACAGTCAGCCGCCTACTTGGCAGCCCATGCGGCCGCCACGAGTCGACCGTTAGACGAGAGGGTTCCAACGTTCGACGGCCGTATCCGACATAACGCCACGAAGTGCATTACTTGCGGTCAAGCGTAAGTGGAGAGTTAGCTGCACTGCACCGATCGGAGGTGGTGACACATGAAGAAATACTTTGCGCCTGTTCTGTTGTTAGTGGCTTCTGCCTTGATAGTACTTGCAACTGTAAAGACGGACTACAGCCACTCGGCGAATTTCGCGCAATACAAGACGTATTCCTGGATCAAAGTGTCGGTGGAAGATCCGCTCTGGGAAGATAGAGTCACGCGCGCCGTCGATACCCAACTGGCGGCGAAGGGCTGGTCAAAAGTGCCTGACGGTGGGGACGCTGCTGTAGCGGCATACGGCTCAACACGCAAGCAGAAAACGCTGCAAACCTGGTACGACGGTTTCGGAGGGGGATGGTTCTGGCATGGCTTCGGCGATGGGATGGCTACGACGACCGTCGAGGAAACCCCCGTCGGAACTCTGATGGTCGATATATTCGACAGTTCCACGAAGAAATTAATCTGGCGTGGCACGGCCAGCGATACCTTGTCTGGCAAGCCGGACAAAGACGAAAAGAAGTTAGACAAGGCGGTCGCAGACATGTTCAAGAACTTCCCGCCGCCATCAAAAGGTTAGACAGACATCTCACCCGGAGGTTCATCGGGGACATGTGAGGCAGGCGTTTCGGAATCTTCAGGAATTGTCTGCCTTAATGTCTTCCAATGCTACATGACTGGCATGATATTGCGATCCTGCCAGTCCCCGGCTGCATGAACTCAATCCTGACGACTCTGTAGTTGAGCGATAGAAAAGATGCTATGTTGAGCGAAGAAGTTCTTTCAATGTAAGCGTACGGCGAACACCGTCTAGCGAAGCATAGGGAGTTGGGGGATGCTTTGGGAATGGATGGATCAGCTCAGAGCAGCCCAAAGCCAGAAGCAGTAGGAGCAAAGCGCCGGAAGTGGTCGGAGGAGGAACGGGATCGGATTGTGCGGGCTTCATTGCAAGGCGGCACGACCGTGGAGGCGGTGGCGCGCGTATATGGTGTAAACGCAAGCCAGATCTATGACTGGCGCAAACAGCACCGGCAGAGAGTGGGAAAGGGCAAGCGTTCGGTTTTGCTGCCGGTGCATGTGGCGGAAGGTGCTCCGATAGTTATGCCGGAGACCAAGCAGGAATGCAGTGTGGTCATCGAAGCGCGAAGTGTACGGGTGACGATGATGAGCGGCTGCATCGATGCCGCCGTAATTTGCGCCGTGTTGGAGCGTCTGGCTGGATGATTTCACCGCCGGCAGGAGCACGGATCTGGATTGCGGCAGGAATCACCGATCTGCGCCGAGGCTTCACGGGTTTGAGCGCGGCGGTGCAGACGGTGCTCGAGCAGGATCCATTCGGCGGACAGGTGTTTGTCTTTCGGGGGCGGCGCGGCGATCTGATCAAGTTGCTGTGGTGGGATGGCGATGGGCTTTGCCTATTCGCGAAGCGATTGGAACGCGGTCGTTTCGTCTGGCCGCAAGCGGAAGGCGGGACTGTGTCACTTACTAGAGCGCAGTTATCGATGTTACTCGAAGGCATCGACTGGCGGCAGCCGGTGCGCACCTGGAAGCCGGAGATGGCAGTGTAAGTTCACAGCGACAAGAATAGTCGAAAATGTTTGTAATAAGCTCGACTAAGTAACGAAAGCATGGCATAGTTTGAAAGATGCCTGTTGCGCTGCCCGATCTGGACACACTGGATGCAGCCACGCTGCGGGAAATTGTGGTGAAGCAGCAGGCACAGATCTCATCGCGCGATGAAGAACTTGAACGCCTGCAGGTGCAGATCTCCTCGCACGATGCCGAACTCGAGCGTCTCAGACTGGTGATCGCGCGGTTGCAACGGCTGCAGTTCGGCCGCAAGTCGGAGAAGATCCAACGGCAGCTTGAGCAACTCGAACTGCAGCTGGAAGATCTGGAAGCCGGTACGGCAGAAGAGCGGCAGCAGACCGAGAAGACCCTTCCGCCAGCAGCTGTACGCAAACCGGCGCGGCGGGCGCTGCCGGAGCATCTCCCACGTGAAGTCGAGATGCACATACCGCAGCACGCGAGTTGTCCAGCCTGCGGCGGGCAACTGAGCAGGCTAGGTGAAGACCTATCTGAAGTGCTCGAGTATGTGCCGGCACGCTTCAAAGTGATCCGGCATGTGCGGCCCAAGCTGAGTTGCAGCAAGTGCGATGTGATCGTGCAGGCCGAAGCGCCGAGCCGCCCCATTGAACGTGGATTAGCGGGGCCAGGTCTGCTGGCGCATGTTCTCGTTTCCAAGTATGCCGACCACCTGCCGCTGTATCGCCAGGCCGAGATCTATGCACGAGAAGGTGTCGAGCTCGAACGTTCCACGCTCGCCGATTGGGTGGGCGGAGTGAGCGAACTGCTGAAGCCGCTGCATGAAGCGCTACGGCAGTATGTGATGAGCGGCCGCAAGCTACACGCCGACGACATTCCTGTTCCGGTGCTGGCGCCCGGCGAGGGCAAAACTAAAGTGGGCCGCTTGTGGACATATGTGCGGGACGACCGGCCGGCAGGCGATATGGCGGCTCCCGCCGTCTGGTTCACTTACTCGCCGGATCGCCGAGGCGAGCATCCGCACCGGCATCTGGCGACATTCCACGGCACGCTGCAAGCCGATGCATACGCTGGCTTCAACCGGCTATATGATAGCGGCCGCATCCGGGAAGCCGCCTGCTGGGCGCATGTGCGGCGCAAGTTCTTCGATCTGCACCAGGCGCATGCTTCGCCGATTGCGACGGAAGCCATCGAGCGAATCGGTCAGTTATATGCGATTGAGCATGAGATCCGCGGCCGCTTGCCCGACGAGCGCCAACGAGTGCGCGATACCCGATCCCGGCCCCTGCTGGCATCGCTGCACGAGTGGTTCAAAGCAGCGCTGACGAAGCTTTCCCGGAAATCCGAGGTAGCGGCGGCAATCAGCTATGCTCTCGCACGCTGGGCCGCGCTGGCGCGCTATTGCGATGACGGCTTGCTCGAGATCGACAACAATGCCGCCGAACGGGCCTTGCGTGCAGTTGCGCTCGGTCGAAAAAACTATCTGTTTGCCGGTTCCGACTCCGGCGGTGAACGCGCGGCTGCGCTTTACGGTCTGATCGGTTCTGCCAAGCTGAACGACCTCGACCCGGAAGCGTACCTGCGTGACGTGCTCGCACGCATTGCTGATTATCCGGTCAACCGCATCGCCGAACTGTTGCCCTGGAATGTGATGCCATCCCCATCACTGGTTGCGCAACGGCAATCCGCCTGAGAACTCTTATCCCGAAGCGGATCGCCGTCTCCGCTTTGGGCGTTCATCGAAAATAAGGACAGTGGCCGAATCGTGGACTGGTTGCCTTTGGACTCAAGCGTCTTCACTTCTGCGGCATACCTGCCCGCCCAGCGCACGCTGTATCTGCGTTTTCGTAGCGGCGAACTCTACTGCTATTTCGATTTCCCGCCGCAACAGTATCACGATTTCCTAGCCGCCGATTCCAAGGGCCGATACTTCTCCAGCAACATCCGCGATCGATTCCCTTATCGGCATCTCCTCACCGCTACTGACTCATCTGCTAACCCTTCCTAAGTCAAGACGGTCTTCGCCGAACGCTTACCTTTCAATTCCAAAACCAATATTTGCTCTAGAGACGTACACGCTATCCAGGCCTATCGCGGCGGTTAGGCTTCGACCTGTGGATAAACATCGAGGAAAGCTGGGCGAGATCGTACAACTACAAGCAGGCTCTGTTTTGGAGCGTTGCGGAGACGGTTACGATGAACGCACGGCCAAAGTTCATCATGTTGGCAGTTTCTACTTCGTTTTCTTGCAGGACATCTGCGGCTCCCGGAAAGAACACGGCCCCGGCACGTGACTGCGTTAGTCCCGCTCAACGCAACGTCGCCATCCGGCGGACGATGGCTCGCCCGATCTCGGCCGACGAATCTTCCTGGAGGAAGGGATCCTCGCGGCTGTCACCTCGGTCTGCGCCGGCAAGCTGGCGACCAATGCTGAAGTCTGAGGTTCAATTGGTTTTAATTCGTTGTCCAGCCGGCGATGTACACTCCCCACTCGCCTAATTTCGCTAAATCGTTAATCGCGTCGAGTTGCTCCGGCAAAACCATCCGAAAGTCGTCAGCACTCACACGAGTAAACTGCGGGTTGCCGGCTACCTCAGCCTGCCAAGCGATAGGCGATTCATCGGTCCCGCTAAGCAAGATCGTGTTCTCAGAATGGGCGCAACCTCAAGTCGGGCCGTGGATCGCTAAATGAGGCGGCGTACCAATCAGCGAAGTCGGAGGGCAACTCTGCAACCGCAACGGCAATTCAGCTTCGGCGTCCCGATTCGAATTGCGCGCGCGCAAACACCGTCTACCGATTTTGACGGCGACACCGTTGATCTTTGCTTGTGCCTATCTTCTGGCTGTCAACAAGGTCGGGCGCAGGTCAAAGGGCCGACTGTCTATGCGAACAACAGATTGTACCTAAGACATAGGTAACGCTTTGGGCCCGAATGGATTGTCCAAGGGCTGCAAACTTTTCTCCTCCAGATCGATATAGCCGAGGTCGTACTCCATGAAGCTGACGAGCCAGATGCGGTGATCGACCTCTTTGATTCCCACGGCCTGGCCGGCCAAGCAAGTGCTTAAGTTGATTTTCTTCGATGGAGACAGAGACGGCCGCAGTTGGTGACAACGACGGTTTTGTCGTGAAACGGGTACTGCGGTTCTCCGATGCCGCGGTAAGGCTTGCTGGAAGCAGTATAGACTTCGGCAGGGCACTTCATGGCCAGCGCTTCATGCGGGCGTTCGTTGTTAAATTCTTCGACGAAGGCGTCGAACTTCGCCTGTTGCTGCAGCAGATTCGCGCCAGCCGGGCGGGTCGCTTCCTGCTTGAGCGTCAAGTGCATGCGTTGGTGACGGCCGTTCTGTTGGGGATGGCCAGGCCGAATGCGTTCGATACTGATGCCCAATCGCAACCACCACACCGATAGGCTGGAAAGGTTGAAGAGTCCGTTGGGTGAGGCGAAGGGAACGCCGTTGTCGGAACGAATGGCCTGTGGCAGCCCGCGTTCTTGGAATAAGCGCTCAAAGGCGGTGAAGGCGAACTGTTCCTGGTTGGATTGCATGGCTTCGCACAGCAGCAGAAACCGGGATGCGTGATCGGTGACGGTCAGCGGCCCCCGGAGTATGTGCCCACGAATGCGGCGCAGGTCGCGGCGCTTACGGGCCTCGTTCCGAACCCGTTTCCTGGAATCGTGCAAAACGGGGCAGTGTCACCACCAGCCTACCATCAAAGCAGCTCCTACCGACCCTCCGGCAATGTTCACTATCAATTGTATGTGGCTTATCGCAGCCTCGGCCAACCTGAACGCGCAAGGAAAGAATTGGCGCTTTCGCAGGATGTCCGTAGGAATCGTGTCGAACGGGACCAAGCCATGGTCCTGGGATCGGTCAACCAGAAAGTGAACCTCAATAAAAGAGGCGCGCCGATTCCTGGATTGTTCTTGATAGCGCCGAACACGGCACAATTGCCGAGAATACTGTCGCGACCTGCGGTGTGCAAACAACAATTTGAGCAAGCCCACGAAATTGCGATCCGGGATCGCGCGAGGCGAAACCGCGAGAGAGGAACCAAGACGCTCTGAGTGGTTCCCGTGGTCGCATCCGTACCGGCGATCGGATGTGGCGGCAATGGCGCCGCCGTTGCGATGCACTCGTTAAGCTCTTGCTTGACCTCTTCCAGACAGGAAATACGGGCCTACACATAGCACCCAAGTGCCCCCCTAGAGTTGCAGTGCCTAGGCAATAGTTGCACGCTGAGTTCATGCACGAACCCGTATTCTGCGCGCGAGGCGTTCCGGGGGCGAGACTAATGCGAACACAATAAGTAAGACCGGATATTGTCGATAACAATTAAATATGTTGCTGCACTTGCTCTAGGCGGCTAAAGGTCGGAAAAGTCGGTTCTTCTTTGTTTTCGTGCGCATTTGTACCCTGCTAATTGAGTTAGACTCTTCCTGCTGCTTGCAATTGAAGTTAGAGGGACTTCGTTACGTTATATCGAAAACAGCCGACCCAAGCTTAGGATTTCCGATATCAGGACTTCTGATAACCCGATTCAACGGATGCATGTGGGCGATTAGTCATGCGACGCTCGGCCTGGGGCCACAGTTCTGAAGGTCGGGTCTTCGAGAGCAGAAGCTTGTCCGCGTTCCATGCGCCGGCAGCGAGTTGCCGAGATTCTCCCGGGTAGACCACCGACCGAACCAGCCCATCGGAGACCGTGTCATCGAGGTGTCTACAAGTGATTGCGGAATCTTGATGGGCGAAGTGTGGCGCAAGTTGAAGTATTTCCTCCAGCGCTGCGGCCTGTATCGCGATCTCGCTCGGGAGATGCCTTACCACGCCGAAATGACGGGCCGGACTCGTTTTGGAACTATGACTCTGCCTAAAGAGAAGAACCGTGATGGTTGGGATCTGGCTAGGTCGATATCTGCGGGCGGGATCTGCGTTTCGGCGCACGCTTGCTGCGCTTGTAATAAGAAGGCATTAACATACACCGGAATAACGATTTTGTAACTTACAGTTCTGCGATATTGCTCGCTACCGTTTCCGGGGAAGTACCCGCGAGGAGCCGGCCCTAAACGGGTCTGCCAGCGCCGGTCCAGTCGTCGCCGGATTTCACAATCGTCGTTCGCCCGTAAAGAAAGAGATTAGTTTTAGCAAAAATGATCCTGACTTCCGGCTAACCGCCAAGATCGAGAATTAGTTCTGCTGGAACGCGTCCCCGCACAGACATTAAATCTCTTGCTTCCGTTCGGAAGGCGTGAGATGCTTGGGTGCTGAAACAATTGACCCGGTCATGCGCTGGCCTTCGATACACTCTCGTCGGATGGCTTACTTGAGGTCCGGTTCTTCCAATAACCGCATTACGGAAAGGCGTTTGCGTGTCTGCACCAGGTTCAGGATGGGACGCTCTCTTTAAGAACGTCGGCGCACAGGGTTCGAAATTCGACAAAGATCCGCTTTCACCAACCGGCAGATATTACGGATTCCTTTCAGAAGTCGAATTTGACGAGACAACCAAGACTTACGACGTGCTCTTTGAGCTCATGCAGAAGGAGTGGGCCGATAACGCCCTGATCGCCCAAAAGGTCGAGATAAACGCCCCTGCGCCCTTCACGCCCGCTTTGTTATTTCACATCCGCGGCGTCGCCGAGGGGCCGCTACTCAAAGTACTCGGGCTAAGCACGACCGACGATCTCGCCGAAGGATCCTGGTACTTGGTCAATTTGAAGGAGGGCAAAGACACGGTGAGTGGCGACCTCTACGATCCAGACCTTGACCTGATTCCAATCACCTAGCCAGCCATCTCACCCGTTACCTGTTATGGCGAACGAAAACACCCCCAAGCTGAACAAGAATCCCCCAAAGAACTACGGCGAGTACACGTTGACCCAAGCTTCGCTCATCAGCCTGCCTCAGTTCACCTCGAAAGGCGTGAACTCGTTGGCGGTTCCAGCACGTCCGCCTGGCGCGCCGAGGTTACGCAACGGGCGAAACCGCGTGCGCATCATCCTGTCCCAGCGGTATCACCCCTACGCCCGCCCGATGCCCGTCCGGCCGCGGCCACGCCTGCCTCCGGTGCCGCCCGTTTCCGCGGTCGGAGTCATGGATATCGGCGCCGGCAACTGCAACCTGCTGTTCGATCAAAATATGGAGCCGCTCACTTACTTCGACATCGGTTATCCGCTCATGTTCTATTATTCGAGCGCGCCGAATAATCTGCGCGTCGGCCCCAATTGGCAGGGACCGATTTTGCAGAACGCGGCAAACAATCTCAACGTCGTTCTGTCGCATTGGGATTGGGACCACTGGCGTCTAGGGTTCATGGCGAACCTGCAGAATCTGCCTTGGCTCTACCCGGGTCAACCCGTCGGGCCCTCGGCGCACAACTTCATCCTGACGCTCACCAACCCGACTCGGTGGAACGCCGCCAATGCCATCCAAGTCACCCTTAACTACATCGTTGCTCGCTGCACGCCGCCCCCAGGCGCCGCGCCCGCGGTGATCATGAATAACTCTGGGCTTGCGCTCTCGACTACCACGAACCTTCCGGTTGGTGACCCGATGACGCACGGCATATGTCTTATGGCTGACGCCAACTTCAATACGCTCCCCTTTCCAGTTGCAAACACCACCGGCATCACGGCCGTTCATCACGGAGCGAACACGCACGGCGCGGCCGCGAACCTTCCCGTTCCGCCCTTTCCATATGGCGCGGCTGGCCGTATTGCTTATTCGTACGGAATCCGGCCGAACGGCGTTCACGTGTATGGACATCCCGTCCAAGCCGCCGTTCTGGCCAATCGAGCGCAAGGCTGGGTGCAGGAGACATCTACCGCCGAGGGCCCAAACATCAACGCGATTCCGCCGGCGGTGGGCAACCGCGGCAATGTTCGCATGGGAAACCAGGCCGCTCTGCCGCCCGCATACAATGCCACGGCCTTTTTCGCCAATCCCAATCAGCTCCCCTGACGCCCGCAAGCATCTATGCCCATTACCAACTTGCAGGAAGTCAAGACCTGGCTCAGCTCGCTCACGCCCGGCGGCTCGGTCGATGTCTCGTCCAGTCTCTTCGACGCGACGATGATCGGCCAGATCTTTACTCTGCTTCCCAACTCCGACCCGATCTCGCTCGCGGACATCTCGGTTGACGCCGATGCCGCCACTCTCGCCGGCGTCACGACGCTGCTCGGCGAATCGAACACTCAAACTCAGTTCGCCTTCGCCCAACCGGACCAGACGCTGCTCTGCACTGTTACCATTACGCCTCCCGGCACTCTTTCCTGGTCCCTGCTTCCGGATTTTAAAGTCGCGTTCACAGACCTCAAAGGCACCCTGGTTCCCGACGCGGAGCTGGAGGTCCTGGGGCTCTCCTTCTCATCGACCGTCCTCGCCGGCGCCGCTACCCCGGTGCGCATTCCTGTCAATTTCACCGTCCCGTCCTTCGATGGCGACTGGACGCTTGCGGGCAGTTTCGAAACCATCGGCTCGCTCAACACCGACGCGCTGCAGGCTGTTGCGGGCAACAACAATCTGCTCAGCATCCTACCCGCCGACCTCGCTGAACTAAGCAAATTCAACCTCACGTCGTTCGAGGTCGCCTTCAATCCGTCCAAGAAAACCTGCACGCTGATCGGCGTCGGTATCAGATACGACGCCGATTGGAAATTCTTCAACGACCGCTTCCGAGTTCAGAGCATCCGCTTCGACTTCCAGATCCTCTCGCCCTTCACCCCGCAGGTCAATTTCACGGCCTCGCTTGCGGCGACCATGCAGATTCCCGGCTTGCCCAGCTTCGACGTGGGCGGCCAGTTCCCGGATCAGAGCGTATTCGTGCAGCTCACGCCGGGACAAACCCTCAACGTCAATAACGTATTCCAGTTTTTCTCGCTGCCTCTGCCGGAGGGCTTTCCCGCCGTCGATATCACCACCCTCAGCTTCAATTTTTATGTCCCCCAGCAGCAGTTCGCCTTCGAGCTCTTGATTGACAATCCGATTCCCATCTACGGCTCCATCAGCCTCGACCGTTTCTACTTCGGCATCGACGCCAGTTTCGACTCCGCCTCCGGAAAGAACAGCGCGACCGGAACGCTCGAATCGAAATTCACCATCGGAAGCACGGCCCTCTCCATCTCCGGCACTTACATCCAGGATTCCGGCCTCGTCCTGGCCGGCACCGCCTCGAACGTACCGCTAGGCGCCATCCTCGCCGATCTCGCAGCGAAGTTCGGCGTCCCCGCAAGCGACATTCCTGAGCCCATCCGGAACATTCAGCTTGAAAATGTCACGATCGACATCGATACCGGAAAAAAAGCCTTCAACTTCTCTTTGAAGGCCACCACCGAAATGGCTGGCGTGACGGTCGGCTTCTCGCCCGCCGTCAAGCTGACCTACAACTCCAGCACCAAGTCCTTCGATTTCGCCTTCACCGGCTCACTCGTGCTGAACCTTTCACCGGAAAGGACCGTCACCTTTACTCTCGCCTTCAGCAAAACCGGCAGCGACAAATACATCACTGCCGCCTACGATCAATCCGGCGGCGCCCTTCAGTTCGAAGACATTGCTGCCTTCTTCCATTTCGGTTTGCCGGCCATTCCTTCGAACCTGGATCTCTCGCTGACCAACGCCGCCATCTACTACGATTTCGGCACAGGCAATTTCGCGCTCGGCGCCAAATCGAAGAATTACGGAAACGCCGCCTTCGCCACGCTGCCCATAAACAAGAAGCGCGAATACTTCTTCCTGCTCAATTCAGGTCAATCCTTCAGCCTCTCCAACCTGCCGCTCGTAGGCGAGCAACTCGCCAAGCTTGAAAACATCGAAGTCTCCGACCTGAACGTCGTTATCTCCTCGTTCGCCCCGGTCTCGGGAACCGACGCCCGCGCCGTCAACACGCTCATCGGCAAGCTCAAGAACGGCTATCCGCAGTTGCCGGATCAGGGAATCCCTGGAAAATTTCAGCTGACAGCCAAAATGAATTTCGGCACGGCCGTTTTTCCCATCAACGTCAGCTTGGGAACTCCCGCGAAGGAACAGGCGCAATTACAAGCCCTTCTGCCAACTTCGAGCGCTCTCGTTCCGGCCGCCCAACCAGCGGCTTCTGAGAATCCCGATGGAACCACCTGGTTCACCATTCAGAAAAGCTTCGGGCCTGTCTCCATCCAACGCATCGGTGTCCTCTATCAGGCCGCTACCCAGACGCTCTGGTTCCAAATCGATGCCACGTTGGCCTTCGGTCCACTCACACTCGATCTGACCGGGCTCGGCATCGGCTCACCGCTCACCAGCTTCAAGCCGTCGTTCTTCCTGCAGGGCCTCGGGCTCGCCTACAACAACCCTCCGCTGACGGTAGCCGGCGCGCTCATCAATCTCGCCCCGCCCGGCGCCGATTACATCGAATTCGAAGGTGGCCTGATCGTCGGCACCGGCAGTTTCCAGGTACAGGTCTTCGGCTATTACGGCACCAAGTCCGGCTTTACATCGCTGTTCATTTACGGCGGCCTGTCGTACCCGTTCGGGGGACCGCCCGCCTTCTTCGTCACCGGCGTCGCTCTCGGCTTCGGTTACAACTCGAACCTTCGCCTGCCAACCATCACCGAGGTTCACTCATTCCCGTTCGTCCAGGTCCTGCCCACCTCCACGACGCCGAAGCCTGACATTTTCGGCAAAAATCCCACGCCGACCGCCGTGCTCCAGGTCATCACCGGATCCAAGCCGCCGTGGGTTGCGCCCGTCAAAGACAATCTCTGGTTCGCTGCCGGCATCACCTTCACCAGCTTTTCGTTGGTAAATTCGCAGGCACTGTTGATCGTGCTGATTTCCTCGGGTGGCGATCCGAATTCGCCCAACGCCCCCGGCCTCGTCATCTCCTTGATCGGCACCTCCAGGGCCGTGTTTCCTCAGCGCGTGCCCGGCGTCCCCAACGCACCGATTTACGCCAACATCGAGCTCAATCTGCTGGTCGTCTTCGCGCCCCAGCAGGGACGCTTCTCCTTGGAAGCGCAGCTTGCCGCCAGCTCCTTCCTGTTGGACAAAGCCTGCGTGCTCACCGGCGGGTTCGCCTTCTTCGTCTGGTTCGGCCCGAATCCGAACGCCGGGGATTTCGTGCTCAGTCTCGGCGGGTACAACTCCGGCTTTAAACCTCCGGCCCACTACCCCGTAGTGCCGCGCGTCGGCTTCCACTGGTCGCTCGATTCCTCGATCAGCATCTCTGGCGGCACCTACTTCGCCTTCACACCCGCGGCCATGATGGTCGGCGGCGCGCTCAATGCAACGTACCGCTCAGGCAATCTGAAAGCCTGGTTCGATGCGCACGCCGACGTCATCGTGCGTTGGAAGCCATTCTGGTTCGAAGCGAGCATCGGCATCAGCATCGGCGCTTCCTACAAGGTCAATCTGTTGCTTACGTCGTTCACCGTAAGCATCGAGCTCGGCTGCGATCTCGAGCTCTGGGGACCGCCCACCGGCGGCTCGGTCCGGGTCAAGTGGGTGGTCATCAGCTTCACCATTCGCTTCGGATCTTCGAAAACCTCGGGACAGCAGATCAAGAGTTGGACCGACGTCCAGGAAATGTTGCCGAACACCGGCTCGAACAAGAAAGACAACATTCTCAATCTCACGCCCTCCGCCGGTATTCTTCCCGGGGGGACGGCGCCTGGGCCCGCAACACCGACAGTAGCGGGCTTCCAGCCGGCGACTCGTCTTCCCCGCCCTGAACAAGACCCGCCCTCCGCTGACCCGCAGCCCCCCTGGCTGATTCGCGCCGGCGAGTTCGCGTTTAACACCGCATCTCCCATCCCCGCCACCACCGCTACGGTCGGCGCGACTTATCGCTTCCAGGGCGATACCTTCAATGTTTACCCACTCAAGTGGAAGAACGTCACCGCCACCCACGCCGTCACCATCAAAGATTCCGCCGGCAACGACATCTCTTCCTCATTCGAGGCCTCGCAGGTTCGCAACAACGTTCCCGCCTCGCTCTGGGGCTCGCCGCCCGAAGATGCCAAGGGCCGGCCGCAGGTGCCTGCCGCCAACAAGCTGACCGTTCCGAACCAGACCGTGGGCGTCTTCGTCCAGGTCAAACCTCCGAGCACCGGCAACACCGCCGGCCCCATCGATGTCGCCGCCAATCTCGCCTACAATAACCTGAACCTTCCGGACGCCGTAGTTCCCATCAGCTCATCAGCCCAGCCTAAGGGAGACATCCCGGTGAACAGCAAGGTCACCATCGCCACCATCGCCGATCCGCATACCGGAATCGCATCGGCCAACATAACCTCGGTCCGAAATGCCATCTTCAGCGCTCTTCAAGCGGTCAGATACGCGCCCGACACGTCAAACGATCCCATGTCGAAATTCGCCTCTCAAGTCGGCTGCGCGTTTGCCACCGACCCGCTGCTCGTTCCATAACCATGCCGCGCTCTCAATTACCTAAAATCTCGTTCTCGCGTTTGGCCTCCGCTCCGCCCGCCGGCTCCATCCAGTTCTTCGACGGCTACTTCCCGGCCCTGACTGCAGGCACCTACCACATCGAGGTCAAGCACACGCTCCAGGCGCCCTCCGGCCCCAATCCTGAATACAAGCTCACGCAGACCTTCAAAGCCGAAGCCCCGGAGTTCACTATCGACCCGCTCGCCGTCGAAAGCGTCTATCCGCCCAAAGACGCTGCTGGAATTTACGGGCAGCAGTTGCCTTTCCTGGTGCTCACCGATCCTTCGCTCGCCCGGGAGCGCAGCCTCGTTCCCGGCCAGCATCAACCTTCGCGATCCAACCCCACTCCCTGGATCGCCCTGCTGCTGTTTACAGAAAAAGAGATCTCCCTTGCAGCCGATTCGAACAGCCCCGTCAGCACCGCCAAGGTGCGCGACCTGCTCGCGCCAAATCCCGATGTGCTCAAGCCGCAGTTGCCCGCCGGCTGGGTGGCGCAAGAGTTGCTCGAATCGCAATGCCAAACCATCACCATTCCCGGCGCGACCTTCAACGCCGTTATGCCGCTCACCACCGACCTTCCCTACACTGCCCACTGCCGCGCAGTAAACGTCGAAGATGAAGATCCGGTGCTGCTCAGCGTCGTGGCCGCCAACCGTCTCCCCGTGCCGAACCTTTCGGAAACGCCCGCCGCGCCTCTTCGCTACTACGCGCACCTGGTATCTCTCGAGGGCTTCGCCGCCTATCTCGGCCCGAATGGACAGCCGATTCCAAACCAGCCCGGCAAGCATGTCCTCATGGATGTGCAACTCGTTTCGCTCTACAACTGGAGCTTCGTCTCCATGCCACAACCCGGCCTCAGTTTTCTCGAACTGGTCACGGGGCTTATCTCGAGCGAAGAGCTGACCCCTACTCTGAAACTGCCCGTTCCCCCGGAAGCGAATCTGCCGGCGCCCGCCGCCGCGCGCCTCGCACAAGGCTTTGTTCCGGTGACCTTCGTGAGCGGCTCAGGCGAAGAGACTTTCGCCTGGTATCGCGGCCCCTTCACCGCCGAAGTGCCACAGCCTGCTCCCGCCGTCGGCAATCCGCCCGTCCCGATCTCGCAAGCGACATCCGCCGAAGAGCTGATCGTCTATCTCGCCGAGCAGGGCCTGTTCGATTTAAGCTACGCGGCGGCGTGGAATATCGGCCGGGGTCTCGCGCTTGCGGATGCGAATTTCGCACAGGAGATAAACGGCTTTCGAACTTCCGCGCAATCCGCTCTCACCGCCGCCGGCCAGCGCGCCGCCATGCCTCATCTCGCCGGCGCAACCCTTCATCAGCTCATGGCCCGCGATGCGACGCGCAGCCAGTTCGCCTCGTTGATGGCTACTGGACTGGGCCGCGATTGGACCGAAGCGCTCGGTCGCGCGCGCATCTATAAAGCTCCCTCTGCTTCGCAGCGTGCCACACGCGCACAGCGAGGCCGCCGCCGCTTTCGCCCGCATCATCTCCTCGGCCACCCGCATCTCAACGCCGCGCTAGCCGGCCCACTCGAAGAATCCACTAACTCCATCGCCGCCTGGTTGGCCAATCTTACTCTCCTCTTCCCGCTGCCGTTTTCATACCTGGTGCCCGATCCCCACATGCTCCCCGTCGAATCCATCCGCTTCTTCTATGTCGACCCTTCCTGGATCGACGCCCTGTTCGCCGGCGCCATGAGCATCGGAATCCATGGCTCTGCCGATACCGCCGTTCAGCGCGCCATGCTACCCAGCCTCACGCAAGCGGTCTCTGCGCAGCGCCTTCAGCGTTTTCGCCGCCGCAAAGCGGCCGCCGCCACCCCACAGGACACCGCAACTAAAATGAGCGGCGTCCTCCTTCGCTCGCAACTGGTCTCCGCCTGGCCAGGTCTGGCCGTATCGGCAACTCGCGGTGGCGCGCCGCTTCACCTTGTTCGCGACGATTGCCCTTCTCAAAACGTGCGCCTGGTTCTCTTCGACGGCATACCCGACACCGTCACGTTGGGCGAGCCGTATCAAGGTCTCAACTTCGGCGTGCAGGATAACGGCATCGTGCCGCGCTATGTCACCGCGCCCAATCCCATCGGCAAACAGATCCCCGGCGCAAAGCCGGTCCCGCCGGGCGGCTACAGCGCCTTTCTCGATACCTATTGCCGTACCCGAGACGGCGCCGTCGTCAAACTCGCCGAGCTTGCTTCCGCGCTTGCCACCGCAACCGGCGCAGGCTCCTCGTTTGGCGCCGGCGATTTCGCCATCCAGGTCGTCCGCGCCCCCGAGCTGCAGAAGTTCACCTCCGCTTCCTAAGGCAAATCGATATGAGCAACCAAAGTCCTCTCGTTGTGCCAATGATCGTCGAAGCGTTCGTGGTGAACGACTCGGTGCGCCTTTCCGGTAACCCGTTCATGCGCGCGCAAATGCAATACAACGCCATGCACCAGTTCGCCAGCGGCCAGCCCGTTCTCTCAAACAACGATGCCAACTTCACCAGTCCCGCGGTCGTTCCACCGAACAACGTTCATTCCCCCGATTACTACAACGGCGTGTACCTCAAGTGGCGCCTCCCCTACGCCTACACTCACGGCGAGCAGGACAACGTTTCCGGCGCAACCTATTTTCCGCCGGTTCCAAATCGCTGGCTGATTGTGCGCTATAGCGGCGATCTGCCCTCGCGGCAGGCGAACGCCTGGATCATTGAAAGCGATTATCAGTGGCCCGCCAATCCGTCAGCCAACAATGCATCCCAGGCGGCTTGCTTCTACGTGGGCGACCAGAACAAAATCCCCTACGCGATCCCCATCGGCCGCAACGTCGCTCTCGGCTCTTGGAGCGAGTCCGGCCATTCGCTCGGCCTCACTGCCCTCGCACCGGGCAACACCGCCTTCGCGTTCTATCAGCCCCAGAACAATAACGTCTTCTCGTTCATCGACATTCTCTACGCCGACGGCGCCCCGCTTGCCGCGCAAACGCTGAGTTACCTGGTCTTCGGCTGGCTTTCGAACAGCGCGGACGATCCCTTGGCTCATGCCGATGCCGCGAACTTCGGTCGCATTCTCGACGGCTTGCGCTGGAGCGCCGCGGACGACGATCCCGCCGCCTTCGCTACCTGGTCGCTGCTCTACGGTAACGTCAACGGCGTTCAGTGGCAAACCGCGAGCAAGCCGCCCGGTGGCGCTCCTTCGGGAACGCCGGTCTCGATCGCCGTCGGTAACACCTCCATCGAAGCTCTGACGGCGCTGATTAGCGCGCAGGCCGACGCCCTGGATAAAAACATTCAACCCGAGCTCCTCGAAGCCTTCCAGCTCGACATGATCCATGTGCTCGATGAGCCCGACGGGGCCGCCACGCTCGCCCAAAAGCTGCATTCCACCGCATTTGAAAAATACTCGGGTGGCTACACCTGGCAAATCGTCGATGCGCCGGACGCCAACACCCAGGTCTCCGAAAGCGAACTCGAAAAGGAGATGGCTTGGCTCGCCACACTCAACACCGCGCAGGCGAATCTCGATGAGGCCATCCGTCAGCTCAGCAATTTGCAGCTAGAGCTTTACATCATGTGGTGGAAATACGAGAGCTGGGAGCGGGCTTACGTGGGCCCGACCAGTATTCCCGGACTCAGCAATCGCGACGAGCTTCGCAGGCAGCTCGACCCGGGCGGCGCGGGCGCGATCGCGCAACGCGTTCAGGCGCAGGCCACAAAGGTCGGCGGGCTGCAACGGGACGTTCCGAACGGAGACACCCCAGAGGCGCTGGAGGCAGCCATCGCGGCGTACGCAGCGCAGCACGATCTGCCGGCTTCGCGCGTCTTGAAACGCTCGGAACAGCCGCGCTTCTACATGCCGAACAACCCCGTGGTTCTGATCGCGGGAGCGGGCGCTTCCGGCATTATCGAAGAGAGCGAAGAGAAGCTGCTCTGCCGTTTTCCTTCGCAAATGGTTACCGGCTTCCAGTTTTCAACCGGCCCGATCACCGCGCACACTCCCGGCCTGACCATTCCGCAACCGAACCTTTCGGGCGTCTCGGGCGCGCCCTGGACACAGGCTCTCGCCAGCGCTCTCATTCAGGAATTCTTCTTCCTCGATCCGAACAACGCCACCATCGTCGCGAATGCGATTCACGCCGACGCGGGCGAGGTAAGAAAGGCGATGAGCGCTCCCGCAAACGACATCGGCACCTATCCCGCGGGCGCGATTCAGTTCTGGGAGGCCAATCCCTGGCATCCGCTATTGTTGCTCTGGCAGGCAATCTTCTACCCCATCGGCTACGGCACACCTTCGGCGCCGAATTGGATGTTCAGCGGCGGAGAGTTTCTCTGGCAAGGCTCCGGCGCCGCAATTAATCCGGATCAGACGCTCGGAATTCAAGGGCTCATCCAGCTCTCGCCTACCGCCGCGCTTAACATGGAGGCGCGCATCAAGGCGTTTCTGGACAACAATCCCAGCCTGAATCCCGAAGAACAGGCAGCCTTCGAAGCGCTGCTCGACTTCGTTAAGATCACGGATAGCTGGGACCTGCTCTCGCAAGCGCTCGATGGCTTCAACAGCCAGCTCGGTTTGCATATTCCGGGAGTGTTCATCAGTCCGGATTCGACTTCGCTAACAACCAATCCGCCCTTGCCGCAGCTCATCGGAGATGCTGCCGGCAAAGCCCCGAACCTCGGCAACATTCCCGCCAATATCATTCCGCCCAGTCTCTTTCAGCCTTGCCGCTCCGGGCAGTTCGTTTTCCAGAATCTGCTCGTCGTCGACGAATGGGGTCAGGCGTTGTGGCCCATCACTCCGTTCAACTATAAGCGGGAAGTGATCTCCCTGCCGCCCGACCTGACGCCGGTCCGCAGATCGAACACGGTCCCCTTCACGGTCGCGAACGGACCTGCTATCGGCCGCCTCACGCCTTCACTCGCCGCTGCTGGAGGCGCCTCATTCACGCTCACCATCAACGGCGCTGGTTTCGCAGCCGGCGCGGTGGTCGAATGGAACGGCGACGGGCTCACTACCAGCTTCTTCAGCTCCACGCAGCTCACAGCCGCGGTTCCCGCAAACCTGGTCGCCTCGCCAGGAGACATCAAGATCACCGTGATCTCCGCCGATCACGCCTCGCCGCCCGCAACCTTTTCGGTCGTCTCCGGCCCCGCCGTCGCTTCCCTAAGCCCCGACCTCATCCAAGCCGGCATGAGCCCGACCGCCGAGTTCCCGCTCATCGTCAACGGTGCTGGCTTTGATTCAGGCTCAATCGTGAAATGGAATGGAACCGACCTCGCCACTTCCTTCGCAAGTCCCACCAAGCTCATCGCCTATGTGCCCGCGCATCTGGTCGCCACGCACGGCAGCGCCTCCGTCACCGTCTCCACCGGCAATCAAACCTCGCCCGTAGCGGTCTTCACTATTTCGGCCACGGCCGCGATCTCCTCGTTGGACCATACCGTCGTCTCGGCCGGTTCGCCATCCTTTTATCTGACCGCCAACGGCGTCGGGCTCGAGCCCACCACCGTTGTGTTCTGGAACAGCACTCCGCTTGCGACCACTTACCTCGACAGTTCGCACGTGCATGCCGAGGTGCCCGCCGCCCTCGTGGCTGCTGCCGGCTTTTTCAACATCGGCGCTGTCACCGGCCATGCCGTAGTCGAAAACATCCCCGAGGCGCTCATCCAGCTTCCGCCCGCTCTGTTGCAGCCGGCGCGCCTGGATTTCGATTTGATTTCTGCCATCAACGACGACATCGTGAGCGGCGGCGAACACCCCGAAGCCGACCCCATCTGCGGCTGGGTGTTGCCCAATCATTTGAATCAGTCCCTCGTCGTCTATGACGCCGCCGGCGCAGCACTCGGCGAAATGGCGATCGGCATCGCCGCTAACGAAGAAGCGCAGATCTGTTGGACCGGCGCGCCAAACAGCCCTTACACGTCCTTGCAGCAGATCGCTTCCGAAGTCCCTCACTTCGGTCCGTTTCTTCTTGCTTTGAAGAATCAACCCCCGGCCACGTTCAAAGCTTTTCTACGCGCCATCGACGAAACGCTCTGGACCACTGTACCCATGGGCGCGGTGTTCGATCAGAGTCTCGCGGTGCTGCTGGGGCGGCCGCTCGCCATGGTGCGCGCGCGCGTGCAATTCACACTGAGCGGCGCGCCCGTGCCCGATCCGAGTTGGCAATTCACGTTCTCGCCCGAGCCGCCACCGCTGCTCGGCTACCAGTTTCCGGTCGAACTCGGCAATCTGCCGCAGCTCAATGACGGCTTGATCGGCTATTTCATCGCTGACGATTACTCGGAGTTCAACGTGGCCGAAGAAGCCGGCGCAACCCCGAGTGATTATCTCCGGCCCATTGGCCGCGATAACAACTACATCTACATGCCGCCCGACGGGAAAACCATGAGCTACGTGTCCATGCTCGTGGATCCGCGCGGTTCCGTGCACGCGACCACCGGCATCCTGCCGACTATGGCAGTCACGCTTCCAGGCGACTTTGTCGACGGCGCGCTCGCCGCCATGGACATCACCTTCCGCATCAACGGCATCCTTACCGATCAGCGCATCGCGGCCCCAACCGACACCACCCCCGGCGAGACCTTCGTCCTCATGCCCGTTCCCGGAGAAACGCCAGGCGCATGGGCGTGGCTCGAATACGACGATGCCGGTCTCACCAGCTACGCCATTGCGCCAAACGACGCCGTCGCGCGGCTTTCGAACGTCGCGCCCGTTCTGCGGCGCGGGCTCTTGCAGCTTACCTCCGCCTTAACCGCGCCGAAACCTGCACGCTCACCAGCCTTGCCGCGCATCCGCTGACCGACCCAGATTCATAAGAGGAGCCAACTCATCATGCCGATACCCAACTCATTCGTCTCCATCGATACCACTCAGTCCCCAGTGCTCACTTATGTGCCGCACGTAGATCCCGCACCCCTCACAGTGAGCATTCCCAATCAACCTCCGACGCTTGGGTCATTGGAAATCATCATCACCAACCAGCAATCGGGAACGCTCGATATCGAATCCATTGAATTTGTCATTCCCGTCGGCTCGGGCGCGACCTTGACCCCCACGACGCAGGGCATCCAAACGGCGGTATCCGATTCGGCAAACTGGCAGGTCATCGCCCCCTGGGGAACCATCACGAGCGGAACCGCGACCTTCACCCTGCAACCTGTCACCGGTTCCAGCGGGCCTCTGAAGCCCGGCCAATCCCTGGTCGTACAGATCTACAGTTTTCAGACCATCGTTGCTCCAGCGACCGCCAGTGTCCTCATCAAGGAAAAGATCGGCGGGAATGCAACTACCGGCGGCTTCGACGTCACCACGTACCCCTATGGCTTCTATTTCAACGGCCTGATTGCAACCGTCCTAAGCGGCGGCAACTTCGTTCCCGTCGCACAGGTACCAAATCCCTCGAAGGTCACGCTGGTATGGAACTCCTCCGTGGTGGATAGTGGCGCGTTCACCATCTATTACTCGAACGCCACACGAGGCCAGCGGCAGGACTCGCCCCAATACGCCGGCCAGTGGACTACTCCGGAAGCCATCACCAGCGATACCGTTTTCACGGTGTCGGTCAACGTGATCACCACCGGAGGCGCGCCGCTGACCGCCGCCATGTCGGTCTCCGTCGCGGTGCAAAATCCCGACCTTGTTGCAAAGTCCCTGACCTCCGGCGCTATCGTCGCCCAAGGAACGATCGAGGGTTTCGGCACCGTGCCCATCGGAGCCGTTCTCGATTGGTGGGTTCCACAAGGCTCCAATCTGCCGCTTCCGTCGAACTTCGTCATCTGCGACGGGCGCATGATCTCGGATCCGCAAAGTCCGTTCAACGGCAAGAACGCGCCGAACCTGGTAAAGCGATTCACGTACGGCGTTAACGCTGTTTCGGCGATTGGTTCGACGGGCGGGAATGAGACCGCTAACGTGAAGATTGATAGCATTTTGAGCGGCACAACCGATGCCATGGCAGCCGCTGCTCCGCCCACCTGGGCCAATACGAGGGAGGGGGTCATCTATAGAAACAAACCGGTTACGAACTACCGGCTAGCCATTTCAGACGCAAACGTAGAATGGAACGACGGGCAGCACATTCACTCCCTCGGTGGACGGGGAGGCGCCAAGGCTACCGGCTCCGCAAGCTTCTCCATCATGCCTCCTTACTTCGGCCTGCTGAAGGTTCTGCGCATCAAGTAAACGCTTCGAGGATCAAGTAAATCCCCGGTCAGGCGCGAAGTTACTACCGCCGTTTCAGGCGTCGAATCGCCCATTTTCGGCCCACAAACTAGCTAATGATATGTTCTCTGTGTGCCCAGCCTGGTAGCTGCTCTCGTTCCATCTGAAAAGCTTCTCTCCCTCAGCACCGTCGACCTGCTCGTAATTGTTCTGTACTTCCTGATGGTGCTTGGCATCGGCTTCTATCTGAAGCGTTACACCAAGACAGGCGAAGATTTCTTCCTGGCCGGGAGAGACATGAGTTCCTGGATCGCCGGCCTCAGCTTCGTTGCCGCCAATCTCGGCTCCCTCGAGCTCATGGGCTGGGCAGCCTCCGCTTATCAATACGGCATTCTTGCCACCCACTGGTATTGGATCGGCGCCATCCCCGCCATGCTGTTCCTCGGCGTTGTGATGATGCCGTTCTATTACATCTCCCGAACTCACTCGGTGCCTGGCTACCTGCAACTGCGCTATGGCGAACCGGCCCGCGCACTATCCGCCATCAGTTTCGGATTGATGACCGTGCTGATGAGCGGCATCAACATGTTCTCCATGGCGCTGGTCATGAAAATCATCCTCGGCTGGGACATTCATTTCAGCATCTGGGTGTCCTCGATCACCGTGGCCGCCTATGTTTTCCTCGGCGGCTTGCTCTCGGCCATCTTCAACGAGGTGCTTCAGTTCTTCCTCATCTGGCTGGGCGCCATTGTCATCTCGATTTTGGGCCTGGTCGAAGCGGGCGGCTGGAGCGGCATGGTTCACCGCATCCATGAGCGCTGGCCCGGCCAGGATTACACGCATCTTTGGAGCGGTCTCGGGTCGTTCACCTCCAATCCCATGGGTATCAACTGGGCCGGCATCGTGCTTGGCCTCGGCTTCGTCATTTCTTTCGGCTACTGGACTACCGACTTCCTGGTCGTGCAGCGCGTCCTCTCTGCGAAAGACCTGCGCAGCGCGAAAATGGCTCCCATCATCGGTTCCGTGTTCAAGATGGCGCTCCCCTTCATCGTCATCCTTCCGGGCTTGCTGGCCCTCGCGGTGTTGCCGGAGAAGCTGGTCGGCGAATCGCAGGCGGGCGCCGGCGCGCACACTTACAACGAAGTACTGCCGTTGATGCTCGCGCGCTATTGCGGCCCCGGCTTGCTGGGCCTCGGCATCACGGCGCTCATTGCCGGGTTCATGTCCGGCATGGCCGGTAACGTTAGCGCCTTCGCCACAGTCTGGACCTATGACATCTATCGGGCCTTCATGCGCAAAAACGCGACCGATGCACATTACGTGGCCATCGGGCGCTGGTGCACGGTGCTCGGCGTGCTCGTCAGTATCGGCACCGCTTACCTGGTGATGCAATTCCTCAGCATCATGGACTACGTGCAGGCGCTGTTCAGCTTCTTCATCGCGCCGCTGTTCGGAACTGTCATCCTGGGCATGCTATGGAAGCGCGCCTCGCCCGCCGGAGGCTTTTGGGGCCTGCTCACCGGAACCCTCTCCTCCATCGGCATGTTCGTCTGGGTCAAAGGCGATCCCAGCGCTTTACGCTACATCGCGCTCTCCCCTGACGCCAAGGACATGGCCGAGAATATGTACCGCGCTCTGTGGTCCTGGATCATCTGCGTGGTCGTCACCGTCGCCGTCAGCCTCGCCACCAAGCCCAAGCCCGAATCCCAACTCGCCGGCCTGGTTTATGGCGCAACCGAAATACCATCGGAAGGCCATCTGCCGCTGATCCATCGTCCGGTCTTCTGGGCCGCTGTAGTCATCGTCATTTTCTTCATCGTGAACATCATCTTCTGGTAAGCGAAAACATATGCATGGCCCTGGTTTTATCTCTATCTGGTTTTTCATCGGCGTCTTGCTGACCGCCTATGGCCTTCTCATTACCGCCACCGGCTTATATGAGCTGTCCTCGCCGCCGGCAAACCCGCCCGTTCTTTTCAATCTCCACGCCACCATTTGGTGGGGAGCGGTCCTGCTCATCATCGGTTTGATCTACTTCATTCGATTTTTCCCAAGGAAACCCTAATGCCAGACCATCCACGGCCGAAGATCGGCCTCATCATCGGCAATCGCGGCTTCTTCCCGGATCATCTGTGCGCCACCGGCCGCGAGGACATGCTGCGCATCATGCAGGGCGCCGGCATCGAACCCGTTGCGCTCTCCACCGAAGAATCCAAATTCGGGGCAGTCGAAACTTTCCAGGAAGCAAAACGCTGCGCCGAGTTGTTCAAGAAACATCGCGAAGAGATCCAGGGTGTGATCGTCTCGTTGCCAAACTTCGGAGATGAGCGCGCCATCGCCGACACCTTGCGCATGTCTGGCTTGAACGTGCCTGTGCTAGTGCAGGCCACGCCAGACACGCCCAACAAAATGACCATTCGCGATCGCCGTGACAGCTTCTGCGGCAAGATGTCGGCGTGCAACAACCTGATGCAGTATGGCATCCCGTATTCGCTCACCACGCTGCACACCGAAGCGCCCGATTCCGAAGAGTTCAAGCGAGACCTGGCCTGGTTCGTTGCCGTATGCCGCGTAGTTCGTGGTTTGCGCGGCCTGCGCGTCGGGTCCATAGGCGCGCGCCCGGCTGCGTTCAACACGGTGCGCTACAGCGAGAAGCTGCTGGAGGCGAACGGCATCTCCGTTATTACAATCGACCTCTCCGAGATCCTCGGCCGCATCCATAATATGAACGCCGACGATTCCAGCGCGCAAAAGAAGCTGGCCGATATCAAGAGCTACGTCTCCACCGAAGATGTTCCCGAGTCGTCGCTGATCAAGATGGCCAAGCTCGGCGCGGTCATCGATGGCTGGATGCATGATAACGAGCTCGCGATTAGCGCCGTGCAGTGCTGGACGGCGCTCGAAGAATATTTTGGCGTTGTCCCCTGCACCGTAATGAGCATGATGAGCAACAACCTGATGTCGAGCGCCTGCGAAGTGGATATCGTCGGCGTCGTCGGCATGCAGGCGCTGGCGCTTGCTTCGCAGACTCCGAGCGCCCTGCTCGATTGGAACAACAACTACGGCGACGATCCGAACAAGGCTGTCTGTTTCCACTGCAGCAACCTTCCCAAACATTTCTTTGTGGACGTGAAGATGGAATTTCAGGAGATCATCGCCGGCACGGTCGGAAAGCTGAACACGTTCGGCACGCTATATGGCCGCGTGAAGCCGGCTCCGATGAGTTACCTCCGCCTCTCGACGCGCGACCGGGAAGGCAAGCTGCGCGCCTACCTGGGCGATGGCCATTTCACGAACGATCCGCTCGAAACCTTCGGCGGCGCCGGCGTGGTCGAGATACCGCGTCTGCAGGACCTGCTGCATTTCATCTGCGAGCAAGGCTTCGAACACCACACCGCGGAAAACCTGTCTCACTCCTCGCGCATTGTGCACGAGGCCGGAACGAAGTATTTAGGTTGGGAGATGTATTGGCATCGGGCGTGAATCGATAGCCGCCAATAACGGATGGCAGAGTGGAGGCTAGCCCGGACAGCCAGCCTCCACCGTCTTGTTTTAGGCCGTCTTCCGCCGTCGAGCCGCCAATCCCAGTCCGAGAACCCCAAACATGACTAACATCAGGCTCGCGGGCTCGGGCGTGGCAACGGTAAGTTCTCCGAAAAGCCCGCCGGTATCATTATTGATGCCTTCCACGAAATAGAGTGCATTGGTATTGACGTTCGTTCCGCCAGTGCGGAAGTCGATGGCCCATAGGTCCTGGTACGCGAGCGGCTGGCCGTTGCTGCCATCCAGGCTGCCGATAAACGCTCCCGTAGTTGGGTTGAAGGCATTGATCCAGCCATTGCCATTATTGGCGATCAATAGATCGCCTCCGAAGCTTCCAAAAGTGGCAGGCGCCACGGCGAAGCCCCAAGGTGCATTCAGCGCACCGCCGCTCGCGAAGCGTTTCACGAATGTACCGTTCGTGTTGTAGATATCGACGTAGCCGCCCGGATTTGAGGACCCGTCGGGATTGAGGTTCGCGTAAGCCACATAGAGCTGCCCATCGATGAGCTGGATATTAAACGGCACGTAGCCAGCCAGTCCGTTTGGATCGGTAAAGCTTCCAGTGCCGAGACTCACCGGCTGGAATGAGGAGTTGAAAACGTCGATCTTCCCTGTTAGATAGGTGGAGTCCGCCGCGTAAAGGTAGTTGGCGCCACCATTGCTGGCTAACGCGAGCCCCGTGAAGGTGGCGCCCGGCGTTGCTGCGGGTGTCGCCAGCACCGCGCTCGCTCCGCCAGTCCACCCGGAAATTGTTCCATTTAAGTTGGCAAAAATAAAGTGCGCCGGGCTTCCGTTCAGTTGGAATCCACTCGTCCCGTTGAAAACTTCTCCGGTCGGCCCTGCCGTGCCCGACGCTCCGCCAGGAATTGTGATGGCGGGGTTGCCGCCTATCTCGATCAGGTTGCCGCTTCCATCGTAGAGAGTCGTGGTGGCTGAATTTTGGTTTGCCATCCAGAAGGGTGAGGTAGGTGAGAAGGCCACGCCCCATGGATCGATCAGGTTGGAGTCTTGGTGGGCCGCGAGACCCGGAACGCTCGAAACTAAGTTCGTCTGATCAAATTCGCTTGCAAATAGCGCGCAAGGCGATATTGATAGGGCGACCACGCAGGCAATCCTAGCAATGCCGCTCAGGTGTTGTTTTGTGAACATAAAAGTAAGCCTCTTGTGAGTACCCAAAGCAAGTGTATGGCGAGATAGTCCACTAGGGGTTTGGGATTTGTAAAAATCTCGTAAACTCTGGAGATCGATGATTCGCGTAATCATCGCACACGAGGCGCCAACCGCCCTCCACATTTGGGGCCTATCGATCTATCGCCTAGCTGACCAGCACTTTATTGCGGTCGATTCCTGCAAAATTCTCACCGAACTCCCTGAAGTTTTGAGACTCGCCTCCCGATGAGTTCACTAAGTGGGTGTAGTCCATGACCTATCGCTCTATATTCCGTCTATTTTCCTCCGATCTAGCCATCGACCTCGGTACAGCGAACACGTTGGTCTACGCTGCCGGCCGGGGTATCGTCCTTAACGAACCCTCCATTTTGGCGGTCAACCGCGCTACCGGTGAGATTGTAGGCTGTGGCGCCGAAGCCCGGCAGATGCTCGGGCGCACACCCGCCAACGTGGTCGCTATCCGTCCTCTTCGCGATGGTGTCATCGCAGATTTCAAGATGGCGGAGCGCATGCTTAATTACTTCATTCAAAAGGCCCATAAGCGCAAAAGCCTGGTCCATCCGCGCATCGTCATCGGCGTTCCCAGCGAAATTACGGAAGTAGAGAAACGCGCCGTTCTCGATTCCACTTATCGCGCCAAAGCGAGCGAAGTGCACTTGGTCGAACAGGCCATGGTGGCGGCGCTCGGCGCCGGCCTACCCATTACCGAACCGAGCGGCAACATGGTGGTGGATATCGGCGGCGGCACCACTGACATCGCCGTCATTTCGCTCTCCGGCATCGTCTATTCGCGCTCTCTTCGCGTAGCCGGCAACCAGATGGACGACGCCATCATGGAATATGTCAAGAAGAAATACAATCTCTTGATCGGCGAACGCACGGCCGAACGGGCCAAAATCGAGATCGGCTCCGCCTACCAGCTTCATCCGCCGACAACTATGGAGATCAAAGGCCGTGACCTGATCCATGGTCTTCCGAAAGCGGTCACTCTCAAAGACGACGAGATTCGGGACGCTCTCTCGGATTGTGTCGCCGCTATTATTGCCGGCATCCGCACCGCTCTCGAGCGTACGCCTCCGGAGCTCAGCAGCGATATTAGCGAGCGCGGCATTATTTTGACCGGTGGCGGCTCCATGCTGAAGAACCTGGATGAGCGAATCCGCCAGGAAACCGGAATGCCCGTCCTAATGGCGGACGAACCGCTAGCCTCGGTCGTTCTGGGAACCGGCAAAATGCTCGAAGATTTCAAGCTCTTGCGGAAAATGGCGCTCAATTAGTCGCCAGCTACCCCTACCAGCGGGTAGAATCCGAACCCGAGCGACAATGAGGACCGATGCGCCCTCTTTTTCGCCTGCTGCTGGCCTCGACCACGGCGCTATCCGCCGCGCAAGCACCGCTGCCGTCCGCTCCCGCCTCAGCCATCGTGGACATTTCACCTCAGGGCGGCACGTTCAGCGAACCCGGCATCGCGCTTGATCCCAACGACCCGAATCGTCTCGTTGTCGTCTACCAGGTTGGCGCATTCGCCGCCTATTCCACCGATGCCGGTAAGACATTTAGACCGGCCCCAACCTCGCACCCCACCGGCTACCGCATCGCGGGCGACGTCTCCACTGCTTTCGATTCTCTCGGCCACGTGTTCCTCTGCTACCTGGCCTTCGATCACCTCGGCACGCCACAATACTGGGCCCACAACGCCGGCCGCAACGGCATCTTCGTTCGCCGCTCGCTCGATGCCGGCAAGACTTGGGAGCAAGACAGCATCCCGGTCAAGGCTTTTCCCACCGGCCGCGAACCCGGCCTCCAGTTCGAAGATCAGCCCCGCATCTTTGCCGACAACTCCCCCGCCAGCCCCTACCGTAACTATCTGTATGTCGGCTGGATCGAGTGGCAACTGGATAAATCCATCATGCTCTTCTCGCGCTCGACCGATGACGGCCTCACCTGGTCGCCCGCCATTCGCATCAGCACGCACGCCGGCCTGCCGCGCGACGACAATGGCGCCGTCGGAGGCTTTGTTGCCGCCATTGCCCCGGACGGCGCCCTCTGCGCCATCTGGCACGACGGCAATGCCATCACCATGACCGAATCGCACGACGGCGGCAATACCTTCTCCCCCTCGCACGCCATTATCGAGACCGGCCCTCCGTATTTCGACGAAGTCACCGCCGTCTACCGCGTCGGCGGCTTCCCCCAAATCGCTATCGACCCCAAGAGCCGAAATCTTTACATCGCCTGGAGCGACTACCGCAACGGCGACATCGACGTCTTCATTGCCGCTTCTTCCGATTACGGCCGCCATTGGTCCGAGCCCACCCGTGTAAATGATGATCCACTGCACGATGGCAGCGATCAGTTCCTCGAGTGGATGGCCGTCGATCCGGTCACTGGCGCCGTCTACGTCCAGTTCTACGACCGCCGCGCCGATCCCGCGAATACCAAGATCCGTCTCACGCTCGCCCGCTCGACCGACGGCGCACGCAGGTTCACCAACTACGCCTGGAGCAAGAATGAATTCGTAAGCAACGGCGCGTTTCTCGGCGATTACACCTGGCTCACGGCCTACAACAATCGCGTTTACGGGGTTTGGACCGAAGCCGTTCCAAACGTCATACCGCAGCCCACGCCCGGCGCAGAGCCTTCCGGCGCACCACGCGTCAGCACGGTCATTCGCTTCGGCCTCGCCGATTTTTCAGCGCCGCGCTGACGTTTCGCCCTGCGTCGGCGGCCATGTGACCTTCTCGCCCCGCCGCAACGCCAGGTTCCCGATGTGCCCCGCACGCGCTGCTGCCACCCCCGTCTCCACTGGCGCATTCGGCTCTTTGCGGCTTCGCACGCAATCGAAGAAATTCTGCACATGCGAAATCGTTCCATCCAAGACGCTATGCTCGCTCAGCACGCTATTCGGATCGCGCACGCCCTCCCGGTAAATGCCAAACCCGCTGCGATTCAGTTTCAACGTTCCCTTGGTTCCCCGAAACTCCAGCCCGCCGTCATCCGCCGAAGACACCATCGTCCCCTCGTATCCAACCTCGAAATCCGGATAGCGGAAGGCCGAAAGGATCGTGTCCGGACAATCCCATTTCTCGAACATGTACCTATCGCCCATCGTCTGCGCCACTCGGGGCTCATTCGCCTTCATCGCCCAATGCACTACGTCGATCCAATGCGTGAACAGGTCCGTCATTGCCCCGCCCCCGAAATTCCAGAACCAGCGCCAATTCCGGAACTTCTCCTCGTCAAACGGCTGCTCCGGCGCCGAGCCCAGCCAGCGCTTCCAATCGAGCAGATCCACCTCGATGGGCTTGGGCGGGCGCCCCTGATAGTTCTGATACCAATACGTGCGCACCTGCGTGATGCGCCCGATGTTGCCCGCCTGCACCAGTTCTACCGCGCTCTGAAAATGCACCCAACTCCGCTGCTGCATCCCGCACTGCAGCACCCGCGACGAGCCGCGCACCGCGCGCGTCAGCGGCTCGCCCTCCTCGATCGTGTGCGTGACCGGCTTTTCCAGATACACATCTTTGCCCGCCGCAATCGCCTCCGACGCCATGCGCACGTGCCAATGATCGGGCGCGGCAATGAACACCGCATCTACATCTTTCTTGTCCAGCACTTCCCGATAATCCAGATGCGTGCTCGCCGCGTTCCCCGACCGTTCGCGAATTTCATCTCGCCTCGGTTCATAGACATCGGAGCCCGCCACCAGTTCGAACCCGCCCGCCCGGTCCGCCGAGTCCAGCAGGTTTCTCATCCGCCCGCCGCAGCCAATGGCGCCGACGCGTATTGCATCGTTTGCTGCCGCCGCCCGTGTCGCCGCCAGCGCGGTCAATCCGCTCGCCACCAGAAACTTTCGCCGATTACTCTGCATAGAACAACGCTGGTATCGTACCTCAAACGCGCCTGGCGCTGGCCTCAAACGCGACGCGACGCCGGTCTCAATCGCCTCGCGGCCCGTCTACAAGTTTCGTTCAGCCCATTGCTACGCTAGAACCGTTAGCCTGAGAGGCCGCATGCAAGCTGAACAACTTCCCAACGTTCTCGATGCAACGCGCCCTGCCGCACTCCCGCCGGCAGTTGTGAAAATTCTGGGCGCCGGCCTCCCGGAGGGCGCCGCTTTTGAGCTGCAGTTTTCCGGAGAGCCGCCAATCACCGTCGGCCGCGGGTCCGTGCAATTCCGTGTGAGCGCGCATAGCGCCCGCGCGGTCTCCGCAGTCAAGTCGCTCGACGAAATCCGCATCGCGGAAGCCTATATGTCCGAAGAGCTGGATATCGAAGGCGACCTGCTGGCCGCCTTCAATCTGCGCAATAGCCTCGCGGACCGGCATCTGCTCGCATACCTGTGGTCCACCTACGGACAGCAGCTCTTTCAGGGCGAGGCCGCTAACGACGAGAAATCGATCAGCCAGCACTACGATGCCGAGGGTCTTCATCTCCTCTTCCTCGATTCGCAATACCGCTGCTACTCCCACGGCTACTTTGAGCGCGAGGATGAGTCGCTCGAATCTGCCATCGAGCGCAAGCTCTCCACCGCCTTTACCACCGCTGCCATTCAACCCGGCATGCGCGTCCTCGATATCGGAGCAGGTTGGGGCGCTTTCGCGGAATTTGCCGGCCAGCGCGGCGCCCACGTCACGTCGCTCACCATCTCGAAAGAATCGGAAGATTTCTGCAACGGCCTGATTCGCCGCCAGGGCTTGCCGTGCCAGGTTGTCCGCGAACACTTCCTGCTGATTCACCTCGCGTGCCTCGCGGCGTTTTGGGTCGGCGTCAGTCCCGTCGCGGTCGCCGCCTGTATTGCGCTCTACGCCGCTCGCATGTTCGGCGTCACCGCCGGATACCATCGCTACTTCTCTCACCGTTCCTTCAAGACCAGCCGCGCGTTCCAGTTTGTGCTCGGATGGCTCGGCGCCGCCGCCACCCAGAAGGGACCGCTCTGGTGGGCCGCCAATCATCGCCACCATCACGCCACTTCCGATACCGAGGAAGATGCGCACTCACCCCGGCACGGCTTCTGGTGGTCGCACGTTGGCTGGTTTTTGTGCATGAAATTTCACGCCACCAATTACCGCCTCATTCCCGACCTCGCCCGCTTCCGTGAGCTGCGCTTCCTGAATAAGTGTGACGTTCTGCCTCCGCTTGCGTTGGCGCTCTCCGTCGTCACCGGCGCCGGTTGGATGCTCCGGCAATGCGTGCCCGTGCTGCACACCTCGCCTTTGCAGATGCTCGTCTGGGGATATTTGGTCAACACCGCCCTGCTCTATCACGGCACCTTCGTCGTGAACTCGCTTGCCCACGTCATCGGCCGCCGCCGTTTCGAAACCAAGGACGACAGCAAGAACAGCTTCTTGATCGCTCTCGTCACCTTCGGCGAGGGCTGGCACAATAACCACCACTTCATGCCCTCCTCTGAGCGCCAGGGCGTCTTCTGGTGGGAGCTCGACATCACCCACTACGTCTTGAAAGCGCTCTCCTGGTTCCACTTGGCGTGGGATCTGAAACAACCGCCACAACACATCTACACGCTGGCCGATGCCGCCCGCCAGCCGGAAGCCTGATCGCCCGCCCCACTGCGAATCGGCTGCTCTTGTTCGCAGCCGCGCTGCTGTTCTCCACCGGCGGTGCGGCCATTAAGGCCTGTTCGCTTACGAGTTGGCAGATTGCGAGCTTTCGCGCCGGCATCGCCGCCCTCGCCGTGTGGGCGCTCCTGCCCGAGGCGCGCCGCCATTGGACGGGGCGAACCTGGTTCATCGGCGTAAGTTATGCCGCGACACTGGTTCTCTTCGTGCTCGCCAACAAGCTCACCACTTCCGCCAACGCCATCTTCCTGCAATCCACCGCGCCGCTCTATCTGCTGCTGCTCGGTCCGCTGGTGTTGCGCGAGCCCGTCCGCCGGATAGATCTTTTCGTGATCTCGGCGGTGGCGGGGGGCGCATTGCTTCTCCTCTTCGGCGTGCAACCTGCTGCGGCCACGGCGCCCCATCCTGCCAAGGGCAACCTGCTCGGTCTCGGCGCCGGCCTCGCGTGGGCGCTCACCTTGACCGGCATGCGCTGGACGGGCAAGCGCGAAGGAACTGCGGAATCCCCCGCGGCCATCGTCGTCGCCGGCAATCTCATCGCCTTCGCCGGCTCCCTCCCGTACGCGCTTCCCGTGGCGCACATCCCACTCGCGGACGCTGCGGTGCTGCTCTACCTCGGCATCTTCCAGATCGGTCTCGCTTATGCGTTTCTCACGCGCTCCATCCGTCATGTACCTGGTCTCGAAGCTGCAACGCTATTGCTCATCGAGCCGGTATTCAATCCCATTTGGACTTGGCTCATCCATGGCGAACAGCCCGGCCGCTTTGCGGTTTTCGGGGGCGCCCTGATTATCGTCGCGACCTTCGGCGGTGTTTGTTGGCAAGCCCGGCGCGGGTAACAGATCTAGGGCGCTCACAAATCCATCACGTTTTCGAACTCGGCGCAGCTAAATGGACAGGATCTGTGCTTTCGATTTTCCCGCCAGCACAAGTTTCGCAGCTTGCGCCCTGAACGATCTGTCCGTGGCAACTTCCCGAAATGTCACTTGCCCGGTACTCCGGGACCGCGCAAGCGACTTCGCGAGTAGCAGTCGCTGCAAGTGGTAAGCTCGCCTAATAATGTCCATACCCGAGAGCCTGATG
Organism: Bryobacteraceae bacterium; assembly: GCA_036269275.1. Classification (GTDB taxonomy): domain Bacteria; phylum Acidobacteriota; class Terriglobia; order Bryobacterales; family Bryobacteraceae; genus Bog-105. Next base: position 143,918 of record DATASJ010000138.1, on the reverse strand, counting down.
CAATGCCAGTCGCTCGATGATTTCTACGTTTTATGCTCGCCGCTCGGCCTTTATTCGCACGGGCGACGATTCCTGCATCTGGAAATGGACATCGTAAATCGGTGCAATATTCGATGCGTGATGTGCTATCACAGCCTGGAATCTACGCGCCGTGCGAAGACCGTGCACCTCAGTACGGACGACTTCGATTTCGTTGCTTCCAAGGTGCTGCCTCACGCATATCACCTTAGCCTGTCCTTGGGAAACGAGCCGCTCATGTCGCCACACTTTGTGGAAATCTTGCGGCTGGCCTCCCGCTATAACGTCCCAAACCTAAACTTCTTCACTAATGGCTTATTGCTCAACGACAAAAACATGGACGCCATTATTGAGTACGGCGTAACTCAGCTTTGCATCTCAATAGACGGCGCTACACCCGCTACTTACAACGCCATTCGCCGCGACGGAGATTTCGATCATCTAATCCGCAACGTCAAGCGGTTCATCGCGCGGCGAGACGCTAGGCAGAGTGCGACCCCTCGCGTTCGATTCGACGTCGTTCTGATGAAGCGCAACATTCGCGAGTTGCCGGACCTGGTGAAGTTGGCTGCGCGACTCGGCGTGCAGCAGCTGAGCTTCCGGCATCTCGTCTCATTCGAAGGGCTCAACATGGAGCAGGAGTGTCTCCAACATGAGAAGGCGCTATCTGATCACTGCTTGGGCGCCGCCTTGAGAACAGCGGCCAAACTGGGGTTAGAGGTTCAAACTAAGCCAAACTTTTTCGAATCCCGATCCCGCGCGGCGCGTCTCAAACGAACGCTCTCAAGGTTTTCTGCTCGGTTCTTTCCAAAGATCGAAGGAGCCGGCGCCAGCACGCCTTTTGTCCCGATCCCCTATTGTCCGTTCCCGTTTTTTCACATCTCGATGGGACCAGGCGGGCACGTGATGCCGTGCCCCTACTCGCATGGTGAGGTCCCCTATGGACAAGTCTCGGCGCAAACGCCAATCGACCAGATTTGGCTGAACTCCAAGTTCATGATGCTTCGACGGCGAATCCTGCAACACGATCCTCCGGAAATGTGCTGCCGCTGCCCATTTCTCTCCGACAAATATCCAAACGTGGCAGAATTGTTCGCCACGCGCAGGCACAACTGAGGGCCGGTGCGCTGCCAGTCTCAGGCGGCCCGCTTTCATCCTGACGCCGCCGCCGTTAAAGCCTGCGATTGCGGGTAGCCGCTGCGAAAGGTCGCTCCTGAACCTTGCGCGTGGCCGAGCGAGGTTGTCTCGCCAAACGGCCGGTACCCCTCTTCTAGGCCGCGTCGGTAATTCCCCGGGGTTTGCGACAAACAAAGATGTACTCATTTGCGAGGAACTCGGGCAAGAGTTGCAGGCCGACGGAATGTAATCTTTCGACCCACGGCCGCAGTCGATATCCGGAAATCCTGCTTGAATGTTCGTCGCTGCGCTTTTGCGATGGGTGCCGTAACAATGGGACATGATAAAGCAGTGGCATATTGAGCGCCGCATACTCGCTCTCAATCACAAAGCCTGTTTGCCCGAGCATGGCCCGAGCCTCTTGCCGCTGATAATTCCATTTGTGGAACTCAGTGGCGTGCTTTCCGCTCCCTTTAAAGTAGTCGATCATCCGATTATGCAGGCTGTCGGAGCGGAACTCGGCACACAAGCGACCACCAGGTCGAAGAACCCGGAATGTTTCGCTGATGGCGGCGGCTACATCATCTTCGAGGCTATGATAAACGCCGAAGCAAAGAACCGTGCTGAACCATCCGGTTTCGAATGGCAGCGTACGCGCGTCTGCATGGACAACACGCAGTTGAGGATCGCATGCGTGTAGCTTCGCTATGGCAGCCGCTACATTGTCTACCCCAACAATTCTTGCGCCCTTGGCATGGTAGTAGCGCAGAAGGCGTCCAGGGCCGCAGCCGAGTTCCAGGATTTCCCCATCGCGGTCGCGAACTACAAGGTTGGCATACCGGAGCGGATAGCGGTCGTGCCCTTCCGCAGGCGCATCGACGGGGATCTCGTTCCATCGTGAGATCCAATACTCGGGCGATTTCTTTTCTCGATAGGTTTTGCGCATTTATCCTGCTGAACCGCGGCCACTCATGATTGAATATATAATCTGCGCGATTTGAAACACATCGTAAAATCCGGCGATTACACGGGGCTGGCCAACGACTACGCACGGCATCGTCCGGACTACTGCCCGTCCGTGCTGGATGCCCTTTTGGGCTTACTGAGCAAGCCTGCGACGGATGTCGATTTCGTTGACGTGGGCGCAGGGACAGGCATCTGGACGCGAATGGTTTTCCGCAAGGGCGTGAAGTCCGCTACGGCCATCGAACCTAACGACGACATGCGGAGGGTTGGCATGGGGGATAGCGCAAATACTACCATTCGATGGCTGGCGGGCCGCGCTGAGCAAACGGGGACGCCCGAAAGTGCCAGCGATTGGGTGACAATGGCCTCGTCTTTTCACTGGACCAATTTCGATGCAGCCACGCGAGAGTTTCATCGTATGCTCCGTCCGCAGGGGCGGTTTACAGCTCTATGGAACTCCCGCCTGGTACAGACGAACCCACTCCTGGTCGAAATTGAGGCGCACTTATGCACTATGCAGCCCAACATCAAGCGCGCCTCTACCGACATGAAAGAAACCCTTACCGAACAGCTTTGGTCGTCACCCTGGTTTGAAGACGTCGTGTACATGGAAGGCCGGCACGACATCATCATGACGCCCGAGCGCTATCTGGGGATCTGGAGTTCCGTCAACGAGTTGCGAGTGCAGCTTGGCGAACAGCAGTTCGATGCATTTCTTGATTTTGTCGGGCAGCGGATTGCCGGCCAGCGTTCGATCAAGGCGACCTATCTTACTCGCGCATGGTCGGCGCGCCGGAAAGGAGTCGTATAGGCCGACAGTGACGGCCAACTCCAAGATCTCCGATTTGCTGGAGCGCGATTTGCGCGTTCCGATCGAACAGATCGTGAATCTGAGCGAGCTTGACATCTTACGCAAGAAAGAAAATCAAGAGCCTGCCCTGCGGCATATGTTCCGTGAACATGGGGCCGCGCTAAATCGCAGCCTGAAACTGGAGGGGCGCTCCTCCGATACGGATTTCGACGAAGATCAGTTTGTCGCGTATTATCCGTATCCTCCCTATTTGATCGGCCTCTCCATCGATATTGCGGCGGGTATCCGGAAGCGGGGGAAAGCATCCGGGCAGTTATCCAGCTCCAACCTCACTACTGCGCGGCAGTGCTTCTCGATGCTGGCATCAAAGAAGACCCGCTTAGCGGACGCAGAAATCGGCGTTCTGGTGACGATTGACAAGATCTACGATCTGCTCGAAGGCAGTCTTCCTGTCGACAAGCAAGACGACGTACGAATCATTCGCGAAGCTTACAGCGTTCAGCGCTGCGGCGCGATGGCAGTGCGTGTGGCCAAAGCAATTTGCCTGATGGAGCTTGCCCAACCGAGATTGCCGCGGACGCCCGGGAACATCGCCGTATTATTGATCCAACACGTAACCGAACGGCCGCCAACCGTCGCGGTCACAGATGCTTTGGAGCATATGAGAGGCGGGCAATTCGTGCACAAAGGAACGGATGGTTGGACGCTTCATGAGCTCGATGGACTGCAGCGCGGCGTGACTGCGTTGGACGCACTCAGGAAAGCTGTGGGAACCGTAAACCCGCGCCCTCCGGGATGGCGGAACCAGCTAATTCAACTTCTCAAGAAACTGCTTGCTCGCGGTCTGAACTGGTACACACAGCCCTTCCGGGCCTTCAACGACTCTGTAGTTTCATCGCTCGAACAAGTGACTCGGGGGCTCGATGAAGTATCCGCTGAAGTCGTTGCCCTCCGAACGCGATTGGCCGAATCAGAGAAGCAAAACGCCAGCTTACAAATGCATTTGGACGGATTGCGCAATCAGTTACCGGCGCCCGGCGTGGGGGACGACGGCAATTTGCGTATCGCGCCAGCACCTTCTACAGACACAGATGCGAGAGGTTACAGAACGGCATACATTGTTGGGCTGTTCGGGACAGGCCGTACATATTTATGTGAACTGATACAACAAAACCTCGGAGAAAGATCTCGGTATTTTCGAGACGGCATCCGCTTCCATCCAGTCCCCACCCGAATGATCTACAGCGGCCACGCAACAATCAAGTATGTTTGCCGCGCTCAACATCCGCCGGCAGTGATGAGCCGGATACTACAAGCGCAAAGAACCGGCCTCGCCGATTTGATATTTGTATACCGCCACCCGCTGGATTCATTATTGACAAACTGGGTGTGGTGGCGCACGTACATGCGTGACCAAAGCTGTATTTCCGGAATCTCACAGGTCTATCCAACAACAGCAGATCTGAGCATGGATTTGGAACAAAATTTTTCTGAGTTCAAAGCCTTCGCGGATGGCGATCCGAATTTCTTCGCGGGCGCTGGGCCCGGCCCGGGTTTTCTGTCTTTCGCTGAGTTTATCGAAGAAACTCAGCTCTATCTCGATGCGGGCGCTACGCTCACGTTGCGGCTGGAAGACTGCATCATCGATCCGCTGAAAGAGTTCTCCAAGGTTGCTGACGTGTTGCGGGTGACATCCGATCTGAATCAATTAGAAATATGCGCGCCCCGAAGCAAACCATACGGCTATATGTCCGTCGCGAACAAAGTTCCGGAGTTTCGCAAATTCATAAACGGCCTGGATGCGAAAACAAGAACACGAATGGAGATGCTGAGTTACAGCGCAGAGACCTGAGATCAGGCCGGCAGATCTGCATCATCGATTAACAACTCTCCGCTCCGCGCCATCGTTGCATACAGTGCTACGTCATCAGGATTATCAATCTCGCCCCACTGCCCGTGCGCGCCGAAGGTTCCGATTTCGATTTCATTAGCGGCCAGCAGGCGCCGGAGCAATCCGGTCACGTCCAAACGATCACGGATTGAGGGTTCGAGTATATTCAGAAGCGCCTCGACCTGGCTCCATGCTGCCGGAGTAAGTTTAAACAGACCCATATATTGGCCCTGTATGTCTTCGATGCGATCCGTCTTGCCGCCGATCTCGAGCAGCCGGCCCGACTCGTCAATCCGGAAGGTCTCAGCATCGGCCAGCGGATCTACAAAGCGGCGCTTCCATAGCCTGCTCCAATCCCGGTCGAACGCGACGACCAACTGGCCTTCTGCCGCAGCGAGGTCCCGCACCAGTTCGCTCCGGTAGAAAATATCCGAATAGCTGACGACGGCAGGCGCCGAACGTAACCAGGAAGCAGCCGCGAAAAGAGACATTACCATGTTCGTTTCCGCCCACCGTTCGTTCGCAAAGTAGTAGACGCCGGTAATATCTATCATCTCGGCGCGATATCCGCGCACAACCGCAATGTCGTCCACTCCGCCCCCGCGTAGCGCCGCGATCTGGCGCTCGATGAGCCGCTTGCCTTCCAGTTCGACGAGGCACTTCGGGCGTTCACCACCAAGCGGTCCCATGCGGCTGCCGCGGCCCGCTGCAAGTATGATCGCTCGCATTATCTAAGTACCGAAACGGCTTCGCAGGAAATCCCGGTCATGCAATCACCACGACCTTCTCGTTGATGCAGTCCAGGCAGAGTTTATGGGCTGTTCCCCATTGGCGGAACAGCGATTCGCCGGCTCCGATAACGGCCGGAATACCGAGCTCGCTCGCGCGAATAGCCATGTGCGAATTAGCGCCTCCGAATTGCGTCACAAATCCGGCGATATGACGCGTGAAAATCCAGTCGAACCCGGGATCGGCGCTCGGTATGAAGAGGATTCGTCCAGCGAAAGTGCCCGGCGAGTGGCCGACGGACGCTATAGGCGCTGTGACGGTCTTTTGGGTAATGAAGTTCGGGTGAGTGTCCGGAAGATGGAATGCGAAGACCTCGCTCGGCGACACGATGATCGGGGGAAGCACAAGATGACGAGTCAGATCGTGACGTTCTTTGCCGCGAGCGATACTGTCCAGAAGCGCCGCTCGGACCGAACCGCTTTCGCTATACAGCGCGCGGATCGCGTCATAGCTCAAAAAAGCGCAATCCTCCGTTGAGATACCATGCTCCCCGCCGAGTTGCTTGATGAGCGATAAGACCCAGCTCAGGCTTTTAGTAAACACGAATTTCGCGTACTCGCGTCCTTCAATGCCGGCCTTGATGAATTCGATCAAGCTCGACGCATCCATCTCCAGGTCATGCCGCTTGAGCAAATAATCGATGCCCTTCAATTGTTCAATGGAAAACTCGAATGGTGGCGGGACAGGTATCGTTGACCGGGCAGTGGACCAGTCGAAATAGAGGTCGGGCGCTTCATCGTATCGTGGCGAGAGGATATCGTAGGTTCCCGGCCGGAGGTGGCCATAGCGCGCCAGAAACTCCGGCTTGGGTAGTTGGGCGAAATCACGGCCGATTCGCGAAGCGATTGTATCCACGCTCGCCATCAACGCGGCGGCCTCATGCTCCTCGAGAATACCTGTTTCGATGAAGGATTGGATGAGCTGCACGGCTATAAAGCCGGCGCGCGCGAGACCGGCGAACGGCAGTGTGCCGTATCGTTTGCAATCTTCGATCAGCCAGTAAATACGGCTGAGCTTATGCATGTCGGCATTGCAAATCGTTTCAAAGCGCGTTGTTAGAAGATCGATCTTCGCCCTATCGCGGCGCCACAGAGCACTATCGCCGTGCACGATGCGATTAGTCAGCCGGCGTAACGCATCCGCGACTTCATCGATTTCCGTTTCGGAAAATCCATGCTCGGCTAGCTTCCGAATTCGCTTCGGTAAATCGAGCGTGTAGCACGAGAAGATGATCTCGAATTCGACCTTATCGTGCAGATGGGGTTCAGAAACAAGTCGATCAACATAGTAATTGACTAGACGGTGCGCGAGCTTGCCGGATACGTCGCGTGGTACGAACGAATTGAAGCTGACGCGCACGTCCATGTAGGGCAGCCCGTGAAAATTCACCAGCAAGGGAAAACTGCGCAGGTTCTGGTAACCGTAGTTGTCTCTCTGGTAGGCCCAGATGGCGTCCGTGACAAGCTCGCGATAGAGCGACAACGAGAGAGGCCACGGCCGCAGCCCAAGGATTTCCGCCGGATTCCAGTCCGGCATTACTCCGAAGATCGCCCGGCTACCGTACAGGTAAGGATGCGGACTGCTGAGCAACTCGATTTTGCGCGACATCGCGGCGAGCGCCGCTTCCACCTTGGCATCCGGCGAAGACTCGCGCTGATCCATAACGAGCGGGCGAACTTGCAAGAGGTAAAGCTGGCCCGCGCCGTCGAACGCAAATTCCACATCGATGGCATCAGTGCCCAACAGGTCTTCGAGTTCCTTGACGAGCGCGATAACCGGGGCGAGCGCGTCCGGGCAAGCATCAGCCCGCGACTTCAGGCAATAAAAAGTCTTCAGATGATCGCCGGTCCCGGCAGTCACTCGCTCGGTCGACCCCGAGCGGGCGTCGTAATTGATCACGAAATAGGGCGCGCCGTGCGGGGTGCGCGAGAAGGCAACGCCCGCCATCGCGACGTGCTCAAGCATCGGCTGAATAAAGATCTGATCGTCGCCCTCTTCGCCGCCAAATGATGCGATGACCCGCTCGATCGCTTGTTGCAGCTCTGTCCTGCCAACGACGCCGAGTACAGAATCGTACTTGCCGGCTTGCGATCCGGCAACTCTGTCCTCCGCGCGGGCGCTGCTCCGCACGATGACGCTATTGGCAGTCCACGGCACGGCCGTGACCGTCTCGAGTATTGCGTTTGCATCCGAGCGCCAACCGGAAACTGAGAACCTAACCTGCGGCAGCACGTGTGCGCTGCGCAGCAGCGGAGCGAGCGCGTCCAGAGACTCCGCTTTCGTTTTGAGCGGAGCGGCACACACCGGCTTAGAGGCCGCAGACCTGTTCCCTCGAGCGCCGAGCGCCAGGATTCGATCAACGGCAGTGGCAACGTCGACCGGTTCATAATTCTCTATCACTAGGTCTGGAGATTCGGGCACTTCAGCGGGTACATCCATCCCCACGACATTTCGCCCACTTCCGTTATAACTGGCAGCGTAGAGGCCCTTGGTGTCCCGCCTGCGCAGCTCGGCTATAGGAACCTGTAAGTAAATCTCGCAATAACCAGGGATATTCTCCCGGTTCCAGCGCTGCACGTCGTGAAACAGCGAGATGGTCGCGCAGACAACATCAGAGCCTTGTTCGGCGAGCAACCGGCATAGCCGTGAGTTGCGCACAGCCGCTCGGCGCCGGTCGGTCTCGCTATGGCCTAAGTCCTCGGCAATCGCACCGCGGAGTTCATCGCCATCCAGTAACATAACCGGCCGACCGGCTGCGCGGAGCCGGTTCGACAACTCGCGGGCGATCGTTGTCTTTCCTGCACCGGATAGGCCGGTGATCCAAAAAACGCGGTCGCATGATTCTTGTTTCGTCGTGGCTTTCGAACTTTCCACCATGTTGCCGATAAATAAATGAAGGACGGTCTGGCTATAGACGACGTATGGCGTAACGCAAATGTAATGATACGCTGACCGTGCAGGCCAGAATTCTGCGCGTTGGAGACCTGGTGGCGACGCGGACACCTGGATAGTTCGTGGCATTTCCAGAACTTGGAATGAGAGCCCTACGGAAGCATTAGAAGTTGCGTCCTGCGACGCGCCTGCTCCCAGCACATAGAACAGTCGCTGGCTGCGAGAACCCTGCGCTACGCTTGCTGGTGCGTTCGCTTCTCGTAAAAGCCTGCGTTGTGCAACTGCAGAACTCGCTCCGGGTCCATGTCCTGGGCTCGCCAGTAATGAGTGACCAACGTTTTCCGAGTTTGCTGCTTGGCCAGGATGGGTGCCCCGCCATGTACAAGCTGACCGTGCCAAAGGAAAACGTCGCCTTTTCGCCCGACAAAATGCTCAAGCGCGAGCCCTCGCTTCTTTATTTCGCGCTCCACGTACCCTCGGCATAGGGGCGCTTCTGAAACGGGGAAAGTATACATTCCGCCGGAACTACGGTAAGGCGGAATTCTATGGCTCCGCGGATAAAATGTCAGGGGGCCCGCATCCTCGCGGACATCCTCCAGACAAACGGAGCTGACTGCGAGCCGCGGATTCCACAGCTCCGGGACGAGCCGCCGCACAAGCGCGTGGTGTCCGAATCGCCGGCGAATGCGAAGTCTCAGCCAGTTTTTCGGGATTGGAGCCGGCATAAACCAGCTATCGACGTGAGCCGGTTGTTGGCTGCCCCAAATGAAATTAAGCGAATTGCACACCGCGGGTGGGCCGTCCAATAGCCCCATCAAAAGCCCTGTGAGTCGCTCGCCCAGTGCGAGTTTCATCACGGCAGGTTCGTCAAGAAATAAGTCATTGATCTTGACCGCCCCGGCCCAGACTTCCTTCGGCGCTTCGGCCGCCCGAAAGCGCTTGCCAGCAAACACCCCCTCCAACGGATCTACTGTCGCTGCGCCAAACGAGCCCGGGGCGGCAATCCTGCTCTCCACGATTTCGTTCACCGCGTCGACATCTTGCGGGCTAAAGAATGCAGGGAGGATCAGATATCCGTTCTCACGCCAAAATCTCTTTTGCTCACGGGTCAAGGCGCGACCTGCGATTGGACGTGAAATCAACATTCAGAAATGGTATCAACGGGCACACTCCTCGGCATGCCCGCCCTCTTCAGGCTCATTATGTATTGAAGCAAACCGCCCCCGCAGGCTCATCTCGCATGGAAAAGACTAGGAATTGACAGGGACGCTTCAGATTTGAAAGAATCGTCTGGCGCAAGGTTATCTTACAAAAGGAGAGTTCGTATGGCTGGCCCTGTTCCCCCTTATGGAGTCGCGATTCAGCAGGCGATCGCCCAAGGCGATCTTGCTGAGATGAAGCGAATCGCGCAGCACGCGGAGCAGTTTCTGACAGAGCACGGCGATATCCGCGCGGCTCTCGAAGCGCTGAAGATCGAGATCAGCAAACTAGAGCATCGTCTGAAGACGTAGCCGGAATCACGCTCTAATGGAGTCTGTGCCGGAGTCGCCGCCGCGTTTTCGCACCGCAGAGGACGTGCGCCGCCGGGTTCCCCTGCACGTCGTCTGGGAATTGACGCTTGCTTGCGATTTGAAATGCGCTCATTGCGGCTCGCGCGCGGGCCGCAGGCGAAAGCAAGAATTGAATACGCGCGAAGTACTCGAGGTGATCGACGCGTTTGCCAGATTAGGCACTCGCGAAGTATCCCTGATCGGCGGCGAAGCCTATTTGCGGGATGATCTGCCTGAGATCATCAGCGCGATTCGGTCGCACGGGATCTATTGCGCCATCCAGACGGGCGGGCGCAACTTCACACCAGCGCGTATGCGCCGGGCCATAGACGCAGGTCTGAACGGGATTGGTGTTTCGCTTGACGGGTTGGAAATTTTGCATGATCGGCTGCGCGGGGTAAAAGGCTCCTTTCGCGCCGCGCTGGCAACCCTCCGGAGGGCCAAAGATGCCGGCCTAAGAACCAGCGTCAGCACGCAAATCGGGTCGAAAACAGCCGGCGATCTGTCCGGCCTGTTTGAAGTGATCTCGCAAGCGGGCGCCCAACAATGGCAAGTGCAGTTGACAGTTCCGATCGGCAACGCGGCGGATCACGATGAGCTTCTTCTTCAGCCCTGGGAATTGATCCATGTCATGCCCGTTCTGGCGGACCTCTATGTTAAGGGTCTGGAGCGAGGCGTTTTGTTGCTGGCCGGCAATAATATTGGCTATTTCGGACCGTACGAGCGCTTGTGGCGCGGGTATGCCGACGAGCGGGAGCACTGGAAGGGATGCACCGCCGGGATAAATGTCCTGGCGCTGGAATCGGATGGAACCGTCAAGGGCTGTCCGTCTTTGCCGACTGCGCGATTTGCAAGCGGGAACGTCCGGGATCTTTCATTAGAGCAGATTTGGCGATCGGAGAAGCCCCGCGCGCGCAGCGCAGCGGGCTCATTCGAGCAGTTGTGGGGCTTCTGCCGGCATTGCTATTACGCCGCCGACTGCATGGGCGGGTGCACCTGGATGGCGGACGCCTTATTCGGACGAGCAGGCAACAACCCGTACTGTCATTTCCGCGCGCTCGAATTGGCGAAAGCGGGGCTTCGCGAGCGAGTGGTTCCGACACAGGCTGCTGCCGCGCTGCCGTTTGCAACGGGCCGCTTCGCATTGGTGCTAGAACGCACAGAAACTAAAGAAATCGTGCAGATTACACCTGCGCCATCAGCGCTGCTGAATTTGGATGTCGCGACCGCCGCGCAGAATTCGACGCGCGCGCCAGGGTTGCATCTGTGCGGCGCCTGCGAAACATACATTCGCGACGAGGAACTGGTCTGTCCGCACTGCGGAAGCGAAGCCACGCAGGCAGCCCACAGCCACATGGAAGATCATCGGCGCAGGCGCGAGCTGATGGCCGAAGTTTCACGACTGATCGCAACGCACCAGGGCGGAGCAGGTTGACATGATTATTGCCTGTCTTTGCAGTTGACTTCACTGCGAGTAGGTGATATGAAAGAGTCACGCGTAACCCGCCCAGATTAGGAGGTCAAGCATGTCGAAATGCCGTCCCGAAGCCGGATTTGAGTTTGCGGCGATAGAAGAGTTCCTGCGTTCGGTGCATATTAACGATCAAGAGATCCGGCTTCCCGAGAGGATCGACTCCATACATATTTCGCCGCGCTCCTCGTTGAACTTGGCCCACGCGGTTTCCACTCCGGCTTTTGCCAGCAGAGCCGCGAGCTTCGAGATTCAAGAGACCAAAGACATGCAGACTCAGCTCAACGAGCGCATGCAGTTGCTGGATCAGCGGCTGGAGCAGATCCTGAATCGCCTCGAAAATCGGGACTGAGCTTATCGGGCCTTCGGCCCATTGGAGTTCGCCTCAAGGCCGCAGCGCGGCCGGCCGGGAGAGATATGTCAAGATTCCTTCTCATCAATTCGCCAAGCCACGAGCCCGGTAAGGTTTTGAATAAGGCGGGACGGTGGATTCCGGGCGAGCAGTTGGGGCTCTGTTATTTAGCCGCGATCCTGCGCCGCGCAAATCATACCGTTGAGATCTGGGATGCATTCATGCTGGGGATCTCGGCGGCTGAGGTTGCGGCAAGGTTGGATGCGCGGCTGGACGATTTCGACATTATCGGGCTTTCCGTTTCCGATGGCAAGGTCCACGGCTGCGCGCTTCTGCTCGAACTGCTCCAAGATCTTCCCTCGCGCCTGCACCTCACGCTAGGCGGGCACACGGCTACGCTCTGCGCCAAAGAATTTCTGGCGAATTACCCGCGGGTGGACTCCGTCATTCGGGGAGAAGGCGAGATTCCCGTACTCGAGTTAGCGAACGCGCTGGCCGAGGGTGCACCGCTGTCGGCTGTCTCCGGGATCAGTTTTCGGCTGCCTGACGGCAAAATCCAATCGAACAAGATGCCGCAGTTATCGCACGACCTGGATCAATTGCCGTTTCCGGCGCGCGATAACATCGAACTCTGCCTTTCGCGGCGCTTTTCGGTTTCACTCGAGACCAGCCGCGGCTGCAAAGGCGTCTGCACCTTCTGCGCGACCCGCATGATGTATCAGCCTTCGATTGGCCGTACCTGGCGTGCACGATCGGTGGAGAACGTTCTGGCGGAAGTTGAAATTCTCATCAACGAACACGGCGTCCGGCGCATTGCCTTTGAAGACGAGGATTTCCTGGGATTCGGATCCGCGAACGGCTTCGAACGCGCTCGGGCGCTGGCCGAAGAGATACTTCGGCGGGGCTTAGAATTCGAGTGGGCCATGCTGACGCGAGTGGATAATGTCGATCGCGATTTGATGGCTCTTCTGCAGAAGGCCGGACTGCGGTTCGTTTTCCTGGGCGCCGAAACGGGCTCCCAGCGCTCTCTGGACTTTTATCTGAAGGAGACTACTGTCGATCAAAACGCCCGCGCCATCGGCATTCTCCGCGCCTTGGGCATCGATCACGAAGTGCTCTGGATCATGTATGATCCGGAGACGACGCTCGAAGACCTGGAGGCGAACCTGGATTTTCTCAAGCACCTCGATTCGCTGAACGTCAACCTGCTGAATCGCCTTCGCGTGTACCACGGCACTCCCATGCACGCGCGGCTGGCGCGAAACGGGCGGCTGCGCGGCACCTTCCTCGAATACGATTACGATTTCCACGACCCGCGGGTGACGCTGTTTGAGCGCGAAGCGACGAACGGGCTGAACGCTTTTTATCAGGTATTGAATCGGGCCGACGTGCTCAAATGGGAACTCGGCGACACGCATCCCTTGACTCAGTTGGTTACAACCGTGTCGCAGCGCGTTCACGTGAGCGCGACGATCTGGCTGCGCGGGCTCATCGCGGCCATCCGGCAGCAATCGGACGTGAGCCGCTTCTCCGGTGAGGCGGTATCGGCCGCCGCCGATTGCGCAAGATTACTCGCGAGACTTGTGGCGGCTTGGAAGTCCGCCACAAAGAACACTTCGGAGGCGGTGGCATGATCGCCGAGCGATATTCGGTTCCCCATTTCCTGCAGTTCGAGACTACCTACGGCTGTAATTCCCACTGCGTATTCTGCTACAACCCCAGCCGCGAGCAGCACTATTCAAGCGATCTCACCTGGCGAGTGATTCGCGCCATCGCCGACGCGCAGGTGCCGCTGGTGCAGTTGACCGGCGGCGAGGTGACGATGCTGAAGGAGTTGAACGACTACGCGGACCACCTCGGCGGGCGAAGCAAAGTTTCGATCGTCACCAACGGCATCCGGCGTGTCGAACTGACTCCCGCCATCCGCAAGGTCTTTGTTTCGATGCACGGAAGCAGGGAGACGCATGAGCGCATTACCGCGAATCCAGGCACCTTCGACACCATCGTCTCGAACATCGAATATTACGTGAGCACGGGCGTGCGGGTGGCTGCCGACGTCGTACTCTCAGCAGACAATTACGGTGACATCTACGCCATCATCCGGAAAGCCTCCGAGTTGGGCATGGCGGAGGTGTACATCAACCGTTTCCAGGGGGGCGGATTCGGCGCCGCCGTAATCAACAAGCTGATGCCGCCCATCGCGTTGTTTCGGGAGGCCCTGGGGCGAATGATTGCCGCCCGCCGCGATTTTGGAATCCCGGTGGTGTTCGGAACGAGTATCCCTCTCTGCATCGACGAGCGCCTGGTGCTGGAGGGATTTGAGTTCAACTGCGGGATGGGTGTCAAGTTCGCGGCCATCGCGCCGGACGGCGAACTGCGCGCCTGCAATCAAGCTCTAAAGGGATATGGGAACGTCACGCGCACGCCGCTCGAAACGATATGGCAGAGCGACGCTCTCGACGACTACCGCGATCATCGCTGGGTAACGGGCATCTGCAAAGGTTGTGCCTTGTTGGACCGCTGTGGCGGAGGCTGCCGCGTGGACAACTCTCAAATAGGCGATTACTGCCCGGACTCCTTTGTGCGGCACCTCGAAAAGCGTCCCGACACGGTGGAGAGAATTCTGGAAGCAGAGAGTGCAATGCCGGCGCGGCCGCAAGTGCCCGCTTCGCCGCACACGGGCAAGCGCCGCCTGCGTGCTGAGCGAAATCTAATCGTCATCCGCAAACATAAAGAGAAATACCTGGTTCGCGACGATTATTCCGCCGCCGTGGTGGACGATGTGGCTGCCGATCTGTGCGAGGGCGCCGGCAGCGGTTCCGTAGAGGAAATGGATTTGTGGGCCGCCTGTGCCCGGCGGAACAGCGGGGTAAGTGCCGCGCTGCTGGGGCGCTATGTCGACCATTTGGTAGCGACTGGCGTGCTCTACGAGTGCTGATCGAACGTGAGCACGGTGCTGCAGTTCGCCGATAAGACTCTCGACGTCGACAGCCATCTGTTGTTCGAGCTAACCAAGCGCTGCAATTACGAGTGCCTCCACTGTTATACGAATGCCAGTCCGCGCGCGAGGACTCCCGAGCCGTCGTGTGAGGAAATTCGCCGCCTGGTTCTTTCCGCGCACGTCTTGGGCTTTCGCGCGATTACGCTGAGCGGGGGCGAACTGATGCTTCGCCGCGATATAGACGAGATCATCGAATCCCTGCCTGGCAAAATAGACGTTTGGCTGTTCACCAGCGGCATCCACCTTGGACTTGAGCGCCTGCTGCGCTGGCGGCCCCATGTGACGGGATACACCGTCAGCCTGGATGGCTTGCGGGAACGGCACAATCATTTACGCCAATCGCCCCGCTCCTTCGACGACATCACGGCCTTTCTCAAGCGCGTCGCGGCCTTGGGCTTGCGGTTGCAGATGCAATGCATGGTTCAGCGCTGGGAGGACGATCATCTCGAAACGGTCGTCGAGATTGCCGAGACGTGCGGCGCCGAACGGGTGCTGTTCTCGCATGTAAGTCCCGATGGGCGCGGCTTCGCTTTCGAGGAAAGCCACATGACGGCGCGCGGCTTGGATGCCCTTTTCAGCCGCGTGGAAGCGCTGCAGAAGAAGACGCGGGTTCGGCTTCGGACCAATCTAATGCCTACCGGGCTGGTGATGGATCGCTTCCCAAGGCCTGCAGTGCACGTTCCGCCTTCGGGCGAGATGCTGCCGTGGTTTGGAGCGCCGGACCGGCACGCGCTGGCGAACCTGAATGCACACGGTTGGGATTTGAAGCGCGCGACGGCCATTTCCGTCCTGCCGTCTCAAATCGAACAGATTTGCGCGCGAGCGCGCGTAGCGGCCGCACGCTGGCCGGGCAGCACCGTGCCAGTCGACGATCTCCTGGTTTCGGAATTCCGTGGATTTTGCGAATGCGTTTGAACCGGATGCCAGCCTTGCCCGTGCTGCCGGCGACGGAGCCGGGTTCGTTTCTAGTGTTGCCGCTTCCGATGGATCTAGGCGGCCTTCCCGGGACGGCAGCGGGAGCGGTCTGGCTGGCGGAACGCCTGAAAAGCGCAGAAGTCGCCTCTCTGGTGGAAACGTCGTATCAGATCGTTCCGCCCATTGTCTGTGAGGCGCCCTTCGGCCGGCTAGAGCCGTCGCTGTATGCGGCAGCCGTGACGCTACAGGCATGGCGCTCGGGATTTCGGCCGCTGTGGCTGTTCGGCGATCACGGGCTCTCCTATGGACCGGTGCGCGCGGCTGGGATGTTCGAGCGCCGAATCACGGCCTTCGTCTTCGATGCCCATTTCGATCGGTTGAATGCGCTGCTCAAGCGCATGGGCCGTACTTGCGGGATGGAGAACGAAGTCCATCAGGGAAATGTGGCGACGTTCATTGGACGCGATCCCCAGGTACGCAAGCTCGTGCAGATCGGCGTTCGGCAGCCCGTGGGCGCCGGTGAACTGGATCCTTTGCCGGCCGTTGATGTTCTCCCGGCGGCGGAGATTTTGCAAGACATCGGGCGAGCCGCTTTGTGGGTCGATCGGCAAGTACGCGAGGCGGCGGAGATGGGCGACCTCATCGTGCTCAGCGTGGATTTCGACGTGATTGATCCGGCCCAACTTCCGGCGGTGGATCATCGCGTTCCGGTCGGCTTGAGTGTTGCGCAGGCGTTGCGGCTGGTCGGTTTGGTTGCCGCTTCAGCCTGCTGCATCGATCTGGTTGAACTAAACCCGCTGCGCGATGAGAATGGCAGGGGATGCCGCGCGGCGCTCGGGTTACTCTGTGGCATGCTGGCATCGCTTCCACCCCGATTGGGCCGCGACTCGTGGATCGATGTGCTCGGCACGGCCGCGCCAAAGCCGTTGCTCGCGCTGGGGCCATTCGCGAACCAGATCGTTCGAGGCGACTGCTGGCTGGATCCTTCGCCCGTGGAGAGCGCAATTTTGAGCGGCCTCGCAGTGGAGGAACTCGCCGCGACCTTCACTGGCGAGGCGTTGCGCGCGGGCGTCAAAGCGGTGCGTTCCGCGGCCTCGGCAAAATCGGCGGCATCGGTGCCCGTGGCGCTCACGACACCCGCCGCCATCACGAAACTCACGCGCCAGGCTCCGTCCGGCGAGCCGCATGTCGAATGCATCTCGGTTTCGAACGGTTATCGCTGGATGGCCAGGGCGGGGTGGGACCGCGGCGTTTATCTCTCGCGTCTTTGCAAATGCAATAGCGAGCCGATACGGCTCAGCGGCCACACGAAGTGGGTTGTGGCCGCGGCCTTTGCCCCGGCGGATCAGCGGCTGGCGACAGTTTCCGACGATCAGACCTTGCGGATCTGGCCGTTGGACGACGATGCTCCTTGCCATACAGAGCCGTTGGTGTGCCACGGGCACGACAGTTGGGTCAAAGCAGTAGGGTGGAGTCCGGATGGCCAGCGCGTCGCCTCGGCGGGATTCGATGGCAGTCTCGTCATCTGGAATTCGCGCACGGGAGAGAAGCTGAAGTCTTTGCAGGCTCACCCCGATTCCATCTGGAACGTAAACTGGTCGGCCGATGGATCGATTCTGACTACGTGCGGCGAGCGCGGTTTTCTCCGCGTGTGGCACGGCGAGACGATCGAGCCGATTCGCGAATGTCTCGGCCATGCCGGTCCGATAGAGCGCTGCAAATTCGACGCGAACGGCTCACTTTGGTCGTTAAGCCGATTCGGCCGCTTAGTATTGCACGACTCCGCCGAGGAAGAACCAACGGCAGTGATATCGACTCCCTTCGAGCAGACGCTTGACCTCGGAATGCTGAACAATCCGGTACGAATTCTGGTCGCGGGGCCGCGATCCGTGCACGTGGTCTCGGCACAGAGCCGCGGCGCGATCGCCAATTTGGAAGCGGACTTCCCCATTCAAGCGATTGCGGCAGCCGGGCGCGACGAGGTAGCTATCGCGGGGGACGGCGGGTCGATTTACTTCTACGACGTGCCGCGGAATTGAACCATATGGTGCTGTTGCTCCGTGTGCCTTCGACCGGCGACCGCGTGGGCGCGATCGATCCGCCGATTTCCCAGGGCTTAGTGGCTGCCTCGCTTCGAACCCGCGGCTTTGCGGCCGAGGTGCTGGACCTTACGTGGACCGGTGACTCGGGTCTCGAGACGCTTGCCACCGCGCTCCGCGACAACTCTCTTTCGATCGTCGGAATGTCGGCTTACCAAACCAACATGGAGCGTTGTCTTCGGATCGCGGCGTTTATTCGCAGAATGCGGCCGGATGTGCGAATTCTGCTGGGCGGCCCGCAAGCAACACACATGCCGATCGCGGGGCTGGCGGCGATGGCCGATGTGGCCGGGTTGTGCCGCGGACCCGCGGAGATTGCCCTCCCCGCTTACATTCAGGCGTTGGCGCGCGGCGAATCGAGTTACGAAGGTTTTCTGCATCGTTTCGAAGCAGGCATCGTAGACGGGGGCCGCCCGCCGATGCCTTCACCCGCCGAAATCCGCTCGCCAGTAGTCGACGGGCTGTGGCCGCCTGACCGGTATTCATTCGCGGTCAGTTTCTCCAGCCGGGGTTGTCCGTACGGCTGCTCATTCTGCTACACACCGGCTTCGAGCGGCCGCCGCATGCTTTACAGCCCGCTGGAGCTGGTCTTGCGCGAAGTCGCGCTCCTCGCGTCGGCCGGCGTGCCGCACCTGTTTTTTGCCGATCCGATCTTTATCGTGGACCAGGCGCGCACGCTGGAGCTGCTCGAGGGACTTCGGCTACTCCATACAGGTCTGAGCTTCAGTTGCGAGTTGCGCTTCGAACACGTGACGGAGGAGATCCTGGCCGCTATGGCGCGGGCCGGATTCGTGAAAGTGGCCTACGGACTGGAAACCGCCAATGAAAGGGTGCTGGCCGGAATTAGAAAATCGACCGATCTTCAACGCTTTCGCGAAACCGTCCGGCGCACGCTCGCACATGGGATCGCTGTCGAAGCATTTTACATGTTCGGCCTGCCGGGTGAAACTTTCGACGATGTTCTGCGAACCTTCGATTTTGTGGCGTCGCTGCACGAAGTGACCGACCAGATATCTGAACCGCAACAGGTGCAGCTCTATTTCGGAACTAATTTGCTGGACCGGCACCAGGCCTACGGCATAGAACTCTTGCATGAAGGACCGGCCTATCTCTCGCCTGCCAAGAATTTCCGCACCCAGACTCTTGGACCCGACGATTTCTCCGCGCTCGAGGAGGAATGGAAGCGGCGCCGCGGCGACCGGCCCCAGCCGCAAAATTCAGGGCCGGCCATAGCGTGTCCGGTTCCATGAGCGTTTCCGGCGAAATCGCGCGCCGGCTCCGCGCTGAGCTCGACGCGCACTTACAACAGGGGTGGGAATTGGCGCGTTCGATTGGCGAAGACGGACGGCCTCCGCTTGTCCCGGTGCAGCGCTGGCATTTCACGGCCCAAACGTTGTTACGCCGAGGTCTTATCGACGATCATCCCGCGCTGGTCGCTTTCGATCGCCATTGTTACTACGGGTTACTAAGTCGCGCGCGATTGGAGAAGGCAGTAACATTATTCGAATCGACCCTGCCGCTGATTGCCGATCAGGGCATGACTTTTCGCTTGGGTTTTGTGCGCGAGCAGTTGAGTTCCGCCGTCCTTGCGTCAGACGAAGTGCCGGCGGCTGAACTGCGGGGCGCGCTGTGGGGCGCGGCCGGATCGCTCGCAACCCTGGCAGGTCTGTGTGGCGCCGGTGAGCACCCGGCGCAGGGCGTTATTTGCAACCGCCTGACCGCGGCAGGCCTGCTACAGCCCGAACTGGCAAGCCGGCTGCTATCGGCAGACGCCGGCGAACTCCGGCGAGCCGCCGCTCAGTTGCTGGATGTTCTCCGTTTAGATTCCTGAGACCGCCGGCGCCGAATCACGACTATGTGGCGGCCCTTCGCCTCGCGCGACGGCTTCATCGAGAAGTTGCGAAAGGCGCCTACATACTCGAACTCGCCATGCACCTGCAGAAGCAACAACAACTCCTGGGGAAAGAGTACTTTTCGCAGACTTCGACTTTCGATAATCCGTCGTTTGCCATGGTCCGAGATCTCGAGTTTCAGATTTTCGTAGAAGCTCTGTTCGAATGGGTCGACGACCTGCGGATTGTAAGTGGTCTTTACGGTCACCCCGCGCTGGCGAACGGTCCAGCTTTGCTTCGCGTCGCCCAGCAGCTTGAACTGCACCACACCGTCCAGCACGTAGAGACCGCCGCGTCGCAGGCAACGAGCCACGCAGTCCAGATGTTTCAGCAATTCGGCATTCGAACCGACATACAGCGAGCCGAGGAGAACATAGACGAGGTCAAAAGTCCGCCGGCCGAAATCGAAGCGGCGCAGATCCCCGCGAATAAACTCCGCATCAATCCCTTTCTGCCGAGCCTCGCGGCGCGCGAACCGGAGCATCGAGGCATTGATGTCCAGACCTGTGTAACTATAGCCTCTACGGATTAATTCTTCCAGGTAAGGGCTGGTTCCGCTAGCCAATTCCAGCACATGCCGCACCGGTATCTGCGAGTAGGTCCGGATTACCTGCTCTAGAAAATTCAACTCATGCGGGATGTCACGAAAGCTGAATGCAATCCGATAATATTCAGGAAAATCGTAAACACTCATTCGGTGATTACTTTCGCTACCCGCGCGCGCATCCGCGCCAAGTCCTCCTTGGTTATGGCGATCAGGCGGTCCAGATTCCGCAAAACGAACTGCGTTCCAGGAGCGCCATCCCATGCGAATGTGCCGGTCTTCAAGTGAACGTAAAACTCTAGCGCGCGGGTCCAGTCTTCCAGAAGCTTGATTCTCACCCGGTCGTCGACGGGAGCCAGCTTCTCGGATGGGCATAATTCCCGCCCCAGATATGCTTCGACAGCGAAGAGGGCCTTTTGTTCCGCAGTATCGCCTTCGCTAGCGCGTCCGCAGAACGACTCGGAAAAGGCAGTTTCGAATTTTCGCGCGGAGGGACCCATCACGAATGCGAATTCCCGGAACAGCGGGCGCACCGCTTCCAGCGGATAACAAGCCGGCATCGGTTGTCCGTAGAACCAGCCGTTCCAAACATGCTCGAAGTCGAGCAATTCACCTTCTGAGCTTGTGTTGTCTATCTCGACGGGCTTTGCGCAGCCGAGTTCGAACATGGTACGCAGCGAAGCGCCTATGCCGCGTCCCAGCCGGACGGACCATTGCGCGGCGTCCTCCCCGGTAATGGCGAGGTATTCTTCGAGGATCTGCGGATCCTTCCAGAAATCGATCAGCCGGATGGGCGAACGGCTGGCGCGAACGAAGAGTCCGGCCGGAATCGAAACTCCTTGCCACTGGAGCCGGAACAAGGCCAAAGGCCGCTGACAGTTCACGCCCGCGTGCCATAGCTGACGCGACGTGTGGAATTCCTCTTGCGCCCAGTCGAATCGCTGGCCGCCGACAAGGATCTCGTGAGGACCGGAGCGGCGTTCATATACCGGACTCCCGTCGAAATTTCCGACTCCTTTGTACTCCAAGCCGGGATAATTTTGGCCGCCGTCGGACCAGCAGGCATGAATCCACGCACAGCGCTTCCCGTGCGATTCGAACGAGGTCTCACCCCCCGCGCCCCGAATCAGCGGACGCACGGCGCTGCGCTCGGACACAATATGTTCGGCGCTAGTTTCCATCAGCGGCGCCGTGTCCGTCCGGTATGTGCGATAGAGTTGCCAGAGAGCGCGGATGATTTCGAGAGACAAAATCGATTCAGTGTAGCGTAGCAGCCCGCAGAAGGCTTCCGGCAGGCGCAGCTCCGTCAACACGCCCCAGCCAGAACCTGAAGCCTTCGCGCGCGCGGGTCGAAACGCCCAATCGCACAGGAGTGTGTTACGCCATTACCGAAGCTCCGCGCGGCCGCCATCGGGTCGTAACTGATTTCAGAACAAGTCACCGACCGGCGGAAACGTCAGTATGAGGCTCAGCACCAGCAGCACGAGCGCAATCGCGCTGATACGCCCTGCAGCAACTGTCTTTTTCCGCCAGCGCCAATCCAATATCCCCCAAGTGAAAAGCCACGCAAGAATGGCAACCGTGCTTACGCCCGATAGAGGCCCCGTCGGCTTATAAAAAACAAGACTACCCTTAACAAGGGCCGACTTATCTCCCAGGATCGCCAGGACCGCCAGAACGACGCAGCCGACCCCAGCCGAGAAAATAGCGGCTGCGCCGGAACCATTGGTCAGCGAAGGATTACCAGAGGAGACAGTATTGTGCAGCGGCTTCATTTTGCTTCCCCTCGACTCAATTGAATCGCGCCGCCGCCCCGAAGCGGCGCATAGTCGTCAATCTCTGCGCCGAAGAATCCTGCGATCCCCGCGGAAACCAAAGAAGCCAGGCCGAAAACAAGCACGGCCGACCGGAGGTGGCGATGACTCCTTAAATTCTGCCCATACCTGATGAAGACGAACGCGACCATTGTGATCGAGATGGGAGCGAACCAGGCAACGTGCTCCTTCCACTCCATCCCGAGCGAGTGCCAGCCGATTGTGGCAGGGCTAGACATCAGCAGGCGTTGCGGAAACTTCGAGAGATCAACGGTTCCCGGCGGAGGCGCCGCGCGATACCACGGATAAATGGCATAAGCGCCGCTCAGCACGGCCGCCCATGCGAGCACAACCATCGTGATCAGGTAGATGCGTACGAAAGGCTCCTGGCCGTGCGTGGACTCGGTTGAGGCGGACGAGGCAGTGAGTTGATAAAGTCCGACCAGCGCGCCGGAACCCGCCAGCAAATAGAGCCCGCCGAATCCCATGCCATGAATCAACGTCCAGAGGGCGCGAGCCGTGATTTCCATTTACCGTCTCTTTTCCTGCGGATCAGCCGCGGCTCCGCTCGCAAGCTGGCAGGTCATTGGAATCCCATTTCGTTCATCGGCTGAAATCCGGGTAGATTCATCGGCTCCGCCAGCCTGAGGTCGCCCGCCTCCGGTTTCTTCTTGTCTTTTCCCCACGTCCAGTACATGCCGGCATACGCATACTGTTCGGTTTGGCCCGCTACCGAATGCCCATAGCAAAACAAAAACTGCTCCCCTGGGTGATGCTTGAAGTGATAGTAACCGCCGATATCGATCATCGTTGAAGCTTCGGTCTGAGGCGTGGCGTAACCTTCGCGTCCATGCGAGAAGACCTCGCCTCCGAGTTCCAGTCGCTCGCCGAACGCGTATTTCAACAGGAATGCGCCATAGGGAAAATTGCGGTATTGAGTTTGCGGCACGATAACCTCCCCGCCGCCGCCGTCCAGAACCCAATGCCCGAAATTCTTCTGCAGCCACAGTGGAACCTTGTACCAAACCTTCCCTACCCCGAGGCCTTTGTCGTAATTACCCGTCGGCACTTCGAACATCGTAAACGTGCCGATCTGCGGAATGTACTTCGATTCTTTGATGAACGCGATCTTGGCGCCGAGTTCCATATCCGTGTAACCGAAGGCGGAGGGACCCACGCCGCCGGGAGCGTAAATCGGATTGTTGGAGGGGTTGATGGTACCCCAGGGCGCGATGATATGTAGCTGCACTCTGGGAATAGCGCCCCAGTTGAACTCGAAGGCTGGACCAGTGGAATCGATTTCCGCAGGCGTTCCATCCATACTTCCAAATATGTAGAACTCGTAGTGGTGCAGGTCGACCGGAACCGGATCGTCGGTTTGGAACGGTGGCCCCTGTGCCCACAAGCTGGTTGCCGCAAGCATGGCGAGCAGGAGCCAGGCGAGTGAAAAGCATCGGCGACGAATCGCTGCGCGCTTATCGTAGAGTTTAAGAAAGGCGCCCCCTGACAGGGCGTCCCGGATAAATGACATTAGGACCAGCCCCGGTCCCACGACCAACGGAAATAGTAGCCCATCGGCATCAAATTCTCGGCCCGTGCTTCATGCGCCATTGCGCGCAGGTTGCCCGCGAATAGCACGGGGGCCTTTCGGGCGTATTGAATATATCATGAATCGTAATCGAATGTCGCAATCGAAAGCAGATCGGCAACTCCCGGTGGCTGATCGCGATTTGTATTCAGGCCTGATTCGGCTTCATGTCCTGCACCATGCCGTAGAGGGTCCGATTTTCGGTCTCGGAATGATTGAGGAGTTAGCGCGTCACGGATATCGTATCAGCCCGGGGAGCTTGTATCCGCTGCTGCAAGGACTCGAGAAAAAAGGCTATCTCCGATCGGCCGAGCAGCGAAACGGGAAATCGCTCCGGCGGGTGTACCGGGCGACTCCGTTGGGACGGAAGGCGTTGGCCGCATCGAAAAGCAAAGTGCGGGAGCTGTTCCATGAGCTAATTGAAGGCGACTAGCCAAACGGGACGGTTGCGCGTTCATTCCCGAAAACTTTCCCGGTCGATAGGCGCGGCCCGCTCCGTCAACTCGCGAACTGTGGCCTCCAACACGCTTATCGGAGCCGAGGGCCGCGTGTTTAACTCTCAGCCGCCTTAGCCGTCGTTTAGCTCCCGGCCTACATGCGCCTTCCGCTCCAGGCCGTCGCGATTCGGCGTATTTTAATGTGGGGAGCCCCTCAACTTTTGGCGAGATACCGCCGATCAACCTTATGAGGGTAAGCATTGCAGCTCCATCCCATCGCAGTGACGTCCGTCGCGCAAAGGGCGCGGCTGCGCGCCACCAGACAGCAAAGGAATCCGCTTGGCCATGGGTGGTGCGCTTGATTCCGCGACCGTTTTGCGCGAGCTGCTTAATAGCCGCGCCAAACTGCACCTCGGCGTATGTCCGCCGTTCCACGGGCTCGCTCCGGCTGCAGCCCGCGCTTCGAGTCCTGTTGCTCTGCGCCGCTCTGTGGTTCTTCATCCCGGGCCGCGCATTTGCCAGCCTCGATCCTTCCCAGCCAATTGCTCAGAACCTGCATCGAATTTGGCAAACAGGACAGGGGCTGCCACAAAATTCGGTCCTGTCGTTCGCGCAAACTCCCGACGGATACCTGTGGTTCGGAACCGAAGAAGGTCTGGTCCGCTTCGACGGCGTGCGCTTCACCGTCTTCGACAAGCACAATTCAGGGTTGACCAATAATGAGCTTCCCGCTCTCTGTGCCGGCCGCGACGGATCTCTCTGGATCGGATCTGCCGACGGCAGCCTGATACGTTTCGTCCAGGGGAAGTTTGAAGCCTATACCATTCGGAACGGCCTTTCGACAAAAAGCATTACAGCTTTGTACGAAGACGAGCGCGGCATCCTTTGGATCGCGACCGATGGCGCGGGCATCTTCGCGTTTGAGCAAGGAAAATTTCACAGCTTCAGCAAAGCCGATGGCTTGGCGGACAATGCCGTATTTTCTCTCGATGGTGATCGCCGCGGCACGCTCTGGATCGGTACGCACAACGGGCTGAGCAGACTTTCTAAAGGCAAATTCGTCACGCTGACCACGCGCGATGGCCTCAAAAGCGATTACATTCGAGCGGTGCGCGTCGACCGCAATGGCATTGTCTGGGTGGGTACGAACGGCGACGGGCTTTGCCGCATTGCCGGCGAAACGATAAGCTATCTCAGCGTGAAAGACGGTCTGGTCAGCAATTCGATCACTTCGAGTTTCGAGGATCGCGCCGGAGCTCTTTGGATCGGGACCGCGGGCGGTTTGAATCGGCTGGTAGACGGAAAACTGGCCAGTTATACCCCGAAAGAAGGGCTCACGCCCGGCGATGTCTGGAGCATCTTCGAGGATCGCGAAGGAAGTCTCTGGGTGGGTACTACCGGCGGCCTCAATTGCTTAAAGAAAGGTGCGTTCTCTTCTCTGTCCAAAGAGGACGGGCTCGCGAGCGATACGATCCTGCCGGTCTATGAAGACCCGGACGGAACGCTTTGGCTGGGCTCCGATCACGGTCTCACGCGCTGGGCGAACGGCCAAGCGACGGTCTTTACCACCAGAGAGGGTCTGCCCGACAATCTGGTCTTCTCCCTCGTCCGCGACCAGGACGGCGCCCTCTGGATCGGAACCAAGGGCGGCTTGGCGCGCTTGCGCAATGGGCGGATCTCTGCGGTCACCGCGCCCAACGCTCCTCTCAGCGGTCCTGTCTTCTGCACCTATGTCGATCGCAAAGGAGAGCTCTGGCTCGGGACTCGAAGCGGCCTGATCCACTTCGATGGACACCGCTTCATCACCTATACGACCCGGGACGGACTCTCGAGCAATTACGTTCTCGCTCTGTATCGGGACGCGGGCGGCACGCTTTGGGCCGGAACCGGCGGCGGAGGTCTCAACCGCCTTGAAAACGGCCACTTCACGGCTTACACCACCCGCGACGGGCTTTCGAATGATTTCGTCTGGTCCATCTACGGCGATCCCGACGGAACCATCTGGCTCGGCACCAACGGCGGCGGCATGATCCGCTATAAGCACGGAAAATTTACCAATTACACCACCTCCGCCGGCCTATATAACGATGCCATCTTCACCATTCTCGATGACACGCGCGGACGTTTGTGGATGAGTTCCAATAAGGGCGTCTTCTCGATTACCAAGAAACAACTCGACAGTTACGCCGAGGGCTCGACTGGCGCTATTAAGTGCGACGTCTACGGCGCCGAGGATGGAATGAAAAGCCGCGAATGCAACGGCGGCTTCCAACCTGCCGGCTGGCGCGGCAAAGACGGCCGGCTTTACTTTCCGACCATGCAGGGAGTAACCAGCGTCGATCCCTTGTCGCTGCGGGGCGACCGCGCGCCGGGCTCTGTCGTACTCGAACGCGTCGCCGTGGACAATAAGGAAGTTCCCACCGGCAAACCTCTAGTTCTCCCTCCCGGCAAAGGGCAGTTGGAGTTTCAGTTCACTGCGCCCAGCTCGGTGGCGCCCGAAAAAATCCAGTTCCGCTATATGCTCGAAGGTTTCGACAAGGAGTGGAACAAAGCCGGTACACGTCGCACGGCCTACTATACGAACATCCCGCATGGCGAGTACCGCTTCCGGGTGCGGGCTGGCGTCGGCGGCTCCTGGACCGAGGACGGTCCTGTGGTCTCTCTCACCCTCCAGCCGCACTTCTACCAGACCAAGCTCTTTCTGTCGCTCATCGTCCTGGCCGGATTGAGTCTCTGCACGGCCTTCTATAGCTGGCGGGTTAATCAGTTGAAATTGCGCGAACAGGTCCTCATCGCCGCCAAAGATGCCGCCGAGGCCGCCAGCCGTGCCAAAAGCGATTTCCTGGCCAACATGAGCCATGAGATCCGCACTCCCATCAACGGCATCATCGGAATGACGAATGTCGCGCTCACGACCGAGTTGACCGGCGAGCAGCGGGAGTATCTCGACATCGTCAAATTCTCGGCCGATTCGCTGCTCCGCATCGTCAACGACATTCTCGATTTCTCGAAAATCGAGGCTCGCAAGTTGACTCTCGAAAAAGCGCCCTTCGAGCTCCGTTCCGGGATCGATGAACTGATCCGTTCCCTTCAGCTCCGCGCTGCCGAAAGAAATCTTTCCCTCTCCGCCCAACTGAGCCCCGCCGTCCCCGACGTCTTGATCGGCGATTCGCACCGGCTCAGGCAGGTTCTGCTGAACCTTCTCGATAACGCCATCAAGTTCACTCGGACAGGAGGCGTCTCGCTCTCGGTCGGCACGCACGAACTGGCTCACCGCGAAACACTCCTGCATTTCGCCGTCAGCGATACCGGCATCGGCATCCCGTTAGAAAAGCAGAAACAAATCTTCGAAGCTTTTTCGCAAGCCGATAGCTCCTCGACGCGCCAATACGGCGGCACTGGTCTGGGCCTCACCATTTGTCAACAGCTTGCCGCCATGATGGGAGGGCGCCTTTGGGTCGAGAGCCAGCCCGGCCGCGGCAGCACCTTCCACTTCACGGCCCGATTCGAAGTTGTGCCCGCCCTCGCTCCGCTCGCGCCGGAACCGGAAATGGCTCCCATCGCCCTCTGATTCCTACCCGGCCCGCCCGCTCGTCAGCGGCCTGCCTCATGCTTGTTCCACTTCTGCTCATCCACAAATCGCATCAGCTCCTGCGGCTTCACCCGAACCTGCACGAACGTGGCGTCCTCGTGGTCTAGCGTGGCAATCAACAATCGCAGCCTCTGCCCCTCAGTCTGCCCGTAAATATTCGTCGCTTCCCCGTTCGCCGACCGCACCCGAATCATCGGTTTCCATAAGTGTCCGGTCGCGCGATCTGCCATCTCCCTGAACCGCTCCGGGTCGAGCCGCGCATGCTCGAAAACCGCCAGGTTCAGTTCGCTCGTTCCCACCGGCTCGACCGCCGCCACCGCAAACCGCACCAGCCCGAAAAATGGGATGTGAATGGGCTCCGTCCCGCTCTCGCGTGCGAATTCCCGCACCAGCCAGTCGAACTCGCTGCCCCACGATGCCAGCGGCAACGCCGCGCAGATCAGGACCCCTGCCAATACCCGCCGCATCGCTATTGATCTCCCTTGTTCGACCCTTTTTCCGTCTTTGTTTTCTCCTTGCCCAGCTTGGGAATTCCCATGTGCCCGGCCAGTTCGCTGAGCTCCTCTGGATTGATCGGACCCTCGATATGCACCACCGTCAACTCTTTCGGCTCCGCGTCGATCACCACAATCCCACCCACCTGGCTGCCGTCCTTCTTCAAATACACTTCAGCGTTATCTTCCTTCAGCGACTTCACTCCCACGATGCGCGTCCACCCCGGCCCCTTCGCCAACCCGCGTACCGCTTCCACGTCGCTGGCCGAATACTGCCCTTCCCGATCGAACTCGAAGGTGCGCACGTAAACGCCCTTCAGCTTCCCAACCAGCTTCTTCACTCGCGCCTGGTCCGGGTCCTCAGAGGACAAGAACTCGCTCGCCAGTTGCAGCGTGGAGGAATCCAAAGTCACATCCACCGATTCCTTGGCCCGCTGCGCCAGCTTTTCCAGGCTCGGCATCGTCATGTCGTCCGTAGCCCACAATTGCGTCGCCATCATCGCCGCAAGAATCACGGCTCCCGCTCTCCATCTCATTGGTCAGCCTCCATCGCCTCTACTTCCAAAACCTGCCGGTGCACCTGGTGCAGCTTCACCCCCGCAATTCGCACCGCGGTCAGCAACTTCTCTTTCGCCGCTTCCCCGCGCACCGTTCGCTGATGCTCGTACATCGCGCTTCCGCTGATCGCCAGCAACGCCGCCGCCACGCCCGCCAAGCGCCATACCCGCAGCACTTCAAGAGATGTCCGTAGCTTGCGAAACCAGGCCCGCGAACCGCTTTCCGCCCTCTCCCGCTCTTCCCTTTGCACCCGCTCTAGCAAGCGCTGTGTGAAGTCTGCCGCCGGCTCCCGGCGCGCCATCGCCCGCTTCAAATGCTCTTCGAACGGCGTCATTCCACTTTCCTTCCTAACCGCTGCGCGGTCTTGGCCCGCAGCAGCTCCAGCGCCCGGAAAATCTGCGTTTTCACCGTGCTCGTCTTCATTCCAAGCACATCCGCAATCTCCTCCACTTCCATCCCTTCCTGATACCGCAGCACGATCGCCATCCGCTGCTTCTCGGGAAGCGATGCCACCATGCGCTCCAGGTACGACGACAGAAACGCATCGTGTACCCGCTCGAGCGCCGTCGGCTCACCCGTCTCTTCCAGGCTCGTCTCCGAATGCAGCCGCCGCTTGCGCATGCTGTCGATCGCACGATGGCTCGTCACGCGTCTCAGCCAGAACACAATGTGCTCCGCCGATTTCATCGAGCTCCAGCTCCGGTGCAATTCCAGAAACACGTCCTGCGCCACTTCTTCGGCCGCCGTACGGTCGCGCAGGTAGTGCCACAGGATGCTGTAGACCATGCCTTTATGCCTGTCTACCACCCAAGCGAAGTCGGGCAGCCCGGCCGCCTCTTGCGCTCCCGCCGCACTCGTTATTGCCGTCGCTACCAAGCGCTTGCCTTCCGCCCTCACCACCTAATTACGGAAATATCTGCGCGGGCGACTCAAAAAAGTGATTTTTTCTTCTTAGCCAGTGTTGTAACAGCCGCCCGGTACTACCGGAAGCTGCTCTTGCTTATGGAGTTCCGGAGTGAATATCGAAAAACACGTGGTGTTTGCTCGCAATGCTCTTCCCGTGCAATTTAGCCGGCTCAAATCGCCATTGCTTCGCCGCCGCAATCGCTGCTCTTGCCGCCTCAGCGCTGACTCGTGGCCCACCCGCCGGAAGCCGCGCTGCCGTGACACGCCCCTGCGCGTCTATTTCTACTTCTATTTCGATTCTGCCCTTCGGTAAACTCTCCGGAGCAAGTTGCGCCACATCCGGCATCACCACTTTTAAGGGCTGCGGTCCAATATAGTCCGCCGTCATCCCACCTTCCGGAACCGCCTCGCCCCTCGAAACCGGTCCCCTGCTTCTCGCCTCCATCGCAACCGCGCTGCTCTTCGGCTCACTCGATCGCTGGCCGCTAGCGGTCTCAACCAGTTGCGGCGCGTGGTCCGTCACGTCTGCCCTCGAGCTCCGCGTGCCGTCCAGCGCTCGCACGCTCTCCTTTGTCACAGAGCCGTCCCGCGCATACACCGACAGCAGGAAATCTATGTCGTCTGAGCTGGGCCGGTAGATGATCGAACCGTTTGCCAGTTCTGCCGGCTGCAACTCGGTGATCCGCCGCTCGGAACCATCCTGAATCCGCAAGACGCCTTTCGCCGCTGACTCAATCGCCGGCGCCTCCCGGTCCCAGGTGATCAGAAAGTCGTCTCCCTGCACATGTATCCGCAAGCCCAGGCTCGCGTTTTCGGGCGCTGGCGCCAAAACTGCCGCCCTCGGCCGTGCACCATCGGACCGGGAATTCAAGTACGCGATCGCAATCCCGGAAACCGTCAACAACACGCCCGCACTGACGATCCACGGCAATCTTCGGCTGCGGTGCAGGCGCTGCCCCTGTTCTTCCGCGAACGGCCGGACTACCGCCATTTCCGGCGCTGCCGGTTTCGCAATCGGCGCCATCGCGGCGCTCGCTCCCGGCGCCACAACAGCGTCGGAACGTCCCCCCGTACTCAGCCATGCCGGGGCTTGCCAATCCAGCGCCTTCTTGAACGCCCCGAACCGCGCCTCTTTTCGTTCGGCCTTTTCCAACGCCCGCGCGGATTCATAGGTCCTGAAGTACAACTCCGAATGGGCCGATTCCGCCGGACCGGAGATGCTCACATACACCGGTCCTCTAGCGCGCCGATTCAAATCAACTGCTATGCGCCCCGAAGCATAGTGTTCCGGCGACAGCGGCGAATCCGATAACCGCGCGTAGACCTGCCCTGATAGTTGTCTCCCGTCTCCCGATCTCACGATCAGCAGCACGTCGCTTGCGCGCCGGAACCGGCGAATATGAAAATCGATGCACCCCTGCGGAGTCTCGCCGAAATCGTCGCTCGGCTGCGCACAGCACCAGCCCACTAACTCGAGCGACGCTAGCCCCGGCCGCAGCCTCCATTTCGGGAGCATTTCGTCAAGCGCTCTCTTTAGGCGCTCGCTATCGCCGCTTCCGGCATCGGCGGCGCAATCCGCGGTGACCGCGAGGAACGCCTCCAGACTCACGACGTTGCGCTCCGTCCGTCCAAAAAGCAACCCCAGCATTCCGCGCTTCCGCGGGCCTTCGACATCCCGAATTTCGGCGCCGATCTCAACCAGAAATTCCGGACTGATACGCGCGCCCAGCGGGATCAATCGGCGTTGGCCAGATACCCGGCGATCGGACTCGACGGCGCTCACAACTGCATCTCCCGCCCGCGATAGTACCATCCAGTGAGGGCATGCCATTCGCCATCAAAGTCGAATACGCTCACCAGCGCCCCATCCGCGAGCGCAACAAGCGCTATTACCGTTTCCTCCATTGGCCAATTTGGATCTGGGTCTTTTTCCTCGCGCCCGGCCCGCTCACTTTCGATCTGTTCGCCCACGGACCCAGCCTCCGCAATCTCGCCTGGCTGCTATGCGTGCTCCTCGGAACCGGCCTCGCCGGTTTTTTCGGACAACTGCCAGGCGTCGAACCCCGCCCCTACATCCTCCACTTCTGCGAGGACAAGCCAAATCCCCTCTACCGTCGCGTCTGCTATACCTTCGCCTGGAATGCCTTGCTCAATTTTGCTGTCTTAAACCTCGCCGGCTTGGCCATCGCCGTCATCACCGGCGCCTGGTATCTCAAGCAGATCTATGCCCGCGCATATTTCCCGCTGCTGCTTGCCATCGTCTGCCTCGGCCTCTTCGGTTGGCTGCCGCGAGCCGGCCGTAGCACAAAGAATGAGGGCATCGAGCGCCGCTACTTCTATGGCGCTGTTTGGGCCGTCCCGCTCGCACAAGCGTTGCTCATGCTCCTCTGGAAAACTCTGCCTCGCACTCACTCTGCCGACCTCCTGAAGCTCGTTGCCTTCTTGCTCGTCCTTCTCTCGTTCGGATGCGCTGCCGTGTTCGGTGTTCTCCCGCGCACGCGCCCCATTTTTCCCGGCGAGATGATCGTCGCCGATTGACCCGCGCCTTTCCCCCCAATTTCCCCCCGGCCGTTAATCTATCGTGATACGATATAACCGTGAGCGCCTCATTGGCCGCTAGGCCAGACCTCTCTACCCCCGCCCTTCGGCAGCTTGCGGAGTTCCGCTTCAAAATCCGCCAGTTCCTCCACTTCAGTGAAGAGGCTGCGCGCCAAAACGGCATTGAGCCGCAGCAGCACCAGTTGATGTTGGCCCTCAAAGGTCTGCCCAAAGACATGCGTCCCACCGTCACCGTGCTGTCTTCGCGCCTCTGCCTGCGTCACCACAGCACCGTGGAGCTGATCGACCGCCTGGTCGAACGCGGCGCCGCCATTCGCCGTCACAGCGAGCACGACCGGCGCGAGGTGCTCATCGAACTCACCTCCCGCGGCGAAGAATTATTGCGCAGGTTGTCCGTTCTGCATTGGCAGGAGTTGCAGACCTCCGGCCCCGCGCTATCGGATGCCCTGCAGGCCATCGTGCATCACAAGACGCGCAATCGCCGGAGACTCACGTGAGCGCAGCAGCCGCGAAGAAACACTCCCAGCACCTCGGCGACTTCACCACCACCGTCCGAGTCATCCCCATCTCGCTGCTGGCCATCCTCATCGGCATCATCGCCGCCTATGTCGCCTGGCTCCTGCTCAGGCTCATCGGGCTGTTCACGAATATCTTCTATTACCAGCGCTTCGGCACTGCGCTCTCTTCGCCCGCCGGCAATCACCTCGGCCTGTTCGCGATTGCGGTCCCCGTGATCGGCTCGCTCATCGTGGGATTGATGGCGCGCTATGGATCCGAGCGCATCCGCGGCCATGGTATCCCCGAAGCGATCGAGTCTATTTTGATGAGCGGCAGCCGCGTTCGTCCGCGCCTCGCGCTTCTCAAACCGCTCTCAGCGGCCATCTCTATCGGCTCCGGAGGCCCCTTCGGCGCCGAAGGCCCCATCATCATGACCGGCGGCGCGTTTGGCTCGCTGATCGCGCAATTCTTCCACCTCACCAGCGCCGAGCGCAAAACCCTGCTGGTTGCGGGTGCCGCCGCGGGCATGTCCGCCACCTTCGCCGCCCCGCTTTCCGCCGTGTTGCTCGCCGTCGAACTGCTGCTCTTCGAATGGAAGCCGCGCAGTGCCATCCCGGTCGCCTTGGCGAGCGCCACCGCCGGCGCAGCAAGACGCTACATCCTCGGGCTCGGTCCGTTATTTCCCGTGCCCGCGCACCCGGTCTTCATCGGGCCCGAAGGATTGCTCGGCTGCGTCCTGGTGGGAATCGCCGCCGGAGCTTTGTCCGCACTGCTCACGCTGGGCGTCTATGCCGCCGAAGACATCTTTCAAAAACTGCCCATTCACTGGATGTGGTGGCCAGCCATAGGCGGCGTATTCGTCGGCATTGGCGGCCTCATCTTCCCGCAAGCCCTCGGCGTCGGCTACGACACCATTGCCCTCCTGCTGCGCGGAAACATCGCCCTCACCTTTCTCCTGGGCGTGCTGCTGGTCAAGTCTCTAATCTGGATGATCTCGCTCGGCTCCGGCACCTCCGGAGGCGTCCTCGCTCCGTTATTAATGATGGGCGCCGCCCTCGGCGGAGTCGCCGGCATGTTCCTTCCGCACTTCGGCCAAGGCTTTTGGCCGCTCGTCAGCATGGGCGCGATCCTCGGCGGCACCATGCGCTCACCGTTCACCGGCATCGTCTTCGCCATCGAGCTCACTCACGACTTCAACATGCTGCTGCCCCTGCTCGTCGCATGCTTCCTCGCGCACGCCTTTACCGTGCTCACCTTGAAGCGTTCCATCTTGACTGAAAAGATCTCACGCCGCGGCTACCATCTCACCCGCGAATACGCCACCGACCCGCTCGAAATCATCTTCGTACGCGAGGTGATGCAGCCCAAGGCGGAACCCGGCCCCAGTCAAATCGCGGAGAGCGCAGTGGTCGCGTACACCGATGAGCCCTTGCGTGCCGTCGTCTATCGCATGGCGGAGACCGGCCTGACGCGTCTCCCGGTGGTGAGTCCGAACGAGCGGCAGCGAGTCGTGGGAGTGGTTTCATTGGAAGATCTGCTCCGCGCCCGCAGCCGCGATCTTCAGGAAGAACGCTTCCGCGAGCGAGTGTTGCGAGTGAGACGGCCGCGCGCCCGCGGCCGCGTCAAGATCTGAACATGAAAACTTATCGCAAAGAACTGTGGTTCGACATACCATCTCGCCGCGGGTTCGTGAACATAACCGAACAAGTCACCGCCTGCCTGCGCGAAAGCGGCGTCAAAGAAGGCTTAGTGCTTGTCAATGCGATGCATATCACCGCCTCGGTGTTCATCAACGACGATGAATCCGGCCTCCACCACGATTACGAGAAGTGGCTGGAAGCCCTCGCGCCGCATGAGCCGGTCTCGCAATACCAGCACAACCGAACCGGCGAGGACAACGCCGACGCGCATCTCAAGCGCCAGGTGATGGGACGCGAAGTGGTCGTCGCCATCACTGCCGGCAGACTCGATTTCGGCCCCTGGGAGCAGATCTTCTACGGCGAGTTCGACGGCCGCCGCCGCAAACGCGTCCTGGTAAAGATCATCGGCGAATAAACCGGCTGCTGCCGAGCCGTCCACTGTTTTCCGAGCCGCGACTGTCAAGGAGCGGTACCCAACTGCGCTTCCGAGCCGCGACTGTCAAGGAGCGGTACCCAACACCTACACGTAGCTTTTTCCCACGCGCACATGTCTTACTGCCGTGGGTGACGTGCGCGAGTACTGGGCCACGCGCTTCTTGCTCGAGCGCGGAATCGGCGTCATCTGCCTGATCGCCTTTCTCGTCGCCCTAAATCAGTTCCGTCCGCTTCTCGGCGAGCGTGGTTTGCTCCCCGTGCCTCTCTGGGTCAAACAAGTGCCCTTCCGGGCCTCGCCCAGCTTGTTCTATCTTTTCCCGCGTGACATTGCTTTCACCGTCGCGGCGTGGATCGGCATCGTCCTTTCCTGCCTCGTCGTCACCGGCATCTCCGCGCGCTACACCTGGTCCACCGTCGCCGTCTGGCTGGCCATCTACCTCATCTATCTGTCCTTCGTCAATGTCGGGCAAACCTTCTATGGCTTCGGCTGGGAATCTATTCTGCTCGAGGCCTGCTTCTTCTGCATTTTCCTGGGCGGCGCGCGCGTCTTGCCGCAAGCGATTCCCATCTGGCTCTTCCGCTGGCTGCTCTTTCGCATCATGTTCGGCGCCGGCTTGATCAAGCTGCGCGGCGACCCCTGCTGGCGCGACCTCACCTGCCTCAACTACCACTACGAAACCCAACCGATGCCCAACCCCCTCAGTTGGTACTTCCACACCGCTCCCCAATGGGTGAACAAGGGCGGCGTGCTCTTCAACCATTTCTCGGAGTTGATCGTGCCGTTCTTCTATTTCCTGCCGCAGCCGATCGCCGGCATCGCCGGCCTAGTCACCATCGTGTTTCAGCTCTTCATCATCGCCAGCGGCAACCTTTCCTGGCTAAACTGGCTGACTCTCTTTCTTGCCTTCTCAACGCTCGACGCCAAGTTTCTTTCTGGTTTCCTTCGGCTGCCGGCTCCGGATATGCACCCCTCAGCCCCCATCACACTTTGGGTCAACGTCGCTCTGGGTTTCCTGGTCGCCCTCATGAGTATTCCGGTCGCGATCAATATGCTCTCGGCGCGGCAGGTCATGAACACGAACTTCAATTCCCTCCACTTAGTCGGCACTTATGGCGCCTTCGGCAGCATTACCCGCCCGCGCTACGAAGTAATCGTCGAAGGAACGGACGAAACCGTTATTACTGAATCCACTAAGTGGCGCGAGTATCAATTCAAAGGCAAGCCCGGCGATGTAAATTACGGTCCGCCCCAAATTGCGCCTTATCACTTACGCCTGGATTGGCTGATGTGGTTCGCCGCTATGTCGAGCTATCAGGATTACCCATGGTTCGTAAATTTCCTGGGCAAGTTACTGCAGAATGATCGCGGCGTGCTTAGCTTACTGCGCGAAAATCCGTTCCCGAACCACCCGCCGCGGTACGTGCGCGCCCTGCTGTACGAGTATCACTTCACCACTCCGGAAGAAAAGAAGCGCACGGGCGCCTGGACCCGAACGCTCACCGGCAACTACTTCCCCGCGGTCTCGATGCAGACGCCCGCCTTTCGTCAGATGCTGCAAAACCAGGGCGGCTCGAGCAGTAAGCGCAAATCGGTACAATTTGGTCGATGAGCAAAGGAATTGCGCCTTTTGTTGCTGCTCTGTTACCCGTCCTGTTCGCGGTTCCGTGCCGATCGGAGCAACCCGCGGGCGTTGCACTTTCGCCTGTCCAAGAGAATGTCTCCTACGGCCACGGGCTGCTTCTCGATGTCTATCCACCCACCGCCGCTTCCGCAAACCCCCGGCCCGCCGTCGTCCTGATCCACGGCGGCGGCTGGTCGAGTTTAGATAAAAGCACCATGCGGACGATGGCGCAATTCCTCGCGCGCCACGGCTTCGTCGCCTTTGCAGTCAATTATCGCCTCTTCCAAAACGGCGAGAACCACTGGCCGGCTCAACTCGACGATGTGCAGCGCGCCGTTCGCTGGGTACGTGCCCACTCCGCTCAATATGGTGTAAATCCGCAGCGCATCGGCGCCTTCGGCCACTCCGCCGGCGCGCAATTGGCCGCACTGCTCGGCCTCGAAGATACGCGCGACAATTCCGATCCCGAGCTCGCTAAGTACTCGAGCAAAGTGCAGGCCGTCGTCGATGTCAGCGGGCCCACCGATTTCACCCGGGATCATGACTCGGACGGAAACGCATTTCTGGCTGAGTTTCTTGGCGTCGCCTACGCAAAGCATCCCGAAGTCTGGCGCAATGCATCGCCTGTTTTTCAAGTCTCGAAGGACGATGCGCCGTTCTTGATTCTGCACGGAACGCAAGACGACGAAGTGCCGATCGCGCAATCGCAAGAGCTTCTGGCGAAACTGCAATCCGCCGGCGTCCCCGCCTCGCTGATTAAAGTCGACGACGTTCACACTTTTCAGACTCCCGAGGCCCGCCGCGAGTTAGCTCTCCAAACTCTCGCCTTCTTCGATCGCTATCTGAACGCGGCGCAATAATCCCGTCAGGAGCATCTCTGGTACGCTTTCTAGTAGGACAATGAATCGTACCAACTTGAAGCAAAACCGCAAAGCCAAGCGGAGCTACACACTGTCTCCGGAATCCATAGACTTCCTTGAGACGCTCCGCAAGAAACAACGTGCAACGTCCATATCTGCCGTTCTTGAGGAGATTCTGCAATATATCCGCAGAGATCAAGAACGTAAGGCCATCGAACGCGAAATTGCCAAGTACTACGACTCTCTTTCGGACGAGGAAGTGAAAGAGGACGCGCAATGGGGCGAGTTTGCAATGCGGGAATTTCCAACGCAGGATCGTACCTGAATGGCCGCGAGTGCTCAAAGAAGTCCATCGCGCGGTGAGATCTGGTTTCTGCGACTCCATATTGATCCGCCGGATAAGGGCAAAAGGCCCGTCATAGTCGTGTCCGTCGATACTCGTAATCGTCATGAGCGGGCCGATACCGTGCTAGTCGTACCCCTCACGACCAGTATTCACAAACTCTCGCCCACCCGCGTATTCTTACCCGCCGGCGAAACAGGCCTCCAGTCCGACTCAGCCGCCCGTGCCGAAGACATAACAGTCGTTCGAAAACAGAGCCTCGTCGAACCGAAGGGCCGTCTCCGGCAGCTCAGCGATAGGCGCGTTTGTGAACTCGCCGCCAAAGTGCGGATCGCAATGGGCTGCGCGCCTTAAGTTCAAGCATTCAAGCATCAGCCCCGCTCACCCTCTCGCCTCCACCGCCTCCTCCACGCTCAATTCGACCAGCGTCGCCCGCAGCTCTCCCAGCATCTCCGCCGCGCCTTTTCCCGCGCTCAGCGGTACCTTCAGCACGCCCGCGGGCGTGAACTGCGCGTTCGCCGTGTTGCGAACCAGCGCCATCAGCTTGAACAGATCGATCTTCGATTGCTGATGGAACTTGATGTTGGCAAAACCCTGCCGGCGTTCTATCGATTCCACGCCAGTGCGCTCCGCCAGGCTCTTCAACAGGGCGAAGCGCACTAAGTTGCGGAGCTCCTCGGGCACCGGTCCATAACGGTCCGCCAGCTCGTCAATGACGCGCGTCGCCTGCTCCTCGTCTTTCACTTCCGCAATCCGCTTATACGACCGCAGCCGTTGCGCCTCGTCGCCGATGTATTCGGCCGGAATGCGAATATCCAACCCGAGGTTCAACGTCGCATGAATCTCCAGCGGCACTTCTTCTCCCTTCAGCTCCCGCACGCTCTCTTCGAGCAGCCGCACATACGTGTCGTACCCCACCGCTTCGATATGCCCGTGCTGTTCCCCGCCCAGCAGATTGCCCGCCCCGCGCAGCTCCAGATCGAGCGCCGCAATTTTGAATCCCGCGCCCAAATCGCTAAACTCTTTCAGCGCCGCCAGCCTCTTCCTGGCGATCTCGCTCAACTGCGTATCGGCGGGCACCAACAAATATGCGTACGCGCGCCGGTTCGACCGGCCCACGCGCCCCCGCAATTGATATAACTCGCTCAGCCCATACCGTTCCGCGTTCTCAACCAGAATCGTGTTCGCCAGCGGAATGTCCAGCCCGTTCTCTACAATCGTCGTGCAGACAAACACGTCGTATTGGTGCCGCATGAATCCCAGCAGCACCTTCTCGAGCTCCGACTCGCCCATCTGCCCGTGTCCGACGCCGATGCGCGCCTGCGGCGCCAGTTCCTGGATAAATGCCGCGCGCATGAAGATGGTGTCCACGCGATTGTGAACGAAATACACCTGGCCTTGCCGCCCAAGTTCCTGCTCAATCGCCGCCTTGATCAGGTCGCCGTTGAAGTGCGCTACCACCGTATTGATTGAAAGCCGGTCCTTCGGCGCCGTCTCAATCACCGACATGTCCCGCAACCCCAACAGCGACATGTGGAGCGTGCGGGGAATCGGCGTCGCGCTCATAGTCAACACGTCCACGTTATGTTTAAGCTGCTTCAATCGCTCCTTGTGCCGCACCCCGAAGCGCTGCTCTTCGTCCACGATCAGCAATCCCAGATCGTAGAACTTCACGTCCTTCGAAAGCAGGCGGTGCGTGCCAATCAGCACATCCACCCGCCCGGTCGCCAGATCTTCCAGCACGGCTTTGACTTCCTTCGGCGTGCGAAACCGGCTTACCAGCTCTACCCGCACTGGAAACGAGGCGAAGCGCCGCTTGAATGTCTCGTAATGCTGGAACGAAAGCACCGTTGTCGGCGCCAATACCGCCACTTGCTTGCCGTCGCCCAACGCCTTGAACGAGGCGCGCATCGCGACCTCGGTCTTGCCGAATCCCACGTCGCCGCACAGCAACCGGTCCATCGGCTGTTCGTTCTCCATATCGCCTTTGATCTGCACAATCGCGTTCAACTGATCCTTCGTCGGCGTATATTCGAATGCATCTTCAAACTCGCGCTGCCAGTTGCCGTCCCGTGAAAACGAAAATCCTTTCGCCATGCGCCGTTGCGCGTACAACTTCAATAGCTCGTCCGCCATATCGCGCATCTTCGCTTTCACGCGCGATTTCGTCTTCTCCCAGGTGACCCCGCCCAGCCGGTCCAGGTGCGGCTTCGCTTCGCCGGCGCCGCGATACTTTGTCACCAGATCCAAGCGCGTCAGTGGAACGTACAGCTTCGCTTCACTCGCGTATTCGAGCAACATGAAGTCGCCCTTCTGGTCGCCCTGCACGATTTCCCGAATGCCGAGGAACTGACCGATGCCGTGAGTTGCGTGCACCACGTAGTCGCCCGCTTTCAGGTCGGCGATATCCGCCGCAAAAGCGCCTAGTTGCGACTTCGTCGGCTGTCTCGCGATCAGGTCGGAAGTCTCGAACAAATCCTCGGAGCCAAGAATCGCCAACTGCGAATCCACCAGTACCGCGCCCCGCCTCACGCAGCCCTTGATCAGATACGCGCTCGAAACCGCGCCGGCGTGATAGGCGCGCTCCGTCATCGACAGCCTTGTGCCCGACGTTGACTCTAACCCGAGTTGATACGGCACCGCATATTCTTGCAGCACGTCAGCCAACCGCTCCAGCTCGCCCAACGAGGCTGCAAAAAACGCTACCCGATTCCCTGCCTGGATCAAGTTCCGCGCTTCCGCAACTGCCACCGGCATGTTGCCCTGAAACGTCAGCGACGGCCTTGCCGGAATGTGGAACTGTTGCAGGTCTCCTTCGCGAGCCGGCCCGGTAATTACTTCCAGTTCCTGCAAGCTGATCCGCGTTCGGCCTTCGAGCGCGGCCTTCAATTCCTCCCAGCGCGCGAAATTCTTCTCCGGCTCGATGGGTGCCGGCTTATCGGGATGCTCGAGCCGCTGCCACAGCCGATCCGCGGCCGAATTGATCGCGCTTGGTTCATCGAAGATCACCAGCGCATCCGGGTTCAGCGATAACAAGTTCTGGCTACGCGGCCGAACCATGGGCACCAGGAACTCCCACCCTGGGAAAACCTCGCCTGGATTTGACAATTCCAACTCGGCCTGCTCCGCCTTCTCAGCCAACTCGCGCAACAAGGCGCGCGATCTTGGATACTCGGCCAGCGGCAACAACGTCGTGGACGACACCTTTAAGACCGAACGCTGAGTTTCTACATCGAACTGCCGGATCTCTTCCACCAGATCGCCGAAGAACTCCACGCGTACCGGCCTCGCGGCTTCGGCCGGGAACACGTCGAAGATGCCGCCGCGCACCGAAAATTCGCCAACCATTTCCACCGGCTCGCGCCGCTCGTAGCCGATGCTTTCGAGATGCTGCACTACATCTTCAAGCGGCAGTTCCTCGCCGGCCCGCAACGTGAGCGCCAGTTGCCGGTAAAACTCGGCGGATTCGGTGCGCAGCAGCGCCGACGCCACCGGCGCGATGGTGATCGGGACCCGCTGCGAAGAAAGCCGCCACAAGCCAACTGCCCGCTCCTCGGCAATCTCGTTATGCGGCGACAAGTGCTGATGCGGCAGCACGTCCAGCGCTGGAATCAACAGCGGCTTCGGCAAATCGCGCCCCTCAAACAGCAGATGGAAGATCACCTCCACCGATTCGTGCAGTGTCTCGGCCTGCTTGTTGCCATCCACCAATACAAACAGCGGCTTTTCGGTCGCTTGATACAGCAGGACCAGGTACAGCGCCTTGGCCGTATTCACCAGCCCGGAAATCGAAAAGGGGCCGCGCTCGCCACGCGTAAGGCGTTGGAGCAGCGCTTGAAAATCCGCCTGTTTCGCCGCGGATTGCAGAAGCTCTCGAGTTGCTGGATGAGTCACTTGCTTATCGCCCCCACCCACCCTTTATCCTAAATTCGAGTAGGTGCAGTTCCGAAACATACTTGTGCGTGCCACCGATTGGGTCGGCGACGCCGTCATGTCTATTCCCGCGCTCCACGCATTGCGCGCGCGATTTCCCGATGCTCACATCTCAATTCTCGCCCGCCCGTGGGTCGCTGGCGTTTATGGCCGCGAGCCGGTTTGCGACGCCATCATTCCTTACGAACCTCCGCGAGGGTGGAACGGCTTGCGCCCCAAGTGGCGCCTCTCCGCCGAGCTGCGGCGGCGCAAGTTCGATTGCGCCATTCTTTTGCCAAACTCTTTCGAATCCGCTGCGCTCGCGCGTTTGGCGGAAATTCCCATTCGCGTAGGCTACGCCCGCGACGCGCGCAGTTGGTTGCTCACCCATCCCATCCCCGTTCCACTCGCCGGCGAAACTCCAGCTCACCAGCGCTTCTATTACCTCGAGCTCCTGAAGCGCGCCAAGCTCATCGACGGCTACTCGCTCGATTCGTCTATCCGCCTGTCAAGTGCCAAAGCAGTTCAAGCACGGGACAACTCTGTCCGTACCATCGGTGTCAGTCCCGGCGCTGCCCACGGGGGCGCCAAACGCTGGCTTCCCGAACGCTTTGCCGAAGCCGCCGTTCAAATTGCTCACGAGCTCGGCGCGTCGGTTGCCATCTTCGGTTCCAAGGAAGAGCTGGACATCTGCGAACTGGTGCGCCGAAGCATTGCCGCCGCGGGAGTGCCCTGCACCAACTTCGCCGGCAAAACCACCCTTGCTGAATTCATCGAACTCGCCCCCGCCTGCGACGTTTTCTTGACCAACGATTCCGGCGCTATGCACATTGCCTCCGCGCTCGGCGTGCCGACCGTCGCCATCTTCGGTGCGACCGACGATCAAGCCACAGGCCCCACGGACACGCATAGCCGCGTGGTGCGTGAGCCGGTCGAATGCAGCCCATGTCTGCGGCAAGAGTGTCCCATTGACCACCGCTGCATGACGCGGGTCGACGCCGCGCGCGTGGCCGAGACTGCATTGAGCCTGGTCGTCCTTGATCGTCAGAATGCCTGAGCCCTGTTCCATTCTTGCGATCCGCCTCAGCGCGCTAGGCGATATCATCCATGCGCTGCCCGCCATTACGAGCCTCAAGCAGAGCTTCCCTGCGAGCAAGCTCGCGCTTCTGATCGCTCCACGCTGGCTGCCGATTGTCGAAGGGAACCCGTACATAGATGAGCTGATTGCCCCGAACATCGCTACCGTCCGGCGCCTCCGTCCCAGCCTCGCTTTCGACTTCCAAGGCCTGCTCAAATCCGCACTTCTCGGCCGCCTGGCTCGACCGAAATCCTTCTTCGGCTTCGACAAATCCGTCGCCCGTGAAAGCTTCGCTTCGCTGTTCTATACTCATCGCGTCCCCGTCACCGGCCCGCATCGCGTGGAGCGCAATCTGCAGCTCATCGCGGCCGCGGGCGCATCCACGCTCAGCGACGAAGCCTGGATCCCGCCCGGCCGCTCCGAAGGCCATCTTCCCTCCGGTCCCTTTGTGCTGACGAGCCCTTTCGCGGGTTGGGCGGGCAAGCAGTGGCCCATCGACAACTACGACCGGCTCGGCCAGATCCTGTCCAGCGAAGGATTCGAGCTAGCCGTCAACATCCCCGCGCAGCGCGCATCCGAACTCGCCCTGTTCAGGCATGTTCACGCGCACACTTCCTCGATCGCCGGCCTCATCGATGCGACGCGCCGCGCCGCAGCCGTGGTCGGAGTAGACAGCGGCCCTCTTCATCTCGCCGCTGCCCTTCGCAAACCGGGCGTTGCCCTTTTCGGTCCTACCGACCCCAGACTCACTGGCCCGTACGGCGGCACCATAAGCGTGATCCGGACGGATGATGTCGCTACCACATACAAGCGGCACGCAAGTGTGCATGCCAGTATGCGCGTCATCACACCGCAGCAAGTCGCGGAAACTCTGCTGCATTCGCTCGCTAATACGCCGGTGCGCCGTTCGTGACGCCACGCTACCGGTTTCCTAAAGCCTACGCCGATTTCGTACAACGCCTGCGCGTCCTCTTCGGTTTCATCTTGCTCGCAGCGTTTGCATGGCTCTCGCAGCCGGCCCTTGAATCGATGCTCATCGGCATTCCGATCTCGGCGCTTGGTCTCGTGTTGCGCGCGTGGGCGGCCGGCCATCTCGCCAAAGATCGGCAGCTCGCGACCGGCGGCCCTTACGCTCACATACGCAATCCGCTCTATCTCGGCACGCTCGTCGCTGCACTGGGAATCGTTGTCGCATCCCGCAGCCTCTGGCTCGCACTTATTTTCGCAATCGTATTCTTGTTCGTTTACCTGCCCGCTGTCGAATTGGAAGAACAGCATTTGCGCGAGATCTTCCCCGAATATTCGTCTTATGCCGCCCGCGTGCATCGCTTCCTTCCAACAGTTATCCGGGCAGGAAGCGAAACGCGCTTTAGCTGGGCGTTATATCGAAGAAACGAAGAATACAAAGCTCTACTCGGGTTTGTGACTGCTCTTGTCTGGCTCATCGGCAAAGGCCAGCACTTCCACACCCTGTGATACGCTTTTCGCCATGAGAGTCGGCGTTTTTACCGCGTTGTTATCGCAATTCCCGCTCGATAAAGTACTCGAAAAACTCAAGCACCTGAACATCAATACCGTTGAGCTCGGCACCGGAAATTATCCCGGCGACCCGCATTGCAAGCTCTCGATGATCGGCAACGAAAAAGAACTAAGCGAATTCAAAAAGAAGCTCGACGATCAGGGTTTCTCTATCAGCGCGCTGAGCTGCCACGGCAATGCATTGCATCCGGACGCAGCTACCGCCAAAGGCTACGCAGAGACCAGCAGGCGC
Source organism: Bryobacteraceae bacterium (assembly GCA_036269275.1). Classification (GTDB taxonomy): domain Bacteria; phylum Acidobacteriota; class Terriglobia; order Bryobacterales; family Bryobacteraceae; genus Bog-105. The sequence continues at coordinate 99,504 of DATASJ010000138.1, read as the reverse complement.
ACGGTCGAACTCGCAGCGAAGCTCGGCGTCCCCATCGTGATCGATTTCTCCGGCTGCCCCGGCGATAGCGACACTGCCAAGTTTCCCAACTGGGTCACCTGTCCCTGGCCGCCCGAATATCTTGAAGTGCTTGACTGGCAGTGGGAAAAAAAAGTGACGCCCTACTGGACGCAGCACGGCAAGTTCGCGAAAGAGCATGGCGTCAAGATCGCCATTGAAATGCATCCGGGGTTCGTTGTCTACAGTCCCGAGACCATGCTGAAGCTGCGCTCTATCGCAGGCGACAGCGTCGGCTGCAATTATGATCCGAGTCACATGTTCTGGCAGGGCATCGACCCGATCAAAGCCATTCGCGTGCTCGGCGACGCTATCTTCCACGTGCACGCCAAAGACACTCAGATCTACGATTACAATCTGCCTAAAACAGGCGTGCTCGACACCAAGAAATATACCGACGAGCGCAATCGCGCCTGGATCTTTCGCTCCTGCGGCTACGGCCATCCGTACGGCTGGTGGAAAGAATTCATTTCGACGCTCCGCATGTACGGCTACGACTACGTGCTCTCGATCGAACACGAGGACTCGCTGATGTCGCCCGACGAAGGCCTCAGCAAAGCCGCCGAATTCCTGAACCAGATCGTCATTCGGGAGCAGCCTGCCGCCGCGTGGTGGGTGTAGCTCAGCGCTTCGCCAGCCGTTCTTGCATTCGAAAGCTACAATAAGAGCGATTCGAACAAGGACACACATATGGCTGGCAAGAAGATCGGCATCTTAACGGGCGGCGGCGATGTCCCCGGCCTGAACGCAGTCATCAAGAACGTTGTCTACCGCAGTACCAGCGACGGTCACGAGGTCACGGGAATCCGGCTCGGTTGGAAGGGCCTGACAGATCTGAACTTCGATGACCCGCGAAGCGTCAAGCGCTACGTGCTGCCGCTCAACCGCGAGAACACGCGTACCGTGGACCGTACCGGCGGCACATTTCTTCACACCAGCCGGACAAATCCTTCGAAGATGAAGAAGGTCCCGGACTTCTTGGACGCGAGCGACTTTCCAGCCAACCAAACAACCAAAGATGGCGCGACGACCACCTCCTACGACATGACCAAGCGCGTGCTCTCGAATCTCCAGCGCCTGGAGATCGACTCGTTGGTGGCGATCGGCGGCGACGACACGCTGAGCTACGCCGCGGTCTTGGACAAGCAAGGCTTCCCCGTCATCGGCATTCCAAAAACGATGGACAACGATGTACGGAACACGGAATACTGCATCGGTTTCGCAACGGCGGTGTCACGCGCGCAGGAAGACATTCAGCGCCAGCGCACGACGGTAGGCTCTCATGAGCGTGTCGGCATCTTCCGCCTGTTCGGCCGCGACGCGGGCTACACGGCGCTCTATACCGCTTACGTCACGTCGCTGCGCTGCGGCATTCCGGAATATAAGTTCAATCTCGATCACATGATCGACCTGCTCACCACCGACAAGAAGAACAACCCGAGCAACTATGCACTGGTGGTGTTGTCGGAAGGCGCCACTTGGGAAGGCTACACCGTGAAGGAATACGGCGAAGCCGACGCCTTTGGCCATCGCAAGAAGTTCAGCGTTGCGGAAGCGTTCAGCGACGAACTGATGAAGCGGACCGGTTTCGAGACGGTCGTGAGCGATTTGACCTACGACCTGCGCAGCGGCGCTCCCGATTTCCTGGATGCGATGGTGGCCACGACCTTCGGAACCATGGCATACGACGCGATCACGTCCCAAAAGCATGGGCTGATGGCGGCGGTGAACGAGGGGAAATTCTCGATGGTTACGATTCCGGATCCCAAGCTAGGGCCGCGGCACGTGGACGTTCAAAGCATGTATAACACCGAGCGCTACCGCCCGACTTACACCAGCAAGGAAGGCCTGCCACTCTTGCTGACTCACCCGTGAGTATGGCCGGGCAGTCCACTCCGGCACAGCCGCCCTTGTCGGAGGTAGTCGAAGCGCAAGGCCATCTCATCGACTCGCACATCATGGAGAAGATCTTCGACACGGTGGTCGAATTCGGCGGCCGCTTCGAAGTAGAGCAGTTTTCGATTGGACGTACCAACGGCGACCCCTCAGCCCTACGGCTACGAGTGGAAGCGCCTACTGAAGAGCAGATGGAGCAGCTCATAACCGAGCTGTTGGCGCTCGGCTGCACGCCGCTCGATTCCGGCGAAGCGGAGCTCAAGACGGCCGAACAAGACCGCTGCGCGCCGGAAGACTTCTATTCGACGACCAACCAGCGCACCTTGGTTCGGCATGGCGGCCAATGGCTGCCGGTACGCGACCAGCGCATGGATGGGATGATCGTGGTCCGCGAAGGCGTTGCTGCGTGCCGGCGGCTGCGCGATATCAAAGCGGGAGATGCGGTGGTGGTCGGGATGAAAGGCATTCGCATCGTTCCCGAAGCGAAGGAGCGGGACCGGCTGGCGTTTGCGTTCATGAGCAACGAGATCTCTTCCGAGCGGCAGGTGGAGACGGCGGTCACTCAAACGGCGGCCATCATGCGGCAGGTGCGAAGCGAAGGCAAAAAGATCATCGCGGTTGCGGGGCCCGTGGTGGTGCATACGGGAGGATGCGACGCCATGTCGCGGCTCATCCGGAGCCACTGGATCGATGTTCTCCTGGCCGGCAACGCGCTTGCGGTACATGACATTGAATCCGCGCTGCTTGGCACGTCGCTCGGCGTTCGCACGGTCGACGGACGTCTGGAACAGCATGGGCATCGCAATCATATGCGGGCCATCAATGCCATCTACCATGCGGGCGGAATCGCGCAGGCCGTGGAGTCGGGCCGCTTGACCAGGGGCGTCATGTACGAATGCGTGAAGGCGAAAGTCCCGTTTGTGCTGGCAGGGAGCTTGCGAGACGACGGGCCGCTGCCGGGCGTCATCACGGACATGAACGAAGCGCAGGATGCGTATGCGGCCCAGTTGCAAGGCGCGGGGGTGGTCCTGTGCCTCAGCTCGATGCTGCACTCGATCGCGACAGGCAACATGTTGCCCGCCTGGGTGAAGATCGTGTGCGTAGATATTAATCCCGCTGTGCCGACGAAGGTCAGCGATCGGGGGACTGGGCAGGCGGTCGGAGTGGTTACCGACGTTGGACTGTTCCTCGAGTTGCTAGCCAGGAAGCTGGAAGCAGCGTGAAACAGAACCGCCAGTACACCGATGAGCATGCGGCAGCGGGAGTGAATGCCGAATTGCCGGCCATCGAAACATGGCCCAACCAGTACGGGCAATATGAGATTGAGGTCGTCATGCCCGAGTTCACTTCCATATGCCCGAAGACCGGATTGCCGGATCACGGCACCTTGCGCCTGGTGTATACGCCGTGGAAGAAATGCCTGGAGCTGAAGTCGCTAAAGATGTATATGCTGGCGTATCGGAACCTGGGCATCTTTCAGGAGAACGTGGTGAACCGGTTCCTTGCCGACGTGGTGAAAGCGACCGACCCGGTGCAGGCCACGGTGATTGGAGACTTTGCAGCGCGCGGCGGGCTGGCAACACGAATCACCGCGACACACAGGCGCAAGACGAAGTAAGCTAGGTCTATACCATGACGGCGCGAGTTACAACCTTATTACTGGCCGCGCTGTCTCTCCGGGCGGCGGAGTTTCAGACCGGGCAGGCCGCTCGCGCGGTGATTGGACAGCCAACGTTTTCCGCACGCGAGACCGGTATTGCGGTAACGACCCTTTCGTTATCGAACGGCAAGCTGTACGCGGCCGATGCGGCGCATCGCCTGTTGACATTTGACCTAAGCAAGCTTCCAGGCGCAACCGACGACCTCTCCGACCGGCAAGGACCGTGTGCGTTGTGCGGCTTCCCGGCTGTGGAACAGGTAAACCAGGCGGTATTGCCGGGCGTCGCCGGGGTGGCGGTGTTTGGCAACACAGTGGCGATGGTGGATACGCCCCATCATCGCGTGTTGTTGTGGCCCGACGCCGGGATGACGCATCCGGCCCAAGTGGTGCTTGGCTCTAATGAATTGCTGGAGCCGGTCTCGGTGGCACTGGATGGCAGGCGTTTGTTTGTGGGCGATACGGCGTCGCATCGCGTGCTGGTGTGGAATGCGCTTCCTGGGAGCGATAATCAAGCGCCGGACGCGGTGCTCGGAACCTTCAGCGACCTGCCGGGGGCGGACACAATCGGCAGCCCAGTCGCGCTGGTTTCCGACGGGACCAACCTGTTTGTCGGGGACAATTCGGACCGGCGCATCCTCGTCTTTACGGCGGCCGACGGGACTCTTCATCGCACTGCGGTCACCAATAGCGCGAGCCTGGCGGCAGGCGCGCTGGCGCCGGGAACACTGGTGACGGTCACAGGAACGGGGCTCGCAGATGCGCCGGCGAGCGCGGCCGACGATGGCATACAGCGGCTTCCCAACAAGCTGGGCGGTGTGGAAGTGCTCTTCAATGGCGTCGCCCTTCCGCTGCTTTCGGTGTCTGCCGCGCAGGTGCGGGCGCAGTTGCCGTTCGATACGGGCAATGCGTCGTCGGCGAGTGTCTATGTGCGGACCGAACACAGCGACGGCAACATCACGGTCACGAATGCAACAGCGTTGAAGCTGGCGGCCACGAGCCCCGGCCTGTTCGCGTTTGGCGGAACCGAGCCGCGAACCGGATTGATCCTTCATTCGAATGGCTCGCCTGAGCAGAACGGTACACCGGTTACTTCGGACGATCCGGCGAAAGCAGGAGAGAGCCTGATCTTCTGGGCAGCGGGGTTGGGCGTGGTGGACAGCGGCTCGGAAAAAGGACCCTTGATGGGAGTGCCGTATGCCGGACCCGACGCTTCCGTAGCGAGCCGGGTCGGCGCGGTAGTCAGCGGCAGGACGGCACAGGTGGTCTCGGCCACTTTGCCGGAGCGATCGATCGGAGTGTACGAGGTGCGGATCGTTTTACCCGCCGATCTGCCGACGGACCCACACACCGAACTGCTCATCATGCAGGACGGAAGCGTCAGCAACACTGTCACTATTCCAGTTCAGAATACAATCCAATAGTCGATGCATCAGCTTCGTTGGCACGCCTTGCTACAGCAATGGGTGGTGGTCACGACAGACCGCCAGAATCGTCCCCAGATGCCTGCGAACTGGTGTCCCTTCGATCCGGGATCAGGGCGGGTTCCGGACCACTACGACGTTTACCTCTATCCCAACGACTTCCCTGCCTTCTCACCGGATGCGGAGCCGTTCGAGCCGCAGCCGGGATTGTTTGCGGAGACCGGCCCACGCGGGGCGTGCGACGTGATCTTGTACTCGCCGGAGCATACGCTGCCGCCGTCGAAGCTGAGTCTCGATAACTGGAAGAAGGTGGTCGATCTCTGGACCAGGCGGACGGGAGAGCACGCGAGTAATCCCGATATCGCGCTGGTTGCGGTTTTCGAGAACAGCGGCGAGGCGGTGGGAGTGACGATGCCGCACCCGCACGGGCAGATCTACGCACTTCCATTCATACCTCCGATCACACAGAAAGAGCTGGGCTCCGCGCGGGAATACGCGGCCGCGCATAATGGCGAATGCCTCTTCTGCCGCTTGCTTTCGAAAGAGCAAGAAGCGGGAGCGCGCATGGTTGCTACAAACGAGCACTTCGCCGCATTCGTGCCGTTCGCGGCGCGGTTCCCGGCCGAGATGGGACTGTATGCGCGGCGGCACGTGAGAACGCTACTCGAACTGAATGAGAGCGAGCGAGCGAGTCTCGCGGAGATCATCAGCGTCATTCGCCGGAAATACGACAACCTTTATGGCTTCCTGATGCCGCTGATGATGACGATCAAGCAAGCGCCATTGCGCGAGACCGAGCCGCCGTATCATCTGCATGTTCAGTTTCTGCCATTGCAGCGGAGCCCGACGAAGCTCAAATATCTGGCGAGCATCGAGACAGCTTATGGCACGTTTCTGGCTGATACCGCGCCGGAACAGATGGCCGAGAATCTACGTAACTCAGAACCGGCAACCAGTAACTAGCCGGGCTCGTAGGGTTTGTACTTATTGCGGACCAGGAGATCGCGAACGCTGCCGAGGTCCGCGGGCGCAACGTAGAAGAAGGCGCCAGTAAGATCGCGCTTGATGAGTAATCCGCCGGTATAAGTGCCGGTCTCGACCAGATAGTCGATACCTTCGCGGGTTAGAAGGTCCTCCAGCTTGAGGGCATCGCGGAGGCTGCGGGCCATATAGACGAGGTCAAGCTCGTCCTCTGCGAAGAAGTCAGCGCCGCGACGCATTGCCGATAAAGAGAGTAGTGTTGGCGTTGATCTCCTCAGAGGTGAAGGAGACCACGCGGCTTTCGCCAGGCCCAAGATGAATACGCTGAAACCCCTTCAATACGGGATTGGGAGCGTAATCGGTTTTAACATAGAGTTGCACCACTTCATCTCCTTCGCATTTCGATGTGTTAGTTACGCGCGCGGAAGCGGTGTGGCCGTTTACAGATTTATCGGCATATTCGAAGGTCGAGTAACTCAGACCGTAGCCGAAGGGATAAAGCGGTTTGCCGGTGAAGTAACGATAAGTGCGATTTTTCATCGAGTAATCCGTAAAGGGTGGAAGCTGATCGACCGATTTATAGAATGTGACAGGCAAACGGCCGGCGGGGTTGTTTCTACCAGCGAGCGTGCGGGCGATGGCGGTGCCGCCTTCCTGGCCAGGGTACCAGGCTTCGAGGATGGCTGCCGCGCGGTCTTTGGCAGCGGCGACGGCAAGAGCACTGCCATTGATCAGGATGACGACGACGGGCTTGCCGGTGTCGAGCACGGCCGCGAGGAGTTTTTCCTGTGGCTGCGGGAGCTGGATGTCAGTGCGGTCCCCGTGACTGAATCCGGGAATATCGATGGGCATCTCCTCGCCTTCGAGCTTGGAGTTGAGTCCGACGCATAAGATGGCGAGATCGGACCGTTTCACGAGCTCGACGGCTTCATGGAGCATCGCGTCCGTAGACGGGACATCGGCATTCGCCTTCACGGGTGCGACATAGGGGCTGCCGGGCGCAAAGCGCACCGTGGCGCTGGCGCCGAACTCAGTGCGAATACCCTCTAGCGGAGTGACGGTGAAAGAGGGCGTGCCGTTGTAATTGCCGAGCAGCGCGTCGCGATCATCGGCTGCGGGGCCGAGAACGGCAATGCTGTGCGGAGCATGCTCGAGTGGAAGCAGGTTGTTTTCGTTCTTGAGCAGGACCATGGATTTTTCGGCAGCTTCGAGGGCGAGCTGTTGATGCGCCGGCGAGGCGACCTGATCCATGCCGATGTTTGAAAATGGCACACGATCCGGCGGGTCGAACATGCCGAGGCGAATGCGTGCGACGAACAGGCGCTCGACGGCATGATTCAATTCCTGCTCGCTGATTAGGTTTTTGTGAACAGCTTCTACCAGGCTTCGGTAGGCCTTGCCGCAATCAAGATCAGTTCCGGCCTTGACGGCCTCGGCCGAGGCTTGGGCGAGCGACTGGGCGTAATGGTGACCGGAGTAGATGTCGTCGACGGCGTCGCAATCGCTGACCACGTAGCCGGGGAATTTCCAGTTTCGGCGGAGCGTTTTCTGGAGCAGAAACGGATTGGCGCAAGCCGGGGCGCCATTCACGCTGTTATAGGCGCACATGACGGAATAGGCGGCGCCTTCGGTCAAAGTGGCGTGAAAGGCGTATAGATAAGTGTTTTCGAGATCCTGCGGCGTAACATCCACGTTGACGCGATGGCGCGATATTTCAGGTCCGCTGTGCACGGCGAAGTGCTTGGAGGTGGCGATGGTCTTGAAATAATGGGGGTCATTTCCTTGCATGCCTTTGATGAAGGCAATGCTGAGACGGGAGGTCAGGTACGGATCCTCACCGTAAGTTTCCTGGCCGCGGCCCCAGCGCGGATCGCGAAAGATGTTGATATTGGGCGACCAGAAAGTAAGGCCGAAATAGCGGGCGTGGTTGTCGTGGGCGACGGCGTCGTTGTACTTGGCGCGAGCCTCGGTCGAAATCGCGTCGGCGATTCGGAAGTGAAGATCGGTGTCCCAGGCAGCGGCGAGCCCGATGGCTTGCGGGAAGACGGTGGCGATGCCGGCGCGCGCGACGCCGTGCAGCGCTTCGTTCCACCAATCATAGGCCGGAATGCCCAGGCGTGGAATGGCGGCGGCGGCGTTTTGCATCTGGCTGACTTTCTCTTCGAGCGTCATGCGAGAGACGAGGTCGGCGGCTCGCTCTTCGGGAGTAAGATCGGGATTTTCGAATTTGGTCTTCGGGGTTTGCGTATGTGCGAAACGAACTACGCCGAATCCGAGCAGCAACAGAGCAAGCCAGTAGCGCATGTTCAACAGTCTACTCGCTGAGCGGATCGTTCAGATACGCTGGAATTGTCATTCATATGCGAGCTTTTCTCCGGGTAAAGCGGCGTTGGCGGGAAGCGCGCATGTTCGTGCATGCGATGGCTTCGGCCAGCCATCCGATTTTGGCGCAGATTGTGCCCATCCGGCGCTGCAACCTGGCGTGCACGTATTGCAACGAGTACGACAAAGACTCTGCTCCGGTTGTGACCGAGGAAATGCTGCGGCGAATCGACAAGCTGGGCGAGCTGGGGACGAGCATCATTACGTTTAGCGGCGGAGAGCCAACGCTGCATCCGGACCTGGACGTGCTGATCCGGCGCGTGCGCGAGCGAGGCGCGATTGCGACGATCATTACGAACGGGTATTTGCTCACGCCCGCACGCATCCAACAACTGAACGCGGCGGGGCTGGATTACCTGCAGATCAGCATCGACAATGTGCAGCCGGATGAAGTTTCGAAGAAAAGCCTGAAGGTGCTGGACCGGAAACTGGAGTGGCTGGCCAAGCACGCCGAGTTCGATGTGACGATCAATTCGGTGCTGGGAAGCGAAATCCGGCGGCCGGAAGATGCGTACGAGATTGCCGCACGGGCGCGCGCGTTGGGTTTCAACAGCACGGTGGGGATATTGCACGACGGCAGCGGACAGTTGAAGGCGCTGGATGCGCTGCAGACGAGCGTGTACGACCGGATTTTCGGATTGGGGACGGGGCTCTTTTCGTTCGCACACCTGGACGCGTTTCAGCGGAATATCGTGCGGGCGCAGCCGAACCAGTGGCATTGCGCAGCGGGCGGGCGATTTCTGTACATCTGCGAGGACGGGCTGGTGCATTATTGCTCCCAGCAGCGCGGGCATCCGGCGATTCCGCTGGAGCAATACACGCGCGATGACCTGGTGCGCGAAGGGGCGAGACCGAAAGGCTGCGCGCCATTCTGCACGATTTCGTGCGTGCATCAGACCGCAATGCTGGATGATTTTCGAACCAGGCCGCGCGAGACGCTGGCGGGCATCATCGCGCGCCGGAGAGAGCGCGATCCCGCATGGCAGACGCCGGCTGCGGTACGCGCTCTCGATTGGATGTTCCTGCGCGATTCACGCGCGAGGAACGTGTTTGGCGCGATGGCATTGCGGCTCTTTCGCGCGAAGCGAAGTTAAGCCGCCGGACGCGTTACATCTTGTCGTAGACAATGGTCAGAGCGTTGGGCTGGCCGGTCTCGCGAAGAGTCATCGTGAGTGTCTTGCCGTCTGGCGAGACTTCAAACTTCTCATGGTCCACAATCCTGCCCTTCACTTTGTCGGTTAGCTCCAGCGTGCGCGCGTCAACGCGCTTACCCGAAGCAGTGGAGCCGGGCGCAACGGCCGGGCCTTTCTCCGTATATTCCTTGCCATCGAACTTCATGGCCAAGGTGTCCTGGTAGGCGGGCACGCTGAACGTCAGACCGTCGGAGCCATTGGCGTCAATGTCGTATTCGTCCGGTGAATTCATCTTGACGTCGGTGCTTTCCCACGTTCCGGACCAACCGGAACCGCTGCCGACCCTTTTCATATCGACGCTGTAGGCGGATGAGGAACCGTCGGGCTTAACGCTGTCTCCCTTTATCGTTTGCATGTTCCCGTCATCCGACAGAGCGTGAGTCATCGAGTCCAGCACTTTGCCGTTTTGCTTGATGACCATCTTCATGCTGTTCGGACCATCCATGGTGAGCGACATGGTGCGGCCATAATGGACGGGCTGATCGGTACCATCGGCGGTGACAGTGTCCGAGTCATTGCCAAACGTCCACTTGAATTTGTGATTCCCCAAATCCTGGATCTTCATTTGCTCTCCGGCTATCTTGCTCTTGTCTTGATTGAGCTTCCATTTGCCACAGAAAGGATCGTCGGCCGCGCAAAGTGTGCCGGCGATGAGGCACCCGAGCGCGAGTGCTGAATAAATTCGTGTGAGCATGTGTGTCCTCCCCGCCCAGATTATAGGAGAAACATATTAGTACGTACAAGTACACGCGGTAAGGCCGTCATAGTACTATGCGAAAAACTTTGTCGAGAATCGGGGTGGTGGTTTCGATCACGTTGCTGGGGGCTTGCGGAACGCCGAAGCCGCGCGTGCCTTCGCTGACGCCCGAGGGAGCGAATGAACTGCTGCACTACAACGCGAAAGCGGAGACGTGGATGATCCACGTGCGGAAGCAGGACCCGAGTTGCGAGTACCGGCTGGACTTGCCGGACCAGACGTCGCAGCCGACAACCATCGATTTGGATCACATTGTGTATTGCGGGAACCGGCCCAGCTCGAAGGAGTTTGACGCGGCGGTATCGTTCGCATATGATCCGCAAGCGCAGAAATGGGTGATTACGCGGTTTCAGAGTTAGAAGCTTAGAAGCGAAGTCAGGCGCGAGCGGATTTCGATTCGCCGGGTTCTTCAAGGCCGGCATCGCGGGCGAGGACACGGGCGAGGCTGGACCAATCGAGCGATTCCTGGCCGTGGGCGATGGCTGAGACGAAGTGGTCGCGGACAACGCTGGCGAAGGGCATGGGGACGGCGAGATCGTGGGCGGCTTCGAGGACCTGGCGAACATCTTTGAGGCCGAGGTTGAGGGCAAAGCCGGCGGGCGAGAACTTTTCGTCGGCGATGGTGGCGCCGTAGTTTTGGTAGACCGGCGACTGGAAGAGCTCGTTCATAATTTCGAGAAAGCGGTGATGATCGAGGCCGGCCTTGCGCGTGGCGGCGAAGGCCTCACTGAAGGTTTCGAGCATGCTGGCGATCATGAAGTTACCGCAGAGCTTGAATAGATTGGCGTGCCAGGGTTCGGGGCCGGCGACGAAGGTGGCGCGACCGAGGGCATCGAAGAGCGGCCGGCATGGGTCGAGGGTTTGCAATTCGCCGGCGGCAACCACGATGAGTTTCTTGTTTTCGGCAGCGTCGGGGCGGCCGAATACGCATGCGGTGAGGAAGCGCTGGCCGCGATGGGCGTGCTCCTGAGCAAGACGGCGGGCCAAAGCGACACTGATGCTGCTACTGGAGATGTGAACCGGGGCCGGATGGGGCACCGAAGCAAGGCCATTGTCGCCGAAGACGACTTCCGAGAGGGCGCGATCATCCGAAAGCATGGTGAAGACCGCGTCCGCGCCGCGGGCGGCATCGGCGGGCGAATTTGCGAGGCGGGCACCGTCTTTCGAGAGAGCTTGCGCCTTTTCGCGAGTGCGGTTGTAGACGGCGAGCTGGTGGCCAGCGCGAAGGAGGTTGCGGGCCATGCCGGAGCCCATTTGGCCAAGTCCGATGAAGCCGATTTTCATAGTTAGAAGTTGGATTACGAGCAGGATGGGAGGGTTTCGAGGCGCAGTTGGGGTGCGGGGGCGGGGCCGCGCGGATATTTGGATGTCAAAGAACGATAGAAGACCGCACAACGGGCAACAAACGCCGGGTTAGGCAGCTTTCGGGAGCTGATCGAATTGCCGCATACACTTTTCGCGCATGTGAGCGGCGAATTTTTGAGCGCCTTCGCGGGTCAGAGAGCCTGATTCGTTCAGGAAGGGCCGCATTTCTTCACGAACGCCGGCCAGTTCTCGGGCGGCGACCTGCGAAAGTTCGGGAACGAAGCCACTTTGCTCAGCTCTGGCTTCAGAAGTCTGCGGAACAGAGCCAATTTCGGCTGCCGAGTGGCTGATTTCGCTTGGCTCGGATGATTCTTGGGGAACGAAGCCACGATCTTTCTGAAGACGGCGGAGAGCGGTGAGAGATTTGTGAAAACCGCGCTCGGCGGACGCCAGGGTGCGCTGCACGACGGCGAGGAGGCCAGATTCGTGCCACTTGAAGATGTTTTCCGGAAGCATGGCGCGGGTTTCGAACTCGCGCATGCGGCGGAGGCGCCAGAAGTTTTCGGCGAGGTCGTTGACGAGCATGTCTTCGGTGGTGTTGATGGGTTGATGCTCGGCGCGCAGGGAGGCGCGGAGCTGGTCGAGTTCGGCGGGATCTTCGTTGGGAAGCACGAGATCTTTGGAGTAGAGGCCGTGCTTAAAGGAGTTGCGGCTGGAACGAGCCTTCCCCTCCGGCGACGCCGGGCCGGTGGATTTTTGAGAGTTCGCCTGATTCGCGGCGACTTGCGCGGGAGTTGCCATACGCGGCCATTATGAGGAGACAGCTTGGGAAGTTGGGGAGGAGGTTGGCGGTAAGTGGTTGAAAGTGAAAACGAAAAACCCTGAGGCCACAAGTTCGGCGTATTACTTTAGCTCCGACAAGCGCAATCTGGGCGTTTCGGGCGAGAACAACATCCTGCGGCGGAAACGTTGTAATAAGGCAAGGATCCTGAACAGGAAGAGAGCGGGCTATGGGTCAGACTGACGGAATTATCCGAGATCCAATCCATGGCTTTGTCAAACTTTCGCCATGGGAACAGGACATTGTCGACCATCGCGTGTTTCAGCGCTTGAGGAATGTTCGTCAACTCGCCCTGACGGAAATGGTGTACCCAGGTGCGTGCCATAGCCGCTTCGAGCACTCGCTTGGTGTGATGCAGGCCGCGACAATGATGTTCGATCAACTTCGACCGCAGTTGCAAAACGCTATTACCGATTCGAAGGCTGGACGAGAGGAGCTCGATCGGGCGAGGAGTATTGTTAGACTCGCCGCCTTACTGCATGACGTGGGCCATTGCCCCTTCTCACACGCTGGCGAAGATGTCATGCCTACAAACACTGCCACCACAAAGAGATACAAACATGAGGATTACTCGGCAGCACTGATTCGACACATATTGCGCGATGTAGTAGATACTCATCCGCAAAACATCTGGGGGATTTCAGCCGATGAAGTCGGCAATTTCCTTCAGAACGATAGCCTTCCGCATAATCTTCTCTTTTGGCGGCCGCTGATAACAGGCCAGATGGACGCGGACCGCGCCGATTACCTATTAAGGGACTCTCACCATATTGGAGTAGCGTATGGGCAGTACGATATCCAGCGGCTCATCGTCACTCTGCGAGTCGTGGAAGATGGCGAAACAGGCAGCCTAATGATAGGCATTGATAAGGGGGGAGTTCAGGCGGTCGAGGGTTTGATTTTGGCCCGGTATATGATGTTCATCCAGGTGTATTTTCACCACACCCGCCGGGCATACGACCGTCACGTCACGCGCGTGCTCAAGTACCTCTTAGAGCAAGCATACGGGAACAAGTATGGTGAGGCCGGTACGTTCCCGCCGCCGGAACAAACCGGCGAGAGCACCGCATTGGAGAATCTAGAGGAATATCTTCGGTGGACAGACCCGAGAGTTCGCCAGACCGTCGATGAGGGGCGCGCTGGCCCAGATGGCGAGCGGATCAGAAAACGCCATCATGACCGGCGCATTCATGAAACGTCAAATTTTCCGTCGGCGGATGAATGGGACAGGTTCTACAGCCTCGAGCAGAGGCTAAAAGCGCTGGGTGGTTGGGTGGACAAAGCGGACAGCTCCTGGTACAAGTTCGAGAAATTAGCGGACATCAGGGTAGCAGTCAGCGACGATGCGGCGCCAGTTCCATTGTCCTCTATATCGTCTCTGGTGCGGGCTTTGCAGGCGGTCACGCAGCGCAGAGTGTACGTACCGTTGGAAAGTCAGGCGGAAGCGGAGCGAGTTGTCAAAAGATGATAGGGTGGACATGATGCGTGTGGATTTTGAAAATCCATGGGAACGATATGCTTTGATTTCCGAACTGGCGCGCCGGTTCGATGCAGAGCACATCAGAATCGGGAAAACCCCACTTCAGAAGGTGATCTTCCTTCTCCAGCGGGTTTTTCGGGTCGACTGCGATTACGCCTACACGCTGTACACTTATGGCCCGTACTGCGCCGAGGTCGCTCGGGACATTGATATCGTCGAAGGCTTGGGAGGAGTCGTCATCAACTATGACGACCGGTTGGGCGCGTTTGAGATCCGACCTGGGCCGGCCAATGAGGAACTTCGAAAGAGAGGAGCCACCTTCCTCCAACGGGTCGCGGGGGCACTTCAGCAACTGCTTTTAGATTATGGACGGGCGAGCGCCAAAGATATTGACTTGCGGTCCACTATCGTTTTTATTTCGAAAGACGATCGGAACAAGCAAGAGATAGTGCGGCGTGTTCATGAAGTCAAACTGCATTTTTCGATAGCTCAAATCGAGACCGCGCTCCACGAACTAGAGATTCAGGGCTATGTCGGGAATGGCTTCGCAGCTTCACAAACTCTTACTGCCACAAGTTGAAGTACAAAAGCCGGTCACAGTGACTTGGCTGCAAACCGTCCGTTTTTCGGCGGAAAAGGCGAGTCAAGCTTGAGAGGACGATTTCACCCATTCCGTTGCGGGAAGCCATTCGATGGAGTTTGTGACGATCAGGCCGCACCTCTCTAAGCTGATGGCCCGGGAGCGCTCAGCCTGTTCGTCGAGCCGGCACAAGTCTTCGGCGAATTCCAGATCGAGCAACTCGTTCTCCATACTCGTTTGACTGTAGACCACGCATTCCCGCAACCAGGAAAGTTACGCGTGCTGTCCGGGTGGACGCGAACGGATGGCAAAGTTAGCGCGACGAGAGGACGAGCTGGTTGCCTTCCGAATCCTTCATGATGACGAAGGTGCCCCACTGCTGCTTTTGGGGCGGGCCGGCGAATTCGACGCCTTTGGCGTGCAGGTCGGCGTATGTCTTATCGATATTATCGACCTCCCACGAAGTGTTGACGAACGTTCCGATGCGGTCTTCATGACCGTCGGGCGTGAAGAGCACGATACCGGTTTCGGCGCCCGGGATGGTCAGCTCAATCCAGCGCTGCTTTTCGGAGAACTGCTGATCTGTCAAAACGCGAAAGCCAAGCTTCTCCGTGTAGAAACTGAGTGCACGGTCCTGGTCACGGACCGGGATGCCGAGGAATTTGATTCGCTTGATCATACAGTCTACGATGCCAGCCCGGTTTGTGGAAAGCAATGGGTGGGAGGCGAAGAGCGGCACGACATGCTATAGCTATAACTGCTACAGCGATGAGGATTGACCCGTACATCTTAGATACTTTGATGCGCGATCTGGTTGCGCACAGCCGGTCGAGCGCGGCGTTTCTGGTCTATTTGCAGCTTTACCGGCATACGCACGGGGTGGGACGGGAGTCGGTGGCGATGAGCCACGCGGTGCTGGCGGAGATTATCGGACTCTCGAAACGGTCGGTCCAAAGCGCCGTGGCGCACCTGGCGGAACGACGCCTGATCCGACGACGGAGAGCGCGGCCGACGGCGGTGCCATTGTATACGGTGCTGACGCCATGGATACGAAAACAGAGCGCGTGACGCTATGCGCCTGTCGCGGTGAGTTCCTTAGGGTGAGATGCACAATATGGGGTGGCGATTGCCTCACACTTGTTTCGAGAAGGCCGGGCGAGACGTCCGGCGCGAACCGGAGGTCCGCCCCACTGCGAGCGGACACTATGCGCCTTTGCACTTGGCCACTATGAGCGTGATGTCATCGTGCTGTTCGTGAGAACCAAAATGCTGAACATCGGCCAGGATTCTCTGCGCCATCTCGGCAGGAGGCAGATTTCGATGCCGCTCGAGGGCCGAGCAGACGCCTTGCTCACCGAATTCGTCACCCGCGGCGTTGAAGGATTCGGTTGCGCCATCGGTATAGAGCGCCAGTGTATCTCCGACGTGTAAGCGGCATTCTCCGGTGGAGCAATCCCAGTCGGAAAACAAACCTAGGACCGTGCAGGTGGAGTCCAGGTGTTCGAACGAGTCGTCACGGCGCAAGAGAAGACCGGAGAGATGGCCGCAATTGACATAGCGGAGGAGTTGCGTCTCATCGTCGTATTCGGCAAAGAAGAGGGTCGCGTAGGCGCTGGCGGCGGTGTTCTCGTAGAAGAGCTGGTTGACGGAGCGCAGCAGTTTTTCCGAGTGAACCCAAGCGCTCGCGCACTGGCTGCGGAGGTGGGCCTGCAGATTGGCCATGAGGAGGGCTGCCGCCATTCCCTTCCCGGCAACGTCGCCAAGCACGAGTCCCAAGCGTTTCGGGCCGAGAGACAAGAAGTCGTAGTAATCGCCGCCGACCTGGCGGGCTTGCACACAGATGCCGGCGTATTCGAGGGTGCGGCAGGGCGGGAATTTTTGCGGGAACAGCCGGGCCTGCACTTGCCGGGCGATCTCCATTTCGTGGGCGATGCGGCGTTCCGCTTCGAGCTTCTCCGCATTCAGACGGCGCTGCGCTTCGATGGCCTTGCTGACTTCGTCCAAGCTGAGGAGGGTGAAAGAATTTCGATCTATGTCTTCGAAACGAGTGATGACTTCGCCCCACAAGGCCGCGGACGAGCGATTTTCCGGCAGGTGGTTTTGATACCGGATGCGACGGAGGCGCGGGGTATAGCGGAAACGAACTCCGCGTTCGCTCCATTCACGATATGTCTGGACGACATCCTCGGTGACGAAGGTGATGCGCGTGGAGCGGCCGATCAGCTTGTAATCGGGCGAATCGGGCTGAGGCTGAATGAGTGTGAGGACGGCGGCGCCGTCGGGAGGCGATACGGCAACCCAGCGCTGGCCCGATTGGAGGCGGGAATCGAATGCCAGTTGGAAGCCAAGCTGATGGAGGTAAAAGCGGAGGCTGCGTTCCTGATCGCGCACGAAGATGTCGACACAGTGGAGGCGGAGGTAGGGATTGCAGGGTTCGAGCGGAGGGTCGCTCATCGCGGTGATTATAGATCAGGCGAGTATTTTAAGTGCCGTGGTTTCGACACGAGAGTTCCGATGCGCGTCGGGACCTGAGTTTATGTGCTAGGTTCAGAACATGGCGCGCAGAGAGGTCAATTTTGATGATGAGACGGACCAAATGCTAGCCAGAATCGCTGAAAATTACGAGGGCGACCTTAGTAAGGCGTTATCCGAACTGATCCATGCCCATGATAGTTTAGAGACCTTCGTCGAGCGATGCGAGGTGGCGCACGGCGCTTCGCTTAGAGAGCAAGGGGAACGTGCGGAAGGCGATTTCCGGGACGGCCGTGTCGTGACGTGGGATGAAGTCAAGCGCCACAACGGTCTGTGACGGTACTTTTTGCCGAGAGTGCAGCGCAGGCGTTTGCTGAGCTTCCGGAGCGTACGAAACGTGAGGCGGTGCGTCCGCTCGAGCTGCTGGCATTATTTCCGCGCATGTATCCAGTCCGGCGTAGAGGGTCCATGCGGGGCTATCGTTGCTTCCTCGCCGGGAGGCATTTGTTCTACTATTCGCTCGCTAGCTCGGAAATTCGAATCAGCGCAATAATTCCGGCGACCATGCGGGTAGCATAGGTCTGCTCCGGACAGAATGAATAGCACGTGGGGACGAAATCTACGGTACTTCGCGCGGTAATCTCAACAGACCAGATCTTCCCGCTGCACTTCGACGGCCCCGATGCGGCCGAGCATGGCGAGAGCGATATTCTCGCCGCGGAAGAATTCATCGGCGATGGCTTGCACTTCGTCGCGCGTCACAGATTCGATGCTTTCGAGCATTTCGTCGAGCGACATGAAGCGATCGAAATAGAGCTCCTGGCGGGCGAGATTGGACATGCGGCTGGAGGTGGATTCCAGGCTCAGCATGAGCGAACCTTTGAGATGATCCTTGGCGCGGCGCAACTCCTCGACGCCGATCAGATCGTCTTTGAGCTGGCGGAATTCGTGCACGACAGAGTTCACGACCTGTTTGGCGGTCTCGACCGCGGTGCCGGCGTAAATCGTCATGCAACCGGTATCGCTGAAGAGATTCAATTCGGAATAGACGGCATAGGCGAGGCCCTGCTTCTCACGGATGTTTTGAAATAAGCGCGAACTCATGCCGCCGCCCAACACGGTGTTGAGGACGTACAGCGGGAAGCGCAAGCGATGGGCGAGCGGGTAGGCGGGCACGCCGAGCGCGATATGCACCTGTTCGAGCGATTCCTTCTTCTTCAGAATGATGGAGGCATGCGGCTGGGGCACCGAGCCCAAGGGCAGAGACTCACGCACCTTCAGGCCGGAGAATTTTTCGCAGACGAGGCGGACGAAGGACTCGTGGTCGAGGTTGCCGGCGGCGGTGATGAGAATGTTCGAAGGCGAGTAGACGCGGCCGTAGAAATCGGACAGCATGGGGTGGGAGAACTTTTTGACGGTTTCGCGGGTGCCGAGAATGGGCTTGCCGAGTCCGTGGCCTTTCCAGAAATTGCTGAGGAAGGTCTCGTGGAGGACGAATTCGGGCTGGTCGGCCTCCATTTTGATTTCTTCGAGGATGACGCCTTTTTCTTTTTCGATGTCCTGTTCGCGAAAGAGTGGATTCAATACCAGGTCGGAGAGGATGTCGAGGGCGAGGGGGACGTGTTCGTCGAGCACCTTGGTGTTGAAGCTGACGAGCTCCTTACTGGTGAATGCATCGAGGCCACCGCCGACGGAATCGACTTCACGGGCAATATCTTCGGCGGAGCGCTGACTGGTGCCTTTGAAGACCATGTGCTCGATGAAATGGGAGATACCGTTTTCGGGGCCGTGCTCGATGCGGGAGCCGGCGCCGATCCAGACGCCGAGGGAGACGGAGCGTACGTAGGGCATGGCTTCCGTGACAATGCGGAGTCCGTTGGGCAGAAGCGCGCGCTCGATTTCGCGGACGTGAGGCGAAGCCAGGACCATTCTGTATGCCTTTCCGAGTGTACACGACGGTACACTTAAAGCTAGATGCTGCAAGCAGTTGAGGGCGAGACGCTGGTTGGGATGGATGTGGCCGAGCTGCAGAACCTGCTCGGCCCGGGGCACCCACCTTATCGCGCCCGACAACTATATGACGCTTTGTACCGGCAACAAGTGGCGGAATTGTCCCAAATTTCGGCACTGCCACAAGCTGTTCGGAATCAGCTACTTAGGAGCAACACGCTGGGGCTGCCGACGGGTGAGCGGCGTTACGATTCGAGCGACGGAACGCGGCGGTATCTCTTGCGGCTGGAGGACAACCGCACGGTGGAGGCGGTGCTAATGCCGGAGGAAGGGCGGGATACGATTTGCATTTCCAGCCAGGTGGGATGCCCGGTCGATTGCAAATTTTGCCTGACGGCGCTCATGGGCTTGGAACGGAATTTGACGGCGGGCGAGATTGTCGGGCAAGTGATGCACGTGGCCCGGGAGAACGGGCTGCGGCCGAGCGACGCGCGCTTGAACGTGGTGATGATGGGGATGGGCGAGCCGTTGCTCAACCTGGGAAACGTTCTGAAAGCGACGCGGTTGCTGACGGACAGCGAGGGATTTGGAATGTCGCCGAAGCGGATAACGATATCGACGTCGGGGATTGTTCCGAAGATCGAAGAGCTTGGGCGGGCGGAAGTGCGGCCGAAACTGGCGGTTTCGCTGAATGCGTCGACAGAAGAGCAGCGGCGCGCGTTGATGCCGATCACGCGGAAATACCATTTGAAGGATCTGCTGGAAGCGTGCCGGGGGTATCCGTTGCGGCCGTGGGAGAAGCTGAGTTTTGAATACGTGTTGCTGAGAGGCGTGAACGATTCGGACGCGGACGCAAGGCGCGTGGTGCGGCTGCTGGGGCATCTGAATTGCAAAGTGAATTTGATTGCGCTGAATCCGGGTCCCGGCATTCCGTTCGAAACACCGGAACCGGAGCGGGTGGAAAGCTTCCAGCAGATTGTGCGGCGAGCCGTGCCGTGCTTCGTTCGAAAGCCGAGAGGGCGGGATATCTTCGCGGCCTGCGGACAGCTAAAGCGAGTGGCTTCGGATTTAATCGCGCTCGGCTGAAGCTGCCAAAGGCTGGGCCTGGTCCACGGGCATCCATCGAATCCAAATAAGGAATGCCGCGAGGAGTAATATCTCGGCCCAGAAATCAAGCCCTATAGTAAGTAGGATCCGCTGCCAAGGCTTATATTGTAAGATCGCCTGAAGGAATGATATAAAGCAGGCGGTGAGAAATAAGGCATTGGGCCACGAATACCGCGGGGGCTTGAGGCGCGCACTCAGCGCGAATAAGGCGGCAGCCATTAAAGCAGCAGGTCCCAGCGATATCAGGCCGCTCTTGACGGCGTATGGCTCAAGCAAGGAATACACCACGAACAGGGCACCATCCCAAGCCCACTGCGTGCGCGGGTTCGAGCGAAGCATGGCAATCACAATTGCGGAGTAAGCGATCAAGGAGACGATGCCCCAGATGACTACCGCAGTTCGAGGCGAGAGCGATAACATGTTGATTCGCGGGAAGGTATCCAGCGGTGGTGCGACTGGGGTGAGATAGCGCAGTAAGATGCCGCGCAATGATTGGCTTGGGAAATAATAGAACTCCGAGTAAGTCGATCCCATACGATGGACGGCGGCGTACCAATCATGCAGAAGCGACCAGTAACGTGCGACTCCGAATAGCGGAAAAGGTAGAAGCCAGAGCGCCAGCAATCCGATCAGGCAAAAAAGTGCGGCGCGAAGCCTCGCCCTGCGGATCAACCAGGGGAGGAACATAATGGGCCAAATCTTGAATGTAATCGCGAGCGCCAACAGGATTCCTGCACATAGAGGGTACGTTTCAGATAAGACGAGCGCCGCCAGGAGCCAGGCGACGACGAAGGGCTGGACGTTTCCGTATCGAACAGCCAGCACCACGTAGGCGAGCATGAACGCGCACGAGGCAACAATGGACAGGGCATTGAAGCGGAGCTGGCGCATGCGGATTGCAAGCGACACACTGACGATCGCCGTCGTCCAGGCGGAGAGCATCCAGCAGACGCCAGCGGCGCGAAGCGGCAACCATTTCAGCGGAAACAAGAGCAGATAGGTTACCGGTGGGTAACGATACTCCATTGGGTACCCAATTCCACTGTTCGGGCCGTAAGCGGGTCTGGCGCCGCTGAAAAAGCCGGTGACAGCGTACCAGTAAACGCTAAGGTCGACATTCCTTGTTAGTAAAAGCGAGGAGACCAGCGCGAGGGCGGCGAGGCTCACGTAGACGATGATGCGCGCGTGCGATTCGGGCCGAGGTTTCGAACCTAACTCGGAAGATGGGCTGGTTATAGGCGTCATTCTATAGGAGGGCGCGCGGCGTAGCCGGGCACCGACGCTACGTTAGTAAATCTATAGAGAGACCTTCGATATCAGTCGGTTCTTTCGCCGAGCCATAGGATATTTGCTGGACCCGGGCCACGGCCTGAAGCGAGCTTTCAAGCGACCGAATCTGTGGCTGCAAGTAAACGGCTGCGTCTTGAAGATCCAGAACCAGCGTTCCAAGGGAACGCGTTTGGGAGATACGGCGTAGAGAGCGAATCGCCCGGACCGATCTTAGGATTGCCGACAAGATATTCATCTCGGGCAAGTCCTCAATCAAATTGTGGTCCACAATGGGCCATGCCGCTATATGGATAGATATGGTGTTTTCTACAGGGCGGTAAATCCGCTGATAAAGGTGCTCGGTAATAAAGGGAACAAACGGCGCGTACATCAGGAGGATGGCGCGAAAGCATTCCCACATAGTAATCTGAGCGGCTTGGCGCGCAGAATCCGGGTATCGATCCGGGTTCCAGAATCGTGCTTTTACCATCTCGAGATAGTCATCACAAAATGTATCCCAGAAGAGTCGATCCGTAGCTTCACGGGCGAGTGCGTAATTATAAGATTCAAACCCGTTCGTAGCCGCTGCGATGGTCCGATGAAGCGTTCGAATTAGCCATCGGTCTTCTATAGTGCGGAGGTGAACCGGTAAGTGGGGGGCGCAAGGGTCGAATTGGTTCCATTGGAGCAGGCAGTAGCGCGCGGCATTCCAAAGCTTGATGACAAGCTTGCGGCCGACCTTTACGTCTCCTTCGTTGTAGCGAAGATCATTTCCCAACTGGCTGCCGGCGGCCCAGTAGCGCAGCGAATCAGCGCCATACTTTCGGACAACCGCATAGGGTTCATAGCGATTGAAACCCGAAGCGTCCGTGAATTTCTCAAGGTCGCGCTTACTGATCTTCTTTCCGTGTTCGTTCAGACCCCATCCCGAGATCATCACGTCGCGCCATGGCAAAGAATTCGTATGCAAGTGAGACTTAAGAACCGTATAAAAAAGCCAAGTTCTAATTATTTCGAAAGCCTGGACGCGCAGCGACATAGGATATATGGACATATCCCCGAGTTTGTTATCTGAGCCGACCCAATTCCCATTAATAAGCGGGCTTAACGACGAAGTCATCCAGGTATCCATGACGTCTGGGTCGCCCTTGAATACAGAGCCTCCGCACGACAGGCAGTTAGCAATGGGAGCGGGGCTTTCCAGTGGGTCTATCGGCAGCAAGTCTTCCGGCGCAATGACAGGCGAGTTACAGGCCTCGCAGTACCACACGGGAAACGGCACACCGTAGAAGCGCTGGCGCGAGATGTTCCAGTCGTACTTAAGACCATTAATCCAGTCATCGAGGCGCGCTTTCATCCACTCCGGAGACCAGCGCAGTTCGGCGCTACGCTCCAAGAGAGCGTCCTTGAGATCGAGTAGGCGAATGAACCATTGCTGTGTAATGACAAATTCGACCGGAGCTCCAGAGCGTTCGGAGACGGAAACATGTTGTTCGATTTCTTCGGACCGCCTGAGCAGGCCCGTCTCCTTGAGCTCGGCCACAATCTTGCGGCGTGCCTGCTCTGTCGAAAGACCCGCAAACTCGCCGGCGATCTGAGTCATGCGCCCGTCCGGTCCGACACAGGCGCGCAACGCCAGCCCATCGCGTTTCCAGCGCTTCACGTCATCGCTATCGCCGAAGGTGCAGACCATCATGAGACCGGTGCCGAAATCCGGGAGCACATCGCGATCGGAAAGAATGGGCACCTTGTGGCCGAACAATGGGACGGTTGCCTCGCCGCCGATCAGCCCTTTATAGCGTTCGTCTTCCGCATTGCAGTATAAGGCCACACATCCCGCCAGTAACTCCGGACGAGTGGTAGAGATAAGAAGCGGGACACCGTCCGTAGAGCGAAATACAATTTCGTGTAGCTCGCTTTTCCGCTCTATAGTTTCGAGGTCGGCTTGAGCAAGCGCGGTTTCAAGCTGGGGATCCCACAGCACGGGCTCGCTAGAGCGATAAATTCGGCCTTTCTGGTATAAGTCCACAAAGGAGGCCTGCGCTGTTTTTTGGCAATGGTCATCGATAGTGGAATATCTAAGGCGCCAGTCGACGGAGAGACCGAGAGAACGCCATAATTCCTCGTACTGTACCGCTCCTTTCTTAGTTTCTTCGAGGCAAAGGCTGCGAAAAGCCGATCGCGATGTTTTCCGCTTGTCGATGTGATAGGTTTTCTCGACGTATCGTTCGGTGGGGAGGCCGTTGTCATCGAAGCCCATCGGATAGAAAATTTCCTTACCCTTCATGCGCTGATAGCGCACAATAAACTCCGCCTGGGCGTACGACATGGCGTGGCCGACGTGCAGATGGGCAGCGGAGACATAAGGCGGAGGGGTGTCTACCGAGAAAACGGTACCGTGTGCACTTCCGTCATAGCGATAAACTTCGGCCGCGTCCCACAGATTGCGGCAGCTTTCCTCGATGGCAGCGGTGTCAACATCTTTCTCGAGTTCAACTTTGGACAGATCATTCATGGCGTCCTGCTAGATAGCATACGCGGTCATCTGCTCGATCGCGCGCTGACGAGCGGGCCATCGAGAGGCAGCAACGTTCTGGACCCGTTGCTCGACGAATGCGAGCACTCCGGCAGCAACGTCCTTCCAGTTCATCGGCTGGGCGGAGGCGTCGAGCCAAGATCCCAGCGGCACTTCCGCGATTTCTGAATCGTGGAGCACGCACTCGACGGCCGCGACTAACTCGGTCGCAGTACGGAAAGCAATTAATCGTCCCGGGCCACGGTAATGGCTGGCAACCTCAGTCAATAATTCGGATTTGCGAGCTATGACGGTACGGCCATAGCTTAATCCCTTCAAGGTCGGGAATCCGAATCCCTCATAGAAGGACGGAAAGACAATCACTGACGCCCGAGCGAATAACCGATCGACATCAACTTGCGGCATCTGGCCGCTCTCAAATGTCTCAACCATAGGGCTTGGGTGCTTCCGCAAGCCTAAAGCCTTAATCGCGTGAGATGGAAAAGTGGAGGCTAACAAATCCACAGTTGAGCCGACATTTTTGTGATCAAAGGAGTTACCTACCACGAGGAGAAACTCATCATGGGCTGGTGACGCCTCTTGGACCGCCTTAGTTATGTAATCGGCTGGATCAAATGACAAATGTGATACATAGGCCGGTGTTATTCGAGACAGTGGAAATCGTGTTCGAAAGCGATCGCTCGTATACTCCGAAATATATAATATTCCGTCTGCATGCTCCGAGAGAAAGTTCCAGGCGGCGCTTAGTTCGGCAGGCGCGCCGATCAAGATATCCCACGCAATTGTGTCGAGTATTGTATAGAAATTGAACAAGGCCATGCGATGAAGATCGATCATGGAGGCGAGATCCCACGGCTGCGAGGGACGTAGCGCTGCAGTGAAACAATGCTGGCCCTCCTTCGTGATGATTTTCCATTTAGGATAACGCTGCGCTAGTTGGTGAACTGCCACGGTAGCTGGCGCAGCCAAAAGGCTGATTTCCCAATCGTGACTTGTGGTAGAACAGCCATCACAGAGACTTAGTACGGCCTCAGTCGTTCCGTTTATATGGCTTGGCACGCCACGAATGTCGAACAACAAACGTCGCTGCTCAGCCGGTCGGCTGGAAAGACGCCGCGCTAACAGGCTTTCATGGATGTGCAGCGGATGGTTCCGGTACTCGGCTCTGGCAGGGCCTGCGTCTGGGTATTCGGTGTGCAATTTGAGCACGTCGGCCCTGCTCACCGGAGTCTTACCCGCGCATCGGCCGTTCTCCCGCGGAAGAACAGCGCGGTTATAGACTATGCACCGAAAACCACGCCGGCGCGCGCGACAGAGATAGTGCAGCAGAGCGCCAGGAAGCGTTTCATAGCTCTCGTCGAGAAGCTCCAAATTCGATAGGACCGAGTTGCGGAGCAGCAAACATGCAGCCAGCATCTCGGGCAATACGTAATATTCCGCAACCCAATCTAAAATAGAACGCGGAAGGCTTCTCAGTTCCGGGTCGCCCAGCTCGTTACAGACTTTTAGAATTTCCCCGCTTGCTGGATCGCATTGCCGCGGTACCGCTGCGCCAAAATGCGGGTCGAGGTTGAAAGCCTCAGTCAAAACACTTATAACGTTTTCTTCGGGAGGCACGGGGGCGAGCAGAATGAGGAGGTGACGGTTATTTTCCGATGCACTGCGGAAGGCCTGGTTCGCCAGCGTAATGGCGCTCGAAGATGGCGCAATTTCAAAGTTGCAATTCCATAGTAGGTCAATTTGCTGCTGCGCTAGGCGATTCTTGAGATCGGTTGCGACATGCTCGAGGTTTTCGGATTCGCTGGCACAGTCGATCCCGCCCTTAGTAGGCGGCCGCCGGGAGTCCTTTTCTTTAGAGGAAATTTCACCAGAGGAACTTCGGTAACCGAGAAAGTGCGCCAGCGGGTTTATACCAGAGCTAACAAGCTCCGCATGTTCAGACATATAACGCGTCGTGCTGAAGAAGCGGCTAGGGTCGCGACCCTCCTGGGCACCGAGCAGCAGATAGTGAGCCAACGGATTAGTTCCAGCTCGTTTTACGTCGGGATTGTTCCTCAGATAGTAAAGCGGATCAAAGAATGGGTTGGGAAATCTCCCTTCCTCGGCTCCATAGTTGATGAAGTGGATGAGAGGATTCATCCCGGACGCGATGACAGCGGGATTGTGCTTCAGATAAAAAGCAGTATTGAATAGCGGGTTCGGGTTGCATCCTTCGCTCGCCCCGGCGGACAAATAGTGTGACAGCGGATTCACGCCTCGGTGAGCAACTTCCGGATTCTGCTCCAGATAAAAAGACGAGTCGAATAACTCACATGGATCGAGTCCGTCCTTTGCGCCTTCAAAAAGATAATGCTGCAGAAGATCTGAGCAATTAACGCCTAGCGCGGGCGTCTGCTCGATATAGAAATCGACGTCGAAGAGCGGATGCGGAGAGTAACGTTGCAGTGCACCGACGGTTAAGTAGTGCGAAAGCGGGTCTATTCCGGAGGTTCCGGCAGTCGAGTGCTTGGTTACATAAAAAGCAGGTTCAAAGACGGGATGCGGACGGCTGAAACGTGCTGCGCCGCGCAACACGTAGTCTATAAGAGGATTTACTCCTTGCGTATGTCCGCTTAGATATACTGTTCTGTAATACGACGAGTCGAAAAGCGGATTGGGATTCAATCCTTTACTAGCGCCTACGGCAAGATAGTGGATCAAAGGATTGATCCCGGTTGCTGCGGTCTGCGGATCCTGCTTCAGATAGAAGGCCGCGTCAAAGAGCCGGTGAGGGCTTCGGCCATCTTTCCAGCCGTGTAGCAAATAATGTACAAGAGGATTAATTTGCTGCCCAACTAGAGCGGGATTCTGCCGAATATACCAAGCGCCATCGAAGAGTGGATGAGGACTGAGTCCCTCTAGGCCACCCCGCGTCAGGTAATGTTGAAGCGGCTCGGTTTCGCCTCTCGCCGCGGAAGGGATCTGTTCCAGGTAGAAGGAGCTGTCAAAGAGCGGATGAGGCTTGCGCCGCTCCTTCCAGCCTATATCTAAGTAATGCACGAGTGGATTTGTATTGCGCGCAGCTAACTCCGGGCTGTTCCGAAGATACCAAGAACTGTCAAACAGCGGATGAGGGTGGCGGCCTTCCAATCCGCCCCGTGTTAGATAGTGCTGAAGCGGACAGGCGCCGGCTTGCTCGACATCCGGGTTTTCCTCCAGATAAAACGCCGTATCGAATAACACATGGGGATTAAGTCTGTGCTTCCAACCTTGGCGTAAGTAGTGCATCAGAGGATTTACACCGGCAGTCGCGAGATGCGGATTTTGGTGAAGATACCACGCGCCGTCGAATAGCGGATGAGGACTGCGGCCTTCCAATCCGCCGCGTGCGATGTAGTGCTGCAGGGGATCGGTTCCGGCGAGGGCGACATCGGGATTTTGCCTTAAATAAAATACGGCATCAAAGAGCGGGTGGGGGCTGCGTCCTTTCTGCCATCCTTTCCGCATATAATGCACCAGCGGATTAGCGCCGGCGGCAACCAGATCGGGATTTTGCCGGACATACCAATCGGTGTGGAACAAGGGATGAGGGTCACAGCATTCCGAGCCGTGCGCGAGGTAATGCTGCAGCGGGTCGATACCGGTTTCGGCGAGGGCTGGGTTTTGATCCAAATAAAATACGGGGTCGAAAAGGCCGGATTGAGCAACCTGTCGATATTCACGACGTAACTGGAGGCGGCTAGGTAGCTGAAAAGTTATTGTCCACCAGAGAAGGCGGAGCGGCCGGCGCAAAGACAATTTGAATACTCTGCTGTGGTATTCTCTAACCATCGGTTGTTGACATTGCATCAGCTGCGTGGATCAGATTGAATACAATGTAAAGTCGAACGACAGGTTCTATTTCGAACGGGTGGGGAATAATAATGAGGTTTGGCGAGAGGGTAGTGGTTTTCATCCTGCGCCCTATTTATCGTACCTTTTTTGAGCGGCTCTTTTGGTGGTTTCTCCTCAAAGTAAAGGTTTTTCTGCTGGCCGATGTGCAAGCCCAACTCAATAGCATTGAGGCTCGGCTCCGAAGCGACGACTCTGCCCAGCGCTGGGCGGCAATGGAAGAGCGGCTGCGTAGCGCGCAGCTCGGCAATGCCGCACAATGGGACTCACTAGAGCAGTTGCTGCTTGCGCTGTTTCGGCAGCCGCATTTTCGTACTTCGGATTCGGATTGGAAACTGGACACAGGGCAGGAAGGCGCCTTTTCGAGTGCGGGCGATATGAATCGAGCACATGCAGCCAGTAATCTACGCTGACCTGCGCTGTCTTCAAGACCCAAAATATCGCGTTCGGGGAATCGGCCACCATGTGGCAGCGTTGCTAAGAACGCGCAGGCAGAGCGGGCTTTTCAATTGGAAGATGGTCGGGTTGATCGATCCTCGCTCGCCACAACTTCCTGAGGAGTGCGCTTCCTGGGTAGACGAAGTTAGCCCGTCAATCAATCCTTGCTGCGGCGATGCGCCTGCAGTATTCATCGATGGAACGCCTATGACGCATGATGCGCGCTTCAGTGTGCGTTTTCAGAGCCATCCGGCATTCTTCTGCGCAGCCGCTATTTACGACTTTATTCCCTTGGACTGGCCTGGCTACCTGCCAACGGTTACCAGCCGGATTGACTATCTTGCGAAAATGGCCCGGCTCCGCACTTTCGACTGCTTTCTGCCGATTTCTGAATACACAGCATGGAGGCTTTCGGAGCTGCTGGGTGTTTCGCGTGACCGCATCCATGTTACGGGCGCTTCTGTGCGCCGCTCTTTGTATGAACTGCGGGATCTTTTTCGAGATTCGCGTTCACCGTACGAAGGAGAACCGTATTTCCTGATCATCTTGGCGACAGATGCGCGCAAGAATCCAGAGACTGTCATCAAAGCTATGCGGCATTTGAACCTGCTTTATTCGCGCCGCATCGCACTTAGAGTAGTAGGCCATTACGACGAGGCTTATAGACGTAACCTCTTGTGGCTCGCCGGTCACGCCGAAGGGGAAGGGTTTCTGGAATTTTTCCCCGACGTTTCCGATGAAGAACTTGTTGCCTTGTTTATGGGCGCCATTGCTACTATTGCGCCGTCGCACATAGAAGGCTTTTCCTTGCCGGTTGTAGAAGCCTCCGTATGCGGGTGCCCCGCTGTTGTTTCCACCTGCGCTGCACATCTGGAATTAATCACGGATCCGCAGGCTCTTTTTCCGTCCGACGACCCGTCCGTTCTCTGCGAAAAGTTGGAGGCTTTGCTGAACGACCCTGGCTTACGAATTTCGCTGGCGGCATCGCAGGCCAATTTGGGTAATAAGTTTCGCGAGGATATTGTAGGGAGACGGTTCTGGACCGCCCTGGAGGGAGCGATTGACGACCGCCGTCGAGCGCCTGTTGTCCTGCGAGGCAACAAACCCCACTTGGCGTTTTTGAGTCCTTATCCGCCCGACCAATCCGGTGTAGCTCGCTACACCGCGATGACAATGCACGCTGGTGAAGGCTTGTTTTCTTCCGACATCTATACGAATGCCGTACGTCCACTTACGTCTGACGGTAAGTTTCGAGATGCCGGAGAGATAAGCCTAGCTCCACTTATTGCAGGAAGATACAACGGTGTCATTTCTGTGCTTGGGAACTCCCACTTCCATACTCCCATCTTCGAGATTTTTGAAGGGCACGGGGGTCCTTGTATTCTGCACGATGCGCGATTGATCCAAATTTATATACAGCGTTTTGGGCACGAAGGGTTCCTGAAGTTTGCGGCCCGGCTGCTTGGCCGACCTGTGGACATGGAAGAGGTTCACGCATGGCTGCATGCGCGAAACCCACCTTCTCTGCTGTTGGAGCCTGTTATCGAACGGGCATCACCCTTGATTGTGCATACGGCGACTCAACAGGCTCTCATCAAGGCGCGCCACGGAGTTACTGCCCACGTCACAACATGCTGTCCGACCCTCTTTTTCAAGGATGAAGAGCTAACGCGATCTTCGAAGCAGCAAGCGAGAGAGAGACATGGTATCTCTTCATCCAGGTTTCTAATATCTAGCTTTGGGATCGTGGGACCCGAAAAAGGAATGGATACATGCGTTCTCGCGACCGAGCTGCTTCGAAGTTGGAATATCCCGGCCGAACTATACTTTGTCGGGAATGCCAGCATACATAAGCCGGAACTGGACCGGATTGCCACTGTGTATGGTATTGCCGATTCCATCCATACAAGCGCTTCATTTGTGGATGATAGTACTTATCGGGATTTCCTAATTGCTTCCGATGCCGCAGTTCAACTTAGGAGCTACGGCTTCGGGCAACTCTCTGCCGCCCTTACCGATTGCATCAGTGCCGGACTCCCGTGTGTCGCAAACAGCGACCTTGCGCAGTCCTGCGACGCTCCTGCCTACGTGCCGGTTGTTCCTGACCGTTTTTCGCCATTGCAAGTGGCAGAAAAACTGGCGCTGATTTGGGAGGCTCAGGCGGGACCTGCTTCCTACTGTGATGCACGCGCTGCTTATCTGGCGACGCATAATTTCCAATATTACGCAAAGCGCCTGGTCGAGATCCTGGGCGTAGCATGAGCCTTTATATCGATTTGAGCGAATTTCTGGCGGTCCCGATGAAGACCGGCATTCAGCGGATTAGCGGCGAATTGTGCAGGTATTTGCCATCCGGGAGTGTGATTCCAGTTCGCCTTGACGGCGGCCGGTTTCTTGCACTTCCGCCCGCGCTGATCTCCGTGATTGGAGGATATTTTCGGGAGGGCGGAGAAGCCGGGGTTGAGGAAATCCGCAGGCTGGGGGGCCCAAGTTGCGGCACGCCGATTAAGATACGGCCGGAAGATACAGTTATCGTGCCGGAGTTATTTGGCGAGGACCGGGCTAAGTTCTTTCGCGAAATGCCCAAACAGGAATTACAGCGGTGCCGGTTTATTGTGTATGACTTGCTGCCCGCAACGCATCCTGAATACTTTCCTCCCGGTATGCCGCTGGGTACGTTTGGATATTTTCAAGTTATCAGGCAAGCGAGTCATTGTGGATTTATTTCGGATTACACGCGTGATATCTACTATGGGCGCTTGAAGCGGACTAGCGAGCGCGGCGGGGTGGTCCTGCCGCTGGGCAGCGATGCGCTCGGCGAAAGGGCGACCGAGGTCATTGTAAATCGCCCTTTGAATTTTACTGTGCTCGGAACCATTGAGCCTCGAAAGAATCACCACTTGATACTGGACGCGTTCGAGCCCTTGTTGCGTGAGATCAAGGGCTTGACACTCTCGTTTATTGGCAAAATGGGTTGGGTTGAGACGGATTTGGCCGTAAGAGTGCAGGCGCTCGCCCGCGATAAGAGCTCGGGACTTCGATTTCACTCCGCTCCCGGCGATAACGCGATCCGAGGGTTTATTGAGCAGTCCCGGGCGACGATCTACGTTAGTGGCGCCGAAGGTTACGGGCTGCCGCCTGTCGAGAGCCTTTGGGTTGGAACTCCGGTTATTGCTTCTAAGACCATCCCCAGCCTGGAAGGGATTGGATCATCAGGCGTTCACCAGGTCGATCCGGTAACGGTTCTTAATCTCCGCCGCGCGGTGCTCGCTTTTCTGGATAATGCGTATGCCAATCAGAAGACGCAAGAAACAGTGCATCTGAATCTACCTACTTGGCAAACGTTTACCGAGGAAGTTCTCCGCTGGTGTTTAGAGAAATAAAGCGGCTCCGATGGAATCACTTTGCTCCGAGAGCGGCTAATGCTCACGTTGCATTACTTTTAGGTTTGTTAGTTCGAAGAACAAGGTTCGCGGATCGGCCGGCGCGCTAATCGGCGTGCAGTCGCAATCGAAGGAGATATTGACAGTTCCCCTGGCGGGCAATTGAATCTCGCGCGCATAAGGCGCAGAATTATTTCTAAGCGCCACCGTGTCAGACTTTCCTGACGCCGAAATCCTGATCAGCGAATCGCCAGCGCCACCGGTCTCGAGCATCATAGCCAGCGCAACGGTACGAGGCTGCGGGAGAGGGTTGTGTAACTGCATCACACCATGTTGCGAAGACCAGCGCCAAGTCTGCCCGTTATTTCGCTCCTCACCATAAAACCCTGTCGGGTAAGTGACGACAACGGCGTTTAAGGCGTCCTGTTCGGCGAGGCGGAACTCGCGAGGAGTTTCCGACGCCTTTAAGCGCTTGGAATACTCCGTAAGGTCGTAGAACGCAATCCGGCCATCCGACCGCAGGAGAGGCTCCCTGCCCAGCACGGCCTTAATTTCCGGTTCTGGCGAGCTACCCGCCTGATATCCGAACCTGTCTAGCCAGATCCCGGAGAATCCAGCCGCCGATACACGCGCCAACATGTCTTTTACGGGTAAATTCGATGTTTGACGGACCCATTCTCCCGAGATGCGTCCACTCATGGCACCCCAAGTCCACCGTAAAGTATGAGAATGTAAGTAGGCTCTGCTGTGATCGTATATTCCCATGCGAAAAGGAGGCCCTTCGGCGGGAAAATCGGTAAATGGTAACTGAAAGACGGAGGCATTCCGTGGAAGCGCGGACTCTACCGATTTCACATATGCGCCGTCCAGGTCAAACTGTGTCTCACGAGGACCGCTTTTCCGGTATTCGGCCGTGACAGCCTGATCGGATATACCGAATATCACAATTGCTGCCAGAGCACATACCATAAGTGGCTTGGGCCAACGCCGCCGGAGATACCAGCCAGACGCTCGTGTCAGCAATACGCCTACCGCAGCTATTGAAAAGAAATCAATGAAAACGACAATCCGGTTGTAACCTCGAATATCCGGGGCCACAAACACATTAAAGAGGCTACCGAACGCCCCGACGGTGGCAAGCAATAAGCACGCTAACGTGAGGGCGGAAGAGGCTTCTAAGACGCCGGCCGGACGATCGCTTTTGAAGCCCCGTCGCAAACAGGAGACGAGACCATAGGCAAGAAGGAAAAGCAGACCGAAGCTCCCGATGCTTCCGAGCCTGCTGGTCGCATTCTCATTCTCACCGATAAACCCAGCGCCGTCCAGTTTCTTCTGAATATATTGAAGCGGCGGAAAAGAATTCTCAGGAATAGGCGTCAGCAAATGCCGCAACTTCAAACCATAGATCTCGGCGTCAGCCGGCGATTTGTAAGCCATTGCAGGATTACGGCCACGCTCGGACCAATAATACAAGCTCGGAGTGAGATTGATCAATGTGGCGCCGCAGATAACAATCACAGCTACGGAACCAGCAATGAGCGCCGACCGTCGCCGGTAGACCGTGTACGCCAATAAAGCCGCGACTACGAAGAGAAACACACCGAAGAAGGAATAATAGATGTAAGTAAAACCCTGCACAAGACATGCGAGATAGATATACGCGGGTATATTTCGCAACGTTGCGAGCAGCCGCGCTCGGCCGGATAAGGAACGGTCGTCTGACGAATGAGGCATATTACCGGGAACTCGACCGGCTGCTATCTCGACGGCACCAGCAGCCAATAGGGGAACCAAATAGAACATCAAATTGAAATGGCTTACACCGCGATAATACGCAAAAGGCTGTAATGCGTAGATGATGCCGAGAGCGGCCGCCATCCATTTGCCAATTGCAAGTCTCTGGAACGAGTATGCAGCTAATCCTGCGCAAACAACGACGCCGATCATCCATACCAAGTTATGAACCAATCCGGCGCTCGAAGTAAATAACGCTAAGATGCGGATGAGTATCGCCTCCACAGTAAGGTCGACCGGGAAATCCCGCCAATCGGCGCCGAACGGCATACCAAGGTGCGAGTTGCGCCATGGCCAGTTCCCTTCCATAACGCCCTTTACCCAGGAATCGAAATAAAGGGCATCGCCCCAGTAGGTCAAAGGGACATGCAGGTTCAGCCGGTTTACTCGAAGCACAAAGCAAAGGGCTACAGCGCAGACGAGAGCGGAGATTACACAAGCTAAGGCGCTTACTCGGCGCGCTGACGCACGGGTTTGTGTCTTTGCGGCCGCTTGATGTCGCTGGCCAGTTTCGAGGGGAGCAGAAATACGCAAAAAGCTAGCTTAACAAACTTTACGGCTCAACCGCTGGCAACTTAAGCCGGGCGTTAATGGGAGTTGTTCAGTCGCCATTTAAAATCTCGTCAACAACGTAGAGCGGCCGCGCTTTTACCTCGTCGAAAATGGTGCCTATATATTCGCCGATGACACCGAGCACGCTCAACTGAAGGCCGCCGATCAAAAGGACAACTCCAATTAGCGATGTATACCCAGGAGGGAAATTGCCGGAAACAAAAAATTGTATAACGAGGTAGACAAGATAAAGAAGGCCCAGGGTCGAAAAAACGAATCCCAACGCGGAGGCCATCCGCAGAGGAACCTTGGAAAACGATAGCATTCCGTCTACAAAAAAGCCAAGCAACCGCTTCATATCATATTTCGTAACCCCAGCGGCACGAGGCGCACTAACGAAATGCACCTCCGTACTCGCAAACCCAACCCACTGGAAAAGCGCTCGGAGGAATTGTCCGTGCTCGCGAATGTCCTTCTGAAATACATTAACTACTTTTCGTGATATTAGCCGGAAATCGGCGGCTCCATCGCGAAGCTCCACAGGGGACAGAGCATTTTGGAGCCGGTAGAAGACTCGAGACAAAACACGCTTTCTCCAGGGGATTGTCCCGGAATAAGTTCTGATCGTGTGGACTATATCATATCCCTCCTCGAAACGAGCCAGCAGGTCGGGAAGCAACTCGGGAGGGTGTTGTAAGTCGCAGTCCATCATGATCGCCGCATCCCCTGTGCAGTGGTCGATCCCTGCCACCAGCGACATTTGATGCCCGAAACGGCGCGAGAGATGAATAATAGTAATGTTGCGATATTGTTGCGAGAGGCGCTTTAGGACTGAGAAAGACGCATCCGACGATCGATCCAGCACATAAATCAAACGGAACGTGTATTGCCCGGCTAATAAGGATGTTACACGAAGCAGTGCAGCATTGAACATCTCTATACCGGCTTCCTCATTGTAGACAGGAAGGACGATATCGATGTTTTTAGGAGACATTGCAGTTGCTTTTTCTCATGAAGACCTAGCCGATATATTCGCTATCGATTCGTTTCAAAGCATCGATCGTCAAGGCTAGTCCCTGCTCCAATGAGGTCTGTGGCCGCCAGCCTAACTCCCGCGAGGCTTTGGATACATCGGAGAATACATCGAAGACCTCGTCCGGGCGCGACTCACCCCTTGACACCAGCACTTTCGGCGCGCCGGTAAGGACATTGATGGCCTCACAAAGATCGGCGATCGAGACAGAAGCTCCAGACCCGGCATTGAATATCTCGAATGCGCGTGGAGTAGACCTCATGCTCCGAATCAGCAGATCGATGAAATCAGCGATGAATAGAAAATCGCGCCGGGGCCGGGCATCGGCGACTGAGATTACGCTCGATGCCGGATCAAGGGCCTGTCGTAATAGCGTAGGAATAAGGAATCTACAGTCCTGAGAAGGACCATACAGGTTAAATGGCCGAATCAGAGTTACATGTACGCCGAGGCCTTCGGCATAATATTTCGCAACCTGCTCTGCAAGAATTTTGCTGTGGCTGTACGGATTAAAGGCCTGGACGGGATGATCTTCCGAAACAGGCAGAGACTCAGGGTTTCCGTACACGTACGAACTTATGATCGTAACGGGCGCATCTACGCGTCTGCAGAAATCAAGAACTTTCACTGTTCCGAGAACGTTGGCTTCATAGAATGAAAGCGGGTGCGACCAGCTCTCTGGGACGTACGTTTTAGCCGCAAGGTGAAAAACATGAGAAACACTGCCCGGAATCGAAGTGGGCAGGTCTTCCCGTAAAGAGCGGGGCAGAACCTCGAAATCGCGAGCCTGCAGGGCGGGAATGAGGTGTCTCCCGACGAAACCTGTGGCACCGGTGACTAGAATTGGGCCGCTCATGGGGACAGAAAGATCTGTCGCCGATTCTCAAAGTCTTCTATCGCCTGAGCGTAATCATCCGGTCTACCAATATCCAGCCAGTAGCCGCCATAAGGAGAGACATGCACCTGAGCGTTTCTGGTAAGCAAATCGCCCATGAGATCGTCGAATCCATATTTCTGGGCCTGAGGGATCAAGGAAAGAATGCGCTTGCTTACAACGTAGACACCCATGCTTACTAAGTACCGGGTGACAGGTTTCTCTTCGAAGCCTATGAGGATATTGGCGTCGCTTGTGTGCAGGACGCCATACTCGGCGCTCTGCTCACGTCGAGCTGCGGCGATGGTGAAAAGCCGATCGGCTGAAACATGCTCGCTCCAAAAGCGACTTAGATCCAGATCGGTCAGAACGTCACCATTCATCAGGAGGAAATGTTCGGGCAAGTCCGGAATGAGCGCGAGGGGAGCAATGGTACTAAGTGCGCTGGATTCGAGCGAGTAATCTACCTTTACGCCCCAGGGCTGGCCATCGCCAAAGAATGCTTTAATAAGGTTCGCCTGGTGATTAACGGCTAAGGTAATGTGGGAAAATCCGTGGCGGCTCAGCTGCCGCACGATAATCTCGAGTATCGGATAGTCGCCGACCGGCATAAGCGGCTTGGGTAAAACGACTGTATAAGGCCTGAGCCGCGTGCCACGCCCACCGGCCAGAATCACTGCGCGTTTCGAAATCAAGTGCTCAGACATTATACAAATGAGTTTTATAACGACGAAGATTGGCCGGATCGCGAAACCAAGCGACTGTTTTGCTTAACCCGTCGCGCAGCGTTGTCTCCGGTACGAAGCCGGTGGCGTCGCGCAGGCGCTTATTATTACACCATAATCGCGTGACCTCGCTCTTGGCGGGGCGCTGCCGCACGGCATCGAACTCGATTTGTGCATCGCTGTGCATAAGGTCCGCTATCGACGAGAAGAGCGACGCGATCGAAATTTCGAAGTTCGAGCCGATGTGAAACACTTCACCTGAAGGTTCATCCATACAGGCAATTGCGATAAGCCCCAGGCAAGTGTCCTTCACAAAGGTGAAGTCACGGGTGGTGTGGACATCGCCGAGCTTGATCCGCTTCTCGCCAGCCGCTATCTGAGAAATGATGGATGGTATGACAGCACGGGCGGATTGCCGAGGTCCGTAAGCATTGAAGGGTCTGGCGATCGCGACCGGCAGGCCAAATGAGCAATGAAAGCTCCGCGCGATGGCGTCAGCCCCCACCTTCGTGGCGCTGTAGGGGGATTGAGGGTTTAAGGGATGCGATTCATCGATAGGAACGTATTGTGCGGTGCCGTAGACTTCGCTGGTGGAAACATGAACGATTTTGCCGACGCCATGCGCAAGGCCTGCCTGACAGACGTTCAGCGTGCCCTTAACGTTCGTTTCCACATAGCTGGACGGCGCAACATAAGAATAGGGAATTGGAATCAGGGCGGCAAGATGAAAAATCACTTCCGCGCCCTTCATAAGCCCATAACAAAAATGCGGGTCGCGAACATCGCCTGTAACCACCTGTACAAGCGGCAAGCAAGTTATTTGTTCCAGCCAACCCCAGTCATTAAATGAGTTGTATTGAGAAAGCGCCGTTACGTGCGAGCCAGCTTCCACCAGGAGTTCCACTAAGTGAGACCCTATAAAGCCGTCAGCGCCAGTTACTACAACTCTCTTTGATCGCAATTCCATGGCGGATTACTCCGCGTCCACCAACAACGCGAGAGGCTTGGCTCCTTGTCTATAAAACCACTCAACGCCTTCTTGTACCATGGATACCATCAATGTATATGAGCCTGGATGGGGCGGTGCGATAACTTCCAATTTCAATGCATCGCTTTCTCCCGGCGCCAGAACAGGGCGATTCAGCAGGGCGCGCTTGCCTTCAATGGGTAGTACTGCCCCTTCACTGTTCAGCCACCGATAACTCGCGTTTACCGGCGCCGTTCGTGCGCGTCCGAACCAAGGTTGTGTTCCGGTATTCTTTACGAGAATATCGATGCTATAGGCGCCGCCTGCCTTCACTCGAAATTCGTGAATCGCGGAAGTGATCTCCTGAGAGAACGAAGTCAGGTAGTCGCCTTCGTGCAGCAAGCGCTGGTTTCGCCAGACTTGCGTTCCATCGAGCGTCGTCATAGCGTCGAGCGTTGGCGAATTTGGAATAAAGGTGAACTTCACGGGTTTTTCGTGCTCGAGCACCCACCCCGCGCGCCACATCAGATCTAGGAAATCGCCGTCTATCTTGCGGGAATGAGTACCCACCACGATCCGGCGGACTCGGGCGCTCAGCTCATCGATACAAGAGCGACAAATATCTACCTCGTCCCCTTGCACGTCGATATGGATCAGATCCCATACGGGCTCCGTTACGACCAGATCGAGCATGGGGACGAGAGTAACCTGTTTCGTGCTTTGGAAGTGCCGTCCAGTGTAGTCTTCGGGAGCCTGTAAGGGGCGACATCCCCATTCTTCCGAGGCTAGCGAATCCTCGATCACAGGCCATTGCGCAACACCGGCGCGAACCCCGACCGCCGCCTCGAACAGCGCATGCCGATCAGGATCAAAGCCATTGTCGGCGAAGTGTTGGCGCAAGTAACGGAAATGCTGGGAATCTCCTTCAACGGCACACAATCGAATGTTCCGGATGCCTCGCAGCCTGGCGGCCACGCCGCCAGCCACCGACCATGGTCCAAATCCGGCGCCGAGTTCCATAGCGACATATTGACCAACCGCACTGCGCACAGCTTTGAGCAGCCCGATCCATTCTATGGCCTCGGCATGAAAGTCCGCCGGGACTGGAACGCCGAGCAGCGTACCATCAAGCGCCTTGGCTTCCTTCCAGAGAGAGCTGGCACGTATCCGGCAACCTAGGAAATCAACCACAAAGCCCGATTGGGGCTTAGCGTCTTGATTCACGAATTCCGCAAAAATTGTAGTATCTGCTTCGTTATATCCTTGGAAAAGCTGCAGCGAGAGATGCGCATCGGTTATATCTTTAACGTTCAAAAAACCTCATTTCTCCTGACGATCCCTCTAGGCCGAGATAGCGGACGATCGACTTTCCCATGGGATAATAATAGACTGACGGCGACGGGATGTGTTGAGACTCAATGAAGCGCCCTGACTTTTCCCAGCCATACCTTTCGATTGTCATTCCGGTTTACAACGAAGAGAAGACGCTTCGGCGGGTGGTGGCACGGGTGCTGGAAGTGCCCGGCTTGCGAGAGGCGATCGTGGTGAACGACGGGTCGAGCGACCAAACGGCAGCGATTGCCGACGCCTTCGCCGTACGAGACCCGCGGGTGCGAGTGCTGCACCACGCAAGAAACAAGGGAAAAACGGAGGCACTCAAGACCGGGTTCGCGCAGACGACAGGCGAGATTGTGGTGGTGCAGGACGCAGATTTGGAGTACGACCCCGGAGAGATTCCCGGGCTGATTCAGCCGATTGTGGAAGGCTACGCCGACGTGGTCTACGGGTCGCGCTTTCTGGTACGCCGGGCTGCCCGGGTTCTTTATTTTTACCACTACCTAGCCAATCGCTTCCTTACTTTTTTTTCGAACCTGCTCACCAACGTCAATCTTACGGACGTAGAGACCGGTTACAAAGCGTTTCGGGGAGATATCATCCGCGAGATGCGGATTACTGCCGGTGGATTCGGTTTCGAAATCGAGGTTACCGCTAAGCTTGCAAAGCTGAGGTGCGCGATTTACGAATCTCCTATCAGCTACTATGGCCGAACCTATGAGGATGGAAAGAAAATCGGTCTACGGGATGGAGTGGCTGCGCTTTGGTATGTTCTGAAATTTAACTTATTCTGCGGGCTCAAGAGGAGTTACCGGCAGATTCCCAGTGTTAGAGCGGAACGGGAGTTGAGCAACCAAGTAGCGGCCGGATTGCCGTAACACTTACTGCCGCTGTCTGATGGCGGCTAACTCCTGAGACAGGCGCCCAATCCACAGGCGGGCCTTCAGCAGCAGTTGTTCCAACTCCTGCCGTTGCTTTTCCAGCTCTGCGACCCGGTTCTGACCTTGCAAAGCGTCTTGCTCTAAGACCGCGATTTTGGCGTGCAGCGACTCGGAAATCTGTTTGTTCGCGGCGACCGAACCGCGAAGCTTCTCCTCCAACTCCGCCACTTGCGCCAGCAGTGTGTCCCTGTGCCATTGCAAACCTGTGATATGTTGCTCGGCTAATTCGGTAGCGTGGACCTTGAATCCGTCATGGAAATTAGGCGGAAGCGCGAAGTGAGACCGCAAGTACGCGGATTCGCGCGGGACGTAAAAGCGGTTTAGCCCGTCGAAGTAAACCAACTCATAGCGGCCGTTTTCAATGAGATACGGCTCCCATTCCTGCCATGACGGATTCTCAGTGCCAGGCTCTGTGGCTTCCACGATGACAACGGTTGGCCGAAATCGATCCCAATCTGCGCCTCTGATCACAAAGCCCTCCCAGCTTTCGCAGTCGATTTTCAAGAAATCGATTCGGCTTCTGACATAATCGCGGCAGATTGAGGCCAAGGTGGTGACATTTACCGGAACCGGTCTTGCTTCGTACCCTCGATCGACGTAGCGGTCCCGGCTCGCTTGTTCGAAGGTGGAGTTCCCGATGCGCTCGAAAAGATATAGTTCTCTCGTTTCTTCTCGCTCGCCCACCGCGAGGTTTAGGTTGATATCGCGGGGACGCTCCTGCAGCAGCTTGCTATAGAACCATTCGTTCGGTTCGATGTTGATGCCGGACCAGCCTTCATCGTAGAAGAACTTCGTCACAGATTCGACGACTGGATCCATTGCGCCTACGTCAATATAAAACCCCTGTTTCCGATCGCGGAAGACGCGGCGCAACATGACGTCCTCAAAATTTTGGGCGTAAGAGATCATCTAGTTGGAGAGGGTGGCGCTTTTCTTACTGTATCCAACGGCTTCGCGCGGCTGTATCGAACCGCTTCGCGCGGCTGTATCGAACCGCTTCGCGTGGCTCTATCGAACCGCTTCGCGTACTATATCGAACTCCTTAGCTGGCTTGCTATTCGCGAAGGCTGACGTGCTAAATTAAAACCAGTTTTCTATGGCACGACGAGCTCTAATCACAGGCATCACCGGCCAGGACGGATCTTATCTGGCTGAGTTGCTGGTCTCAAAGGGATACGACGTTCACGGAATTGTCCGGCGCGTGGCACTCGAAGATCCCGAACACCGGCTAGCCAGGCTGGGTACGGTGAGGGATCGGATTACGCTGCATGCGGCTTCGCTCGAAAGCTACGCAAGCATATACCAGGCCGTCGGCAAGGCGGTGCCAGATGAATGCTACCATCTGGCGGCGCAAAGCTTCGTGAGTTATTCCTTCGACGACGAATTCTCAACGTTGAATGCTAACATCAACGGCACTCATTTTCTGCTAGCAGCCGTCAAGAATGTGGCACCGCACTGCCGGTTCTATTTTGCCGGTTCGAGCGAGATGTTCGGCAAGGCTGAAGAAGTACCGCAGAACGAGCGGACACCGTTTCATCCCCGGTCGAGTTATGGAATCAGCAAAGTAGCCGGCTTTGAACTAACGAGAAACTATCGCGAGGCGTATAACATGCACGCGAGCAGCGGTATCCTGTTCAACCATGAATCTCCCCGGCGCGGTTTTGAATTCGTAACACGGAAGATTACGTCCGGGGTGGCTCGAATCCTTGCTGGAACGGCGAAGGAGCTTAAACTGGGAAATCTGGATGCCAAACGGGACTGGGGCCATGCGCGCGAATACGTGGAAGCCATGTGGCTGATGTTGCAGCAACCTGATCCGGACGACTATGTGGTAGCGACTGGGGAAACTCATTCGGTTAGAGAATTTGTGGAAGCTGCGTTTTTGCGGGCGGGACTCGATTACCGCGAGTATGTGACAACCGATCCCGAGCTATTCCGGCCTGCCGAAGTAAATATTCTGCTGGGCGATGCCAGCAGAGCTCAACAGAAACTTGGCTGGACTCATAAAACCGGGTTTCGGGACTTAGTATGGGAAATGGTGGATTCCGATTGTAAGAATCTAGGAGTAACTCCAGCCACGCCTCTAGCATTTACGGCAGCGAGTAAGTTGTAAGAGCCTATAGTATCAGATCCAATTGCCTGGCGGCGCGACCTCAACCCACGAGCCTTCCACCGTATCCCGATGCAGCGTGACGGCACGGATGTATTTGGCCAGAACGGGGCAATCTTCGGGAATGTGGACCTGGTAGCCTTCCGGAGACGCCAATGCCGCCGGGTCCGGAGATTGCCGCTGGATCAACTCGCGCAGCTCGTTGGCGATGGCATCGGCATCGCCATCCACAGGACTGACGTCGTAGTCAGGCTCTACCACCACGCGACCGATCCCGGAAGATGTGGCTTTGACGCCGTCGAGCGCATCTTCCAGAAAAGGCTCCAAGCGTGGGTCCATGCTGAGAGTATACGTTGCCTGATTCTACATCTCGCGCCGGTTTTCGAGCGAGCGCGACATGGTCACCTCGTCGGCGAAGTCGAGGTCGCTGCCGACCGGGATGCCCATGGCGATGCGCGTCACGCGCGGCCCTAGCGGCTTCAAGAGACGCGATAAGTAGACGGCGGTCGCCTCGCCCTCGACCGTCGGATTGGTTGCCAGGATGATCTCTGCGATTTCATTTTGATGCAGCCGGTCGACCAGTCCCTTGATTTTCAGTTGTTCCGGCCCGATGCCGCGCAAAGGCGAGATAGCTCCATGAAGCACATGATACAGGCCGCGGAAGCTGCGCGTAGTTTCGATGGGAACGATGTTATGCGGCTCTTCCACGACGCAGATCTGTGAAGGCTCGCGGTGCGGATCGCGGCAATACAGGCATAAATCGCCATCGCTGATGTTATTGCATTGCGCGCAAATTCCTAACTTATCCTTGATATCGAGAATGGCCTGCGCTAAGTTCTGGGCGTCATCACGCGGCGCGCGCAACAGAGCGAAGGCGATGCGCTGTGCAGATTTCTGCCCAATACCAGGCAGCTTTTTGCATTCTTGAATGAGCCGGGCAAGCGGCTCGGCAAATTCCGACATTGTGACCGGCTAGAACATACCCGGCGGAAGCCCCAGCCCGCCCAACATGCCGCCCATTTTCGACTGGGCCTCTTCGTCCAC
Source organism: Bryobacteraceae bacterium (assembly GCA_036269275.1). Classification (GTDB taxonomy): domain Bacteria; phylum Acidobacteriota; class Terriglobia; order Bryobacterales; family Bryobacteraceae; genus Bog-105. Next base: position 56,551 of record DATASJ010000138.1, on the reverse strand, counting down.
TTTTTTCGCCGCCTCATTAAACGCGGCTCTTACCATGTCCTGCAGCATTTCGACATCGCCGGCGACTTCGGGATCAATCTTGACGCCCAACACGTTCTTATGGCCGTCCATCTTTACGGTGATCATGCCACCGCCGGCCGACGCCTCCACGCGAATGGCCGCTATCTGTTCTTGCAGCTTCTCCTGCATCTGCTGGGCCTGCTTCATCATCGCCTGCATGTTGCCGGGCATTTTCATAGGGGCTTGGGTACTCCGTTACTCATTCAAATTTCGCACGGTGCGCACTTGCGCATCGGGAAAGACCTCCTGGAAGCGTTTGACTCCTGGATGAGACAACGCGCGCTCGCGCAGGCCGGTGTCGCCGCCCACTGCGTTGCGTATAGGCTCCGGAGACGCGCCGGCGGCGAGGTTCTCGGCCACCTCCACTCGCACTCGCACCGGTTTACCGACCACTTGCGCGGCAACCCGCTGGACGGCCGAATCCTTCACCGCTAGCGTCATCGACTTCGGTACACGCACCAGCAGTTCGCCATTTCCAAGCGACACCTCCGCGTTGCGGATCGCATCGGCGCTGAACGTCATGCCTGCCTTCGAGAGGGCGTCATGCAATTCTTGCCGCAGGTCTCCTGCCTTTGGCGGCAGCGTGGGCACGCTGGCGGGCGTTTCGGCAGGCGGCCGCGCTTCGACGGACGGAGGCGGCGAGGAAGAAGCCGCAACTCGTGCGACCGTCGGCCCGGCTTCGATGGGAGGCGGCGAGGAAGAAGCCGCGGCTCGTGCAACCATCGGCGCCGCTTGGGGTTTTCCCAGATCCGCTATGGCTTGCTCGATGGATTGAAGCTTGCCTGCCTGAACCAGTTTGACGAGCCCGAGCTCCAGGTGAAGCCTGGGCTGCAACGATTCCTGTAGCGTTTTGTATAACTCGAGAGTCAGGCTCAGATATCGAGTCAGATCTTCCTCGCTGAACAGATTTGCGGTTTCGAGCAGCCTTTGCTGCTCCGGGTCCGGCGCCGCGATGAGCCTGCTCGGCTGGCCGGCGATCTTGGCGACCAGCAAGTTGCGCCAGTATCGCGCCAGCTCACGGCAGAAATGCTGCAGACTCTGGCCTTTTCGTTCGAGCTCCTGAACTGTTTGGAGCATCCGCGCACCGTCCTGTTTGAGAACGGCTTCCGCCACGCCCCGCAGCGGCTCCGCGCCGAACATTCCGAGTAGCGCCCGCACATCGTCTTCGTGCAGCGTCTTGCCGCAGCAGGCAATGGCCTGATCGAGCGCCGACAAGGAATCGCGCACGCTGCCTTCCCCCGCCAGCGCTATCACCGAAAGCACTTCTTCGCTGGCGTCAATGTGCTCCTGCTGCACGATGTATCGCATGCGGTTCATAAGCTCCGCGAAATCGACGGAGCGGAAGCTGAAATGCTGGCAACGCGAAGCAATGGTGTTCGGAATTTCGTGCGCCTCCGTCGTACACAGGATGAAGACCACCCACTCGGGCGGTTCTTCCAGCGTCTTGAGGAGCGCATTAAAGGCCTCTTTTGTGATCTGGTGCGCCTCATCGATGATGAAGATCTTGTAGCGGTCGCGGGCGGGACGGTAGCGCACGTTCTCGCGAATTTCGCGCATTTCGTTGATGCCGCGGTTGGAAGCGGCGTCGATTTCGAGTACATCTACCGAATTCCCGGCGGTGATCTCAACGCAACTGGAACAGACATTGCAGGGCGTGGGTGTGGGACCCTGGACGCAGTTCAGGCAGCGGGCGAGAATGCGCGCGACGGTTGTTTTTCCCGTTCCGCGCTGGCCGGAGAAGATATAGCCGTGCGCGACACGATTGCTTGCGATGGCGTTGCTGAGCGTCCTTTGAACGTGCTCCTGGCCGATGAGTTCGCCGAAGCTTTGCGGACGGTACTTCCTGGCAATTACCTGGTACATGAAATGTGTTAACGCGCCGGCGCGCTCGCGTTCACTTGATAGCTGGTCGTATGGAAGAGCACTTGCCAGACCCCGGGTGATCCGCGGCACACGAGCTAAATCGCTACCGTTGCTTCCTTCCGGACCTGGCGGGGTTTACGACCGCCCATTGCACGAAGCCCGGAGCCTGACAACTCACAATAGTAGCATTCAGGCTTGCTTTTCGAGCCCCAAGACCGCCTGCAGCTTCTCCCCGAACAGCGTAGTTGGAACGGGCTTATTCTCCGGGCGTTTTTCGGTGACTCGGGGGCGCTCTTCACGGCCCGAATGTGGGACCGGCTGAGCCGGCACGGGCTGCGCAAGCGGTGGTGGAATTACCGTTTCAGGCGGCTTGAGCGGAGCGGGCGCCGGCTTGGCGGACGGCTGCGTTTCCTGCAAGTACCGGTCTTTGCGCAACAAGATTCGTTCGAGCGGCGCGACCCAGCCGGTGAATTCGCTATCCAGCAGGCGGTCGCGGTTCAACGCACCGCGCATGGCGTCCATTTTCGAATCCAAATTGTCCAGATGATGCAGCAGCAGAGCCTCGGGGAAGATGGGAACCTTCGGAGAGCCGAACTCCAGCTCGCCGTGGTGGCTGACGATCATGTGCTCCAAGAGGGTGCGCAGCTTCGGCGGAAAACCAGGCACTTGTTCGAGCTTCGCGCCTACCATGCGCAGGCCGATCACAATGTGCCCTAGCAATTGGCCATCGGCGCTGTACCCGAAACTGCGCGCGTAGGAAAGCTCTTCCACCTTGCCGATGTCGTGCAAGATGGCGCCGGCGAGCAGCAGATCGAGGTCGATGTTCTTGTAGTGCGAAGCGGCCAGCCGGCACAACGCGCAAAGCGACAGCACGTGTTCCAGCAAGCCGCCGCGGCAAGCATGGTGGATGCTCTTGGCCGCGGGCGCAATCTTATAGCGTTGCGCCAGTTGCGGTTCTGAGAACAGCGCCTCCAGCAGCGCACGCAAATGCGGATTGCCGCAGCCCGCGATGATCGACCGCAACTCGGCAAACATCTCCTCCGGGTCGCGCTCCGAACACGGGAAGTAATCGGTGGCGTCTACTTCGTGGTCTTCCAACCGGCGCAGCTTGTGAACCGTAAACTGGGTCCGGTTTTGATAAAGCTGGAGCAAGCCCTTGACCTTGACGAAATCGTCGCGGTCGAACGTGTCGATCACCTCAGCCACGTTGTCCCACATCTTGGCTTCCATCTCCCCCGTGCGGTCGGAGAGATGCAGCGTCAAGTAAGGCTCGCCTGTCCGCTTCTGGCGAATTTCTTTGGACAAGACAAGAAACTGCCCCGTCACCACCTCGTTAGGCGTCAGGCTGCCGATGTACGGCGATTTCATATACCGATCAGCGAGAGCTGGTCTCTTTCATAAACGATCAGCGAGAGCTGCTCTTTCCGGTAACCGTGGTCTCTGTGCCTGGAATCGGGATCAGCCAAAGCAGACGCTTGTGCCGCGTCTTCTCTTCCACTTCCGCCTTGGTGACGGTCTCAGGCTTCAGTTGAACCGGGTCCTGCCAGGCGGTGTTCTGGCCGGGAACGGCGCCAGAATCCACAAAGCCAGGTTTGATTTGCAAGAAGGCCTGTTTACGCAGTTGTGCCAGATATTCGCGGACCTTCGGCTGCATCTTCGGGCCGTACAGCATGTTTTCAATCTCGTTTTTCACGTCCGCGAGCGGCGCCAGCCCGGCTTTGGTGTGGTCGTCGACTTTCAGGATTTCGAACCCAGTGGCAATGTGAATGGGCGCGGTTACGGCCCCTTTGGGAAGGCTCCAAACCGTATCTTCCAGAGTCTTCATCAACTCGCCCTTTTTGTAGCCGCCGAGCGCTCCGCCCTCCTTGGCGGTGGTTGCATCCGAGTTGTCACGCGCCAGATCGGTGAACCGCTCGCCGCGTTTCGCCTCCTCGGAAATTTGCTTCGCTTTTTTCTCCGCTGCCGCTACGGCCGCCGCGTCCTTACCCTCGGTTGAAATAAGGATCTCGCTGACGTACACCTTCTCTTCACGCACGAAATCCTGCTTATGCGCGTTGTAGAAGTCCTCAATTTCTTTGGGCGTAACATTGATGTGCCGGCCCACTTCCTCGCCGATCACCTCACGCGTGAGGTATTGGTTCTTCGCTTCGGAAAGGAAATCTTCGTAGCTCATGCCGGACTGTTGGCGCACATATTCGTGGAACTTGTCGGGGTCCGTCATGCCGGATTGCCGCTGGAGATTCGCCATGTACTTGCTGACGTCGGAATCGACATTGACGTTCAGCTCTTTGGCCTTTTGGATGAGCAACAGCTCGTCGATGCGGTCACGCAGAACATCTTTTTCGCGCTTATTGAACTCTACTTGCAGCTGCTGGCCATTGACTCCTTGCGCCTTCAATTCCGCAGCCAGTTCGCGGGTGAATTTTTGCACTTCGTCCTGGCTGATGATGTCGCCATTGACTCGGGCCACCACCTGATCCACCACCGCAACGTCGTTCGCGGCGAGGCATAGCGGGGCGAATGCCAATAGGGCAAGTGAGGTGAACTTCATACGATCTCCAATTATTTCCTTATTATTGCAGCAGCGGCGTGGGCCGCCTCGCGGAACTTACTTACTCAGTTTTCGGAAGTACTCAGCCACGGCGTCGCGGTATTTTTCGGGAGCCGATTCGGGAGCGCCCGTGCGAGCGCCCTGGATCTGCTGTTGGGTCACGCGGCGGTTGAGTTCCATCTCCAGGCGCTCCAGGCTGGAAACGGCGTCGCGGCTGATGCGGCCGTCCAGGAGCCCCGCGTCCGCATTCAGGTTATGCAAGTAGCCGAGCGCGCCATTGATGGAACCGAAGAGCGCGCGGTCCGCGGGACCGAGCTGCGCGCGCAAGCCCGAGAGCCGATCAATCGTATCCTGCACGTCCCGGCCGCCCAGCGTGGAAGTCCCGTCGCCGAACGGACTTGATCCGCTTTGCTGCGGCTGCTTGCCCGGCTGCCCTTCCCCTTGGTCTTCGGCGCGCTCGAGTTCGCCGCGCAAAGCACGCACTTGAGCCAACGCCTGAGCCGCTTTGTCATCCTGCGAATTCTGAGCGGCTTGGGCGCCTGCATCCAGCGCCTGCTCGGTGTCGCGCAACTCGCGGCTGAGCTGTTGGAGGCCCGCGGTGACGCTGTCCTCCATGTCCAGATTGCGGTTGCCGTAGCCCTGCCGAATCCATTCGGCATTCTTCTGCATACGCAACGCCAGTTCCTTCTCTTGGGCTCCGGAAAGCGCCTTGCGCAACTTCGATGCGGCGCCCGGCTGACTGCCGGCCAAGCTCTCTTCCTGCTGTTGCATCTGGCGTTCGAGTTGATCGAGCTGCTGCGCGAGCCTCTCTTTCTCAGAAGCCAGAGCTTTTTCCTGCTCGGAGGCTGGTCGCGGCGGCGGCAAAGGCTGCCACAAACGGCGGCGGTAGGTATACGGCCAGCGCGGGCTGTTGGGATCATCCATTTCCGGCATGTCGCCCGAACCCGAGGTCGAGGAAAGCTCTTTGCCGTTGCGGTCGCCGCGCGCTTGAGCACCGTACATCTGCTTGAGACGGTTGGCGAGATCTTTTTGGGCGTCTGCGATCTGCTGCGCTTGCTGCGACATTTCGCCCAGAGAACTGCCGGCCTGTCGATGCAACATGTTGTTCAAAGCGTTTTGCGCTTCCGCCAGTTGCGATTCGGCGCGCTGCTCAGCCGTGCGGTCATGATCGCTGACGGCCTGGCGCATTTCTTCTTCGGCGCGCTGCAGCGCGTTCGCAGCCTGGCGCATCGCCTCCGCCATTTGCCGGGATTGTGCGTCCGAGCGGGGATTGCCGTTGCGCGCGGTCTGGCGGGAGGAAGATGAGCCGGACGCGCTTTGGCCGCTTTGAGATGAGGTGGATTGCTGGGAATCCGATTGACGGGCTTGGGAGTTCTGAGCCAACTGCTGCATCTGGCGCCGAAGCTGCTCGGCTTCGCGCCGCAATTGCTCCTCCTGCCAGCGCTGTTCGAGCGGCTGCTGCTGCGCGGATTGGGCCGCCAGCTCCTGCTGCCTGCGCGCGAGCGCTTGTAAACGCTCAAAGGCGTCGTCGATGGCCTTCTGCTGATCGCTGGCAGAAGAAGGCGATTGGCCAGTCTCATATTGGTTCTTCGAAGTATCGAGCTCGAGATCGAACATGCGCGCCAGATCGCGTTGCGCGCCGCTGCCCATGCCGCCGCCGTTCATCTGGCCGAAGGCGACCTGGATATCTCGAAAGAGCGCGTCGGCGCGAAGCAGCGACTGCAAGGCCTTCTGCTCAGGCGGCAGCGCGTCGCGCCACTTGCCGGGCTTCAATTGGCCGGCCGCGTCGCCCATCTGCGAGGAGGCTTGGGTCATCAACTTCGAGAACTCCTCAAATTGCGAGTTGGTGGAGGACAGATCGCGATTCGCCATGCGCTCGGCAAGCGTCTTCGATTGCTCGCCAAGCTTGGATTCGAGGTCCGAGAGGAAGCGCGCATGCTCCTTGAGAGTCAAGGGGTCGGGAGCGGCGTCCCTGGTTTCATTCCAGGTGGCCGCGATGATCTGCTTCTGGCGCTCGGAAATGTCGTTATCCTGCGCGCCGCCGCCCATGCCGCCGGCTTGCTGCGATTGGGAGAACTTGAAGTCGAAAGGTTCGGCTTGGGCGAAGAACATGTCGGTTCGCGACGTCGTGTTGGCATCGCGCGCGGTGGCGTAAAAGCTGACCAGATCGCCAGGTTGCACCTTGAGACTTTCGAAATAGAGCGTGGTGGCGCCTTGCGCTTGTTTGGCGCCTTTTGGTTTCAGAAGCGGGACCACCTGCTCCGGGCCGCCGTTGACGGCATAGCGCAGCTCGAGACCCTCGACTCCGAAGTCGTCGGCGGCTTCGACGGTCACGGGAACTTCTTCGATGGGACTGACGTGCGGATCGCGTCCGGGCCGCAAGATGCGAACCGAAGGAGGTTCATCCTTCTTGGCTTCGATGAAATAGTCGTCGCTCAAGCGCACCGTTTCGCTGCCATCGAGCGCGGCGACGTGATACGAGCCGTCTTTATTGACCGGCAGGCGCGCATTCAGCCAGTAGCCATCGCCTCGCGCAAGCTCCAGCTTGCTCCCGTTTTCCATCACGAGGAAGCCACGATCGAGCGGCTTGTCTGTCAGCACGGCGATGTCGGCCTGCGTTCCCTGCACCGCTCGGATGTCGCCACCGGGATCTTGCACCACATCCGCAAGCCTGAGCGCGGAGGGGAAATGCAAGGCGACCCGAACGCGCTCGACGCCAGGCAGGTCTTTCACGCCCAGCGCGTAGTGTTTGGATTGCGCTGCGCCGGCTTGGACGTAATATTCGACGGGGTCTGTGAGACCGGCGAAAAGAAACTGATAGCCGTTCCCGTCGCGCTGAGGCTGCATGGGGGTTTGCTCCCAGCGCGCGCCGGGGCCGTAGCGCGCATGTAAGGTCACCTGGTGCGCGGAGAATCCGAACAGGCGCGCGGTAATCATCTGGTCGGACTTGCGCCTGACGGTTTTGTTGCCTGGTTGGACCGCGATGTCATAGAGCGGGCGTTTGGCGGCATGGGCGCTGCCAGTCCACAGCAGCGAAGCGCCGTAACCCCAATAGCCGGGTCCGGCGGCGACGATCCAAAGCAGAATCACGGCGGCGGCCGCAGCGGAGCCGCCGAGCGCGAATAAGGAACGTGTGGGCGTGAGCGAATCCGCGTGCTGTTCGCGGGCGACGCGCAAAGCGTCTTCGGCGACGATTTCGGTGAACGGATTCGATGGATCGGGCCGCTCGGCGATAGTAAGCAGCCGCTGTTGGAGCCCGGGGACACGCTGCTCGATAATTTCCGTCGTGCGGCGGCGGTTGAGTTTCAGCAGCGGCAGCGCGATGACGAACGAAACGGCGAGCGCGAGCGCCAGAAACAGCAACACGCGCAAGGGCAGCACAACGCCGGCCGCGAACTGGTAGCGATTGCCGATCCAGACGAGGACGATGGTGAGAGCGAGCGCGAGGCCCGTCACGGCCGCCGCGCCCCGCGAGGCGACAAACAGGCGGAAGCGCATTTCCAAGCGGGTCAGGTATGCATTGAGTTCTTGAAGCGCCGTCATGCGGTCTGCCTTTCTTGCTGCAGGTATCGATTCGCAAACAGGGATTCCACTAACGCCGCCGCCAGCACCAGCAGCAAGGCATAGCGCCAAAGGCTCCAGGCTTCGGTCTGCCGTTCCATGCTGGCCGGCTGAGGGTCTACCGCCGTATTTCCAGTATTGCGCCAAAGGGTCAGGGTCTCGGCTGGGATAGTTGTCAGGTCCGACTCGCGCCGGTCGGCATGAACCGCGATCAGCAGACGGCGGCCATCGGCGCGCTGCACCTCGTAGAAACCGGCGCTGGTCAAATCGAACGCGGGAGCTCTCGTGCCTTCGCTGATAGACAGCTCATGCCGTCCGTCGGGACCAATCACATCGGCGGCGGTGCCCTGCTCGCGCGTGCGGCGCAACGCGATCGGGGTTCCCGCGACTACGCTGGACAGCGCCTCTTCTCCACCCGCCAGGTAGCGTCCTGTCTGGGCCACGAACGGTACATAGGAGGCGTGCAGTGGAAAATCGTTCAGGGAGTTGTCGAGGCTGGAGGCGAAGATGAGCAGCCGCCCTTCCCCTAGCGGTTCTTCGATGAGCAGCGGCGATCCGTCGGCCAATTTTGCGAGCACACGCAGGCCGGGGCGAGGCGAAAGCAGCATCCAATCGGAGAATTGCACGTTATCCAGGCGCGTCGAGCCGGCCAGAGCCGGATGGCGGCTGTCGACGAATCCCGCGCCCTGCGCCCGATGTATGTCTGTAAAGCGCTCGCCCGAGAGCGGGACGCGGCCGTCGTTGGCGCTCTTCTCACCCAAGGCGATCAATACAGAACCGCCGCGCCGAACGTAATCATCGAGCGCGCGCGTGAGCCGATCTCCAGGATCGCCGATATCGCCCAGCACGATGTAGGCGAACTTGGAGAGATCGTCGCGGGCGGCCAGTTCCACGGCCTCAGGCTGGACGACCAGGCCCGTGTCGGGCGCGGATTCCAGCGCGGTCTTGTAATAGAAAGCCTGCTGAGGGCGGCTGCCGGCGTAGAGGAAGAGAACCTTGCGGGCGTCGGAGCGCTCGATCGAGAACGGAAACGAATCGTCGTTCGGGAGCTGGTCGTGGGGCTCCAGGCGAATTTCGCCGCGGTGCGAGCCGTAAGGAACTTCGAAGGACAAGAATTCCACCTGGGCGCGCCCGTTGGCGGGGACGCCGATATCGCGCGAGGCGATCGCCTTTCCATCCAGCAGCAGCGTCACTCGCTTGGCGGCCGCTTCGGTGCGCCATCCTGCGATGGTTGCGGTGAGGCGCGTGTCCTTCGCGTTGTAGACACGAGCGGGCGCGCTGACAGTTTCGACCGCCCAATTCGGTGCGTCGGCGTTACCCACCGGATGAAGGGAGAGCGAAGTGTGCGGGCCCATCTGCAGGTCGCGAAAGCCCGGCGGCATAGATGTCTGTTGCATGTCGCCGATCAAATGCACATTGAGCTGCATGCCGCTCGATTGATCCATAACGCGCAGGGCGCGGGCGAATTCCCCGAACGAACTGGCCAGGTCATTCGGCTGAATGGCATCGATGGCAGCACTCAGCGTCCCTCTGTCCATCTCCGGTTGGGTTAGATTCTCGACATGGGAATCGAGAGCGATGACCTGCGCGAAACCGGACCCGTTGAGGCCGTTGAGCAGGCGGTGCGCCTCCGTTCTGGCTTGTTGAATGCGATCGCCGTAGCGCATGCTGAATGAACGGTCCACTGCAATCACCGTCAGTTGGCGGCGGCCGGCGACGGAGGACGTTCGGCTAACAAATGGGGCGGCGAAGGCGAGCGCGAGCAGCAGCAGGAGTGCCAGGCGCAACGAAAGCAGTGCGAGATAACGCAGGCGGCGATGCTTGACGGAGCTTTGCACGCGCCGCTCGAAAAACATCAAAGAGCTGAACGGTTGCGGCGTACGTTTGTATTGACGCAACAGGTGCAGCCACAGCGGCAGGGCGACGGCACCGGCAGCAGCTAAGAACCAGGGCGAAAGAAGACCCATTCAAAGCCTCCCCTGGCGAAGGGTGAAGTACTCGCGCAGGGCGGCGTCGAGCGGCCGGTCGGTGCGCAAGAGGAAATAATCGAGGCCGGCAGCTTGCGCCTGCGACCGCAGACTCTCAATATGCGCGCCGATCTTTTCGGGGTACTCGGTGCGCGCATATTCGGGCGACGCTTCGATCGCTTCGCGGGTTTCCATGTCGATCAGCAGCGTAGGGCCGCCGAGCTTCGGTTTCAGCTCCTGCGGATCGAGCACATGGAAGAGCACCACTTCATTGCCGCGAAAGCGCAACGGCTGGACGGTCTCGACGATGTTGCGGGGGTTCTCGAAGAAGTCCGAAATGAGAACCGTGATGCCGCGGCGGCGGAGAAATTGCTGCAGCTCGAAAAAGGGCCGCTTGAAATCGGTGCGTACGCCGAGCTGCGCGCGATCGATGCCATAGAGCAAGCGCATGAGCTGGCCCTGGCGGGCGGAGGGACGAATGAAATTCGCCACATCATCATGGAAGACGATGAGACCCGCGCTGTCGCGCTGCAGGTGCGCAAGGTAAACGAGCGCGGAGGCCAGGTACTTGGCGTAATCAAATTTGCGAACCGGGCCGGAGCCGAGCCCCATACTGGCGCTCGCATCCAGCAACACCATTAGGGCGGTGTTGGTTTCGCCGCGGTAGCGTTTCAGGTACGCTTTTTCGGTTCGCGCGAAGACGTTCCAATCGACATGCCGCAGGTCGTCACCGGGCGTGTAGGCGCGATACTCGGCGAACTCCTGGCTGAATCCAAAGTCGGGCGAACGATGCAGACCGGCGATGAAGCCGTCCACCACCGTCTTGGCAACCAGATCCAGGCCCGAGATTTCAGCGAGGACAGCGGGATCTAAAAAACGGTTGGCGACTTCGGCGGGCATGGCATCCTGCTGGTGGTTAGACTAGGCGCGCGGAACCGCCTTCCACTCGATCAACCGGCGGAGGATTTCGTCGGTATTCAAGCGGTCCGATTCGGCGTGAAAATTAAGCAGCACGCGATGGCGCATGATGGGTATGGCCAGCGCACGGACATCTTCGTAGGCCACATGGAAACGCCCATGCATCAGCGCGCGAGCCTTGCCCGCGAGCACCAGGAATTGGGCCGCACGCACGCTTGCCCCGAAGTTGACATATTTTTTGATGAAATCAGGCGCGGCGGCATCGTCAGCAGGACGAGTGGCGCGCACTAATTCGATGGCGTAACGCGCTACGGACTCCGCCACCGGCGTCATTCGCACCAATTGATGGAAATCCAGAATTTCTTCTCCGCTGGTGGCGACGTCCGCTTCGGGCGCCTGCGTCGTAGTGGTGAGATCGACGACTTTCAGTTCATCATCAGCGGTCAGATAATCGAGCACGGTATTGAAAAGAAATCGGTCGAGCTGCGCTTCCGGCAACGGATATGTGCCTTCGAGCTCGATCGGATTCTGTGTTGCGAGCACGAGGAACGGCGGCTCGATACGGTATTGATGCCCGCGCACGGTACAGGACAACTCTTGCATGCTCTCAAGCAGCGCCGATTGAGTTTTCGGCGGCGTGCGATTGATCTCGTCGGCCAGCAGCACATTCGAAAAAATCGGCCCGGGCACGAACGTCCAGGTGCGGCGCCCAGTGAGCGCGTCTTCGTCGATGATGTCGGTGCCGGTGATGTCGGACGGCATCAGGTCCGGCGTGAATTGGATGCGATTGAACTTCAGCCCGAGCGTGCGAGCCATGGTGCGCACCAAAAGAGTTTTCGCGGTCCCCGGCAGGCCGGTCAGCAGGCAATGGCCGCCGACGAACAGCGAGATCAACACATTCTCGATGACCTCGTCCTGCCCGACGATCACCTTGTGAACTTCGCGCTTGATCGCCGCCAGTACTTCCTGGAAACGCCGGATGCGGGCTTTCACTTCAGTGGTGCCGGTGAGCGGCGCAGTTGTGGTGGACATATTCATTGGCTCAATTGCAAGAGGAGCTGCTGCGCGGGCTTGAAACCCGGCGCAGCTTCGAGTGCGATAAGAACTTCATCTTTGGCTTCGTTGGTTCGGTGCGCGGCATTCAGAGCGCGCGCCAATTCATAATGGGATTCGGCTTTGTCGGCGGGCTGCAGCGTAACCACAGCCTGGTACTCGCGGACAGCGCCCGCGGCGTCGCCGCCCTGAAGCAGGATGTCGCCGAGCCGGCGGTGAATCTCCTCGTCTTCGGGAGAGACGTAATTTAGTTTTTTGAGCGTAACTTCGGCCTGTTTCGATGTGCCCGCTTCCTGCTCGAGCCGAGCGAGGTTCTTGAGCATTGTGACATCCGTTCCGCCGGCATCGCGATACTTCTCCAGTTCCCGGACAGCGGCGGCCTTATCATTCTTCGTCAGGTAGAAATCGGCCGTAAGCTCGTACAGGTTATGTCCGCCGACATAATCGGGATAGTAATCCCGAATCGTGAGACTCCGGCGAACGGCCTCCTCCTGCTTTCCGTGCTGGAACTCGTCGTAAGCGAGTTTGATTCCTAACTTCCAGTCATCAAAGTGACGAACGGTGTTTGCGGTCTTCTGGTCGAGCCAAGCCTGGAAATCTTCATCAAAGGCGGCAGCGGATTCGTGCAGGTTCTCTTCGATCGCCTCCGGCGTAGTCTTGCGGGCGGCGTAGGAGTGAATCATTCCGAGCAGCGCATCGTTACCCCAGCGCTGTGCAATGTAGTCGCACATTTTGCCGGCTTCGAAATACGAGACGATCACCTGGTTGGGATATTCGGGCCGCAGAAAACCGCGGTCGAGTTGCTCGACAGGCAGCAATTTTTTCTGCTGCAGCGCGGTTACGATGTCGGGAGTCATGCGATCTCCCCAATCCGGCGAGGCCGCGCCCTCTTCATGTACCGCAAGGCCTTCGGTGAACCAGCGCGGCACCAGGTGATGCGTGGCGTTCAGAACATAGACGTGACTCAGCTCATGCCACATGGTGCTGGCCCAATTGAATTCTCCCGGCGGCCGCGCGGAAGGGCTATCCATCGCCACCACAGCGCCGAATGTCACGCCCAACAGGCCGCCTTGCCCGGGCAACCCAAGCGTGCGTACGACGAAATCTTCGTGATTGGGATACACCTCGAGGCGCACTGGCCCGGGGAGCGTCATTTTGTATTTGCGCTGGTAAGTCGCTATCGCGCGTTGAAGCTCCGGCTCGATGTAGGGCCGCAGCAGCGCCGCCTCCTTCTTGTTGAGCACCAACTGCGTGGTGGGAGTCTTGAAGGTCTCGTAATCTTTCAGCGAGTCGAGCAGCCGCAGAGAATTGACGGTTTCGGCATCCCGGTAGTGCGCTTCATAACAGCGTTCGAGCTGCTGCTTGGCTTCGGTTTCCATTCCGAGCCGCATCAGATTCACGCCGAGCTGCGAGCGCGCGGCCCAAAGCGCGCCGTTCAGTTCCAGCGCCTTGCGGTACCAGGCGATTGCTTCTTCGTAGCGGCGATTAATTTCGAAGAAGTGCGCGCCGGTGGCGTATGCCTCGCCGTAGGCCGGGTCGATTTTCAAGATGCGGTCCATCCATGGCGATTGCGCTTTAGAATCCGGCCCGGCTCCGTTCAACCAATCTATAGAGGCGAGCACGGCCATGCCGTCGAGCGCTTCGCCAGAAAGGGCGATCGCTTGCTGCGCTTCGGTTGCCGCCAGATTCGGATTGCCGTCTTCGAGCGCCAGATAGGCCAGAAACTCATGAGCTTCCGCAAACTTGGCGTCGTGCTGCATCGCCTGATTCGCCAATCGAACGGCCCTTTTATCGAATGCCTGAGCAGCCACTCGGGCCAAGCCGAGGTAAGCCGGCGCGTTGTTCGAATCGATCTCCAGAGCCTCTTCGAAGAGTTTGGCCGCATCGCCGGGCTGGTAATGGTCCAGGTACATGCGGCCCCACTCGACATGAACCAGCGCGGATTTCGGCTGTTCTCTCAATGCGGCGCGGAACTCCTCATTCGCTTCGTCGTAGCGGCCGAGGCCCCAGTAGCCTTCGGCGCGATGGAATGAATCTGTCGCTTGGGTGAGACGGGTAAAGCAGGCTTCCGCTTCGTGCAGTTGTCCATGATGGCGCAGCGCGCGGCAATTGTCATGATTGTTTGCATTGCGCGCAACGGCCACCACGCGGCCCGTGCGCTGAGGCGGCGAGGCGGCGACGCCATGCAGCGCGAAGCACAGCACGAGACTTGCGAAGCAAGCGCGATTCATCGGTCGATCTCCGCCTGGGTTCGCGCCAAGTCGAGCAACAAGGCCGTCAATTGCTGCTTGTACTCTTCGGGCGTCAGGGCTGCCTTTTCATATTTGAGCCGGTCGATTTTTGCCTCCAGCTCTTCTTTCTTCGCGAACAGGCGCTGCTTCTCCGGCGCCACATTGGCTGCCACTTCCCCTTGAGGACGAATGAGCGGGAACGCCGCCGCCAGCATCCCCTGGCCATTCTCCGGTTTTGGGTCCCGTGCGGCACTCGCCGAGCCCGTGTCGGTCAACATCGAGTGCTCGGTAGCCAACAACTTTTCGCTTTCAAAGTACGCCGCGGTTTTCCGCTCCGCGTAACGATACGCCTCCAGCGCCGAGACGGTTCCGTTCTTGTCGGTGTCGGCCGCGGGATCGCGCAGCGCGTCTATCCAATAGCGCGCAAAGACGGTTGCATTCTTCTCGTTGCCCGATTTGGTGGCGGTGATCAGGATGCGGTCTTTCCTGGCGAGCGCCGGGGCCGATGCCCCGCTGCAGCTCGTCATATTAACGACTAGTTGCCGGCGCGCAGGGATTCGATTGAGCAAAGCGGCCAGCTCTGCCGCCGCGATGTCGGGACCGGGAATGTTGAGCTTATAATCCGTGCCGTCGAACGTGCCATGGCCGATCAGGAACAACGCAAATGCGTCGCCGGGCTGGGCCTGTGCCGCAATCGTTGATAAAGTCTGCTGAATGCGCTGCCGAGTCGCCAACGGACCGCTGAGCGTGACGACTTGCGCGTCCGCGCCGTTCGAATGCAGCTCATGATCGAGATCCGCCGCCCATTTCTCAAACTGCGTTTCGTATTCCGGCGCGCCACCAAGGCCCGCGATAGTCAGGTAATAGCTGGCCGCGGGCGTGGAAGTAGCCGCAAGAAGCAGGAGGGCAGCGAGCCTCATACCAAACGCGGCTCTCATACAAACCCCCACCGCCGGCGAAGCAGCCATTCGGCCGCGCGCAGCGCCAAAAGAAGAAGCAAGATGGCAGGCATGTTCCATAGATCTCTGGTTTCACGCCCGGTGATACCGGCTTCCGAGTACGAGATCTCTTGCGAGAGCTGCGCGGCGTTCGCGGCCGTGTAATAGCGGCCTCCCGTATCATCCGCCAATTTGCTGAGCAGTTGCTTGTTTTGCTCACGATGAAAATTTTCCGCCACGCCGTCTTCGCGGCGGAAGGTTAGCACATCTTTGCCCAGCGATTGACCGCCTCGGCTAGCGCTCACTTCCGCCAGATACGAACCCGGCTTCGCGGCATTCCATTCCGCCGAATACACGCCCTGGGTCAGCGGCTCCGGCCGCAGAGCGACAAACTCGGAAGATCCATCCGGGGCAATCACGTTGGCTTGCACTTCAGCATCACTGGCCGGGAGATATGCCTTGTCTCGAACCTCCGCTCGCAATTCGATGCGGCCATCGTCTTCAAGCTGGTTATTCGGAGTGGACGCAACCACTCGCGAAGGAGCCGGACCGGCTGTCCAGCGCAGCAGTTGCCTCCAAAAAGTCTCCTGGCTCAAGTCTGCGACCGGCTGTTGCATACGCCAGCGCCAACTGCCGCCGGTGGAAAATACGGCGGTTCGGCCGCGTCCGTAGTTTTCCGTGACCAGCAAAGGCAGGTGATTGCCGGCAGCATTGACGCGCGCTAATACCACCGCGCCGGGTTTGGCCGTTCCGGGATCTTGATAGTTTGCGAGATACGGAAGCACTTCCCAATGCTGAATACTTTTCTCCGGATCGTCTTCGATGCGGCAAAGCAGGCTCTGCTTGCCGGCGTCGGTCAGTTCTGCCGGTACCATGGTCCGCTCAAATGTAGTCTTGCGCTGGGGCAAGCTCACGGGCAGCAGTTCGGCGAAAGGCGGAGCATTGTAGCCGCCCTCGGCGAGCGCCCATCGTCCGCCCAGAAACAGCAGCCCGCCACCGCGGCGATCCACAAAATCCTTGATCATCTGCTGTTGCGCTGCGGTAAAGAATCCCGATTCCACACTACCCAGAATCAGGCCCTGAAATTCGAATAAGTCCTCCGGTTTCGTAGGGAAGCCATCCGCGAGCTCGTCGGGATTCGAAATTCCCTGGCGATAGATCTTGTTCTGCGTAGTTCGCAGCATCGAAACCACATGCAGCGCGGGGTCATCCTCCACCGCGCGCCGCAGAAATTTGTACTCCCAGCGCGGCTCGCCTTCCACATACAGGATGCGGCGCGGCGTATTGTCTACGGAAACCACGCGCGTCAGCCGGTTGTTGTCGGCGTTCTCTTCGCCCGGGAGCGGGTCGAGGCGCGCTTCGATACTCTTCACGCCCGCTTTGCCGGCGTTGAACTCGACCGTTTCCACCTGCTCCAAGCCATCATTCAAAAGCACATCGCGGCTGGCCAGAACGGCTCCTCCACCGGTCAAGACGAGGCGGGCGTGCTTCCCGCTGAATCCGTTCTGCCGAATCGTGACCTGCGCCAGCAAGCGCGAATCGGCCAGCGCCTTGATGGGAACGTCGAAGCCGTCGAGCTCGACATCTTTGGTGATTTGCTCGCGGCCGAAGCCGATGGTGTTCACGGGGAGCCGGCGGCGGCGGATCTCTGAGAGAGTTTCAAAATCGACGCCGCCCGAGTTGTCGGCTCCATCGCTCAGCAGCACCACCGCGCCGATCGGCAGAGTGGCGGCTTCGTCGGCGAGTTGCCGCAGGCCCTTGCCGAGTTGGGTAGCGGACCCAGTGGCGCACAGCGCATGAACGTCGTGGATGCGTTCGACTCCGGCGGCCAGGCGATAAAAGCGAACCTGAAACCGGCTCTGAAGCGATTTGAGCAGCCCTGCATCGAGAACCTTGAGGGCTTGCTGCTGGCGCGCGACGCCGGTGTCCGTCAAGGCCATGCTGCGGCTGTCATCCATCACCACAGCGACGATGTTCTGCTGCGGCTTCAACACCGTGACGCTGATGGCCGGCTGCCATAACAGCAGCAGCAGCAGCGCCGCGAGCGCCGATTGCAGAGCCCACAATACAGCGATTCTTGCGCCATGCATGGCCGGCGCGAGCCGCGTTCGCTTGCGCCAGATGGCGATGGCCAGCAGCGCCGCCGCACCGGCAACCGCCGCACCCAGCATCCAGCGGGGCCATGAACCCAACAGCACAAACGTCCCTCGCGAGAATACGGCGGCCGGATATTTGAAGAGGAACTCGAACATGTGGGCCGATCAAGTGTGAGCGCGGCTCGTAAATCGGGTGACGATGGAATAGAGGACGGCGGTTACAGCGGCGTTGTCAGGAAGATGTACGGCTGCCAGATCGCACGATTCGCCAGCCGGGGGCGATGCGCCGATAAGCGCCAAGCCCGGAGATACCGCAGACACTACGCCGCCAAAGCGCATAAAAAAGCTGGCTGGCGCCAGAATAGCATGGGAAACGCGACGCCCTTCCGGGCACGATTCAGAAACGCTTACATACGAGCCGCATGGAAACTACTCATACTTCAAAGCCGTCATCGGATCTACTTTCATAGCGCGGCGGGCGGGAATGTAACAAGCGAGTAAGGCGACGGCGCTGAGGAGAAGTGAGACAGTCAGATAAGTCACCGGGTCGGTGGCGCTGAGGATCAGGAAATTTCCCACGATGGTCGACGCGCCGATGGCGGCAACTATGCCGAAGACCAGACCGGCAGCAACAATGAGCAGGCCGTGCTTGAAGATCATGCGTAGAATGTTAGCCGGCTGCGCGCCCATCGCAATGCGGATTCCGATCTCATGCGTTTGCTGGCTCGCGGCATACGAAATGACGCCGTAAACTCCGACGACCGCCAGTACCAAGCCGAGCAATCCGAGCGCCGCCGCTAACGCTGCGCCTACCTGGAACATCAACAGGCCGTTCAGCGTGTAGAGCGCCTGGACCATGGTGTTCACGTCGAACACCGGCAGAGACGGCGCGAGCGATGCGATCACGCGCTCCAGTTCCGGGACCATGGCGATCGGTCGGGCGGCCGTCCGCACCTGCAATGTCTCGAGCGAATTGGCCGCATAATGCTGCGCGAAGGGCAAATAGAGGAAAGGGTTTATGGGACCGGTCAAGCCCTGAATGTGCGAATCCTTCGCTATGCCCACAATTTGAACGCTGTGCTGCGGATCGCTGACCAGCTTGAAGTGCCGGCCAATCGGATCTTTGTTGGGCCAAAACCGTTTGGCCATGGATTCATTCAGGACGGCAACGTAAGGTGCTTTGTCATCGTCTGCATCTCTAAACGCGCGCCCGTGAAGCATCGCAATCTTCATGGTCTGGAAATAGCCGGGCGAGACGACGTTGTAACCGGTGCCGGGAGGCGGCTGGCCGGCAGGCGTTTCGTAGCCTTCGATCACAAGATTGTCGCCGTTGCCGTAGTAACCCATGGGTACCGAGTTGGCGATACTTGCCGATACAACGCCCGGGAGCGCGCGCACCCGGCCGAGGACAGCCTTGTAAAATTGAAGGCCTTGTTGTGGCGTATAGCCGATCTCATTCGGGTCCATCGTCAAATTGACAATCTGGCTGGGATCGAAACCGAGCTTTGTACGCTGCACCTGTCCGAGGCTGCGCGTAAAAAGCCCGGCAATGATCAACAGAGTGAGCGAGCCGCCCACCTGCGTCACCACGAGTACGCTTCGCAAACGGCTCCGGCCCGCGATCACACCTCGTCCGCTCTTGTGCAGAATATCGTTCAGGTTCGCGCGCGAGGAACGAAGTGCGGGAACGATGCCAACGACCAATCCGGTTAGCAGCGCGGCCCCAAACGCATAGCTGAAGACGCGCCATTCGAACCCGAAATCAAGGCGCACCGGTAGATCCGTGCTCAAATGAAGTGCGCTAATGCTCGAACTGCCGCAGTAACCGAGTACGACGCCCGCAACTCCACCGGCCAGCGCGAGGAGAATGCTCTCCACGAGCAATTGACGCACTAGCGCGCTGCGGGCCGCTCCGAGCGCGGCGCGAATGGCCATCTCGCGTTCGCGTATCGTCGCGCGCACCAGAAGAATATTGGCGACATTCACGCAGGCCAGCACCAGGACCAAGGCAGCGAAGCCTAGGAAAAGTGCAGCGATAATGGCGACCGTATTCTTGGGGTCCGGATCTGGCCGGGCGCGAACTTCCGGATAAATTTCGAGACTCAGATCTTTGTCGCTTTCGGGATATTGTTGCGACATCCGCTGCGCGATGAAATTAAGCGCGGCCTGCGCGTGCGCAAGATTGGTCCCGGGCCGCAGCCAACCGAGCACATACATGTTCCTGAGCGCGCGGTTGCTCATGAAGTCGCTCGGATAGGCCTCGACCGACGCCATTCCTAGCGGCATGTAGCCTTCGATATCCGCGATGGCATAAAGGCCGTGAAAACTCTTCGGAGCTATGCCGACAATCGTGATGGGATGGCCATCGATCAAAACTTTACTGCCGACGACGGCTGGGTCTCCGCCCAGATGCGTTTGCCAGTATCCGTAACTCAGCACGATTACCGGATCGGCGCCGGGAGTCGCACCTTCCGACGGCAGGATGAAGCGGCCGAGCGCGGGCTTGATTCCGAGCGCAGAGAAATAATTGCCGCTGACGAAGTTGGTGACGATGCGGTCGGCCTTGCCATTGATGCTGAGACCGTCGATTCCGAACTGGTAGCCGAGGAGGCCCGATAAGACGTCCGTGGTTTGGGCGCGAAGGTCGCGGTACTCGGCAATCGAGAAATTCGTCGTCAGCGGGCCGTGCTTTTGGCGAAACGCAAGCTCGGTCAGCCGCGCTGCATCTGCGACCGGCAACGGGCGGAGCAGAATCGAGTCCGCCATGCTGAAGATGGCGGTGTTCGCACCGATGCCGAGCGAGAGGGTAAGCACGGCCACGGCCGTGAACCCCGGGCTCTTTCGGAGCATACGGGTTCCCTGGCGGATATCTTTCCAGAGCGCATCCATGCGCACCTCCACTGGGATGTACTAACCGGTTTCGGGCGGCACGCCAGATTCCGAACGCCGCCGGTTTATGAAGCGGGAGGAGATTATGGTTAGCGATGGTAAATCTGTGTGCAAGGCTGAAGACTGCACGGTTGTGGGACGCCAGCGTCCGGCTGCGGACGAAGGTGAAGCCGACGAGCGTTACTTTGATCCGTTTTTGTCCGCAGATGCTGAGGGGCTCACCGCAGGTACACCTGAGCCGCCCTTTGGCGGCGTCGGGCTCCGATCGCTGCTGGCAACTGGCTGATATGTGCCCTGATGGTCAGGCGGACGCGGAGGGTAGGCCTTCTCGATTTTAGGTGTGTAGCTTCCGCAAAGATCGTTTTTCGGTCGCTTCTCAGGTTTGGCCATAGGGCACCTATGTCAATAATACTCGAAAAACTCCAGCGCCAAAATCTCTTCGCCAAATATCAAAATTCCCGCTGTTGACTCAATCTGCTCAACAAACGCGTCATTTTCGTCGAGCTTCCAAACTTGCTCAAGATAAATCTCCGGGTCGGCCGGGCTGCTGGAAGTATGCGATTTATCGCCGTATAGTCCTGCAATCCTACGCTGATCCTTCAGGTGGACGATAACCCAATACGGGTTTCTTCTCTCGAAAAATGTGTCCCAGACCCGCGGGTGAGGACTTACGATTCGATTCGCAATCCATGGTCGACGTCGCAGCCATAGAAAGAGCAGTGGCCACACAACGGGGCAGCCTACCAAGACTAAAAGAACGGAGATGTACCACCAGACGAGTGGAAGCTGTCCCGAGCGGATCAGCCCAATGAGCCAGGACAAAGCCGCGAAATTCAGAGCGCTATACGCGACGGCGTCAAAGGCATCTTTCGAGAAGTCTCGCCGTTCCCCTGGCACGTGAAGGTCATACACCTTCAGCGAGATAAAACCCGGCAGAAAGAAAATCAGGAACAAGCTCAGCGTCTGCTGATTCTCGAACAGCTTCTCCATCTAAACCCCGGCTGCGGCTCTTTCTAAAATCTCTCGGCGAACAGTTAATGAAGGCTTTCTGCTTATTTCCCCAGCACCCACGCGAAAATGAGGCCGCCGGCCGGCGTCAACAGATACTGCTTTCCATCCAGCTCGTAAGTGGTGGGGCCGGTCAAGATACGCGCGCCGAGGTTGACGTGCCATAGCGTCTTGCCCGTGGCCGGATCGAGAGCGAGGAAGTTATCCGAGTTATCGCCGGTGAACAGCAGATCTCCGGCTGTCGTGAGCATGCCGGCGATGCCTTCGCCATCTCCGAGCTCGTGCTTCCAGCGAATATTGCCAGTCTGGTAATCGATGGCTTCCAAAGTCGAATTCGCCCAGAGGTTGCGATCGCGACCGGCCCAGCCTTCGGGCTTACCCTCGGCCGTCATGTAGAAGATGCTCCATAGCCGCCGCGCATTCATATAGAAGAGCCGCGTCTGCGGATCGAAGCTGGGCGCCATCCAATTCGTCGCGCCATCCGAACCAGGCGATACCAGCGTGCCGTCGGGCTTGGGCTCCATCTTGGGATTCGGGATCGGCTCGCCGCGCGAATCAATCCCCTGCGCCCAGTTGGTGGCGATGAACGGCGCCGTCAAAATATGTTCGCCCGTGGTACGGTCCAGCACGAAGAAATAGCCGTTGCGGCTCGCCTGCGCCAGCAGCTTACGGTGCACGCCTTTATACTCGTCATCGAAAATGACCGGTGTTTGCACCGCATCCCAGTCGTGCGTGTCGTGCGGGGAGGGCTGGAAATGCCAGTTCAATTTTCCCGTGTCTGGATTCAGCGAAACAATCGAGCACGTATACAAGTTGTCGCCCTTGCGAATGTCGCCGTTGAGCACCGGGTTCGGATTTCCGATGCCCCAATAGATCTGGTTCAGCTCCGGGTCATAGGTTCCGGTCATCCAGGTCATGCCGCCGCCATGCGCGATGGCGTCCGTGCCTTGCGGCCAAGTCTCGGATCCGGGCTCGCCGGGCTGCGGCTCAGTGTTCCAGCGCCACTCGATTTTGCCGGTCTCCGGATTCACCGATTCCAGGAATCCCGGCACGTCCGTGGCGTCTCCCGAGACGCCAACGATCACGTGGTCGTGAACCACCAGCCCCGCCATGGTTGAGAAATATTCGAGCTTCGGATCCGCCAGCTCGATGTTCCAGCGCACGGAACCGTCCTTCGCGTTCAACGAGATCAAGTGGCAATCGGGCGTTTCAAAATACAGCCAATCTTTGTACATGGCCACGCCGCGATTTCCGATGTGGTCGCCAGTCGATTCGCGATAGTAGTGCCAGATGATGCGGCCCGTGCGCGCATCCGCCGCCCACACGTTGTCCGGCGTCGTGAAGTAGAGGATGCCGTTGACCTCGAGCGGCGTTGATTTAATTCCGACCGACTGCGGCTGCACCACCCAGGCGAGCGTCAATTTGTCCACGTTGCGCTGATTGATCTGCGAAAGACTGCTGTACCGCTTGCCCGAGTAATCACCGTTGAACGTCGGCCAATCCGTCGCGAGCGGCTTCACCAAATCTTGAGGATTGAGGCCTTCATCCGCGCCTATGCAGACCGGCGCCATTGCGGCAAACAGAAGAGGAAGCAAAGCAAGTATCTTCATAGCTATTTCAAAGTCTCCAGATAGGCGAACAGGTTGTGCAGGTCGGCTTCTGTGTACTTACTCGTCAACTCGCGGTGGGCCTCTAGCGGATCATGAATCTCCACTTGCACTTCGCCGCGCGGCCAGGACCGGTACCATCCGTCCTGGCAAATTATGCCGATATCGAACTCGTCTGCATGCACCACTTTTCCTTCGAATCGCTGGCCATCCTTGAGGGTCACCACCGCGGTCCGATCCTTCTTCCCATTCGCCGGATAGACCATTTCCTGTTGCAAGTCGATGGGTTTGAAGCGGTTGGCAACTCCCGCCAGGTCACCGGTCGGCGAGTGGCACTTGGAACACTCGCCCGGTCCGTCGAAGAACGCTTTACCGGCCTCGGCGTTGCCCGTCAACAGCTTGGCGAGCGGATAGTCGCCCGACATGCGCCGGCTGTGCAGTGCCGTTAGCGCCTGGTGATGGAGGAACGCGACGATATCGGCGATCTGCGCATCACTCATGGTGGAGAAACTCGGCATACCCTTGTCCGGCCGGCCGTTGCGAATCACCGGACCGAGCAGATTGCCGTGATCGTCGTGATTCACCAAGGGCGAACGCACCAAGTCGGGAGCGCGCGAGCCCGTCGCATCCTCGCCGTGGCAGAAGCCGCAGGTCGATTTGAACAACGAATGGCCCCGGGCAACCGCCGCCGGATCTTCGTTCGGCTGGTCGCGCGGCTGGGGAACGTGTCCCTGAGCGAACCCCAATCCTGCAACGGCAACAAAAAGCGTCAGCGAGTATAACGGCAAACTGGGCCTGCGCATACGCAAACAGTATTTCAAATCGCCTGAATGGAAGCTTTATTCGCAGCGCAGCCTGCGTGCTATGCTTGTGCGACGTGGGTGCGGGTGCGCCCAACGCTCGCCGCAGCATCCCGAAAAAAACCAGTGAGCCCCAATCCAAATCTGGATAGCCCGCGCATTATAGCCTCGCTTATCGACCACACCTTGCTGAAGCCTGAAGCGACGCGGGATGACATCGGCCGCCTTTGCTCAGAGGCGCGGGAATTCGGTTTCGCTTCGGTCTGCGTCAACCCCTGCTGGGTTCGTCTCGCTTGGGAGGCGCTTGCCGGCAGCGCGGTGAAAGTCTGCACGGTGATAGGATTTCCGCTCGGCGCAAACGAAGCCGCGACCAAGCTGTTTGAGGCCGAGCTCGCCTTCTCACACGGAGCGAGAGAACTCGACATGGTCCAGAACATCGGGGCACTCCGCTCTCAAGAGTTCGAACTGGTGCGCAGTGACATCGCGGGCATCGCAGCGTTCGCCCACGGGCACGGCGCCCTTCTCAAAGTGATTCTCGAAACCTGCTTGCTCACCGACGACGAAAAGATCGCGGCTTGCCGCGTCGCCGCCGAAGCCGGCGCGGATTTCGTCAAGACCTCCACGGGTTTTTCGAAATCCGGGGCGACCGTCGAAGATGTGAAGCTGATGCGGAAGACGGTCGGCGAATCGCTCGGCGTGAAAGCTTCCGGCGGAATCCGAACGCTTGAGAGCATGCGCGCGATGGTTGCCGCGGGCGCCACGCGCATCGGCACCAGCTCCGGCGCGGCTATTCTGGCGAGCTTGAGCGCTCCCGAAACCTCGGACGCGCCCGTGTCCTTGCACGCTGCCAAGGTGCCGGGCGGCCACATAGACGCCTATTGATGGCCACTCCACGCAAGACTCAAGTTCGCTTCCGCGAACGCGCCGACCTGCTCGACTTTCTGCTCGAGGTGAGCGCGGTCACCGCCGAAACGCTGGATCTCGATCGCCTGCTGGCCAATGTCGCGGACATCGCGAAGGACGTTATCCCGCACGAGCTATTTGCGATCCTGCTCTATCACGAGCGCACGCGCACTCTCAAAATGCGTTATTCCCGAGGCCATCGCGATGAAGTGGCGAAGAGCTTGGCAATTCGCCTGGGCGAAGGCATTACGGGCGCTACCGCCGCGCTCCGGCAGCCGATCCTGGTGCGTGACGTTCGAACTGATCCCCGTTATTTGAACGCGCTCGATGCAGTACGCGCAGAACTAAGCGTTCCCATGCTGGCGCGCGGCAAGCTGGTCGGCGTCATCGATCTGCAAGCAACACGCCTGAACGCCTTCTCCGAACAGGACCGTGCGCTGCTGGCGCTGATTGCCAGCCGCGTGGGCGGGGCCATCGATAATGCCAGGCTGTACCGCCGCGTCGAACGCCAGAACCGCACCCTGCGGGTATTGGCTCACCTCTCGCAAGAGTTCAGTTCCATTCTCGAGATCGATGAGCTGCTCACTAAGATCGCCATCACGGTGCGCGCGCTCATCAACTTCGACGCCTTCAGCATTTACCTGCTGGATGCGGACCGTAAGCTGCTGCATTGCCGCTTTAGCCAGCGCTATGACGAAAAGGGCACGATCGAGAACATCGAGCTCGGCCAGGGCATCACCGGAGCAGCGGCCGCGTCCCGCCAGCCCATTCGGGTCGGGGATGTGACGCAAGATCCCAGGTACATCGCATCGCATGAGGATATCCGCTCTGAAGTGGCTGTTCCGCTGATATTGCATGACCGCGTGGTCGGCGTCATGGATTTGGAAAGCGTGCGCCCAAGCTTTTTCACTGACGATCACGTACGCGCGCTGAGCCTGCTTGCGCCACAGATCGCGACCTCGGTGGAAAATGCGCGGCTGTACGAAGAACTGGCGCAACGCGAGCAGCGCATGGAAGAGGATCTAAGAGCGGCTTTCCGGCTGCAAAGCGTCTTGCTGCCCCGCACTGCTCCGGAGATCGCCGGCCTCGAGATCGGCATCAGCAGCCGTCCAGCGCGGGAAATCAGCGGCGATCTTTACGATTTCTACGAGCACAAAGACGGATCGACGCTGATCGCGTTTGGGGATGTGAGCGGCAAAGGCGCAGCCGCGGCACTCTATGGCGCGCTGATATCCGGCCTGCTGCGGATTCTTGCACCGCGCAGCCGCGGCACATCACAGTTGATGAAGCTGATGAATGAGACGCTGCTGGAGCGCAAAGTCGACGCCCAATATGCAACGCTCTCGCTTCTCTTATGGAACGCCGGCCATTTGAGTTTCACTTTGACCAGCGCCGGCACGCTTCCGCCGGTTCTCTGCCGCGACGGCAAGCTGATCGATTCGGTCACCGCCGGCGTCCCGATCGGGTTGCTTCCCGATCAGGAGTATGAGCAGGTGGCCATCATCGCCCAGCCCGGCGACCTGCTTCTGCTCTACTCCGATGGCATAGAAGATCAACTCTCCGGCAACGACGATTACGGACGCGAGCGGCTGAACGCTCTTCTGGGATCCATCTACGAAACACCGCCGCAGGAAGTGGCGAATGCGATCCTCGAAGATATCGATATCTTTCGAGGCGCCACGCCATTGACCGACGATCAAACCGTGATTGCGCTGCGGGTCCGCTAACCTCGCATGTCGTCGCGGGTCTTCTCTTACCGCGATGGCATGCTTAGCTGCGAGGACGTTTCCCTTGGCGCCCTCGCCGAGGCGCACGGAACTCCAGCTTATGTTTATTCCCGGGAGGCCATCGTTGAGCGCTTTGGCGCCTATCGCAACGCGCTCGCCGGCCTGCCGCACCGGATATGTTATTCCGTCAAGGCCAATTCGAATCTGGCTGTCCTCGCGACACTCGCGCGCGAGGGCGCGGGCTTCGATATCGTCTCCGGTGGCGAGCTGTTTCGGGTGCTTGCCGCAGGCGGCGACCCCGCCTCCGTGGTCTTTTCAGGTGTCGGGAAGACCGAAGCCGAGATCCGCTTCGCGCTCGAAAAAAGCATTCACTCCTTCAACTGCGAATCGGAAGCCGAGCTCGAACTGCTCTCGCGCTGCGCTGTTTCTCTTCGACGAACAGCCTCAGTTGCACTGCGCGTCAATCCCGATGTCGACGCCATCACTCATCCATACATCTCTACCGGTTTGCGCACGCACAAGTTCGGCGTCGATTTCGCGGCCGCCGAGGTTCTCTACGCTCGCGCGGCGAAGTTGCCGGGCATCGTTCCGGAGGGCGTTAGTTGTCACATCGGCTCGCAGATACTGGACGTCGAGCCACTGCTCGAATCCGCTGAAAAAATACTCGCGCTTGCTTCCCGCCTGCGCGCCTCTGGTCTCGCTATCCGCACTGTGGATCTCGGCGGCGGCCTGGGCGTTGCCTACGGGCCCAATGACCCGGCCGTCCCGATTGAAGTTTTCATCGAGCGCCTTCGGGCGCTTATGCAACGCTCCGGTTGCATGCTCATGCTCGAGCCCGGCCGCTCGATCGTCGCCGAAGCCGGCGTGCTGCTGACAAGAGTGCTCCTTGTCAAGCAGAACGGCGAGAAGAGGTTCGTTGTCGTGGACGCCGCGATGAACGACTTGATTCGGCCCGCGCTCTACCAGGCCCAGCACGCAATTTCGCCCGTGAAACAGCCAGCCAGCCCCGAGCACGCCACCGCCGATATTGTAGGACCCGTCTGCGAGAGCGGCGATTTTTTTGCACGCAACCGCGATCTGCCGCGGGTAGAGGCGGGCGACCTGCTGGCCATCCACACTGCGGGCGCCTACGGCTTCTCGCTCTCGTCGAATTACAATTCGCGCCCGCGCCCGTGCGAGCTGCTGATCGATGGCGCGCATGTCCATCTCGCCCGCCGCCGGGAAACATATGAAGACCTGGTGCGCGGCGAATCGTCCATCGCCTAACCCCGTTCATCCGTAAATCCCGAACTTTTGTCCGCGGCTCAGCGTAATACTCGAAGAATCGTGCATACTGATCTAGGACATGAGCGACCCGCCCGCCATAATCGTCAAAGACCTGCACAAGTCTTATAACGGCTTTGAAGCGGTTCGCGGGGTCGATCTCGAAGTTCGCAACGGCGAAGTGTTCGGCCTGCTCGGCCCGAACGGCGCGGGCAAAACCACCACGATCGAAATCCTGGAAGGATTGCGTCCGCGCACTAGCGGTAGCGTCGCGGTACTCGGGTTCGACCCGGCCCGCGACAGTAAGGAGGTCAAGGCACGCATCGGCGTTTGCCTTCAGGCCACGAATCTCCCCGATAAAATGAAAGTGCACGAGGCGCTCGATCTGTTCGCCGCCTTCTATGACCGCAATACCGACCGCGACAAGCTCTTGCAGCGGCTTCAACTCTGGGACAAGCGCGACGCGTTCTACAAGTCACTGTCGGGCGGTCAAAAGCAGCGTGTTGCGCTGGCGCTGGCCCTGTTGAACGAACCCACGCTGCTATTCCTGGACGAGCCGACAACGGGCCTTGATCCACA
The DNA here is from genome assembly GCA_036269275.1 of Bryobacteraceae bacterium. Taxonomy (GTDB): domain Bacteria; phylum Acidobacteriota; class Terriglobia; order Bryobacterales; family Bryobacteraceae; genus Bog-105. The sequence goes on along the minus strand of DATASJ010000138.1, from coordinate 28,537 downwards.
GATCCGGCATGAGATACACGGCGTCATTCAGGATCTGAAGCAAGAGCGTCGTTCGATCCTGATCACCACGCACTACATCGAAGAAGCCGAGCGGCTATGCGATCGGGTCGCCATTATCGACGCCGGAAAAATCATAGAACTCGGCTCTCCGCGGGAAATCCAGCAGCGTGTTCTGGGCACTACGCTCGTCGAAGTCACCACCAACGAACCTATGCCGCTCGATCTACTGCCGGAGGCACTGCGCGACGAAAAACATACCGCTCGCGACGAAGGCCGCACGTTGTCCATGCAGACCGAATCTGCGGCCGCCTTGATCGTGGAGCTTGTGAAGTGGATTGACCAGCAGAAACTGCGCCTGGTCGACATTCACTTGAAGCGGCCCACGCTCGAAGACGTTTTCATCGAGCTCACCGGAAAGAAGCTTCGCGAATAATGAAACCCTACATCGCCCAGGTCACAAGCAATCTGCGGTTAATGGGCCGCGACCGCTCCGTGCTGTTTTTCAGTTACATGTTCCCGCTGGTCTTTTTCTTTATCTTCGCGCAAATGATGAGTGGCCGCCAGAGCGCCGCGGCCATGGCCCAGGTCATCGCCATGGTGATTATCATCGGCGTTCTGGGTAACGGATTTTTCGGAGCCGGCATGCGCGCCGTACAGGATCGCGAAACGAATGTGCTGCGGCGTTTCAAAGTCGCGCCCGTTGGCCCGGCGCCCATCATCGTCGCCTCGCTGGCGTCGGGCCTGGTCGCCTTTTTGCCATCGGTCATTCTCTTCTTTGTATTCGCGCGCCTCATCTATCGCATGCCGACCCCAGCCAACGTGCTCTCGATATTCCTGTTCGTATGCATCGGCGTGATCGCCTTTCGCGCGATGGGCATGATCGTCGCCGCCGTGGTCAATTCCGCGCAAGAAGGAGCGATCATTACTCAGCTCCTCTATATTCCGATGCTATTCTTGAGCGGAGCCACCTTCCCCGTCAGCATCATGCCCATTTGGGTGCAGACGGTTGCGCAATTCCTGCCTGCAACCTACCTGTACCAGGGAATCCAATCGATCATGATCGGCGGCCAGAGCCTCGCGGCCAACTTGCTGCCCATCGCGGCTTTGTTCATCACACTGTGTGTTGCGCTGGTGGTCGGCGTCAAGCTTTTTCGCTGGGAGAAGGAAGAGAAGATCAGTGGCCGCGCAAAGCTGTGGATTCTCGCGGTGCTCGCGCCTTTCCTGGTGATGGGCGCTTATCAGGCCAAGACGCGAGAGAACATAGAGCGCGCAAAAATCCTCACGCGCCAGCAGGAGCGTAATCGCACCGTGCTGTTCGACAACGTAAGAATCCTAGTCGGCAATGGCGCGGTTATCCCAAATGGCGCTGTGCTGGTGAAGAACGGGAAGATCGCCGAAGTCTTCAATGCGCCTCCTAGCGACACGAAGAGTTTGGACGCGGATGTCATCGACGAGTCCGGTAAGACGCTCATGCCCGGTCTTATCGACATGCATGTTCATATCGGCGCTTTTGGGGGCGTGTATCAGGACCCGCGCAAGTATGCGGATCCCAATGCGGACAAACGAAAACTCGCGGCCTACCTTTATAGCGGCATCACGGCCGTCCGCAGCACCGGCGACTGGCTCGACAACTCCCTCAAGTTGAAAAAATTGATTAATTCCGGCGAGTATCTCGGGGCCGAGTTCTTCGCCTGCGGACCTTTGTTCACCGCACCAGGCGGGCACCCGACCGAACTGCTGAAATATATGCCGGAATCCGTGCGCCAGAGCGGCGAGGTGCAGTTCATCCGTCTGCCGAAAGATGCTGCCGAGGCTCGCACGCAAGTCGACGATCTCAAGAAGGCGGGCGTAGATGGCATCAAAGCCGTCCTTGACGCGGGCAACCCCATCGTCGGTTCCTTCCCCCGGCTGGACACCGGCATCTATGACGCCATCGTCGCCGAAGCGGCCACAGATCATTTGCCATCCGCCACGCATACCGGGAGAGCCTCCGACGTCAAAGATGCGGCCGACGCCGGTACAAGTAGCGTCGAGCACGGTTCGGCGCTCGACCTCATCCCGCTCACGACCTTCGCCGAGATGAAGGAGAAAGGTATCGCTTACGATCCGACGTTGAGTGTCTTCGAAGCAATGCTCGATATGCACGCCGGCAATCCCGAGCCTCTGAATCGTTCGCTGGTGCAGCAGACTGCGCCGCAGGACCTGTTGGCGGGTACGCGCGCGCTGCTTGGAAAACAGAAGCCCGATTCGAAAGTAGAAGTCCTTCAGCGCTGGGTGGCAGTCGGCGATCAAAATCTACTGAACGCTTATAAGTCCGGAGTCATGCTGATCACCGGCACGGACGCCGGAAATATGCTGGTGATCCATGGCCCCACCGTTCAGCACGAAATGGAACTGTGGGTAAAAGCCGGTATCCCGCCTGCCGTCGCCATCCAGGCCGCCACTTACAATGCCGCACAGGTACTGCGCGCCGGCGACCGGATCGGCTCCATTCAGAAGGGCCGCGACGCCACACTCATTCTGCTGGACGGCGATCCGCTGCAGGATATATCGAACGCGGAGCGCATTTCGCTCGTCATGTTTCGGGGCGAGCGCATCTCGCGCTCAGAACTTTTCTATCAGGACAAGGAGTAGCGTTCGCGCGTGGGCGCTATTCGAAGGCGCTTACTCCTCGTCCTGCGAGGCGAGCTTCGTCACCACGCTGAAATCCTCGAGCGTCGTCACGTCGCCGGTCACCGACTTCGATGTCACAATCTCGCGCAACAGCCTGCGCATGATCTTCCCGCTGCGTGTCTTCGGAAGGGCATCCGTAAACCGAATCTCTTCGGGCCTTGCAAATGGTCCAATTTCGCGCGCCACCCACTGCCGGAGCTCTTGCCCCAGAACATCAGGATTCCAATCGCCTTGCTTCAGCGTCACGAATGCGCACACCGCCTGCCCGGTAATCTCGTGCGGCTTGCCGACGACGGCCGCTTCGGCAACCGCGGGATGATGCACCAGCGCCGATTCCACTTCCATGGTGCTCAGCCGGTGGCCGCTGACGTTCATGACATCGTCCACGCGCCCCAACACCCAGTAATAGCCGTCTGCGTCGCGGCGCGCCGCGTCGCCCGTGAAGTAGGAACCCGGCACGCGGCTCCAGTACTGCTCCTGGAAACGCTTCGGATCGCCCCAGATGTTGCGCACCATGCTCGGCCACGGCTGCCGGATCACGAGGTAGCCTTCCTGGTTCGCGCCGAGCACGCGCCCCTTCGCGTCTACGATGTCTAGCACAACGCCGGGCAGCGGCAATGTCGCGGAGCCTGGTTTCAAGGGCACGGCTCCAGGCATCGCAGAAATCATGATCGCGCCGGTCTCCGTCTGCCACCAGGTATCTATGATCGGGCATCGCTCTTTGCCGATCACGCGGTGATACCACTCCCAAGCCGCAGGATTGATCGGCTCTCCGACTGAGCCCAGCAACCGCAAGCTCGAAAGATCGTGCGCGTCGGGCCACTTCTCTCCTTGCCGGACCAGCGCGCGAATCGCGGTGGGAGATGTATAAAAGATGGAGACCCGATATTTCTCGACGATCTGCCAGAAGCGGTCGGCCGCCGGAAAATCCGGCGCGCCTTCGTACATCAGCGACGTCGCGCCCGCAGCCAGCGGCCCATACACGATGTAGCTGTGCCCGGTCACCCAGCCGATATCCGCCGTGCACCAATACACGTCGTCTTGCTTCAGATCGAAGACCCACTTCATGGTCATGGCTGTTTGCAGCAGATACCCCGCCGTGGTGTGCAGAATGCCTTTCGGTTTCCCGGTCGTGCCCGACGTGTAGAGCACGAACAGCGGGTGCTCGGAATCCAGGTCCTGTGCTTCGCATTGTTCTGCCTGTTGCTCGAGCGGCGGCGCATCCGACAGTTGCTCGTCATGCTCGTGCCACCACACGTCGCGCCCTGCTTTCATCGGGATTTCAGAGCCCGTTCGTCTGTACACAATCACCGTGCGAACATCCGGGCACTCTTCCAAGGCCTCATCCACGGCCCCCTTCAGCCGCACCTCTTTGCCGCGCCGCCAGCCGCCATCCGCCGTAATGACCAGCCATGCGTTCAGGTCTTGAATGCGCGCCTTCAATGCTTCCGATGAGAACCCCGCGAACACCACGCTATGCGTGATTCCCAGCCGCGCGCACGCCAGCATCGCAATCGGCAACTCAGGGACCATCGGCATATAAATCACAGCCCGGTCGCCGGCCCGATAATCCAGCCTCTTCAGGATCGTCGCGAAGCGCGACACGAGCCGATGTAGCTCTTCGTACGTGATGACGCGTTGATCGCCCGGCTCTCCTTCCCAGATCAAGGCAGCTTTGTTCCGGCGCGGCCCATTCAAGTGCCGGTCCACGCAGTTGTAACACGCGTTGATTTTTCCGCCCAGGAACCACTTGGCAAACGGCGCCTCCCATTCGAGCGTCTTGGCGAACGGAACGAACCAGCTTAATTCCTGCCGGGCCAGTTCCGCCCAAAAGGTTTCGGGATCCGTTTGCGCCCGTTCATAAAGATCGCGGTATCCTTCCATGTTCTGCACATGCGCTCGCGTAGCGAAGTCGGAGCTCGGGGCGTACGTTCTTGAATCACTCATGTGGGTCGGCGTCCTGCGCCAGTGTAACGCAGGGCTTGCCGGCCAACTGGCATAGCATCGAAGTAGGCATGAATCTCGGACGCCTGCTGATACTTGCCGGAGCCGTGCTCATCGCGATGGGCGTTCTCGTGCTGATGGCGAACCGGCTGCATCTCCCGCTCGGCCGCCTTCCCGGCGACATCGTCTGGCGCGGCAAGCAGACGACCGTTTACGTCCCGTGGGTCACTTGCCTGCTGCTTAGTTTGTTAGGGAGCCTCATCCTCTGGCTTCTGTCGCGCCGCCAGTGAAAGGCGCGCCGCGGTCCTCGTGGACCGGACCCATGGGGTCCTACCGGACCGTGCCCATGCGCTCGAGCGGCCAGAAAACAAACACTGCCTTGCCGTAAATGTAATTCTTCGGCACGAATCCCCACGCACGGCTGTCGTTCGAAGAAACACGGTGGTCGCCTAATACGAAGTACTCGCCCGGGGGTACAACATGTTCCGGGTAGCTCCGGTCGTCGCGATATTCAGGCGGAACGTAATTTTCAATCAACTTCTTGCCGTTGACGATCACGTAGCCGTCGTCCACTTCGATCATGTCACCCGGCAGCCCAATCACGCGCTTGATATACGACTTGGTAGTGTCTTCCGGAAACCAGAAAACCACCGTATCGCCGCGCTTAATGTCGCCGATGCCGAACTTGTAGCTGAACTGGTTGATAAACAACCGTTCTTGATCGTACAGGCTCGGCATCATGCTCGTGCCTTCCACCTTTACTGGGCGATACAAGAACAGAATCACCAGCACTGCAATCAAGACCGAGAGCATCAGGTCGCGAAACCACGCGACCGTCGCGATCAACGTTGACCGCGGCTGCTCTTGGGCACAAGGCTGCGCGTTTTGATTCGACTCGGCCGTCGTACTCTGGGCGGGCACACTCGCGTCCCGGACCGGTTCGTTCATATGAAATGCTTACTTACAGCTTACAAGGCACACAACACCGGTGGCGCCCTGTGCGCTCATTTGGACGAACAAATCGAGATTTGGTTTGCCCGCAGACACGGCGGACGGTATGGGAAACAGCGTTTGCTAGCGCCGCTGCCGCAGTTCGCGCTCGGCGCGCAGCCAGTCTTCTTCGGCTCCGCCATGCGAGTGCCCACGCGCGATCCAGTAGGAATAAGCGAGTTTCGCGATCTCTTCGTGCGGCAGCCCAACCTCGGGGTTGAACGCGACTGCGTTGTCTTTTTCTAGCGTAGGAGCGACCACGCCCACCGCGTCTAGGATGATCGAGTTCGACACCCCGGCCGCGGCCGCTTTGGTGTTCATTGCGGGCGTCATGGCGACATCAGGCGACGTTGCTGAGTTCACTTTATTGTGACGGTGCTTCACTGGTCCGGTCTCCGTGGATTCCGTTTTCTTCGTCTTGGAAGACCTTGTGGTACGCGGATTCGCCGTTACTTCTACTGCAGCGCTTTTCTCGGGCGCTGGAGCCTTTGTCTCTTCCGCGATGTTGCGGGTCTTTTTCGAAGCTTTGTTCAACTGCATGCTGCTTATTTAAACACACCAAAACAACTTTGTCAGCATTTGTTTCGGGTATGAAACGCCTTCTTGGACGACACGCCTTCGATGCAATTCATCGCTAGTTATAATTCAAACAGTGCCGCAACCCACTCACGCCGCCATCAACCCAGCACACAGAGCACTCTAATTGTTTGACTCTAACCTGGCCGGCACTTCTGATCGGTTCTTAAGAACGATCGCTAAAGAGGGTAAGAGGAATGGCAGTTTGAAGCGTCTCACGAGAGTGTTTAAAGTTTCGATATCGCTGATTTTCTTCCTCGTTCTCAGCTCTCGAGGCGTCTTCTGCGCGCAAGCGACCGGAAATGGGGGCACCATCCAAGGAACTATTACCGATCCCAGCGGCGCGCCCGTAGCCGGTGCAGACGTGACGATCACGAATTCCGTCTCCGCCTATACCCAAAGCGTCAAGTCCGGCTCCGACGGCGGTTTTCGGCTTGTCAACCTTCCGCCTAACCAGTATCGGCTGCAAGTGACTTTTCCCGGCTTCCAGCCGTTCTCGCAAGACGTCGCCGTGCATACCCAAGTTCCCATTCAGGTAAAAGCCGCGTTGGCGATCGCGGGTTCTACCCAGACGGTAAATGTCTCGGCTTCTGCCGAGGTTTTAGAGAATGTTCCCGCTACGCACACCGACGTGAGTCAGACCCTGCTCGAGAATCTGCCGGTCTCCACCGTGGGCCAGGGACTCAGCGATGCCATTACGCTCACCTCAGGCGGTGTCGTCGCGGATTCGAACGGCTTCTTTCATCCTCAGGGGGATCACGGCGAAACCACATACGTAATCGACGGACAGTCGATTAGCGATCAGCAGAGTAAGACCTTTTCTACCCAGCTTCCATCCAATGCCTTTCAGTCTCTCGAACTAGTGACAGCCGGACCGAGTGCGGAATACGGTGACAAAACCAGCATGATCGTGAACGCGGTGACGCGCTCCGGATTGGGCCAGAAACCGACTGGCAGCCTCGATCTCTCCTATGGCTCGTTCGGCACGCTCAACGAGGAGGCGACGTTTGGAATCGGGGGATCTCAGTGGGGTAACTTCCTGGTTGTCAATACAGACCGTAGCAGCCGCTTTCTGGACAGTCCGGAATTTACACCTTTTCACGACATAGGCAACAACGAAACTATCTTCGATCGGATAGATTATCAACCGGGAAGCCGTGATTCGCTGCACCTGGATCTGTTCGGCGCTCGGAATTGGTTCCAAATTCCCAATACTTACGATCAACTCGCTCAGGATCAGCGTCAGCAAGCCACCACATTAAGCGCGGCGCTCGGATACCAGCACACGTTCAACCCCCAAACCCTGATCTCCATCAATCCCTTCTTTCGACAGGATCACATCACTTACTATCCGAGTCGAGATCCATTCGACGATACGCCGGCCACGATCGACCAGGACCGGCATCTTACTAATTGGGGTACGCGCATCGATGTCTCGTACGCGAACGGAACTCACAACATCAAAGTCGGCACACAACTCATGCAGACCGAGCTCAATGAGAACTTCGGGCTTGGCGTTACCGATCCGGCGTTCAATCCTGTTTGCCTGACTACGAGCGGCGCCCCAGTGACAACTCCCACTCCCACGAATCCAGCCGCTTGCGCGGGCCTCGGTTATGTTGCGAACCCAAGTCTTTCGCGGGGTCTTGTGCCTTATGACCTGTCCCGGGGCGGAACCCTCTTCCATTTCCGTGGTGTTGCAAATATCGATGAAGAGGCCGTATATGGACAAGATCAGATTACGCTAAAGAATCTAACGCTCACGATTGGCCTGCGCTTCGATAATTACGACGGTATCTCCACAGACAACCTCGTGGAACCCCGGGTTGGTTTCTCCTATTTGATCAAGAAAACGGGCACAGTGATTCGCGGCTCCTACGACCGCACCATGGAAACGCCCTACAACGAGAATCTCGTTCTCTCCAGCACCACCGGCGCGGGCGGGCTCGCGTCGAATGTCTTCGGCGCGTTCGGGTCCCAGGCTCTTCGGCCGGGACACCGCAACGAATACGATGCGGGGTTGCAACAAGCGATCAGCAAGTACTTGCGCATCGAGGGCGATTATTTTTGGAAATTCACCAATAACGCCTTCGATTTCGACACGCTCTTCGATACCCCGATCGCCTTCCCCATCGAATGGCGCCAATCGAAAATCGACGGCGTCTCGGTCCGTCTGTCAACCTCAAATCTACACGGATTCCAAGCCTATACAACGCTCGGCCATACCCGAGCCCGTTTCTTCGGGCCCGAAGTGGGCGGCCTCATCTTCAACTCCCCGCTCGATACCGGCGTCTTTCGCATCGATCACGATCAGGCCTTGCAGGAGACGAGCTATCTCCGGTATCAGTACAAGAAAGATGGACCTTGGGGAATGTTCACCTGGCGGTATGATAGCGGCGAAGTCGCCGGTGCAGTTACTGACTTAGCCGATGCGCTGGCACTGGATGGCGACGAGCAGGCAGCTATTGGCTTCTATTGCGGCAGCGAAGTTGCCACCTTATACCACCCAATTACATCCTGTTCGGCGAATTATGGCGCCACTCGCCTGAACATTCCCGCTCCGGGCACTTATAATCCCGATCACAACCCGCCTCGCATTGCGGCTCGCAACATATTCGACGTCGGTATAGGAACCGATAACCTTCTTCATAAAGAAAAGGTCAAAACTGCCCTAAAATTCGAGGTAGTCAATGTTACAAACGAGGCGGCGTTATATAACTTCTTGTCTACCTTCAGCGGAACTCATTGGGTAACGCCCAGAAGCTACACGGTGAGCCTCGGCTGGACATTATAGTAAAGCAATGGCCCAGCCAGTGATCCTGGTCGCAAGCGGCGACCTGCGTTTGTCAGCCAATCGTGTCTGTTGGCCCGCGCAGCAGCGCGTAGAAGAGGCAATCGCTGGGGCCATCAAGAACTTCGGCTTCGATGTTCGGCGCGGCCATACCTTTGATTCGGTTAAACAACACGGCTTCATCGACTCGCAGAACTACGGCATGCAAGTGTTCCGCGGCATCCCCGAAGATGCGCCGCTTATTGTTGCCGAAGCCGTCTGGCAGTACAGCCATCACGTTCTCGCCGGCCTCGCCACGCACAAAGGTCCCATCCTAACCGTCGCGAACTGGAGCGGACAATGGCCCGGGTTGGTCGGCATGTTGAACCTGAACGGTTCACTCACTAAAGCCGGCGTCCCATACTCCACGCTTTGGTCCGAAGATTTCAGCGACGATTACTTCCTGTCGCGCCTTCGCGCTTGGCTCCATGGCAACCCAGTTCGGCACGATACCAGCCACGTCCGACCTTTGAACGGCCTCGCTCTACCGAAAGAAGCCGAATCGCTCGGCGTTAGGCTCGCTCGCGAACTGAAGCGCGACAAGGCCATCCTGGGCGTTTTCGACGAAGGCTGCATGGGCATGTTCAACGCCATCGTGCCGGATCATCTGCTGAATCCTGCCGGCGTCTATAAGGAGCGGCTCAGCCAATCCGCCCTGTACGCGGCCATGCGCGAAATACCCGCAGAAGAAGCGCAAGCAGTCCGCGCTTGGCTGGAGCACAAACATTTTCGGTTCAAGACGGGCCCGAATCCGGAAACCGATTTGACCGACGGCCAGATCCTCGATCAATGCCGCATGTACATCGCCGCCTTACGCATCGCCGATGAGTTCGGCTGCGCAGCCATCGGCATTCAGTATCAACAAGGATTGAAGGATCTCACGCCGGCATCCGACCTCGCGGAAGGCTTGCTCAATAATTCCGACCGGCCGCCGGTCAAATCGGCTGACGGACGGACGCTCTACGATGGCCAGCCGTTGCCGCATTTCAACGAAGTCGATGAATGCGCCGGATTCGATGCCTTGGTAACCAATCGCGTCTGGAGCGCGCTCGGCTTTCCGCCCGAAACCACGCTGCACGATCTCCGCTATGGCGAAACGTTCGACGGTCAATTCGTCTGGGTCTTTGAAATCTCCGGCGCTGTTCCGGCCGCGCATAACATCGGCGGCTACGCGGGTTCCGTCAGCGAGCGCCAGCCTCCCATGTATTTCCGTCTGGGCGGCGGTTCGCTGAAAGGCGTCAGCAAGCCCGGCGAGATCGTCTGGAGCCGTGTCTTCATCGAAGACCTTCGCCTCAAAGCAGATCTTGGACGCGCCCGCGTGGTTGAGCTTCCACAAGCAGAGACGGAGCGGCGCTGGAGCATCACCACCCCGCAATGGCCCATCATGCACGCCGTCTTACACGGCATTTCGCGAGACCAGATGATGGCGCGCCACAAGGCCAACCACATTCAGGTCGCCTACGCTGCCAACGCCGAGGGCGCCCACCAAGCACTAGCGGCGAAGGCTGCTTTCTTCCGCGAATCCGGGCTAGACGTGAGCATCTGCGGCGGCGAGACCGGTCTCTGATTCATGAGAGTCGGGCTTCTCGGTACCGGCGCAATCGCCGACAAGCACGCGCAGGCATACCGCAATATTGGATTCGAACTTGCCGCCTGCTCAAACCAAACCGTATCGCGCGGACGCGCGTTCGCAGATCGATGGGATGCCGAATTTGTAGCCGACTATCGGGATCTCTGCCGCTATCCCGGCCTCGATTTCATCGATGTGTGCACGTTTCCGGATTTCCATCTGCAAGCCGTCGAGGTCTGCGCCGCCATCAAGCGGCCCGTGCAGGTGCAAAAGCCGATTGCGACGAACCTCGAGACAGCGCGCCGGATGATCGAGCTTGCGCGAGGCGCGGGCATTCCGCTCGGCGTCATGAGCCAACATCGGTTCGATGACGCGACCATTTTCCTGAAGCGGGCTCTGGCTGGGGGGCGCTTTGGGAAACTGCTTCAGGCCGATGCTTATGTGAAGTGGTTCCGCAGCGACGAATACTATTCGCGGGCCATTAAGGGAAGCTGGCATACCGAAGGCGGGGGCGCGCTGATCAATCAAGCCATTCATCAAATAGACATTTTGCTGTACTTGATGGGACCGGTTCGCGCGGTCAGCGGCAATTGGCAGCTTGGCGCGGCGCACCCGATCGAGTCGGAGGACATCGTCAATGCCTTGCTCGCTTATGAGACCGGCGCGACCGGGGTGATCCAAGCTTCCACCGCTTTCTGGCCCGGCTACACCGAGCGCATCGAGATCCACGGCACGAAAGGAACGGCAATCGTTTCGGGCGACCGGCTCACCGCGTGGGATGTTCGCGACGACGAACAGGCGAATGCGGCCGACCCCGCGCCGGTCGAGCACGATGTTGCTTCCGGATCATCCGATCCGATGGCGATTGGCCTGACGTCTTTCGAGCGGCAATTTCAGGATTTCGCCGATTCAATCGGCACGGGGCGCCAGCCGCTCGTTAATGGCGAAGAAGGCTACCGCGCGCTCGAAGTCGTGCTCGGCATCTACCAATCCTGTCAAAAGCAGCAGGTCGTGAAGCTGTGAAACAACGCTATAATCGAGGCATAGACCAAGTTGTCTGGGCGGCTGGCGGGCACCAAATGCCCTGCGCTTTTCGGAGGCCGCTTATCGCGGAACTATGCCGGTCCAAGTCGCCGAATCCGCTACCGTCGCGCCGCTTCGGCAGCAGTTTCAATCACTCATCGAAAACTCCATAGATCCTGAGCGTGTCGCGCACTATGCGCAAGAGTTTCTGTCGCGGCAGACAGAAGAAGCGTTAGCACTCGCGAACGATCCCGAGCGTTTACGCTGGCTCGCCACGATTTTCGCGTTCAGCCATTTCCTTTCCGAGGAACTGCTGCGCAATCCACGCTGGCTGTTCAGCGTCGCCGATCTTCAGCGGCCACTCTCTCGAAGCGAATACAAACAAGGCCTGAGCGAAGGCATCCCCGCCGCACTCGATCTGGCGTTGTTCCGGCGGCGAGAATTACTGCGCATCGTGCTGCGAGATGTCTTGAGGTTCGGCGCTCTCCCCGAGATCACGGAAGAGCTTTCGAACCTAGCGGACGCGATTGTTGCCTGCGCGCTCGAAACCGTGCTCTCGCAATTGCAGGAGCGCTATGGGACACCGCAGAGTGAAACGGGACCGGCGACGTTCACCGTGCTCGCGCTTGGCAAGCTGGGCGGACGGGAGCTCAACTACAGTTCCGACATCGACCTGATGTTTCTCTATAGCGGAAACGGAGAAACGTCGGGCCCGCACAAACTCACCAACCGCGAGTTTTTCAAAAAGGTTGCCAACCAGCTCACAAACCTGCTCTCTACCTATACTGCCGCCGGCCTTTGCTATCGAGTGGATTTGCGGTTGCGGCCTGAAGGAAGTCTCGGCGAGGTTTGTATTCCGCTCGCTGCGGCCAAAGATTACTACGCCAATCGCCGGCGCGATTGGGAACTGCAGATGCTGATCAAAGGCCGGGTGGCGGCGGGCGATGAAGCGCTAGGCCAGGAGCTGCTTGACTTCGTCGAGCCGTTTATCTACTCGACCACTCTCGATTTCTCGATGATCGAGACGATGTCGGAGACGCGTGAGCGCATTGGCGAGAAGCTCGCTCGCAAGCGCCTGCGCAACGACGAACATGACGTGAAACTTGCTCGCGGCGGGATACGCGACATCGAATTCCTGGTGCAATGCCTGCAGCGGCTGCATGGAGCGCGCGAAGCCTCGCTTCGGCATGGCGGCACTTTGTTCGCGATCCGCCTGCTGCTTGAAAACGATCTGCTGTCGCAGACGGAATGCTCGCGCCTGACGGAAGCGTACCAGTTCCTCCGCCACTTGGAGCACCGGCTGCAGTTTGAAGACGACCGGCAGACACACTCGCTGCCATCTTCCCAACCGGAACTGGAGCGAATCGCGCGGCGCATGCCGCTGCCGGCGGACAATCGCAACCCCGTCATCACGCCCTCCGCACAGTTGTTGCAGGATTTGAATCAGCACCTGGAAAACGTGCAAGCGATCTACGAACGGATTGTGCATGCGCAGCGACCGCTCTACTACGCGCCCACTTCGGGCGGGTCCGCGACTGATGCCGCGCCGCAACGAACGCGCGAACCCGGACCCATCGGCATCTCCGATGAACTACTGCAGCGTGTCGAGCATGCTGCCCCGTTGTTTGTCGAACGGCTCCTCCGGCGCGGCGTTCACCGCTCAGAAGGAGCACTGGCGGGCTTTCTGGAATGCTTGCTGAAAGAGCCTTCTTATCTGCGGGCGCTCGACGGACATCCGGTGCTTGCCGACTACGTGATTCAGATCTTCGAGCTGAGTCCGTTCCTCTCCCAGCAGTTGATGGCCAATCCGGAATTACTCGAAGAGGTCCGCCGGGGAGCCGACCACCCGACGCGGCGTTGGGCTTTCGAAGGCATGGCCGCGCCGTTGAACGATATCGACGGCCTGCGGCGCTTCTTCCGGCGCGAGATGTTTCGCATCCAAGCGGGCAGCGTGTGCCTGCCTGAATCTGTTTTCCAGACGCTGGACCGTACTTCCGCGCTGGCAGAGTTCGTGATTGCGCGCGCCTACCGGATTGCGCTCGAACGAGGCTTGGCGCATGCGCGTTCGCACGCCAAGCCGTCTAAGCCTTTCGAAGCCCCGCAGAACGAAATGATGGTGGTGGCGCTGGGGCGGCTTGGAATGCGCGAGTTCGATCTCGCGTCCGACGCCGACCTGTTGTTCATTATTCCGGATAGTGAAGCGCAACGGCAGCGCTTCTGGACGCGTGTCGCTGAGCACTTGATCGATATCCTGACGGCTTACGTGGGCGATGGCGCTATTCTCTCGCTCGATAGCCGACTGCGGCCCAACGGGCGCGAAGGCAATCTGGTGCAGACCGAATCCAAGTATGTCGAATACTTCTCAACCAAAGCCGAGGCTTGGGAAGGAATCGCTTACATGAAAGCGCGCGCGGCCGCCGGGGATACGGACCGGGCTACCGAATTTCTTACCGAACTGCAGAAGGTAGATTGGCGGCGTTACGGCCAGAGCGGGCGCTCGAAACAAGACCTGCGCCAGATGCGCATGCGCCTGCAGCGCGAGCAAGGCATGGCAACTCCGCTCAAGGCGGGATACGGCGGCTATTATGACGCCGACTTCATCCTGATGTATCTGCGTTTGCGGGGCGCGGGCATGTTCTTCAAGAAGCTGAATACGCCGGAGCGCATCGATGTCGTCGAGAAAATGGGGCACCTCGAGCGCGAGGATGCGGAATTTCTGCTTCAGGCAACGACGTTTTTCCGCGCGCTCGATCACGCGGTCCGGATAGTTACGGGACGTGCCGAAGAGAAGCTTCCGGAGTCGGCTACAGAGCGTGAGATGATCGCCGAGCTGATGCATCGCTGGACAAATGAGCGCCCAACGGCCGCTACGCTAGAGGCCGGGCTGCACCTGCTGCAGACCAAGATGCGCGCGCTGTTCGATCGCGTGTTTACCCAAACAGCCTCGGGGGCAGTAGCTACTCTTCCTCTTCCACGTGAACCCGATCTTTCGCGGCCGAGATGATCTTTTCGGCCTGCGGGGCGGGCACGTAGTCATAATGGTCCAGTTCCATGCGGAACGAGGCGCGGCCCTGGGTCTTCGAGGTCAGGTCGTTTTGGTAGCTCAGCATTTCCGACATCGGCACTTGGGCGCGGATGCTTTGCATGTTGCCCTTGAGATCCATGCCTGAAATGCGGCCGCGGCGGCCGTTGAAATCGCTCATAAGATCGCCGGCGAACTCAGTTGGAGTTTCCACTTCAACCTTCATGATGGGCTCGAGCAGCGCCGGCTTGGCTTGTTGCATAGCAGCGCGGAAGGCTTTGCGGCCAGCCAACTTGAACGCCATTTCGGACGAGTCCACGTCGTGATAGGAACCATCGTAGAGCGTTACCTTGAAATCGGTGACCGGGTAGCCGGCGATAAAGCCCTGTTCGGCGGCCTCCGCGATGCCCTTTTCCACGGCCGGAATGTACTGCTTCGGAATAGCGCCTCCGAAGATGTCGTTTACGAACTGGAACTTCTCGCCGCGGCCTAGCGGCTCGATCTTGATCCAGCAATCCCCGAACTGGCCGTGGCCGCCGGTTTGCTTCTTGTGACGGCCCTGCACGCTGGCGGTGCCCCGAACGGTCTCGCGATAGGGAATCTTCGGAGCTTTCAATTCCACTTCCACGCCGTAGCGGCGCTTCAAACGGCTCACGACCACTTCCAGATGCTGCTGGCCATTGCCCGCCAACAGAAACTCCTTGGTCTGCGGGTCGCGATAGAAGCGCAAAGAGCGGTCTTCTTCCAAGATCCTCGAAAGCGCGGTGCTCAAGCGGTCCTCGTCATTTCGGGTCTTCGCGGAGATGGCATAACCGATGGAAGGCTCCGGCACTTCGACACCCCGGAACACCACGCAATTGGTTTTTTCACACAGCGTGTCGCCGGTTAGAGTTTCCTTGAGCTTCGCCACGGCGCCAATATCGCCGGCACGCAGTTCGGTCGCAGGCTGCATCGTCTTGCCGAACGGGGTTGCGATATGAGCCAGGCGTTCGCTGGAATTCGACCGCATGTTGGTGAGATGCGCGTCGTCTTTAAGCGTTCCCGACATGACTTTGAAGTAAGTCACGCGGCCGGCGAATGGGTCGGCTGCGGTCTTGAAGACGAATACAGCAGCGGCCTCTTTGGGCGCGATGACCTTTTCAATCTGCTTATCATCCTGAGTTGCCGGAACGGCTGGACGATCGAGCGGAGATGGGAAAATCTCGGCGACAAAGTTCATCACCAGATCGGGCCCGATGTTCTGCGCAGCCGCCGCGCAGAGAACAGGGAAAATGCGACGCTCGCGAACCGCTTGCTGTAGACCGGAGACGATGTGCTCGCAGGGCAAGGTTCCCGTGGCAAAGAACTCTTCCATCAACTCGTCGTTGCCTTCGGCGATCATCTCGACCAGAGCTTCGTGCGCTTTGTTAGCAGCCTCCTGGGCAGCCGCCGGAATATCGCCCTCACTGCCCTTCCCGCTGCCGCCCGGCTTGTAAGACCAGGCGCGCATACGGATCAGGTCGATCACGCCAGTGAAGTTCTTCTCCGATCCGATAGGCAGATGCACCGGCACGGCGGCACGGCCGAAGCGCTCTTGCACGCTGTCAATCACTCGTTCGAACGAGGAGCGCTCGCGATCGAGCTTATTGACCACCATGGCGCAAGCGAGCTTGAACTCTTCCGCGAACTGCCAAACCTTTTCAGTGGATACTTCAACGCCGGCAACGCCATCCAGCAAGACTAACGCCGCATCGGCAGCGATCAAAGCCGAGCGCGTATCGTTGAGGAAAATGTTGTACCCGGGGGTATCGATGAGATTCAGCTTCGTCTTCTGCCACGGGAACGCGGCGACGGCAGAGCTGACGCTCAGCTTGCGGACAACTTCCTCCTCATCGAAATCCGTGATCGTGTTGCCTTCGTCGGCTTTGAGGTGCCGGTCGGTCACTCCCGCGGTAAACAGAAGCGACGAGGCTAGCGATGTTTTGCCGCAGTGCCCATGCCCGATCAAAGCCACGTTCCGGATTTCGGAACTCTCGAAAACCCTCATTAAGCACCTCCAGGCCAGTGAAGAACCGGCCAAATTCGTGAGGATATCAAAGTTATTCTTGCGCCGTTAACGGAATGTTACCGGACACGCGGCTGCGCGCTCCATCAAGCGGTTTGCTGCGAGGCGGCAACGTCGCTGTGAATATCGATCACCGGGTTGTAGGTCAACATGCGCCCACAACTTTCGCAAAACATGACCTGGTCGCCCCGACGCAAATCCTGAAAGAATTGCGGCCGAAGAGCGATTTGACAGGCATCGCAACGGCCGTCCGTGGCGTCGGCGACGGCGGTGTTCTTGGTCTTCTTACGTATGCGCTCGTAATGGGCGTAGAGCTTTGGATCCATCTGGCCGGCAACGGCCGTGCGTTCAGCCACAACCTCAGCTAGCTCTTTCTGATCCGCCGCGGTGCGCTCGCGCGCGCGCTTCTTCTCGCCTTCCACGTGCTGCTGCTCTTTCTGCAGCTCCATTTCGGCGGTCTTGAGATTTTTCTCAAGCGGCTCCGACTGCTCCATCAAATCGAGGATTTTGTCTTCTGCCTTGCGAGCCTCGCCTTCGGCGTAGGCGATCTCATGCTGAAAAGCCCGATACTGCTCGTTGGTTTTGGCCTCAAGCATCTGGTCCTTGAGCTTAGAGCCTTTCTGCTGGTGGACCTGGACGTCGCCTTCGAGCTTCTTGCGTTCGCGCTGGTTGGCGGCTATGGCGGCGCGGTCTGCTTCGAGACGCCGTGTGTGCGCTTCCAAGCGCTTCTCAATTTCGGCTATATGTTTGGGGAGGGTCGCGATCTCGTTTTGGAGACTGGCGATCTTGCGATCAAGCGCCTGAAGACGCAGCGCAAGAGCAAGGTCTTGCAACATGTAATTTCACGTTAGCATGCGGATGGTCAGCTCATTCGGTCTGTCCGTACTGCTCAAGGAAGTGCGCGATGGTCACGATGCCCTGATAGTAGTTGCTGACCCGATATTTTTCGTTGGGAGAATGAAGGCCGTCGTCGGGCAGGCCGAAGCCCATCAGGACGGTTGGAATGCCGAGATGAGTTGCAAAATCGCCAACAATGGGAATGGAGCCGCCGCTACGGATGAAGACCGTCGGCTTGCCTAACATATCGCTAAAGGCTTTGGCAGCCACTTGTATGGCGGGGTGATTCGGATTGACCGAGATGGCCGGACCGGCGCTTAGCACGCGAACCTGGGTTTGGATGCCTTGGGGCCGGTTGTCTTGCACCCATTTCTCGAGAGCGGCGACCATGCGCTGTGGGTCCTGATTGGGTACCAGGCGCATGCTGACCTTGGCGGTCGCTTTCGCCGGGATAACCGTCTTGGCGCCGGCCCCGGTGAACCCGCCGGCGATGCCGTGCACTTCGAAGGTGGGGCGCGCCCAGATGCGGGCAAGAACGGATTGCTCGGGCTCGCCCGTGAGTTGCGTTGAGCCGACCTCGTGATGGAGAAACTCGTTTTCGGAAAAGGGCAGGCGTTTCCAGCTTTCGATTTCCGCGGGGTCGGGAGCAACGACATCGTCGTAAGCGCCGGGAATCCGAATATGGCCGTCGGCATCTTTCGCCTTCGACAGCAGTTCGATGAGGCCGTAGACGGCATTCGGCGCTGTGCCGCCATACATTCCGGAGTGCAGATCGCGAGCGGGGCCCGTGGCTTCGATCTCGACGTACATGAGCCCGCGCAAGCCGATGCAGAGCGTGGGTACGCCGTCGGCGAAAAGCTCGGTGTCTGAGACCAAAGCCACATCGGCCTTCAGCTTGTCCTTCTGCGCGGCCACATAGCGGGCGATGGATTCGCCGCCAATCTCCTCTTCGCCTTCAATGAGGAATTTCAGGTTGAGCGGCAGCTTGCCGCCGTGAACGGCACGGAGAGCTTCTACGGCTTTGACGTGCATATACATCTGGCCTTTGTCGTCGCAGGCTCCGCGGGCGTAGATATTCCCGTTACGGATGCTGGGATCGAAGGGAGGCGAGTTCCAGAGTTCGAGCGGGTCGGGCGGCTGAACATCGTAATGGCCGTAGCAGAGCACGGTCGGCTTGCCTGGCGCGTGAAGCCAGTCTGCATAGACGAGCGGATGTTTAGCTGTGGGAATGACCTGGACGTTTTCCAGTCCGGCGAGCTTCAGGCGGTCCGCTACAAACTGCGCCGCACGCGCCACGTCGTCCTTGTGCTCCGGAAGGGTGCTGATGCTAGGGATTCGCAACAGATCCAGCAGCTCATCCAAGAGGCGCGATTCATTTTCACGCACGAAAGCTTCGATGGCGGTTGACACGGCGGGCCCTCCTCAAAGCTCAAGTATAGGTGGATGGTCTGCGCCGGGACTAGGGGCGAGAATTGTAGCTGTACTCGTAAACTTAGACCGTCATACGAGTGCCGTCGAACTTAGTAAAGGTAGCCACGAAAGTCTTCGTTGTAAGTCGGCTGTGCCTCCTTGTAAGCGCACTAACTCACGTGATTTCAGCTATTTCATATCACTCCTGACATAGTTGTTGGTATCGTGAGGAATAAAGTTTAATGTGAGAAGTCCCGCGCCCGAACGAAGCCGTTCGGCTTCACTTCTCCGCAAGAAGCTTTCCCCTCCGTTTCGCCGGCTTCTCCTTTTCGGCCTGTTGATCCAGCTTTTTTTTCACGCGTTCCAGTTCTCTCCGAACGTCCTCGGGATCTCGGGTGTTCTGCTCAAATCTATACCGTTGAATCCCGTAGCGATTCCAGTGAGAGTTTGCAGTCTCATGGATCTCCAGGGTCATATCCGACATTGCCCAAGCCCGGAGTTCCTCAACCATCAGCCGACAAGTTCTAGGGATTCGGTTGGAAACATCGCCTGAGAAGAAACCCATCCCTTTCAATCGTGCGACCTCCTGTAGCAGCTCGTCGAACGCCCGATTGAGATTGAAAGTGGCCTCGAAGATCTGCGTATATTTCGAAAATCGTTGAATGGCTTCGGAAGCGGGAACTTCCGGAGGACGTTGCGATGCGCGGCCAGAGCCGCTACGTTTGGTTGTAGCCATTGTTTGCCTCTGCACAGGCAGCTTTGGTCAGGGATGCGTCGGTGTCATCAGCACTGGCGTGTCCCGTTTGCGTTCGACCTATATTAGCGTACCCGGTCAGCTAATGCAAGAGCTTCCGTAAAGCTTCGATTTACGTACGGGGTAAGCTAGGGTAGAATCGGGCCGGTTGATGGCGAAACTACCACCAGAGATATTGGAGTTCTTCAAGAAGCAGGGCCGCAAAGGCGGGAAAACAGCCGCTGCGATGTCGACTCCCGAACAGCGTGCAGAGCGAGCTCGCAAGGCAGCCGCCAAGAGCGCGGAAGTGCGGTCCAAGAAGGCGGCGGCCAAGAAAAAATCCAAACCTCAAAAGAACGAGGCGTGAGCCATGCAGAGGCAACGCCCTTCGTCCTCCTCGATTTCCATACCGCAGCCGGAACCGCCCTTCAAGGCTTCCCTACCGGCGCGCTCGCGCGCGGCCTTGACTGACGAACCGGGCGCGAAACGCCTCCTGAGATGAGGCCGAAGGGCTCACAGGACGGAGTGCTTACATCGGATATGCTTCAGGCGATAATTCTGCAACAATACTGAAGAAGGCACCCATGCGCACGCAAGCCAACACCATAAAGATCGACGCTGACGTTCTAGCCGCGTTGCGGGAAGCCGCAGAGCGCGAGCACAAATCGCTTGAAGAGGTGGCAGGCGAGGCGATTATGCGCGGTCTCAGCGCCGACCGCGATGCTGAATGGCGTGAGCTAATCGCCTTTGGCCACGAGCAGGGAAAGAAGAGCGGCATCCGCGAGGAAGACGTACCGGAGCTCGTTCACGACTGGCGCCAGGAAAACGCTAGGGCAGCCTTGCGTAAAGCTGCCCCTTGCACCGAGTCACCTTAGAGAGAAGCACGCTCCCCTATGTTTGGTAGGCCCCCTGGGTCTCGGACTGCCTCCGGCGGAGAAGCGAGTTCATCTCCTGCGGGATATCACGTGGCGATTAGAAGTATCAATGGTTCCTCTACTTGAGGAATTGACGGAACCTCTTCGACAAGTTCTCGACGAGCTCCTGGACAGTTTAGCTGCGGGTGGGGCTTTACGTTTTGGAAATTGAGACGCCACCCACGTCGTGGTACCGCAGGTTACCGCATTGGTTACTGTCCGGTAACCAGTGCCCGTCCGTCGATACACCGGCTCGCGGTAGCTTGTGAATCGATACGTACTCGCGAAATGCGGCCGAGCAGGGGAGGAGCGGCGGTTCTTGCCCCGTCCCTTTTCTCCGTCTCAAGCACGTCCTTTCGCCTGAGCTTCGCAATTCAGGCGACTTGACAGCATATTCGCGCCGAGACGAATTATTATGCGTGAGTTACCGCAGGAAAGTTGGAAAGTTGGAGGCGCGGGGCGGGATCGAACCGCCGAATAAAGGTTTTGCAGACCCTCATACACGTGCGAAGTAGTAGCGGCGCTTGTTAGACTTGCAAGCCCGATCGCGACGATTGTCCAAATTTTGTCCAAGGGAACCGGTAGGCAGCGCGACACCACGAGCGGACGAAGCCCCTCAGGAGGGGACCTCGTCGATTGGCGGCTCGGCAGCGTCGCTTTGTTCATTAGCTGCGCTGGAACGATCGAGCATTCGGATCGTATCGGCCTTCAGCTCAACAACGAGCTGCCGAATTGTGTGCTTGATGGTCCTGTCTTTAGCGACAGGAACTTCGATGGTGCGATCGTATTCGCGAGTCGTCAGTTCTCCCTGCACGAACACATGAGCGCCTTTGACGAGGCGATCGGCCATTTGCGCGAAGCTCTTGCCGAACCCGACGACGTTATGCCATTGAGTTTTCTGTAGCCAGGTGTCATTCTCGGCTTTCCAGGAGCGCTTGGTTGCGACCGAGAACTTCGTGACCGGACTGCCATTCGGCAGAGACTTGGTTTCGGCGTTCTGGCCGACAAATCCGATAATCTAAAGCTGATTGAGGTTCATTGAGTATTTCCTTCTTTCTGCCCTGCTGTGCTTGGGCACTCAACGCGAGGCTGGTTGCTCCCAAACTTGGGAACGTGCTTTTTTGGGGGACTGCAAAGTTTTCGCCGAATTCGGAAAAGGCGTAGCCCTCGAACTTTGTGGTGGGACCGAAACCGTGTGCGGTGCGCTACCTCAACGGAGAACAAAAAGCGCAAAGCAGAACGAGCGCAAGTGCCGGGCGCAACCGGTGCCGGCTGAAGCGGTGCCAAGTACATCAGGAAGGAAAGGGAATGCAGATGAACCCGGATCGCGGTTGATTAGCACACTTCCGCCGGACGACTACAGTGTGCTAAACGGGCACCAGTCCACAACAACGGCAACCCAAGTGAAGCATGAACGCGATTCGACGCCATAATCGCGAAAGCAGAGCCAGCGGATCGGAATGTCGAGTAGACCGCGTGCGGCTTAGCAGGATTAACCCCGGCGATGTCAGCCACCATGGCAATCTGCATTGCTTCAATGCCATGATCGAAGCCGAGCTGACCAGTCGATACCAGCCGCTAACGCCAAGTTCCTTGAGAGCAGATGCGAAGGCGATCCCCTGAACCAAACCGAAAGATGCTGCAATGAACATCTCCGCGAGCACGGAGAAACGGCGGTTAGCCGACCTTCGGCTGAGAGTAGAGAAATCTTGATTATTCTTTTAGAAATTCCAGCAAAACACTCAGTACTCGGTCAGGCTCATCGTGCTGAACCCAGTGACTTGAACTATTGAGATAGGCGGATCCGACCATTCCGGCACAGCTTTACACTAGCTTCCGCAAGTTCTGGCACCGCGTACGCATAACGCTTCCCCTAGATCACCAACGTCCGACAGGTGACCCTACACTCTGCAGTCGCCAACCGCAGCTTCCTTAATATTGCGCGATAGTAATTGATCATGGCGGTAATCGCGCCCGGCTGTGATCAAGCGGTTCGATATTGCTGAAGATCTGTTTCCGCGAATGCATCTGCCGTGCAACCCGCTTCTGCTGTGATGGACATGCTCCAATCCTCCAATCCGAGAGCTCCAGCGTTAAATCAAACGCAATCCGTTCCTGGGGTGTGCGGCCTCCGATGAATAGTTCATCTTCTCGATAGCTGAGAAAGTGGCCGGGATCGCGGGCGATTCCGAAGGGCCGTTGTTCCGCGCCTGGCGCAAGGGCGAACTGCAGCGAAAACCCCTCAATCAGTCGAGCGTGCACTAACTCCCATCCTGGCCGGCCTGCTCGCCGTTCCACACTTCGGCATGGCACGGGATTAGTATACGATTTCATTCCTATCGGCCAAGCAATTTCGCCATACGGCGAAGAAAACTGCAGACGGTGAGCTAGCGAAGCTTCTCGAAATGCTGCCCGAGGCTTCCCGGCAACAAACGGCAATGAAGAGAGCGCAACCGCGCATCTTCATGCTGCTCTTGCAGGATCGTATCGATGTAGCCGGAATTGATGAAGGTTGTTCTGCGACGGAACTTCACGCGGTTGGCGGTTGCTCCTGCCGACCGCGTCCAGCGTAGAAGACATTGGAGTGGATGCCGCGTCGTTCCAAAATAGACGGATCCGGCGACCGCCGCAGCAACTTTCCCCAGACGTGTGAGGGGCGTCCAAAGTTTGTCCCAGCTACAATGCGATGATCTAGAAAAGTTCGCCTTTTTTCTTTCAGGGTCGGCCGCCAAGTCACTCGGATTCCCGTGCTAGATCGCCCTCGCAGAAAACCGATACTTTACCTGTTTCCGCGCTCCGAATGGCACCAAACACCATCGCAAGGCTCTTGATGTTTTCCGAAGCGGCCGTTTCCGGTAGCTGCCCAGTGCGGATTGAGTTCACGAAATCTTCAATAACACCACGATGACCGCCGACACGGTCGGCAGGATCAAGGGGCGGCACCGCGACCGGCTTACACCCGGAACTGAGACCCGGCTCATGAACTTCGGCTCGGATGTTGTCGCCGCCATCCCACAACAAGGTGCCGCACTCGCCTGTAATGCGCCACGTGCTCTGCGAACTCGTCGCCAGTCCCTCTGCGCACCAGCTACCCCGGTAGCTGAATATCACACCGCCAATCATCTCGAACACCGCAATCGCAGCGGCTCCGTGCGCATACCACGACTTGGAGGGATTCCACTCCCGACACCAGACACTCTGCGGGAGAGCGTCTGCAAAAAGACGACCGATGTCAAACGTGTGAATTGCCATATCGAGCAGTAACACGTGTTGCATCTCTTCGCGGAAGCCTCCGAAATGTGGTCCCTGGAAGAAATCGCAGTAGATACCCGTGAGCCTGCCCAGATGGCCATCCCGTAAAAAGCGCACTATCCTACGTACCCCCGGATGATATCGCCGGTTCTGGACCACCGCATGGATACGCCGCGCCGAAACTCCGACGCGGATCAAGTCACGCGCGTTCGCCATGCTGTCGGCCATCGGCTTCTCGCTCAGCAAATGACAGCCATGACTTAACGCGATCACTCCCACTCGGTGGCGTGCGAGCGGCACGACTATATCGAATACGGCGTGCGGATGCTCCTGGTCAATCATAGTTAGAAGATCTGGACCGACGGCTGCTTGGGGCAAGTTAAATTCACTTCGCCGCTCCTGCGCCCGACATAATGCCGGATCAACGAGTCCTACCACGTCTATTCCCCCAATTTCCGCTACCGCCTGCAAAAAGTCGGCGCTCATCATGCCACACCCTGCAAGAACGACTCGTACCATTTGCGTTTTCACTCCTGATCGGCCGTGGCCGCTCATATATTCTGTCAGCCATGTGCCGACTGTTGTCTGCAAACGTCTCTGTGGATCTTCGGACTATTTTCTAACTATCCAAGCACGCTGATGTATCATGCAGGCAGGACGGGCGCCATCCTGGTGGAAAGCCAGATGTCCATAAGTAGCACCGTTCGGCTTGCGACTTACATCACGTTAGGGTGGCGGACCAGAGAAGCTATATGCACAACGTGCTAGTTATCGGCGGTTCTGGTTTTGTCGGATCGGCACTGATTCCCGCATTGAAGGCAGCAGGGTACGACGTCTCGCTTCTTAATCGAGGCAACAGGCTAGTACCCGGAACCCGCCAAATCACTGTAGACCGCAACGACGAGCGGAGTATGCTGCGGAGCTCACGCAAATTTGACGTCGTTATGGACACCAGTGCTTACACTGGTCGACAAACAGAGGTGGCATTTCGGGCTTTCGGTCCTTACACCCGACTGTGGATTCATCTTGGAAGTGCTGCTGTGTATCGCGAAACCCCAGGACGAATGCCCACCGAGGAGGATCCCATTGGTGGCGCGGCCGTCTTTGGCCAGTACGGACAAGATAAATCGCAGGCAGAGGATTTCCTTCTACGAGACCTCGGCACTTCGACGCTCATACTGCGACCGCCGTATCTCTACGGTCCCGGCAACGACAACGATTGGGAAACATTTGTTTGGTCGCGCGTATTGAGGAATGTGCCGGTCATAATGCCTGGGCAGGGAAGAGCCATGCTGCAGTTTTTGCACGTCGCCGACCTTGCGCAGCTTCTTTGTTCGTTTGTGGCGGGTCCCTGGGAGCGCAAGGCAGTCTATAATGTTGCCGAGCCCACGACGATTACCGCATCGGCTTGGGTTTCTGCTCTATCGGACATTGCGGGTAAAGAGGCGTGGACCCTTTTAGGCGGTGCGTACGCTGCAGATTTTTCCGCGCGCGCGTACTTTCCTTTTCGGGATTATGACTGCGTCGTTGACACCAGAAAACTTTTTAGCCACGTCGACTGGCAGCCACGTTACGGTTTACTTGACGGCTTCCGTCAGACGTTCCGAAGTTACACGTTAATCGACCTTCTTCAACGTTACACGCTCTCACCCGTCGAATTAGAGATCATTAGCCGGATTCAGGCGACTGAGCCCTCGTCCGTGTGCAAGCCTGTTTGACGACGGAAATCGACGACCTACCCTTATACGAGTAAGTTGGAGCGACGATACATTCGTGAGTCGACAACACCAGGTGGCCGCCGCGTTCGATAGCGGCCTTAATCCGTAGCAACGATCACCTGTCACATTGTGCTGCGTTTGTGGGCTATATTGGCGTGGATCATGAATGGCGAGGAGATAGGAGCGCAAACGCGTCGGTTGAGGTGCATGAAGTGGCTATGTGAGAGCTGCGGCTAACAATCTTAAAATGGAAGACCTAGATCGGACCGATACGCATAAGACACTCCAAGAATTCTTAATTGCACCCGGAATAGCGGGATCTAGCGACGTAGAAATAGCATTGAGTAGTAGCATCGACCACGCCCTCACGGAGCGCTGCCGCGTTTACCCCATCAGCATTCCCGGCGGCAGAGTCGTCCTACGTGTCGTGACGTATATCAAGGCGGCGCAGCTTGCGCATTCACTCACGCTACATCTTGTCTTTCGCCCATCCGGCAGCGTTGCTTCCGTAGATCTCCTTAATCGGGACATTACCGCGCCCAACGTTTGGTATAGGTTAGTGTTTTCTCTGCAAAGGCTTCGTAGAATTTGTAACGCGGTTCTTAAGTCCCGAAGGGCCAGTCTGGTCGGCCTCCTCTTCGATTTCCACTCACTGAAAGGACATCACGTGCCGTTGCGGGCGGCGTTCGCGACCTTAGAGGCACGTCGTCGTCGCGCGTTCATCCTTGACGGTTGGCTTCTATTGAGGTTTCCCGGTCTCACCAAGATCTATAGTGACTCAGGGCTTCCACTCATCATCGGAGGACTCCACTGCTTTGAATACGACATAACCTTCAGGTTTATTAAGAAATGGCGCGGGCAAATTTTTGTATACCTACAGGAAGCTGGTGATCAATTCGCTCGTTTTCGACAGCATTTCCCAGAGCGGTATCAAGAAACGATGGCTGTTCTGCAGAGATGCCAAGTCCTCGCCGCATCTGAAAAGCAGGCGCACACGTTAGGGGAATGGGGAATCAATGCTGTGACGCTGGTCGGAGAGTGCATTGACGTCCGCTGGATAACTGTGGCGACTGATCACAGACAACGCAGCCACATTCCCACAATCGCGATGGTGGGTACTATTCAAAACCGCAAGGGGCCCGAATTCTTTGACTCAGTCGCCTCCAAGTATCTTGAGGCGGATGAAGCGCGCTTCATTTGGATTGGAAGCGGAACTTTTGAATTTCGGTCTGTACATCATATAGGACCGGCATTAGGGCGACAACTTGAGGAGTTGTGGAGTCGTATGGACATTCTGTTCTTATCATCCTGGGATGAAGTGTTTGGGTTGTGCGTCGTGGAAGCTTTGATCCGAGGCATACCAGCCGTTTGTTGGCGCGGTGTAGGTGCGTCGGAAATGCTGTATCAGGTCGGCCTTCGCGAGTATGTCTTCGATCAGTACCAGCCCGAGTCCGCGATAGCAGCAATTCGCGCCGCGCTTAACAATCCTGTGCCGCCAGATGTTGTTATCCGGGTTTGGAATCAATTTGCCCGCCCAGAGACACTATGGCGACGAATAGAATCCATCGTGTTCAATGATCGATGACGCCTTAAGAGCTTCGCACCTGCTTAAGCTCCCTTCCATTTGCGCTTCGGCAACGCGTATCTTCCCCTATTCGTCTTTCGCCCGAATCGTGCTTTCAAAGCCATATGCTGTTGACCCACTTGCCCCCTAAGCGCCGCTTGCTAGGCCATCGGTCCGCCCTCGTACTCCACTAGCGCCCATACACGGGGTAAATAGCTCACCCTGCACGCTATTATGAGATCTGATTCGCCCACTCCGTTTCGGCCCCATAACCTATCCAATGCACATATCGCTCGCACAATTGCAGGCCATAATTCAGCACCTGCTTGTCGGCCGAAGGTCGACTGGGACGCTACCCTCTCAGTTTACCGAGGAGATCAAAGGCTTCAGTATCGATTCGCGCACGATTCGTAAAGGGGACTTTTTGTTGCGCTGAGAGGCGACCGGTACGATGGGCACGCCTTCGTCTGCGACGCGCTTGCAAAAGGCGCGGTCGCAGCTATAATAAGCGAGCCGTTGAGCATCCCTACTGGCCTGCTCTTTCAGGTTTCCGACACTCTACTTGCTCTTCACGGCTTAGCCACATGGGCTCGACAACAGTGGGGCCACTCCGTGGTGGCAGTGACAGGTAGTGCTGGAAAGACCTCGACAAAAGAAATCATCTCGGCTCTTTTAAGCAATCAAATGCGAGTCGGTAAGACTTCTGGGAATCTTAATAATCACGTAGGTGTGCCGCTTACAATATTACAAATCCCGAACGACGCGCAAGTAATGATCCTTGAGATGGGAATGAGTCGGGCGGGAGAAATTCGTACTCTCGCATCAATTGCAAAGCCTAATATTGCAGTTGTTACTAATGTCGGGTCGGCGCACATAGAAGCATTTGGATCCGTTGATGAGGTTGCACTAGCAAAGCGAGAGCTTGTTGAAGCTTTACCACGCTCCGGTATTGCTGTATTAAATGCAGATGATTATTGAGTCTTGGGATTTAGCGAAGTGCACCCGGGCCGGACTATAACATATGGTGTTTCAACCGGTGCGCATGTGCGTGCCACCAATGTAGAACTAACGCCTGAGGTGACACGCTTTACCATCGGCCAGTCGCGTTTCTCCACACGATTGCCAGGCACACACAGTATTTCGAATATCTTGGCTGCAGTGGCCGTTGCAACTGCGTTCGACATGCGCGTAGAGGATATGGTTGACATAGTCGCGGCACTTGCGCCCGAGAAGATGCGAGGGCGACTAAGTTATTGGCGGGGCGTACTGATTATTGATGATTGCTATGATTCCAATTGACCTGCTCCCCGGGATCCGCACGAAGTTGAATATGATTTCGTACGGAGAAGGAGGAGGGCAAGATGCCGAAGAGCCAGCACAGCGAGGCGGCGATAATCGCAGCGCTGCAGCAGTTGGACGCCGGGCGTAAAGCGGCCG
>DATASJ010000137.1:0-1557 GCA_036269275.1 Bryobacteraceae bacterium | reverse complement strand
CCCGTCTTCACGCTTGGACTTGTCGATGACCGGGATGTGCGGCGTGATCTGCTTCTCCTCGACCAACCAGTTCAGCATCGGTGCCGATCCATAGGCGGAATCGGCAGCGAGCCGCTGCGGTTTGAGGCCGAAGCGCTCTTCGGTGCGTTCGAGCATAGTCCGCGCAGCGCCAACCTCAGCTTGGCGAACAGCGCGCGAGGCCTCCACATCCACGATGACACCGAACTGCACATCGATCAGGTAGTTGTCCGCATAGGCGAAGAACGCAGGCCCTTTGAGAGCGCCGGTCCATTGCGCGGCGGGATCAGATGGCGAGACAAACTTCGGCTCGACCTCGGTCGCCGCCCCAAAGGCCGCGTCGTTTAGCGTGGCGAGATACTCCTTCACCGCCCGGCTGGCGGCTGCAGGATTGAGCTCTTTCTTCCATTCTTTGCCCGGGATCGAGCGCTGACGATTAGCGTCAGCTTCGATCAGGCTTGCATCGACAGCGAAGCCCTCGCCGCCGACCAGACCAGCCTCGATACACGCCCCCACGACTCGTTCGAACACACGACGGAAGACCTCGCTCTCACGGAAGCGCTCATTGCGGGCGCGAGAGAACGCTGAGTGGTCCGGTATGGCATCTTCCAAGCCCAGCTCGCAAAACCACCGATAGGCCAGATTGACTTGAACCTCGCGGCAGATCTGGCGCTCCGATCGAATTGCGAACACGTAGCCGACAATCAGCATCCGGATCATCAGCACCGGATCGATCGAAGGCCGTCCAATCTCAGAGTAGTAGGGCGCAAGGTCCGAGTAGACCCAGGACAGGTCCAACAGCGCACCAATCCTCCGCACTAGGTGATCGGCGGGAACCGCCTCATCGAGGTGAAACTCGTAAAACAACTGCCCTTGGTTCTGGTCGCGCCGTCCCATCATGCCCGCCCCCTGTCGCGAATCGCGCCAGGAAAACGGAATCATGCTCGCCGTCCGCCTTCAATGCCCTTTTGCAACACTATCGGTACAAAGCGGACCTAAATCGAAGTCCGCTTTTCTGCCGCTGTTGGTGCAACAGCGGACTTGGCGAATTTATGAGTACACGGCCTAGTTCGCACTGCGCCTAACGCGAGCGGCCCGGGCGGGTCCCGGAAAAATGCGGCCCGGAGCTTATCTTGGGTGCAAAGCGTTGCGCCGCAATCGGCGCGCTACTATAATTTAGGTGCCGACAAGAACAGGAGGAAATGTCATGGCGTGGACGACTCCGACGCTGGTTGAAATCTGCATCGGCCTGGAAATCAACGGTTACCTGCCGGCCGAGTTCTAAGCTTCCGCTTCCATCGTCCGCCTCTGATGGGGGTGACACCACCTTGGCGGCGGACGGTGGCATTTTACCGAGAGGCAATGTAAGGCGCGGGCCAGCCCGCGCTTTTTGTTTGAGATCTACTTGAGCGACATTCCGACCGTCGTCGACTTGCTGCGCACGCAGACGACTTTCACCCTCTCATCCTGGTTAATGTCGCGGCCGATCGCGGTTTCGGCCAGATAGGCCTGTCCATGCATGAAGCAAGTGGCCGGATT
>DATASJ010000136.1:0-1686 GCA_036269275.1 Bryobacteraceae bacterium | reverse complement strand
CATAATTGCCGGTGCTCGCTTCGACAATGGAATCCGAAAGGAGCGCGTTGCCTTGACCGTCCCGCTTTTGCAGTTCGTAGACGGCGTTCCAACTGCCGACGTCATTCCAGCCGAAATCGCCCGCCGGGATGCCGGTCACATTGGGGGCCCGTTCCATCACCGCGTAGTCGATCGAAATGTTGTCGCACTGCGGGAAGGCGGCGGCGAGGGCGGCGGAAAATTTGCTGCTCTTGAAAGGCGGCAAGCCGGCCAGCAGGTGCTCGGTCTTGGGAAGGAAGCGCCGCAGAGCGTCCAGCAAGACCGAAGTCTTCCAGAAAAACATGCCCGCGTTCCAATAGAAGTTCCCGGCCGCGAGAAATTCCTCCGCGGTGGCGGCGTTGGGTTTTTCGCGGAAACTCACGACGCGAACCGCTTTGCGCTCACCGGCTGCCGCGCCTTCCGGAAATTCGATATAGCCGTAGCCGGTCTCGGGCCAGCGCGGTTGGATGCCCAGCACCACGATGTTGCCTTCGGCCGCGGACTGGAACGCAGGCCGCAGCAGGCGGACGTACTCACGCGGCTTGGCGATCACATGGTCCGCCGGGAAGACGCCCATCAAAGCGTTGGGGTCGATCGATTGCAGAATATGCGCCGCAAGCCCGATTGCCGGAGCCGTATTGCGCTGCGCCGGCTCGGCCAGAATCTGGCGTTTGGGAACCTCAGGCAGCTGCTTCACGATCTCGGCGCGGAGCTGGGGGCTCGTGAGAATCCAGAGGCGCTCGGGAGGCAGCACCGGCCGCAAGCGATCCACCGTTTGCTGAATCAGAGTGCGGTCGCCGAAGAACTTCAGGACCTGCTTGGAGCGGTTGCGCCGGCTGCGCGGCCAAAACCGGGTGCCGCGGCCGCCCGCGAGAATCAGACCATATTGATGAGACATGGGAGTGCGACGCTACTCAATCGGAATTCCACGCACCAGCTTTAGCGTGCGGTTCCATCGCGTCTTGGTGAAGAAGTTCTTCGCCACATCCAGATAGTGGCTGCCGCTATCGCCGGCCCATTCCTCAGTGGGAGCATCATAGGACCAGAAGATCACCAGCGGCTTGCCAATGATGTTCTCGCGCGGCACGAAGCCCCAATAGCGGCTGTCGAGCGAGTTTTCGCGATTGTCGCCCATGGCAAAGTAGTTCTCGGCCGGCACTACCAGCTCGCCGTTCTGAACGTGGTTCGCGAGCATTTCCTGCGCCCGGTCGGCCACCGGCCCGAAAGGCTGGGAGGGAAAATTATCACGGTAGGGCTCGACGCGCGGATCGATGTGCTGGGTGTAGGGCTCGGTGAGCGCCTTGCCATTGACGTAGACGACCTTGTCCGCGATGCGTATGTGGTCGCCGGGGACGCCAATCACGCGCTTGACAAAGTTCTGGCGGATGTCCATGGGATAGCGAAACACGATCACGTCGCCACGTTTGGGCTCGGTGTAGGGCAGCAGATGTTTGGTGATGGGGTCCGCCGGGGCGTAGGAAAGCTTATCCACTAAAAGATGATCGCCAATCAGGACGGTGGACTCCATCGAGCCGGTAGGCACGATAAACGCCTGCACCAGCGTCGTGGTGCCGAACAACAGAATCAGAATGTTCAGAGACCACTCGTGAATGAAATCTCGCGCTGAATCCGCAAACTTTTTCATGCAGTTAGTTTTTGTAGTAGCCG
>DATASJ010000135.1:0-2070 GCA_036269275.1 Bryobacteraceae bacterium | reverse complement strand
AGTAGACGGTGCAATCTGAATCTTCAGCGCTTCGGGACTTCACGGTCGACCGGCGAGTGTGGCTGTTGTCCAGCGTCGCTTTTGTCATCGGCATTGGCGCAACGTTTATTGCGGTGGCTTTGCTTCGGCTGATCGCAATATCGACCAATCTTTTATACTATAACCGATTGAGTTCGGTTAGCGTATCTCCGGCAGGAAGCTCTTTGGGATACTGGATGATCCTTGTTCCGGTGGTCGGCGGACTTCTGGTTGGGCTGATGGCTCGTTTCGGGTCCGACAAGATTCGCGGGCATGGGATTCCTGAGGCGATTGAGGCGATTCTGTTGAACCGCGCGCGGGTCGATCCGAAGATTGCGATCCTCAAGCCGGTATCGGCGGCGATTGCGATCGGCTCGGGCGGGCCGTTCGGAGCAGAGGGTCCGATCATCATGACGGGCGGAGCTCTGGGCTCGCTGGTCGCGCAGTGGATTCACTTGACGGACGCGGAACGCACCACGCTTCTGGTCGCGGGAGCCGCGGCGGGCATGTCGGCTACCTTCGCGACGCCGGTCGCTGCGATCCTGCTTGCAGTGGAGTTGCTGCTGTTTGAGTGGAGGCCGCGAAGCCTGGTGCCGGTAGCCATCGCAAGCGCCACTGCGGGCATGCTGCGTGTCTATCTTCTGGGAGCGGGGCCGCTGTTCCCGATGCCGGTGATCAGCGATGTGCATAGGGTCCAATTCTCGATCGGCGCTCTGCTTCTGGGCGCAATCGTCGGGCTGATCGCAGCGGGCATGAGCCGCATGATGTATGCGTTTGAAGATCTGTTCGAGCATCTCCCTGTGCATTGGATGTGGTGGCCGGCGATTGGTGGACTTGGCATTGGTGTTGCCGGTCTGTTCTTCCCGCGCGGCCTGGGTGTCGGGTACGACAACATCGCCGAGCTGCTGCATGGAAACGCGCCGATGGTATTGATCGTCGGTATCCTTGTCGCGAAGTCTGTGATGTGGGCATTTTCTCTGGGATCGGGAACGTCGGGTGGCGTGTTGGCTCCGCTTCTGATGATTGGCGGTGCTGTCGGCGCACTGGCCGCGCATCTAGCTCATGCTTCTCTTGAAGCGCAGGCGTTCTGGGCCTTGATTGGAATGGGCTCGATGCTGGCCGGATCTCTCGGGGTTCCGTTAACAGCGATTCTCTTCAGTCTGGAGGTGACGCACTGCCTGCCTGCGCTGTTGCCGCTGACGATGGGCTGCATCTCTGCATATCTTGTGACCGCTCTTCTGATGCCGCGCTCCATCCTGACGGAGAAGTTAAGCCGGCGCGGATATCACCTCACGCGTGAGTACGGCGTCGACCCGCTCGAGCTTGTCCTTGTCAGTGAACTGATGTCGCCGGCTCCGCACGTTGAGACCTTTACTGACTCTGCTCCTCTTCCGGAATTGTTTACCTATTCCGACGGCACATGCCGCGGCGCGGCCGAATTGATGGCGACCGAGGGAGTTGCCAGCATTCCCGTCGTTGATCGGGCCACTCATCGCGTCAGTGGAACCCTTACGCTGCAGGACCTGCTTCGCGGACGTAGCAAGGCGGTTGTGCGGGAGCGGGAACGGCTGCGTCTTGTTGATCATTCGAATGCCTCCGGGCACGGAGCACATAACTGATCGACGCGGCAATCAGTCAGGATGGCAGGCGCGAGATCTCGATAAGGGTGAAATTCACAGGAAAGGTCCAAATGAGCGCTTGACGAGGTTGAGGGATGGGCCTATGCTCGATCTCGAGAGGCGAACAAATGGCGAAACTAATCGGCCCGTCGCTCTTCCCCATACTCAACCAACCCCTGACTGGCATTGCCCGGACCGCAGCCGCAGCAGAACATGCCGGCGATGGCCATCTGATCGAGTTCAAGGCGCTGGAGGTGCGCAGCATTCTCAATAAGTCGGTGTCGAGACGGAGGGTTTCGCTGGCGTACAGCATCAATCCGTATCGAGGGTGCGAGTTTGGGTGCAAGTACTGCTATGCGCGGTATACGCATGAGTTCATGGCGCCGAAGACTGTAGCGGACAGGGGAGAACCAGCGGATGGTTTGGCTTCGGC
>DATASJ010000134.1:0-1617 GCA_036269275.1 Bryobacteraceae bacterium | reverse complement strand
GCCCTCGATGAGCTTTACGGCGATAGCCTCGAACGCGTGGTGCTATTCGGCTCCCGCGCGCGCAGCGACGCGCATCAAGATTCCGATTACGACGTGGCCGTCTTCCTAAGAGATCTTTCCGATCGCTGGCACGAGATTAATCGCTTGGCCGCCATCGAGACGGATATCCTTTCTGATACGGGGGCATTTATTCACGCCATGCCTTACCGCGAGGGTTCTTACCGCGAGCGCACACCGCTGATGCACGAGATCCGCCGCGAAGGCATCGATCTGTGACACCTGAGGCCGAGCGGTACCTCGACAAGGCGCGCCGGTCTCTCGCTCACGCTCGAGCCATACTCGCGATCGAGCTCGGCGAAGACGCCGGCCGGGCTGCCTATCTTGGCGCCTTCCACGCCGCGCAAGCCTTCATCTTTGAGCGGACAGACAGGGTGGCCAAGACTCATAGAGGAGTCCACGGCCAATTTCTGAAACTGGTCACCAACGAGCCTCGGATTGACCTCGAGCTGCGGCGCTTTCTCTCGGAAGGGTACAAGCTGAAAGCCATTGCCGACTACGAGACAGGTCCGGACGCGACCGTCCCGCTCGAACAGGCCGCGACTGCCATCGAGACGGCCTCCCGTTTTATCGGAACTGTCGCAGAGCTGCTGGCCGCCTAGCCTAAACGTTTTCATCCTGGCGCCAGAACACTCAATGGTGCGCGCCCAATCTGAAGGCATCGTACTGTGCGACAACCAGGATGAGAAAGGAAAGGACGGGAGCTCCAGATATATAGAATCAACCAACAACGACTTTTGAACTGTCTTGCAACCCTGGGGGGAGCCCGGCTAGGCCAAAGTCCAGAGCTTTAAGGCATTGGAATGAACTGGCCCTTTGAGGATCGCCTGGGTCGGTTGAGCGCCCGCGGCTGATGGTTGCCGTCCAATAAGTCCGTCCACTTTCCATAATAGTAGCTGATCATCACGATCAGCAAAAATGGGACAGCGGCATAGCCGAGGAAACCCAGCATGGTGCGGGCTGCGTGGGGACTGTGTGTGAACAGCAACATCATCACGCTGAATAGGGCCGCGATCAGGAACAGGCCCGAAACGATGCCGCACACCCACATGAACAGAACTACGAAAGCGAAGCCGATCGCCGCGAGGAACGACACCACACCTGCAAGCAGAACACCGAGCAGCTCCGCTACTATTCGCGCGATCGTCCGCATGGTCCACCTGCCCTATCGAGGAAAAACGCTCTGATCAATATCCGTAGCCCCTTTGGACATAGACTAATGTGTCGGCCGTGTAAGAATTCGGCAAGGGTTGCCGTACCTCCTGCTTCACAGCAGTTGCCGCGTTCGGAGAAACCCGTTTTGTCAATACTGGTATGCTGGCCGGCCCATAATAACGGGCGACGTAGCCGTTTGCGAACCCGCTATAGAAATCCCCGGTATTGTAAGCGCTGAGCGCAGCCTGAAGGGCGGCTTGGCCTTCGCCATGCGTTCGCACTGCCGCAGCATAGTCGGCGCTGAGGACAGCAGCCCCGGCTCGGATATTGGCGCACGGATCATCCAGCACGAGCTATTCGCAGAAGTTGGTGACGGCATGAAAGGGTAGGGCGGCGTATCGTGGG
>DATASJ010000133.1:0-34912 GCA_036269275.1 Bryobacteraceae bacterium | reverse complement strand
CAACAACCAGAACTTCACCATCGCCGACGGCGGCACGCTGCTGCCGGCCTCGAACACCTCCCTGAGTTCGGGCACGTATGCGCCGACAGTCTATTCGAGTCCGTATACGATCGGCTTCACGGCGCCCGCGCCGTCGAGTCCCAATCTGGCGCCCACGGCGGGAACCGCCACCTTCAATCAGCAGTTCGATAACACCAATCCGAACGGCTACTGGAGCTTCTATGTGATGGAGCCGGGCGGCGGCGATCACGGCAGCATCGGCGAGCACTGCATCAACCTGACCATCACGCCTCCCGCGCTGGCGATTACCAAGAGCCATACCGGCAGCTTCACGCAAGGCGATGCGTCCGACACTTACACCATCACGGTGGCCAACAACGGGCCGGGCTCGACGCTCGGAACGTTGACGCTCGCCGACACCCTGCCGAGCGGCATGAGCGCCGTATCGATGAGCGAGACCAATCATACGGGCGGCGGCACGGGCTCGGACTGGACCTGCACGGCCAGTTCGGCCACTTGCACGCGCACTACTGCCATGCCGCAAGGCGAGAGCGACACCATCACACTGACCGTCAGCGTCAGTTACTCGACCGCCACCGGCACCAATGCCGTGACCAACTCCGCCAGTGTTTCCGGCGGCGGCACGTCCGGAACGCAAACGGCCCACGATCCCACTACCATTAATGTCGGCCCCGGTTACGTGCTTTCGACGAGCGTGAATCCTTCGGGCGCAGGCACGGTGACGCAGAATCCGACCAACAGCAGCGGGATGACCGCGGGTCACTACGTGCCCGGTACGGTTGTGACCCTGACGGCGAATCCGGTCGCGCCTTACGGCTTCTCGAGCTGGAGCGGCAGCGCGGATCTGTCGAGCACTTCGTCGAACCCGACCACCATCACGATGAACTCGGCAACCGAAAGCGTCACGGCGAACTTCGTGGTGGAGTACACAAACGTGACCAGCTCGGTATCCATGTCTTCGACCGGCTTCACCTACAACAAGGTCAAGAAGCAAGGAACCGAGACGGTGACCATCAAGAACGCCACCGGCGCTACGATTTCCGGACCCATCCAGCTTGTACTGTCCGGGCTGGCATCGGGTGTAACGGCGGTCAACAACACCGGAACCTTTAATGGCAATCCTTACTGGACGGCAACCGCGGGATCGCTCGCTCCGGGAGCTTCCGCGCAAGTATCGGTAACGCTCGCTTATGCAAGCGGCAGCAATACTTCAGCAACAAGCACAGTTTACTCGGGGAATTTACAATAACATGCGACTAACCAAAACTCTTCTCTCGATCATTTTCTGTGCGGGCGTGTTAACCACGCCCGCCGCGTTCGCGGATCCCGCGAGCATTCAATATGTCGTGACGGTCAACACCACCAGCGCTTTATTGGACTACGGATACATCGATTTTCAATTTAATCCGAGCTCGTTCACGACGCAGCCGGCCAACGCCGATGTCGCGAACTTCACGACCGACGGCGTGCTGAACCCCGCGGACCCAAGCAACGGCACGGTGGGCGCGGTTTCCGGCATGCTGCCGGGCACCGTGACGCTGATGAACAGCCAACCCAGCCCCAATGAATACACCGAAGCCATGACCTTCGGCACCACCATCACGTTCGATCTGGATCTGTATGGTCCGGCCATCTCGAACCCCAACGGCCAAGGCGGCGGAACCTTCATTCTGGACTTCCTGAACTCCGACCAGAGCGGCTACCTGTTTACGGCCGATTCGCAAAACGACGTGCCGGTCTTCACCGTCACCATCAACGGCGATGGCTCGACCACCGCGAGCACCTACCCGAGCCAGAACAACGGCCCGCCGGTGGTCACCTTCGCCGGTCCCACCGCGGTTCCGGAACCGGCCTCCGTGCTGATGCTGCTCTCCGGCGGCCTGCTCGCGCTGGCAGTGCTCGGCCGGCGTCGCTGGCTGGCGAATGCTAAAGTATAAACTCTGAGTCCCGCAGAAGCTTTGTGGCGCGCTGCCTCGGCCAGGGAGCGCGCCAACTCTCGTTTGCGCTGTACAATCTCGTAGCATCCTACTGAAGGACCCTGCATGTCCCGTACCCATTCTGCTTGCTTGATCGCCTCTCTGCTGCTGGCTGCCATGCCCGCGTTCAGCCAATGGAAAACCGCCAATGTCGATGGCATCATCGAAAGCGGCGAATACGGCAACACCGCCAACGGCACCAACCAGATCGGCACCAATACCTCCCAGACCTGGTATATGACCTGGGACGCGACCAACCTCTACGTCGGCATCACGAATGCGAACCTGAGCGAGGCGGCCGTGATTTACATCGGCACCGGCGGCAGCGGCACGACGACGGGCGAAAATTACGACGGGACGGGCTTCTCCTCGCTGCCCTTCGCGGCGCAGTTCGTGACTTACTTCAAGGACGGCTACAACGAGTACCGGACCTCGAGCGGCGGCGCCTGGTCGGGCCCCACGTCGAACGCCGAAACCTATGCGTCGAACTCAAGTAGCGGGCCGAATACGCGCGAGATCGCGATTCCCTGGTCCGCCGTCACAGGCGGCGGCATTCCTTCGCAATTCAATTTTTTCGGATATCTGACCTCGAGCGGCGGATACGTCTATGGCGAAGTACCGAACGATAACACGGGCGGCACGATCGGCACGAGCGCGCAGTATACGCAGTATTATGCCGTGACGAACACCGGCAACGGGACCAGCACGCCACCCTTCTCAAACGAGCAGCCGAGCGGATTCGACGCCTCCGACAAGGCCGGTTTCTATCACAACACCTTCGATCCCTTCTATCGCAGCTCCGAAGGCTCGGTGCCGGAGCAGACGCAGATGACCCTGCGGTTTCGGACTCTGCATTCCTCCGGCATCTGGGGCTTGACGCTGCGCGCGTACTTGTTCGACACCGCGAGCGGGAACACCACCGGGCCGGTCGACACGACCATGCCGCCCGACTCGCCCATTACGATCGGCGGCACGGAGTACGACGTTTGGAAGGCAACGGTCACGATGCCCTCTTCGCCGACCGTCTATTACTACAAGTTCAAGGTCAACAGGCAGAACACCAACGGTTGGTACAGCGACGACTATATAGACGATTACGACAATCTAAATAAGGACGGCACAGGCACGACCACCGATGGCGAGCCGTTCCCTTCCTTCCAGGTCACGGTCTACGATCCGAACTTCCAGACGCCGGCCTGGATGGCGACCGCTAACGTCTATCACATCTTCCCCGACCGCTTCCGCAACGGCGACCCGACTAACGACTACTGCGTGAACGGCAGCTCTTCGGGCTGCCCCTCGTTCTACGGCGCGCCGCCTTCCGACGACATCGCGGTCACCACCTGGAACACGCTGCTGTGCGATCCCTACAACACCAGCGGCGACTGCTACAACAACTTTGGCAGCATCTTCTATGGCGGCGACCTGCTGGGCGTGCAGAACGAGCTCGATTACATCCAGGGCCTCGGCTTCGACACCATTTATCTGAATCCCATCTTCTATGGCAATTCCAACCACCGCTACGACACCGACGAT
Organism: Bryobacteraceae bacterium; assembly: GCA_036269275.1. Lineage (GTDB taxonomy): Bacteria > Acidobacteriota > Terriglobia > Bryobacterales > Bryobacteraceae > Bog-105. The sequence goes on along the minus strand of DATASJ010000133.1, from coordinate 31,379 downwards.
TTTCTGAACATCGATCCGGCGCTGGGCGGAAACGCGGCGTTCACTTCGCTGGTCACGGCGATGAATCAACGCGGCATGCGCGTGATTCTCGACGGCACTTTCGAAGACGCCTCTTCCGACAGCATCTATTTCAACCGATACAACAAATTCCCGGACGTTGGCGCTTGCCGGTCGCTGAGCTCCGAGTGGCGGAGCTGGTTCCAGTTCCTCGATAACAATGTGCCGTGCACCAGCACCGACTACAACGGCTGGTTCGGATACGACAGCCTGCCTTTACTGGTGACGTCGAACACTGCCGTGCAGCAGTTCTTCTTCAGCGGTACGTCCGACAACGTGTTGCTGCATTGGTATAACGCGGGCGCGGGCGGATGGCGCTTCGATAGCGCGCCGAGCATCCCCAACTCCTACTGGCACGCGCTGCGTCCCTACGCAAAGACCTACAACCCGAACGGCCCGCTGATTGGCGAGATCTGGCCCAATGCCAGCCAGTGGCTGGCCGGCGATCAGATGGATTCGACCATGAACTACCGTTTTCGCCGCAACGTCACCGGCTTCGCGCGCGGCCAATACGGCTGGAGCGATGACAACGACAATGGCAACGATACGATCATCCCTCTGACGCCGAGCCAGTTCGATACCGCCAACCGCGCCGTGCGCGACGACTATCCGCTCACGGCCACCTTCTCGATGCTGAACCTCATCGATTCGCACGACACCAACCGCGCGCTCTACGTGTTGACCGAAGAAGGCGACAACGGACTTACCCAGGCCAAGCAGCGGCTGGAGCTGGCGGCGCTGTTCCAGTTCACTTACATCGGCGCGCCCACCGTGTTCTATGGCGACGAAGCCGCCATCAATGCGCCTTCGCGCTACAGCGGCTCGAGCGGGCCGGTAGGCGATCCCTATACGCGCGCGCCATACCCGTGGACCGATCAGCCCGGCGACCCGAGCGTCTACGGGCCTCCCGACCAGAACGTCATTGCCTTCTACACGAAGCTCGGTCACATACGCAAGCAGTATTCGGCGCTTTCAAGCGGCACGTTCGTCACGCTGCTCACCGGCGACACGCAGCAGTCTTCCGCCGCGCCCAATACCTACGCCTACGCGCGCGTGGGAACCAACCAAACGGCGATCGTGGCGCTGAACAATGGATCGGCGACGAACACGCCTTCGGTTCCGGTGGGCGCTTACTATTCCGACGGCACGACGCTCGTGGACGTGCTGAGCGGCAACACCTACGGCGTGTCGGGCGGCAACGTCAATCTGAGCTTGCCCGCTATCAGCGGCGTACTCTTGCTTCCCTCCCCTGCTCCCGTGGATCTGACGCCGCCTACCGGCAGCATCGCTCTGACACCCATGCCGAATGGCAACGGCTGGATCAACAGCTCTCCGGTCAGCGCGAGCATTTCCGCAACCGACGGCTCCGGCAGCGGCATTAATCAAATCCGTTATTGGGTGGACAACGGCACGCCCAGCAGCAGCTCGACCAGCCCCGCGTCTACCAACGTGAGCGGCGAAGGCCAGCACACGGTGGGCGCGCGCGCCATTGACAACGCCGGCAACATCAGCGCCTTAATTAGCGCAGCCGTGAACATCGACCTGACGGCGCCCCTCGTAACCGTCACCGGTGTGACGAATGGCGCAACCTATTCGTATAACTCGGTACCTGCGGCCGGATGCCAGACGACCGACGCGCTGTCGGGAGTCGCCGCCAGCGCCACTCTCGCGGTGACCGGCGATAATGGCGAAGGCTACGGCAGCTTCACCGTCACCTGTTCGGGTGCAACGGATAATGCCGGCAACTCCGCGCAGCCGGTCAGCGATTCGTATACCGTACAAGCTCCGCCGAACTTTACCAGCTCGGTGAGCATATCGAGCACCGGCCTGTTATACAACAAAATCAAGAAGACGGGAACGGAAACCGTGACCATCCAGAACATCAGCGGGCAAGCGCTCGCGGGTCCGCTGCAGCTTGTCCTCGCGGGCCTGTCTTCCGGCGTGACGGCTGTCAGCCCGAGCGGAACGTGGGGCGGCAATCCCTATTGGACGGCTACCGGTTCATCGCTCGCTCCGGGCGCATCGGTGTCGGTTTCGGTAACGCTGTCCTATGCAACGGGCACGAATGTGAGCGCTACGGCGGCGGTGTACTCAGCCACGTTGCGAAACTAACCTATTACGAACACGTCGTCACGACGTGTATCACACCGTTGGTGCACGGAATGTCGGATCGCACGATCAGCGCGGCGCCGATACGAAAGCTGCCATTTTCCGGACGCACCTGGAGCCTATCGCCGGCAACGCTCTTCACATTCTGGACGCGCCGCAGATCGAACGACTCGATCCCGCCCGGAAGCAGATAGTGATTCAGGAATGCTTCCACTTCTTCGGCATCGCGCAGCTTCACGTTGCTCAGCGATTCGTTGTTCGACGCAAGCAGAGTGTGCAGGCCGCTGCGCCGCAGCATGTATTCGAGATCGGCGTCCCGCACCAGCCTCAAAAGCGTTGCGCACTCTTCCATTCTGGCCAGCGTCTCGGCAATGCTGGCGGTCTTTAGTTTTTCCTCGACCCCGGGGTCTACCGTCTGGTCTCGGCCGATTCCCTCTTGACTGGCCATGGCGTCTCCTCATTGCCAAGACACGCGCAGTGCTGTATAGTTTCGGTAAAATCAGCCTGTGGGATACACGAGGCGGCGGTTTGGGCGATGTCACTCGCGCTGAGCCGGGAGCGGAGCGCATTATGGCAACACTGTTGGCGAGAAACTGGTGGGCGCTGGCGCTCCGAGGTGTAGCGGCGATCGTGTTCGGAATCCTGGCGTTCGCGCTGCCCGGCATCACGCTCGCGGTGCTCGTCATTCTCTTCGGCGCATACGCGCTGGTGGATGGGATTTTCGCCATCCTCTCCGCGATCCGCGCCTTGCACGGCCATAAGCCGTGGGGATCGTTCCTGATCGAAGGCGCGATCGGCATCGTCATCGGCTTGATCACGTTTTTCGTACCCGGCGCGACGCTGGCGTTTCTGATTGCGCTGGTGGCGGTGTGGGCCATCCTGACCGGAGCGCTGGAGATTGCGGCCGCAATCCGGCTGCGGCGTCACGTGCCGGGCGAGTGGCTGCTGATCGTAATCGGAATCATGTCGGTGCTGTTCGGCATTCTGATCTTCGCTCGGCCGGTCGCCGGCGCGCTCGTGATTGTGTGGTGGCTGGGCGGGTACGCGCTGGTGTTCGGCATATTGCTGCTCGCGCTGGCATTCCGTCTGCGCTCGCTGCACCGCACGGGCTTCAGCGAAGTGACGCCGCGCGCGGTTTGAGGAGACACAGGGGCTGATCCATTGTTCGCTGGCGCGATTCACCGGCAGCGCCGACGCCGCGGATGTTTATATCTTAGAAACATGTCGAAAATAATCCGGGTTAGGGATGTTTCCGAACCGTTGCACAGCACGTTGAAGGCGCGCGCGGCTCGCGAGGGCATGAGTCTTTCGGACTTCAGCAAGAAGGAATTGGAGCGTGCAGCGCAACGGCCCACCATGCGGGAATGGCTGGAGCGAATGCGCCAGGCAAAGCCGATCCGTGGGAAACGAACCACCGCGGAAATCGTGCGCGAACTGCGAGATGCACGATGCCGCAGAGTCCCTGTTTGCAGCCGAATCCATTTGGATCACGAAAACAGCATCGCTCGAGACTGATTGGGCGCTTCGCCAAACGGTTTGATAGCATCCTTTGATATGCGGCCTGAGAAAGCCACTCAGCGCGATTTCATGCGCCAACTAATTGAGAAGCATGGTCGCAATGAAGCCCTGGTATGCAAACAATATGCGTTGGCCGAACAAAGAGGCAAGGTGCAACGCTTCAGCAACAGTCATGGAATCACGCCAGAGGAGTACGCCCATGCTCTCTGGCGAGATGGGGCGAAAAAGGGTTGGTTTTAGGCACAAGCCGGACTTGCTACGCTTTGGCTTTAGCAGCCGAGCCACGTGGCCGATGAACCGGGTCGTTACACTTCTATTCACTTACTGCGCATTGAGCGCTGCGCCCTTGGCGGCGCAGACCAATAGCGCGGCGCCCGCCGTCAGCGCGGGCGACAACGCCTGGATGCTGACCAGCGCCGCCCTGGTCCTGATGATGACCGGTCCCGGACTCGCCCTGTTTTACGGCGGCTTGGTTCGGAGCAAGAACGTGCTCGGCACCATGATGCACAGCTTTGTCCTGATGGCCGTGGTGACGGTGCTTTGGGCGGTGTACGGCTACAGCTTCGCGTTCGCCGAAGGGAACCCGTTCATCGGCGGCTTCCGCTATCTGTTCCTGCGGGGCGTCGGCGCCGCGCCCAACGCGGATTACGGCGCAACCGTTCCGCACGAAACGTACATGATCTATCAGTTGATGTTTGCCATCATCACCCCGGCACTCATCTCCGGCGCATTTGCCGAGCGCATGAAATTCAGCGCCATGCTGCTGTTCACGTGCCTCTGGTCCACCATCGTCTATTTCCCGATGGCGCATATGGTGTGGGGCAAAGGCGGACTGCTGAACGCGTTTCTAGGCGGCAGGATTCCGTGCTTCGACTTCGCCGGGGGCACGGTGGTGCATATCACCTCCGGCGTAAGCGCGCTCATTTGCGCACTCTGGTTGGGTAAGCGCGTCGGGTTTCCGAAAGAGCCCATGAAACCGCACAACCTGGTGCTCAGCCTCATCGGGGCATGCCTGCTCTGGGTAGGCTGGTTCGGATTCAATGCGGGAAGCGCCGTGGCGGCTTCGTCGCTTGCGACCAGCGCATTCGTCGCGACCCATTTCGGAGCGGCCGCGGCCACACTCGGATGGCTGCTGGGCGAGTGGCTTAAGAACGGCAAGCCGAGCATGCTCGGTGGCATCTCCGGCGCGGTGGCGGGTTTGGTGGCCATCACGCCGGCGTCAGGATTCGTTACGCCCTTTGCTGCCCTGCTGATCGGATTCCTCGCCGGCCTGTTTTGCTTTTTTATGGTGACCGCAGTGAAGAACAAATTCGGCTATGACGACACGCTGGACGCATTCGGCGTGCATGGCGCGGGTGGCACATTGGGCGCCATCCTCACCGGCGTCTTCGCCACCAGCGCGATCAATGACGGCCTGAAGGATGCGGCCGGGAAACTGGTTCCTCTCGGGCTGGTCGATGGACACCCTGGGCAAATTTGGAATCAGCTTGTGGGCGTGTTCATTTCCTGGGGCCTGGCGATCGCCGGGACACTCATCATATTAAAGGTGGTGGATGCGACACTGGGCCTGCGCGTCTCCAGGGATCAGGAAATCGAAGGCCTCGACCTCAGTATGCATGGCGAGGAAGGATACAATCTCGATGCCTAACGAGCTAAAGAATCGCAAGTCGTTGTGGGGAAGACCTCCCGGTCCGCGCCGGACGTCCTCGTCCGGCTCCTGCGCGAACGAGGCCACCGCGACCGCCGACTAGCGATAGCATCTAGCCTATGAAGAAGATTGAAGCGATTATCCAGCCGCATAAATTGGATGAAGTAAAAGAGGCCCTGAAGAACATCGGGGTCGACGGACTCACGATTTCCGAAGTGCGGGGACATGGGCGGCAGAAAGGGCATCGCGAAGTGTACCGAGGCATGGAGTATGAAGTAGACCTGCTGCCGAAGATCAAAATCGAGGCCGTGGTTCCCGACGCGCGCATGGAGGAAATCGCGCGCACCATCTCCTCCGCCGCACGCACCGGCAAAATCGGCGACGGCAAGATCTTCATTTACGACGTGCTGGAGGCAATTCGCATTCGCAACGACGACACCGGCGAGGCGGCGCTCTAGCATTGCCGGAAGCACCCGTCCCGCAGCACGATCCGTTCCGCTACTTCGAAAGCCGGACGAATTTAGTCGACTCCCTGGTTATCCCGGGCGTCGAAACCACACTGGTTCCGAGGATCCCGGTCCCGTTTGCTGTTGCCGCTGTCGGCGGCTACGGCAGGCGCGAGCTATTTCCACACTCCGATATCGATTTGATGTTGCTGTTCGAGAGCGACGCAGACCTGGCGGGAATCAAAGAGCCGGTCTCGGAGTTTCTGCGGTCGCTGTGGGACGCCGGCCTGCGGGCGAGTCACTCGGTGCGCACAACCACCGAGTGCTGCCAGTTGAACGAGCAAAACATCGAGCTGCATATCAGCCTGCTCGATCTGCGCTTTCTTGCAGGCAATCGCGGCGTGTTCAATGCTCTCGATGAGAAGCTCGCTGCGTTCTACCGTCGCCAGGGGCCCACGCTCACGCAACGGCTCACCGGCATGGTCCGGCAGCGGCATTCGAAGTTCAACGACACCGTTTATCACCTGGAGCCCAATATCAAGGAAGCGCCGGGCGCTATCCGCGACATTCACTTCCTGCACTGGGTCCGGCAACTCGCGCCGCAGCACGCGGTCATTGAGGAGTCTTATCGCGGCTTGCAGTCAGCCGAAAAGTTTCTGTACGCGGTACGCTGCTTTCTGCACGCGCAAGCCGGGCGTGACAACAACCTGCTGACGTTTGAGATGCAAGATGAAGCGGCGCGCTCCCTATCGGAGGAACCGATTCGGCCAGCGTTGTGGATGAGGATCTATTATCAGCAGGCAAGGCGGGTTTGGCAATCCACGTTGCGGGCGCTGGAATACATCGACGGCCAAGACCCGTCTCTGATCCGGCAATTCCGGAATTGGCGCTCGCGTCTTTCCACGCCTGAGTTCACCATCTCGCGCGACCGCGTTTTCCTGCGCAATGCACCGGAGACGCTCAGCTCGCCGGACGCCATGCTGCGGCTGTTCACGTTCGTTGCGCGGCATGGTGTCGCGTTGTCGTGGGATGCGCATCGCCGTTTCGCGGCCGTATTACCGGATATCCAAAGGGCATTCGCCGAACCTGCAGTCGGCTGGCCGGCGTGGCGCGAGATGTTGTCGCAGCCCCGTGCCGCCCTCGCATTGCACCAGATGCAGGAAGCCGGCGTGCTCGCGGCCGCCATCCCCGAGTGGCACACCATCGACAGCCTGGTGGTGCGCGATTTTTACCATCGGTACACCGTGGATGAACACACCTTGGTCGCGATTGGATCGATCGACAGTTTGCTTGGCGCCCAGGAGCCCGCGCTGGCCCGCTACCGCGACTTACTGGCCGAGGAAGACGAACTCGCCGTGCTCCGCTTGGCGCTGCTGTTTCATGACATCGGAAAAGGCACGCACCCCGGCGATCACGTTCGCGGCTCCCTCGAGTGCGCGGAGAAAGTTATGCAGCGCTGGGCCGTGCCCGGTCCGGCTCGCGAAAAGGTCCGCCTGCTGATCGAGCATCACCTGGTGCTGTCGCTGATCATGAATGGACGCGACCTCGACGACCCGGCCACCGCGCGGTTCCTCACCTCCAAAATCGGTACGCAAGAGGACCTGCGCCGGCTGGCGCTGCTCACCTATGCCGACATCAGCGCTGTGAATTCGACGGCCATGAGTCCCTGGCGGCTGGAGCAACTCTGGCGCGTGTACGCAATGGGCACGCAGCAGCTCAAACGCGAGCTGGCGCAAGATCGCATTCACGATGCGGCCAAGATCGTCGAGAACTGGACCGTACCGGCCGAACTGGCAGCCTTTCTCGAAGGGTTGCCCGCGCGCTACCTGCGAACGCATACCCCCAGCCAGATGCAGCATCACCTGCTACTCGACCGCAAACGCCTCCGGGACAGCGTGGCGGTGGAGATCACGCCGGAAGCGGGTGCGTACTTGCTGACCGTGTTGGCGGGCGACCGCCCGGGTCTGTTCGCAAGTCTCTGCGGAACGCTGGCCAGCTTTGGGATGAACATCGTGAAGGCCGAAGCCGCTTCGAATGCCTCCGGCTGCGTAGTCGATCTTCTCCGTTTTGCCGATCCGATGCGGACGCTGGAGCTAAATCCGAGCGAGGTGAACCGGCTGCAATGGACCGTCGAGTGCGTAGTGAAAGGAACCATTGCGGTAGAAGATCTCCTGAAGCGGCGGCGCGCCGCCAAGCGCCCGAGTAGCGGAGCGCGCATTGTACCGTCCGTACGCTTTATCGATGAGGCGTCGGATCGAGCGACGCTGATCGACTTTACGGGCGAAGACCGGCCCGGGCTGCTTTACGATCTGGCATCGGCCATCAGCGCCGCGGGTTGCAACATCGAGTTGCTGATGATCGATACCGAAGCACATAAAGCGCTCGATGTGTTTTACCTGACCAGGAACGGCGCGAAGCTGGATGAGGCGGCGCAACGACGGCTCGAGGAGGAGTTGAGCAGAGTGGCGATGCCGGCGTGATGCCCCAGTGCAATGATCGGGTAATGCCGAACCCGTTTCGCCTGGATGGCAAAATCGCGCTCATCACCGGAGCCGCCAGCGGTATTGGCGAGGCCACTGCACGCACCTTTGCGGAAGCCGGGGCCAGGGTGCTGATCGTGGATCTGGACGCAGAGCGCGCGCAGCGCGTGGCGGGTTCAATCGCCGACAGCGAGCCGCATGCGTGCGACGTGACCGACGAGGCGCAGGTCAAGAATCTCTTCGCATCGATTACCGCGCTGGACATTCTCGTGAACTGCGCCGGCATCGGGATGGTCGGCGGTATCGAAGAGACGGAGCTGGACGAGTTTCAGCGCCTCTTTCGCGTGAACGTGGAGGGCACGTTTCTGGTCACCAAGGCCGCCATCCCGCTTCTGAGCAAGGCCCGCGGCTCGGTGGTGAACATCGGCTCGGTGGCGGGCCTGGTCGGCATCAAGCGCCGTTTCGCCTACTGCGCCACTAAAGGGGCGATCATTGCCATGACCCGGCAACTCGCAGTGGACTACCCTGTTCAGATTAGAGCCAACTGCATCGCGCCCGGAACGGTAAATACGCCTTTCGTAGAGGCGTACTTAGAGAAGTATCACCGCCACGAGAAAGAAAAGGTACGCACAGAACTAAATGAAAGACAGCCGCTGGGCCGGCTGGGACAACCGCAGGAAATCGCCGATCTGGCCCTATATATTTGTTCGCCTGCTGCCGATTTTATGAATGGATCTGTTATTACGATCGATGGTGGCTGGACGGCAGGCTAATTAGCCCAGAATGTTAAGAAATCTTTAACTCGTGAAGAATGTTTTAGTTGACGGGAGTCGAGGAACTACTTAGGATATAAGTAACCTTCCTTGCGATTACCTTTGGGATGCGAAAAGATGAATCTCGGTCCTTTTTATAAGGTCACATTGGCGCTGGTATTGGCGTTCGGAGTGGGTTTGTGCGCGCCAGCAGCGAACGGACAAACTACCTCTACCGCCGCGCAGAAGCACAAGCGGAAAAAGCACCGTGCGGCCGTTGTCGCCGCGCATTCCGGCGTGGCTCATTCCACCACTCAGGCGGGCGTCATTCACACGGCTTCGAACTCGAGCCTACAGCCGGTCACACTGCGGCGGCGCGTGCGCCATCGCGTGTTTTTCAACCCTTGGACCGAGCCCACGTTTGCAGACTCCAGCGTCGGCGACGCCGTGGCGGGCGAGGATCTGGTGGTGCGTAAAGCCGCCCTTGGCGCAATCGGTCCCTACAACGGCACGGTCGTGGTCGCCGATCCTCAGACTGGACGAATTCTCAGCATTGTGAATCAGAAGCTCGCGTTGAAGGGCGCCTATCAGCCCTGTTCGACCGTAAAGGTGGTAGTCTCGCTGGCATCGCTCAGCGAGGGCATTGTCAACCCAGCGAATCCGTTGCATATTACCCGGCGGTTCTCTTTGGACATGACGCAGGCGCTGGCGCATTCCAACAATCTGTACTTCGCAAAACTTGGCCAGGAACTCGGGTTCGAGCGGGTGCAGAAGTATGGCAAGCTCTTCGGGCTCGGTGAAAAAGCGGGCTTGGATATTCCTGGCGAAGAACCGGGATCGCTCGCCTCCGAGCCGCCGGAAACCGGAGTGGGCATGATGACCAGCTTCGGCGACGGTATTCGCCTGACTCCACTCGAATTGACAAGTATCGTGTCGGCCGTGGCGAACGGCGGAACCATCTACTATCTGCAGTACCCTCGCACCGAGGAAGAAGCGGAGAAGTTCGTTCCGCGCATCAAGCGCACTTTGGATATCAGCACTTTCGTTCCCCAAATTATGCCTGGAATGATGGGCGCAGTGGAATACGGCACTGCTCGGCGAGCGAACTTCGATGCCACCGAGCCCATCTTCGGCAAGACCGGCACGTGTACCGACACCGTGCAACCGGGTGTGCATTTGGGCTGGTTCGGATCCTTCAACCAGGTTGGGAATCGGAAGCTCGTAGTGGTAGTTTTGCTGACGGGCGGGCGCGGCGTCGGCGGCGCTATGGCGGCGGAGATTGCCGGAAATGTCTATCGCAATCTCTCCCAGGATCACTATTTCGCTCCTCCTGACCAGCCGGTGCTGCCGGCTGCGATGATTTCCATGCAGAGTCTTTTCGCAGCTCCTGTGCACAACTGATTCACCTTGGTTCTTCCAACAACCTACGTTTCAGCGCTACTGCTCCTAGTGCTGGCGTTTCTTTGCCTCGGCTTGTGGCCGAACACCTTCAAGCGCGCCGGTTCACAATGGCGCTTCGAACTGTTCTATTTCGATTTCGCGGTAGGCGCCATATTATTCGCCGTGATCGCGGCGTTTACCTTCGGCACCTTCGGCTCCGAGATGGCGTTCGACGATCGCATGCTGGTCGCCGGACGATCCGCCCAGGTTTGGGTCGTAGCAGCGGGATTCCTCTTCAATCTCGGCAACATGCTCTTTGTCGCGGCTATGTCGCTGCTCGGCTTGTCGGCGGCCCTGCCGCTCAGCGTCGGCCTCGCGCTTATCGTCGCCTCATTATCTAACTTTCGGGCCGGAAACGTCGTCTTTCTGATCTCGGGAATCGTGCTGCTGCTGGTCAGCCTGGTGCTGGATGGCATGGCCTGCCGCCTGCGCGATCTTGGAATTCCTACCGCCGTAAAAGGCGCGCCCAAACCGATCCCCAAACCTGCTCCTAAGGCGAAGACCCGCAGAACGGCCAAGGGCATTTTGCTGGCCCTGCTTAGCGGAATCCCGCTGGGTCTTTTCTATCCCTTGTTCAGCAAAGGCGAGGCCGGAGATTTCGGGTTAGGACCCTATGCGGGCATGCTGCTGTTCTGCGTCGGCGTTATTATCGCCACTATTATCTTCAATTTCTATTTCATGAACATCGCCATCGAAGGCGGCGCACTCCCGTTCAACGCCTACTTCCGGGGTCGCGCGAGTCAGCACTTCCTCGGCTTTGCGGGCGGTGCAATATGGGCTGCGGGGGCGCTTGCGGCAGCAATCGCGTCGTCGGTTCCTTCGGGTGTGGGATTGTCCGCCACATTGCGCGTCGTTGTGCCGCTGGCCTCGGCCCTGCTTGCTTTGCTTTCCGGCCTTTGGATCTGGAAAGAGTTTCCCGCGAAGTCGAAGAACGCACGTCTCTGTATCGGCGTAACGGCCGTGATCTTCGGGTGCGGATTGGCGCTGGCGGGTACCGGGCTCGCACGTTAGCCACTGGCCGTCGACGCCCGGCCTAGGCCGTACTCCTTACTGCCGGTACGGGCAAGCCGCGCTTACGATCCCATAACATAGCGTCCCCGGTATCCAGCCGAGCACCGATTTGGGAGACAATAGAACGATGTCGCTGCGCGACCATATCCAAGCGATTAAGCGAGAAGATCCGGCCGCGAAGAGCTCGCTCGAGGTCCTTCTCTGCTATCCAGGCCTGCATGCGGTATTAATTCAACGCGTGGCGCATTGGTTTTACCGCCGCCGCTGGTTTGTTCTCGCGCGCTGCATATCCCAAACCGCGCGGTTTCTGACCGGCATCGAGATCCATCCCGGCGCCAAAATCGGAAAGCGGTTGTTTATCGATCACGGCCTCGGCGTGGTCATTGGTGAGACCGTGGAGATCGGCGATGACGTTCTGCTCTATCAGGGCGTCACCCTGGGCGGGACCGGAAACGTGCGCGGCAAGCGCCATCCGACGATCGGCAATCGCGTGGTGGTTGGCACCGGAGCCTCCGTGCTTGGAAACATTCGCCTGGGTGACGACGTAAAGGTCGGAGCCGGTTCCGTAGTCGTTCACTCGGTTCCGGACGGCGCCACCGTGGTGGGCATTCCGGCGAAGGTCGTGCGCACCCGTGGAGAAGCGTTGGGCGCGCTCGAGCATGGCCGCGTCGCCGCCTGTGCCGAAGGCGAAGTCATCGATCTCGAGCAGGTCGGAGACCGGATTCGCGAACTGGAAGCGCTGATTCGTCTCTTACTTGAAGATCGCGTCGGGCAATCCAGGGGCTAATACTCGCGTTAGCTCGCCGTAACCAGGCGGTAATCTCCTTTGCTTGACAGCCCTTCGGGCTTGCTATAGCATCGTATCCACTATGAGAACGTTAGCAGCTTGCATGTTGATCCTCGGCGCAGCCACTATCGCTTGCTCGCAATCCAAACCTCCCACGGCGGCCGAGTCGCTCAAGAAGAACTTCGATTACATCAACCAGAAAGTCTTGACCATGGCGCAGGATTTTCCGGAGTCTAAATACGGTTACCGCCTGAAACCGGAAATGCGTTCGTTCGGGGAAGTTATCGTGCACATTGCTTCCGGAGTTGCGTACGCGGCCAAGGCAGGCCGGGGCGAAAAGGTAAATTGGGATGAGTTCAATGCCAAAGACTACGCCGCCAAAGCGCAGTGTGTAGCGCTTATGCAGAAATGGATCGGCGAGGCGGATGCGTCACTGCAACAGAATCCCGAAGGCGTGCATGGCTCGTTGGAGCCGTTTCTGGCCGTCCTGCAGCATTCCTCCGAACACTACGGGCTCTTAGTCGCCTACTACCGCGCCAACGGCCTCGTCCCTCCGGAATCGCGGAAAAAGTGAGGACGACGCGCGACCTCGCAGACTCACCCGCACGCGTCGACGTTGTCGAAAGGCATATTCGGCACGTCCATGCGAACCCATCCGATACGCCCTGATCGAAGTCTTACTTTCGCCCACCAGACGTAGCGCGGAGATCCTCCGTATTCAGGATCCGTCTCTAGCACTTTGCCCCGATACCACACCAGCCAGAATCCTTCTCCAATCGGATGCAATAAATAAACAGTTGCGCCCACAAGATCGGGCTCCGCGGGCAGGCTAGGCGCTCTTCGCTCTATGCGGAAGCGAAGCGGATGCGACCAAACCTCTCCCGTGATTCCCAGAACCTCTTCGCCCTTTTGAATTCGTGCGACTGCCGCGCCGCCCGGACGATCCAGCAAACCAAGTGTCTGCTTGGCAATCCATTTTCGATAGGTGCAGCACTCGAACGGACACGCCCCTTTGCTGACGTACAGCTTTGGCGGCTGCAGGTTGTCCTTACTTTGCGCAGCTCTCGAGAAGACGAAGGCCGCTAACACGGCGCAAATCACGCGGAGCATACGAGCACCTTCTCGAATGTTAACCTCCAATGCTCGCGCTCTGGCGAAACCGATACCGCAAACTATTCGCCGCCAGCTTCCGCAATTCCTCGCGCGAAAAACCGAATCGCTCCGCAGCTAGCATATACTCCCGTAACAAATCTGTAGAGAACAATGCGGGATCGTCGCTGCCGAGCACAATCGGTACTCCCGCGTCCCACAATTTTCGCAACGGATGCACGGCCAGATTCGCAACGGCGCCCGTGCAAACGTTGCTCGACGAACAGACTTCGAGCGGAATGTCTCGCTCCCGCAAAGCACTCAATAAGCCGGCGTCCTCAATCGAGCGAATCCCATGGCCAATGCGCTGCGACCCGATTTCAATTGCCTGCCAGACACTCTCCGGGCCCGCTGTTTCTCCGGCGTGGCAGGTCAGGCGCAGGCCTGCGTCTCTGGCGTCTCGATATAGATCGCGGAACCACTCGGCCGGCCCCCGTTCTTCATCCCCGCCGAGGCCGAAAGCAATCACGCCGCCGCTGCGGTGCTCTTTCGCCACTGCCAGCACGCGCGCAGCTTCGTCCACCCCGAACTGTCGAATCGCGTCGAAGATCCATCTCACTTCGATGCCGGGAAATCGTTGTTCCTCCGCTCGGATTGCTTCGAAAATCGGCTCAATCTTTTGGCCTTTCCACAATATGACACCGGCCGAGAGCGTGATTTCGGCGTAGCTGACATTCTGCAAAGAGAGGCTCTCCAGCAGGCGCAGCGTCGCCAGCGCATAAGCTTGCGGAGAGTCGAGCTTGCGCGTCACCCAAACGTAAGCCTTTAAGAAACCCGCAAACCCCGTGTAATGAAGATTCGCGCGAATTGCATCCAATGATAGCGATGGATCGAGTTCCTGAATCGTTTCCGGCTCGACGGACCCCTCCAGGTGTACGTGGAGCTCGGCTTTGGGCAGCGCGCGCAGAAAATCCTGGAGGCCGGCGTCGGGGGCGGACAATTTCATCTCCCCTGACATAATACGTGCCATGACTGAGCAAGAACTGGAAGCGATAGCGGGTGGCTACCACGGCGACGCGTTCGCCGTGCTGGGTCCGCATGCCCTCGGCGGCAATGGAAAAAAGGAATGGGAAGTCCGCGCCTTCCTGCCCCAAGCCAAACAGGCGGAGTTGCTGATCGACGGCGAGGCGGTTCCCATGGAGCGAGGGCATCCGGCCGGAATCTTCACGGCCCGCCTGACCTCCGAGCCTTCTCACTACCGATTGCGGCTTACCGATTACGAAGACCGCGTCTCCGAACAGGAGGACGCCTACCGGTTTCCCACCCTGATCAGCGATTTCGATTTGCATCTCCACTCGGAAGGAACCAACTACGAAGGCTACAACTCGTTCGGTGCTCACCCGCTGACAGTCGAGGGCGTAGCAGGAACGCGCTTCGCCGTTTGGGCTCCTAACGCGATCGTGGTGAGCGTTATCGGCAACTTCAATGATTGGGACCGGCGCCGCCATCCGATGCGCCTGCGTACTGGCGGAGTCTGGGAGATCTTCATTCCCGGTGTAGGCCCCGGGGAATCCTACAAGTACTTCGTGCAATCGCGCTTCCACGGCTTCCGCGAAGAGAAGGCCGACCCTTACGGCTTCTCCATGGAGGTACCGCCGAAATCGGCATCCGTGGTCGTCGATCTGGAGCAGCACGACTGGCAGGACCAGGAATGGATGGAACGCCGCGCCGACGCGAAAACCCTGGAAAATCCGGTCTCCTTTTACGAAGTCCATTTGGGCTCCTGGCAAAGAGACGAGCACGGCCGGCCGCTCACCTATCGGCAACTAGCAACCAAGCTGGTCGATTACGTCAAGCGCATGGGCTACACCCACATTGAGCTAATGCCCATCGCGGAGCACCCGTATTCGCCATCTTGGGGCTACCAGGTGACCGGATATTTCGCGCCCACTTCGCGCTTCGGTTCGCCATCGGATTTCATGTTCTTCGTGGACGCGTGCCACCAGGCCGGCATCGGAGTGGTCGTGGACTGGGTGCCGGCTCACTTCCCGAAAGATGCGCACGGGCTGGTTTATTTCGATGGCACCGCGCTCTACGAGCATTCGGACCCGCGGCTCGGCGAGCATCGCGACTGGGGCACGCTGATCTTCAATTTCGGCCGCAACGAAGTGCGCTCGTTCCTGATCTCGAACGCCATGTTCTGGCTGAAGAAGTACCACATCGACGGCCTGCGCGTGGATGCGGTTGCTTCGATGCTTTACCTGGACTACTCGCGCAAAGCCGGCGAGTGGGTACCGAACGTCTACGGCGGCAACGAAAATCTCGAAGCCATCAGCTTTCTACGAAAAGCCAACGAGGTTGTGCATCAAGTGCCCGGCGCCATGACGATAGCCGAGGAATCCACCGCCTTTACCGGTGTCTCACGCCCGGTCTATTTGAATGGACTCGGGTTCACGATGAAGTGGAACATGGGCTGGATGCATGACATGCTCGACTACTTTTCAAAGGACCCGGTATTTCGCAAATATCACCAGAACGCCATCACGTTCAGCATGATCTATGCGTTCACCGAAAACTTCGTGCTGCCGATTTCACATGACGAAGTAGTCTACGGCAAGCGCGCGCTGTTGGACAAGATGCCGGGCGACGAATGGCAGCGCTTTGCGAACACGCGGGCGTTCCTGAGCTATATGTATGCGCATCCGGGCAAGAAGCTGCTGTTCATGGGATGCGAGTTCGGGGAAACGTCGGAATGGAACTCGGAGGCGCAGCTCGATTGGTGGCTTCTCGAGTTCCCGATTCATCAAAAGTTGCAGCGTTTCTGCGCCGCGCTGAATGAGTTGTACCGCAGCCAGCCCGCGATGTATGAAATCGATTTCCAGGGGTGGGGGTTTGAATGGATCGACTTCCACGACGCAGAGCATTCGGTCATCTCCTTTGTGCGATATGCGAAGCGGCGCGAGGATTACCTGGTCTTCGTGTGCAATTTCACTCCACAGCCGCATATGGGATACCGGATCGGCATGCCGGAAGCGGGAGGGCACCGTGAAATCTTCAACTCGGATGCGGAAAACTTCGGCGGCAGCAACATGGGCAACGGCGGACGCGTGGAAGCAGAACCGACGCCCTCGCACGGCCGGCCAGCTTCGGCGAGCCTGGTAATTCCACCGTTAGGGGTGATCGTTTTCAAACCCGAGCGGCCGCTGCCGGAAGTGACACAGGCGCGGTGAGCCAGCCGAACACGACAGCAATCCAACATTGGGGAATTATTCTGAAGTCATGCTCCTCGCGCGCGCTCCGATCGAGGTTTCTTCGCATGTTTACCCGCAATCACGCTGCTTGCGGCCTTATATTGCTCGAATATCTTCTTACAACGGTCTATCTGGGGATCCACCACGGCCTTTACAACACCGTAACGAAGGGCGGCGAGTTTACCGCGACTCACCAAATAGTCGGCTTCCACTACCAAGATCTCCTGCTCTTTGGAAACAAGCAAAAAGCTACCCTCTTGCTCAACAAATTCTCTATATTGAGCTTCGTCTACCTCGCTTAATCGGAAGGTGTAGGACGGTAAATTTCCAAAGTCTTTAAAGCGGGCGCGTTGATTTCGGACAACTTTTTCAAGCAGTTCTTGCTCCGACTTGCTCCGCTTCTTCGGCGAAATAAGAATGAGATCTATGTCCGCCGCACGTTTCGCCGCAGCGATGAGGCTCGCGGTAAATCTTCCCGTTGGGCCTATATTCTGACTGTCAAAAAAACTCAATGTAGCTAAGGCACGCACTGCGTCTCCTTTAGCAAGCGTTCTCATGCATGCCGTAAGATCCAAGATCAGGTCGTCCCGCTCTCCACGACGCTCAACAGCTCTTTGCGCAGCACATTGAATTGAGCGCTCGAACCGGTCGATATCATGCAGCAGCAGTTCCGTGAACAATGGATGCACATCCTGTTTAGTCAAGTTGATAACGCTAGTTTGCAGACGCCGCAGGGCCACAGCAACTTCGTTCGGCTTCTCAATCTCTCGATGTCCTGGAGTCAGAACTTCGAGTTGTTGCTGAACTATTCCCGCATGATCTGCACGACTGGAGACTAGAGGGCGAACACAGAACATGATAAGTTCGGTTATTCCTGGGACTTGGTGATAGAACTTTGGGTTTCTGCGCTTTAACACAGTGCGAATTTCATCTTTTATTGACTCAGTATCACGGAGTGCGGTGCTCTTGATCAGGAATCCACCACGCTTGTTGGCAGGCTCATAATCGCTGAACGGGATCAGTTGGTGTCTCCCGGCCGCAAGCTCAAAAAGCAGCATGCCCAAAGAGTATATGTCCACTGGAGCGTACCATCGCGGTTTTATAGAACCTCGAGTTGCCCGCTCAGGTGGCCAGTGTGGATACCAGACCGATCGATCTGCCCGCTCAACTTCATCACGGCGCAATCCCCAGCCGAAATCGATCACGACCGGGTCCAACGGCTGATCGGCTAATGAGCTGCGAGCTATCGTGTGGCGCATTATGACGTTTCGTGCCCAGAGATCGCCGTGAACAACTTTCTTGGAATGTACTTGCGCTACCACGTTGGTAAGTCGCGTTGCGAGTTCAAACCAAACCTTAGCGTCTAGAATACCCGAAAACTGCTTTTTGCCCTTCTGTCGTGCGTATTCAGCGCACCACTTCTCCAGGCTTAGCCCAGGAACAAACTGGTAAATATTGGCCCGAGCGGCGTTCTCCTTCCTAATGGACGTATCGACAAGTTGGGCAACACAGCTCAAACCCCTTAAATTTTCGTGCAAGCGAATTTCACGTGCTAACCCGATGTTCAGTTGAATTATGCGATCAGGGCTGTCTACAGTCGAGTCAAATTTAGGGACTTTAGCAATAAGTTCTATCTTCGACGGGGGTTCTATTTGTTCGGCTCGATAAGTGATCCCCATACCTCCTTCACCATCGGTAAGCCGTTCTTTGAGCTCATATTGATAACCCTTCCATGCCCCGAAGAGCACTTCTTTTCTCATCTAGAGAGCTACCTCCGATACCGATCTCTGAAGGGGCCGCAGACCACTTCAACTTGTCAAGTTTATCAAAAATAATAAATCGCCCTTACGGGATCGGAATGAGATTCGCGCCCGGGAGTTTCACTGGCCGCGGGTATCACGTACTCTCGCGGGAAATCCAGGCGTGTTAGTCGGCAAAGTATGTCGATTCAAGGAAGTTATAGCGCCCTGGCCTAGATTGACTCTAAATCCGAGTCAGTCCATCGAAACTGCGCGAGGGAATGCCACTTGTGATGGAGAAGTAAGGATGCTATTTCTCGGCGAGCTTCACAAGTTCAGCGGGGTTGTGAAGATCCGCTGGGCATTTCCTGTCACTACTTAAGGCACGACTCGCTGAGATGCTCAATAGCCGATCCACCAAAGCGGGTTCTCAGCAGGAGCCATCAACGAGTCACAAGCCCCAAAAACATTTCTGCTCGCCGCATCCCGAAGCTAGCACCTAGGTTAGCCGGGCTGGTCTTAATCACATGGCTCGCGTGAAGCTCTCGCGTGCTAGCTTAGGGTAGCGAGAAAGGACATTTAAATCCCCGCCGGTCCATCGAGACTGCGCCACAGATACCAGCTTGCGATCGAGCAGTACGGATGCCATTTCTCCGAGAGTTTCGCTAGTTCAGCCGGGTTGGGAAGGTCCGCCAGACCATAGGCTTTACGGACTGCGCTGCGGATGCCGAGATCGCCCAGGGGCATGATGTTTGGGCGTTGCAGCGCAAAGATGAGGAACATCTGCGCGGTCCAGACGCCCACGCCTCGTACTTGCGACAGCACCGCGATGATCTCGTCGTCCGGTAAGCCGGAAAGGTTGCGGAATTTGATCTGCCGGCGCGCCACATGCTCGGCCAGATCCGTCAAGGAGGCGATCTTCTGACGCGATAGCCCGCAGGCGCGCAACTCCTCGGTCGAAAGTTTCAAGAAAGCCGTCGCGGTGAAGCGGCGGCCGACCGCTTTACGGAGGCGGTCGAAGATCGTTCGGGCGGCTTTCCCGTTAAGCTGCTGGAACGCGATGGAGCGGGCCAACGTCTCGAACGTTGGCTCCCTCGGTGCAATTTGACAGGGCCCCACGCGCTCGATGATCCCTGCCAGAATGGGATCGGCATTCTTCAGATGCAGGGTTGCATGTTCCATGGCGTCGCAGAGTCTAGACGATAATCATAACGAAGATGAGTAGTTTCGTTCGACCATTTACATTTTTCGCGGCAGTCAGCCTGATTGCAGGCGGGGCCTTCAGCTCGCAATTCACGCCGGCGCCCAACTCACAGCCCGCGCCTGCTCAAGCGCCTGCTCCGTCCGGCCAGGACCAGACCGCGAGCCAGGAACCAACGCTCAAGATCAATGTCGATCTGGTGAACATACTCTTCACGGTGAAGGCCAAGAAGGGCGGCCAGCTCATACCGAATCTCGAGCAAAACAACTTCAAGATCTACGAGGACGGCAAAGAGCAAAAGATCCAACGGTTCTCGCGAGAAACCGACCTGCCGCTTACCCTGGGGCTGCTGATCGACATCAGCGCCAGCCAGGAACGATTGATCGACATCGAGAAGCAAGCTGCATCGGCGTTCTTCTCGAGCGTCATTCGGCAGAAAGACGAAGCGTTTCTGATTTCTTTCGGAAAAGACACGGAGCTGCTGCAGGATTACACGAATTCGCCGCGCCTGTTGAGCGCCGCGCTGCAGGACTTGCGGGGCGACGGGCAAACGCCGATGATCGGCCGCGGGCCCATTCCGAACGTGAATACGGGCCCGGTGCCGCAGATGGGAACGCCGAAGGGAACGCTGTTGTTCGACGCCATTTACCTGGCATCGAACGAGAAGCTCAAGAGCGAAGTGGGACGAAAGGCGATGATCCTGATTACCGATGGCGACGATCAGGGGAGCACGTATGACCGAAGGGGGGCGACCGAGGCCGCGCAAAGAGCCGATTCGATCATTTACAGCATCTACTACGTAGACCGCGGCTTCTATGCGGCGTACGGAATGGGCTTTGGCGGCGGAGGCGAGGGAGACCTGCATAGAATGTCCGACGAGACCGGCGGCCACGTGTTTACGGTGGACAAGAAGCACCCGCTGAACGAAGTGTTCAAGGAGATTCAGGACGAGATGCGCAATCAGTATTCGATCGGCTATGAATCCACGAACCCGGTGCGCGACGGCTCCTTTCGTCACATCGAAATTAAGGTTGACAACGCCGACTACCGCGTACAGGCGCGCAACGGATACTATGCTACGCAGAACGATGCGCAATAGTGCGTTCGCGGGCCTCCAGATAATCACGCACAGCCTGGCGGAGCGGCGGCATGCGAGCGATGCCAGCGGCTTCGAGCTTACTATTCGATAGCGCGGAGAATTTGGGGCGGCGAGCGGCTGTTCGGTATTGGCGCTCGTCGGTGGCCTGCAGTGCGGGAGACACGCCGGCGAGCTCAAAAATCAACTTCGCATAGTGGTACCACGAGATGGCTTCCCCGCCCCCCATATGAAACAGGCCAGTGATTCTGCGCTCGACCAGGTCGGCCGTGCGCGATGCAAGCGCGGGGGCATAACTGGGCGAGGCCACGTGATCCTCGACCACGCGAATGGGAGTGCCGCTCTGGCTGAGCCGCAACATCAGTTCGACAAAGTTGCCGCGGCCGGTAAACATACCTCCCGGACCGAATACGCCTGAGGTGCGAATGATCAGCGGATTGGCAAGGTAAGCCTGCGCGTACAGTTCGCCCGCAAGTTTTGAGACGGCGTAGGCGCCCAGCGGATGCGGCGTATCGGTCTCGACGTAGGGACTCCCCTTCGTGCCGTCGAAGACGTAATCAGTCGAGTAATGTACCAACTGCACGTCGGTTTGCCGGCAAGCCATAGCGAGATTGCGCACCGCGAGGGCGTTGGCTTGAAAAGCTGCCAGCGGCTCTCGCTCCGCGATGTCGACCTGATTGTACGCAGCGGCATTCAGCACGACCGCGGGGTCGGCGTGCGCGACCGCATCTTCGACACGAACCGCGTCGGTGACGTCCAGCGACTGCCGGTCAAAGCGCTGCACGGTCCATTGCCGGCGCTCAAACTCGCGGCACAACTCGACCCCGAGTTGTCCGCCGCTTCCAAATACAACAGCCTTACGCTGCATTGTCCTCCGCCTATGCTATTTTAAATGCCTTAAGGTAGCGGCCACCGAGCGCACAGGGCGACTGGTGCCCGTTGTGCGCGGCCGGTTAGAATCCTGCGCATCCTTACCTGGGGTAAGTATTGAAGATAGCGGGCTTTCTGTTGATGTTGGCGGGATGGGGAATCGTTGTGACCGCGGTTCTACTGCTTCGCACGCCGGTGGCGAAGACGGCATTCGTGCTGGCGGGCATAGCGATTGAAGTTGTGGGATTCGTTCTGGCGGCACGCGCTCACCTGCCGCGAGGCGCGCGCAACGATGCCTGAACTCCAGGCGGTCTTCGCGTTCCTCTGCACGTTGCTGGTACCGTTTGCGGCCGCTGGGATTTCGCTCCTTAACGCCGGCTTGAGCCGGTCGCGAAGCGCGGCGCATGCCATGCTCGCCTCTTTAGTCGTCTTCGCCATTGCAATGCTGGCGTACGCATTATGCGGACACCTGGTTGCAAGGTCGTCTGGTAGCGTGCTGCTGTTGCAGCTATTCAGTGTCGGGATTGCTGCGATGGTTCCTCTGGCAGCAGGCGCGGAACGCTGGAGGATTGCGGCAAGCTCCGTGTCGACGGCGGTCTTGGCCGGATGGACTTATCCGTTGTTTGCGCATTTGGCCTGGCACGGAGGATGGCTGGCGCGGCAGGGCTTTGTGGACGCGGGCGGATCAAGCTGCATCCACGGCGTCGGAGGGTTGACGGCGTTAGCCATCGCCTGGATCCTGGGGCCGCGGCGGGGCAGGTTTACACCAGACGGAGTGCCGACCGCGATGCCGGGCCACAATGCCGTGATTGTCTTGTTCGGGTCCATGCTGGCGCTCACCGGGTGGATCGGATTGAATACCGCGACCGCTATGCTGCTGGCGAGTGCCAAACCGAACGATGCCGTATCGATTGCAGTGAACACGGCGCTCGGCGCGGCGGCAGGAGCGATAGCTGCATTGGCGATCACGAGGCTACGATTCGGGAAGCCGGATGCGTCGCTGACGGCAAACGGATGGGTAAGCGGGCTAGTTGCAAGCAGTGCCGGTTGCGCAGTGGTCAACGCCGCGGAGGCGGTCTTGATCGGCTTGGTGGCAGGAGCGTTGGTGATTTTCGGAATAGAGCTGCTGGAGCTGCGGATGAAGGTGGATGACCCGGCCGGCGCGATTTCGGTGCATGCGCTGGGCGGCATCTGGGGCGTGCTGGCGGCGGGAATCTTCGGGCCGGCACCCGCGCACCTGCTGGCGCAACTGGTGGCCGTGGCGACGCTGCTCGGGCTCGTGCTGCCGATGACTTATGCGTTGAACTGGCTGCTGGATCGAGTGCTACCGCAGCGAGTAGCAGTAGAGGGGGAGCGGCAAGGGATGGATTTGTTCGAATTGGGAGCGGGAGCGTACCCGGACTTCGTCACGCGCCCGGACGATCTGTTCCGGCGCTAGCACCTGCGTCAGGTGTGGCGTGCAACATAGAGCAGCAGGCCGAAGACGAAGACTGGGATGAGGGCCAGCATGGCGTAGAACAGAATGCGGCGGTGCAGAGGCGAGCGGCGCTGCTTCCACTCGCGCAGCTCCGGGCGATCCGCCACGCCGACTTCGTCCTGGTGCTTCAGATCCCAGGCGAGCTCACGGGCGCTCGCGTAACGATTCTTAGGATCCCGCTCGAGCGCGCGGTAGATGATTTCCTGAAGCTGCGGGGGGATGTTCGGCTCGAGCTCGCGCGGAGGAACCGGGTTGTTGAGCAGCCGGTCATTCATGATCGCGAAGGCGTTGGGTCCGCGAAACGGCACCTCGCCGGTCAGCATTTCGTACAGCATGACGCCCAAAGCGTAAACGTCGCTCCGGCCGTCGCCGCGCTTGCCTTTGACCTGTTCGGGAGAGATGTAGTCGGGCGTTCCCATGAGCTGGGACAGCTTGGAGAAAGTGAGGCGGCGAGCGCCTTCCTGGCCGGCGATGCCGAAGTCAATCAGTTTCACGTGGTCGTCGGCGTCTACCATGACGTTCTCAGGCTTCAGATCGCGGTGCACGACGCCGTGGGTGTGAATGTATTCGAGCGCCTCCGCGATGCCCAGCGCGATGCGTACGGCACGCTCGGGAGGCAGCTTGCGCGAGTCGCGGAGGATTTCGCGCAGCAGGCGGCCGTCGACCCACTCCATGACCATGTAAACCTGGCTGCGGCCGGGATCGGCGATGACTCTCATGACGCCGGGGTGATCCATTTTCTGCCCGATGTCCTGCTCGCGATGAAAGCGGTCATAGGTGACAGGATCGCTCTCGACTTCGGGATGCGGGATCTTGATGGCGACTTGGGTGCCGGTGCGAAGGTCCGTTCCGCGAAAAATGGAGGCCATGCCGCTACGGGCGACGAGCGCATCAATGCGGTAGTGATCGAGCTGATCGCCTGTATGTAACTCGCTCATCTTTGATGGCGACGGGGTGAGAAGCTTCAGCTACTAGTATCACTGAAGGCGGTAGTGCCGTCCGCGATACATACCGACGCGCTCTACCGAGCGAACCCGGATAATTTGCAGGCTAATGTTGTCGCTGCCGTCGCGTTGCTTGGCGAGGGTGACCAGATCTTGCAAGGTTCGTTCGAGATCGGACTGGTAGGTGTGCTGAACCAAGTCGGTGGCTGAGACGGAATGGTGCAGCCCATCGGAGCAAAGCACCAAGACGTCGCCCGCAAAGACCTGATGTTCGCTGGTCTCGACGCTGATGAACATGTCGTTGCCGAGCGCGCGGCTCAGGACATGCGACGTTACCGAGGAATCGGCTTCACGCGAAGAGACCAACCCCATTCGCAGTTGCTCATTGGAGAAGGTGTGATCGCGGGTGAGCGGGACGGCGTAGCCCTGGCGGACGAGATAACAGCGCGAATCGCCAACATGGGAGACGACGGCACGGTCATAGCGCAGAGCGCAGGCGACCACGGTAGTGGCCATCGAACTGCCGGCCGGGCCGGTAGCCATGGCAGTTTCGAATACGTGGGTGTTGGCTGCCTGGACGAGACGGGGAACGACGGTTGTGAGCGGCTCGCTGGGAGTGATGTTGCGAAAACCGGAAAGCAGAGTTTCCATGGCAACTCGCGAGGCCACTTCGCCGCGATCCTGACCACCGACGCCGTCGGCGACAGCGAAGAGCCAGCCGTGCGTGCGAGCTTCTTCGGGCGTGCGAGGGACAACATGCCCGACAGCGTCTTCGTTGTGCGGGCGAATCAGACCGGGATCCGATAATTGGCCGAACTCCACATCCAGCATGCAAGTTATCTACAACTAAAGGGGTGAGACGAGCTCACCCCTTTTTAGTATTCGATCGGAACCACTGTTTGTGTCAGGATACGGCGGCACGCACCTCCTTTCCGACGAGAGTCGTCCGGCCACTGACTTTACTGGTGCGAATAAAGTAGATGCCGCCATAGATACCCCAAACGATGGCTATTCCTAAGGCGAGCAGAGGTTCCATCTTAGTTCCGAATCCCATGAAGGGTCCGATCAGGTAGAACGCCATGCAGGCCAGGTTGGCCGCCAGCCCGAATACAGGAATGAGGAAATGCTTCAGAGCGCTGAACTTTGGATGCTTGTGATAGGCCACGATGCAGGTAACGCAACTGAGCATATAGAGCAGGAAGGTTCCGAAGTTGGATGCCAAGGTGACGGTGAGCAAGCTGTTGGGGAGTGCAGCCAACTTGTCATGCGAGAAGTAGCCGAAGCTCGACCAGAACCCATGCGGCAGCGCCTGGATGGTGGCATCCGAGGGGGCGGGTCCATCGCCGAAGACGGCCAATACCGCAACCACGCCGATGACAGCCGAGATGGCGGCGAGCGTCCAGATGGCGCGGTGCGGAGTCAGGTTGGCATTGTGGAGGGCGCCGAAATGGTCGGGCAGCTCCTTGTCTTTGCCCATAGCGTAAGTAACGCGGGCGCCTGTATTCATGCAGGAAAGAGTTGTGCCGATGATGGCGAGGAAGACGGTAAAGGCTTCGATCAACATGAAGGTGCGCCCGTGGCCCTGGCCGAAGATCGCATCGCCCACGACTACCATCATGTCGCCGATGGGCGCGGCGGAGCCACTCGCGGCGGACATCGGGTATCCACTATTCAGAAAGTAATTGGCGGCGAAATATTCGATGAGATAGCAGAACGCCCCCTGTACTAACAGGGATGTTATGACTGCGATAGGAACGTCGCGTTTTGCGTTCTTGGCTTCGCCTCCCATGGCAGTTACAGACTCGAACCCGACGAGAATAAGAATGGCGACGGTAGCCTGGACAAATACCCAGCCGAAGTTATGCATGCCGACCACCGAGCCGGCGCTTGGATGGCTTACAAAGTTGCCTTTTTCGTCGTGCTCGGGATAAGCGATCTTGAAGGGAACCGGATGGCCGGCCGCATCAAGCTGTGGTTGCGGCACGCCGTTGGCGTCACGGACGACGGTCTCAGTGGTTTGGCCGTGATCAACGGTCTTCTTGGTGGCGAATTCATAAGTGTAGGCCTCGCCCGAGCTGGAATCGAACTGGTAGGCGACGCTGCCGGGCGGATGATTCATGCGATATCCAAGAGCCATGACCGAGAAGATCAGCAAGGCCGAGATCTGAATGACGTTGATGGCGATGTTCACCGAGGTGGAGCCGTTTACGCCACGATGGGCGATATAGGCGACGCCGAATGAGAATACGACCGCAATCACGGCCATGAAGGCGGGACCGGGATTCGAAGCGCTCATGAAGTTGGGCCAAATGGTTCCGACCACATACCCGCAGAGCACGCCCATGACCGCGACCATCACGCCCGGGTAGATCCAGTAGTAGAGGTGCGAGCCCCAACCAATGATGAATTTTGCAAGCCGGGCATAGGGCCACGCCTTCTCGTGATTGAGGAAAGACTGTTCGGCGAAATAGTACGAGCTGCCTGTGCCGGGGTAGAGTTTAGCCATCTCGGCGTAACACACGGCCGTCGCAAGGCAAAGCAAAAGAGCAAGCACGATACCGAGCCACATGGAAGGCGCGGTCACACCTGTTCCGCCTTGTATCGCAAAGGTCAACCAAAGAAACGCTCCGGGCGCGATCAGCGCCATGGCGTTCATGGTCAGGCCGGTCAAGCCTAGGGTGGGTTTCATTTCTGGTGTGTTAGTTTCTGCCATTTACAAGTTCTCCTAAAGTCGCGTCGAATTGTTAGTCGTTAACCGATCAGTGCTTTATAGGGAAGTAGGCGATCATCCCAACCGAGAGGGTTGTTTCGCTTTTTGAAACCCCCGGCAAGGTTCCGTGGTCGAAGTAGGGCATGTTTGAGCCATCCCGCCTGAATTCGAGCCGGCCCAACAGACCGTCGATCATCTTATACTCGCCAGTGGCGGTTACTTCGTGCAGCTTTTGCACGGTGCCGGTCGTGAATCCTGTGGCGTCGTTATAGTATTCCGCGCGCGGACTGATCGCGAACCGCTTCGTCAATTGAAAATGCAAAGCACCCGCAAAGCCGACCCAGTGATCGAGGCCGGAAATGAGGCGACGCTGCTGACCATAATCAAAGTTCAGATAAGCATTTACTTTGTCATTCGGCGTGAGTAACAGGGTGGTGTCGTACAGCGCGCGATTGCGGTTGTTAGTCGCCGTGTATTGGGGGCCAATGTAGTAGTTATTACTCCAGGTGTACTTCTTACGTGTGAGCGCGCCCGTTATGCCAACGGTTTTCATGTTGCCGCCATAGGGGTTTACGATTTCGTTCCAGCCGTTGACAACCTGTACCCCTACGTTAAGACTGCTGCCGATGGGCATGGAGGTGCGGAGCCCGAAGTGATAGTAAGGAATGGCCAAAGCGAACAGCAGCGAGCGTGAATAGTTCCAGTTGTCCTTGCTCTCGATGACTTCGGCGCCAGCGGAGGTGACGAAGTCGCCGAAATCCGCCTCGAAGCCTTTCCAGCCTTTCGGTTTCACGCTTATGTAGGCCTGTTCGACATAGCGGAAAAAGTCGGGATCGGTGGAACCGGGCGGATGGATGATGTCCATGGTGCGTCCGTAGCCGAGATCTAAACGGAAGCCGACCGGATCCGGATCATGGCTCACGGTCAGTTTGAGAAGGTTCAGGTCAGCCTGATTGGTCTTGTCGTTGAAGTTATAGAGCTGGTTGAAGCCAGCTTGAGGATGATTGTCATCGAAACTGTAATAGCCGTCCACCGAACCGCTGAAGTCGATTCCATCCAATCGCAGTGCCGAAGCGGAGAAGGTAGTCGGCGGCGGAGGGGGCGATGGCGTTTGAGTTTGAGGCGCCGCGGGAGCCTGACTGGTGGTCTGCGTTGGGCTCGGGGCCGGCGACTCGGTGGGCGGACTAGGACTGGGGGTAGATTGCGCCCACACAATTCCAGTGCAGAGCGTGAGAATGGGTACAAGTTTGGAGTTGACCCTGAAGCTTGGCATGTTCCCTCTCGAAATCGAAATTCGACACGGAACGTAGTGCCGGGGTCACGACGGAGTAGTCTTACTACACCACGGGTAATACGGCTAACCTAATGCCCTACTCTACAGAGAACGAGGTAAGAAGTACAATCAAAAATTTGTATTGGCGCTATGGCTTACGACCAATAGCGCGCGTCAGAAGCGGATATCGATTGAGGACGATATTAGTTGAGGACACCCGCAGGAACAAGGGCGAGGGGGTGAGGGACACTTTCGCCCAGTAGGCGCGCGCGCAGAGCCATCAGGCTGTGCAGTCCGGTAAGGATCTGTTCGATTTTGATTTCCATCCTATATACAGCAGGCGCTTGAGCGGCACAGGCCATCACTTCCCCCAAGAAAAGGTTATCCTCATGCTCGATGCTGAGGGCAGTGGAGGGCGAGAGGGGCTCACCGGCCTCGAGGATCAGCCGTCTGCCTTCCGTACCTTGAAAGGTGCACGGAATGCTGCGTTTGGCGCCGTTTCCGGAGGCGGACGGAACGAGGATGGTAGCGGCTTGTGGGTGGTCGTCAAATGAGGTGCTCACACCTGGCTTATCGACCACGGGTCGTGAAAAGTTGAGATCAGAAAGAACCGAGGTCATGCGGCATTTTGAACGAGAGGCTGGGTGATGAGCGGTTCGCGCGTGGCGGGGTGGGGCGCGGGTTGCGAGGCAGCGCCGACGGGAAGATCGATTTCAGGGGTTGAAAAATCGAAGCCAAGGTGGAGAGAAGGGCGTGCGGCCGGGGTTGGGCAGGCGGTTTCGCGGGCGCGGCGGTCGGCCTGGAGTTGCTTGAGCACGGCGGTGTCTTTGTCGCGCTGGCGGCGAAGGCGGGATTCCTGGATGCTGAGGTTGTTGAGCTGACGCTGATAGGCGAGGAAGATTTTGGCCTGGATGAGGTGGGCGCGGACGTCCGGGTGCTCTTGCGGAAATTCGGCGGCGCATTCGAGCCGGCCGACGGCGTAGATACCCATTTCGAGAGAAGGGATTCGCATCAGGCGCCATTCGGTGTCGGCGAGGGACTGGACGAGGGCGTGTTCTTCGTCGTTGGCCGGCTGGTGGCGCTGCATGAAATGCGAGATGTGCGCTTCGTAGAGAGCGGCGTCGTCGCCGGGGAGCAGGACAGTGCGGCCGGTGAGACCTGTCTTGACGGCGTTCAAGGAAGATTTGGCCTTGCCTTCCACGGACGCTGGGCCGGTGCTCAGTTGGGCGTTGGCGCGATTGGCTGCGAGGCGGGCTTCGGAGATTTCGGTCGTTTGTTGAGCGGCTTTGCGGGCCAGTTTTTGTTGTTGGCGCTCGACAGGTTCATTCTCTTGAGTCTTCGCCTCGCTGAGAGGCGCGGGCTCATCTGGCCGCACCGCCATCGCGAGCGCGCGGTTCTGCTGCTTTAGGAGTTTCTGCTGTCTGCGCTCGGCGGCGCGGCGGATGGATCGGGGCGACATAAATGTAAGGGCGTTGGCGGCTACAACGTAGCATGCGAGGAGTCGGAAACGAACTGTGAGATAGGTAACCCAAGAGTGTAAGTGGTGGCCTGAACGGGAGTTGCGGTGGAAGAATTTAATTTTGAAGGCCGTGACCGAGGACGCTCCGTGAAGAAGGAACTGGAACACGCCCGGTGTGCCGACACGTGGATCGCTGCCGTAGAATCGAAGCATGGAAAACTGGCGAGAACGGATCAGCGTAGATTCTCGAGTTTGCCACGGTAAGGAGTGCATTCGAGGAACGAGGGTGATGGTTTCCGTTATTCTCGACAACATTGCAGCGGGGGTGTCCCGCGCTGAAATTCTTGGCAGCTATCCCTCAGTTCAAGCACTTGGTATCGACGCAGCCTTAGGGTATGCCGCTGAACTCGCTCGTGAGGGCACGGTCGAACTGCCGCTCGAGCAGAGTGCGTGAAATTCAAAATTGACGAAAAACCTGCCTGTAGAGGCCGCAACGACACTACGTGAGCGCGGTTTGGAAGCGGAGACCGTCAGGGATGAGTCGCTCACAGGAGCCGAAGACGAGGCGATTGCAACGCGAGTTCGTGCGGAGAGCAGAATCTTGGTCACACTCGATCTGGGTGCTAAGGCTTAAAATTCAGGACAAAGCTACAGTCGGTAGTTACATCAGGCGCGTGTTGATCGCGCTCGAGACGCGAAACCCTGACCGGGAGTTGTGGATCGTTCAGCATGATCGCATCAGATTCCGAAGGGGTCACCAAACGTCTGAATGAAAAACAAGTGAGTTGCTCAGCGCAAGCTATACTGCAGACCGAATTTCGTCAGGAGTTCGCGTTGCCCGAGTCGGGTGACGGAAAGGGCTCGGCTGTCGAGATCCTGAGTGACCCAGCTTCGCTTGAGAGCGAGTTTCAGGAGCTCGGCCCCGATGGCGCCGCCGAGATGAGAGCGCCGTTCGCTCCAATCGAGGCACGGGAACGCGAAGCGGCGCCGAAGGGTCCGAGCGGCGGCAAGGTCGATGCCCCATGCCTGAAACATTTTGGCTCCTTTCGGCGTGAGATCGTACGAATCGCGGTTGCCGACCGCAGCCGTTGACAGGCATCCGAGCGCCTCCAGCCGGTCGTGGAGCAACACGCCCAATGTGCCGGCGATGTGGTCATAACACGTTCGCGCGGCACGCAGACGGCTTGGAGTGTGGGGTACAAACTGACCGCGGGAAGCGCCGGCGAGCGCGCTCAGACCTTCGAGGACGCCGGCCACGTCCGTCCCATGCAGGCTGTAGTAGCGGTGCTTGCCCTGGGCCAGCACTTTGACAAGGCGCTCGGCCTGCAGGCGGTGCAGATGCACACTTGCCGTGGACGGACTCACGTCCGCGACGACGGCGAGCTCGGTGCTGGTGCGGGCATGATTGTCCATCAAGCAATAGAGCATGCGCGCGCGGGCGGGCTCGCCGATGGCAGCGGCAATTCGCGAAGCTGCCTGATCGGCATTGTCTGTGGCATCCATACTTTGATGCTAGACGAAGTATGGCCACCGGGCAAGCTGTACATTTCGGAAGGATGATCGAGCTATGTTGGCCCAATAGCGCGAGGAAGCAGATGAAGAAGATTGGCATCGTGGGAGGCGTCGCCTGGCCGTCCACGGTGGATTACTACACAGCAATCTGCCAGCGAAGCGAACAGCGCCACCTGGTGAACCACCTGCAAGGCGCGCCTTCGACACCGGAAATGACGATCGAATGCTTGAACTTGAGCAAAGCCGTTTCCTACCTGGGTATCGACGGCGATGAAGAATCGTGGTCGCAATTCGACGATTATCATCGGGCAGCGCTTCGGCGCTTGGAGGCGAGCGGAGCGGAATTCGCGCTGATGGCGAGCAACACTCTGACCTGCTCCCCGGGATCCGCACGAAGTTGAATATGATTTCGTACGGAGAAGGAGGAGGGCAAGATGCCGAAGAGCCAGCACAGCGAGGCGGCGATAATCGCAGCGCTGCAGCAGTTGGACGCCGGGCGTAAAGCGGCCG
>DATASJ010000132.1:0-184329 GCA_036269275.1 Bryobacteraceae bacterium | reverse complement strand
CGTAGGCAAGACCGTCATCATTCAAGAACTCATCAACAATATCGCCATGAAGCACGGCGGCGTTTCCGTCTTTGCCGGCGTCGGTGAGCGCACCCGCGAAGGTAATGACCTTTGGCTCGAAATGCAGGAAGCCGGCATTGTAGATCCGCACGACTGGCAGAAATCGAAAGTCGCGCTCGTCTATGGCCAGATGACCGAGCCGCCCGGCGCTCGTCTTCGAGTGGGCCTCACCGGCGTCACCGTCGCCGAGTACTTCCGCGACGAAGAAGGCCAAGACGTTCTGCTCTTCATCGACAACATTTTCCGCTTTACGCAAGCTGGTTCCGAAGTCTCGGCGCTGCTCGGCCGCATGCCGTCCGCAGTCGGCTATCAGCCGAATCTTGCCACCGAAATGGGCGACCTACAGGAGCGCATCACTTCTACCAAGCGCGGTTCCATTACGTCGGTGCAAGCCATCTATGTGCCCGCCGACGACTACACCGATCCGGCGCCCGCCACTACCTTCGCGCATCTTGACGCCACCACCAACTTGTCCCGCGCCATTTCCGAGCTCGGCATCTATCCGGCCGTCGATCCGCTGGCCTCCACGTCTCGCATTCTCGATCCGAACATTCTGGGCGAAGAGCACTACAGCGTGGCCCAGCGCGTGAAACAAATCCTGCAGCGCTACAAAGATCTGCAGGACATCATTGCCATTCTCGGTATCGACGAGCTGAGCGATGAAGACAAGCAGACCGTCGCCCGTGCGCGCCGCATTCAGCGCTTCCTCTCCCAGCCGTTCCACGTCGCCGAGCAGTTCACCGGCCGCCCCGGCAAGTACGTCAAGCTTGAAGACACCATCCGCAGCTTCAAGGAAGTCGTTGACGGCAAGCACGACAATCTGCCCGAGCAAGCCTTCTACATGCAGGGCACCATCGAAGACGTCGTGGAAGCTGCGGAAAGAATGAACCAATAGGCGCCGCCGTATGGCTGACACCTTTCAACTGGAAGTGGCGACCCCGGAGCGCCTGTTCGTCGACGAGCAGGTCAGCGAAGCCGAGTTGCCGGGCAAGGAAGGCTACATGGGTATCCTGCCCGGCCACGCCCCACTGCTCTCTATCCTCGGAGCAGGCGTGTTATCGTACAAAACCGGAGGGGGCGAGCAAGTGCTTGCACTGGATGGCGGCTTCGTCGAAGTCTTCGAAGACCACGTGCGGGTGCTCGCCGAGCACGCCGAGTTCGGACGAGACATCCAAGCCGACGCCGCGCGTCAGCAACTACAGAGCGCAAACGAGGCGTTGCGCAATGCCCAGGAAACCGCCGATTCCGAAGCTGCTCTCCGCGCCGTAAGTAAAGCCCAGGCGCGTCTGGATGCGGCCGAGCGGTCCTCGGGAAGAGCGCAAACATAGCCCGCCGGTATTTCACAGCCGATAAGATCGCGGTCGCGCTCTGCCTCGCTGCGGTCGCTTACTGTGTGTGCGGCACATCCTTCAAGCTGCACCGCGTCTCCATCGACATCGCGCCTATCCCGCAGGCCGATCCCGCCGAACCCGAGCTTACGGGCGCCGGCTTCGCGCGCGGCAAGGTCCCTCGTGGAACCTATCTACCGCCTTTCAAGGGATCCGTCAAGATGTACGGTTCCTGGGCAGTTCCCCTGCCCTCCGCAGGTTCGGCTCATACCGCCTGGTATAAAGCAGCACCTCGCGTCGCCGTCTTTATCGCGGGATATCCAAGCCGTCGCGGCGATCGCCTCGCCGTCGAAATCGAGACCGCCAAGGGCGGTACCATCCGCGTGCCGGTTCCGCCTGAATTGATTCCGGGCGACGGCGGGGAATGGTGGCTGAAGTATTTCTCGCTGCCTGAAGACAAGCAGCCGCTCAGGTTCAGAATTGTTGCCGTGGCAACGCCGCTGGATTCACAAGGCTGGCTCGGCTTTTCGCAGCCCTTTGTCATTCGATCCGTGGATAACTTGGAAATTTGCAAGCAGTTACTTTGGATCTTATTCGCCGCGGTAACTTCACTCGTCGCCTTCTTGTCTCCCGGCTTGATCCTTCGCCGGAGACGGCGGAACCTGCACTTCATCTGGATTCCTCTTGCCGGTGTTGTGCCGCTCGCCTGCATCGGGCTTATAGCCTGGATTGGGCCGGAATGGTTCAGCGCGCGGTTTATATGCCGCATTGGTCTATTTATACTTATCGGTTACGCCACTTACCACTTCATCCGTTTTCCATTGTCGACTTACTTGCGTTCGATGGAATGCCGGGCCTTATCCGTCTTCCTCTTACTCGTTTCCATCGGTACTGCGAGGTCGATTTACTCGCTTGGTCCAGCCGGTGAGCTCTTCGGGGCGCGGATCTCGCGAACCTTTGAAGTGGGCGCAAGGTCCGACAGCCGTTTTGCCTACCACGCCGTTCAGCTCGTGCGCTTCCGCGACTCTCCTTTTGGACCGTTTGCCGCTAGCCTCTATGTCCCTTGGACGTTTTCTCATCGCGGCCCCATCTCGAGCCTCGCAGTAGCCCCGCTCGTACTCTCACCTCGCGTCAACCTGCTGCACGCCATGCCCGACCAAGCGTGGTCGCCATTTGACCCCGAAGGTTTTGAAGCGTACCGCGTCGCGATGATTGTCCTGGCCTGCTGCGGGCTGCTGGCGGTGTTCGGCCTGGCGCGGTTGTTCCTGCCCGCCGATTGGGCGTTCTTCGCATTCCTGATTGCCGCGACCGCGCCGTTCACCATCCACGAGATCTACTTCACCTGGCCGAAGCTCATCGAGGCCGGATTCGTGCTGCTTGCCGCCTATCTTGCTTTTCGGGGCCGCTTTCTATTTGCCGGTTTCGCCCTCGGCTTTGCCTACCTGGTTCATCCGTCCGCATTGGTCTCCATTCCCGCGCTCATCGGCATCGTCATTTTGCGCAGGCGTAAGAACTCGGGACCGTACGCCTGGATTGATGGTCTCTTCATGCTGGGTCTCGGCGTAGGCGCGTGGCTGGCGCTCTGGCGGGTGATCAACAACGTTCATTACGCGCAAGATTCCTTCTTCGCTTACTTGAAAATGACGGGCGGCCTGAAGCCGCCGACGGCGATGAATTGGCTGCGCTCCCGTGTCGATTCCGTTCTAGACACGCTTGTGCCGCTGAACCTGATCTTCTTTCACCGCTGGAGCCTTGAGCTTCAATCCATCTATGAGTTCTCGCCTCCTGTCATTCAGTTCTTCGCCTCCTACTGGGATACACTTCCTTTCGGCGCCGGGATTGCGTTCTTTCTGCTTGGGCTGTTACGGCTGCTCTACCTTGCCTACCGCAAAGCGCGCGCATGGTTTTTAGCGCTCATCGTGATTCCTTTCGCCCTATTCGTCCCCTATTGGGGCTGGGGAATCAGCGGCCTCCTTCGCGAAGGTCTGCATGCCTGGTTTCTTGGGTTGCTACTCTTCGCCGCAGTCATGTGGCACAGGTGCGCGCGCCGGTCCGGCTCGTTCTTCCGCATCCTGAATTGGACGCTTTTGATCAGGGGTGTGGAAACGCTCTGCGTGTTGCTGCTTCCCACCATCGCCTCGCAACATCTGCTTGTGCAGCCGCCCTATGTGCTGAGCGACACCGTCGCGCTGGCAGGAATGTTCGCCGCTACAGTTGCGCTCTATGCGTATACCTTCCGCTTTGCCGAACGCTTACGCTGCCGGAGTCTTAGCGCGACGTCATAGCGGTTTCGCGTGCTGTGGCGGCCGACACCACGATCCACGGATTGGCTTTCAGGTCTTCCAGCAGCGGCGCCTGCCAGGCATATTCCGGGTGAGCCTTCAAGAACTCGGCCGCATGGAACTCGATCCCGCACGGATGCCCCATCCCTGCCGCGAACGACATCTTCTCCGCCATAGAAGCGTCGGCAACTTTCACCTCCGCAACCCCCGCGGGCCCGTAGGGATCCTGCCAGGGCTTCAAACCGCGGCTGGATTTGTCGATGTGGCCGCAGATGGTCCGCTCGTTCGGATCGATCTCTTTCGTGAGGACGTCGTAGTGGTCGGTCTCGAACTTCTTGCCGGCTTCGACATCGATGCGCCCTTTGTTCTCGGCCATCAATTGGTCCCAGCGCCGATGACGAACCTGGTTTGGCGTGTTCGGATCTTTGGGGAAGTCCGTTTCTTCGGCAGTCAATTTGGGATTGATCGGGAAGTTCGAGCCGACAAAGTAACCGTCCTTGGTGCGCTCCAGCGTTACGTACTTCAAACCCAGCTCCAGGCGTGCAATTTCATTCTTCTTGCGGTCGCCCACTAGCCATGTATTCGCGTATCCGCCGTTATTGCCGTCTTCCATGATGCGCGCGAAGTCGTCGATCGATTCCGAATACTGCATCGCTTTGCGGGCCCGCACAAACTCGGGCACGCCGCCGCGATCAAAACCGTGGAAGTTGCCGATGGTGGTTTCCGTGATCATGATGCCGGCGTCGTTGATGCCGAAATCGTCGCCGCTGTGGATCAGGCCGGGCATGCCGTCCATGATCAAATGATGGCCGGAAGCGGGAACGATGTCGAAGATGATGTCCCAGCGGCTGGCGGTCAGATAATCGGTCCAATTATTGTGGCCCATCACGATGCGGCCGTCCTTGGTGTAGGCGCCGGTGGCGACGAAAGCGCTGCAGTGTTCACCCACCGGGCTCGGCACGCCCTTGGCCTCTCGCTTCTTCGCCTCGTCGTAGTAGTACGGAAATTCCATGTAGGCGTTCATCGCAACCAGGTCGACGATGTCGAGCCGCGAGCCGTGCGCTTTCAGGCCCTCGGCCATACCCTCGAGCTCCTGCCGGTATTCTTCCGGCACATGCGGCCAAAAGACGGTCTGCGCGACCTCTCGTATCTCGGCCCAGGTGTGCTTCACCTCATGCGTGGTGCTGAGCTCAATTGCGCGCTTGGAATCTTCGATCTCTTTAGGAAGCAGATAGCCATGCTGAAAACCGATGCCCGATGGGCCGCCTTCCAGATGAACGAAAATCCAGCCGCCCTCGCTCGGATTGCGAAAGGCGCGGGCTAGCCGGGCGTCGGCGGCATCTTGGGAGACAGGCGCCGCCGTGCTCGCCAATGCACAACCGCCGAGAGCAAGAGCAAGAAAAGTTATCCGGATCAAAGCCGCCACCTCGCATCTATTCTAGAGGAGTTCGCAACCCAGCGCGAGAAAATGAAGACGTGCAGTCTGTAACCGAAAGTGCAACGCGTGAGCGCGACCTCAACTCGCTGTCCCTGCTGACGACGATTGTTGTGCTGGCGACCGTAACCATGACATTCGGCGCGATGATCACCGTGTTTATCGGCCGTTCCGAGGCGACGCTTTTCTGGGCCCACATTGCGGTTCCGAAAATACTCTGGGCCACAACCGCGATCTTGCTAACCAGCAGCGTATTATTCGAAGCAGCCCGGCGGCGCCTGCGCGCTCACGACCAAGGCGGCTTTTTCCGATTGACTGCCTGGACAACCGGTTTGGGCCTGCTGTTTCTGGCGGGCCAGATCACGGCTTGGTTTCAGATCCTGCGCTCGGGGATCGTGCTCGCGAAGAATCCCCACTCCTGGTTTATCTTTCTGTTTACCGGATTGCATGGAATGCACATCCTTGTGGGCCTGGCCGGACTGGTCTACCTGCTGGTCCGCACGCGCGTGCCGGCAAGCGGCCCGAAGTACCAGATGACCACTCGCGTGGTGGCGAACGGCGTCTCCGTGTTCTGGCACTACTTGGATTTTCTATGGATCGTACTCTTTGTGTTGCTGCTCACGTGGAGGCAGTAGCGGCAGTTCACGACCCGCGGCGCACCGCAATCCATTTTCTGACTACGGCGACCAGTTGTTCGGCTTGGAACGGTTTGGAGAGATAGTCGTCCATGCCCGCGTTGAGGCACCGCTCGCGCTCGCCGACCAGCGCATTGGCAGTGACCGCAATAATCGCAGGCTGGGCGTGCGCCAATTGGCGGATTTGCCGACAGGCTTCGAAGCCGTCCATGGTGGGCATTTGACAGTCCATCAGTATCAGATCGTACGGATTTGCGCGATGCGCTTCGAGCGCCTCGCTTCCGTCGCCGACCAAGTCAATGTTAAAGCCCGCGCGCTGCAGAATCAGCTTGCCCACCTTCTGATTGATCACATTGTCCTCTGCCATCAGAATGCGGAGCGAGCCCTCCGAGGCGGCACGTAGACACGAATTCTCTTGTCTTGAGGAAGAATCCACCGGCGACGCGGGGAGGAGCACGTCTGTGGAAGTTGGTTCCATTACACGAGCGGGGGGGCTGGGGCCAGCCTGTCACATCCGTCTATAAACCGACTTTTCACCAGCATATAAGACGCTAGCAGTTGGCTACATTATTTAGTGGGAGATTTGGGAAAAAAATCTTCTCTGCTAGGGAAGACAATAGCTAGGGACTACGCCAGCGCGAGTCAGCGCCGGACGGCCTCGTCGCGCTCGACTTTGCCATCACGAATGTGAACTACGCGATGGGCGTGCATGGCGATGTCCTGTTCGTGTGTGACCAGCACAATCGTATTGCCTTCTTCGTGCAGCCGCTCAAACAACGCCATGATCTCCTGGCCGGTGTTCGAATCGAGCGCACCCGTGGGCTCGTCGGCAAGCAAGATGGAGGGCCGATTCACCAACGCCCGGGCGATGGCGACGCGCTGGCGCTGGCCTCCCGATAATTCGTTGGGCTTATGGTGCATCCGTTGCTCCAGATCCACGCTGCGCAATGCTTCTTTCGTGCGTTGCAAGCGTTCCTGCGATGGAATGCCGGCATAAATCAGCGGCAATTCCACGTTGTGAAGGGCCGAAGAGCGCGCCAGCAAGTTGAAGGTCTGGAAGACGAACCCGATCTCCTTGTTCCGGATGCGCGCCAGTTCGTCGTCCTCCATGTCGCTGGCAAGCTTCCCATTCAAGTAATAAAGGCCCTTGGTAGGCGTGTCGAGGCACCCGATCAGATTCATCAGGGTCGATTTGCCGGATCCGGAGGGCCCCATGATGGCGACGTATTCACCGCGCTTGATCACGATGTCCACACCGGAGACGGCATGAATCTCCTGATCGCCCATAATGTAGGTCTTCCAAAGATCGTAGGTGCGAATGACGATGCCTTCGCGCTTCAGCTGCTCGCCCCGCTGCTCGCGCTCTTGGGCGCTGAGGCTCTGGGCCGCGGTGGTTAGTGTTCCCATGCTTACCTGGGCGCGGTAAAGACTGCGCTATCCGGAAACAGCGCCCGGCGGCACAACCGGAGCCCTGTTATCCACCTTCACCTTAGCCTCATTGCGCAGCGTGCGAATCACTTGATAGCTGCCGGTGATGATTTGATCGCCTTCCTTCAATCCGCTCAGCACCTCGATGTCGGTGGCACCGGTCACGCCGGTCTTCACCTCGCGAAACAGCGCTTTACCATTGTTCACCACGAACACACCCTGCAGCTCTTGATTGGCCGCTTTTTGCGCGGCCGCGTCGAGCTGCGGCAGCGGTTGTCCGGCCTTGTGCGGCTGCAACTGACTCTTCTGGCGGATGGTCAATGCCTGGATGGGAATTGCGAGCACACGGGAGCGCGTAGCGGTTGTAATCTTCGCGGTGCAAGACAAGCCCGGCCGGACGAAGTTCTGCGGAATGTCAAGCGCGATCACCACTTTGAAATCCTTCGCCTCCTGGCTGGAGGTTTGGCTCTGGGACGCGGCCACCCCGCTCGAACGCACAATCGCGGTGTCGCCAATTTCGATCACGCGTCCTTTGAAAGTTTGATCGGGAATCGCGTCGATGGACACCTCCGCGGGCTGATCCATTTTCACGCTCACGATATCCGTTTCGTCGACATTCACCTCGGCGGTAATGATGGACATATCGGCGATGGTCATGATCGTCGATGCGGCCGAGTTTTGAATGCCCGGGACGACCGTCTCGCCTACCCGCACGGGCAGGTTCGTGACTACGCCGTCGAGGGGAGCTACTGCGTCGTATTGTGACAGCACGTCCTTCGAGCGCGAGACCATGGCCTGAGCTTGCGCCACCTTCTTTTGCGCCGAGGCCAGTTGGGCGGCGGATTGCGCGCGTGCGGCCTCGGATTGAGCGACCTTCTGCTGCGAGGACTGCAAAGTGGCGACGGCTAATTCGTAAGTGACTTTTTTGGCCTCGAAATCCTGCGCCGCGATCAGTTTCTGATCGAACAGCTCCTGGCTGCGCTTCAGATCGACTTTCTTTTGCTCCACGTCCGCCCGGTCGTGCTCGACTTGGGCTTGCGCCACGGCGATGTTGTCGTCGGCCGACTTGACCGCAGCCTCATCGGCGGAAGAATCTGCCAGCGCGGAATTCAGGGCCGCTTGCTGGGCGGTCAGATCCGCGGCTGGTTGCACATCGGCCAAGCGAGCCAGAACTTGGCCTTTTTTCACGTGATCGCCCTCTTTGACCAGAATTTCCGTAATCGGCGCCGGGCCTTGCGTATTGGCGCCTATGTTGATGTAATTCCGGGGCTTGACTTCACCGGACGCAGTCACAACCGAGGTGAGATCCGAACGCATGACCTTCCCGGTCTGGACAATAACCACTCCCCGCTCGCTGATTTTGATGCTCGCGAAGACTGCGCCCGCGATCAGCACAAACAGACCCAGTAGGATGACGATTTTCCACTTTTTTTTCAAAGTTGAGAGACTCCGGCGTCCCCAGTAAGGACGGTAACCTGCAGGTAAATGTTCCGACGCTTTGAGTTAAACTTCTCACTGTAGCATGCTACAGGGCGGCGTGCGGACGATCGGTCAGCGGGCGTCAAACATACAATCGCTTGACGCGCGCATGGATACCGCACAACACGCTGTAAGAGATGGTGCCGGCAAGCTTTGCGATCTGCTGCGCGTCCATGCGCACGTTGCCTTCGCATCCGAGCAGCGTGACCGGGTCCCCGACTTTTGTCTCCGGCGCCTGGGTGACGTCAATCGAGGTCATGTCCATGGAAACGGCGCCCAATATAGGAGCAAGCTTGCCCTTGACGATGACGCTGCCTTTGTTCGAAAGGCGATGTGGGATGCCGTCGGCATAGCCGGCCGCGAGCACGGCCACGCGCATGGGCTGCGGAGCGCGGAAGGTGCCGCCGTAGCCGATCAGGGCGCCCGCAGGGACGTCTTTTACCGCGAGCACGGCCGCGCGCCAGGTCAGCGCGGGCTTGACCTGCAAGACCTTTCCCGGACCATGACCGCGCACCGGAGACACGTAGCCGTAGATGGCGTGTCCCGGGCGGACCATTCCGCGCCAGGCCGGGCGGCGCCCATAGGCGACCGGAATCGTACTCGAGAGGTGAAGCAGCGCCGGGTGAATGCCCACACGGCTAAGCCCGGCGGCGAGTTCGTTGAAGATCCCGATTTGCTCGTCCGTCTGGCCGCTCTGGTAATTGGCGGCCGAGGCGAAATGGCTCATCAGACCTTCGAGCTCGATATTTCGGGCAGCCAGAATTGCTTGGCCAATGGCCGCGACGTCCGGACGGACTCCTAAACGGTTCATCCCGGTATCGATTTTGAGGTGACACCGGCAGGGGCTGCCCTGAGCGGCAGCGAGGCGGTCCAATTCGGCCAGATCCTCAAGCGAGTGTATGACCGGAGTGAGCCCGTAGGCGAGCAAAGCTTCGCGCGTAGCGGGGAGAAAATCCGCCATGACCAGGATGCGCGCTCGAATGCCGGCGTCGCGCAGGGCAACGCCTTCGTCGGTATTGCTGACGGCGAGCCAACGCGCGCCGTGCTCCTCCAGAGTGCGCGATACCTCGACCGCGCCGTGGCGATAGGCATCCGCCTTCACAACCGGCATGACCTCGACATCGGGTCCTACGAGCTTGCGAACCGCCAGAAAATTCGCGGCAATCTGCGCGCGTGACACTTCGACCCAGGAACGATAGGGAAGCGCGCTGGGCGCGGAGGATTGCGAGCCCAGAGGCTCGGCAGCCGGAAGCGGAGTGAGCACTGTAGATTCGCTCATGAGGCTGATGTTAACCGGCGGAAGAGGCCTTCATAGGCGTCGGTGACCGCGTTCCAACTGTACAGCTTCTCGATTCGGCGCTCGGCGCGTTCGCCCCAGGCGGCCCTTTCGGATGCGGAGAGATTCACGGCCCACTGCAGCTTCTCGACCAGATCGCTTCCGAAGGGCACGGCCGCGTCGGAAGCGACCTCCGTGTTCTCAAGCGTTTCCAGATACAACACGAGTGCTCCGCGCCCCATCGCCTCAATCAGCGCCGGATGCGTGCCGCCGACCTCGGTGGCCTGCACATAGACTGCACAATGCGACTGCAACTCTCTGTACCCTTCTCCGTAAATCGCGCCCGGAATCACGATCCGCGGGTCGCGCGTATCCTTCACCTCGCGAATATAATCGGCCGCATACGGGGCGTCGCCGATAATCGCCAGCTTAAAATCAGTGTGCACTTTTTCGAATGCTTCTCGCACCAGGAGCGCATTATTCTCCGGCTCCAGGCGGCTCACATAGAGGACATACTTGCCGGGCTCCAGCCCGAGCGCTCGAACCGCGGCGGTGGCTGCTACTTTGCCGGTTTCTGCGCCATAAGGGATGAACACGGAGTCCTTTGCGTAATGCCGTAGATAGTATTCGCGAATCTTCTCTGCATCTGTGACGATGCTGGAGCAGCACCAGGTTGCCAGCCATTCAGAGAGCCGGTACCAAGCCTTTGCCAGCCGGTTCCATTTCTTGCGGTGCCGCTCCAGGCCATCCACGTTCAGCGCGGTGGGCATGCCGAGCACTCGCGGCAACCAGGTAAAAACGGCGTTGGCGGCGTTGCAATAGAGGACGGCATGGTAGCGATGGAACAGGAGATCGAGTGTTGAAAGGCCGGTGTGCGCAACGGTTTCGAAGTACTTGTGCCGCATAGCGGGCAAGTAACGCAGGCGGACACCGCGATATTCGGGGGTTTCGTGCCTGCTACGGCAATAGACGGTGACCGAATGGCCGCGCGCGACGAGGCGGACGGACAGCTCTTCGGCGAAGGTTTCGAATCCGCCGTACTGAGCCGGGATGCCGCGGGTGCCAAGCAGGGCGATGCGCATGGAGCTAGAGCAGAACGCGGAAGCGCGGCGAGGCGCTCACGGGGTGCGGGGCCGAGTTGGTTGGGCGTAATACCCGGACCGTGTTTGGGCTTTCAACTGGGGCTGGTCGAGCTTTACCTCGATGGCGTGGTAATCGTCGGGACCGTCGGCAGGCGGCGGGTCGTAGGTCAGAACGTAATAAGCCTTTACATCGCGAATGCAGCGTTCGATCTCGCCCGCTATGCTGTTGCTGGAGTTGAGCACACGGCCGCCACTTTGATAAGCAAGCACCTGCAGCGCGAGATTACCGATCAGCACGCGGTTCGGCGCCGTGACACCTTTCAGGAATTGCTCGTAATAGAAGGTTCGAAAACTCCCCGAGTCCGATGTTCCCAAGGGATCGACGGCATAGAGCGCGATGCGAGACTGCCGCAATTGAGTTGAGACGGCGACAACCGTATGGAATAGGTTCTGCTGGTCTTTGGAAGTCAGTTGGACATTGGGGCCGGTTAGGATGGGCCAACCGGGACTCACCCAGATGACCAGCTTTCTGCCAGGCCGGTTCTCCTCATATTGAGCGAGTTGCCCCAGTGCGCGGAGCGACAACTGCACCCGGTCCGCCGCACCGTAAAATCCTTGCGATCCGCGAAGGGTGCGCAGGGCGGTTTCATGCTGCTTCATATACGCGATGAGGGCGTTGCCATCGCGAGTAGGCGTTGCCTGCGCGACAAGCCCCGAATCCGACAGGAAATCGATGGAGAGCGGCTGGGCGAGCTTGCCGCCGTCCTGCCGCAGAAATTTTTGAATCTCTTCGCGCGCGAAGGCCACTCTGACGAGACCAATGTTGACGGCGTCGATGACGAGGACGGTTTCTAAGTCCGCATTCGCAGGGCTGTTCCCACCTATGGCTTCGAAGGAAAGAATCTTCTGCGGTTGTTGGTTGTCGAGAATGGTGAAGTTCTGCTGCTGGAGACCGGAAACGGGGTTGCCGGATTTGTCATTGACGACGACATCCAGGGTAATGCGGGAGGCAGTGGTCGCGGCTTGGCGTGGAAATACAGGAAGAGGGAGAAAGAAGAGACAGAGCCAAAGTGGGAAGAGACGAGTCATGCCGGATTCAGGGTACAACGGTTAGATCCAACGTAGCGCGAGGGAACTAATGGAGTGGCTGCGTCACTCTTGCCGTGGCGCCCGCGCCGGTTTCCGGCTGCCGGTTCGCTGCGCAATCGCCAGAATGGCGCGCAATGCGTCGTTGACCGATCTGGAGTCTGGAAACGCCTTCACCAACTGCGGATCGAGCAGCACCACATTGGTACCACGGCGGTAGGCCCCAGCATACTTACCCCGGACACCGCCCGAGAAATCGTATCCGCTCGCATTTCTGCCGTGCTTGCCCTAGGGGGAGTTTTCTTCATAGCTCTTTTTTTCCTGCTTCATCGCCGCTCGAGCACTGATGATCCGGAGTGCCTCTCCCTTAACAGTATGGATCACAATCAGCAGTTTCCGTGTATCGGACATGCCAATGATGACGAAGCGTTCCTCTTCTTGCGGAACACTGGGAGACGCGAGGTGTCCTGGGCGTTCGGCGTTTGGCTCAGGCCGCCC
This sequence comes from Bryobacteraceae bacterium, assembly GCA_036269275.1. Classification (GTDB taxonomy): domain Bacteria; phylum Acidobacteriota; class Terriglobia; order Bryobacterales; family Bryobacteraceae; genus Bog-105. Next base: position 171,740 of record DATASJ010000132.1, on the reverse strand, counting down.
GTATGGTGGAATCGAGTGCGGAATTCATGGGTGGTACGCCTGTACATAAAGGCACTCGCATCCCGATCGACCTGATCGCCGACATGCTTTCCCAAGGCGCGACGATCGACGAGATCCTCGAAGGTTACCCGGCGCTGAACCGTCACAAGATCGAGTTGGCGCCGATGTATGTTCAGGCCTTTCCTCGCCGCGGTCGTCCGCCCGCGCGTCCATGGGGGAAACGCACGCCGCGGCGCATCACGAGCATCCGGCGGGGCGATGAAGTTCCTCATAGATGAGTGCCTTCACACATCCCCCGTCGCGGTGGCACATGAAGCCGGGCACGTCTGTGATCACGTCAATTTCTTAGGCTTAGGCGGGCGGAAGGACTGGCAGTTGATGCCCAAGATACGCGCGGGCGCCTGCTAATGCTAGAGCAGGTCACTAGAGTTATTTATTCCTGCTTCAACCCGGGGCCGCTGCTATTCTCTCTCTAAGAGGCTCCGAAAAGATGGTCTTTTTGATCGCCTATGACCTCAAATCGCCAAATGACACTAGTCTGGACTATCAGAGAGTGATCGGCGGAATTAAGTCAATCTACGGCAGTTGGTGTCACCTTGAAAAATCGGTTTTTCTTGTGGACACGATCAGCACCAGCGCCGCCATCCGCGACTCGATGAAGCCATATCTTCACCGTGGAGATTCCCTTTTCGTCAGTCGACTAGCAGCCGGGTGGGCTAGTTACGCACTTGGTGACGAACGGAACACCTGGCTGAAGGCAAGGACTTTTTGAACGTTTTCGCTTATGAAGGCGCTGTTTTTCGAGTATCACACTCCGACTAAATCCGAGTTCCAAGAGCTCTGGGAGCGTGCGGTTTTCTCATTTGATGCAAGCGTTCTTCTCGATTTGTACCGCTACAGCAAGGAATCCCGCGAAGAACTGTTGAGGCTCTTTCGAGAACACCGGGACCGCATCTGGCTCACTCATCAGAGCGCGGACGAATTCCATAAGAATCGTTTGAAAGTGATCGCCGAAACGCGGAAGCGTGCCGCGGATCTACGAATCGCCCTCGAGGCCCTGATAAACCGTGCCGAGCGCGAGTACCAACAACATCCGTTTGTGACAACAGAGCTTTGCGCCGCGATAGCCGCCCACTGTAAAGACGATTTATCAGCCATTGCGGAGGCAGAATTCAAGTATCCAAACCTCCCTTCCGAAGACCCGATAGCTTCGGAACTGTTGGAAATCTTCGACGGTCGCGTGGGGAGGCCGTACCCGGAGGCGAAACGTAAGGAGCTGTACGCCGAAATAGAAGCCCGTTACGGCCACGAGACTCCACCGGGATACCTTGATCGGAAAACAAAAGAAGCCTTAAGATCCCACGGGGATTGCATCTTGTGGTTTCAACTAATCGACCATTCCAAGGAGAACAAACAACCAGCAATTCTGGTGACACGAGACGTCAAGGAGGACTGGTGGGTTCGAGAAGCCGGAAAAACTCTGTTTCCGCGCCCGGAACTACGTCGAGAATTTCGCGAGCGTACGGGAGGCTGCGATTTCTACCTGTACCGAACGGAGCAATTCATCGAACACGCCAAGGCTCTCAAGAAAGATGCGGTCTCGGAGAAACTTCTACAGGAGTCACGTGTCATCGCTGAAACTGTCGAAATGCTGCGCCAAGAGGCCCAGGCGACCTCGGACGGTGCTCAGCCTTCGTCCGATCCTTTGTCCCATAGCGTTAAGCTCACAAGTGATGCCGACGGTGGTACAGAGCGGCTGCAGGTGAGCGACAGCCGCGACCAGGAGTCCGCCGAGGGGTAAGAGGTTTACAGCCGCGGGAAAAGCCTTGGCCGCAGCCGGATAATAGTCGCAATGTCCCGGAGGGATGCATGCGTTTTGAAGTACCGGCAACCGCTCTCGCTTTGCTGATTTCTTCGAGCCTCTACGCCCAGCCCGCCAAGCGCATTGCAGTTATTGTAGCGAACGGGCTGCTCGAGCGCGCGAATCCGCTCTTTGCCATGGGGAAGAGCGCCTGACCGAAGCTCCCAAAGGAATTATTCTGGTGAACTTTGTCAACGGAAGTCAGAGATCGCACCAGGAGAATTCGCGTACGTCCGCAAAAACCATCGCGGTTGTGGAAGCTGAAGCTAGCGCGAGACTGGTCGACGTTGAATCCGCCGCGACGATAGCCCAGCCTTCCGCGATCTTCAAAGATAGTGCAGTCGCGCTCGAGACCAAAACGTTTCCGGTCTACAAAACCACGGGGCAAGGGTTGCCAGCAACGTTCAACGACCTCTGGACGAAAGCCACGGATTCGCTAACCACAGACTTGACTGCCAAACTGAAAGAGGCTCTCGCTCGGGAGACGCCCGCTGCCGCCACGGCGGCTTCATTCTTGTCTGACCCGCCCAAGGTACTGGGAACGGAGAACGGAAGTGTGTTCATCAACAAAGGGACGAAGGCCGGGATAAAAGCCGGTGACCGGTTTCAGATTGTTCGTATCTCCGCCACCAGTTTGAAAAATGACGACGGCACGCCGATCGTGAGCCGGCAGAAGATTTGTGTGTTGAAGATTGATAGCGTCAGCCCCGACGGGAAGAACGCATCCGGAAGCTGCCCTGGCGGTATTTCCGAACCAAAAGATCAAGCAGAGCCCTTTCAACCGTAGTGCGCCGTTGCACTTCAGCGGTCGAGTGCGTGCTAAATGTGCAGAATTAGCGCACTAGCCGGCGGTGGCATGCCTTTAATAGAAAAGGCAAGATACAAAACATCCGGACTTTAGCTTCTTCAACATATAATTGCCTTAGGGAGTTTGCAAATGGCGCGGGTTATCGTTGCAGGCGATTGGCTGGTTGATGAGCATTGGGTAGTGGGTGTACATAGAAATCCATCGAGTAGCCGCACAGGACTCCGGCATTCGAGGTCATTGCATGTAAGTGACAGCACCATTCGCGCTTTGTGCGGAGCCGGCGAAGTAGCGTCCATTTTGTATGGCGCAACTAACGGCAAGGAAGCACTATTTGGCGTGGACGGTATCGGGATATGGGGTAAAGCAGATACAGATATACTCGCCAGAATGCTTGATCCGGCCTGCAGTATAGGCCACACGCCACATACTCTCTCGTGGACGGATACTTGCGCGCATAACAATGCCAACAGCGCAAAACTCCACAACCTGGCCGACAGTGTATCGGATATTTCCCCCGGAACTACGCGCGTTATCCGGATTTACGAGCAGACGGGCGACCGTTTTACACTCACCCAACGGATAGATTGGGAGCTCCGGCTGACCAAGCAAGATCATCGCAAGATAGGAGACGGCCTAAGAGCAGCGCTGGACGGCTCGTCACTCCGAGATATAACCGCCATACTCATAAAGGACTTGAGAAAGGGTGTAATCACGCCCGCTCTGATCAGATCTCTGGCAGAGCACTGCCCGGCAGCGTTCTGGTACATATCCTCAAAAGAATGGAAACCAAGCTGGGCCACAGATATACCCCAAGATAAGGTTCGCTTGTTCCTAATACCGGATTTGGCCGCTAATATGGCTGTCCATGTTGGAGATGTGGCCCTTTGGACCACCGTAGGCGGATATCCATCCGAACGAGCCATGTACGAAATGGATGCACTGGCAAGCAGATACCCACGGGCGTTGGTCTTAGCCTTGCCTTCCGGCATTTCCGTCGTCGTACGTGGACCAGACGCCGCGACGGACTCCGAACTTTCCGAACGACTTCGCATGTGTTGGGTTCAGAAGCAGACGGCCGACCCGGATCCGGCTATCCAGTTTGTTCCCATGGCCAGTGTGTTCTTCCCCGCGCTTGCCGCCACCATGATAAACACACCGCAACCAGCACCAGCCCCTACCGACCATCAGGCTGCGAGCCAACTTAGAGCGCCGGACATGGAAGTAAACGGTTGGTTGCGCGATGCGGTCCAAGGAGCGTTCGATTTTACTATCGCCTGGATGAGGGAAGAGGTGCAGCGGTTGAAACGTCCGGAAGAATGGTCCCCGAATGAAAGCCAACACCTCCGACTGCCATTCCAACCCGGAGCGCGCTTCGGATCATGGGTGCCGTTCCAATGGGCGGCCGAGCGGACACGCTGGCGGGATGCTTTCAGTTCTGCGGGACTGGGCGATATACAGGATGGAGGGCGCCGTTACATCGACCTCTGGCGTGCTGCAACGGAGATTGAGGGATATATCTGCTGTGTTCATTCGAAGCGAACAAAGCTCCGGAAACTAGTGGAGAAAGTCCGGGAGAAGCCGCCGGACTCGCGCAGATATCATCGCAGCTTTCTGCTAATTGACAGTCCGGGATCGGGTAAGACGTACCTTGTAAAGTGCTTGGCCAAGAAACTGGGCATGAGGTTACTAACCTTCAACGTTACCCAGATGCGTTCTCGGGACGATCTTCTGGCTTGCTTCGACATGATCGTTACCACGCAGGCCGAAAATCCGGATGAACGTATCCTTGTCTTTATAGATGAAATTAACGCCAAATTGCACAATAGCCACCTGTACGACGCGTTTCTCGCCCCCTTGGAGGAAGGCGTCTTCATCCGCGCCGAAAAGGCTTTCCACATTGATCCCTGCGTTTGGGTGTTTGCGGGTACCGAGAGCCCGCTAGCTGCCGACGCCGGATCTTTCCACGATCGCTCAGAAAAGGGCAGCGATTTCGTATCCCGTTTGACCATGCCTCCTATCGATCTAAAGATCAATGACAAAGATCCGCAGGAGATCGACGAAGCCTCCATCGAGAAGATCTACGTCGGAGTATCGTTGATCCGCGCTGAGTTTAAGGACGTGAGACGCGTATCAAGAAAGGTTTTGCACGCCTTTAAAATCTTGCCGGTTAATACCAGTTTTCGAGCGCTCGCGCGGCTGGTCAAATCCTTCCGTCTTATTCAGTACGCCGAAGTTGCCGGTGAATGCGTGCCAGCGGAATCGCTGCTCGATCTGGGCGTCAGCTCCGAGGCCGTTAATCACTGGCAAGAATCCGCCTGGGACGAATTCGTTGAGATTCGTTCAGCGCCGCCCGAAGGAGATCAACCTGAATTGCCAGCGGCCACGCGTGCTGAGCTTCCTGAAAGGGCGCACGCCCAAGTTCAAGGCCGTTGAGCGCCGAATCTCGGGGAGCAGCGCGAACGGCTGCGAGGCCAATCGTGCCCTCGTCCTCCGGTTGCGCCCCGTGCCTGGAAATGCTTTAATAGAAGAGGCAAGTGTCGAAGCGAAAGTGGGCAGAAAGCCCACTTTTTTATTGCAACCTGGAATGTCAATGCCAGCAGTCGAAAAAAACGGCCTCCTCCAGCGCCTCACCGAACTCGGTGAGCAGGCTGCGGCGGGCACGGCGATCGAAATCGTCGAGGTCCAGCTCCGCGGGGCCGGCAAAGCCCGCCTGCTGCGTGTTTATATTGACAGGCCCGGGGGCGTGACCCACGGCGATTGCGAGTTGGTCTCGCAAAAGCTGGCCACGCTGCTCGACGAAGAGGACGCGGTCCCAGGCGACAGCTACACGCTCGAAGTCAGTTCCCCGGGCGCGGAGCGCAGTCTCTCCAAGGCGCGCGATTTCGAGCGCGCGGTGGGTCAAAAGATCCATTTGGCCGTTCGCGACCCGATCGAAGGCCAAACCCGCTTCGAAGGCAAGCTCGCCCACTTCGCGGACCAGACGCTGGAGCTGGACATCGCGCCGGGCCGCCTGATGCACGTTCCGCTCGAACAGGTGCAAAAGGCGAAGCTGAAGTTCGAGTGGTAGTTTCCGAAAAATTTCACTCGCGCTAAGAGACCCAAGGTTAACGTTCAAGAGGTAATTACGTGGTTTCGATCTATCAGTCCATTGAGATTCTGAGCAAAGAAAAGGGCATTGACCCGCAAATCGTGCTCGACGCGGTAAAGGATGCCATGCTCGCCGCGGCGCGGAAGCATTTCCGTTCGCAGGAAGACCTGATCGCGGATCTCGACGAAAGCACCGGCAATATTCAGATCTATAGCGTCAAGGAGGTTGTCGAGGCGGTCGAAGATCCTTCCAAGCAGATTACGCTCTCTGCCGCCCGGCGCATCGATCCCAATGCCCAGGTAGGGATCGAGATTCGCGACCCGAAACCGACAGACGTGTTAGGCCGCATCTCAGCGCAAACCGCCAAGCAGGTCATTCTGCAGAAGGTGCGCGAAGCAGAGCGCGACAGCGTGTACTCGGAATTTCAGGGCCGCCAGGGCGAACTGGTCAACTGCAGCGTGAAACGGCTGGAAGGCCAGGACTACCTGGTAGACATGGGCAAAACCGAAGCGCGCCTGCCCAAGAAAGAGCAGTCCCGCATTGAGAACTTCAGCGTCGGGGACCGGGTGCGCTGCGTGATCAAAGGCGTGGAGCGGGGCGGCAAGAGCTCCGGCGTGGTCGTCTCGCGCGCTGCTCCGGAATTGGTCATGCGGCTTTTCGAACAGGAAGTGCCCGAAATTTACGACAACACGGTGACCATCAAAGCGTGCGCGCGCGAAGCCGGGGAGCGCACCAAGATCGCCGTTTTCAGCCGCGACCGCGACGTCGATAGCGTGGGCGCCTGCGTCGGCATGAAGGGGATGCGCGTCCAATCCATTATTCGTGAGCTGCGGGGCGAAAAGATCGATATCATCGAATACTCGGACGATCCGGTGCAGTACGTCACCAAGGCTCTCAGCCCGGCCAAAATTTCGCGCGTCACCATCGTCGATCCGGTGGAAAAGCACATGGAAGTGGTAGTCGACGATCTGCAGCTCTCGCTGGCCATCGGCAAGCGCGGCCAGAATGTTCGGCTGGCCGCCAAACTGATCGGCTGGAAAATCGATATTAAGAGCGAAGAAGAGAAGCGCCGCGAGATGGAAATCAAAATGGCCGACATGGTGATCTCCGGCGCGCCCGTGTCCGTGCTGCTCGATCATGGGCTCGACGAACAGATTATCGAAAAGCTGGTCGCGGCCGGCATCGGCACGGTGGAGCGCCTGGGTTCGATGACCCCGGAAGAGCTGGAAGCCATTCCGGAAATCGACGAAATTATCGTCACTCAGATCCAATCTGCAGTTGTGTCATTCTACGGCGAGTATGATACTGAGGAGTCGGAGGTAGCTCCCGCCAGCGCGGAAACACTCGAAACGGTGTTGGACGCCCAGGCATTGGAGAGTAACACCGCCGGCGATTTCGCCGAAGCCGAAGCCCCGGCGGCGTTCGAAAATATCGAAACCGGGGTGTTAGAGCATGATTTAGCGCGCCACGAGACCGAACTGCTTGGGGAACTGGATGAAGGTGAGGTTTTGGATTTAGGGCGCGTAGAAGGCCTCTCCGCAGCGCCATCCACCCTGCGCGACGTGGCCAGTTCGGATGAAACGGCCGAAAGCAACGTATCTGGTACCATGAAAAACGGCGAATAATAACTACAAATGGTGGTTAAATAAGGAGTTAATCGAGCAGTCTCTTCTATGAAGAAAATCAGAATCAACGAGCTGGCGCGGGAGCTAGAGGTCAAACCGGGCGTCATTCTCGATCTGCTGCCCGAATTGGGTGTGCAGGAGAAAAAAACGCATTCCAGCTCGATCGATGAAGACGTCGCGCTCGCACTGCGCCGTCACCTGACCGGCTCCGATACTCCCCGCAACGCGTTTGCAGAGGGTTTCAACGGGCACGGCCACGATTCGCCCGATGGCCATGATTCGTCCGCGGTGGCGGTAGCCGAGCCCCCGGCTGCCCCTCCTGCGCCGCCGCCGGCCCATCCGCGCGCGCCGCTTCATCCACCTTTGCGCGACGCCGCCCCTGCCGCCGCGGCGCCCCCACCTGAGCTAGCCCCGGGCGCGCCGGCCGCTCCCATCAGCCCGGTCCCACAGACGGCCGAGGCAGCCACGGCAGCTTCCACTCTAAGCACCCCCGCGGAGACTTCCCAGCCGAATGCTGCAGAGCCAGCCCGCCCGGCGCCTTTTCGGCCGCTTCGCCCGCCGTTGGGCGGCGGCACTGCGTTGCATCCCCCGCTAGCCCACGCTGGTCAAACTGGCGGAACGGGGCCCGGGAGCCGGAACATCTCCATCCCAGCTCGTCCCCTGCCCCCGCCGGTACAGCGAACAGGCGCCACGCCGCCTAGTCCCGCCCCGGCTGGACCGCGTCAGCCTCTGCCGCCCGAACCGCCCCGCGTCACCGCGGCGCCCGAACGCCCCATGCGCACCGGCGAAGCTCCTGGTTCGCCCGTTGTCCCTCCTGCCCTGCAAACCCGAGGCCCGCAGCCGCCGACCCATATCGTCGCTCCCGGCCCTTCGGGGCCGGCGCCCGCGGCGCACGCCTCCAGCATTCCTGGGGCGCCCATGCCGCCTCGTCCCGCGCCGGCGCGTCCGAATGCGCCCAGTCTGACGCCGGGAACTCCCATTGCGCCGCGGCCTGCCGGTGCACGCCCGCTCGTAGGCCAACCGGCTGCGCGCCCGGTGGTACCGCCGCGCCCGGATCTGGTGCAACGCCTCAAACAGCAGCAGACCCAACCTCGTCCCGCGGCGCCCGGGTTGCCGCGCCCCGGAACGCCCGCCCGGCCCTCCACCGCTCCCGGTCAGCCGCTCTATCGCGGTCCCGTGCGTCCCGGACAGCCCCTCATGCGGGGTCCCGGCGCTCCTGCTCAGCCGGGACAGCGTCGTCCCGGTGGCCTGCGCCCCATGCATCCCACCACGCCCCTGCGGCCTGAGCCCGTCACGCTGCCTAGCGACCCGCAGCGGCGTCACCAGGCGAAGCCCGGTACCCGCCAGGTGGCTCATAAGCGCAATGAAATCGAAGGCGTTCTGCGCGAGCGCGTCTCCAAGCGCACGGCCGTTCTCGAGCCGCCGCCCATCGATCGCGAAATCACGGTCTCGGAAGGCATCACCGTCAAAGAGCTCTCCGAAAAGCTCGGCGTCAAGGCTAACTCGGTCATCAAGAAGCTGGTCGATACCAAGAAGGTTTTCGCCACCATCAATCAGACGCTCGACGTGAAAATGGCCGAAGAGTTGGCGCGCGAATTCGGCGCCTCCACCAACCAGGTCAGCTACGAAGAAGAATCTACCCAGGACATCGAACTCGCCGAAGAGAGCAAAGATCTGGTGCGCCGCGCGCCGGTGGTTACCATCATGGGCCACGTCGATCACGGCAAGACTTCGCTGCTCGACGCCATCCGCCAGACCAATGTCGCGGGACGGGAAGCGGGCGGCATCACTCAGCATATCGGCGCATATTACATCGAGAAGAACGGCCGCAAAATCGTCTTCATCGACACCCCGGGGCATCAGGCCTTCACCCGCATGCGAGCCCGCGGCGCCAAGGTCACCGACATTGTCGTGTTGGTGGTCTCGGCCGACGACGGCGTCATGCCGCAAACGCTCGAGGCGATCGATCACGCGCGCGCTGCCGGCGTGCCCATCCTGGTCGCCATCAACAAAATCGATAAGCCCGATGCGCAGCCCGAACGCGTGAAGCAACAACTTGCCGACCGCGGCCTGTTGGCGGAAGATTGGGGCGGCGACGTAGTGATGGTTCCGGTCTCCGCCAAATCCGGTCAGAACCTGGACCTGCTGCTTGAAATGATTCTGCTCGTGGCCGACATCCAGGACCTGAAAGCCAACCCAGGCCGGCCCGCTCTTGGGACGGTGCTCGAAGCCAAGCTCGACAAGGGCCGCGGCCCCGTGGCGACCATGCTGGTGCGCAACGGAACCCTGCATGCCGGAGATTTCTTCATTTGCGGCTCGCTGTTCAGCAAAGTGCGCGCCATGTTCGACGACCGCGGCAACTCGGTGAAGGACGCCGAGCCGTCGATGCCGGTCGAAGTGATCGGTCTCGATAGCTTGCCTGAAGTCGGCGACAGCTTTCAGGTGGTTTCCGATACCTCCAAGGCGAAGCAGATCGTCATTTATCGCGAAGCCAAGGCGCGCGATGCCGCGATGGCCAAGGGTGCGCGTGTCGCGACGCTCGATTCTCTGCACCGCCAGTTCAAAGAAGGCGAGCTGAAGGATCTCAACCTGATTATCAAGGCCGACGTGGGCGGCACCGCCGAAGTGCTGTCGGACACCTTGCAGCAGCTTTCTAACGACAAAGTGCGCGCGCGCGTGCTGCACACCGGTGTCGGCGCCATCACCGAGTCCGACGTGCTGCTGGCTTCCGCCTCCGAAGCGATTATCATCGGCTTCAACGTCCGCCCGGAACGCAATGCCCAAGCTACGGCCGATCAGCAGAAGGTCGATATCCGCCTTTACAACATCATCTATGAGCTGATCGACGAAATGAAGCTGGCCATGACGGGCTTGCTGGAACCAGTCTTCAAAGAAACGGTGCAAGGCCACGCGGAAGTGCGTGAAACCTTCAAGATCAGCAAGGTGGGTACGGTCGCGGGCTGCTATGTTTCCGACGGTGCTATCCGCCGCGATAGCCAGATCCGGGTGTTGCGTGACGGCGAACTGGTCCACACCGGCCGCATCGAAGCCCTCAAGCGCTTCAAGAACGATGCGAGCGAAGTGAAGAACGGCCTGGAGTGCGGTATCTCGCTTGCCAACTTCAATAATGTCCAAGTCGGCGACGTGCTGGAGGCCTTCACTATGGAGCGAGTAGCGCCGGAAGCTCCGGTTTTGCGATAGCTGTCTTACAGCTCAATTGCGGCTTGAGCCCATGCCGGCCATCGGAGTCCTGACCCTCGATATACATGTCGAGCATGCGCATTCGCTCAAAGAAAAGCGGCATGTCGTCAAGAGCCTGAAAGATCGGCTGCGCGAGCGCTTCAATGTTGCGGTCGCGGAGATCGACCACCTGGATTCCTGGCAGAATTCCGTGCTGGCTGCGGTCACGGTCTCGAACGATCGAGTTCACGCCGAACAGATTCTCACTGCCGTTGAGGCGCACGCGGCCAGCGTGCTGGGCGGCGCGTTGACGGGAACGAGTATTGAATGGCTATAGCCGTAAACTGAAATCGGAGGCTGGCAATGGATAGCCACCGCACCGAGCGTGTCTCAGAAGCTCTGCGCGAAGAGCTGAGCGAGATCATCGCTTATGAGCTGTCCGATCCGCGAATCGGAGACGCAGCGGTTACCGAAGTTCTGTTGTCGCCGGACATGCGGCACGCGCAGGTTCGTTTGCATTTGAGCAATGAGGCCGGCCAGCAGGCGGCGACGATCCGCGCTCTGGACGGCGCCCGGAATTACCTGCGGCGCCAGGTCGCGGTCCGGCTGAATCTCCACCGCGTTCCCGAACTGCACTTCGAAGCGGACGTAACCTCTACGCCGGACCGCCTGCAGCAACTGCTGAAACGGATGCGCCGGGGCCGTCCTCGCGACGAAGAGCGCTCTTCCGGCTGACGAAACGAGAACTTAGCGGGCGCAAGGGTACACTCTACTGACGGGGAGCCTTCGCGTGTCTATCTATCATCCTGGGGATTCTTCATGCGCTTAGCGCCGGTCAGCGGCAGATTTCTCGAAGCCTGCCGTAGGCGCGCGACCGACGTGCGGCCGGTCTGGTTCATGCGCCAGGCCGGGCGCTATCTGAAGCCTTACCGCGACATCCGCGCCAAACACGGCATTCTCGAGATCTGCAAGAATCCGGAGCTTGCAGCCGCCGTCACGCTGCAGCCGGTAGAGATGCTGGACGTTGACGCCGCCATTATCTTCGCCGATCTCCTGTTGCCGGTCGAGCCCATGGGTCTCAAGCTCGAATTCATCAGCGGCGAAGGCCCGTCGATCGACAACGCAATTGCGCGGTCCGAGGATGTAGACGACCTGGTTACCGACCGCACCGACGATCTGGGTTATGTCGGTGAAGCGATCCAACTGGTGGCCCGTGCACTGGCTGGGCGAGTTCCCGTGGTCGGCTTCGTGGGCGCTCCATTTACTCTCGCCAGTTACATGATCGAAGGCGGACCTTCAAAGACATTCCTCAAAACCAAGAAGCTCATGTTCGGCGACGAGGTCATCTGGCGCCGTCTGCTGGGCAAGCTAGTGGATGTGCTCGGCGATTTTGCCCGTCTGCAGGTCACCGCCGGCGCGCGCGCCATTCAGGTATTCGACAGTTGGGCTGGCGCCCTCAGTCCCGAGGATTATGTCCGCTACGTACAGCCCTATTCGCGCGCGCTCATCGAGCGCGTTCGCTCCACCGGCGCGCCGGTTATTCATTTCGCGACCGGCGCCGCGGGTTTCGTGCGCGAGCTGCACGGGGCGGGCGGTGATGTCATCGGCGTAGACTGGCGCATCAACATCGACCAGGCGTGGATGGACATCGGCTACCGTTCTGCTATCCAAGGCAATCTCGATCCCGCCGCTCTGTTCGCGCCCTTGCCCGAGCTTCGTACCAGGGTGGTCGATCTTCTGCGGCGCACCGGCGCGCGGCCGGGACACATCGTTAATCTCGGCCACGGCATTCTGCCCGAAACCCCTTTGGAAAACGTCCGGGCCGTCGTGCAGATTGTCCGCGAGTTTTCGTCGCTGAGTAAGCAAGCTAAGTGAGCGAACCGAAGATAGCGATCATCGGTGCTGGGATCTCCGGCCTGGCGACTGCATATTTTCTCGCGCAGCATGGCCTCCGGTCGGTTCTCATCGAAAAGTCGAATCGGGTGGGCGGCTTGGTCCAAACCTGCCATCTGGACGGTTGCGTTCTCGAAGCCGGGGCCGACAGCTACTTAGCTGCCAAGCCCTCGATCACTGAGTTAGCACGCGAACTTCCGGGGCTTGACGAACAGATCATCGGGTCGAACGATGCAGCGCGCCGGGTCTTCATCGTTCGGGATTCGAGACTGGTTCCGCTGCCGCGCGGGATGGTGATGATGGTGCCGGGCGATCTGCCTGCCGCGCTTCGCTCGTCGCTCTTCAGCACCAAGACCAAGCTGCGCTTTCTGACGGAACCGCTCGCGCGCCCGTGTACTCGCGAGAAGGATGTCTCGGTCGGCGAGTTCATCGGCGGTCACTTCGGCCCGGAACTGGTCGACTACGTCGCCGAGCCGCTGCTGGCGGGCGTTTACGGCGGCCATTCGGCAAGCCTGAGCGCGCCGAGCGTGCTCCCGCGATTTGTCGACTATGAACGTGCTTATGGCAGCTTGATCCGCGCCGTGCGCAAGGAGCGGCGGCAAAGCACCGGAGGACTGTTCCGGTCTTTCCGCGACGGCATGCAAACTTTGACCGACGCGCTGGCTCGACAAGCCCAGGTACATCAGGCGGAAGCCCAGCGCATCGAAAGCTGGAACGGGCGCTGGCGCGTGCATTATGGCCAAGAGCAGATGGATGTTGACGATCTGGTTCTCGCTTGTCCCGCGCACGCCGCTGCCGTATTGCTGGAAAGCCTCTCGCCCTCGCTTGCTTGCGATCTCGCCGCCATACCTTACTCTTCGGCGATGCTAGTCTCGCTTGTCTACCAGCGATCCAAAGTGGCCCATCCGCTCGACGGTTTCGGTTTTCTCGTGCCTGAATCCGAGCGCCGGACTATAGCGGCCGCCACCTGGGTAAACACTAAATTTCCGTCCCGCATCCCGCCGGGTTTGGTCGCGCTGCGGGCGTTCATCGTCGCCGACAGGGCGGTTGAACTCGCCGGTACTCCTGAGCCAGAGCTAATCGAGCTGGTGCGATCCGACTTTGCACGGACGATGGGCCTTCAGGCCGCGCCCCAATTCTCGACGGTTCACGCGTGGCCGCGCTCGATGCCTCAGTATATTGTCGGACACCAGGAGCGTATTGGCAGAATTACGGCCGGCCTGCGCGAGTTCCCGGGACTTTATCTCGCCGGAAATGCCTACGATGGCATCGGCTTACCGGACTGCGTGCGGCTCGCCAAAGAAACGGCGAAACGTATTCACGCCAGCAAATTTCGTGAAAGGATTTTCACTAACATTCAGATCAATTAGCTCAACTCTAACTGTTTAATCTTCGTGCAAAGACACGTCTCACGGGTGAAGGAAGAAGACCTGCTAAACCCAGGAAAGATTGCAGGAGGAGAAAAGAAAGTATGAAGATTTTCAGCTTGGCCTTGGCAGCAGCGGCTCTACTTGCCGCGCCGGCCTTTGCCCAGAAAGACACGGCGCAGCGGCTCACGGCCGCGACGGAAGACTTGGACGCAATGATCAACGCATCGGATAAGGGCATTCCGCAGGACTTGCTGAACCGTGCCACTTGCGTGGTCGTCATTCCCAATTTGAAGAAGGGCGGATTCATCGTAGGCGCCGAGTATGGCAAGGGCTTCTTTACGTGCCGGAAGCCGAGCGGTGTCGGTTGGAGCGCGCCGGGCGCCATCCGCATCAGCGGCGGGAAGTTTGGTTTGCTGATCGGCGGAGCCGAGACGGACGTGGTGATGCTGGTCATGAATCAAACCGGTATGGAGCATCTGCTGAGCGATAAGTTCCAGCTTGGCGGCGAAGCTTCGGCTGCGGCGGGGCCCATTGGCCGTGACGCATCCGCTATGACGGACGCCGAGCTGCACGCCGAGATCCTGACTTATTCTCGGTCGCGTGGAATCTTCGGCGGACTGGACCTTGCCGGCGCAGCCATCACCGAAGACCATGATGGCAATAAAGCACTGTACGGCCATGACATCAGCAATAAAGAGATTGCGACCGGCACAGTTCGCACGCCGGCTGAAGCGCGGCCTTTTGTCCATACTCTAGACCGTTTGTCTTCACGCAAGTAGAGGTTGGAAAACAAAGCGAGGCTTTCGCTAGAAGCCACCTGGTTTTCAAGAAGCCGGGTGGCTTTTCCGTCTCTGCGCTTGCCGAGCGACAATAGAGATTGCGTAATAACACCCTGCATCTGGCCTGCATTTGCACAATTCTTTCGAGCGCATTGCTGACTGCGCAAACACAAGCCTCCCACGCGGCGACTCTACCCGCGGGCGATCCGGCCAGAGACGTCACTCCGTTCTTGCGGCAATTCATGCAGGTCTTTTCCACCGTGCAGGCAGAATCCGCGGGCGAGGAACCGGTGGATAAGCTCATATTCCAAGGGGCGATTCCCGCCATGCTGCGCGAACTGGATCCGCACACGCAGTTCTTCGATCCCGGCCAATTTGAGCAGCTCCGGCAGATGGAAGACTCCGAGCAGAAGGGCTTCGGCAGCATCGTTTCCGTGCTCCCGGGGCGCGTCATCTTTTTGCAGACGCTGCCTGGCACGCCTTCTAATAGAGCCGGCATTCAAGCCGGCGATGAGCTGGTGGCGGTGAACAACTACGCCATTCGCGCACTCGAGCCCGAGCAGATTGTTCAACTCCTGACCGAAGCACGCCAGCAGAAGGTCACGGTATACATCCGGCGGCAAGGCGCCGCGCGCTTGCTGGAGTTTACGCTCACACCGGCGCTGGTGGATGCACCGAGCGTCGATCGCGCATTTATGCTCCAGCCGGGCTTCGGGTACGTTCGGATTGCAAGCTGGGACCTGCAAACGGCGAAGCAACTGCGTGAAGCGGTTCTAAAGCTGGGGGAGAATTCATTGCGAGGCCTGGTGCTCGACCTGCGCAATAACCCGGGCGGCGTGGTAAGGGCCGCTCTGGACGGCGCGTCCTTGTTTCTGCAGCCGGGCCAACGTATTCTCACTGCGAAGGGCCGAACGAGCGAAATGGAAACCGCCGACGTGCCCAAGAACGCCGCGCCTTATCACTTTAAGTTGGCGGTGCTGATCAATGAGAAAACCGCCAGCGCGTCCGAGATACTGGCGGGCGCTTTGCAGGATCACGATCGGGCAGCCATCGTGGGTGAGCCGAGCTATGGCAAGGGCCTGGTGCAAAGCGTCATGCCGTTATCGGAAGGCGCGGGGCTCGCCATCACGACGGCCTTCTATTACACGCCGAGCGGCCGCTCGATTCAACGCCCTTTGCGGGACTCCGCCCTGTCTACCACGTTTGGTAATTCTCCGGCTGCGAACCGGCCTACCTACACGACCGATAACGGGCGTGTGGTAACGGGCGGCGGCGGCATTCAACCCGACGTCATCGTCGCGCCGGCGCAGTTCACACGGCTGGAGGCGGTTCTGGATGCCAGCGGCGCGTTGACCTCGTTTGCGACCGAGTATCTAGCAACACATAGTCCACTCCCGCCAGCGTTCAAGATCAAGCCAGAGATGATGGATGACCTGAAAGTCTATCTCGCCGGCCGGCAGATTCAGCCGAGCATGGCGGAATGGAGCGCGGAGCGTTCGTGGGTCAGCGCTCGCCTGCTCGAAGAGATCGTGACGCAGGCGCGCGGAGTGGCGCAGGGCGACGAACTCCAGGCACAACGCGACCCGCAAGTGCAAGCCGCCCTCAAGGCCATGCAGGAAAGCGGCCTGCTCGCTGCGCGTAAGCTGGAATAGCGGCCTTAGACGGTGCGGCGATAATCTCCGCGGCTGAAATATTTCTCCAGCCAGATATACAGGCAGATGAACAGGTAACGGCTGCCCATCTCTTTGATCTTCAGTTTGGCCTGGCCCGTCCGGCGGTTCCGCCAGGTGATGGGCATCACGGTCCAGCTATATCCGCGCACAATGGTTTTCAGCGGAAGCTCGACGGTCAAATTGAAGTGCGGCGAAAGCAGCGGCCGGCATCCGTCAATCACGGTGCGCCGGTAGGCCTTGAAGGCATTGGTCGTGTCGTTGAGCTTCACCCGGAACATCATGCGGATGAATAAATTGGCCAGACGGTTTACACGCATCTTGAGCCACGGGTAATCGATCACCCCTCCGCCTTTGATGAAGCGCGAGCCGAAGACCGCGTCCCAGCCGTCGTTCAGAAGCTGCCAATAGCGCACGACGTCACGGCTGTCGTCGGATTCATCCGCCATCATCACTACCACTGCGTCGCCGTGCATGTGGTCCAAGCCGCAGATGATAGCCCGTCCAAAGCCGTGCAGCTCTGTGTTTTGAATTGGATTCAAAGTGGGCACGCGCTGGCGCACTTGAAGCAGAGTTTCCCAGGTGGCGTCGGTACTGCCGTCGTCCACTACGACGATTTCATGTGGGACGCCATGTAATCGCAGCTCCACATACAGGTGCTCCACAGTGGATGCGATGCAGCCCTCCTCATCGCGGGCCGGTATCACGATACTGAGCAGACGAAGCGGCGCGGAGTGGGCCTGGGGCGATTCACCCTTCATATCGCGGCCGCGCGCTTGAGCCAGGCGGGGTTCGCGCGCACGTGGGCTGCAATCTCGTCGAGAATGGAGAGAAGCGGCCGGGCTGGGGCCCATCCGAACTGGCGCGCCGCGCGCCCGGAGTCCATCACGACCCAGGGAATGTCGAACATGCGCGGCTTGGCATCCGGTTCGGGCGCATGTTTGCCGAACGCCTGATTGCACCACGCCGTCAACTGCGCGAGAGACATCGCGTTCTGCGCGCCGCCGCCCAGGTTGTAGATGGGGTCGGCAGGCGGGTCGCGATCGAGCATTTGAGCCCGTATGAGCTCGGTCAGATCGTCGGGATGGAAAGCATCTCGAACCTGAGCACCGAGGCCGCCGAACCCGATATAGCGCAACGGCAGCCTGGCCGCATGCGCATGCAGCCAGTAGGAAAAGATTCCCTGCTCGGCGGTGCCGAACTGCCCCGCCCCCGCCAGAACGCCGCAGCGGTTAATCCATACGGGAAATTCGAAGGCTGAACCGTATTCCAGGGCCATCACTTCCGAGGCGAGCTTCGACGCTCCGTAGAGCGAAATCGGCTGCCGCACCGGAAAACTCTCGTTGATCCCAGCGGAGCTGACGCCCTTCAGCAATGCAGCGCCTTCTTCCAGCCGAAACGCACCCGCATCCACCTTCATCGGCAGGGCTGCGAGATCGCGCATGGAATACACGCGGCTGGTGCTCAGCAGCACGAGCCCGGCCTTCTTCTCACGGCAATACTCCAGCAGGTTCAGCGTTCCCGATAGATTGTGCTCACTGATCTGCCTGGGGCTGGAGCGGCCATCGACTCCGCCCAGTACGCTGGGATTGGCGGCAGCATCGATCACCCAGTCGCAGGCGGGCAACATGTCTATATCGCTGCGCATGCGCACATCGCCATGCAGGAACTGAATGTGTTTCGAGATCAGCTCATTACGGTTTCCTTCCGAGCCTGGGCGCAGCAGGTTGTCGATCCCATAGACTTGCGCGCCAGCGATCCGTTCGAGCAGCGCAGATGCGAGCCGGCTGCCGACGAATCCGCAGATACCAGTGATGAGAATTCTCATTTACTCGGCGCCGGCCGTAACCATGGCGGACCGGCCGAGCCGCATGTACCAGGATTCAACAATTTCTCTGAATACATCTTTGAGCGGCCGAGTGATGGCCCATCCCGGATAATGCGCCTTCATTTTGCGAAGATCGCTGTAATAGCAGATGTGATCTCCGATGCGATTCTGGTCGGTGTAGGTGTACTTCTGCGGGCGGCCCGTGAGATCCTCGACCGCAGCAAACGCCTCGAGAATCGAACACGAGTTCTCTTTACCGCCTCCGAGGTTGTAGACCTCGCCGCAGCGCGGCGCTTCGATGAACGCGCGCATGAAGTTGGCCACATCCTCCGAGTGGATGTTGTCCCGAACCTGTTTTCCTTTGTAGCCGAAGACCTTGTACTCGCGTTGTTCGATGTTGCATCGTACCAGGTAACTAAGAAAGCCGTGCAGCTCGACGCCGGAATGATTCGGCCCCGTCAGGCAGCCGCCGCGCAGGCAGCAGGTGGGCATGCCGAAGTAGCGGCCATACTCCTGGACCATGACATCGGAGGCGACCTTCGAAGCGCCGAAAATGGAGTGCTTCGATTGATCGATCGAGAATGTTTCCGGGATGCCCTGCTCGTATCGCGGATCGTCGTAATCCCAGCGCGTCTGCAGCTCCTGCAACCGGACGGTATTCGGCAAATCGCCGTAAACCTTATTGGTCGACATATGCACGAACGGCGACTCGGCACAGGCCCGCCGCGCAGCTTCGAGGAGATTCAACGTGCCGACTGCATTGGTATCGAAATCGTCAAACGGGATCGCCGCCGCGCGGTCATGGGACGGTTGAGCCGCCGTGTGCACGATCACCTGCGGCTGAAGTTCGGCGACGAGCGCCAATATGCCGGCGCGGTCGCGGATGTCCAGGCTGTAATGCCGATAGTCCGCTATGCTGGAACGGAGCCGCTGGAGCGACCAGCTTGTATCGCCTTCCGGTCCGAAGAAGACCGCTCGTTCATTGTTATCGATTCCGAAAACCTGGTATCCATGACGGGCTAAATGCAAGCTGATTTCCGATCCGATCAGCCCACATGAGCCGGTTACTAACGCTTTTTTTGCCACTAGACCACAATTTTATAAGACATGGCTGAGCTTTCGCACGCGAGCCGTCTTGGAGCGGCGTCGGTTTGGGCGCGCGCCCGGCCGTTTCTCACGAGCCAAAGCGCCACTGTGCTGTCGCTGGCGCTGCTTTTTTTATGCGGATGGCTGGCCTTCACGTGGTTTGAAACGATACAGCGCATGCTGCGCTACTACACGCCGCTGCCCACCTGGGATTACTGGCGCACGGCGGCGTTCGTGCGTTCCTACCAGGCGTTCGATGCGCGGATTCTATGGCGCCAACATAACGAGCATCGGATTGTCTTTCCCGAGATCGTATTTGCGGCGGACTATCTGCTGCTGCACGGCCGTCAAGTGCTGCCGCTTGCCATCAGCTTCCTTTGTTACCTGGGAAGCTGGCTGGTGCTGGCATGGACTTTCGCGCGCCATGCGTCCGTTCCCAAGCCGGTGGGCGCAATTGGCATTCTGCTGGCGGGAATCATTATCGGCTGGCAAGGCAGCGCGGTGGTGCTGGCAGATACATTCCTGCTGCAATGGACACTGTTGCAGTTTGCGGCCCTGCTGTCGCTGGCGCTGCTCGCGCGATCGAAAGAGACCGCGGCTCACGTAGATGTGGCGGCGGCGATCGTTTGCGCGGTAATAGCCACTTATTCGTCGGCCAATGGCCTGACGCTATGGCCGGTACTGATCGGCGCTGCGCTATGGCTGCGGATCGCCAAGCGGCACCTATTGGCGTTGATTGTCGCGGCGGTTGCCTCGATTGGTGTTTATTTCATCGGCTATCATTTTGCGGGCCACCTCTCGCTTGCCAGGTTACTTAGCCATCCCTGGTATTTACTCGAATTTATCGGTGCTTACCTGAGCATGCCGTTTGGGGAGATTAAGACGACCGAATTTGGCGTGAGTGTAGGACTGATCAGCCTGGCATTGACGCTCGTGTTCGCGGCGGCCGCAGCGAAGCATCGCCTGCTCGCTTCGCGGGTGGGGATTGTGCTGTTCGGGTGGTATCTGTTCATGCTGCTGACTATATTGCTGACGGTGGCGGGAAGGATGAACCTGAATGATCCGACGTTTTCCGCCGCGAAGGCCAATCGGTACCTGACGGGACCGCTGGTGACCTGGGCGGTTTTTATCCTGCTTGCGTTGTGGCTCTCCGCGCGGCTGAGCTGGCGTTTCGCGCGGCCCTACGCGATTGCCTTCGTGATCGCCCTGCTCATGCTAGCGGGACTTCCCAAACTGCGCTGGTGGCTGCATGGGGCGGACCAAGAACGCGCTAAGGCGCAACTGGAAGCGCTGGCGATCGAACTCGGCATCCAAGACCCGAACGTGGAGCTGGCCGTATTCCTCGATCCACCGGCGGTACCCTTCTGGTCAAAGGACCTGCGCGACCAGAACTTATCGGTGTTCTACCATCCCCGCAGTAAGTGGCTTGGAAAAGCGGTGAGCAGCTTTGGCCGGTTACAGGAGTCACTTATGCCGGGAGAGATCACTTATACATTTCCTGTGTTGGACGGGGTGGAAGTAGCCGGCTGGACGGACGAATCCCGATTGCGCGGAAGCAGGGGATGGATTCTGCTGGCCGACGAGAGCGGCCGGATTGTGGGGTTCGGGAGAAAACTGCCGGCGGGGTTTCCAGGAGCTTTTGAGAATCCACGAACTCCGCCGGCGCTTGGCTGGGCAGGCTTTGTGAATTTGAATTACCCGACGAAATCGTTCTCGGCGTATGTGATCGACAAAGGCGGCCTATTCCCGATTCAAGGCTCGGCCGGAGTTCCGAACGTGCAGGTTAGTACTTTGGAACAAGCCGGTCCGCAGATACAGGGCATCCAATGGCGAATGGACCCAGCCTGGACGATAAACCGGCTGCCGCCCAACCCGTTCTGGGGTCCGGAGCCGCCGCCGCCGTTTTACTCAAGCTGGAGCAGAGTTGACGCCGATGCCAACACTGGCCGAATTACGTCATCCATTTTCGATGCGCCCGCAAATGGCTGCGTGATTTTTCCCGTGCTACAAGGGCCGCGTTCCAGCCGGCTTTCGGCGGATGTGGTGGATGCAGATACAGGGCGAACGGTTGCCAGCGTACCGCTTCAAGATACAAACCACCAATGGGTCTTCTGGCGTTTACCGTTGCCGGCATCGGCCAAGCGCCTGCGAATTGTTGCCGAGGATAAGGGCAAAGGCTGGGGCGAATGGCTGGCGATCGGCAGCCCGAGTCAATGCAAGTAAGTGCTTGTTACTGCAGATTGTAAGTGCCCGGAGAAGGAGCGGTAACAGGGTTTAATAAGAGGAGATGACGGTCGCGATTTGCTCCGGAGCGTGTTCCGAGGCAAAGGATCTGGCCTTGATCCGTAATGTCATACGCTTCCTCGAGACGCCAAGGTCCGCCCGAGGAAATCAACTTATTGAGGTCCTGCATGGCGCCGTTTTCCCAGATGAACGCGTGGCGCGCGAACTGGTTTACTCCGGATGCTCCGACGATTTGCCTATGGTTGTTTATGGCGTTAGCGCGTACGGGATCGAATCCCAAGGATCCGAGATCTTGCATGTGACCTTCGAGGTAGAGAAACGCATGCGTCTCGGCTTGATCGGCTTCTGAATAACCCACGATGTCCCCCCGGCCATTGAGAGCCAAGGCGCGGCTTCGCGAGCCGCCGGGGAGCGTGCCGAGGTCGGCAATACGATTGTCACGCCAGATCACGGCATGCACAAGGTGCGTGGGAGTTTCGGCCGCGCCGACGACCAGGCCGCTGTTATTGATGGCGTACGCTGCGCTGAAAGCGCCACCCGGCAAGCCGCCCAAATCGACCAATCGGCCGGCCCGATAGAGAAACGCATGCCGGCTTTGATCGGGGAGACTTGAGACGCCGACAACCTGGCCGGACTCATTGATGCCGGTGGCTTTGCTATCCCGGCCGCCGAGGGTGCCGAGATCGACCAATCGCGCTCGGGTGGACAGGAATGCATGGGTGGTGGCGCCGCTATCCACCAAATTCTTACCGGACACCGACCAGCCGACGATTTGGCCGTTGTCATTGACCTGAGAGGCGATGCTGCTGGCGAATCCTTCCAGTGTTCCGACGTCCCGCGGGGATTGGGCCCATGCAGAGGCATGAACGATGCGCTCGGGCGTCGCTTGCCACCATGAGATCTCGCCGGAAGCGCTGAGGTGCGGCGCAACGTCCTCGCTCACCCAGGGCAGCGTGCCGATATCTACAAGTTCATATCGGGGGGTCAGCGAGGCTCCGCTCAAAGTGGCGGCAAGCAGGAGACCGATGAATGAGAAGGCCCCTATTCGCGGCATGAGGCGCTAATGAATGGACCAGAGCTGGTTCGTAGAACCGGTTGCCGTTGCCTGCACGATATCGGTCTTCTGCGTATCTGCGGAGGCATCAACCGCCAGGCCGCTGTATTGGTTGCTGATGACGAAACCGCTGCCGGAACTGGTCACCAGCCAATGCTGGTTGTTTCCTCCATTGAGGGACCACTGAACCAGCTTGGTGCCGGAAGCAGTGTTGAATCCAGGATCGTCGAGGACGAGGCCGTTGCTGTCATTGGTGATGGTGTAATAACCGTTGCCCACCGACGTAAATGTCCACTTTTGATTTGCTCCGCCGTTCGCTTGATATAACTCGACGTTAGTCCCCAAAGAGCTTGAGAACGCCGGGTCATCCCAGACCAGAGTTGCGGCGGAGTTGGATACCGTGTAAGTTCCATTTTCGAGAACTGCTCCTACCACGGCGGAAGCCTCGTTCGACGGCGCTGAAGTTCCTGCGGAGCCGACGGCGGCGACCGTGTAGTAGTAAGTAGTGCCGGTGTTCACATTCGTGTCGGTGTAAGTGGTGCTGGTGGGAGTGCCGACCGGCGTCTCAGCTTCGGCGCCCGGGCTAGTGCCGCGATACACGTTGTAATATTGCGCACTGGCGCTGGCCGTCCATGATAAGAGGATGGAATTGCTTTGCCCGGTGGCGGTGAGCCCGGTAGGGGCAGCGGGGCCGGAGCCGCCCGACAGGATATCGACTCGATCCGGGACCGCGTAATAATTGGTGGAGCTTGGATTCTTATTGCCGGTGACGCGCAGTTTGAAGACATGATCGCCGGCCGTCAAGGTAGGACTGGTCCAAAGCAGAACATCGCCAGCCCTGGTGGAGGCGTAAAAATCGACGTTGGTCTCGCTTCCGCCGTCGATCGACACCGCGCCGATGCCATGCAGCACATCCTGCACGCCGTAGAACTTAATCTGGGTGCCGGTGAACGCAACAGTGACGTAGTCGTTGGTCGCATTGTCCCAGCTATTGGTGCCGTCGTAGAGATTGGACCCGCAATTGCTGCAGTGCTGCCAGCCGTTACCGATGTATTCGAACTTATTGCCACCGGCGCCGGCGACCGCGTCATCGATGGTGCTGACGGTTTGACTGACAGGCAGAAGCCCGTATGCGACAAGTTGGCCGGAACCGGAATCGCTGCCCACATACACCTTTCCGTTCGCCACGGTAGGCGCGACAAACTTCGCCCAATCTCCGAAATCGTCGCGCGACTGATTCTGATACGAATCCCAAAGTTCCGTGGTGATATTCGTGGCGTCGTAAGCGAAGAGCTGGCCCGCCGCCAGCGAGTGGATGGGCGAAGTAAGCGAAACCGAAGCCCAAATGATGTTGGTTCCCGGCGCGTAGTTATTTGACGAAATCGAGAGAGCGCCGCCGGCGCAGCACCCCGAAATAGAAGTGGCCCCTTCGGCGGCCGGGGTGGTATTGAACAATCCATTCGTGAACGAATAAGCTTCAAGATTGCTGCCGGAATCCCAGACGAAGAGAGTGGGGTTAGTGGGATAGTTAAAAAAAACGGGCGCGCCCCATAATCCGCCGGCCGTGGAGAACTCCTGGACAACGGGATCCCGGGAAGCGTTGTAGTGGCCCATGTTAGTTGTATTCACCACATACATGAGACCCTGCTTGCCTTCGCCGACGATGTAATTGGTACCGGGAATTAAGACTGGACCGCCAGAGGAAACATCTTTATCGGCCGAATTGAGCGCATCGAAGTTATTCGGGATGAAATAGTCCTGCGGGACCAGAGAGCTGTTCAGCTTGATAAACGCCTCGCCGTAATCGCGGCCGCCGGTTTGCACGTCGGTGGTGCCGTTTCCCACCATCAGATAGAGGTTGTTAGCGGCATCCACGACCAGGCCCTGGCCGGACTGCCAAATACCGCCTTCGCTGCCGTTGGGCGTGTCATTGAAGACATACAACTGTTGCAGAGTGGAGGCGCTGTAGCCGAGAACCCACCCGTGGTAGGGATTGTAATCTTCATGCGAAGCGAAGGTCAGATAAACAACGCCGTTGGCCAAAGTCAACGCCGCACGCTGATTTTCTTGCGCTGCCTGGAACGGGACTTGACCGCCGCTGCTGGCGTCGCCGGTGCCGGGGACGGAGGCCGCGATCTCGACCGGACCACCGAATTTTTCGCTGCCGGCGATGATATCGATGGCGTGCAAGCGGAAAATTTGCACCTGATTTTCGTAAGTTTTAGTTACGAAATACATGGTCTGGGTGGACGGGTCAATCACCGGAGTGCTGATGATTCCCACCTGGACCAAAATATTTTGCGTGTTGATGACAGAGCTGGGCACGGGCGTGCCGTAGTTTTTGGTCCACAACTGGGTGCCGAGGTCAGCGTCGATCGCGAAGATGGAGTCGCCGGCCGTGGCGACATAGACGACGTTGTGCGTTCCGCCAGCGATGGGCAGGCTCGGCACATACAGCGGCTGCGCAAAAACGTAGCCGTCCAGGTTGACGGTAAACAGCTTGCCGAAACTGTTGACGTTTACGTTGGAGGTCGTCAGTATCGTTTCTTTGAGGTTGTTGCCGGAGCGCGAATTGTCGTTGTGCTGCGTGAGAACGCTCACCTGGCCCCAGGCCGTTGAGCACAGCAGGCCGGCTGCCAATACCGAGAGATGAGAACGGGTAAATTTCTGGGCGATTAAATAACGCACAGATATCCTTTCGCGACGAGCAAGCCGTCGAGGGTTGCATTGTCTGTTGTACTGCGAATGCGCGAGTTAAGGGAAGGACTATTGAGTTCTAAAGTGGTAAGGGGAGTACCAATGCGGGCTCGTGAAGCGCTGCTCGAAACAGCCCATTTGAACCGGGCGCTTGCATTTTACGGCTATCGGCTTACAATAGAGATGGCGAACAAATGGCGAATGCATCTGCGCTTCTTCGCTATCGAGAGTTTGCGAAAACAGCCTCGGCACTGAGCTGGGGGCGATCGGAAGAGAAGTTCCCGGCGTTGCCCGTGCCTGGTCTCAACAAATTGCTGGATCGAGGTCTCTGCCGCGGCGCCATAGCGGAAGTGACAGGTGGGCGGTCCTCAGGCCGAACCTCTCTGGCGCTGCATATTCTGGCGCAAGCTACGGCTCGCGGCGAAATCTGCGCTGTCATCGATTTGTATAACAACTTCCATCCCGCCTCCGCGCAAGCCGCGGGGGTAGAACTGGATCGTATCGTCTGGGTGGGGTGCCGCGGGAATGCCGAACACGCGATGCGCACCACGGACTTGCTGTTGCACGCGGGCGGCTTTGGGGTGGTGCTTCTGGATCTGTGCGATGCCCCTGCGCGGGTGTTGAATCGCATCCCGTTGTCATATTGGTACCGCTTCCGGCGGACGGTGGAGCATACGCCGGCCATACTTCTCATTTGCGCCGATTCGGCCCAGGCCAAATCCTGTACTTCCAACAGCATTGAGTTAAAACCTAAAGTGTTTCATTGGTCGGGAAAGGCGCCGTTCTTGCTTTTGCGCGGGATGGAAACAACGACGCGCTTGCAGAGGAGCCGATCTTTGTCCCTGGCTTCCCCAACTTCTTTCATTCAAGTGATGGTTTAAGTGTACGCTTGCATTTACGTCGCTAATCCACAAGCTAGCCACCAGTTGCTCGCGTTGGCGCTGGCATTTTCTCCCGTGGTCGAGCAAGCCACCCATACGGTCGTCTTCCCCATCCGCGCCCTGCGGACGCTCATCGGTTCGCCGCATCGGATCGCAGCGGAGATCTGCCGCCTGGGACATGAACGGAAGCTGGAAGCGAGCCTGGCGATCGCCTCCTATCCGGACACCGCCATCCTGCTGGCGCGCCACTTTTCCGGCGTCACGCTGGTTTCGACGGGCGCAGAACATTTGAAGCTGGGGCCGGTTCCGTTGCAAAGTCTATTTGCCTATGACACGACGCTCGATCCGGCGTTGCTAGAGATCCTGCACCGTTGGGGCCTGAAGACCTGCGCGGATCTGGCGGGGCTGCCGGAGCGCGGCGTGGCCGAGCGTTTAGGACAACCGGGAGTGTATTTGCGCAAACTGGCCTGCGGCGCTATCGACCGGCCGCTACGCGTTGCCGCACCGGCCACGAATTATGAAGAGCGGGTAGTTTTGGAGCATGCGCTCGATCTGCTGGAGCCGCTGCTGTTTTTATTAGGCCGCGCACTGGGCGAATTATGCAGCCGCTTGCGATCGCAATCGCGGGCCGCGCGGGCCCTCAAGGCGCGATTAGAGCTGGAGGGCCAGAACCCATATCGCTGCGAGCTGGAATTTCCCGTGCCGCTCGAGCAAGCGCAGACGATCCTCAAGCTGCTGCAGCTTCATCTGGAGCGGCATCCTCCGGAAGCGCCGGTGATGGGGTTTACTTTGCGCGTGGAGCCGGCCGAACCGCGGCGCATCCAAGGCGGCATGTTTCTTCCGCCCACGCCGCCGGCCGACAAGCTGCAAGTAACGTTAGCGCGCATTGCCGCGATGGTCGGCCGGGAAAACACCGGCACGCCGATGCTGCTGAACACCTATCGGCCCGACGCATTTCAAATGACGGGCCTGCATACAGATCCCCGTCCTCCCAAGGAGCAGCCAGCCGGGCGCGAGACAATCCGCTTAGCGATGCGGCTGTTCCGGCCGGCGCTCCAAGCGCGCATACGCTTAGCGGGAACGGCGCCCAAGGCAATTACCGCCGCGGGCATAAAAGGAACGGTTCTGCGCTGCGCGGGTCCGTGGAAGACTTCCGGCGAATGGTGGGCTTCCACTTCGTGGACGCGCGAAGAATGGGACGTGGCGCTAGATGACGGCGGACTTTATCGGATCTATTGCGAACTGCCGGCGCGTGCCTGGTACGTGCACGGTGTGTATGATTGAGGCCGCCCCGCCGGCCGGGAGATCCGCCCCACAACGGATCCTGCGGCTAGGGCCGTATGGGCTGCGGCTCCTCGGCTTGCACACGGTGGTTCAGCTCCACGGTGTGTGACCCATTCGCAACTCCGACAGGCTTTTCCACCACCTCGCGGAACAGCACTGCCGAGTGCTCCAGCATGTCGTAGGCGTCGCCGGGCTCGATAGATCGCTTCTCCGTACAGGCCGCATCGCGCGTGTCCAAGAGAATCTCCCAACTGGAGCCCGCGGTGCAGGCAGGGATGTAGAACTGGATGTGCTCATGGTGGGGATTCAGGCAAAATAAGAAACTATCGTCGTAGATGGGTTCGCCGTAGCGGTCCACATCCTGCAGCGTTCGCCCGCTGAGCCGCAAGGCGAGGCAGCGCACCCAACCCGCCTTCCACTCCTCTTCGGTCATCTCTCCGCCATCGGGGCGATACCAGGCAATGTCGCGCACTTCGAAGCCGTCGATCTGCTGCTTGGCGGCGCTGGAGGGACTGATCTGCCGGTCTTGGAAGAATTTGCGGCGATGAAAGTTCGGGTGTTCCCGGCGCAGCTTAATGAGGTTGGTGGTGAACTCCAGCAACGCCTTCTTGCCATCGTCCAGGTTCCAATCGATCCAACTGATTTCGTTGTCCTGGCAGTAGGCGTTGTTGTTGCCCTGCTGGGTGCGCGCGATCTCATCGCCGGCGCAGATCATGGGGACGCCTTGCGAGAGCAGCATCGTCGCGAGCATGTTTCGCATATCGCGGCCCCGCAGCTCGACGATCTGCGGGTCGTCCGTGGGACCTTCCGCGCCGTGATTCCAGGAATGGTTGTCGTTAGCGCCGTCCTTATTGTCTTCGCCGTTCGCCTCGTTGTGCTTTTCGTTGTAGCTCACCAGGTCCGCCAGGGTGAAGCCGTCGTGGGCGGTGATGAAGTTGATGCTGGCAGAGGGCCGGCGGCCATCGCGCTGATATAGATCGCTGCTGCCCGTCAGGCGGTATCCCAGCTCGGCAAGCTGCCCGTCATCGCCTTTCCAGTAGCGCCGCGCGGCATCGCGATACTTGCCATTCCACTCGGCCCATAAGGCCGGGAAGCGGCCGACCTGGTAACCTCCTTCGCCTACGTCCCACGGTTCGGCGATCAACTTCACTTTCGACAGCACCGGGTCCTGGTTGATGACATCGAAAAATGCAGACAGGCGGTCGACGTCGTGCAACTCGCGCGCCAGGGCGGCAGCGAGATCGAAGCGGAAGCCATCGACATGCATGTCTTCCACCCAGTAGCGGAGGCTGTCCATCACCATCTTCAGCACCTGCGGATGCCGCATGTTCAGCGTGTTCCCGGTGCCCGTATAATCCATGTAGTAGCGCGGCTGGTCGGCCACGAGCCGGTAATAAGCCGCGTTGTCGATACCACGGAAGCTGAGGGTGGGCCCCATCTGATTGCCTTCCGAGGTGTGGTTGTAGACCACATCGAGAATCACCTCGATATTGGCGCGGTGCAACTCCCGCACCATAGCCTTGAACTCGCCGATCTGCTGGCCCATGTCGCCGGAGCTGCAATAACGGGCGTCGGGCGAGAAGAAATTCGTCGTGTTGTAGCCCCAATAGTTGTGCAGCCCTTTCTCCAAGAGATGCTTGTCATCGAGGAAGTCGTGCACCGGCATCAACTCGACGGCGGTGACGCCTAGCTTCTTGAAGTACTCGATGACGGGCGGGCTTGCCAGGCCCACATACGTACCGCGCAAATTGTCCGGCACGTCGGGATGGCGCGCGGTGAAGCCCTTGACATGCAGTTCATAGATGACGGAATCGTGCAGTTGCGTGGCGGGCGCGCGGTCGTTCTGCCAATCGAAGTGGGAGGTGGTTACTACCCCTTTCGGCATGCCCGCCGCATCATCCTGCGGATCGCAGCTCAAGTCCTCTTCCGGGTCGCCCAACCGGTAGCCGAAGATGGGATAGTTCCAGTCCACTTTTCCCGCTATGGCTTTCGCGTAGGGGTCGATCACCAGTTTGGCCGGATTGAAACGCAAGCCCTTGGCAGGCTCATAGGGACCGTGCAGGCGATAGCCGTAAAGTTGGCCGATTGTCAAGCCTGGGACGTAGCAGTGCCATACATAACCGGTGCACTCGGGCATCCGGATCGTGTCATGTTCGGCCGAGCCTAGGTCGCGAAACAGGCAAAGGTCCACGCGAGTTGCGTTTTCCGAGTAAACCGCAAAATTGACGCCTGTTCCATCCCATGTTGCGCCTTGCGGGTAGGGCGATCCTGGAAGAATCTTGGCGGGCATTCGTGCGTAGTTTTCCTCTCTGCTCGAATTCGGGATGCTAAGTTGTCAAATCGGAGATGTCCGCTACTTCATCTTTGTTACCTGGGGGAAGCGCGTGAGAGAGCGCGCGAGTACTGGCCACTCCTAAAGCAAGCGCCCGGCAACGCACTGCGCGATGGCCTTTTGAATCGCGCACAACGGCCACCAAACGGCCTGTGCGCTTGGCAGGGCCTATGGAACTGCTTCCCTGTGTTGACCAAGCATCGCTTGGCTGCCGGGCTAAGTAGGCAGGCCAAAAGGGTCATTACAGTCGCAGAAAATTTGTAGCCTATCTTCCACTATTCATGTCCAACTTGTCGGGAGTTTTGCTGGGTTCCCCTCCCATGTCAACCATCAGGTTTTATGAAGGCGCCGACGAGTTCCGGATCGAGATCGTTGGACGGTTTCAAGCGGAATCAGTGAGCGAGGTAAGCCGGATGTGGCGCAGCGCGCTGCGCGAGACCAAGCCGCGCAAGTGCATCGTAGATATTTCGCGCATCAGCGGATACGATACGGCGGGCTGCAGGCTGTTACGCGAAATGTATCACCACGGCACGCAGATCGCGGCAGGCACGCCGATGTCCCTAGTGTTTTTGAGCGAGATCTCCACGCCCCAGCGGCGCGGGCCCGCACTGGTGCGCGAACGCCCTGCACCGCAGCAGCCATCCTCGAAGCTTCAGAGGATTCGTCCCGCCGCCGCCGGCGAGTAGCGCACGCGGAAATATTTGCAACCCTGTCTTCTGCGCATCCATCGTACGTCTCTGAGGTAAATTCGCGCCCGCAGCTATGAGTCATAGGCTTGTCTTCCTTCGTTCCCCTTCGCGCCGTGAGATTGTGCTTTCCACTGTAGGGCTGTTGCCGGCTGCTTGCATCGTTGGCGCGCGGCAGTGGCAGCCGGCGCCCGGACAAACGCAGACGCCGGCGGCTTCGCAGCCCGGGCAAGTGCAAGCGCCCGCTGCGCAGGCCGGCCAAACGCAACCGGCTACGCCGACTTTTTCGACCGGCGTCAAAGTGGTGAACGTATTTGCGACGGTTCGGGACAAGGACGGGAAGATCGTCCGTGATTTGACGAAAGAGGACTTCGCGCTGGAAGAAGATGGCCGGCCGCAAAGCATCCGCTATTTCTCCCAACAGACCGATCTGCCGCTGACGCTTGGGCTGCTGGTCGATACTAGCCAGAGCGAGCGCCGGATGCTCGGGACCGAGCGCGACGCGAGCGACACCTTTTTCCGGCAGGTGCTGCGGCCCGACAAGGACAAGGCGTTCTTGATTCACTTCGACCGTGAAGTGGAGTTGCTGCAGGATCTCACGGCGTCTCGCGAGAAGCTCGAGAAGGCGCTAGACCAAATCGATAAGCCGCAGTGGGGTAATGGCGACAGCGGTCCATCGGGCGACAGCGGCGGCCAAGGTGGGGGCGGCGGATACGGGCATGGCGGCGGAGGACGCGGCGGTTCTGGCGGCCGCGGCTATGGCGGCCACGGCGGCACGGCGCTTTACGATGCGATCTATCTAGCGTCTGACGATCTGATGAGCAAACAGACCGGCCGCAAGGCGCTCATCCTGCTGACCGACGGCGAAGATCGCAACAGCAAAATTTCACTGTCTGAAGCGATCACGTCGGCCCAACGCGCAGACACTCTCGCCTATTCGGTTCGCATCGCCGATGACGAACCGAGCCATAGCTTCGGCGGCCCGGGTATGGGGGGCCGGCATGGAGGTTGGGGCGGAGGAGGAATGGGAGGCGGGCGCGGGCGCGGCGGCTCCCGTGAAAGCCGCCCGGACGGCAAGAAGATCTTGCAGCAAATCTCGAAGCAGACCGGGGGTTCTTACTTCGAGGTTTCGAAGAAGAAGACGGTCGATCAGATCTACACGCAGATCGAAGAAGAGCTGCGCAACCAATACAGCCTCGGCTACACATCCGATCAAACGGGCAGCGGCGTCTTCCGCAAGATTCAACTGACGGTGAAACAGAAAGGGCTGACGGTTCAGACGCGCGACGGGTATTACGCGACCTAACCTCCGGGTGCGAAGCGCTGCAGTCGTAGGCTGGAAGCGTGGCTGGTCTGCGCCGGAATCTTGCCTCGCTGATCGATGACTTCGAGCATCACGGAAAAGACCTGGCGATCGTTGCGCCGCGCGGGGTGCGGCAACACAAGACCACCTATGCGGGGTTAGCAACACTTGCGCGTCGATTCGCAGCCGAACTTCAAACACGCGGCATCGTCAAAGGCGATCGGGTTCTGCTGTGGGGCGAGAACAGCGCAGAATGGGTCGCCGCGTTCTTCGGCTGCGTGCTGCGCGGCGTGCTGCCTGTGCCGTTGGATTTTGCGAGCAACGCGGAGTTCGCGTGTCGCGTGGCGGGCGACGTCGCGCCGAAACTGCTGGTTGGCGGCGGCGAGAAACTCGCTGCTCTGCGAACCTCCGCTCCGCTGCTGTTCTTTGCGGATTTCGCATCGGCGATCACTGAGCGGACAGCCGCTGCCATCGACGATCTCTCCGAATCGGATCCGCTGCAGATCGTCTTTACTTCCGGCACAACGGGCGACCCGAAGGGCATCGTCCACACGCACAAAAACGTGTTAGCCAGTCTCGGACCTATCCAGACCGAGATGCAGAAATACCTGAAATACGAGCGGCTGGTACATCCGATTCGCTTTCTGCACACGCTGCCGCTCAGTCACGTGTTCGGCCAATTCATGGGCCTCTGGATTCCGCCGCTGCTGGCTGCCGAAGTGCACTATGAGCCGCGCCTGATCGCTGCCGAGCTGATCGAGCGCATCCGGCAAGAGCGAATTTCCGTGCTTGCATCGGTACCGCGAGTGCTTGACCTGCTGCAGGATTACGTTCTTCATCGCTTCCCCGATCTTGCATCCCGCATGACGGCGGCCGGCGGCATAAAAGCTCTTGCCCGCTGGTGGCGCTTTCGCGACGTCCATCGGCTCTTCGGTCTCAAGTTCTGGGCGTTCGTCTGCGGCGGCGCTTCCCTTTCACCGGCGGGCGAGCAGTTCTGGAGCGCGCTCGGCTTTGTGGTTGTCCAAGGCTACGGCATGACGGAGACGACGGCTCTGGTCAGCTTGAACCATCCCTTTCGTCCCGCGCAGGGCACCATCGGGCAGGTGCTTCCGGGACGCGAGGTTCGGCTGAGCGAGGAAGGCGAAGTGCTAGTGCGCGGCGACACCATCTCGAACGCAACCTGGCAGCGAGGCCAGCTTCGGACGCAAGCCTCCGATTGGCTGGCCACCGGCGATCTGGCCGAGTTCGACGAACAAGGGAATCTGCGCTTCCGCGGCCGGAAAAAAGACGTGATCGTGACGTCTTCCGGCCTCAACATCTATCCCGAAGACCTGGAAGCGGCGCTGGCCCGGCAGCCTGGCGTGAAGGCCAGCACGGTTGTCGAAAATCAAACAGCGCACGGACCGGAGCCGCTGGCCGCACTGCTCCTGAACGGCGGCGCGAATGCGAATGCAGCGGTTGCCGAGGCGAATCGGGCGCTTGCCGAATTTCAACAGATCCGAAACTGGCTCGTTTGGCCGGAGCCCGATTTTCCGCGCACCTCCACCGGCAAAGTGCTGCGCCGAGAAGTGGCGCGAAGGATTGCAGCGGGCGAGATTACGGCGGCCTCGCGCAATGGCGCCGGTTGCGAGCTCAATCTCGACAGCCTGGGGCGCGTCCAGTTGCAGGCGCAGCTCGAGCAGCAGTACGGCGTTTCGATCGATGATACTGCGCTGCAACGGGTGAAGACCGAGCAAGACATTCGGACGTTAGTAACACAGGCTGTTGCCGGTTCGACCGATGTGCAGCGCGTGCGCAAAAAATCGAAGCAGCACATCTACGCGCATTGGCCGTGGAACCCGGTGATGCATGCGGTTCGAGTCGCATTTCTGGAGCTGGCCGCCATGCCGCTAGTGCGGCTGCTGGCAAAACCTGCCCGCGACAAAGCCGTTGGCCCATGGCCGTCCGGTCCGGTGCTCATCGTCGCCAATCACGTCACGTCGTTTGACGGGCCGCTGATTTTGTACGCGCTGCCGCTGCGTATGCGAGATCGGGTGGCGGCCGCGATGTCGGGCGAAATGCTCCTCGATTATCGCAGCCGGCGCAACCAGGGCAACTGGATTTTAAATCTTTTCGCGCCGGTCGCCTACGTGCTGATTACGGCACTCTTCAACGTTTTTCCGCTGCCGCAGCTCAGCGGGTTCCGGCGCAGTTTCCGCCACGCGGGAGAAGCCGTCGACCGCGGCTATAGTGTTCTCGTCTTTCCCGAAGGCCAGCGTGCGGAAGACGAAAACCCACAGCCCTTCAAGTCCGGCGCCGGTTTGTTATGGAAGGAACTCGGCACGGCTGCGCTGCCGGTGCGCATTCGTGGGCTTGGTGAGATCAAGGCGACCCATGGACGCTGGTTCCGCTCGGGGCGCATCAAGGTCTCAGTCGGCGCCGTTCTTCCGCTCGATGCGAGCAAAACACCGGAAGAACTGACGGAGATCTTATGGCACGCGGTTTTCGACGGCTAAGTTGATGGGCGCGCGGCCGTGCGCCTGAAAATGCCGCGAAAGAACGGCCCGCCAAAGACGCCTACGCACAGCAGCGCTCCGAACAACGCCATCGCCTCGTAGCTTTCGCGCCCTTCACGCTGCCAGTAGACATCCTGCAGGTTCAGCCAAAGCGCGAATTCATCGAGCGTTAGTGCCGCCGCCACGCCATACAACATGGAAGTGAGCCGGCCGGCCCAGCGCCACGACTGGTCCGAACCGGTTCCGATCTCGACCAGCCAGGAATAACCTACCAGCAATAGCAGCAGGATGCCCCACACGAGATGGTGAATGTGCCGGCCGTGCATGCTGACATCGTGAAACGGCCCGATGTCGTGGTGGATGGCGATGGTCAGGCCGCGCACCACCAGAACCGCCACAAAAAAGCCCACTGAGGCCAGAAACAGCCGCTCCCGGCGGCTTTCTCCGAGCTGCTGCTTGTAGATTGCCCATAGTCTGCCGCGCGAAACAATCAGCGACAGCAGCCCCAGCACCAGCCCGATCGCGAGCGGCAAGATCCAGAAACTGCGATGTGTCCAGGGCATTGAAGGTTATTGTAGTGTTAGTTCGTTCTCTGCCGCCCCTGGGCAAACGGTGTAAATTGAAAATGGGTGGCACTTGGCACAGAATCAATTGATCGTATCGGATCCGGCCATAATGCTCGGTAAGCCTGTCATTGCTGGGACAAGAATTACGGTCCAGCTCATTCTCGACAGACTCGCAGCAGGCGAGAGCATCGAGGCTTTGCTGGCTGCATACCCGAGGCTCACAAAAGAAAGTATTCAGGCGGCAATTGCATTCGCAAGCGAAGTGCTCACCGACGTATTTCATCCCATCCTCCCCACGAATCTTTGACATTTATTGCAGACGAAAATATTGATCGGGTTATTGTGCAGGAGCTGCGCCGAATTGGGCATTCCGTTGAGCATATCGGAGAGTTCCACGCGGGGATGTCAGACGAAGAGGTTTTATCTTTGAGCCGGCAAAGGCAAGCGGTGCTAATCACAGCGGACAAAGATTTCGGCCAGTTGGTATTTCTTCATGGGCAAGCTTATTCAGGAGTGATGTTCCTCAGACTGCCGGGTATCGCGCCGGAAGAGAAACTGAGGATCGTTGCGGACGTGATCGCGATATACGGTTCGCAGCTCTTCGGTGGATTTGCCGTGGTGACGCAGTCAAGCGTTCGGCTCCGGAAGATTCTGCCAAACTGATTTCCACCACGCGCTCTATTTAACCGCGCCGCGATAGAACTCGTGCATGTCGCGATGCAGTTCCCCGAGACAGCTTTGTTTCAGATAGAGCATGTGCCCCGCATCGCAGTAGTGCATGCTAACGTTGCCGCGGAGTTGGGGCGCTAACCCTAAGTGATCGAATGTGTATTCGGTGGCGAAGAACGGCGTGGCCAGGTCGTAGTACCCGTTCATCTGCAGCACGCGCATGAACTGGTTCTGAGACATCGCAGACCGCAGCCGCTCCGCGACGTCCACATACTGATTTGTGAAATCGGAATAATTCCAGGGCTGCACTTTTCCGGTCAGCACTTCGTAGGGCATGTCGGTCTGCCAATTCAGTTCGGTTCGAACATATTCGTTGAAGGCCGCGGTGAACGCGCCTTGTACGGCCGCATAACTCGGGTCATAGTCGGGCTGCTCTCCCGCCGCATTCTCGTCCACTCCTTCCAGGCGTGTATCATAACGGCCAATGGTCTTGCGCTCGTTTCGCATCAGCTCTTTTCTAAATCGGGAGGCCGAGACTCGGAGATTCGCCTGGTCGACGTATTCAGCAGGCAAGCCAGTGAACCGCGCCACTTGCTGCGCCATGTCCTTACGCTCCGCTTCCGTCAACCGATCGCCTTTCATCAGCGCGTCCTTGTAGGAGCCGCCGGCGAATTTCCTGGCTTCTTCTACCGCATGCTGTAAGTCACCGTTCTGTAAGTCACCAGTAAGTTTCTTGTGATACCACGCCGAGGCAGTATACGTCGGCAGGAAGAGAATGTACGGCAAATCGTTGCCATTCGCGAATCGAGCTGTTTCGAAATTCAGAATGCTGGATATCAGCGTAATGCCGTTCAGGTAGATGCCTTCATGCTCGAGCAGATATAAACTGAGCGCGGAGGCGCGCGTGGTTCCATAGCTCTCGCCCGCCAGGAATTTCGGCGACGCCCAACGGCCGTAGCGTGCCGTATAGAGACGGATGAAATCGCCGACCTCCGCCAGATCGCCTTCGAGTCCATGGAACTGCTTTGGATCCTCACCCGGCGCGTTCCGGCTGAACCCCGTGGTCACCGGGTCGATGAATACGATGTCCGTAAAAACCAGCGCTGTGCCCTGGTTGTCCACCAAATGATAGGGAGGCGGAACGGCCTGGCCATCCGGCGTGAGCGCGACGCGCTTAGGCCCCAACGCGCCAATGTGCAGCCAGACCGACGACGAACCCGGACCGCCATTGAACGCGAAGGTGATAGGCCGTGCCGTCTTGTCCGCGCCATCCAGCGAATACGAAACATAAAAAATGCTCGCCTTCGGCTTGCCGTCTTCTTTCAGCAGCAGCAGCGTACCCGCCACCGCGGTATAGTGCAGATCCTGCCCGTTCACGTGGATGACGTGCTGGGTCTTGACGGTCTTCTCTTCGGCTGGAGGCGCTGGAAACTTTTCGTTTGCGCCCGGTTTCTCCTCGGCTTCGGCTGCAGCTTGCGCCAGCGCTCTAGCAGGTCTCTGCGCCGAAATCAGCCCTGCCGTTAGCGCCATTGCAATCAAAATAGCCGCACATTTTCGTTTCATGGACTCGTTTTGAATGATGCCACAGCCTCGATTAAGCCGCTTATGGTATGCGCGCCCGCTTCGGCGGCGACATGTAAAGCGTGGGCGCGCACAGTGTCCGACGTAATCGGCCCGATGGTGGCAATCTTGACTTGCGAGAGCGCAGCGCGACCGGCTAACTTTATCAAGTTCTGCGCTGCCGAGGAACTGGCCAAGGTTACCCAATCCGGATATGGCTCCTGAAACACTGCGCGCGCCTGGTTGGCTGCTTCAACAGGAACCACGTTGCGATACGCTTCCACCACTTCCACCTGTGCGCCACGCTTGCGAAGCTCGGCCGCGACGACGTCACGCGTGACAGCCGCGCTGGGAATCAAGATTCGGCGCGCATTCAACTCTTGGCCGCCCAACGCCGCGACCAGCGCTTCGGCCACATACTTATCGGGCGTGATGGCCACTCGAAGGCCTTGCTGTTCGGCCGCCTCGCGGCTTGCCGCCCCTACCGTTGCTACACGCGCTTTGCACGCCGATGCGGAAAATGGCAGCTCCGCCATAAATGCGGCAATCGCATTCGCGCTGGTGAAGATTATCCAGTCGTACTGGTTGCAGTTCGCTGCCGCGCTGCGCAGCGCGCTCAAGTCCGCCGGCGGCGCTATGCCGATCGTGGGCAGTAGAATCACCTCCGCGCCCAGGGCCCTTAAGGGCGCAGCCAGTTCCTCGGCCTGGTGCGTCGCGCGGGTCACCACGATCCGCAGCCCGTCAAGTTTTCGCAATTACTTGCTCTCTGCCAGAATGCTGCGGGCGCCCTGTGCGATCAGATCCTCTGCGATCGCGCGCCCTAGTTGCTCTGCCGCGCCGCGAGCGCCAGCCGCTCTTGCTCGTGCATGCCGCAACCCGTCCGGCGAAAGCACCACCGCAATCGCCTCGAGCGAATCGCCGAGTACTTCCGCAAATGCGCCCATCGGCAGTTGGCAGCCGCCGCCTAGAGCAGCGAGCACCGCGCGCTCGCAAGCGACGGCCTGGCGGGCCGGCTCATGATTCAAGCTGGCGCAAATGTCGAAGGCCGGATCGGCTTCGCGCGTCTCGATAGCCAGCGCGCCCTGCCCTGGCGCAGGGCAGATCTGCTCTGGGGAAAAAATTTCCGCTATCTCATCCTCGAGGCCCAGCCTTCGCAACCCGGCAGCGGCCAGCACTATAGCGTCGTACTGCCCTTCCTTCACCTTGCGAAGGCGGGTATCGACGTTGCCGCGGATCGATGCGATGTTAAGGTCCGGACGCAGCACCCGCAATTGCGCGGCACGCCTTCCCGAGCTCGTACCCACACGCGCGCCCTGCGGCAGGCCGTCGAGCCGCCTCCCCACCATGGCATCGCGCGGGTCTTCGCGCTCCGGTATGGCTGCAATCGCGAGGCCCGGCGGCATTTCAGTGGGCAGATCCTTTAAGCTGTGAACCGCGAGATCAATCGCGCCCGCAAGCAGCGCTTCTTCGATTTCTTTGGTGAACAGGCCTTTTCCGCCCGCCTGCATCAACGACGCGGTCTGCAAATGATCGCCGGTGGTCTTGATGATTTCCAGGCGAGTGGCGACGCCCAAGCCGTCGAGACGCGCCGCAACATGCCGCGCCTGCCACAATGCCAGTGGCGATCCGCGCGAGCCGATGGTCAGTGTTCGCGCCGCCGTTCCCGCAGCCGCCATCTTCAACGCTCGCGCAACCGGAATATACGCCGCACGGCGCTCGCCAGTTCGCTCTCCGGCGCTGCTTCGCCAGCGGTTTCAACCTCCGCCTGACGCCGTAACTCGGAGATCGGCCCGTGCGCGATCTTATTAACCAGGCCGCGGGTCAACGCCTCCAGCGCCTCTTCCTGCGCACTGTTCAGCGCGCCCATCCTGGCCCGGTGCCGCTCTAACACCTCACGGCGGATGGTCTCCAACTGTTCCTGCAGGCTCACGATGGTCGGCGTTACGTCGCGCGCGCGCAAACGAGCCGCCAACCGCTCCACCTCTTCCGTAACGATGCTTTCGGCTTGCTGCGCTACTTCGTAGCGCGCTCTCAGGTTGCGGTCCGCTACCTGCTGCAGGTCGTCAATGTCATACAAGAACGCATGATCGACGCCGTTTACCTCCGGCTCAATATTTCTCGGCACTGCGATATCGATCAAGAACATCGGCTGGTTCTTCCGAACCTCGATCGCGCGCCGCACGACCTCTTTGGTCAGCACGTAGTACGGCGCCGACGACGAAGCGATCACGATGTCCACCTCCGCCAGCCGATGCGCCAGCAGATCGTAAGGCACCACCTCGCCCCGGAACACGCGCGCGATTTCTTCCGCGCGCTCCGGAGTGCGGTTCGCGATGAGGATCTCCGCCGCGCCGGCGCCCAGCAGATGCCGCGCCGCGCCCTCCGACATTTTGCCCGCACCGATGATAAGCACGCGCTTCTTCTTGAGCGATCCGAAGATCTCGCGCGCCAATTCAACTGCCGCGTAGCTCACCGAGACCGCGCTGTGGCCGATCTCCGTCTCCGAGCGGATGCGCTTCGCGACGCTAAACGACCGTGTCAGGACCGCGTCCAGCAGGCTTCCGATAGAGCCATGCTCCCGGGCCTGCGCATAGGCTTGTTTCAACTGTCCCAGAATCTGCGGCTCCCCGACGATCATCGAGTCCAAGCCTGCAGCCACGCGAAACAGGTGGCGCATCACGTCGCGCTCTTCATAGAGATACAAGTACGGCGTAAGAGTGTCGAGGCTGAGCCCGTCACGCCCACTGGCGATGCTCTCGAAAAGCATATGCGGCGGAACTTCGTCCACCAAGGCCGCCGTCACCTCCACGCGATTGCAAGTGGAAAGAATCAGCGCCTCGCGCGCGCCGCTCGCTTGCACGCGCACGAGCGCCGCTGGGATCTCTTCTTCGCGAAACGCCAGCTTCTCGCGCACGTCTACCGGAGCTGTGCGATGATTGATGCCCGCCAAGGCGAGCTTCATCGCCATATGGTCCTCAACCCTACGTGCGTCGCCCAAGTGATGATCGAACAGCCTAATACGCTTACGGCGAGCCAGGCAATGCGCCGTCCACGCCACCCGGCCGATACGCGCAGGAAAATCATCGCCAGATAGAACGCCCAGGTGAACAGAAAGAATGCGATCTTCGGATCGCCGATCCACGCCGTGCCGCTCTCGATGAACGCCCAGACCACTCCGGTCACCGTGCCGACGGTGACAAAGACGAAGCCGAAATTCATCGATTGCGTAATAACGCGATCGAGTGTTGCGAGCGGCGGCAGCCGGTTCGACGACGGAACCACGTTCTTCTGCTTGAGCTGCCGTTCCTGCAACAAGTAATAGACGGAGGCAACCGCCGAGAGAATAAGCGCCGCGTATCCTATCAGGACCGTGGAAACGTGAACGATCAGCCACACATTGCGAATGGCCGGACTGCTCCAGGAGGAGACGGGAAACTCCGTTGCGCCGATCAGCGTCATGAAAAACACGAGCGGGAACAGGCAAACGGCGAATATCGAGATGCGGTAGTAAGAATATGCTGCCAGGAACACGACTGCAATCAGAAATGCGCAGAGGGAACTGGTCTCATAGAAGTTATTCAGCAGCAAATGCCCGGTCTCGGCGCGCAACTCGACCAGCGAAACCAGATGGAAGATGACGCCGGCCGCAAACGCAATAAGCGCGGGAGTAAATAGCCGCGTGCTTCTGCGAAAAAGATAAATCAGCGCGTACAGCAATCCGCATGAGTACAAGGCGGCGGCCGTCCGCAGCCAGAGAACGCTCATAGCGGGGGCTCCTTTCCAGTATAGAAGCCGGTGACTTGCTGGCGCGCGAGGTTATTCGACTCTCAATGCGAGCATCGGGTCCACCCGGGCGGCGCGGCGAGCCGGCACGAGCGCGGCCGCAGTGGCGCAGGCGGCCAGCAGGATGATAGCGGCGCCCTGTGTCAGCGGATCATAGCTCCGAATACCGAATAGCTGATGTTGAATCAATCTTGCGCCGGCCAGCGTCAGCGGCAAGCCGATGGCGACGCCGAGAATCACTTGGAGGATCGCTCCGCGTAGTACCAGCGCGACGATTTTCTCGCGGCTTGCGCCGAGCGCGATGCGGACGCCAATCTCAGCGGTTCGGCGAGCCACGCCAAGAGTAACGAGACCGTATAACCCAACGGAGGCGAGTATCAAAGCAAGTAATCCGAAGAGCTGGGTGAGCGTTGCGATCAGCCGCTCCTGGTTGAACCACAAGCTCAATTGTTGTCCGTAGCTAGTGACGCCCATGACCGCGAGGTTCGCATCCACCTGTTCGACCGTTCGACGCACCAGCGCCTCCAGTTGGTCGGTGTTTCCGCCGACATGCAGCTCGATTGAGCCTATAAAGTTGTCTCCTGAAAGCGATCCATCCGCCTTCTTCTCCATTTGAAGGAGCGGAAGAAAGAAGGTGGGATAAGCGGGCTGGTAAGTGCTGTTATATTTCGCGTCTTCTACGATTCCGGCAATTTCGTAATCGGCGGCGTGCTCCGGTCCTTCAAGGCCGAAGCGCTTGCCGATGGGATTGCGATCTTTGAAATAAAGGTCGGCGAACGTTCGGTTAACTACGGCAACGCGGCGCGAAGACGGCAGATCGCGATCGTCAATGGCGCGGCCCTCGAGCAGGCGCGTGCCGATGGTATCGAAGTAGCCGCTGCTAACACGGTCGTAGGAAGCAGGTCTTGTTTGCGGAGCCGCTCCGGTTCCCTCCACCCAGATCAGGTCGACCCAGTTATTGCCCGTCATCGGCGCGTACATGGAAAGACTGGCGCTGATAACACCGGGGATGCGCGAAAGCTGCTCTTGCAGGCGGCGATAAGTACCGGCAAGCCGCTGTTCGGTGTAGCCGCCCAGAGCCGGATCTAACTGGACGAGGATGCGGTGATCGGTGCGAAACCCGAAATTCTGCTGTTCGAGATGGCGCAAGCTTTCGGTCAGTAAGCCCGCGCCGGTCAACAGCACGAGAGACAACGCAGCCTGAGCGATGACTAGCAATTTTTGCGGCAGCGTGGCTGCGGCCGGCGTACTTCGGCTCGCGCCGCGCAGCGCATCGGCTGGGTCTGAATGCGTTTGAATCCAGGCGGGCGCGATTCCGAACAATAGTCCGGTGGCGACCGAGACCCCGAATGCAAAGGCCAGCACCGGCCAGGACGGCGAGGCATCGATCGGCACGT
Organism: Bryobacteraceae bacterium; assembly: GCA_036269275.1. GTDB lineage: Bacteria > Acidobacteriota > Terriglobia > Bryobacterales > Bryobacteraceae > Bog-105. The sequence goes on along the minus strand of DATASJ010000132.1, from coordinate 129,601 downwards.
AATGCGCTCCGCGGAACGCAAGCACCAGGATGAGACGCGAAGTTGCGAAGGCCAACGCGAGGCCCGCCGCTCCACCGAACCAAGAGAGCAGCAGGCTTTCGGTCAAAGCCTGGCGGGTGACGCGCCCGCGCGAGGCGCCGAGGGCCAGTCGCAAAGAGATCTGAGAGCGTAGCGCGGTTCCACGGGCCAGCAGGAGGTTGGCGACGTTTGCGCACGCGATCAACAGGACCAGGGACGACAAGCTCATCAACAGAAGGAGTGCGTCGCGATACCTGATGCTCATGAGACCTATGCCGCCGCTCGCCGCTGTCAAGGGAATGAACTGATCTTCGATATCCCGGCGATCTTTCGCACTCAGATGCGAGCCAGCTAGAGCCACAAACCACCGCTTGGCCTCGACGTTAATCTTCGATTCCAGTTCGCGGACACGCCGGCCGGGTGGCACCCGGCCCATGACATAGAGCCAAAGCTTCTCACGGCGATCGAAGAGATTATTGGTTCCGTCGACTAACGCCTCCGTTGCGAGCGGCAGCCAAAAATCCGGCGGATCGCTGCGAAGAGTTTCGCCATAGAATGGCGCCGGCGCAACACCCACCACTATGAACGGCTTGCCTTTGATCCAGATATTCGATCCGATGGCGGCAGCGTCGCGGCCGTAATTCGTTTCCCATACGCGATAACTGATAACGGCCACCGGCGCGCCGGCGCGCAGCTGACTACGGGGTCCGAAGAAGGCGCCGCGTGCCGGACGAATGCCGAACAGGTCGAAGTAGTTGGCGGATACGTATTCGACCTTGAAGGAGCGGCCAGGTTCCGAACTCCCGCTGCGCCGAATGCTCAAAATTTCGGGCGCCGCCTGGAACGCCGCCAGGTCCTTTATTTCCGGTGTTTGCTCGTGCAGGGAGTTGTATAGGTCATAAGAGAAGAGGGCGAAATCCTGCCCGTTCTGATAGCCGGTCATTACGCAGCAGTTGTCGCCCCGGCCCAGGCGATGCAGCTCGGCGGGACGATAGACGGGCAACCTATTGAACATGACCGCGTGGAGGAGGGTAAAAATAGCAGTATTTACTCCGATACCGAGCGCGAGCGTCACGATTGCAACGGTTGCGAAACCTTTACTGTGGCCGCATTGCCGCAATGCATAGCCGATATCTTGTCGCAAATGATCAAGCCACTGCGTGCGGCCGGACTCATAGAAGCGCTCCTCAGACTTAGTTATATTGCCGAAGGCGCGCCGCGCGCGTGCATAAGCCTCCGCGTCACTCAGGCCTTCGGCACGCAAGCGTTCCGCTTCGAGAGCGATATGCGACTCGAGCTCTGAGATGAAATCGGCCTGGGCACGCTTCCGGCGTCGGAACATATCAACCCTCCTGGCCTTCGGGCCCAAGTACGCGCGCAATCGCCGTCGCCAGAGTTCGCCAGCGAGTGGTTTCCTGCACAAGCTGTTTGCGGCCCTGCTTGGTGAGGGTGTAGAACCGCGCTCTTCGATTGCTCGACGATGTTCCCCACTCCGCCGTGATCCAACCGCGCTCTTCGAGCCGCTGCAGCGCCGGATAGAGCGCGCCGTGTTCAACTAGCAGCACATCTTCGGAGTTTGCTTGGATTTCCCGCGCGATGCCTTGGCCATGTTGCCTGCCGAACCTCAGAGTGCGAAGAATCAAGAGATCTAAGGTGCCTTGCAGCAGCGCTATTTGCGCCTTTTCTGTTCGGGTCGACATTTGACCCGAGTATGCTCTTGTTTGGGTTAGATGTCAACCCGTAAAGCCGCCGCGCCGCGGTTATGATTTCATGTAAATCAGGTGCAGATAAGGCGACACACGGCCGGCCCGGGTCGACGTTGTTTCATGGCGCTGCTTCTGGCGGCAGCCGTCGCTACGGCGCATGGTCAGCAAGCCGCGCAGGATTCGAGATTGGACCGCGGACGGCAGTTTCTGGGACTGGCGCCGCCCGCCGATCCGGCTGCGGCCTCCCGCGGGCAGGCGCTGTTCGCACAAAACTGTGCGTTCTGCCATGGCCCGACGGCAACGGGAGCCGAGGGCCCGGACCTGCTGCGCTCGACCGTTGTGCTGCACGACGACCAGGGCGAGACGCTGGGGCCGCTGGTCTTGAAAGGCCGGCCCGATAAAGGCATGCCGAGCTTTGCGGGCCTGACACCAGCGCAAATCTACGATCTAGCCGAATTTCTCCATCGGCGCGTGGAACAGGCGGCCAACCGCTTTGGTTATAAGATCCAGAACATTGTGACCGGCGACGCCAAAGCGGGCCGGCAGTTCTTCATTGGCGAGGGGCATTGCAGCTCGTGCCATTCGGCTGCGGGCGATTTAGCGCACATCGCGAGTAAGTTCGAGCCGCCCGACCTGCAGGCGCAGTTTCTATACCCGTCGCAACCGGCCGGTGCGGAGAAAGCCAGCAATCCATATGCGTTGCGCGTCAAGATTACTCTGGCCACGGGCGAGACGGTATCAGGCACGGTGAAGCGCATGGACGATTTCGACATCTCTGTGTGGGACGCCTCGGGGGCATACCGTTCATGGCCGCGCGCGAGCGTGAAAGTGGAGATCGAGGATCCGCTGCAAGCGCATCGCGAACTGCTGAGTAAGTACACGGATGCCGACATGCATAATATTCTCGCGTACCTTGAAACTCTGAAATGAGAATCAATCTATTAGTGTCTGTATTGCTGCCCGGCTTGCTGTGCGCGCAATTGCTTGACCCCTCGAAGTTATTGCGTCCGCCGGTGGATACGTGGCCAACTTACAACGGCGATTACTCGGGTCGCCGATTTAGTCCGCTGCGCCAGATCAATGACGCCAACCTGAACGATCTGGCGCTCAAGTGGATATACCGGGCGAATGCGGGCCCAATGCGCGGCATCGCGAATGTCCAAATCAAGAGCACGCCGCTCGAGGTAAACGGCATTCTGTATTTCACCGTGCCGGATAACGTTTGGGCAGTGGACGCGCGCACCGGTGAGGAGCTATGGCATTACAACTGGGTGGATCATGGCGGCCATCTGGTCGGCAACCGCGGCGTGGGCATGTACGGGAGCTGGCTGTACTTTCTGGCGCCTGACGGCTGGTTCATTTCCTTGAACGCAATCAACGGCACGGAGCGCTGGCGGCTACAGGTTGCGGACACGAAGCTGCAGTATTTCACCACCATGGCGCCGCTGGTAATACGTAATCACGTGATCATTGGCGTGGGCGGAGATGCCATGGACGTACCCGGATATCTAGAGGCCCGCGACCCGGAAACCGGAGCGCTGCAGTGGCGTTGGAATAGCGAGCCGAGGGCCGGCCAGCCGGGCGCCGAGACATGGCCGAACGCCGGGGCGATGGAACACGGCGGCGGGATGACTTGGTTGCCCGGTACTTACGATCCGGAGCTCAATCTGCTCTATTGGGGCACCGGCAATCCGAACCCGGTGTATGCGGGTCAAGGACGTAAGGGCAGTAACTTGTGGACCTGCTCGATTGTGGCGCTGGATCCCGACAAGGGAAAGCTGGTGTGGTATTTCCAGGCTTCGCCGCACGACACACACGATTGGGACGACGTGGAGACGCCGGTTTTGCTCGACGCCGAATTTCACGGCGAGAGGCGTAAGCTGCTCGCACAGGCCGCGCGCAACGGGTATTTCTTTGTGCTCGACCGGACGACCGGAAAGAACTTGGTCTCGGCGCCTTACACGGGAACTAACTGGTCCCGGGGAACGGATTCGGCAGGGCAGCCGATTCCGAATCCCGAAAAAGAACCGCACCCTGACGGCGCGCTGCTGAACATCAACGCTCTGGGCGGCACGAACTGGTTTCCACCGAGCTTTGATCCCGATACCGGTCTCTTCTACGTCAACGCGACTAGAGGCTACAGCCTGGCTTATCTGACGGATACGGAAGAGAAACCGGAGGGTTACGGCGGTGGTGGGCGCTCCCTGTGGGCGCAAGCGGTGTTGGAGGCAATCGATTGCCAATCGGGGAAAATTCGCTGGAGCCACGAATATCCGGGCAAAGGTCTGGCCGGAGCCGGAATCCTGACAACGGCAGGCAGGCTGCTGTTTACCGGCGACCCGTCGGGCAATTTAATCGCATCGGACCCGCTAACAGGGGGCATCCTGTGGCATTTTCGTCTACAGGCGCCGGTAAGCAATGGACCCATGAGTTATAACTTGGATGGACAGCAATATTTAGTCGTGGGCGCGGGAGATACGCTGTATGCATTCAGTCTCTTGCAGGGGTATCATGAAATCAGATGAGCACGGCACTGCGCGTTGTAACACTCGAGGAATATCTCAAGTTCAAAGCGCCGGACGGAACAAAAGACGAGCTTATTGAAGGAGAGATCGTTATTTCGCCATCGGGATCGGCTGCGCACGCTCTCATCATCAAACGGCTCGGGCGTCTCCTGGACGATCTGCTTGCTGATTCGCCGTTCGAAGTCAACTTCGACCTCAGCATCATTGTCGATCCGATGAATCCCCCGTCAATGCCACGGCCCGACGTGTTTGTTATGAACCAGGCGCGTTTCATGGATGCGGTCCGGCGGCGTGTTTTTCCGGTCGGGTCGCCGGAACTCGCGGTGGAAGTGGTCTCGCCAGGAAATACAAAAAAGGAGCTGCTGAAGAAGTTGAGATTGTATCTTCAGCACGGCTCCTCGGCTGTATGGGTTGTTTATCCCAAGAGGCGCACAGTGGTTATTTGGGAATCGGAAGATACGAGCAGCGAGTTTCGTGAGGGCGAACTAATCACGTTGCCACCTCCGCCTCCCCAGCGGCGCATCGCGGTATCCGATATTTTCTCCATCCTTCCCTGAGATTCCATAAGCCGCGCCTACACCACGGTGTGCGCCGGCGCAGCGTAAAGTGCTGCGGGAGCTTTTGGAAAGCGCAGACCAAAACAGGCGCCCGACCGGGAATCGGAAACCAGTTGCAAATCTCCGCCGAGTTCTAGCATAGTCTGCCGCGAAAGAGTGAGCCCCAGGCCCAACCCGGAGCGCTTGCCTGCGGTAACGAAGGGCCGAAACAGTTGCGCGCGCACTTCCTCCGGAATACCCGGGCCCGTGTCCTCCACGTACACCATCAGAGCGTCGGGTTGGTCTTTGTCATAGACGAAGACGTCGCCGCCCTCCGGCATAGCTTCGGCGGCATTAGACAAAAGGTTTGCAAATACCCGTTCGGCTCGAGTCCGATCCACTAACACTTCCGTGAGCTCCGGGATTGAGATTTTCATGCGCACTCCCATGCTCACCCGCTCGACCGATTCTGCAGCCGCCTCGACGATGTCCCGGAGGCGGCAGGATTCCAGATTGCCGGTCTCCCCGCGCGATACATTCAGCAAGTCGCGCAATAGCTCCTGCATGCGATGCGACGCGCGATAGATGTTGAAGGCGATTCGCTTGGTATGCTCGGCCGGCAACTGCCCGTCCATCAGCATTTCCGCCCCGCCGTAAATCGCCGCTAAAGGATTTCGCAAGTCGTGCACCAGGGAGCTGCCCAGACGTCCGATGGTGTCCATCTGTTCCTGCCTGATCAGATCGGCGCGGGCGCGTTCTATCGAATCGCACATCTCGTTGAAGGTGGCCGCCAGCCTGGAGAACTCGTCGTTTCCATGCACCGGCACCCGATAGCTGTAATTACGAGAAGTGACCTCGGCGGCGGCGCGGTCCAGGACGCGTATGGGATCAAGCAGGCGCTGAGTGATAAGCAAGCTGACCAGCAGAGCCACGACGACTGTAGCCAGCCACGCCAATGCCAAACTCCGCCGCAGGTTGCCGAGCGACGCATGCACCGGTTCGTAAGAATGCAAAATACGCAGCTCCGCGATGGGCGTGCCCGTCACGTCCATCAGCGGTTGACCCAGGCTGATGTACTCCTCGCCGTGTAAACGTTCCCGATCCGAGCCGGAATCGCGCAGTAACGCAGCACGCGACAGCGGCCCAAATCTGGACTCCAGCGTCGCGGCGAACACGCGCCGGCTGTCCAGGAACACTACGTCGCTTGCAGGTGCGAGTCGCTTCAATTCGCCGGCCACGCTGTTATCGATACGGAAACCGGCACATAGAACATTTAGTAACATTGCCTCCCGGCTGGTTTGCACATACACAGGCGTGAGGACTATGTAGAAAAGCTGATCATTCTGCCGCAGGTAACCAGCAAGCTGGCGGGGGAAGCGCGCCCTAACCTGCTTCATTGGTATTTGCGGGAGCCCGAAGCCGCTACTCCCTGCCCCCAAAGATGTAATCGCCTGTCCTTCCGGATCCAGCACGACAAACGCGGCCGATTGGTCGGAAATTCGCGCCCACAAATCCTCGGCTGAATCGCGAATCGTCCTCTCATCGCGCGTCATGAAGGCTGCCCGCACATCCGACATGGCGCCCATCAGCGCCGTGGCCGCAGAAAGCACCTGGGTACGCGCCTTCCACAGCGCCTCGTAGACTTGAATGCTGGCGCGGATTTCCGCGCGCACGCTCTGGTCTGCGACCGATAAGGCATAATTTTGCAGAAGCCAGCCGGCCAGCATGAACAGCAGCGTGATCGTTATGGATGTGGCAACGAAGACGCGCCACTGCAGCGGCATCCTGCCGAACCATCTTTTCATCGCGGCGTGCCTGAGTAAGTCAATGCGTCTGGATCAGCCGAAGGATAATCCAGGCCGTACTTATTTTTATGCGGCGGCCGCACGTATCCCAGTTCCGAGAGGTGAATGAGCGGCGCGGCCGCTTCAGTTTGGCTTGCGTCCACCGTAACCGTTATATTTACATCCGGTTCTGCCGTCGCACGCTCATCAAATACTCGCAGTTCGTAATTGCCCGCCGGCACGCTCGCGATCTGGTAACGTCCGTCCTGACCGGCTTTGGTGAAAAATGGCGTATCCAGCACTAGAATCACCGCAGACATGGTCGGATGGATATTACAGAACACGCGCACGATTCCAGGCCGCCGAAAGCGTATCGAACGGCTCGTTCCCGGCGGATAAAGGCCAACGTCAAAGATCTGGCCTTCGAAACTGGAGAATGCGTTATGAAAGATAGGATCGGCGTTCGGGAAATCTACAATGCTTCCGACGCTCACGACTGTGATATGCGGTTGGAACATTTTGTCCTTCTGCAACAGTTGGGCATGGGAAGGCTGAACGGAATCACCGATGCCGGCCGCAGCCGGTTGCAGCCACACGACAATATCGGAAAGGCTCTCATGCGCCTTGGCGCGCTGGGTTATTTCAATGACACCGGAAACGGTCGCAGAGGACGCCCGGCCGCCGGCGAGCGCCACGACCGCCGCTAGAAGCACGCTAGAATAAGTAAGCAACCGTCGCGTCATAGCGGTTTGTGAGTAACTCGCGCGCCTCATAGTCGTCGAGCCGGTTTCTCGATCCTTCGAAACCGATAATCACATTCGGGCTTAGCCGATACAATATATTTCCCGCGTAAGTTAGAGTTCGGAAGATTTCATATTGATTCAGATCGTTGGTGTCATTCGCCTGCCGCCCCGTGTAGACATCGAAGGTTAGCCTGCTTGTGACGGGGAGCGCCACCTGCACCCAGCCTCCCGCTCCGTGAATCGGAATCACCGTCCGGTCATTTTCAACGGTTACTCCCGGCGGCTCGCCCCCCAGATTCGCAAAATTCTCGCCGTAAAACAATGTCCCACTAATCTCCAGCTTCCGTAAGGACTTGTAGAATGCATCCAGGCTGACAAGCCGCGACGGGACTGACTGCCCCAGCAGATGAGTCTCGCTGGCGTGCGCTCCCAAACCGATCACGATACGCGTTTCGTCGCTCCAGTTGTGTTGCAGTTGGAAGCGCGCTTGTAGCGCGGGACGAGCCGGCTGCACATAGGCGCTGCTGGGCAAATAGGGGGCTGTGTAGTATTCGTCCGTTTCCAGCACGCCCGCCTGCAGAGTAGCTTGCGTGCTGCTAGAAAGCGCAATGCGCTCTTCGTACCGGATTTGTGGACGCCACAGCCATAGGTTTCCGGCTCCGGACAGCGGTGGAATGCCCACCCATGCAAATGAGGTCGGCTGTAGAGGGGCAATCAAGCTCTTGTCCTGTCCGACGATCACGCTCCGATTCTTCCAATCGAACGAGACAACGCCGCGTCTGATGCGAAAGATGTCGTCGAAACCAGTCTGCGTGTTCGCCGCCTGGGCATAGAAATCCATGGACAGCGAGCCGTGCATCTGGCCTCCGCCGGGCAGTTGGGGGCCGCCGAAATCGAACCCGATGATGGATTGCCGCAGAGTCGCGCCGGCTCTCGAACCGCCCATCCCATAGAAGTCGGAGCCGGCGACGAAAGCCGGGCCGGTTTGCCCAGTGAACAAATAGCTGTCGAAGAGAAACATGCCCGTGAGCGACAGGGAGAACCGCTGCGACGAGGCAACCTTGGTCTGCGCCTGGTCTTTGATCTGCTGTCCTTGCACGTCCGCCTGTTCTTGTAGGCGTTCCGTTTGAGTATTGGAAGCCGCCTGAGCGTTCTTAACCGTCTGTCGTAACGCCTGGACTTCCGCGATCAGGGCTTCGTTCTGTTTTTCCAGAGTGTCCAGACGGTCCAGAATCTTCTGCAGAGCGTCCGGCGACATAGGCTGCTGCGCGGGCGCATGCGCGCTGAAGATAAGCAGCGCAATACCCAGCCAACCTTTATGTAAGTAACTCTTCCAGCACACGGCTCACCTCCTTCAACGAGCACGGCTTGCGAAAGATAGCGTCAGGGCCGTCGAGCGCCGGCCCAAGTTCAAGTGTTGCGTTTTCATCGGCCGTAATCATGATGGCAGGCAGGTGTCGATAGGAAGGCAGCCTTCGAATGACACGAATCAACTCGAAGCCGTTTAGCGACGGAAGGTGAAGGTCAGTGACTATAGCGGAGATCCGGGAATCGGGCGCCGTAAACAGCCGCAGCGCTTCGATTGAACTGTGGGCTATGACAGCCTGCACGCCCTGGATGCCTTCAAAAGCAAGAGCCAGCGAAGACGCAACACTGTCGGTATCGTCGACGATCACTACAACTTTCGCCACAATCGCTCACTATGGCAGAAAGCGGTAACCAACCCCATGAACTGTGAGGAAGTGCGTCGGCGCCGAAGGGTCCGCTTCAAACTTCTGACGGAGTCTGACGACGTGCGCGTCCACCGTTCGGGTATTTGGATAGTACTCATAACCCCAAACCGAGTTGAGAATGAAGTCGCGTGTGAGAACGCGGTCCGGGTTCTGTAGAAAGAACAGCAGAAGGTTGTACTCGGCCGGAGTAACTTTCACTTCCTTGCCCCGGCGCGTCACGTTGCGGCGTTCTATGTCCACGTCCACGTCGCCAAACTGCGCCACCCGGCCGGCGTGATCTCCGCTGCGGCGCAACACGGCCCGTATACGGGCCAACAGTTCCCGCGTCCCGAAGGGCTTCACAATATAGTCGTCAGCGCCAATTTCGAGCAGCAAAACCTTGTCTACTTCGTCGCCCACGGCGCTCAACACGATGATAGGAGTTTGAACCCGGTCGGCGCGAAGCTGCTTGCAGACTTCCACGCCGCTCATGCCCGGGAGCCGCAAATCCACCAGCAGCAGATTCGGATCCATGGTGAGCGCCTTTTCGAATCCACTCTTGCCATCCGCCGCCAGGATGGGAACGAAGCTTTCCCGCTCCAGCATGACTCCGATCGTGTCGCGTAAGTTCTCATCATCGTCGATGACGAGGATTTTCTGCATCGTATTCGTCATTCTATGCACATTTAGGGCGTGCGCGGGAGGAACGCTGTCGGCAACAGTTCTGTTTTTACGAAAGTTTTACAGGCTCAACCGCACAAGCTTGTGCGCGTTCACTTTAGCGCACACGGCGCGGGGCGCGCAGGAAGCCAGGGCTATTTACTCTTCAGATACCAGGGTATGTTCAGAACCGAGATGTGATCGTTGCCCTGCATCAGGAGCGACGTCTTCAGCAAGGTTGCGCGTTGCGTGTGGAGGAAATAATAGTACCAGCGTTTTTCCATCAGTTCGGGAATAACGGTCACTACCCGTCTGCCGGGGTTGTCTTTCGCCAACTTCAATACATAATCCACGATGGGTGTCACGACGAACCGGTAAGGCGATCTAAGAATGACCAGCTCCGGAACCGGCGAGCCCGCATCCGTCAACGGTTCCTCCACGCACTCCAGCCATCGGTCGGCGAATTCAGGCTTGTCTTCTTCGGCGACGTGAAGCACTTTGATATCCGGCGATAAAGTCATGGCGAACCGCAGTGCCTCTTTTCCAATTCTGGTCCAACCGGTCATCACCACCACGAGCAACGGTTTCGGTTCTTTAGCCATACTCAGCGGCGTATTCGACGCAATTTCCTGCCACAGCTTCCGATAGTGCCGATTCACGCCGAACATCAATGCCAGCAGCAAAGGAATCGCGATGACCGTAATCCATGCGCCTTCGGAGAACTTGGCGACGATGACGACCAGCACGGTGAGTCCGGTGGCCACCGCGCCGATGCCGTTGATAATCATGCTTCGCCTTGCGCCAGCGCCGCGTTCTCGCCGCCAGTGCGCAACCATTCCCGCCTGTGACATGGTGAAAGCCAGAAAGGCGCCCACGGCGAACAAAGGAATGAGCCGGTCTGTGATGCCGCCGAAGCCGATCAGCAGCGCTCCCGTGATGACGGCCAGCACCACAATGCCTTCGGTATAGACCAGGCGCCGGCCTCGATTGGCGAAAGACACCGGCAGATAAAAATCCTCCGCGATGAACTTGCACACGCGAGGGAAATCCGCGAAGGCAGTGTTGGCGGAGAAGATGAGGATCAACAACGCTGACCCGATGGCGACGAAATAGAACCAGCCCCGGCCGGTCTCGGCGGCGAATAGCATCGATAGAATGCTCTGGTAATTGTTGCTGTTCGGATCCGTGGCGACGATTTTGTACGCCTTGACAAGATACGCGATTCCAGCCAGCATCACCATGAGTGCCGCGATAATCACTCCCAGAGTGATGCGCGCATTCTTTACCCGATCGTCGCGAAAAGCTTGCACTCCGTTGCTCACCGCCTCTACGCCGGTTAGCGCCGTGCAGCCGCCCGCGAAGGCCTTGACCAGCAGCCATAGGCTGATAGCCCCTACCGTCGCATGCGAAACGGGAGGAGCTACGATCGGCTGGGGATGGCCGCCGCTCATCAGTGTCTTCGCAATTCCGATGCCGAGTGCAACCGACATGCTGGCCAGAAATAGATAGGTCGGCACCAGGAACACGTTGCCGTTTTCGCTAATTCCGCGCAGATTCACCAGCGTCAGGAAGACGAGCGCGCCCAGGCAAAGCGCCAAAGTATGCGCATGCAGAGAAGGCAGGGCGGAGGTGAGCGCTCCGATGCCGGCCGAGATGCCGACGGCCGCATCAAGAGTGTAGTCGATCAGCAGCGCCGATGCAGCCAGCAAGCCGGGAAAGATCCCGAGGTTTTGATGCGCAACCGTGTAGGAACCGCCCCCTTGCGGGTATGCCGCGATGGTTTGTCGATAAGAGAAGAACACGATTCCCAGCAACACGATGATGCAGAGGCTGATGGGCAGGCTATAGGCGAGACCCGCAACTCCTAACGGGATGAGCAAGGTCAATGCAGCCTCGGGGCCATAGGCGGCGGAAGCGAGTGCATCCAGCCCAAAAACCGGTATGCCTTTGGCAGGGCCTATTTTTTCCGACGCTTCCTCGGAGGAAGCAAGCGGCCGTCCAATTAAGAAGTCGATGATTGACAATGTCGCCTCGTGAAGAATCCCAGGCCCCCGTTTCGGACCAGCTCCGAACTTTGCGCCACTCGAAAGCCCTCACCATGGTAAATGGAGGTACATGATGCGCGTCGCTGCGATCTACGATATCCATGCGAATCTTCCCGCCCTTCACGCTGTACTCGAAGAGGTCCGTCGAGCGGATGTGGACCAAATCGTAGTCGGCGGCGACGTGTTTCCGGGCCCGATGCCGCGCGAGACACTCAAGCGGCTGCAGAACCTCGATGTTCCCGTGCATTTTATTCTGGGCAATGGAGACCGTGAGGTGCTGGCGTGCCTGCAAGGCGTCGCAATAAGCGGCGTCCCGGAGCAGTTTCGGGACGCGATGCGCTGGGTTGCGGAGCAGCTTGATCCGGAGGACGAACAGGTGTTAGCCCGTTGGCCGAAGACCCTTTGTCTGCAGATTGACGAACTAGGCGAGGTGCTGTTTTGCCACGCCACACCGCGCAACGACACGGAAATATTCACCCGCGCCACGCCGGAAGAACGCCTCTTGCCAGTCTTCGAGGGCGTCAACGCCGCCGCTGTCATCTGCGGCCATACACACATGCAGTTCGACCGCGTGGCCGGAGGGATTCGCATAGTGAATGCCGGGAGTGTGGGAATGCCGTTTGGCAAACCAGGCGCCTACTGGGCCTTGCTGGGACCCGGCATTCAGCTTCGGCATACGCCGTACGATCTCGCAGGCGCGGCAGAGCGGGTTCGCAACACGAAGTATCCACAAGCCGAAGATTTCGCCGCGCGCGGTATAGTGAAGCCGCCATCGGAGACGGAAACGCTCGCGGCATTCGCCAAAGTGGAATTGACGTAACGCGGCCGTTGATTCAGCTCCGCGATCGGCGTCGCTGTTGCCCGCTTGGCCAAGCACACTGGCTCATAATCGACTATGCACCGCTTTGATCGCGCTCGAATTCGGCTCATCTTCATCCCTATCTTCTTCCTGCTGCTGCTGGCAGCGGAGCGCTTCCCGTCTGCCCGCGCGCAAAGCGGCTCGCCCTATGAAATCGCGGTAGCGAAAAACGAGATGCTGCCGATGCGCGACGGCGTCAGGCTCGCCACTGATATCTATCGCCCGGCCCAAAATGGCTCTGCGGTGGCTGGCAAGTTCCCGGTCATCCTGGAACGCACTCCCTACAACAAGAACGGCCTCTCCGTCGCCGCCGGTCATTACGTTCCCCACGGCTACATCGTCATCGCGCAAGACGTCCGGGGCCGCTATCAATCGGAAGGGCGCTGGTTTCCGATTCGAGACGACCCCAATGACGGATTCGATACCGCGAAATGGATCGGATCTCAACCATGGTGCGATGGAAATATCGGCACTATGGGGAGTTCTTACGATGGCGCAACACAACATGCCCTCGCAATTGCGAATGCTCCTTATGTGAAGGCGATGATTCCGCGCAATGCTATGTCGGACTTCGGCCGCTACGGCGTGCGTCATAACGGGGCTTTTGAGCTTCGTTTTTTCAACTGGGTTCTGACGCTAGGAAATCCCTCGCCGACCGGGAACGAAACCGCGGCTGCCGAACGCGCCGCCATTGATCCGGCCGCCGCGCCCGCACTGGTCGAGATGGGGACTCGCGTTCGCGAGTATGTGCGCGGTCTGCCGCTGCGCCCCGGCACAACGCCGCTCAAATTCGCGCCCGATTACGAGGCCTGGCTGCTGGAGGCTATGAGCCACGGCGATTATGACAGCTTCTGGAAAAATTCCGGCGCGAGCGTGGTCGATCACCTGGCCGAATACAAGGACATTCCCGAATACCACACCACCGGTTGGTATGACTCATGGGGCGAGCAGGTCGCCAATCTCAATTTCGTTGAGTTGCGAAGAACGAAAAAGAGTTTACAACGGTTGATCGTCGGCCCCTGGATTCACAGCTCCGAAAATCGAAATTATGCGGGCGAGGCGCAATTTACCGAGGATGCGGCGCTCGACCTTTGGGCCTTCCATTTACGCTGGTTTGACCACTGGCTGAAAGGTATCGACAACGGAGTCGATCGCGAGCCGCCCGTCCGCATCTATGTCATGGGCGGCGGTGACGGGCATAAGACTCCCGAAGGGCGCATCTATGTCGGCGGGCACTGGCGCGATGAACAGGAATGGCCGCTCCGGCGCGCGCAGCCCGCCTCTTACTACTTACACGCGCATGGCATCCTTTCTCCCGTTGCGCCTTCTGCTGATGTGCCGATCCACTACTTATTCGACCCTCGCAATCCCGTCCCGACCTTGGGCGGGAACGTCTCCTCGCAAGGGACACTGATGTTCCAAGGCGCGGCCGACCAGCGCTGCCGTCCTGACTTTTGGCTGTGCAGCGATTCGAAGCCGCTGTCCGCGCGCAACGATGTGCTGGTCTTCCAAACCCCCCCGCTCAAGACCGGCATGGAAGTAACCGGCCGCCTGATTGTAAAGCTCTGGGCTTCCTCAAACTCCTATGACACCGATTTCACGGCGAAACTGATCGATGTGTATCCTCCCAACGCGGGCTTCCCAGGTGGAGTAGATCTCAACATTGCCGATAGTATCGTCCGCGCACGCTATCGGAATGGCCCTGGTAAAGCAGAGTTACTTAAGCCTGGTCAGCCGTACGAATTCACGATTGAGATGTATCCGACTTCTATAGTTTTTCAACCTGGGCACCGCATTCGCCTGGACATTTCAAGCAGTAACTTCCCCCGTTTTGATATCAATCCTAATACCGGCGAGCCGCTGAACAACAATCGGCGCTGGCAAATCGCCGACAACACGGTCTATCTCGATGCCGGGCATCCTTCGCGTATCGTACTGCCCGTGATACCAGCCGAAGCAAAATGAAAAATGAACCTGGCGGATCTATTTGACCTTTCATTGCGTGGCCGGGCAGATACCAGCGCGCTCGAGTTTGCCGGCGAAAGTTACACCTTCGGAGAACTGGATGCCCGCAGCAACAGCCTGGCGCAGTTCCTGATCGCACAAGGTTTCTCCTCTGGCGACCGGCTGTGTGTGTATCTCGCGAATTGTGTCGAGATGATCGACGTTTATCTTGCTTGCATCAAATCCGGAGTAATCTTTGTACCGATAAATATCTTGTACCGCGAGCGCGAGATCTCGCACATCCTGCGCGATGCCGAGCCGAGAGCCATCATTTCCGATGAACCCATTTCGGCTTCCGTTCCTGTGTGGACGCGCGCGGTCTTGGGCGCGGCCGTGCATACCAGCCCTGCCGTTCGGCCTGCGACGCAGGTTGACGGCGATTCTCCTGCCGGCATCATCTACACCTCCGGCACAACCGGAACCTCGAAAGGTGCGGTGCTAAGTCATAACAATTTCGCTGTCAATGCGCTGAATCTGCTTACCTGTTGGCAGATCGCAGCCAACGATCGTTTTCTGCTGGCCTTGCCGCTCTTTCACGTACATGGCTTAGGCAACGGCCTTCACTGCTGGCTCATGAGCGGGTGCCGGACCAGGCTGTTGGAGCGTTTCTCGCACCGATTCGCGTGCGAAACATTCCTGCAATTTCGGCCGACGCTGTTCTTCGGCGTTCCGACGATATACGTACGCATGCTCGAATGGGAACCGGAGTCTGCGCGAGAAATTGGTTCGCGCATGCGTCTCTTTGTCTCCGGTTCAGCACCGCTAAGTCCCATGGTGATGGACCGATTCGAGGCGCTTTTCCATCACAGAATCCTGGAGCGCTATGGCATGAGCGAAACGCTCATGAATCTCAGCAATCCCTACCTCGGCGAGCGGCGCGCCGGCACCGTGGGCATGCCTTTACCTGGTGTCTCGGTGCGGCTGCTGGATGCCGGCGGGAATCCGGTACCCGAGGGAGAAACGGGAGAAATCCATTTGCGCGGACCGAATGTCTTTCAAGGTTACTGGCAGCGCGAGGATGTGACCCGCAATGTGTTCGTCGATGGATTTTTCCGCACCGGCGATTTGGCCCGTCGTTCCACGGACGGATATTACACGCTCTGCGGCCGGAAAAGCGACCTGATCATCTCGGGCGGCTTCAACATTTATCCGCGCGAGATTGAGGAGTTTCTCGAAGAGCAGCCCGAAATTGAGGAAGCCGCAGTGATCGGCGCGCAGGATCCCGTCCGCGGCGAGGTGCCGGTCGCATTTGTTGTCGCCCAGCAGCACTTTGATCCGGCAGAGATCGAACGCCGTTGCCAGGCGAGCATGGCCTCCTTCAAAGTTCCACGGAAGTTCGTCAAGGTCGCCGCTCTGCCGCGTAATGCGCTGGGCAAAATCCAGAAGCACTTATTGCCGCGGTAGAGATACCATCCTTCTTGGCAGCCGATAAATTCTTGCTTGCCGCCGGTCTGAACCATCGATAACACAGAGCCGCCAAGGCGATGCCACTCGCAATATCCGCTAAGTGATGTTGGTGGATCAACGAAACGGAACAGACCAGCAAGCCCGCCCATACCGCCGATAGCGCTTTCAGCCAGCGCCCTCTGGCCGCGCTCCAAATCACCAGCAATGTCAACGTGCTGTACGCAACGTGAAGCGATGGCGCCAGATTGTGCGGGCGATCCATCGAAAAGAGCCGATCGAAGATTGGATATCCCGGCACTCCCAATGGCCGGCGCCAACCAAGATCCGTGGGCAGCGCCAAATGCATCGCTCCGGCAGCCAACGTGGCAAGTCCGAATGTCCGGCCCAGCCGGGAAATACCCGCCGTGTCCAACACAAATAGCGGCAGCGCCAGAAATACTTGTAGCGATAGATACACCCAGATCATCCACGGCACAAAGGGAATCGCCAATTCCCAGTCGAAGTACAGCCGCAAATGCATCGTGCTCCGCGCCGCGAGCCAGTTCGTGGAACCATATGTCACCAGGAACAACAACGTGACAGCGGCGCTCCAGCGCAGATACAACGCCAACCGCGCCGTGAAGGGCTCAGCGGCGCAATCCGCGAAGTAGGAACCCAATCAGAACTCCAATTACTAAACCGCCCCCGCCGAAAAACAAACGCGTATATTTCACCGTGTCCTGGACGAAGACATTATTTACCGGATTAAGCGTAGACTGGAAACGATACAGTTTCCACGTGCCATTCTCTTTGATCAGGTTCACCAGCCATCGCGAGACATATTCGAACCGTTTCCCGGAGCTCGTCACTACTGTTTCGTCGGCCATTCCGTTCGCAACGGCAAGGTTCCCGAACATCGTGCCGGGCTCATAGGTCAGCTTGACGTGATAACTCCCTCCGGGACCGATCAGATCGCGGATCTCTTGATTGCGCTTGACAAGATCGTCGAAAGAGCGCGCTTCGGCGCCGGTGACTAGGACGCCGTGGAAATTGTCGGCTATATAGGGCCGCAATTTCTCAATCTGGTTTGAGCTGACCGCGTCCTCATAGATCGATTTAAGTGCGCGGATCTTGGCCCACTCGGCCTCCTCGTCCGCCGGCCTTCTCGTCTCGGCATTCTGCGCCATAACCACGGCGCTCAGCAGAAAAACGATCCACTTACTCTGTTTCATCGCGACCTCCTCTGACCCGCTTGCCCCCGCGCCAAACACTAAACGGAGGCGAGAGCAAGTGCGCCTTCGTCGTTTCGCCGGCCACAATCTCCGTGCCCGCGGTTAGCAACGAGTACCCGCCGACAGAGGCTCCCGAGCCGATTTTTATGGGCGCCACCAGAAGCTCCAGCCGCCCTGCCCGGTTACGCCAGATAACATGCCCATTCAACCGCACTCCGGCTCCAAAGACAACATCGTCGCCGATTGCGAGATACTCACGGTCTAGCACCACCATCCCCGGCGACCAATAAGTTAAGCGGCCAATCCGGGAGCCCCAAAGCCGAAGCCAATTCGAATACACGCCGGGAACCATCCGCAGCAGCTCCTCGATCATCGGCAGCCGGTTGAAGACGATTTGAAATTGAGCCGTCGCCCACCAGCAAAGAAATCCTCGGCTCTCGATCGAGATCTTCGCTGAGGGCAGCGGCCACGCTGCGTGAACGAATCGCGCCAGCAAGGGCGGCACGATGAGTAGTCCCGCCAGCACCCCCGCGATCCGAGCCCATGCCGGAATGTTCACCAACGCGATCGCCACCAACGCCGAGACATGCGCTAGCGGAAACATGTTCAGCAACAGCATCCAAATCCTCAAGCGCGCCGGATAATCCGCGGCAATGATCGCGATCGTTTCTGCGCCGTGCGCCTCAGTCACTGAATGATTCTCCCGGAGAATCGATTCTCAATTCGTTCGGGGCTAAAGCGCGGTCCGCGCCACATGCGCAGATACGCCCGGATCAGGCTGCTTCGTCTCTCGTCATGCGGCTCCGCAAGGCGGGGCAGGTGAATCCATGGCACGGTGGGATTCAAGTGGTGGTTCAGATGCCAGTTGTGATTCAGCCACATCAGGTCGATAGCTGCCAGCGTCTTGAGATTGCGGGCGCCCCGCAACACGTCTCTAGTAGTGCCGAAGTGATGGACGTATTGCATCGCTGACCAGAGACAGCCGAACCCGCAGAGAACGGCCAGATAGCGAAGGAGCGGAACCGCGAACACCACCATCAGCACGCCGTGGACCGCGAACACCGCGAGAGCCTCAGCCTGTATCCACGCTTCGTGGCGTGGGTTGAGCGTCTTCTGCAGCGCGACGGTAGTGCGCTCGAACGGAGTTACCTCTTTCCGCAGCAGCCTGGGCGCCGCGGCGCAAACAAAGTTACTCAACGCGATGGTCGCCCAGAAGAACCCGGTCAGGATGCCATAAAGCTGCAGCCAGCGCCACAGTGCGCTCTCTCCTTCGAAATAGAAATCGAAGGCTTCGTCGTCGGAGCGATTCCGCATATGATGCCCCAGGTGTCCTTGACGTATAAGATGATAGGGCGCGGGAAAAAAGAGCATCAGAATGACGCCGCACCATAAGTTAATCCGTCGGTTGGAATGCAGGATGCCGTGCTCGGATTCGTGCACGAGAGCGTAGCCCGTGTTCATGAGAAGCCCGTAGCACGCCGCCAACGCTAATAACGCCCAGCCACTGTGCACTGTGCCTGCCATGCTGAGAATCGTGACCAGCCCTGCCAACGTAATGGCGGTCAAAACCAGGTTGAGCCGCGCCGGAATCGGATACTCGGCGCCGCTCACTGATTCGCCTCTCGCGAATAACCCCAGACGCTCTTGCCTAAGTGGCGGAACTCTCCATATTCATCCAGCAGCGCAAAGGTCTTTGGAACAATCTTGCGCGAATATAAGCTCTGATGAAATCGGGGATTGCGATCGAGCGCTCGCATCGCAGTCATTAGCTCCGTCTTCCGAGGCGTCAACTCCGGGCACTCTCTTACTAAGTATTCAATCACGCGCATGCCGGACCGCTTAGGCGCGCTCAGGAACTCTCGTAACAGAAAGCGCAGCAATCGCCCGTTTAACCGGCGCATCCAGCGCGGGGCTGCATCCCAGCAAAGCGGAAGCAGCTCCTCACCCAGGCTGAGATGGGCCCGCTCGTCCGCAAGATGCTCTCTCTGCCAATTCACCATTTCCGGCGCCAATTGTTCCGGTTGCCGAAGAATCTCTTCGCCGAAGAAAGCGCCCCGCTCTTCCTGGATCAGCGCAATCCATAACAAAGCCGGACGAAGCCCGGGCCAATCGAATAATTTCCGAAGAATCCATGACGCCGCGGAACGCGGCCGAACGAAAACATATTCGTCCTTAGAATACAAACCCGGCGCTATACGCCGAGCAAGCGCTCGAAATGCAGCAGCATGCCGCTCCTCCGACTCCGCCAAGGCCTGAGCTGCGCGGCAAAGCTTCTCCGGAGTATCCGGCGCGGCCACGGCCCTCAAGTAATGCTTCGGCAGTTCTCCTTCGAGGAACGCGCACATCTCGCAGTGGTAACACGCGTGCAGCTTATTGTAGGCGAGCTTCGCGCCGTGCGACAACGTCGCATAAACGGGCGAATAGTACAGATGGGTGATGTGCTCGGGAAGATACCAAGTTACTAACGCTTCTTCCATGGCCGCTCTGAAGCTACTGACGCCTATCGTCGCATAGCGCAGCCGTATCGGTCGCTGTGCGCCGCCGGGTCGCGTCTCTACGTCATTTCGAAACAGCTTTGATCCATCCGCCGTAAATCGTGTTAGCATCGGGCTAAGTCGAAACATGGAGAGGCAAAGGTCGCAAGAATCCACTCTGGTTTCGTTGGCAGAGGCTACTCCCAAACCTTCCGTTCCGCCAGGCCGGAAGCTCCAGATCACGCTCCTTTCCCCGCGCGGGCCGCTGTACCGCCATCGCGGCGGCATCTGGAAGAAGACCATGCGGTATGCGCCGCTGACGCTCACCACCCTTGCCTCGCTGATTCCCCCCGAGATCCCAACCGGCCTTCGCATCATTGACGAAGGCGTGGATGAGATCGATCCGGATCGAATCGAAGCGGATCTGGTCGGCATCAGCGCTATCACTGGAACAGCTCCGCGCGCCTATGAAATCAGTGCTCTTCTTCAGCGCAGAGGCATTCCCATCGTGCTGGGCGGCGTACATCCTACGTTAATGCCCGAAGAGGCGATGCGCCACGCCGATGCCGTCGTGGTTGGTTATGCCGAGCAATCCTGGCCTCAGCTCCTGCGTGACTTCGTCGCCGGCCGCATGCGCAGGCGCTATGACCAAAGCTCCAACCTCAGCCTGGCGAATCTTCCCTTCCCGCAGCGGCAGCTATTCGATTCGCGGTTAGTCAATGTCGGAGACACTATCGAAGCCACGCGCGGATGCATCTACCAATGTGATTTCTGCGTGGTCCCGGCGGCATGGGGTAAACCATTACAGAAGCCCGTCGCCGACGTGATTGCCGACATCCGGCAAATGGCAGCGAAGCGCGTCATTTTTCTCGACCTGAATCTGATCGCGGATGTGCCTTACGCCAAGGAACTGTTCGCTGCCTTGATTCCTTTGCGTATACGCTGGGCCGCCCTGGTCACCACCACCATTGCCTGGGACGACGAGTTGCTGGATCTGGCCGCGCGCAGCGGCTGCCGCGGCCTGCTGATCGGTTTCGAGTCGCTCAATCAGGACTCGTTGAAGGAAGTCAGAAAGGCATTCAACATGCGGCGCAGCTATTACGAGGTAGTGCGCCGGATTCACGAACGCCGAATCGCCATTATGGGGTGCTTCGTGTTCGGCTTCGATCATGACACCCTGGATTCCTTCGGAGAAACCGTGGAGTTCGTGATGGCATCGCGCATGGATCTGCCGCGCTACGCCATCGCTGTTCCGTTTCCTGCCACCGGACTCTTCAAAAGGCTTCGGTCGGAAAATCGCATCACCACGGAGAACTGGAGTCTTTATGACGGCCAGCACGTCGTCTTTCAGCCGAAGAATATGACCGCGGAGGAGCTGCTGCAAAACACCCGCAGCGCTTGGAAGAACACCTATAGTTATGCGTCCATATGGAAGCGCCTTGCCGGATCCAGGACACAACTGCCAGTCGCCTTTCCCGCCAACCTCGGCTACCGTTTCTATGCCAATCACCTCGATACGTTTTACACGTGCGATTGGCAGCTCGCGCCCCGCGCCTGATTCTATGCGGCTGACTTTGGTACACCCTTGCATTGGCCGGCGCCGCGGCCAGCCTTATATTCGGACCTGGCAGATGGAACCGCTTGCCCCCGCGACGCTCGCGGGCCTGACCCCTCGGGATCGCGACACCCAGATTCGCTTCTACGACGACCGCACGGAATCCATTCCCTTCGACGAGCCCACCGACCTGGTCGCCATGAGCGTCGAGACGTATACCGCGAAGCGCGCTTATCAGATCGCTTCCGAGTTCCGGCGGCGCGGCGTCCCAGTCATTCTGGGAGGCTTTCATCCCACCCTCGTCCCGCAGGAAGCAAGCGACTACGCGGAATCGATCGTAATCGGCGAAGCCGAAGGACTCTGGCCATCGGTCGTAGACGATTTCCGCAACGGGCGCTTGCGCCGTGTCTATCGCCAACCCACACGGCCGCCGCTCACCGGCCTCCGTCCCGATCGGTCCATTTTTGCCGGCAAACGCTACTTGCCCGTCGGCCTCGTAGAAGCCGGACGCGGCTGCCACTTTCGATGCGAGTTCTGCGCCATCCAGTCTTACTTCGGCAACACCCAGACGCGCCGTCCAGCGGACGAGATCGTCGATGAGATCCGCCGCATCAAGCAACCCCTGATCTTTTTCGTCGACGACAACATTACCTCCAACATGGAGCAGGCGAAAGAATTCTTTCGCGCGCTGATTCCTTTGAAGATTCGATGGGTAAGCCAGGCCAGCATCAACGCGGCGCATGACGAAGAATTTCTCCAGCTCATAAAAGCCAGCGGCTGTCAGGGCCTGCTGATCGGCTTCGAGTCGCTGAATCCGGAAAACTTGCGCCGCATGCGGAAATCATTCAACACGATGAAGGGAGGTTACGAAAAAGCGCTTGAGAATCTGCGGCGGCATAGTATTCGACTCTATGTCACCTTCATTCTTGGATACGACGAGGACCGCGGTGACACCCTGCGCGAGACACTCGCCTTCGCCGAACGTCATCGCTTCTATATTGTCGCGTTCAATCATCTGACACCGTTTCCCGGCACGCCGCTGTACCAGCGCTTGGAACAGGAAGGCCGCCTGCTCTATGACCGTTGGTGGCTTCACCCGGAGTACCGCTACGGCATGGTGCCCTTCGCGCCGCGCGGCATGACCGCCGAGCAAGTGAAGCAGCGCTGCATCGAAGCCCGGCAAGCCTTCTATGGCTACTCATCCATCTTCCGCCGAGGATTGGATTTTCAGGTCAACGGACGAAACTTCTTCATGTGGACGCATTTCTTTTCCATCAACTTGTTGTTCCGTTCCGAGGTTCTGAAGCGGAAAGATTTTCCGCTCGGCGACGAATCGTACACCGCTCCCTTGCTCAAAGCCCAACACAACAAAACGATGGCGCCGCAGCCGGCCGCCGCACTGACCGTCTTCTGATGCAACTCGCCGTCAATCTAGCAACTCCGGCCGATGACGCCGCTATTCGCGCGCTGTTGCGCCGTGAACCGCTGCCGGGACGTATTCGTCTCGCCTATGAGCGCGAGCCCGAATTTTGGACCGGTTGCGAAGTGACGGGCGAGGATTGCCGCGTGCTTGTCGCGCGCCAGCAGGATAGCGGCGAGATCATCGGGCTGGCGTGCCGTTCCGTCCGGCACGTGTTTATTAACGGACGCGCGCAGCGCTTTGGATATCTTGGGCAGCTCCGTGTCGATGCCCGTTTCCGGGGCCGATGGCTTGTGTCGCGAGGATTTTCGCAACTGAAGGAACTGCATGATCGTGATCCGCTTCCCGGCTACCTGGTTTCGCTTGTCGCCGACAACCGCGAGGCCGAGGGCGTGCTGGTCCGGAATCGGCGCCGTACGTTTCCCGCGTTCCACGCCGCGGCCGACTATCGCACGCTCGCCATCGCGATAAATCGAGTAAAGCCGGCGTTCAATGCCGGCCTCGAGATCTCTGTGCCGCGCGCGGACGAGCTCGCCGAAATCGCGTCGTTTCTGCAAGTGAATGGTTCCCGGCGTCAGTTCTTCCCAATCTGGAACAAAGAGAGGCTCGCCCGTTTATCTTCATTCGGCTTGAGCGTGGCGGATCTGAGAATCGCAAGGCGCGGTGGCGAGATTGCCGGCGTCATTGGCTTCTGGGACCAATCCGGCTACAAGCAGACCATCGTGCGCGGTTATTCCGGATGGCTGAAAGCCGCGGCGCCTCTTTACAACCTGGGAGCAGCCTGCCTTGGGCGCGCGGCTCTGCCACACCCGGGCGAAAAGCTTCGCAGCGCATATGCCTCGCTCATCTGCATCGCCGGCGACGAGGTCGCCATCTTCCGAGCTCTGCTGCGGGAACTCTACAATCTCGCGCGCAGCCGCCGGTTTAGTTATCTCTTAGTTGGTCTCGATTCGCGAGATCCATTTCTGCCCGCGGCGCGCCAGTATGCCCACGTAACTTATCCAACCCGGCTGTATCTTGCGGAATGGCCCGATGGAGAACGGGTCTATGAACAACTTGATGGACGCCCCGCCTACGTCGACATCGCCACTCTGTAATCGTGTTGCCGGGCGGAATCTCACCGGTTCCGTTTTGCCTCGCGCGAGCCTCACCTCTGCCGACCGGGATCGCATGTACGCGTTGCTCGCCGCCTACTTCGCCGGAACGGATCGCAACCGGTTCGACGCGGACCTTGACGAAAAAGAGTCCGTCGTCCTTCTAAGAGAGCGTGACACCGGCGAGGTTCAAGGTTTTTCCACATTCATGCGCATCGAGATCCCGGTCAATGAGCGCCAAATCGTCGCGTTTTTTTCCGGCGATACGATTGTTGCGGCGCAACACTGGGGCGAATCGATTCTGTCCCCGTTGTGGAGTCAAACCGTTTTCGCCGAAGCAGACCGCATTGTGGCGGACCGGCCGGCTACCCAGGTCTTTTGGTTCTTGATTTGTTCCGGATACAAAACCTTTCGCTTTCTTCCGGTTTTCTTTCGCAACTTCTACCCGAATCCGAACTCGCCTACGCCTGACGAGGTACAGCGGATTGTTGACGCGCTTGGCACGGCGAAATTCGGCCATCGATACGATCCAGCCTCGGGCATCGTTCGATTCGAGAAGGCAACGCCCCTGCGGCAAGGCGTCGCAGACATCAGTGAACAGCGGCTCCGCGATCCGCTGGTGGCTTTTTTCGCCGCCAAGAACCCGGGTCACGCGCGCGGTGACGAGCTCGCGTGTCTTACCGCGATCTCGCGATCCAATTTGACCCGCGCCGGCGAACGCATGGTCGGCCTCAAGAGATCTTTCGCATGATCTGTACGTTCGCAAACTCGCTCTGGCTCTCCGGGTGTGTCTCCGAGCTCGCCCGCTTTCGCAGGGCCGCGCGTCGCGTCGCCGAGGAGCAGCAAACAATCCTGCGCCGCATTCTAAACGAAAACGCCGCCACCGGCTTCGGCGCGCTTCACCGCTTCTCGTCCATTCGTAATCCCGCTGAATACCAGAAAAGAGTGCCGCTTCGCGACTACGACCAACATGAAAAATGGATCGGCCGTACCGCGGCAGGCGTTCCCAACTTACTAACTCGCGACGCTGTGCGGCTTTTTGAACCGACCAGCGGATCTTCTGGCGCCGCCAAGTTGATTCCTTACACGCCTTCACTCCAGCGCGAGTTCCAAAGAGGCATTCGCGCGTGGATCGCCGATCTTTTCTTACATTGTCCGGCACTCCTTGCAGGTCAGGCATATTGGTCTGTAAGCCCAGTAAGTGGCGGTCTGAAAGCTACCTCTGCGGGAATTCCCGTCGGATTCGATGATGACGCTTCCTATGTCGGCGGTTGGCAGAAGCGTCTGGTGACCAGGGTGATGGCCGTGCCCTCTGGTGTGCGGCTCGCGTCCCATATCGACGCATTTTGGTACGAGACGCTGCTCTTCCTGGTGCGCGCCAAAAATTTGCGGCTCATCTCCGTCTGGCATCCGTCTTACCTTTCGCTGCTCCTCGATCGGCTGCCCGAATGGGGCGATCGAATCTGTTACGACCTTGCGCACGGGACCTTCTGTCCCGCCAACGTCAAGAGATCTCAGGAAGTGCGCATAGCTCTCCGCGCCAATACACCTCAGGAGAAACACGCGCAGCTCTGGCCGAAGCTCGCGTTGATCAGTTGCTGGAGAGACGCCAACGCAGCAAGTCCGGCAGCGAAGCTTATGACGTTACTTCCGCACAGCCGGATTCAGGGCAAGGGCTTGATTGCGACCGAAGCGTTTATATCTTTTCCGTTGGCCGGCCATGAGCATGCGGCCCTCGCGGTACGCTCACACTTCTTGGAGTTTCTTCCCGTCGGCTCCGACCGCCCCCAATTGGCGCATCAGCTAGAGCGCGGCGCACACTACCAGGTCGTGGTGACCACCGGCGGCGGCCTTTACCGTTATCAATTGGGAGATCTCGTCGAGGTCACCGGACACGTTCGGGGCTGCCCGTTGATTCGCTTCATTGGACGCCAAGCATCGGTTTCCGATTGGTTTGGAGAGAAACTGCGCGATGCGCACGTGTCCCACGTTCTTTCGGAGACGTTTAAGACGCTCCACATGGCTCCTTCCTTCGCCATGCTCGCCTGCGATACCGATTCCCCGCCCGGCTACGTACTCTATATCGATACGCATCACGGTGACGAGCTGATCCACCGCGCGGCGAAACGGATCGACGCACGTCTCCGCGAAAACTTCCATTACAATTACGCCCGCGAGCTAGGTCAACTTTCGTGCCTGCGCGCGCTTCGCGTTCGAAATGGCGCGAAAATCTATTTGCTCGAAGCGATGCGGAACGGGCGTCCGCCGGGCAGCGTCAAACTCCCTGCGCTCGACCGTCGTAGCGGTTGGTCGAAGATCTTTTCGGAAGCGGACGATCATTTGGCGGTTCCCATGCCCGCCTCGTATCTCCACGCAGTCTGAATACTCGCGTTATCAGAAAAGCGGGTATCGGTATATTCCTCGAATGCGATCTTCTTGTTCAGTACACCGGTCTCAATCATCATGTCGCGCACCAGGTCAAAGTCCTTCTTGCGCGGCGCCAGCGGACTGTACATTACCCGGTCCATCGGATGCGTGAGCGCCCAGCGAAGCAGCGCCGGTCTTTGGTGGTAATAGAAACGGCCCACGAAATCCGCTGCATCTTCACGATGAGGTTTGCTTTTATCCAGCCAAAGTCCCGAGCGAGCAATCCCATCCACCAGCACCTGCACCACATCCGGGCGGCTGTCGATCAGGTCCTGGCGCACAATCAGAATGCAGGACATGTAATCCGGCCAGTATTCTCGCGCCTGAAACAGGACTCGCCCGTAACCTGCCAATTCCGCCTGGGAAGGAAATGGCTCACCCATCGAAAACGCGTCAATGGCCCCTGCCGCGAGCGCGCCCGAGACATCGGGAGGCGCCATTTCCACCATCTTGATCTCCTTCGGCCGGATGCCCCATATCTTCATCGCTCGAAACAGCATCAGGCGCTCATCGGAGAAACGCGTGGGAATGGCCACCGTACGGCCGCGCATATCGGCAAACGTCTTGATCGGCCCATTCTTCTTCACCACCACCGCGCTTCCGTACCGATGGCCCAGATACACAACCTTGATAGGAACGCCTTGCGCCCTAAGTGCAATCGCCATGGGCGCGACGATGAAAGCGGCTTGGACTTTATTGGAGATAAGCGCTTCTTTCATCTCCGGAAAACCTTGAAACATACGCGGCAGAAACATTTCGCCGCTTTCGGAAAATTTGGAAATGTAGTCAGTTACCGGGCACGTAAGCTGGCAAGTAACCGGGATGTAGGCGACCGTGATCTTCCGCTTTGCCGGCGGGCGATAGTCATTTAGAACGGCCGCCCAATTCACGTTCATGTACGCGTGCAGAATCGAGATGAGCGCAACCCACCCAAGCACTATCAGCAGGATCTTGTTCTTAAGTTGAATGACGAAACCCCCATCGAACCGATTTAATATTTTCCAGCCGCCGGAAGCAGAAATCCAGCACCAAACCGATCACCCCGATCAGTAATATAGCTGCCACCACCAGGTCGTAGCGTTTTCCTGCATTTCGCGAGTCGATGACCAGGTACCCAAGCCCGGAATTCACAGCAATCATCTCCGCCGCCACCACCACCAGCCAAGCGATACCGAACGCAATCCGCAAACCGACGATGATCCGCGGCAGCGCGGCGGGGAAGACCACCTTGGCAAGCAGCTCCGCAGGAGTAAGCCCGAAGTTCCTGCCCGCGCGTCTGAACATCGAAGGTACGTTCGACACACCGCTGACGCACGTAACCACAATCGGAAAGAAAGCTCCAAGAAAAATCAGGAAAGTGGCGGCGCCATCGCCCACCCCGAAGAAAATGATCGCCACCGGGATCCAGGCGATCGGGCTGATCGGGCGCAGTAACTGCAATACCGGATTGACCACCCGGTTTGCCGCCGGATACCAACCGAGCGTGAGCCCGAGGGGAATTCCAATGATGCACGCCGCTCCAAAACCAATTACTACGCGCCGTATTGAATCGCCGATGTAACTCCAGAGAAGGTGCTTGCGAAGTAATTCAGCCAGGCCTTTTTCCACATCGAGCGGTGAAGGAAACACTTTGGTGGCGGTCCAGACGACCGAGTAATGCCATAGCGCAAGCAGCAGTGCTGTTGCAAGCACTGGCCAAAAAAACTTTTCCCAGCTTCGTGGTTGAGCGAGTGAGTTCATACCTTATGAGCCAGCCCGATCTGCTTAAAAATGCCGTCGCGAAGCTCGAGATAACGCGGCGAGCTGATATCCCGCGGATGTGAAATATCGATGTTGACAATCTGCTGGACTTTGGCCGGGCGCGCGCTCAAGACAATAACGCGATCCGCAAGCTGGACCGCTTCGTCGATGTCGTGCGTCACAAAGATGATCGTTTTCCGTTCTGCCTCCCAGATCCGGAGCAGTTCGCCGCGCATAATAAGTCGCGTAATCGAATCCAGCGCTCCGAATGGCTCATCGAGGAACAGCATGTCCGGGTTCACCGCCAGTGCGCGCGCAACTTCGAGCCGCTGTTTCATTCCGCCCGAGAGCTCCGGCGGATAAGCCCTTTCAAACCCTTCCAGGCCCACCATCTTGACGTAATGCCGGATGCGCCGCTCGCGCTCCCCGCGCGGCAGGTTGAACAACCCGAACTCGATATTTCCTTCCACCGTAAGCCATGGAAACACGCCGCGCTCCTGGAAGACGAAAATGCGGCGCGGGTCTGGGCCGAGCACTGCTTCCCCGTCGATCCTTATCTCTCCATGCGTCGGCGAAAGAAAGCCGGCCATCGTGCTCAACAACGTCGACTTCCCGCAACCGGACGGCCCGAGCAGGCAGACGAACTCCCCATTGCCGACTTCCAGGTTTATATCTTCCAGCACAGAGACACTCTTTCCGTCTCGTTCGAAGACCATGTTAATATGCGAAGCTGATAACTTCGTAGTAACTATTGCGGGTGTCTTAAGGGCGGATGCGGTAAGTGACATTACTAATCCTCCGAGTAACCCCACTGGAGAGACTTTATTCCTTCGAGCGATTTCATTCCCATATCCAGCAGGAAGCCGATCACGCCAATCATTACCATCCCTGCGACCACCAGGTCGTAGCGATTCCCCGCGTTCCGCGCATCGATGATCAGGAAGCCGAGGCCGGAGCTCACCGCAATCATCTCGGCGGCAACTACAACTAGCCACGCGATGCCCAGTGTGATGCGCAAGCCGATGATGATCTCCGGCATGACAGCCGGATACAAGACGCGGAACACCAGGTGAGCGGGGCTGAGCCCGAAATTACGGCCGGCATTCAGGTACACAGCCGGAATACCTCGCACCGCATTGATCGCCGTGAGCATAAGCGGCAGGAAGCAGCCCGCAAAAATCAGGAAGATTGCAGCCATATCGCCCACTCCAAACCACAAAATCGCAATCGGAATCCATGCCAATGGCGAAATGGGGCGAAGGATCTCAATGATCGGATTAACGGCCATCTCGGCGCGCCGGTACCAGCCGACCGTCAGCCCCAGCGGAATCGCGGTCGCCGCTGCCAACAGAAAGCCCCACGTCACGCGAAACAGCGACGCGACCACATACTTCAATAGCAATCCGTGCCGCACCAGATCGGCCATGCCGCCCACCACGCCCCACGGTCCCGGCAAAAGGGGAGCCGCTTCGCGCGTGATGGCGACTTGCCAGGCAACCAGCAGGACGGCGATGAACGCAACCGGCCGAAGTCGAACAATAACGTTCAAGGCCGTGTTCCTCGCATTTGCTTTTTCGAGACAGCACTCTCAATCACCAGCGCGATGGGCCCGACGATGGCCAGCGCATAGAACGGCGCGTGCACGTTTTCGGCAAGCCGCAGAATCATTTCGACCACCGCGACCAGCGCCACTACTACGCACTGAGCCCAACGCGGTTTCACCGTGGTCTTCGGATCAGTAATCATGAAAAAGATAAAGAGCTGATACATGGGCCCCGTAATCGGCGCTACTTCGGCCAGAAAAGAGTGACCGGTTAAAAATGTACGTGCGAAAGATAGCATCGCGAAACATGCGATATACGTTGCTGCAATGTGAAATCGCTTGACCCGGTAAACGACCGCCGCGCCAACGACCCAGACGATCAGCATGGGCCAGAACGAATTGCCCCATTGAATGCTCAACGCGGCAACGTATTCGGGCGCCAACAGCAGCATCGCACTAATAGCAAAGTTCGAAGGGTTCCACAAATGTCTGCCGCGCCAACGAAGTACATACTTCGAAGTGATCGCGATCGCGCTGCAAAGAGCATACGGCCAAAATGCCGGCGAGCGGATCAGGATGCCGACGCTGATACCGGTGATATAGGCGCTCGCCAGGTGAGGAAATTTTCGATAGATCAGCAGCGTCAGCGCTATCTCGAACGCCATGCTGGTTGCGATCGCCAGCGCCGTTCTCGAAAAGCTTTCGAGCAACCCGAACGAGAGATTGCCCGCCAGCAGAATGAGACTGATGAGAATGGGCGGAAGATAGCGGTTCTCGCCGCTAAAAAAGCGCGCCACCGAGCGCATCCACATAGTTCTGGGCAGCGCTGCTACCGCATCGGCGCGCGCGCTCATTGCGGCTCCTCGATCTGATGAATTTGGTCCAACCCGGGCGAGCTAATCGTCTGCATGCGTCCCGAAGGCCAGCGAATCTCCACCCGATCCACAGCCGCCGCTCTTCCCAGGCCAAAATGCAACCGCCGTTGGTTCTGCGCACAAAATCCGCTTCCGCCGGAAACCTCCTGCCTTTGTTGCTGGCCATTCCAGAATACTCGTACCTCCGCCCCGATCGCGCTGCGGTTACTGCTGCGTCCAATCAGATTCAATTCGATCCACTTATTTCGCGGGTCTACGCGATTCTTATACAGCAGCAGCGGTCCCTTCTGGTTGGCCACCACCGCGTCCAGCGCGCCCGTATTGCTGAAGTCCGCAAGCGCTACAGACCGCCCGTCGAAGCGGTCCGTTACGCCTACCAGTTGCGCCACTTCTTTGAATTGACCCGCGCCATCGTTGATCCATACGCGCTTCTGCTGATACCCGGACAAGCTGCGGCCTTTGAGCGGCGGCCAGTTCGCGGCATCGGAAATGATCGCGCGATTCCCACCCGCCACTTTTGAATAGTCGTACCAGTAACTCCGGTCCGGATCGAGCGAAACATTGCCGTTCACCTGGTATAAGTCGAGAAAACCGTCATTGTTCAAATCTCCGAACTGTGCGCCGAAACTCCAGCCGCCTAACTCAACTCCCATGGCATTCGCCACGTTCTCAAACTTGATTCCATCGCCGGACGTGCCCTGCTGCGGCATCCATAGATTGTTGCCCTGCACCAGGACCCCTTCCTCCGAAATGTTCGTGACGAAAATTCCATAGCGGCCTTGATTGAGAATGTCGCCTACGGACGCCGTCATTCCGCTCTTCGGCGCGTAACCTACACCCGTCGCCTTGCCCGCCTCTAGAAAATACTTTCCTTCATGGTTGAGATACAGTTCCGAAACACCGTAATCGTTAGCAATAAATAAGTCCGGATAGCCGGTATCGCGGAAATCCGCTGCTACGGCCGCCAGCGCCCAACGCCGCGACTGAATGCCCAGCTTTTTGGAAACTTCTTCAAAGCGGCCGTTTCCCAGGTTGTGAAACAGATACTTCCGGCCGCCGTTCTGCGCATACTCGAAGCTCTCCGGCATCATCTTCGTTGTTTTGAGATGCCATAAGTTCACATCTTCGGGGTAATAGCCGCCCAGGAACAAATCGAGTTTTCCGTCATTGTCGTAATCGAACCAAATGGCCGTGTTCGCGTTCACCCAAGGCGGCAGCCCCGCCGTGTCGGTTACGCGCGTGAAGTGCTTGCCGCCGTCATTATGATAGAGCTCCGGCTTACCCCACTTATAAATTAGAACGTCTTCGTAACCATCGTTGTCGTAATCTCCCCAGACCGCCCCCATGGAAACTCCCGTTTCCGGAGAATTCACATCGGCAAGGCCCACCTCTTCGGCAACGTCGCGAAAGGTTCCATCGTGCATGTTGCGGTATAGCGCGTTGCGTGCATGTTCGCCGCTGTTCGTAACATAAAAATCGGCCCACCCGTCCCGATCGAAGTCGACAACCGAAACTGCCGCGCCCATCGACGCAATCTGCTCCATAATGTGGTTGAGCTTTGGATCCAGCTTCGGCGCCGTATGCCGAAACCGAATGCCGGAAGCCTTCGCGCATTCGGTGAATCGAAACCCATAGTTCGTCAGAGCCGTGGCACTCTCGTTCGCTCGCTCTTGGCTTTGTCGATGCGCTAGCATGCGCTTATACACAACGGGAGCAGCCAATAAACCGACAAAGAGGACCCCGGCAAACAATCGCGCCTTGCTCATTACTTGTCCCACAGTGCAGACACGAAATAGTGCGGTGTTACATAGCGCGTCTGGTAACTACGCCAGTCGTTGGGGTGAAGCTGGTAAGCATGATCGGCTTCGAGACTAGTGGGCGGAAGAACATAGTCATTCATCGCATGATAAGGCAACGGCAAAATCGTCCCGGCAAAGGTCGAATTGTAATCGCCGTCCTTCACCCAGCCGTCGCAAATCAAAATGAAGTCTCGCCTCCAGCCCTGCGCGGGCGTTGGTAAAGCCGCAAACTTCATTCGTAACTCATCGCCCGGACTAGTAATGACATATCGGTCGTCGATACTCTCCAACAGCTCCCGAACGTCGCCGTAGCGAGTCGCATAGCCTTCCTGGTCGTGCCATCGTAAGTTCGATTCCGCAACCACATCGTAATGCGGTAGCTCCGGAGACGACGCATTCGCCTTGGTGATAAGCGAAAAGCCGCGGAACCGGAGATCGGCAGCGGCAAGTCCCAGGTGCCTGATTTCCATGCGCTCGCTCTGCGGCATCCCTGCGCCCCAGGCAAGCTTGTCCCAATAAATTTCCAGATTAGTGCGTAAGCGTAGCCTTCGCGGCGCGCCGGGGCGAAAAATTCCGCCGATATCCAGAACAATCGTTTTCACGCGCCCCTTCGGAAAGCCCAAGCCATCGCGAACTTTTGTCCAACGGCCCGCTGCATCCGGCACTTCGATGCTCAATCCTTGTGGATGCGCTTTGCTGTTTTGCGCCTGCGCCTTCACAATTGTGGCGTCGGTGTCATGAATCCATCCCTGCCCCACCAGATACAACGGACCTCCTGCCGGGGCATCCGCCGGCAATGTCAGTTCGATCCAATGATCTCGCGTGAGGCCCTGATATTGGCCTCGCCCAAACGTATCCAGAAAACGGTCGTCCAGGTCCCTGACAATCTCCGTCACATCCGTCCCATTGTCATCCGTCGCGCGCGCAAACGGCTTTGTCTGTGTCGTCGCGACAAGATTCGGCGCGGGAGACGGCAAAGCGAAGCGCTCATCCGTATACACCTCAGATCCGCTCGGATGATCGATCGCCAACAGCGAATAATGGTCCATGTAATACGTCTCCCAATACTCGGCCGTAATGCGGAGATCGTAAAAACCATCGTGCGGCACGAGCTGGTCGCCGCGAATATGGAACCATTCACGAGTCCCGTAGATGCCTGTCCCCTGCGCGTTGACGTTCAAGCCAAGCGCAGAACCCCACGGCCCGACGTCTTTCAAAAACTGCATCCCGTGCCCATTCCAGCCAAATAACATCGGACACGATCCCTTGATGCGCTGTTCGGCAAGCACAGTCTGGTCCGTTTTCAAGTCGAACTCCGCTTGCACAAAGCCATTCGGCCATACGATGCGCGCAAACTGAACGGAAGTATGTTCGCCCAGCCCGAAATGCAGCACCGGAGAGTCGATGACTTGCTTCTGCGCCAGCAGTTCGGAACGGACCTCAATCTCTCCGCCTATGCCGTAGGAATTGATGCGTTGATCGCCCGTCGCCTGCGCCGCCCTGGTTCGAATCACCTGCCAGTGATAATTCTTGCTGCCTCGATTCATTAGCGCAACAGGCGCGCCGCTCGCATTCACGCCGAGAATATCCAGCCTGCCATCGGATTTTATATCCGAAAGCGCCTGAGCCGCCGCGACTAACCTGCCCGGCGCAGCCGTAAACACTTGCCCGTCGCTTAAGAAGACCTGATCGTCGACGATAATGTCCATCGCGCCGTTGTTGTCCAAATCGCCAACCAGCAAATTCCTCGCGGGTCCTCCTGTCGCGTGCACCACCTCGGCGGAATCCCACTCGCTACTCTCTTGCTTTTCCGAAAGGCGCGCGACGGAAGAATCGCTCTTCAGCAGGACGAAGTCCAACGCGCCGTCGCCATTGATATCTGCCGCCGCCACGGCGCGTATTCCAGCCGCTACGTTCGAAGGAATGTCTCGCCGCTTATAAACGCCCAAACGCTCGTTCAATAGCACGCGCAAGTTACCGCCGCCATCCACCAGCGCCATATCCGGGTCGCCATCGCCATCGATATCGGCCGCCGCGAATGCAGTAAGTCCATCCATGCCCTTCAGCGTGTGAATTTGGCTAAACGTTCCGTCGCCGTTATTGCGTAAGACGACCGGCTCGCCATGCGGCACTCCCAGTATCAGATCCAGATCGCCATCTAAGTCGATGTCAAACGCCCACACCCCGGTGTAGGTCCCGTTCGCAATCGCCGCCGGAATTCGGCTCTCTTGAGTAACATCCCGAAAATGCAGAGGATCTTGTTGCTGATAAATCCTGAGGCCTGACTCGGTCGCAATCGAGAGATCCGCCTTAAAATCGTAATTCAGATCTGCCACTGCAACCGAATGGTTTGTAAGTGGAGCCGGCCGCGCTCCCGGCAGCGGCAGCCTCGCTCCGCTCGCAAGCTGCAGCGTATTGCCGTCCGCCCAGGCCAGCGTCGCAGGCCCTTGATCGCTCAAAAAAATCGGCCTGATCCAGCCGGCTTTGGCCGCGCTGACCTGCGGAATCGGCTGCGGATCGAAGTGCAGCGTCAGGTCGGGCGGCGCTGGCTCGGAGCTTGGCGTGGGCAACCGCAGAAATCGCGTGAACGGCTGCGCCACCAGCGTGGCGGGCGTCTTGATTTGGTCCAGGTCTTCGCGATACGCCGGTACGCGCAGCAGAACGTTCCGTAAAAATTGAACCTGTACGGCGGCGGCTCTGGGATTTCCGCCGGTCAAACTCTGCTCGACCGTCGTTAACTGCTGGCGCGCCACATCGGGCCAACTCACCGACAGCGGACTCACCGCTGCGAACACTCGTTGCGCCTCGGCAACGTCGCCGCGCTTGGCCGCCAATCGCAGTGCGTCTAGAAGGACGGCCTGATTCGAAGGCTGCTGTTGCAGAATTTGCTTCAGTAACGCTGCTGCGGCTGCCTGGCTCTCCGCACTTCCTGTAAGCTCCGTCTCTTCGGCCAGCGAATACATCGCTTTCACATTGCGAGCATTCAACGCCACCGCTTTCTTCAGATGCCCCGCCGCCTCGTCCAACTTCCCGCGCCGGCTCTCAATCAGTCCCAACAACGCCTCAAGGCGGCTCTCCGAGGGATCGAGCGACCTCGCTTTGTCGACGCTCTGAAAAGCCGCATCGAACTGTTGCTGCCGCACCTGTAAAATCCCCAGATCCGCCCACCCCGCCGGCTCTCCCGGAGCAATCTCTGTCGAGCGCGTCAGATACTCTTTCGCCCGCGCGTCTTCGCCCGCCTGAAGTCCCGCCAGGCCGAGATAGAACGCCGAGCACAACTCCGCATACGTCTTCGAGCTTGGTTTCGGAAGGCCTGAATTCCGGCATGCTCCGGCCAGCAGCGCGAGCGCAACCACCGCTGCAAACAAATGTTTCAATTGTCGAGTTTGCCACCAAATGACATCCGGCACAAGCTTTCTATCCGCTCTCCAACTTTAGTTGCAGACGGCGCTCCTACGAACGATTGGAGCGGGCCGCGTCTTTTTAGCAAGCCGAAGACTAAAACGTCAGCGCCCGCTTTCGCTCTGCTACATTTGCGATTGAATTCCGTGATGAGAACCTCTTTCGCGATCTGCCTGATCGCATCCGCACTGCTCTATGCAGCATCTTCGAACGGCTCCGGCGTTCGCTTTGTCGATATCTCCAACCAGGCTGGAATTCACTTTGTTCACTACAACGGCGCCACCGGAAAGAAGTGGCTTCCCGAGACCATCGGCTCGGGTTGCGCTTTCATTGACCTCGACGGAGACGGCTGGCCGGACATCCTTCTGCTTAACGGCAAAGACTGGACACCCACGGGTGCCCTCCACTTCCCTGCCCTTTACCGCAACAATCGCAACGGCGCCTTCAGCGACATCACCAAAGGCAGCGGCCTGGATGTCCAGATGTATGCGAATGGAGTTGCGGTCGCCGACTATGACAACGACGGGCTGCCCGATATCTACGTCACGGCATTGGAAGGCGACCGCTTGTTCCACAACGAAGGCCACGGGCATTTCCGCGACGTAACAGCCGCAAGCGGTATTCACAATGCCAACTTCGGGACCAGCGCGGCCTGGTTCGATTACGACCGCGATGGAAAAGCAGACTTGATCGTCGCAAATTACGTGCAATGGAGCGCAGCAAACGACATTCGCTGCTCGATGGACGGCAAGACGAAATCTTACTGCACACCCGAGACTTACAAGGGCCAGAGCCTGAAGCTATATCACAATTTGGGTAACGGCCGCTTTGCGGATGTTACAAAAATGGCAGGTCTGGACAACCCTGGAAGTAAGTCGCTTGGTATTGTCGTCTTTGATTTCGATAACGATGGCTGGCCCGACATCTTTATTGCGAACGATACCCAGCCTAACAAGCTCTATCGCAACAACAAGAACGGCACGTTTACCGAAATGGGTGTGGAAGCTGGGGTCGGCTATGGAGACGACGGGGTAGCGCGCGGCGCAATGGGCGCCGATGCCGCCGATTACGACCGCTCCGGCAGGCAGCATCTGCTGGTGGGCAATTTCAGCAAGCAGATGATGGCGCTCTACCACAACGAGGGGAACGGTTTGTTTTCCGATGTTGCTCCTTCAACCGCGCTCGCGCGTTCCACGCTCCGCGATGTCACGTTCGGGGCCTTCTTCTTCGACTACGATCTCGACGGATTCCCCGACATCTTCGCCGTCAATGGACACATTGAGCCCGATATCAATCGCACCCAGACGGACCTGCAGTTCCGCCAGTCTCCGCTGCTCTTTCGCAACAACCAACATGGCGGCTTCGAGGATGTCACCGCTGCCGTCGGCCCCGATCTCGGCCGCCCCATCGTCGGCCGCGGCGCCGCGTATGCGGACTTCGACCACGATGGCGATTTGGACATCCTCATCACCGAAAATAATGGACCGGCCCGGCTATTCCGCAACGACGGGGGCAACCAGAATCATTGGATCAATGTTCGCCTCATCGGCCATCGATCGAATCGCAGCGCGTTGGGCGCGGTCGTGCGCGTTGAGAGCTCCTCCGGCCGCCAGTGGCAGACCGTGCATAGCGGGTCCAGTTACTGTTCGCAGAGTGATCTGGCGCTTACCTTCGGCCTGAAGCAGGATACAATCATCTCGAAATTGACGGTCGAATGGCCCAGCGGCAAGCTGCAGCATTTCGAGAATCTGCCGGTCAACCGCTTCATCGCTATCGACGAATCCACTGGACTGCTTCATTAACCGGCACTTACTAAGCTAATTCTTCAAAAGAATGAATGATCGAATGTGCTGTTCTATCGGCATCGACGGGAGCATTGCCCGGGCGCACGCACAACGCAGTCCTCATCCCGCCCTCCTGGGCCGCATCCAGTTCCGCAGCCACATCGGAGACGAACAGTATTTCACCCGCGGGTAGTTCCAGATGCCCGGCGATGCTGGCATAGCTATTTGCCTGTTTCTTATTTCCCACGCGCGTATCGAAATACGCGCGGATCAATGGCGTCAAATCTCCCTCGACCGTGTGCCGGAAAAGCTGCTGCTGCGCCAGCACGCTCCCTGAAGAGTAAATTGCAGTCGCGCGTGCTTGTCGATGCCACCGCTTCAGGGCAGGAAGCACGTCGGGGAAGACGCTGCTTTGCAATTCCCCTCGCGCGTAACCCTCTTCCCAAATCCGTCCCTGAATCGTCTTCAGGCCCGTTGACTTACGGTCCACATCGATAAGCCAGAGATAGTAGCGGATGATCTGCTCTATATCTTCCTTCGCATGCTCGTCAACCGCGGGCGCCCCCGCCGCGCGGTCCGAAACGTTCTCCGCCTGCAATTGCCGCACCGCCGTCTGAATCTCTCCGTCTCGCAGATTCCTCAAAATGTACTCGCGGCCGCGCTCTCGGGCGTAAGCGAACAAAGTCTGCTTCACGAAGTCGATCGGCGTTGTGGTTCCCTCCACATCCAGGAGAACCGCCCGGATAGCTACTTCAGCGCCGGCCAATCGATTCCGGCGACCTTCTCCGCCGCAAGGTAAGTCAGGCCGAAGCATACCGGCTCATAGCGTTTCTCAAGCCCGCTCTCGCTGTAATACGGCGTCCATCCCGCAGCATCTTGAAAAAACCGGATCGCCTTAATCTCGCGTTCGGCGCACAAATCGAACCAGTGCAGTGTTCCGCGCGGCACGCGAATCATATCGCCCGCTTCCACTTCCAGTTTTGAGACAAAGCCGCTCTCCGGCTGATGAACGTGATACACTCCGCGCCCATGCACGATGAAGCGCACTTCTTCCTCGTCGTGCCAATGCTCCGCGCTGAACTTGGCGAGCATCGCGTCCAGACCAGGCGTGACAGAGTTTACGTTGACCACGTCCACTTTCGCGTAGCCGCCCTTCTGCTTCACACGCTCGATCTGTTCCGCGTAAGCGTCCAGAATAGACTCACTGCTAGAGCTCTTGTCGATACCCGGCAAGATCTCCCAACGGTCGTATTCGATCCCAGCCGGCGCAAGCTGCTGCCGGATCTCCTCCGGATTGCTGAAGACCCGTTTGTCATCCGCGATAGTCAGAATCGCCATGCCCTTTCACCCCTTGGCCTTTAGATACAGCCGTCCGGCGGTTTCGAAAAGAAACTCCAAAATTTCAACGTGGCGCCGGGCTTCGAAGATGTCTCCTCCCCAAGTGTATAGCCCATGGCGGCGCAACAGAATGCCGTGAATCGCCGGGTTACTAACCAGCAGGTCAGTCATTTCGCGCCCCAGCGTCGCGTAATTTTGTGTGTTTTCGAGAATCGGAACCCATTCGCGGTGTTCGTGCGTACTCACTCCCGCCAAGCCCTTCAACATTTCGTATCCGTTCAGTGCAATCCCGCCATTCGATGCATACGCGTCGGAGAGAATCGTCGCCCAAACGGAGTGCGTGTGAAGTATCGCGCTCGCGTTTGTAGCCCGCGCGATAGCGATGTGCAGTGTCGTCTCCGCCGACGGCTTGCCGGCTCCGCGAAGAACGTTTCCTGAGTCGTCCACCATCAGAAAACTTTTCTCCTCCAGTTCACCTTTGTGCAATCCACTGGCGGTGATCGCCAATTGCACTGGTTCCCGGCTTAACACCGCGCTGAAATTGCCCGCCGTGCCAAGCACCCAGCCCCGCTCGTAAAAAGAACGCCCGGCGTTCGCTAAAGCCTTGGTCGCTGAGGAAAAATCGTCGAAATTCACGTTTGTTCGCGGTTGGAATCCCCATTAGATCACGGCCCCTTAGGCGTATTCTGCGCCTGTTTCTGTCTGCGGGTCCCGCCACGAATCGGTTCAACAACCTTTATCTCGAAAACAAACGGCCACTGTTTACCCGTCACGAATAATCGGTCATGCTGAGCGTCGTAAGCGATGCCATTTAACACGGATTCATCATCTACCTTCTGATTACTCGGTAGCAGCCCAGTAAGGTCGATCCAATCAATCACCCGGCCATCTTGCGGCGAAATGCGCGCGATGCGGTCCGAATGCCAGACATTCGCATAAATCCTTCCGCCGATATATTCCAGCTCATTCAGCCGTTCAATCCTTTCGCGTTCGTCTTTGACTACTATCTGGTGAGTCTCCTCGAACGTCTCCGGATTCCGGAAGCGGAGTATTGCGGTCCCATCGCTGGTAATGATCTCCTTCGCTGTATGAGTCATGCCCCAGCCCTCGCCCGTATAGCTGAACTGCTTTACAAATTGCAGGCTAAATCGGTCGTACACAAAGCAAACGTGCGATGTCCATGTCCACTCCAAGAGATCGGGACCCCAATCGACCACGCCTTCCCCAAAATATTGCTCCGGCAAGCGAATACTTTGAAGAATCTTGCCCGTCTCCGGCACGGTCACCAACACACCGGAATGTCCGTTGAGACCTGTGCCTTCGTAGAAAAGGCCGCCCAGATAAAAAAATCCCTCGGTGTAGCTTTCGGTCGAATGCGGATACTTGGCTACAACTCGATATCCATGCACCGGAGCCGCATTCTCCGCTGGAACGCAACCCAGAGCGCCAACGATCAAAAGAATGCGCGCACCGAGGCGGCTTAGAAACCGGGCCATCGCGTTCCAGGTTAGCGCAGCCGGATAATTTCCCGCCTAAGACCGAATTCTCGTTCCCTCTTCCCCAACTTACTAAGTCACCGTCTTACTAAGCTACCCGCGCCGCG
Organism: Bryobacteraceae bacterium; assembly: GCA_036269275.1. Lineage (GTDB taxonomy): Bacteria > Acidobacteriota > Terriglobia > Bryobacterales > Bryobacteraceae > Bog-105. Next base: position 89,337 of record DATASJ010000132.1, on the reverse strand, counting down.
GCCGGCTCGAACACGCTCGTCATAAACACGTGGAACATCGCTCGAATCTCTTCTGCCGTCGGGTCCGGCTTGCCGGTCTTGCGCTCTGCGATCGCCTGGTCGCGCAGCATGCTCTCCAGCATGCCGATGAGCGCGTAACTCACCACCTGCGGCCTCAATTTCTGCCCCAGCGACGTGTCCTTCAAGATCAGTTGCAGCATCCGAGTCACTTCGTCGAACAGCCGATAGTACCCGGCCGTGAGCAGCACCTCCGAATTCTTGCCCCGGATGCGCCGGCCTTCGAACAGCATCAAATCCCTCAGCTCCCGATCTTGCGACAGCATCTTAACCAGCAGCTCAAAAATAACCCGCAAGCTCTCAACCGGTGAATTGGACACGGACGCCGCCGTGTACACGAAGTTCAGCTTCAGCCAGCCGTCCTCGAAAATCTTCTGGAGCAGCCCTTCCTTGCTCCCGAAGTACTTCACCAGTTGCGATTCGCTCGTACCTGCCTCCCGCGCTATTCCGGAAGTAGTCGCATTTTCAAAGCCTTGGCTCGCGAACAGCTTCTTGCCCGCGTGCAAAAGGCGCTGCTCCACCGAAGTGGCTACCGCAGCATTGCTCATAAACGAAATTGCCTCTATCAATATTAGTAGCAAAAAATCTAGCTACAGGTACAGCACTACTTGCATCTATACGTTCGAATGTAGTAGCAATACGACTGAACCAGCCGTACAGACTACCATCGTCAGTAGCTTACTTCATCAGGAGATCCCATGAGAAATGTAGTGCCACTCACACTCGCTCTGGCCGCTTCGCTGGCCGTCGCCTCCGCCCAAACCTGGGTGTCCACCGCGACCAAAGCCCTTCCCTTGGCGAACGCCACCGAACTCGGCGCGCTCGGTTCCACCACGCCCCTCCATATCGTCGTCGGACTGAAGATGCGAAACGCCGCCCTTGTCCAGCCGACCCTTAAGCGGATGCTTACGCCGGGCGATCCTCTTTATGGAACCTCGTTGACCGTCCCCCAGTTCGTCAGCCAGTTCGGCCCCACCGCCGCCCAAGTCGAGGCCGTCGAAAATTACCTCTCCAGCTATGGGTTCAAGAATCTCGCAGTCTCCGATAATTCGCTCCTGGTCGAAGCGGATGGAACAGCCGCTGAAGTAGAAACGGCATTCAATACCTCTCTCGCCAGCTTCACGCAACATGGGAAAACAATATTCGCCAACCTCCGGGATGCGCAAGTTCCCGCTTCCCTCTCCAACACGGTCGTTGCCGTACTCGGCCTGAACAACATCTCAGCCCTGCATCCCGATATCTTCAAGTACACGGACCCGTGTCCCGCGCCTGCTTGTCCCGCGCCCGACGCCTCCAACGAAGTCTACGGTGCGCAGCAATACCAGATCGCCTACGACGCTGCCTATCCCGGCGCAACTCCCACCGCAACTAACCTCAGGCAGAAAGTAACCCCCGGCTGCAGCACCGCGATCGGCATCATCACGGAAGGCAACCTGGGCAGCGTGTCGCCCAAGACTCCCAACGGACCCGGCAATCCCTCCACCTCCTCCACCGGCGTCATCCACGATCTCTACTTGTATGAGCAGCTCTACAAACTGCCAGCCGTTCCCGTGACCATCGTGAACGCCGGAATTCCCAGCCCGGATACCAGCGGAGCCGATGAGTGGGATCTCGATACCCAAACCTCCACCGGCATCGCGCAACAGGTGAAGGCGCTGTATCTCTATGTCGCCACGTCGCTCACCGATTCCGATATCGGCCTCGCCATCAACAAAGCCGTCTCCCAGAACAAAGTCAAAGCCTTCAATATGTCGTTCGGTGAGTGCGAATTCTTCCCTTACATCGACGGCGCTATGCTTCTCGACGACGAAATGTTCGGCGAAGCGGCATTGCAAGGAATGACTCCGTTTGCCTCCGCCGATGATAACGGCTCCGCGTGTCCCGTGCTTCCCACCAACGGTGTTCCGCTCTCCGGGCCGCCCTCGGTCTCTTACCCCGCCTCCTCGCCTTACGTCATTGCCGTCGGTGGCACCAATCTCCTGACCAACACCGACTTCACCTACGATTACGAAATCGCCTGGGAAGGCGGCGGCGGCGGCGTCAGCGGCTTCGAAACTGCCCCGTTCTGGCAGTCGTATACGGGTTCCGGCAGCGTGCCCATCGTGCCTAGCGCCGAAGCCGGCGACCGAGGCGTGCCCGATGTCGCCATGTGCGCCGGTGGAACCGGACTCGCCATCTGCTCGGCGAACATCTATGTCGGCGGCGCCACCGAACTCGTCGGTGGAACCAGCCTGTCGTCTCCCCTATCGGTCGGCTCTTGGGCCCGCATTGAAAGCTCCCATAGCAATAAACTCGGCTTTGCCGGCCCGCTGATCTATCAACTCGCCAACGGCGCTCCCACTCTGACCAGCCCCTACTTCAACGACGTGACTCTGGGCGCCAACGGATACGGCGTCGCACTTCCCGGCTACGATTACACCACCGGGATCGGCTCTTGGGATATCGAGGTTGTGAACAAGCAAATCCCCTCCAGCTATCCTCACTAAGTTGCCTTACGGTTCGGCGCGCTCGCGACTCTCCTCCTATAGCGCACAGGCCGTCTTCGCTTTAGCGCATTGGTGGCCGTTGTGCGCGGTCTAAACTAAGCGCACAGGCCGTTTGGTGGCCGTTGTGCGCGTTTAAAAGACGAGCGCGCCGAATTTTTTCGATTCGCCGATTCCTTCCGCCTTCATCCTCCATCCTAAGAAGCACGTGCCCACCGTCCCCGCGCAGCGCCTCACCGTCCGCCTAGCTCTTGCCTTCTTTACCATCTATTTCGTTTGGGGCTCCACTTATCTCGCCATCCGCATCGCCGTCGCTACGGTGCCGCCGTTATTCGCCGCCGGCATTCGCTTCTCCGCCGCGGGCGCCGTATTGCTCCTCTGGTCCAAGTTCCGCCGCGTGCCCAATCCCACGCCGGTCGAATGGCGCAACCTCGCCGTGCAGGCCGCGCTCATGTTCCTGTGCGGCTATAGCGCGCTCTTCTGGGCCGAAACCGAGATTCCCTCCGGCGTCGCCTCCGTTCTGATCGCCACCACTCCCGTCTGGATGGCGCTCGTCGAAATCGCAATCTTCAAGCGCCAACGCCTCCACCCCAAACTCGCTGCGGCAATCTGTCTCGGTGTAGCGGGCGTTGCTCTGTTAGCCCTGCACCGCGGCGCCGGCCAGATCCCGCTCCTGCCGTGCCTCGCCATCCTCGGCGCTCAGCTCGCCTGGTCGCTCGGAACGGTGCTTTCCCAAGCCCTCCGCGCTCCCGCCTCCAAGGTCTTGACCGCTGGAACTCAAATGACCCTCGGCGGCCTCATGCTCTTCTTCTGTTCCTGGCTCGCCGGCGAGACCACCCCCTGGCCTCACATCTCCTCGCGAGCCGCCGGTGCGCTCCTCTATCTCATAGTCGCCGGCTCCATCGTCGCCTTCACTGCCTACACTTGGCTGCTCGCGCGCATGCCCGCCACAATCGTCTCCAGCTATGCCTACGTCAATCCTGTCGTCGCTCTCGCCATCGGCTATTGGCTCGGCAACGAAGCTCTAAGTCGAAACATCTTAATCGGCACGGCGCTTGTCTTGATAAGTGTGCTGCTCATTTTGCGTACCCGCGCCGTGGCGCACTGATCCCGGCTTCCGTTATAAACCCATAAGCCCTGGTACCGGTACTTTCTCGACTTAGTAACTCCAACCGCAGGCAGGAATCTATCTTTGTCGGAGGCTACCCTTCATGAAAATCCTGCTCGCCGCAGCCCTGCTCCTGTCCACTTCCGCAATCTTGCCGGCCGATCCCGTTTCGGTGACCATGTTCGGCCCCAACGATATGGATATCTTTCTCTTCAATCTGTACGGCTCAATCAGTTGCGCCGCCTCGGGTGTCACTTCCGCCGCTTGCAGCTTCAATTACGGCAGCAAATACGGCAATCTCTATGAAGGGAGTGGCACCGCCTCCGCCAGCGCCGCCTTCGGCTCGGCTTCGGCCAGCGTCAACGGCGGTGAGGATAGGCCCATTTCGGGTGTCGCGTTCTCCTATCTAACCTCGTTCGCCAACGACATCGTGGTCACCGGTGGCACGGGCGCCGGCACCTTAATCGTCCAATACCAGATCAACGCCGGCAGCCTCCAAACCGTCGATCCGATGACCAACCCTAACTATCCTCTCCCGAGCCCCACCTTTACCTTCGTCCAGGGCTCCGTCAAAGACACCTTGCAAACGAACCTCACCGCCGCCAATTCCTACATCAATGAGCCCTTCGATGTCACCTCGTCCTTCCAGTTCGGAACGCCCTTCGCATTCGGCGGCGAGACCCAGGCCACCGGCGAGGGCAATCCCGTCGGCACCCAATCGAGCCTGAAACTCACTGGCTTCGAAGTTCTCGATGCTTCCGGCCACGTCATCGCCGATGCCCAGCTCATCCCCGGCCAGGCCCTCGGCACCGGCATTTTCACGCCCGAGCCAGTCTCTGCATCTCTTATGCTGCTTGGCCTCGTTGCGCTCTGGCCCGCGGCGCGCAAGCGCCGAAATCGCTAGCTTCACTTCGCTGGCTTTCCCGCCCCATTCGCCTCCGGCGGCCGCGCCGGCTGCTCCTTTGGCCGGTTCAATTCGCTTTCAATATCCGCCATCACTTCGCCGGCCCGCCTGGAATGCAGTTCCTTATCCAATCGCCGCAACGCCACCCCCACCACGTCGCGATGATGCACCCGCCCGCCAATTTCTTTCCGCTCCGACAATTCCTGCCACAACCGATGCACCAGCTCGATATCGCTCGGCCACAACTGCGGCGGATGCGGCCCTAGCGCATACATCTGCGGATCGCCCCCAGCCGCGGGAATCACCTCCAACGTTAGCGCCGGCCGCGGCGTCGGCAGCTTCTCCCATGCGCTCCCCACCTCGCGCGCCTGCTCGTCCGGCGATTGGTTCGGCCCCGGCGTCGTCACAATTCGGCTCGATTCGAGTTGCTGCGCCGTACGCACTAGCGCTTCGCACTCGTCTCGCCCCGGCACCGTCAACAACTCCACGTGCTTGCCCGCTTTCTCCGCCACGCTCACCGCCTTGCTGAACAAATCGAGTTCGCGCTGCGTGCAGATCTGTTCCGCCGTCGGCCGGTATTCGCTCGAGGCCATCGGCCCCAGCCGGTGCACCGTCACCACCACCACGTCCTGCTCCTCCGGCTTCACCTCCTTCAGCACCAGCCGCAAGTGTTCCAGTTGATCCGGCCGGCACACTTCCACCAAAATGTTCCCCGGCCGCACCTGCGCGCGCTCCATCGAAATATCCGGCTGCTCGTCCAGCCGGAACTTCTCTTGCTCGCCTTGCCCTCGTTTCCGCTTGCGATGGTTATGCCACTCCGATAGCGTGAAGGCCGTAAAGAACACCACCGTGAAAATCGACCCCGAAATCGTCGCCGTCTTCTTGGTCACCACGTTGATCAACGCCAGCAGGAACAGCGTCGCCGTGATCAGAATCAATCCCACCGGAATCTCCGTGCCGCCGATCTGGAAATTCAGCGGCACCTTCCAATCGCGCGCCTCCGGCCGCTTGTAGCGCAGCACCAGCACCGCCAGCGCCTTCATCGCGAAACTCCAGATCACGCCAAAAGCATAGGCCTCGCCTAGCAGGTCCACATTCCCCCGGCTCAACAGAATCGTGACAATCTGCAGAATCACAATCAGATTGATCAGCCGGTTCGTGGTGCCGAATCGCTTGTGCGGTTCCCGGAACCAGTCCGGCAATACGCCGTCCTCCGCCACCCGGTTCAGCACGCCGTTCGACCCGATAATGGCCGTATTCACCGCTCCCGACAAAATCAGCGTTCCCACTAGCACCACAAAGGCATGGAACAACAGCTTTACCGGCGTCGGTCCCGCCAGGTACATCGATAACCCGCCGATCAAGTTATCCAAATACTTTTCCCGCTGCCCATCCGGAATCAGCATCACCGCAAAGAACGAGACCAGCGAAGTAAATACCAGGCTGTAAATGATGACCACCAGCCCGGTCGTCCGCAGGTTCTTCAACTTCGGCGCCTCCAGTTCGCGGTACACCTGCGCCAGTGTTTCGAATCCGCTCATCGCCAGCAACGAATGCCCCAACCCGATGAAGATCGCAACCGCCGTAATATCCGGCAGCGCCGTCCCACGCAGCCATCCCAGCGAATAATGCCCGTAGTGCAAGTGGGCTTTCGTCGGCAGCGGTACCGTTTGAAAACCGTTCAGCGCCATCGTCACCAGGCACCAGGCAATCAGCATCACCACCATCACCGTCGTGATTTGCATGATGCGCAGCGCTTTGTCGCTCGATTCCTTGATCCCGATCGTGTTCTGCCACCAGAAATAAATCGTTGCCGTCAGCGCAAACCCGGCCGCGAAGTGTTCCGCCGGCACATGAAACGAGGCGTGCCAATAATCCGCCAATTCGTTGATCAGCCCCGCCAGGTATAGCCCGGCGCTCACTCCGCTGATCGGCCCCGTCAGCACGTAGTCGAACATCAGTGCCGACACCGAAAACTTCGCCAGCGTCCCGCCCATCGCCTCGTGCACCACCTTGTACACGCCGCCCCGCACAAACATGCTGCAGCTTTCTACGTAAATCGCCCGGATCGCAAACCCGAACAGCATGATCGCCAGGATGAACCAGGGCGCCGATTTCCCGATCGCCGTTTCCGCAATGCCGCCCGCGTAATACGCCGACGACGCCAAATCGCTCAACACGATCGCCGACGCGCGCCAGAAAGAGATGAACGACAGCATAACTGTCGTCGCGACAATGACCTTCGTTTTCGTCGAGGGCGCTGGGGTTGTCATAAGGGCCTGGTCAGGAAAGCACTCCTCAAGGAAGAGCCGTTTCCCGGCTACTCTGTTTCCTTGCTTATCGTCCCGGCTGCGCGCTCACGCCGTCTGCGCGGCCAGAATCTCGAGTTGCCGGAGATGATTCAAATCGTGTCCGGCCATGGTCTCGATCAGCGTTTGGAACGTCATCGTCCCCCGCTCCGGATGCGTCACTTCTTTCGCATACGCTTCCCGGGGCGCGCCCGCAATCAGCGCCACGTTCCAACGCCGCAGTGCCGAAAACGTTTCTAGCGCTGCCGCCCCGTCCAACTGCCCATAGTTCCAAGCCCACGCATTCTGGTCGAATGGTTGAATCGTATGGTGCGGCTCCGCCAAGGCTTGCCGCAGACGAAACGCAAACGCGATCTCGCAGTCGGCCAGGTGGCACAGAATCTCGCGCGGCGACCACTTCCCGGGCGCCGGCGGCCGCTGCATCCCATCCGGCCCGAGCCGCTCCGCCAATCGAGCTAATTGCTCCGGCGTTTCCGAAATCGCGCCCCGCGCATCGCGACTGCCCAACTGACTGGCATAAGGATTCATATCCTTCTATTTTATGCGAGCATGCAATGTCCGAATACCTGGCTAACCTCGCTTATGTAAGTAGCAGCCTGTGTAAGTTAATTTTGCTCTGTAAGCAGAAAACTCGACACCATCGCCGCATTCAGGCTTGACGAAGGTTGTAGAAAATGATATTGGATATACATCCGAGGAGATGAACTAATAACTAAGATCAAGTCGGTCCGCAGCTTTCTTGCCTTCTCATTCCGCGATCTCACACCGCCAAACCTCTAAGTGGCGGCCTCAACGGCAAGGTTGATCGCGTGTAACTATCAACTTGCTCATAGCCAAATGAGCATCGGCCAGTAGCCCGCGCAGTAAGTGAACGGCGCCTCTAATTTGCGTTGGCGAATATCCCGGAGGGACCATGCGCTCCCCATCGCGAATCGTAAGCCTCATCTCCTTTCTCAGCCTATCTTCGGCAGCTTTCGCGCAGACCGACACTGTGCCGGATTACGCCGCCTTCTGCTATTCCCAACTCGGCATCAACGCAAACGATCTCCCGCCTACTTTCGCTTGCTCCGCCGGCACACTACTAACGACCTTTATGAATGGAACGCCACTCAATAAAGTGGCTCCCGGCTCCCTTTCGGGCTCGAACCATCTCCCCGCCTGCGACACGCCCGCCTGGCTCGGGTCAGGCATTGCCGGCAAGCAATGTTACGACGCCACCTACGTTCAGGAACTTAGTATCGACAAAAACGACGATTTTAAAGGCGCGCTGTTATGCCGCCACAAAATTCGCGACAGCAGCAATCAAACCGACTTCGACGACATCGCCATGATCCTGCACAACCAAAAGAGCGGAAAAACATGCTGGTTTCAGACGATTAACGGCGAAACGTCGCCCCCTCCAGGCGCCGCCATAGCGAGTGTGGATGGCACGAAAGTTCCTCGTCCCGACAAGGATGCTGCCGGGTTCTGGCTGAAGCCATCAGCAACTGCCGGATTCAACTGCGCCCAGTGCCATGACAATGGGCCCTGGATGAACAGCCAATGGTTGTACACCCAGGACGGCAGCTTCGAAAACTACCCCGATAGCCTATACAGCACGCCTGTCTATGCCGTTCCGGCGGCTCCGCCCGGTCCGGCAGTAAACATCTTCAGTTGGCCCGCAACCAGCGATTTCGTGACCGTCGCCAAAAATGGGACGCTCGACGGAGCGGATCCGGCCTTCACCCCCGCCGAAACCGCCGCTCAAAAAAAACTGCCTGTATGCACCCAGTGCCATAAGCTCTCGGCAAAAGTCAAATGGGGCGGAGGCACGAATCAAACTTACAGTTTCAATCTCGCTGGTAACCCTCCCACTGGCGGCTGGTTCAATTTCGTCACGGGTAAGGCCATCCCCACTCAGGCGACCACCACAACCGCCATGGATTACGATCACACACGCTGGATGCCGACCGAGAACCGCCCCGATACCGTCGCTCCTTCCCCCACCCCGGAAGCAACCTACGACAAACTGTACGCGAAGCACTTTGCCGCGCTAAGAACCTGTATGGAGACCCCGGCCGCCAATCGCATGCCGCCCTGCGCCACCCGCAAGCTGGCCTTCAACGCCGCCCCCGCTGGCGTCGGTGCCAGCGTATCTGTGGTCAACGTGGGAACTGGCGATCATTATCAGGCCATTGCCGGGCCACTCGCTGCGGCTGTGCCGCCGCAACCCGTTGTCATCGCGCCTGGAACATCCCTTCAGTTAGCCTGGCAGGCGGACGCGACCTTCGTCGCCTGCACAACTGAGGCAACTATGCCGTCCGGCGTTCTGGTATCTTCTTCCGCGGGCTCCATCGGAACCGGAGCGAACTGGACGCTTCCTGAGTCCGCGCCGCTCGTCGGTCCCTTGACCGTGCCCGGCCTCTACGATTTCTCTATCTATTGCGACCGTACCTACGCCGCCAGTCTCCAGTTTCAAATCTCCGGCCAGCCGCCTCCCATGCTCCAGTTGACCACCTCCGCCTACGGCGAAGAGAACGCGCTCGCAATCGATTCGTTCAGCTTCCGCCAGTTAGCCACCACCACGAATGTCCTTGTCAATAACTCTGCGGAACTAACCTGGACGGCCGACAACGTAGAGACTAACTGCGCGCTAACCGGTCCGGGCGTGTCCGAAACAGGCGACGTCGGAACCACAACAGTCACCGTGACGGGTACCGCCGACCTGGTCTACACCTTCTCCTGCACTGGCGACGACGGTCTGTTTCACACTGTTTCCTCAACGCTTCACCCAGTCCCTTCCGGGGTTTGTAACTTGTACGATTCCGCTTTGGGTAAGGCGGGCGTTCCCAACCGCCCGGGAAACATCCAACTGTATTGGCTGGATACCAGTGGCAGCTCGGCATTCCCAGTCACCCACTACAACATCTATAAGAGCGCGAGCCCGACTTTCTATCCCTTCGTCGAGCTCGCCGGCGCCACGTCCGACCCCTTCATCGCCCCTCCACCCAGTCCGAACTCCCCCGGACGGACCATCGAATTTACCGACACCGACGTGGTGACCGAAATACCGTATTACTACCTGATCGCTCCGGCGGCTGCCGACGATACCGAATACTGCAGTTTGCCGGCAACGTCAATCGTAAGTGCAACCGTTCCGATAGGGCGGCAGTAAATGAGTCCACGACGAATATTTCCCAAGCGAGGTTCTCACACCATGGCGCGCTCCGGGTTTTTGCTCTTTCCGGCCACACTCCTGGCCCTCTGCCTGCCACTCTCCGCGAGCACTGTCGGCTTAGCCGACTGGTGCTTCAACCTCGACGGCAATTGGAACAGCTTGGCGGGCGCGTGCAACGGCGGCGGCAACATCTTCGGCCCCGGCAGCACATTCGACACCACCTTGGAGCCGGGAACGAATAACCTCGGCTCCGCGAAGTTCTGGCTCGGCGTCGGCCAATACGCGGTCGCCTATATGGACTACGATCTGGACTTTCAAACCTACGGCTCTTTTCAGGATTTCGGCGCAACACCCGGCGCTTTGCCGCCCGGCCTCACCTGGGAAATGGCAGATCCGAACACCTCGAATATCTTCAACGATTTCGCTTCGAACTCGCTGACCGATACCAACTCCGTCGGCATCGCCGGCGGCCCGCCGAATCCCTGTTGCGACGTCGCCTGGGCGATCGGTCTGCGGAACCCGCTTGCGATTCCGGTGACCGTTACATTTACGGTCAGCGGGACCGCCCCATCTACCGGGTTCTATTTACAGCAAAAGAATCTCGATGTCGGTGACAGTATCTATCTCAGCGAGACCTTCACGCCTGTTCCCGAACCCTCGGCCGCGGCTCTGCTTCTCTTCGCGCTTGCCGCCCTTGCCTTCCCCGCGCTCATTCTCCGCATGCCCATTTCCTGCTATCCTGCGTACCGATGGACTCGCCGCTCGTCACCGCCCACGATTTGCGCCTGCTCTCCATCGGCTATTACATCCAGGCCGGCATCGCCGGCTTCTACACCTTGATCATGCTCGGCTACTCCACCTTTGCGGCCGCCATCTTCGCCAACATCGCCAAAACCTCCGCCGACTCTAACCAGCAGCTTCCGCCTGGCCTGCTCACCGCCATCTCCATTCTGCTGATCGTTCTGATCGGCCTCTCCTGTGCCTACACTGTTTGCATGTTCCTGGCCGGCTACTGGCTGCGTCACTTTCGCAACAAGCTGTTCATCCAGATTCTCGCTGCCTTCAACTGCCTCGCCATCCCCTATGGAACGGTGCTCGGCATCTTCACCTTCATGGTTCTCCAGCGCCCCAGCGCCGGCCAGTTCTTCGCCGCCGGAACCGCCGCGCCGCCACCCCTTCCTGCGCCGCCCCCACCCCCTACCGTCTAACTCGCCCGCGAGGTAGCCGCTAATCCGCAAAATTTACTAAATTGTAACTCGTTCTGCGCGGCACTTATGATACTTTGTCCCTGGCGTTCGGAGAAAATACATTCAGGAGGCGACACACATGGCTGGTAAAGTAAACTCCATTCCCGCTGGCTACCATACGGTCACACCATACCTGGTCGTGAAGGGCGCTAGCGATGCCCTCGATTATTACAAGCAGGCATTCGGCGCAACCGGAATAAACCGCATGGATGCTCCCGATGGAAGAATCATGCACGCGGAATTCAAGATCGGCGATTCGATCATCATGCTTTCCGAAGAGATGGGCCCGAACCGTTCGCCGCAGTCCCTCGGCGGCTCGCCCGTCAGCATATTCTTGTACGTCGAGGATGTCGATTCGGTTTTCAATCAAGCCGTTAAGGCCGGCGCCAAGCCGGATATGCCTCCTCAAGACATGTTCTGGGGCGACCGCTTCGGCAAGCTGACCGACCCCTTCGGCCATCTATGGGCGCTCGCAACCCACGTCGAGGATGTGGCGCCGGAGGAGATGGGCAAGCGCGCTCAGGCAGCCATCGCCCAGATGTCTCAGAGCGCCGGACAAGCCAGCTAGCCTGGCAGCCGCAGGCGTTGCCGGGCCTTAAAAGTCCCAGCGCCGGCCGCGCGCAAGCCCAAAACTCACGCGCCTGCGCGCCGCAACGCTTCCCACGCCAGCAGGATCCATCCAGCAAGAAACGCAATCCCGCCGAGCGGTGTGATCGCGCCCAGCACCCGCACGCCCGTGAGCGCGAGCGCGTACAAGCTTCCCGAAAACACCACGATCCCGATCAACAGCAGCCCGGCCACTCGGCCCTGCCCGGTGGCCGTAATCGCGTTTGTCCGCGCCAGCAACGCAACCAGTAATATCCCAAGTCCGTGGATAAAGTGGTAGAAAACTGCCTTCTCATACACCGCCATCGAATACGCATCCAGCCTGCCCTTGAGAGCATGCGCGCCAAACGCACCCATGCCCACCCCCAGCGCCATCACCATTGCTCCCGTCGCCGTCCAGTTCATAATCACCGTCGAGAATACAATAAGTGAGCTTCGGCTGAGCTTCCCCAACCTCCCCTCTGCCGGGCTTCTCAATGCCAATCGATCCCATGCCGGACGCCGCCATCGCCTCATCGTTCCCGAAGCACTTCGATGGAAAGCGCTTCTATAACCCCGATGCGCCCCAGGCGCGCGGCTTCTTCGACGTGCTGCGATGGAAGCTCACTAGCCGCCCCGAACCTTCACCGCAATTCGTCCCCGATGTCGAGCCGTCCATCCCGCCCCGCCTGGTCGAAAAAAACGATTTGCGAATCACGCTCGTGAATCACTCAAGCCTGCTCCTGCAGCAGAACTCTTTGAACATCTTGACCGACCCCATCTGGTCCGAGCGCGCCAGTCCGTTTTCCTGGATCGGCCCGCGCCGCCGTCGCCACCCGGGCGTGCGCAAGCAGGATCTCCCACCCATCGGCATCGTGCTCCTCAGCCATAATCACTACGATCACCTCGATCTCTCCACTCTGCGCTGGCTTGCCGGCCGCGGACACTCTGTCTTTATCGCTCCCCTCGGCATAGCCCGCCTGCTCCGCTCCCAACAGATAACCCCCGTTCACGAACTCGACTGGGGCGAAGCGCATTCCCTCGGCCAAACCACCATCCATTGCGTCCCGGCCATGCACTTCTCCGCCCGCGGCGTTTTCGACCGCAACAAAACTCTCTGGTGCGGCTACGTCATCGAATGCCGAAACGGAATCGTGTATTTCGCCGGCGACACCGGCTTCGGCAGCCATTTCGCTCACATCCGAAATCTCTTCGGACCGCCCCGCCTGGCTCTGCTGCCCATCGGCGCCTATCTGCCTCGCTGGTTCATGTCGCCCGTTCACATGTCACCCGCGGATGCTCTCCAAGCCCATCGCATCTTGGGCGCGAAAACCAGCGTCGCCATCCACCACGGCACCTTTCAGCTCGGCGATGAATCCATCCATTCACCCGCGCGCCAGCTTCTCGCCTCCGGCCGCCCGGATTCATTTCTCCTCTTGCGAAACAGCCAATCTGCCGTTATCCTCTGATGATCGACAAGCACGCGCTCGCCCTCGTCAGCATCGTCGGCAGTTCCCTCGACGTCCTCGGCGCCCTCTATCTCGCCTACGATCTCCTCGGTGGCGAACACGGCCCGCTGCGCACCCTCACCCGCGCCGTCACTTACGGCGGACTCTTCGCTATCGGCTTTGGCGTCGCCCTCGGCCCGGTCTTCGGCCTGGTCTGCGGCGCAGCCCACGGCATCACCCTCGCCTGGGAACTTGCCCGCGCCTCCCGCAACGAACCCAGGCCCGGCTTCTGGTATCAAACCATCATGAGCGCCATCCGCGGAGCCAGCTTCGTGTTCGGCGCTGCCTATTTATTCGGCCTGCCGTTCGGCCTGTCGTTCGGCGCCCTGAGCACCCTGGGACAAGTGATCGCTTACCAGTTCGGCATCCGCCCGTCGCTCGACTACGCGCCCGCTCCCCGGCCGCGCATGACCATCCGTTTATTCCTTGCTACTCTTAATCGCACCGTAGGCTACGCCGTCGCCGGATATCTCAGTGCCTTAATGGCGCGCCAGCGCGACCGCGCTCTGCCATTGGCCTTGGAAGTGGGACTCTTAATCGGCATCGTGACCGCCATTACAAGCGCTCTCCTCTCCCCCGTCGAATGGTACGCCGACCGCATGCCCCAACGGCGCATGGGCGTCTTCGGAATTCTCTGCATCCTGGTCGGCTTCACTCTCCAATCCGTCCAATATTGGGTAGCGCTATTCGAATAGCTAATATGGTGTCGCATGCCCGACGAACCCATCCACCTGCTCAATCACCTCGTCCAAATCAACAAGGACGCCGAAGCCGGCTTTCTCACCGCCGCCCAGAACATACAGAACTCCGAACTCGAAAGCCTCTTTGCGAGCTACGCCAAGCAACATGCTAAGTTCGCTGCGGAGTTACAAGATGAAATCGAACGCCGCGGCGGCACTTACTCCGATTCCGGCACCGTCGGCGGCGCCCTTCACCGCGGCTGGCTCGATCTGAAATCGACCTTGTCCGGTCATTCCGCGGGCGCCATTCTGGCCTCCTGCGATAGCGGCGAAGAATCCGCCGAAGCCGCCTATAGCCGCGCCGCTGACGCCCATCCATCCGGCCAAACTAATGCCCTCATCGAGAAACACCTTCGCCAGATTCAGCAATTCCGCACCCACCTATGCCGCCTGATCGGCGAAACCAAAGACGGCATAGATTTTCAAAAGAACGAATGACAATTACTTGGCCACAGGTGCTACAACCTGTAGAATAAAATGCTGCGGATGGACCACCGATTCCGGAATCACAAAGGTCTTAGCGGCTGAGCTGCTGGCCTGTCCACCCTCTTCCGAACCGAATTGCCAGGCCACATCGCTTGCCATAAGCGTATTGAGCTGTTTGAATAACGGTTCCTTCTCCTTCTGAATTTGCATCTGGCCGAAATCGAGTTGCTTCTCTTCGCCGCCTGGCCCCACGAACGTGAATAGAGGGACAACATTCAATTCCGACGCCCAAACACCGCCGCTCGCGCTCGTCTGAGTGATCGTCATACTTCCCGTCGACGGCTTGCTCTTTGACACCGTCAAACGTACCTGCCACTTGTGCTTCTTGTTTCCGATCTCGACTTCAATAGCCTTGGAACTTACTAAGGAGAGCACCACCAGTTCGATGGAAGTCGTCCCGCTGCCGGAGTTACCCGCTATGCTGACATCTTGCTTGCGCAACACCACCGTATCGGCTGTGCCGGTGTTGTACTTGTTTCCGCTGGGATCGGTAAAACTCTTGACTGCCTCGCCCCGGAACCGGACAACTCCTAAGAAAGGCTTAGAGCCCTGACCAAAGAAGTGCTCGGGAACCCGTGCGTAGTTGGTAAATGGGAAAGCTGTCCCTTCCTCTTTCGTTTCGAAGAAGTCCGGACCCGCCGGAATAGTCGCCATAAGTATCTCCTGTATCTTTGCTAGTAGACTTTTGGCCTGTTCCAGCAGTGTACTTATTTCTGCATGCAGACACTTCTCCGAAATTGCGAATCGTGAATAACTTAATTCGGTAGCAGCATCGGTAAGGCACTTAATATCGGCGGATCCAGCTCTTCCAAGGGACGTAGCACAAGCTGAATGCCCCCCGGCGCGTTGTCTATAAGCGGCGCTGCCGCCACTAAGACCTCGCGCGAACCGAGTAAGTAGGTGATTCCATCCGACTTAGCGGGAAATCCAGCGGCCATCAAGTAACAAGCCTGGTCACTTACTTCGAGCGGCAAGGCGAATCGCCCCGGATGCGCGAGTACGGCGCCGCTCAGCGGCCGTTGCCGAGGTATCGGCGATGAGAATACCCCAACGAAGATCGGCCCTTCAAAACCCGCCGGTCCCTGCACGGATCCCGACACAATCCCTCTACGACACGCCGCCAAACCACCCTCTGCATACCGCCCCATCACCTCTTCGATGGAGCGCCCGGCGACCGTTTCTCCCAGCTTTCGAAACGAACTCGGATTCACCCCCACCGACTCGGTGAAGATTCGCGTAAAAGTCCCCAAGGAGTTATACGCGGCTTCGAAACAAACCGCGGTGACAGGCAGCGTCGTCTCCAGCAGCATGCGTTTGGCGTACTGAATCCGCAATGCCTGCCAAAAAACGGATGGGGCTGATGTGAGTTACTTCTTGGAAGACGCGCAGGAAATGGTAATGGCTCATGTAAGCCGCTGCCGCCATCCTTGCAAGATCAAGGTGTGCGCCCGGGTCTCCGCGCATAACCTCGATCACGCCGCTAACCGCACGCCGGTGGCCTTCTAGGGTTGCCGTTTCCGCAACGGTAAGAACAACTCTATGCGAAAATGTCAGTCACAGCCTATGATCTGTGTATTTACTATAACTTACGGTGAAACGCTTGGTCCCCTCATGCTATAATCTCACTTAGAAAACGCTGGACGCCTGCCGCGGCTGCTCCGGCGTTTTTGTTTTTCCGAGCCGCGACCGTGAGGGAGCGGAAACCACCTCAAGGAGACACCCCATGGCCACTGACGCCCAAATTTCCGCAAATCAATCGAACGCACAACTAAGTACCGGCCCCAAATCCGAATCCGGCAAAGCCGCCTCCTCTCAAAACAATTTCAAATATGGCCTCACCGGCAGCTCGTTCGCTGTCCTGGAATTCGAAAATCAAGACGAATACGATCACGTGCTCTGCGGCCTCCGCTTCGAGCACCAGCCCGCCAGCATGACCGAATCCATTCTCGTGGACAAGATGGCACAGTCGTATTGGCTCTCCAAACGCGCTCTTTACCTGCAAGATCAATGCTGCACGGACGAAGATTTGAGCCTCGAACAGCAGCAAAAGCAGCTCGCTCTCTTTATCCGCTACCAAACCACCCACGACCGCGCCTTCCATCGCGCCCTCAACGACCTCCTAAAGCTCCGAGCCGACAAGCGTAAGCAGGAAATTGGCTTCGAATCGCAGCAGCGTAGGCTGGCCGCCGAATCCCGCCGCGAAGCAGCCGAAAAACGCCAGGTGGATGAGGCCGCGCGTCGTCAGCGAGCCGAAGACAGAAAGCAGGAGCTCCATAAATGGGCCGTTTGGCTCGCCGAAGCCAAGGTCACCCACCAACAAGTCCTCACTACGAACCTCGAAGTCGAAGCAATCATCGCCGCCGGCGCTGAAAACCGCCCCGCGGAGGCGCAAAAAGCCGCCTGACACACTCTCGCCCCACCCGCGCCGCCTTGCCGTTGCTCTTCGGCCTCACCATCTTTGCCGGCGCCTGTCTCTTGTTCCTGGTCCAACCTCTCGCTGCCAAGCTCCTCCTGCCCTGGTTTGGCGGCTCAGCCGCTGTCTGGGTCACCTGCCTGCTCTTCTTCCAAGCCGGCCTGCTGCTCGGCTATCTCTATGCGCACGGGCTCTCGACTCGCCTTGCTCTCAAAACACAAGTCTTCTCGCACGCTGCGCTGCTCACCCTCAGCCTCGCCGCGCTTCCCATTCTTCCGAACGCCGTCTGGCAGCCGCGCGCGGGCGCCGATCCCACCTGGCCGTTGTTCGGCGCGCTCGCAACCTCCGTCGGCCTGCCTTATCTACTGCTCGCCTCCACCACGCCGCTGCTCCAGAGTTGGTATGCCAACGCTCGCCAGGGCGCTCTGCCCTACCGCTATTTCGCGCTCTCGAACGCCGGCTCCCTGCTCGCGCTCCTCAGCTATCCCGCCTTCGTGGAGCCTCGCCTCACCGCTCACCGACAAGCCGAAACCTGGTCTATTGGCTTCGTCTCGTTCGCCGCCCTCTGCGTAGCCACCGCCTTCCTCGCCCAGCGCTCCTCGCCTCCCACCCAACCCGCATCTCACGCCCGAACCCCCAAAGCGCCGCTCTCGAAAACCCAAATCGCCCTTTGGCTCTCGCTCTCCGCTTGCGCCTCCACGCTGCTGCTCGCCGTAACCAATCTCCTCACGCAGAACGTCGCGCCTATGCCGCTGCTCTGGGTCCTGCCGCTCAGCGCCTACCTGCTCAGCTTCATCCTGTGCTTTGCAAGCGACCGTTGGTACCAGCGCTTGGTCTTCTTGCCGCTGGTCTTGCCTGCGCTCGGCTGTTTGGCTGCCGCTATAAAAGCTCTGGAAAACCAAACCATCGCCCTCGCAGTTCCGCTGTTCACCGGCGCGCTCTTTGTCTGCTGCATGGCCTGCCACGGCGAGCTTGCGCGCTTACTCCCGGCGGCCCCGCAGCTCACTGCGTTTTACCTATTCGTCGCGGCCGGTGGCGCGCTCGGCGGCCTCTTCGTCGCTCTTCTCGCGCCGCACCTGTTTCCCGCCGTCTACGAATATCCCATCGCTCTGGTGGCCTGTCCCATCGCACTCTTGGCCGCGCTCTGGCGCGAACACAACCGATGGGCAAAACCCGATGTCAGCCTCGCCGTGTGGCTCGCCGCCCTCGCCGCCACCGCCGTCCTGGCCGCCTACGCAGGCCGTGAAACCTGGCGCAACGTGCGCGATGCCAGGCTGCTGGTGCGCAACTTCTATGGAGCACTCCGCGTCGACGACCTAACCGATTACCATCGAAAAATTCGCGAACTCACCCACGGCACCATCATCCATGGCGTTCAATTCCGCAATCCGTTGTTCCGCCATCAACCGACCACTTACTACGCATTCACCTCCGGCATCGGACTCACCTGGAACGCTCTCTCGTCCTCTGGCCCCTTGCGTATGGGCGTCGTGGGACTCGGCGCCGGCACTCTCGCCGCGTATGGCCGCGGCGGCGATACCCTTCGTTTCTACGACATCAATCCCGCCGTCGTTCGCATCGCGCAAACGCAATTTACTTATCTCGCCGATTGCCCCGCCCACGTCGATATCGTTCTCGGAGACGCGCGTCTCTCGATGTCCCGCGAGCCCAGCCAGCGCTTCGACATTCTCGTCGTCGACGCCTTCTCTGGCGACTCCATTCCCGTTCACTTGCTCACCCGCGAGGCCTTCCAAATCTACTGGCGCCACCTGAAACCCAACGGCGTCCTCGCCGTTCATATCTCGAACCACTATCTGGATCTCGCGCCGGTCGTTAAGCTCGCGGCCGAACAATTTCACCAGCAGGCTTGGCAGATCGACAACGAGAGCGATGACCCCGCCGAGGTCTACACGTCGACTTATGTCCTGGTGTCAAACCGTCCAGGCTTCTTCGATCAGCCGCTCTTCAGCGGCCAATTGATCCGTATCAACGCGCCCCCGCGCCTGCGCGCCTGGACCGACGATTACAGCAATCTCTGGCAGATCCTGAAGTTCCAATAGCCGACCGATCAAAGATGAAACTCATCGCCAATCTCGCGCACGCAGATCCGCTCCGCATGCGGCCCCGCTGCGGAAACAATCCGCTCTATCGGTTCGAAACGTGGCTCCCTGCTCAGTGTGAACGTCTGATGGTGAACCGGCAAGACGAACTCCGCGCCCGCATGATTCGCCATGGTCAACGCCTGCTCCGGATTGCAATGCACGCGAATCCAGGGATCGTAAGCGCCCACCGGCATAATCGCCATGTCGATAGGCTGCGAAGAGCGCAGCCGCTTGAACGAATCCGTATAGGCCGTGTCGCCTCCGAACACGACGCGATGCCTTCCAACTTCCACCAGATACCCGTTGTAGCCCCGATACATATCGTTGCGCATCCGGGCGCCCCAATGCTGCACCTCAAAGGCCGTAAACCGCGCCGGCCCTACCTGCACGCTCTGGTTCCAGCGCAGCTCGTGCACCTGCGCATAGCGCCTGCGCCGCAGCAAATCGCAGGTTTGATCCGCCGTCACCACCCGCGTACGGCTGTCCTCGAGCTGCCGCAAGCTCGGCAAATCGAAATGGTCCATGTGCGCGTGCGAGAGCAGAACCACGTCCACCGGCGGCAGTTCCGTCCTGGGAGCCGCCACCTCCACCAGCCGCTTCATGCCGATCACCAGCCGGCCCAGCCTCAAACCGATCCGCTCGCTGAACACCGGATCCGTCAGGATGGTGAAACCGTCCAGCATCAACAGCACCGTGCTATGACCCAGCCAGGCCGCGTGCAAGCCTTCCTTGCGCCACGCCTTCAAATCCGGCCGGTGCGGCGCCGGGCTGATCTCACGTCTGCGGTCGCCCGAAATGTGGCGAAAAAACGCCGGCCCCGCGTGCCGCAGGAATCTCGCCGTCTCCGGAGCCCTCATGATGTGAGTAGCAAAATTTGTTCTTCGCGCGCGCGCCATCAACCTATAGGATGCCCCACGCCGCCGCTTGGGCGCGTCTTCCCCGCTCCATCGCATAAAATGAACACGTCCATGAATCGCCGCGATCTCCTCCGTACCACCATGCTCGGAGCCATCGGCGCCGCCACCGCCGCAGTTCCCGCACCGGCGCTGGATCGTCCCGCGGGCTATGACGCCTTCAAGGAACTCGAAGCGCCCGGCTGGAAGCCGCTCTTCCTCGACGCGCACCAGAACGAAACGCTTATCGTTCTCAGCGATCTGATCATTCCCGCCGCCGGCACGCCCGGCGCAAAGGAGGCGCTCGTCAACCGCTTTCTCGATCTGCTCATGAGCGCCGAAAAATCCGAAACGCAGCGGGAATTTACCGCCGCGCTCGCCTATCTCGATGGCGCGTGCCTGGAGCGCTATAAAGCGGCCTTCGTGTATCTGCCCCGCGAACAGCAGCTCGAAATCGTCGCCCTGTTTGCCTATCCGCATACCCAACAAACCTGGGGCGAGGACATCGTCGATTTCCCCGGACATCGTCACTTCGAAAATCTAAAGCAGTGGATTGTCGGCGCTTACTACAGCTCTCCCATCGGCCTGAAAGAGATCGGCTGGGACGGCACGTTCCCGCACGGCGTGTTCTCGGGTTGCGAGCATGCCGGCGGCGAGCATTCCAACTCCAGCCAATAACAACCCAATGCTTCAAGATCCATTGACACAAACTTTCGACGCCATCGTCGTCGGCTCCGGCGCAACCGGCGGCTGGGCTGCCAAGCGCCTCTCGGAAGCCGGCTTGAGCGTCGCTCTGCTCGAAGCCGGGCGAAACATCTCGCCCAAAGAGTTCACCGAGCACATGCCCGCCTTCCAGTTGAAATACCGCAACATGTCGCTCGATTGGCTGAAGTCGCGGCCCGTTCAGCGCCAGTGTTACGCGTGCATGGAGTACAACTACGACTGGTTCGTCGACGATCTGCAGAACCCGTATAGCACGCCTCCGGACAAGCCATTCACCTGGCAGCGGTTGCGCATCGTCGGTGGCCGGACGCTCGTGTGGGGGCGCCAGAGCTACCGCTTGAGCGACCTGGACTTCAAGGGCGCCAGCCACGACGGCTACGGCACGGATTGGCCGTTCTCGTACCAAGACATCGCGCCCTATTACGATCTGGTCGAAGACTATGTCGGCATCAGCGGCGCCGTGGAAAACAACGACGCCTTGCCCGACGGCCATTTCCTCCCGCCTATGAAGATGACCTGCGGCGAAACCTTCTTTCGCGAACGCATCGCCAAGCAGTTCGGCCGCACTGTCACGATCGGACGCACCGCCATCGTCACCCAGAACCACAACGGCCGCTTGGCCTGCCACTACTGCGGACCCTGCGAGCGCGGCTGCAGCACTTTCTCTTATTTCAGCAGTCCTTTCACCACCGTCAAAGACGCGCTCAAGACCGGCAAGTGTACGCTCATCACCAACGCCGTCGTCGCCGAAATCGACATGCATCCGGCCACCAATCGCGCCACCGGTGTCATGTTCGTCGACGGGGTCACGCATCAAACCAAGAACGTCCGCGGCAAAGTGGTCATTCTGTGCGCGCAATCGCTCGAGTCTACCCGCATTCTTCTGAACTCGCGCACCCGCGATCATGGCGCTGGGCTTGGCAATTCGAGCGGCTTGCTGGGCCGCGGCTTGATGGATCACTCGACCGGCGCTGGCGCCGCCGGGGAACTCCCCGGCTTTAACGAAAAGCCAACTCCTTACAGCGGCCCGCACCGCGCGAATGGCATTTACGTCATCCGCTACCGCAATCTCGCCAAGGGCCCGCAGCAAAAGACTTTCATTCGCGGCTACGGCTTTCAAGGCAATGCGATCGCGAACTTCAACTTCGGCGCGCAGGGTTTCGGCCCGGACTTCAAGAAAGCGGTCACCGACGGTATCTACGAACTTCGTCTCGGCGCTTTCGGGGAATCCCTGGCCCGCAATGAAAATTATGTCGCCATCGATCCCAACTTAAAAGACGCCTGGGGCATTCCGGCGCTGCACATTTCCATGTCCCATGGCGACAACGAAAAAGCCATGCACGAGGACGCCGCCGAAACCGCCGCCGAGATGCTCGAAGCTGCCGGCGCCAGGAACATTCGCGTCTCCTCCAAGCTCGCCGAGCCCGGCATGGCCATTCATGAGCTCGGCACCGCGCGCATGGGCACGGATCCCAAACAGTCGGTCACGACTCCCTATTGCCAACTGCACGACGTAAAGAATGTCTTCGCGATGGACGGCGCCTGCTTCGTCTCCTCGGGCTGCCAGAACCCGACCCTCACCATGATGGCCATCACCGTTCGCGCCTGCGACCAGATAATCGAGCGAGCCAAGCGTGGCGAGGTCTGATGCGTCAACTATCACTCCTGCCGCAGCGCAATCACCGGATCCACGTTGACCGCTCGCCGCGCCGGAATGTAGGTCGCGCACAAGGCCACCGCGGACAGGATCACGGTCACCAGTGCGAAGGTGACGGGATCGCTCGCCTTCACTCCATACAGCAGGCTGCCGAGAACTCTGGTGAGCGCGAACGCAATCGCCAGCCCCGCGATCACACCGAACAGCGCAGGCGTCATGCCCTGTTTAACGATTAGCTTTACCACCTGCCGCCGGCCCGCTCCCAGCGCCATGCGAATACCGAGTTCCTGGGTCTGCTGCTCGACCGCATACGACATCAATCCGTAAATCCCGATCGCCGCCAGAACCAGCGCGATGCCCGCGAAGATGCTCAGCAGCAGCATGTTGAAGCTCTGCCGCGCTACGCCTTCTGCGATTACCTGTTCCATCGACCGCACCTTCGAAAGCGTGATCAGCGGATCCACCGCCTGAAACTGCTGCTCCACCGCGCTTCTGAGCGAGTTCGGGTCCATTGCCGAACGGATGCACCAGGAAAGCGGAATCACGCTGTTGGCCAATTGCGTCAGCCCTTCGGGAACTTGGCTTTGCGGAATGTACATCACTCCTACGTTGGTATCTGAAAGGCCGGTCTCTCGCACGTCGCCCACGATACCCACCACTTGGCGCGGATCGTCGTTGAACTGCGGCCCGAGTCCCTTGCCGATGGTGATCACCTGCCCTATCGGATCTTCCTTCGGCCAATATTTCTTCACCATGGCCTGGTTGATGATCACGACCTTGGCCGAGTTCGTCTCGTCCCGCTCCGTGAACACCCGCCCGCGCAGCAACGGAATCTTGAATGCCGCGAAGTAGTGCGGCGAGACGAAGCGCCACTGCTCGTCGCCGTTGAATTGCTGGCCGGCTTTCGGCGCTTTGCCCGCAATATTGAAGGGCAGGTCGATCTCGCTGTCGGTCGGAAGCACAACCGCGACCGCCGCGGCCTGTACGCCGGGCAAGCTCTCGATCTTGCGCGTCACCTGCACCACCAGGTTGTCTACCTTCTGCGTGCTCGCATAGTTCCCGCCGGCGAGCGACGTCTGCAGCGTCAGCACATGATGAGTATCGATGCCTGGATTCGCCGTACTCAGCCCGACAAAGGTTCTGATCAGTAGAGCAGCCGAGACCAGCAGCACCAGCGCCAGCGCCATTTCCGCGCCCACCAGCGCCTTGCGCATGCGGTTCTGCCGCCGGCCCGTGCCTGATCTTCCGCTTGCTTCCTTCAACGTGGAAGCCACGTCAGGGTTCGAGATGTGCAGCGCCGGGAACAGGCCGAACACGATTCCGGTCAGGAAAGAGATGCCGATCGTAAACAGCACCATGCGCCAATCGAGCATCGCCATCAACGCCTGCGGATGATCCGGATCGGTGAGCCGCGGAATGTTGCCCGGCACAAACAAGAGCAGGCTGCGCACTCCCCACGCGCCGAGCAAGAAACCCACCAAGCCGCCGATACCCGAAAGTATGATGCTCTCGGTCAGCAACTGCCTGACGACTCGCCAGCGGCTGGCGCCCACGGCGGCGCGAATGGCCAGCTCTTTTTGGCGGCTGGCGGCGCGCGCCAGCAGCAGATTGGCGACGTTTGCGCACGCGATCAGCAACACCAGCGCCACCGCGCCCAGCAGCACGAACAGCGCCGTCTTCACATCCCCCACCATCGCCTCGCGCATCGGCGTCACCGCCACGCTCTCGGTCTTATCCATCCACTTCGGATACTGCCGCCGGAATTGTTCCCCTCGCAGCTTCATCTCGGCGCGCGCTTGTTCTACCGTCACGCCTGGTTTCAAGCGCCCGGCAACATTCAGGTAGTGCCCCTGGTTCGTGCTGTTCGGGTCCGCCTGCAGCGGGATCCAAACCTCGCCCGGAGGATCGGGGGTGAAACGGGCAGGCATCACGCCGATGATGGAATACGGCTCGCCATTCAATACCAGCGTTTTTCCCAGAACGTTCGGGTCGCCGCCGAAATGCGACCTCCAAAGCTTATCGCTGATGAGCGCCGTCTTCGGGCCATTCGGCGCGTCTTCCGTTGCGTTGAAGGTTCTTCCGATTGCGGGCCCGATCCCAAACACCTTGAAGTAATCCGCCGAGACATGCAGGCCTTTCACTTGCTGTGGCCGGTCGCCATCTGTGATGTTGAGTCCCGGGCCCGAGAAGTCGTAGATGGCAAACGCCGAGAACACGCTGTTCTGCCGCCACACCATGTATTTCGGAATGGAGGTCGAATAGCCGTTGCCTTGCGGAAACTTGCGTCCGATCTTCATGATGCGGTCCGGCTCCGGATACGGCAGCGGCTGCAGCATGACCTTATCGATCACGCTGAAGATTCCGGTATTCGCACCAATCCCGAGCGCCAATGCGGCTACCGCAATAGCCGTAAATGTCGGGCTCTTGCGCAGCATGCGAAAAGCTTGCCGTGCGTCGGCGATCAGAGATTCCATATCAGCAGGATACGAATTGCTGCGGCGCGAAGTTCCGGAAAGACGCTAGCGGGCTGGTCCGGTGCGCTGCAACCTCGGCCGTGTGTAGTTGATCCAGCTTTCTGCCGCAATCACTGTCAGCGTGAAGCCCAGCCAGAAGGCAGTGCCGAAGAACTGGTGCGGCGTCAGGCCAGTCAATCGGCTGGTCGCAAAGAAGACGCCCATTATCGGACGCGTGGTCGCAATACCTAACCCGATCCCGAACATGCGGATCATCCATTCCCGATGGTGGACGAAATCGCGGCGGCGCGCGCACATCCACCCCTTCGCCAGGCAGAACAGAAACAGCACATCGAACAGCACGGTAGCCGCTATTTCGTTGATTCCTCCAATCGCGATCCGGAAACTGATCGCCAGCGCGGAGATCCCGATCGCCAGACCCAACAGAACCGCCACTCGCCCCATCCACCTGTGCACGCGTGGCGCGCGGTTGCGCAACCTCCGGACAAATTGCAGCGGGGCAATCAGAAAAAAAACCAGCCCCGGAACGATATGAATCAACGTCAAAAGCGGATGGTGCGCGAA
Source organism: Bryobacteraceae bacterium (assembly GCA_036269275.1). Classification (GTDB taxonomy): domain Bacteria; phylum Acidobacteriota; class Terriglobia; order Bryobacterales; family Bryobacteraceae; genus Bog-105. Next base: position 63,927 of record DATASJ010000132.1, on the reverse strand, counting down.
ACCGCTATCGACATCCGCGCGGCCTGCTCGCGGACCGGTCACAAGCACCACCGTTCGAATAACTACTGCGGCCACACCAATCAGCACCAGCAGCACGGTGCCGGTCCAAATCGTTCGCGGCCAGAATCTATTCGGTGTACTTGACAAGACGACTGCTACTGCAACACTAATCTGTAACGATTTCACATGTCAAACTTTCGCAAGTCAAATGAAGATAAGCAGTCCGGCGACGAAGCGCTCGGCTTAAACGCGTCTATCGAGCGCCGCGATCTTCTCAACTCGGCTCTGCTTGCGGCAGGCAGCGTGTTGCTGCATTCTGTTGCGCCGTTTCAGTTGCTGGCAGAAGAGGACTGGACCGGCTATGGCGGGGTCGGCGACTATGCCGCTTCGAACGGCAATACCTACGACGTGATGACGGCCGGCCACAAGATTCGCGATCGCATATATGACGGCCCTGCGCCCGCTGCCAACGACACCGGCGAACACTTCGAATGCGTCGTCGTGGGCGGCGGCATCAGCGGCTTGGCTGCAGCGCTTTTTTTTCAGCGCGAGAGCCGGCGGAGCGCAACCTGCCTGGTGCTCGACAATCATCCCATCTTCGGAGGCGAAGCCAAGCGCAACGAGTTTATTGTGGACGGCCGGCACCTCATGGTGCATCAGGGTTCAGCCGCGTGCTTTCCTCCTCTGCCAAATACGTTCTTGGCCGAGTTCTACGATTCCATCGGAGTCGATTGGAGCCAATTTCAATACCAGAAATGGAGCGGTTCACGGCCGGAAGCGGCGCTCGAAACCGCGCCCTATCCGGTCGGCGGCAAAACATCGGGATTCTTCTTCGGCGCGAAGTTCGGGCAAGCCGACGGCTTGTGGCTCATCGATCCCTGGGGCAAGCGGCTCGCTGGCGCGCCCATCTCTCCGCAAGCCAAGCGGGAGCTGTTGAGTATGCGCGACCCCGACCGCAGGCCGTTTTCCGAGCATCGCTTCCAGCCCAAAGAACATGGCGACGCGGCATCGCGGCATCTCGACAGCATCACGCTCGAGCAGCATCTAATCGAGACCTACGGTCTGAGCGCCGAGACAATTCGAACGTTTTTGTCGCCTATCGCGGGCGGCGGCTCAGGATTGGGCGCGGATGTATTGTCCGGCTACGCCGATTACGCCGCCGATGTCCTCCTGCCCTGGCAGTATGAAAAGGGCGCGCAGATGTTCCCGGGCGGCAACACCGGCGTGGCCCGCCAGATTTTGAAGAAGCTCATTCCGGATGCGATCCCGGGCGCAACCACCATGCAGGCGATCTGCCGTGGGCGCGTGCAGTTCGATGCTCTTGACCGGAACAGCCAGCCTGCGCGCATCCGCACAGGCGCAACCGTGGTGTCGGTCAAGCACGAGGGCGAGCCGCAACACGCAGCAAGCGTCGAAATTCTCTACACGAAAGAGGGCAAGCTCCATCGCGTTCGTGCGCGCACCGTCATCCTGGCGGGCGGAAGTTGGACGACGAAATACATCGTGCGCGACTTGCCGACGATGTGCAGCGACGCCTACGCGCAATTCCATCGCGCGCCGTGCCTGATGGCGAATGTAGCTGTGAGGAATTGGCGCTTTCTTTACGACCTGGGTCTTACCGAATGCCAGTGGTTCGAAGGCATCGGCAATTATCTCACCATGCGCAAGGTCGCGACACTCGGGACCGACCCAACCACCATCAACCCCGACACGCCGACGGTGCTGACGTTGAAGATTCTGTTCTCGTACCCGGGTCTCGATTTACAAGCTCAGACAGTCCGAGGCCGCACCGAGCTTCTATCGACACCTTTCCGCGAATACGAGCGCCGCATTCGGGCGCAATTCACGACGATGTTCGCGCGCTCCGGTTTCAACGCCAGCCGCGACATTGCCGGCATTATCCTGAACCGCTGGGGTCACGCCTACCTGAGCCCTCAGCCGGGCTTCTTCTTCGGCGCAAACGGCCAGCCCGGCCCCGGCGAGATCCTCCGTCGGAATCCGTACGGGCGTATTGCGTTCGCAAACTCCGATCTCTCCGGAATTATGGACCACCGCATGTCGATCCTCGAAGCGAAGCGAGCGGCCGAACAAGTACTCCGCCAATAGTCGGCACGGCGCATAGCGGCTCTCAATTCCTCATCTTCGCGATGTGCACATCGAATCCTGTGCCGGGCAGCAGCGACGTCAAGATGAACGCCTCGAAATAGTCGCTCCGGAGTTCGGTGTTGCGGTAAAGGTTCGGCTCGCTCTCGGAATTCTCGGTCCGGGCATTTAAATCGTCCAAGAATGCTTGCGCGTTACTTACTGTCGGCGGGTTATAGATCTTCGCCGGCACGGTCCGTCCCTCGACCGCTTCCGTCGCGTAGGAGCGAACCAGTTTGGGCCAATAGGCCTCAAACAGCGCAGGGCTTGCGAACACGTCGGCCCAGAGTATCTCGCCGTCGATCGCCACCACGGCTCCTACCGCATGCTGCGCGCGCAAGTCGCCGAGCAGTTTCTCGTAGGAACGCTCCACCGGCCGCGCCACAGAGTTCACTTCGTCTTGCACGAACCTGTTTTGCATGGTGGCCGCATACGAGGAAGTCTGCGCCAACCCACCGGCTGCGGGCGCCGGAACCGCCGTCGCCACCGCCATTCTCGATTTCGCTACTTCGTCCCAAACGGCGCCCTGGCTCTTGTCGGCCATGGCCTTCGAGCGAACACTCGGCTGCGCCATCGAGAAGCCGAGCGCTCCGAAGCGCGACGACGCGCCGGTCCAGCGGTGAGGTTCCACACAGAACACGCCCAGATCCACGGGGCCGCTCTTCGCCGGGATAATGCGATCTGCGCCCACTACGCGATCCTGCTTACCGCCTGTGACGATTTCGCCCGCCAGCAGCAGCAGCGGACGCTCTGAATTGTTCGTCAGAGTAAGACGATTGACTTCCGCACCTCTGCGAGCGGGAGGAAACTCCCGCGGCAGCCTTTGTTCGCCAGGCCGCGGCCGAACCAGTCCGGTTTCGCTGCCTTCCTCCGCAACTACCACTTGCCCCGACCGAATCCCTTCATCGAGCGTCAAAAACATATGCGTGTCGTGGATGGAATTTGTCACCACGGGAAAGATCGTCAAATTGTTCCGGATTATGGGACTAAGTACCGTATACGCGCTCGCCACCCGCTTGGCCGGGTTCGCCTGAATGCCGAGAACCGCCGCCGCGCACGCCAGCACAGCTACCGCCGATCCTGTCTTCATAACCACAAACTGCCTCCTCCGGGTTGTTTGTAACTTCGTCTAAGTTCCTGTCCGTCTAAAGAACGCCGGGACAAGAGCTTCTTGCAACAAATTTCTGTTTGCGAAATCGAGCTGGGGTTAACTGCAGAAGAATTTGCCGAAATCTTACGCGAGATCTGCGGCCGTTACCTTGCGCCCGATGCGGCGGAGGAAGAGCGGGAACGGTTTTGCCGCGGCTTGCAATTGGAAGACCTGGCGCTCGCGCGCGCATGCGCCAAGGGCAACGAAACTGCGTGGGACCGGTTCGTCGCCCGATATAAGACCAAGCTGTATGAGGCGGCGCTCGCGATCGTCAAGGAACAGTCCGGCGCTCGTGAGCTAGCCGATTCCCTCTACGCTGAGCTTTTCGGCACGCGGCAAACTGCAGGCGGCGACCGCATTTCGAAGTTCGGCTCGTATACCGGACGCGGCTCGCTAGAGGGTTGGCTGCGCACGCTGCTGGCGCAAGAATACGTGAATCAAATTCGGCGTCAGCGCCGGTTGGTTGCTTTCGACGAGCGGATCGAAGGCTCGGCTCTGATCTCGCCCTACGCCCCGCACGCGACGGACGGGCGCATTCCCGCGGCAATCGACGATGCACTCGGCGAGCTTCCCGCAGAAGAGCGCTATGTGCTTGCGTCGTATTACTTGGATGGCCGGACACTCCAGCAGATCGGGCGCATGATCGGCGCGCATGAATCGACAATTAGCCGGAGGCTCGACAAAACGACCCGCCACGTTCGCAAGCGGATTTTGCGCGCGCTTCGGGAACAAGGCATGAGCGCGCAGGCGGCACAGGAGGCGATGGATTGCGATGTTCGCGATCTCAGCGTCGATGTTCGTTCGAAGTTAATGGAAGGGGATATTAGTGCAAGAAGCAGGAACTGACACGTTCTCTTGGATAGCTGGCAACAGGGGATGAGAAGCCGCAGATGATGCACGAACACCCGGATGCCAATCTGCTGGCGGCATTCGCGGAGAAAAAGTTACTGGCGCATGAGCGCGAAGAGCTTCTCGCGCATTTGGCCGAATGTGCCGATTGCCGGGAAGTGGTAGCTCTCACTTCGGTGAACGAACAAACAGGGCGCCCGAAGCCGTTGTCGCCTGTGTGGCGCTGGGGGTCGGCAGCCGCGGCCGCAGCCTTAATCCTTATCGGGGTCTGGGGACTGCGACTCAGCTTGTTGCCGCCAACGAGCAAGACCGCTCCCCCCGCGGCTGTCCCTCCCAGAAGCGACATCGCGCTGAGCTCGGCGCCAGCCGAAATAGCGCCTCAACGTCAAATCATACGGGCGCCGAAGCGCCTCGCCGGCTCTGCGCCACCCAAGCGTCTGAAGCCGTCACCGATCACTCCGGAGCCGGAAGTCGCGCGCGAAATGGCCCCGAAACAATTTGCCCGGCGGGCGTCCGGCGGCATCGGATTGACGGCGGCAAAAGGCTTCTTGCCTCAAACTCGAGTTCTATGGAACGTCAGCGCGGCCGTGGTGGAACGGTCCTTCGACGGAGGAATCACCTGGCAGCCGGTTCCCATCAGCGAGGGCACAGAGTTCCAAGCTGTCGCAGGCGAGGGCTCAGAGGTGTGGGCGGGCGGCGCGCACGGTGCGCTATTTCATTCGACGGATGGAGGCGCGAGCTGGAAACAAGTTGCAGTCGGCGGCGGGGGCGAGCTATTGAACGGATCTATTCTGGCGATTCGCTTGCCGGACCGGGCAGACATCATTCTGGAGACGGACTCGGGCCAGCAATGGGCCTCGCGCGACGGCGGATTGAGCTGGAAACATCTGTAGGTCGTGCTGGATCGGGTTGAGATTTGCAGCGCGGTTGTGTCACTGAATTACTGGGAATAAATGTTTTCGATAGCAGGCATGTTGATAGTTTTGGGCGCCATTATTGGCGGGTTCCTCATGGAAAAGGGCAAGCTGCTTGTGCTGATGCAGCCGGCGGAGCTTGTCATCATCGGCGGCGCGGCTATCGGAACTCTTCTGGTAGCGAATCCGCTTCCGATCATTATCAAAATCGGCAAAGGGGCGCTCGGAATTCTAAAACCCACCCCTTATTCCAAAGCGTTCTATCTAGAAACGTTGAAGATGTTAAACGAACTCTTCAGCGCCGGGCGGAAAGGCGGCCTGGACAAGCTGGAGAATGACATCGAAGAACCAGAGAAAAGCCAGATCTTTTCGAAATACCCCAAATTTTTGAGCGATCGTCATGCGGTGGATTTCCTATGCGACACGTTCCGCACGGTGATCAGCGGCGGCGTGGGAGCTTTCGAGATGGACCAGTTGATGGAGCTGGATATGGAAGTTCATCACCAGCAGATGAACGTTCCGGTTGCGGCGCTGACGACGATGGCGGATTCGCTGCCGGGTTTGGGAATTGTGGCCGCGGTATTGGGCGTAGTAATCACCATGGGAGCGCTGGGCGGCCCGCCGGAAGAGATTGGGCACAAAGTAGCTGCCGCGCTGGTGGGAACGTTTCTCGGCATATTGCTCTGCTACGGCTTCTTCGGTCCGATCGGCTCGTATCTGGCGAAGCAGAACGATGCGGAGTTGCAGTACTTTCAATGTCTGCGGGTTGGGATTTTGGCTTTAATTCGGGGCACAGCGCCGCGGTTAGCGGTCGAGTTTGCCCGGCGCGCGATTCCGTCCGATCTTCGGCCCTCCTTCAAAGAGATGGAAGAAGGGTGTAAGGCGGCTGCCAGCGTACCGGTGAAGGAAGCCGCTTAAGGGGCGAGCCGATTCGCAGCCGTATGAACCCGCCGATCCTAATTGTCAAGAAAAAGCGCGGCCACGTCGCGACCGCTCACGGGGGGGCGTGGAAGGTCGCCTATGCGGATTTCGTGACCGCGATGATGGCCCTGTTCATCGTGCTATGGCTGCTCACCAGCAGCGACCAAGTGAAGAAAGCCGTGGGCGGATACTTTCAGGATCCGAAGGGCTATGGCAAGCAAGTAGGCACCACCATTGCCGGGACCGGCGAAAGCATTCCGGCGAAGATGGACATGAACCAGATTCGGCAGAAGCTCGAGGAGGCTATGAAGAAAGCTCCCGAGTTCCAGTCGCTGAAGGATCATGTCGTATTAACGGTTACCGGAGAAGGATTGCGAATCGAGTTAATGGAAACCGAGACTGGCATGTTCTTCGATACGGGGAGCGCGCATCCCAGTTCCTTTGGGGACGACTTGCTGATCCGGCTGGCGCACGAGCTTGGAAGATTGCCGAATCACATTTTGATTGAAGGGCACACCGATGCATCGCCATTCGGGAGCGACAAGGGCTACACCAACTGGGAGCTATCAACGGATCGCGCGAACGCGGCGCGCCAGGTGATGCAGCAGAACGGTCTGAGAGGGGACCAAGTGAGCGAAATCCGAGGCTACGCCGATCAGCATCCGCGCAATTCGGGGAATCCTCTGGACGCGTCCAATCGCCGGATTTCCGTGATCGTCAAATATTTGGGTACGTGAAGACGCTGGTTCAGTTCGGCGCCCCGGCCGCGGGACGGCGTTCCAGCCACTCCGGGCTCTTGAGAAGCGAGGGGCCCAGCTCTATGAGCCGCGGCATCAGCTCGAAGACCGCGGGGGCGCTCCAGGCAGAACCGCTGCGCGTCTTGAGACCATGAACGTTCAGATCCGCGGCGATTTCGGTGATGCGTTTCTCCTTCACGATTTCCTCTAGAATAAGCAGCAGGACGGTCATTTCGAGCGGATTTCGCTCCAGGTTCATTCCGTCATCGGCGATGCGCAGCCCATAGGGGATGTTCTCGGGCAATACGGAGACCTGAACCGTCTTGCTGGCGGATACGGAATCCGGGACCTCTCGAATCCACTCGACCGCCGCCAATCTCCACCCCTCGGCGGCCTTCTGCATGAAGTAATCCAGTGTAAGTTGACCTGCGACCAGATCGCGGCTGCGTTGTGTCATCGCGCCTCCCTTCGAGCGGTTTGGGCATTTCCATAGCCATTGTAGGCCGCTTCGGAACCGGGCAGGCGCGCGCTCTCTGCTTTCCCTTCCGCGCACTTTCGGGAATGGCTGTTGCACCGCTGGGACGCCGGCCGGAGGTTAGACTGAAGGCGCATGGCTAGCAATGCGCTGAGTAGGGAAAAGAGTCCGTATCTGCGGCAGCACGCGGACAACCCGGTGAATTGGCTGGCGTGGGGTGAGACCGCGTTCGAGAAAGCACGGAAGGAAGACAAACCGATTTTCTTGTCCATCGGCTATTCGACGTGCCATTGGTGCCACGTGATGGCGCATGAGTCGTTCGAGGACGAGGCCGTCGCGGAAGTGCTCAACCGGGAGTTCGTGCCCATCAAGGTGGACCGCGAAGAGCGTCCCGACGTGGACCGTATCTACATGTTGTTCGTGCAGGCTTCCACAGGGAGCGGCGGATGGCCTATGTCGGTATGGCTCACGCCTGACTTGAAGCCGTTCTTTGGCGGGACCTACTTCCCGCCGGATTCGCGCTACGGCCGGCCGGGCTTTCGAGAGCTGCTGCAACACCTGGCACGCGCCTGGGCGCAGGATCGCGATAGGGTGGAAAGCTCGGGCGTCAATGTGGTCGAACAGCTACGCACGCTTTCTTCCTCCGCAAAGTCGGGGTTGAGGCCCGACCGCGAATTGTTCGGGACGGCCTACTGGCAGTTTCGAAGAGCATTCGACTCGCGGTGGGGCGGCTTTGGAGGCGCGCCGAAGTTTCCCCGGCCCGTGGTGCTGAACTACCTGCTTCGCTACCACAGTGCGGAGAAGAATGCGGAGGCGCTCGAGATGGTAACGCACACTCTGCTCGCCATGGCGGCCGGAGGCATGCACGATCAGCTTGGCGGCGGCTTCCATCGCTATTCGGTGGACGAGCGCTGGTTTGTGCCGCATTTCGAGAAGATGCTGTATGACCAGGCGCAATTGGCGGTTTCCTATCTGGAGGCATATCAGATCACGCGCGACCGGGCGTTCGCCGAGGTGGCGCGTGACATCTTCACCTACGTGTTGCGGGATTTGAGGGACCCGAGCGGTGCATTCTACTCGGCCGAAGACGCCGACAGCCCGGATCCGGAGAATCCATCGCATTCGGGGGAAGGCGCGTTCTATATCTGGCGCAAGGCTGAGATCGAAGCGTTGCTCGCGAAGCAGGAAGCGGAGTTGTTTTGCACCAGGTTTGGCGTGATGGCGGAAGGAAACGTAGACGAGGACCCGCACGGTGAATTTACAGGACGGAATATCTTATATCAGGCGCAGGCGGTTCCAGACGAGAGCCGGCTCGCACATGCCAAAGAGATTCTCTTCCAGGCGCGAGGCGAGCGGCCGCGGCCGCATCTCGACCGTAAGATTTTGACGTCCTGGAACGGCATGATGATCTCGGCCTTTGCGAAAGGCTACGTCGTGCTTGGGGAGGAGCAGTACCTGGGGGCAGCCGAGCGCGCGGCCGCGTTCTTTGCGGGGAGAATGTATGAGGCCGGCTCGGGGCAGTTACTGCGGCGGTTTTGCGATGACGAAGCCGCGGTGACGGGTTTCCTGGATGACTACGCGATGCTCGCATCCGCGTTGCTGGATCTTTTTGAGGCGACGTTCGATTCAGCTTATTTACAAACGGCTGTCGATTTAGCCCGGCAGGCGATTACGCAGTTCGAAGACAAAAGCCAGGGCGGTTTTTTCAGCAGCGGCGAGCACGCGCCCGACCTGTTGCTGCGCATGAAGGATGACTACGACGGGGCCGAGCCTTCCGGCAATTCGGTGATGACGGAGTTGCTTTTGCGGCTGGCTCATTTGACGGGCGATGACACGTTTCGGGCGAGCGGCGAGCGATCGCTCACCGGGTTCGCTCCGAAGATAAAAACCCAACCCACTATGGCTCCGCAGATGTTGGTGGCGATGGACCGCTGGCTTGCGGAACCGGAACAGGTTGTGATTCGCTGCGCGGAACTCGATTCCGAGGTTCGAGAGATGCTGGCAGAACGCCGACGCCAATTCGCGCCGCACACGGTGCTGCTGGCGGTGACCGACGCAGCCGCGGCGCCGCTTGCCAGCGTGTTGCCGTTTCTCGGTGAGTTAGAGCGCAAGGGCAGGATCACGGTGTACGAATGCCGTAACTTCACGTGCGATCTGCCAAGGGTGATTGAGTAGCTCCTCTATTGCTACACTGTGCACGATGGCCACCAGTGAATCAGCGCGAACAACTATTTTAAGGGGAAATCCCTTTCGGTTAGCAGGACCGGAATTAAAAGTGGGAGATACAGCCCCGGACTTTGAGGCCGTAGACTCCACGCTTCAAAAGATTCATCTCGAGCAGACCGGGAAAGGCGTCCGTATCTTCAGCGTGGTTCCTTCGCTCGATACGCCGGTATGCGATGCGCAAACCAAACGCTTCGAAGATGAATCGAGCACACTTTCCGATGTGCGCATTTACACCATTAGCATGGATCTTCCATTTGCACAAAAGCGCTGGTGCGGCAATTTTGGGATCAACTCCGTCACTATGCTCTCCGATCACCTGACGGGCTCTTTTGGCGAGCAGTACGGCACCCTGATTCCCGATCTGCGCATCGAGAGCCGCGCGATTTTTGTACTTGACGGAACGAATAAGCTCCGCCACGTGGAGTATGTCAAAGAAGTCGGCGATCACCCGAATTATGAAGCGGCGTTATCCGCGGCTAACGCGGCCAAGCAGCAGAGCACTCACTCAGTTGCGTAGCTGTTCGGGCGGGTGCATTCGGGGCACCCTAACCGTGGAGTGGCGGGCGTCCGGAAGCGTCGCCGTCAGAAACCAGAAATTCTCCAGCGAAGCAACCACCTTGACATATTCGGGCAGGTTCGCCGGTTTCGTGATATAACAATTCGCGTTAAGCAGGTAGGCCTGCTGAACGTCTTCGTCCGCGCGGGAACTGGTCATCACGACGACAGGAATTTGCCGCAAGGTTGGAGAGCCCTTTACTTCCGCCAACACTTCGCGCCCATTCTTACGCGGAAGGTTCAAATCGAGGAGGACCAGATCAGGCCTATCGACTGTCCCGCTTTCCGCCTGATGTAGATAGTCCATGGCCTCGACGCCGTCGTGCGCAACGGTCATCTGGACGGGCATTGAATTTTCTTTCAGTGCCTCACGAATTAGGCGAACGTCGCTGGGGCTATCCTCGACGAGAAGAATGTTTAAGGACTCCATGGCGTGACCTATTACTCGCAAGTTTAGGTAGCAAGTGGCGAGCCAAACCATAGCCCGCCTCAAATAAAAGTCTTGCAGGCGTGTCGAGGCTTACAGAGCAGTAAGAAGGAACAGTTGGCTTGCACGCTTCCGGCAAAAAATGCGTCCGGCTAGCAACAGGCGGGGCCGGAGCTAGTAGATTGACACTGGTATAAACTGCTTCTTATCATAAACATTGCGGCGCGGAAACAGCTACGCAAGGTAGCATGGGAGTTTCGGAGGATCCTTGATCAAGCTAGACATCATTAATGAAGTCGTGAGTCGCACAGGCATAACGAAGACAAAGGCGGAAATGGCTGTGGAGACGGTTTTCGAAACGATGAAAAAAGCGTTGAGCGAGGGCGATCGGATTGAGTTGAGGGGGTTTGGCATCTTCAACGTGCGGCCCCGCAAGACGGGCATTGGGCGCAACCCGAGGACGGGCGCCGAAGTCGCGATTCCGCCCGGCAAAGCGGTGCGTTTCAAGCCGGGCAAGGAACTGCAGACGCTGCAGTAAATAGCGTGCTCGAGCCGGGGTCTACTGGGCCAGAGCAGGCCAGGAACATTTCATGGAACGTGCCTGACGGGCTGGAAGCCTCGCCCGTGGGCGACTCCGGCTTTACCCGCCCGCGGGGGGCGGGGTGGCCGCGGCTGTGGTGGGTCAACCTGCTGCTGCTGCTGGCAACATTGATTACGACTACCGTTTTCGGATTCGCGCTAGTGGAGAGTTTTTCGAGCGGACGGCCGTTCGACGTCGACCGGCTGGTGGATGCCTGGACGCGATTGGCCCGCGGGGACCGGGCTGTGTGGGCGGGGCTCGATTTCTCCGCTCCGCTATTACTCATCCTGCTCGCGCACGAGTTCGGGCACTACATCGTTTGTGCGCAGCGTGGGATCAAGGCAAGCTTGCCGTACTTCCTGCCGTCGCCGATGTTATTCGGCACGTTCGGCGCATTCATCCGTATTCGGACACCCATCTACACGCGAAAGAGCCTTTTCGATGTTGGCATCGCGGGACCGATTGCGGGGTTCATCGTTTTGTTGCCGTTCCTGATTGCGGGTGTTTCGATGTCGCGTGTTGCAGGCGGGATTGCGGGCGGAGGTCCTTTTGTATTCGGCACTCCCCTTGCGCTGCGGGCCGCCGAATGGATCAGATTCCCGCACGCTGCAACGGCGGACATCTTGCTACATCCGATGGCCATGGCGGCGTGGGCCGGGCTGCTGGCTACCGCGTTCAACCTGCTGCCGATGGGCCAGTTGGATGGCGGGCATATCCTTTACGCGGTCTTCGGCCAGCGCGGACATCGGCTGATCTCCAGCAGCGTGGTCGCCGTGCTCGCGCTGCTTGGCTTCCTGTATTGGCCGTGGTGGTTTTGGGGCGCGGTCATGTTCTTTCTGGGGCGGCGCCACCCGCTGGTCTATGACGGCAGGCCGGTTTCGAAAAGCCGGATGATGCTAAGCGCGGTTGCGTTGCTGCTCTTCCTGGTTTCCATTTCCGTGGTGCCGGTACGTGCGAACTAACGCCAAGCGATGAAGATCTCGGCCACGATTATTGCGTTCAACGAAGAACGTAACATCGCGCGCGTAATCGAGAGCTTGCGTTGTTGCGATGAGATTCTGGTGCTGGATAGCGGATCGAACGACCGCACGGTCGAGATCGCCACCAATCTGGGAGCTCGCGTGGTAGAAGCTTCCTGGCACGGATATGCGGCGCAAAAGAACATTGCGGCGGAACTGGCGGCCAACGACTGGATCTTGTCGCTCGATGCCGACGAAAGCTTGAGCGAAGCGCTGGAAGCTGAGATCTGGCAAATCAAGAAGAGCGGACCGAAGTTCGATGGTTACACGGTTCCGAGATTGGCGCAATATTTGGGCCGCTGGATCCTGCACAGCGGGTGGCACCCTGACCGCAAGGTGAGACTATTCGATAGACGCAAAGCGAAATGGGTGGGCGATTTCGTGCACGAATCGGTGACGGTGGATGGCTCGATCGGCGAGTTGAAATCGAATCTGCTTCACTTTACTTGTAACTCGTTATCGGAGCATCTGCGCTCGATGGACCGGTACACGACGCTTGCTGCGCAGGAAATTGTCTCGCGGCAGAAGAATATTACTTGGACCCTGTTATTATTCGATCCACCTTGGACGTTTTTTCGCACTTACTTTTTGAAGCTTGGTTTTCTGGATGGACCCGAAGGGTTAGCGATCGCCTACATGGCCGCATTTTATAATTTCGTCAAATACTTCAAGGCTCGGGATATGAGTCCCGGAAGAAAAGCGTAGGTTGCGGATTCTGCACATCGATACCGGAACGGAGATGCGCGGCGGCCAACGGCAAGTGTTGCTGCTGATGGCGGGGTTGGCGGAGGCCGGGCATGAGTGCGTTCTGCTGGCGAGCGAGCGAAATCCTCTAGCGCAGGCTGCGATGCGCGCCGGGCATATCGTACGAGCGGCGGAGGCCAAGGAGCTTTGGCAGTCGTCCAAGCAGGCGGCGATGGTGCATGCGCATGACGCCCGCGCACACACGTTGGCTGCCATCGCGTCGAGGCGCAGGTTTGTAGTCTCCAGGCGCGTGGCGTTTCCGGTGCGGCGATCGGTCGCGTCGCTGTGGAAATACCAGCGCGCAACCAGATTCATCGCCGTCTCCCAATTCGTGGCGAATCAGCTGCAGGCCGCTGGAATTCGCAAAGAGAAAATAGACTTAGTCTACGACGGCGTGGAAGTTGTTGCACCGGCGGAGCCGTGGGACCGTGCCTATCCTGCCGTGGCGCTGGCATCGAGAGACCCGCAGAAAGGGCGCGACCTGGTAGAACAGGCGGCTGCGATCGCTCATATTCCAGTGCGGTTCTCGGACAACTTAGCGGAAGATCTATCGCGCGCCGCCATGTTCGTTTACATCACGCGATCGGAAGGTTTAGGTTCTGCGGCGTTGCTCGCCATGAGCATGGGCGTGCCGGTTATCGCGAGTAATATAGGTGGACTAAGTGAAGTAATCGCGAATAACGCTTCCGGTCTTCTTGTGGCCAATGAAGCAGCAGAAATTGCGAGCGCGATGCGGCGCGTGCTGGAAGAGCCGGGGCTGGCCGCGGAACTAATCGGGCGGGCACGAGCGCGGGTCGGGGAGAGGTTTACCAGCCGAGATCTGGTAAAAGGAACTCTGGCTTCTTATGAGAGGGCGCTTGCCCGTTGATTACCAAGCGTTTTATATTGCGTTCTTTGGCCTAACCGGCCTGCTGCTGGGCAGTTTTCTGAATGTCTGTATCTACCGGATACCGCGAGACCTGTCAGTAATTACGCCTCGATCCTTTTGCCCGGAGTGCGGGATACAGATCGCCTGGTACGACAATGTCCCGCTGCTCAGTTACTTACTATTGCGCAGGCGCTGCCGCGGTTGCGCGCGAACGATTCCGCCGCGTTATCCGCTGGTGGAATTTACGACGGCGGTTCTGTTCGCGCTGATCGCGAGCGAGTATGGTTGGACGCTCGCTGCATGCAAATGGTGTATCTTCGAAGCCTTGCTGGTGGCGCTGTTTTGGACCGACCTCGAGGAGCGCCTGCTGCCGGACGAGTTCACCCTTGGCGGAACGGCGGCCGGCTTGATCTTCGCGGTCTACGTGCCGGTTCCGAGCGCCGCCGGGACTCTTCTCATGCCCGCGGCAAAGACTGTTTGGCAATCGCTGCTGGGCGCCGCGATTGGCGGGATCTTGTTGGTAACGCCGATTTGGACGGTGGGCGCGCTGTACTCGTGGGTGAGAAAACGCGAAGGGCTCGGGTTGGGCGACGTGAAGTTGCTGCTATTGATCGGCGTTTTCCTGGGTTTCGAGCGAGGGCTGTTTGCAATGCTGATCGGAACCATTGGCGGCTCTGTACTGGGCGCCGTCTACATTCTGGCGAAGCGGCGGAATCCATCCACATATGAGCTTCCGTTTGGGACATTTTTGTGTGCGGGCGCGGCGCTGGTTCCGTTTCTGAGCAAGTGGTTTTGAAAGACTCGGGGCGGAAGACACTCGAAAAGAGGAGTCCCCTTGGTGTACCATAGAGCTTTACGGTATGAAGGAACTGCTTCAGGCGCTCACTCCCGGTGAGCGCGATTGGCGCATTGCGACCCGCCTGGATCCCAAGCGCCTGCCCGGCCATATCGCAATTATTATGGACGGAAATGGCCGCTGGGCCAGACAGCGGAGCTTTCCCCGGATCATGGGTCATAAGGCAGGCGTGGACCCGGTGAGAACGGTGGTGGAGACCTGCGCACAGATGGGTCTGGAGGCGGTGACGCTGTACGCGTTTTCGGTGGAAAACTGGAAGCGGCCGCGGCACGAGGTCGATGGGCTGTGGCGCCTGTTACGCCTATATCTGCGGCGCGAGCTGCCGAATCTGATGCGCAACGATATCCAACTTGCGGCCATCGGGCGCCTGGAATCGTTACCTGCCTTTGTGCAAGACGAGCTGCAGGCAGTGATGAGCAGGACCGCGCAAAACCGTGGCATGCGATTGAACCTGGCGATTAATTACGGCGGCCGGACAGAGTTGGTGGACGCCGTCAACTCCATCCTGGAGAACGCACGGATGGAAGGCAATCTGGATTCGCTGGACATTAACGAAGAAGCGATCGCCGCTCACCTTTACACGGCTGGGCTGAAAGATCCGGATCTGCTGATCCGAACTTCGGGCGAGATGCGCATCAGCAATTTTTTGTTGTGGCAGATCGCCTATGCGGAACTGTACGTGACCGAGACGCTGTGGCCGGACTTTACGCGGACGGAGCTGCTGGAGGCGATATTCGAATACCAAAATCGCGACCGGCGGTTTGGGGGAGTAACCCGCACTTGCACTTCGCCGGCCGATACGGCTTCGCTTTTGCTAGAAGAAGAAGCCCTGGAGCTTCCGCTGGCTTAACGAGCGCACAGGGCGTTGGGCGCGCCCGTTGTGCGCGATGAGAATGCCCCTTACGGCATACTGATCATCATGAAGCGCGTGGTTACCGCAGTCGCGCTGACTGCGGTTGCTGTGTACCTTGTCTGGTTTGCCGCGGGATGGGGATTTCAGATTGCCGCAGTCTGCATGAGCCTGCTTTGTTACTGGGAATATTCGGGCTTGGTTGCGGCACATGGAATTCGAAGACCCGCCGTGTTCGGAGTTATAGCCGGCCTGGTGTTGCTTTTTTGGCCTCGCGAAGCTCTGGCGGGACTTAGTCTGCTGATCATTTTTGCCTTCATTCGCGCGCTTCGCTATGTCGATCTGCGAGAGTGCATGCCTTCCGTGGCTTGCGAATTTCTGGGCAGCTTGTATACTTTTGCACCGTGGCGTTTCTCAATCGACTTACGGATTGAGAGCGTGCACCTGCTATTCTTCGCGCTGGGACTGAATTGGATTGGCGACAGCGCGGCTTATTATGCGGGCCGCATGTTCGGGCGCCATAAGCTGGCGCCCACTGTCAGCCCGGGAAAGACCTGGGAAGGCGCGGCCGCATCGGTTGCCGCTTCAGTCGGGTTCGGAGTGTTGTATTTGGGGTACTTCGTACCGCGGCTGCCTTGGTGGGAAGTGGCAGGGATGGCGGTGCTGGGAAACATTGCGGGGCAATTCGGAGATCTTGCAGAGTCTGCCATCAAACGCGGGGCGGGAGTCAAGGACAGCGGCAATCTGCTTCCCGGTCACGGCGGGATGTTGGATCGCGTGGATAGCAGTCTTTTCGCGCTGCCCACGGTGTATTTGCTTTTCGAGTTAGTTCAATCTTTCTCTTTGTAAGCGGCGAGCGCGCCGCCGATGTGCGCCGGCGTGACCACGTATAACTGTCTTCGGCACAGCGACGCGGCCCCCTGGCGGGTTTCCGAGCCGTGCTGACGACCGGCAATTAGCAGCGCCACTAGGGCGAGGGCGCGGTCGTCGCAGCGGCTGGCACGAGTCACCTAAGGCATTCTTTAGCACTTCCTTAGCCCTTCTTTAGCTGATTCTATGTACAGTAGAACCGGAGTTGGGATTCGGCGGTTTCCTAACGCATTTGCGCGAAGATAAAACCGACCCTTCACGGACGTACTGTATATGTGCCGCTGGTTTATGCCGTGGGCCCTGGTTGCAGCCGGACTGCCACTCTTTGCCCAAGGATCCCAGAACACGCCGCGTACGGCATTTAGAGCAAATGCGGAGCTGGTACTTGTTCCAGTTACTGTTCTCGATCGCCAAGGCCGGCTGGTGAATGGGTTGCGCGCCGATTCTTTCCGGGTATTCGACGACCGAATCTCGGAACGGATATTTGCGTTTTCCGAGCAGGACGTTCCAGCCTCGGTTGGCGTGATCCTGGATATGAGCGGAAGTATGAAGGGTACGCTGAGCCAGGCGAAGTTTGCGGTTCGAGCCTTTCTCGATACGGCGAATCCGGAAGATGAGGCATTCCTGTATTCCGTTTCTTCGCGCCCGAACAGAAATACCGGTTTCGCGATGGGCGTGGACACGTTGTTGAGCGCCGTTGCTTTGTCGGGCGCCCGAGGCAGCACGGCCCTGGTGGACACCATGTATTGTGGTTTGGATGCAATGCGCTCCGCGCACCAGGCGCGAAAAGCGCTCCTTATCATCTCAGACGGCATGGATAATAACAGCCGTTATTCGAAGACCGAACTGCTGGAGCGCGCGCTTGAATCCGATGTACAGATTTACACGATTGCACTTTATGGCGCTGCGGCGTATGAGAAGGCGATCCAGCTTCAGGAGGAACGCCAGGGATTGTCACTGCTCGAGGAACTGGCCGCTAAAACCGGGGGACTGCATTTCGTGGTTCGAGATAGTGAAGATATGAGCCGTGCGGCTATGAGTATCAGCCGCGCCATCCGCAATGAATACACGATCGCGTATGTGCCGGGAAACACGACCCGTGACGGGCGATGGCACTCTATACAGGTGAAGGTGGGCGTGCCGGGTCTCAAGATATATGCGCGCTCCGGATATTATGCTCAGTAAGTCCGCATCCCGCGGCTCGCGTAAGGACAGCCATGTTCGCCATCAACTCGTACGTTTTCCGATTTTGTTTACTGATTTCGCTTTTCTCGCTCCTCGTCCTGGCCCAAGATAATAATCCTGTTCCGGCCGCCGCGACCAGTAATTCTTCCGACCTTTCGCAGCAGGTCATCGAGCTCCGCTCGCTGGTGCAGAAGCTGCAGGCACGCGTGGATGAGCTCGAAAAGCGATCCCAGGCGCAACCAGACTCCAGTGTCGCTCCTCCGGCTGATTCGCCCTCTCGGGCCAGCAACGCAGCACCACAACAGCAAGCGCAAGCTCAAACGAGCGCCACCCAAGCGGCATCGCCGACGCCTTCCTCTGGGCCGGATTTTCTACACGGCACAACATTCAACCTATTGATAGACGGGTACTACGGATATAACTTCAACGACCCGATCGGACGCGTCGACCTTCTGCGAGCCTATGACATAAGTAGCAACGCGTTCAGCCTGAACCAAGCCGCGCTGGTGATAGAGAGTGCTGCCGATCCGGACAATGGCAAGCGATTCGGACTGCGGCTCGATCTGCAATATGGGCAGGCGACGGAGACTCTTCAAGGTAACCCTAGCAATGAGCCGCGTCCGGATATTTACAGGAACATTTTTCAGGCCTATGGCACTTACATATTTCCGATAGGTAAGGGGCTGACAGTCGATTTTGGAAAGTTCGCGAGCTCTCTCGGAATTGAAGGGAATTACACGAAAGATCAAATCAATTATTCCC
Organism: Bryobacteraceae bacterium; assembly: GCA_036269275.1. Classification (GTDB taxonomy): domain Bacteria; phylum Acidobacteriota; class Terriglobia; order Bryobacterales; family Bryobacteraceae; genus Bog-105. Next base: position 45,797 of record DATASJ010000132.1, on the reverse strand, counting down.
GCTCTTACTTATTCAACTTCTTGCCTTTCTATCATATGGGCGTACGGGCCGCGTATAAGTTCAACGATACGCTGGCGTTCAATTACTGGATTGTAAACGGTACGCAACAAACCGAGCCGTTCAACGGATTCAAGGATGAACTCTTTGGATTCACGATTACGCCGAGCAAGAATATTACCTGGAACGTCAACTATTACTTGGGCCAGGAGCATCCGGATGTGATTTTCTTTCCGAATGGAGGCGCTCCACCCAATCTTCCAACCGAGCAAGGAGTACCTTTCGAGCCGATATCGAATCCTCCCGCCGGCAAACTCCACATCTTGGATACCTATGTGTCGTGGCAGACTACGCCGAAGCTTACCTTTGCATTGGAAGCAGACGACGAGATTGAACGCTTGTATACATATTCAGCGCCGTCGCATACCGATGGTGGCGCCATGTACCTTCGTTACCAGTTGACGCCCAAGGTAGCGCTGGCCGGGCGCGCGGAATATCTCTCGGACCGGGGCGGGCTGTTCACCGGCGTGACGCAGGCGCTGAAGGAGGGTACCTTCACGACGGAGTACAAATTCGCCGACGGGTTTCTGGCGCGCGGAGAATGGCGCCGCGATTTCTCTAACCAGGCCTATTTTCTGACCGACGTGCTGGGGATCTTGAAAAAAGATCAGGCCACGGCAACGCTGGGCGTGGTCTGGTGGGTTGGCGGAAAACAGGGTAGCTGGTAATTACTCGGTTTGGTGTGTTGCGAGGCGCTCGCCTTACTGGGCTGCCTGAGCCGCGAGCGCTTCCACCACGGCGATATTCCGGACCAGCTCCGGCGGCAAGCCGTGCCGCGCCTGCAGGTAGGCTGAGCCGTTGTATGAGATCCAGGCTTTACCGGCAACATCCTGCCAGACCAGGAGTTTCAGTGGAAGATCGATTGCGACGCTGGGAGCTGCGACCATGAGGGGAGTTCCCGCTTTTGGGTTGCCGAAGATCAGGAGCTTGGTATTGTTCATTTCGAGTCCGGCCTTCTCCGCCTCACCGCTGTGATCGATGACGGCGAAGACCTTGACTCCTTTTTCTTCAAGAATTCGTTCTAGCCGGTCGACTATTTCTTGCACGGAACGCCGGCTCGGGATAGTTACAATTCCGTTGCCGGGTTGCTCAGCACTCATTGGATCTGCACTTACTTCAAAGAGGCCATGTCGATGACGAACCGGTATTTCACATCGCCTTTAAGCAGGCGTTCGTAGGCCTCATTAATTTGCTGGATGGGAATCAACTCGATGTCGGAAGTGATGCCTTTTTCGGCGCAGAAATCGAGCATTTCCTGAGTTTCTCGAATGCCGCCAATGGCGGAGCCGGCCAGTTGCCGACGGCCCATGATCAGTCCGAACGCCGGAATCGGCATCGGGTTGGACGGCGCGCCCACCAGCGTGAGCGTCCCGTCACGCTTCAGAAGAGTCAGATAAGCATTCATGTCGTGGTCGGCCGAGACCGCATCCAGAATGAAGTCAAAGCTGGCGGCATGCTTCTGCATCTCGGCCTGGTTTTTGGAGACGACTACCTCATCCGCGCCCAACCGCAGCGCGTCGGCAGTCTTGTTTGGCGAGGTGGTGAAAAGGACCACGCGAGCGCCAAAAGCCTTGCCGAATTTCAAGGCCATGTGTCCCAGGCCGCCGAGCCCGACGACCCCCATTTTCTGTCCCGCGCGGACGTTCCAGTGACGAAGAGGAGAATATGTGGTGATGCCGGCGCACAGCAAGGGCGCGGTCCCGGCAGGATCCAGCCCATCCGAGACACGCAGCACAAACGCTTCATCTACGACGATGCTTTCCGAATAGCCGCCGTACGTGACACCGCCGAGAATCTTGTCTTCGCCGTTGTAAGTCAGAACCGGGAATTTTTCGCAGTACTGCTCCAATCCTTCGCGGCAATTGGCGCAGACGCCGCATGAGCCAACCATGCAGCCAACAGCGGCCAGATCACCGTCTTTGAATTTCTTGACGGCGCTTCCGGCCTTGGTTACGCGCCCGACGATTTCATGGCCCGGCACGCAGGGATAAACAGTAGGCGCGGCATTCTCCCACTCGTTCCGTACCTGGTGCAAGTCGGAGTGGCACACGCCACAATACAAGATCTCGATTTGAACGTCCTGCGGGCGCGGGTCGCGCCGCTGAACGGAACTGCCTGCTAGGCCCGAGGTGGGGCTCTTCGCGGCGTACGCCCTTGCCGGATACGTGCCCGGATGCGCCGATGGGCGTTCCGCCTGGCGAACCGTGGCTGATGTCTCACTCATAAGCCTACTGTACAGCGTTCCGGTTCGCTTGTATGCGGGTATCTACTGGTTCTTCTTGGTTTCGCGGAAGAAAAAGGTATTTCCGGGCTGGTCCTTTACAGCGTAGTCGTCTGGGACTTGGAACAAGTTCGCGGGCGGCTCGGAGCGCTGAATGTTAGTAAGTTTGTAAGTCGTTTCTCCCATGCGAGGGTCGGTAGTCTTACTTAGGACTAGAACCTTCAGATCGGGCGAGTACCAGGTTTCGGTGGTGATGACGATCGGCTGTTCGTTGCCTATGGCGCCAGCCGGAATCGTGCGGGTGGTTCGGGTTCCCTGGGCGGGCACGCCTTCTACGGTCTGGGTGCCGAGGTCCACTTTGTTGACGTTCGAGTTCGAAGAAATCTGGTTCCTGGCGATCACCTGGACGTGCGGGCCTGAGTCGGTTGCGCTGCCGGTAGAAAGAAACCAGGTTTTATCGGGCGCCACTGGGAGCGCCAGGGAAGGACCGCCATCAGGCCCTTTCATCTGCGCTGACTGCATTTTGAGGGCGGTTTTATTCTGCGCATCGAGGGTCCAGTGAACACTGGCCACGGGATCGTCGATCATTACGAGATGTGGAGCGTCGCCATTGGTGGCGGTCAACGCCGGCAAACCTTCATCGCGGCGGACACGGCCCTGACTGTCGCGGGCAACATTGCCGGAGGTGCTCTGCTCGATGCGATTGCCGTCGGCCAAAGTTTGGATCCGCTCGGTGGTGGTTTGCGCAGAATAGGGCGCGCCAGCGACGGTTGCCATAGGACCAGCCATGGCGGTGGTGATCCCGATGGGGCCGAACTCGGCTGCGTCTCCGATGCGAATGGCGGTCTGTACCTGCGGACCTGGATCTTTCGCGGCGGTCGTGGTCTGGGCCAGCAGACTAGTGATACTTAACGTCGCAATCACGATTAGCTTATACATATTGTTCTCCTAGCTGAGTTTCATAGTTAGTTAGTCTGTTACTGGATACTTACCAGACGGACAGCCCGAGCGACGCCGTCCTGCCCGATCAGCAAATCCGCATGGATAGCGTTCGCCCGCGCGGGCGCCGGGGGGACGCCGAGGGCTGCCCACTCCGAAGGTTGGAGCTTGACGCGCACAACGAATGCCTGCTCCAGTGGCACATCGCTCTGGCCATAAGGCAACGCGATAAAAGCGTTCGCGGCGGCATTGTCGCCAGCGCCGGCAACCGTTGCCCGCGACAGATGGCCCGGGTGTGACAGAAACCATGCCAACGCCAGCGCCAGACAGGCGGCAATGCCTGCCAGATATCGAAAAGGCCGCTGAGGGCGGTTCTGCCGGGCTCGAAAGGCTGCAAGCAAGCGTTGTTCGGTCCCCGTGGCTGCATCGCGCGGCAAAGTTTCCGCGAGGCGACGCAGCGTTTGGGCCAGATCGCGCGAATATTTCATACCGGGCACCTTTCCCGGCTGCGAAGCCTGGCTTCGAGTATCGCGCGGGCGCGATGTAATCTGGACCGCACGGTGCCGACGGGGCAGCCTAAGTGCGCGGCAGCTTGGGCGTATTCGAGACCCTCCAGATCGCAGAGTACGACCACCTCGCGATAGTTGGGCGGGAGTTTCAGAATCGCCGCCCGCAGCGCCGCCAGTTCCTGGCCGGCGGTTATTTCGTTCAGAAGCTGTTGTTGGTCACATGGCGCCGGTTGGGCGGTTGCAGCAGCCTGCGCCAGATAACGGCGGACCTGGTTACGCGCCATGCCGATCAAATACGGTTGCAACGGACCGCGCTCCTGCGCATAGCGCCGCAGGCCGGCTAACAGCGCGAGAAAGACATCTTGCGTCACCTCCTCGGCGGTCGCGCGACTGCCGGACATGTGCAGCGAGTATCGAAATACCGGGCCTTGATGCCGTCTGTACAGAATCACGAACGCCTCTTCGTCGCCATGCGCGGAAAGCCGTAGAAGGTCCGCGTCGCCCAATTGGTCTCTTGCCGGTGAACTCTCCAATCGACCGCGCTGCCTTCATAGAGTATTAGCGGGAGGGGCGCAGAAGGTTCCACAATGTTTGAGCCTTTTTTCGCGGGTATGCTTACATCATGGCGGATTGGGACGGGAAAGTCGGGGCGCCGGCTCCACTTCCGGACTATAGCGAAGACGGTGTGGATCTCACGCTCGTTCGCTGGATGCTGTCGCGCACGCCTGCAGAGCGGCTGCAGCTTTTGGAAGAGTGGGTGGACGACGTAGTGGCGCTTCGCGAATTGAATGCCGGGAGGTAGGCTGGGTAATTATCTCGTCAACACCAGGTAGCGCAAAGGTCGGCCGTAGCGGACCATTTTAGAACTTTCAATTTATGGCGCCGTATGACGACCAGCGCCACATCACTCGGGCGGGTGTTGGGTGAGATCGAACCCGCTGTATGAACAATAGAGTGTGTTGATACCGTTTGAGCTCACAACCGTAAGACTAATTACAGACGAGTCGGAATTGGTACTTAAATAATCCGACAAGAATCCGTACGTAGGAGGAAGTGGAATACCCTGCTCGTCCCCGGCAGCCCCCGAAAACCCCGAGAATGGGAGGAGGCCCCAAGTCACCGTATGCCCGTCAGGCGTGCAGGACGGATCGAGCTTCCACGCACTCTCAGGCTGGACGCACACGATGCCCCACTTAATGGATTTTGGACCATCGCTATACGAGTTCTGCGAAGTGCCCGGGCTCCCAGTCCCGTGCCACTCATCAAAGAAATCGCTGCTGGTAAAGCTGGCTGGAAATCCGGGAGGGTTGCCCTGCAAATGAAGGTAAACTACGACCGAAGTGTCTTCGGTAGCGATGTCAGATGGTTCTCGGGGTGTATCGCTCATAAGATTTCTTCTCCATTCCGCCCGAATCGCCGGAATGGCTAACAAGATATACCGTCGGAAATCGCTCAAAGTCCGCCAATGATAATCGTCTGTAAGCGGGCAACGAATCAGTCTGATGCATGTTCTACTTGTTGTCAAGGGATAATTACCGTCGGCTGTTTGCGGCGCTGCGGACGCTGCAGGAAGGCGGCGTCGAGTTCATCGTAGTGGGAGGGATGGCGGCGGTCCTGAACGGCGCACCCATCACGACGTTCGACGTGGATGTGGTGTATTCCAGGAAACCCGGAAATATCGAGGCGTTGTCAGGCGTGCTCGTGCGGATGGATGCCATGTTCCGCGCGCAGCCAGAGCGAGGGTTGTGACCGGCGGCCAGTCTGGCGGCGGGCGGGCACTTGAATCTGCTGACCCGTTACGGGCCGCTGGATCTGCTCGGAACGATTGGCCAGAACCTCGGCTATGAGGAGCTGGTCGCACACTCGGCGGAGTTCGACCTCGGCGGGGGATTGCGGGTGCGGGTTCTGGACTTGGAAACTCTGATCGAGTTCGAGCAACAACTGGGTGGAGAGAAGGATGTCGCGATACTGCCTATTCTGCGACGGACACTGAGCGAGATTCAAAAGCGACAGCTATCAGAGAACTAGGGTACGTAAACAGCCGATTGAATCGCGCTAATACATTTCAGGGAGATCCCTAGTTGCACTACTATCAATAACGAATAATCTTTAAGGTACCTGCTTAGGGGCCGCAAAGCGGTAGCTGTATCGCAAAAGCGCGATGGTGTGCAAAGAGTGGAGCCAAATGAATCCGTATCGATCGCCTCGAACGAACTTCACGCAAGAGACAGCGCTTATTGTCCATTTTCGGCGACAGGAGCGCGAGGCGGTGGAAAATTTCCTTTCCGATGCCGACTACCACGTTCTATCCGCAAATTCGGACGACGAGGCAATGGAGCTTTGCCGTAGCTATAGAGGCGCGATCCATTTGCTGGTCACCGATGTCGAGGAGGCTGCCGACGCAAGCTGGGAGCTGGCCGAGACGGCTGCCCGGATCAGACCTGGATTGATTGTGCTTTTCCTTTCGAAAGACACGATGATGACGGCCGATCAGCGACTGGCTATCAAGGCGCCGTTCAGTCCTCAAGTGTTGCTTCAGATGACACAGGCGCTCGCGCGCAAGGCCCAGCATCGCGAGCGGTGCAACTAAAGGCGCGTGAGGCTGCGGTCATCCTTGCGGCAATTTGCCGACGTCCCAGCCGCCGCCGAGCGCTTTGATTAAGGCGACGCTCGAATCCATACGGCGGCGCAGAATGTCGGCCTCGGTGCGCTCATTGCTGAGCGCGATGCTTTGCGCCGTGATGACTTCGAGATAAGTCACCAAGCCTCCTTTATAACGGTTGAGCGAAAGCTGGAGGGAATTTTCGGCGGCGACGGTGGCCTCGTGCTGCTTGGCGGACTCCGATTCCAGGATGCGAAGGGTTGACAGGTTGTCCTCGACTTCCTGGAAGGCGGTGAGAGCGGTTTGCCGATAATTGGCGGCCTGGGCGTCATAGGCGGCTTCGGTGATCTGCACCTGCGCCCGGCGCCGGCCAAAATCGAATATGGTCTGCGCCAGTTGGGGGCCGACGGACCAAAAGCGGCTGGGCCAAGTGAACCAATTGACGATGCTGCCGCTTTGGAGGCCGCCCTCGGCCGTAATCATAAGATCCGGGAAGAACGCAGCCTTGGCGATTCCGATCTGTTCGTTAGCGGCGGCGATCTGCCGCTCCGCCGAGGCGATATCGGGGCGGCGTTCGAGCAACTGCGCTGGGACACCGACGGGGACAACGGGCGGATTTTCCGCGAGCGGATCTGTAGGCAGCCTGAAGGTTTCGGGAGGCTTGCCGGTGAGGACGGCGATGGCGTGCTCGAACTGTGCGCGCGCGGCGGCTACATCGATGTCCTGGGCCTGCGCGGTGTCGAGCTGAGTTTGGGCTTGCGCCACTTCGGCTTTGGAGGCGACGCCGCCCTCATAGCGATTTTGCGTAAGCTGCAAGGCTTTCTGGTAGGCGACGACGGTATCGTCGAGGATGCGCTTCTGCAGATCGGCGCTGCGGACTTCGAAATAATCGACGGCGAGATCGCTTTCGAGCTCCAGTTTGGCGTTGGCGAGGTCGGCCGCGGAGGCTTGAAATTGTTCACGCGCGGCGGCGATGCTGCGGCGGATGCGGCCCCAGAAGTCGATGTCCCAAGAGACGGTGATGGGAAGAACAAAATTGCCGTAATCGTAGCCGTTGAGGCCGGTGGGACTGTTGCTGGAAATGCGATTGTGGGTAATTTGCGGAGCGGCTCCGATGGTTGGAAATAATCCCGCCCGATTCAATGCAATGACGGCACGGGCCTGGCGGAAATTCGCCTCGGCGACTTTCAAGTTTTGATTGGCGGGGCCGACCTGCTCTTCGAGGGCATTTAGCTGCGGATCGTGGAACAATTCCCACCAATTACCGCGAATGGCCGAGTCGCTGGGCTGGGCCTGCTTCCAGCCGTCCGTTTCTTTGAAGCTGGCGGGCGGCTGCTCGCTGTAGGCCGGAGCGGCGGGAACGGGAGGCTTCGAGTATTTCGGCCCGACGGTGCAACTGGCTAGTAGCAACGCGAGGCCGACGAAGGCCAGCGTGACGGGAACCGAGGCAACTTTCCGAGTCATGACGTTCGGGTTCTACTTTCAAGCTACTCTGTGGACTGAGCGGCGCCGACCTGCACCTGCTGGCCGGGGACGAGGGAATCGCTGGGATTGACAATTACCGAGTCATTTCTGCCGAGTCCCGAGACGACTTCGACGGTATCGCCGAAATCGCGGCCAATGGTTACGGGGACCAGAGCAGTGCGGCCGCTGCGCACGATGGCCACACGGAGGCCCTCCGACCGGAATAAGAGCGTGTTCACCGGGACGGTGACGGCTTCAATCTTCGAGGGCAGTTTCAAATGCACGGAGACATAGGAGCCGGGCAGCAACTCGCCGGTGGGATTGTTTACGTCGACTTCGACAAGCAGCGTGCGGGAGGAAGTGTCGATGGCATTGGCGTTGCGAACCGCGCGGCCGTGAAATTGCCGGGCCGGAAATTCAGAGAGCGTGAGATAGGCGGTAACGCCGGGCTTGGCGGCGCGGGAATAAACTTCCGGCACGTTCACATAGACACGTAAGGTAGCGTTCGAGGCCAGGTGAAACAGTTCTTTGCCCGCGGTGTTGGCGTCGGCATCGACCAGAGCACCGACATCGACGTTGCGGGCCGTAATGACACCGTTGAAAGGCGCCAACACTTTTTCGTAGGAGACGAGCTGCGCGAGGCGGGCGACATTGGCTTGCGCCGAATTCATCGTCGCGCTCTGGGCGGCGGCAGATTGAACAGCGTTGTCTACGTCCTGCTTGGCAACTGAATCCGTCTTGAAGAGATTGGCGTAGCGTTCGGCAGTAATCTGCGCCAGCTTCAGATTGGCCTGGTCGGTGGCGAGGTTCGCGCGCGCTTGTTGGAGCTGCTGATCGATTTCGGGAGCTTCGATTTCGGCAAGCAGTTGGCCTTGTTTCACGCGCGCGCCGATGTCAACGTACCAGGCTTTTAGATAGCCGCTGGCGCGCGCCCAAATAGGCGTGTCGAGGAAGGCCTGCATGTTGCCGGGCAGCACGACTTCTTCCGCGCCGGCAGTGGGAGTGGGATGGACGATCGCGACGGAGGGGATGGAATTGGCGAGGGTTTCGCGCTGCAAGGCAGTGTTGGCGCGGGCGCGGGCGGTCAGCCCGGCGAAGACGACATAGGCCAGCACGATAGCGGCAACGAGCACGGCGAGGAGCAGGCCGCGCGGGGCGCGCGAAGCAGTTTGGCGCGTTGGAACCGGAGTTTGAACGGTAGTCATACGTGAATGGGTGTGTCGGTTTTCGAAACAGTGGTGCCGAGGGGCTCGGCTTTTCGGCCGCCGTGCAGGAGGCTGAAAACGGCGGGTACAAAGAACAGCGTTGCGAGCGTGGCGCACAGCAAGCCACCGATGACGGCGCGGCCGAGCGGCGCGTTCTGCTCACCGCCTTCGCCGAGTCCCAGGGCCATCGGAATCATGCCGATGATCATCGCGAGCGCGGTCATCAGGACGGGGCGGAAGCGTGTCGAGCCGGCCTCGAGCGCAGCTTCGAGCGAGCTGCCGTGTCTGGCGAGCTGTTCCTTAGCGAAGCTGACGACTAGAATGCTATTCGCGGTCGCGACGCCCATGCACATGATGGCGCCCATGAGCGCGGGCACGCTGATGGTGGTATGCGTCACGAACAGGAACCATACGATCCCCGCGAGCGCAGCCGGAAGAGCGGTAATGATGATGAACGGATCGAGCCAGGATTGAAAATTGACCACGATGAGCAGATACACGAGCACGATAGCTCCGGCGAGTCCGCCGAGCAGACCGATGAAGGAGTTGTGCATGGTTTCGACCTGCCCGCGCAGCACGAGTTGCGAGCCGCGCGGCAGATACTTGCGATTGGCATCGATCACTCGGTTTATGTCTGCGCCGACGCCGCCCAGGTCTCTTCCCTGCACCGATCCATAGATGTCTATGGTGCGGCGAATATTGTAATGCGTTAGGACGCCGGGTTCGTTCTCACGGCTTATGTCGGCGAGGTCGCTCAGAATCTCGGGCTGCTTCAGGGCTGAGCCGCTGATGGGAATATTTCGCAGATCCTGAATGGTCTGGATGTCGTACTGTGGCGTCTGCGCAACCAGGTTGTAACTCACGCCGTTTTGCGGATTCAGCCAGAAGGTCGGTTGGGTCTGGAAACTGCCGCTGAGCGAGGTGAGCAGATTGCGCGCCAGGTCGATTTGCGCCAGACCGCTCTCGGCTGCCTTGGTGCGATCCACCTGAATGTGCAGCTTCGGACCGTCGAAGACTTGGTGGACGTGCAGATCGACTGCCCCGGGAACGCGCTGGAGCTGAGGCAGAATGCGATTGGCGAAGGCACGGCTGGCCTGGACGTCGTTACCGGTGACCTGAAGGTCGATGGGCGCCGGGAGGCCGAAGTTCAGGATCTGGGTAACGATGTCGGCGGGCAAAAAGTAGAAGGTGCTGCCTGGGAACTGACGCGGCAGATTTGTTCGCAGCGCGCGAATGTAGTCCGCGGTTGGGCGATGCTTTGGTTTCAGGGTGACGAGAATGTCGCCGTCAGCGGTGCCGATCTGGCCGGAATTGCTGTAGGAAAGGTTGATTTGGCTGTAAGGCAGGCCGATGTTATCGAGCACGGTTGAGAGGTCGCGAGCCGGGATCCGGTTGCGGATCGCGTTGTCTATCAGGTTGCAGAGGCGGGCCATCTCCTCGATGCGCGTGCCCGTTTTGGTGCGGACGTGGAGTTGGAACTGTCCGGTATCGCTGGACGGGAAGAAGTCTTCTCCGAGAAAGGGCACCAGCAGGAGTGTGGAAACGCAGGCCGCCAGGAAAACCGGCACGAAGGCTTTTCGGCGATAAACGAGGGTCGTCAAGATGGCTTGGTATTGCGTTCTGAGGCGCTCAAACGCACGCTCGAAGGCGCGCTGGAAGAGCACCAAAGGATTGCGAGTTTTCCGGAAGTGCTTGGCGCGAAGCAAGTACATGGCGAGCGTAGGCACGAGCGTTCGAGAGAGCACGTAAGAGGCGAACATGGCGAAGACGACCGATTCGGCCAGCGGCACGAAGAGATATTTCGCCACGCCGCTCAGGAAGAACATGGGCAGAAAGACGATGCAGATACAGAGCGTCGAGACCAGGGCCGGGACGGAGATCTGCGCGGCGCCTGCGAGAATGGCATCGCGGAGGCCGTGGCCCTCTTCGAGAAAGCGTTCGATGTTTTCGATGGTGACGGTGGCATCGTCGACCAGAATGCCGACGGCGAGCGCCAAGCCGCCGAGCGTCATGATGTTGATCGTTTCGTGCAAAGCGCTGAGCACGATGACAGAGGCGAGGATGGACAGCGGGATCGAAATGCCGATGATCAAAGTGCTGCGCCAACTGCCGAGAAAGAGCAGAATCATCAGGCCGGTGAGACAGGCTGCGATGACGGCTTCGCGCACGACGCCGCTGATGGCGGCGCGAACAAAGATCGACTGGTCGGCTAAAGGTTGAATCTTCAGCTGCGGCGGGAGGGTGGCTTGCACGCGAGGCAAGAGGTCTTTGATGCCCTGCACTACGTCGAGCGTGGAGGCGCTACCCGCTTTCAAGATGCTGACCAGCACGCCGCGCTGACCGTCTCTGCGAATGATGTTGGTCTGCGGAGCGAATCCGTTCCGGACGTTGGCGACATCGCGGACATATATGGTGGAACTGCCGACGACCCTGACGGGGAATTCGTTGATCTCGGCGATGCGCTGGGGGCTGTAGTTCATGTCGACGTCGTATTCGAACTGGCCGATCTTGGCGGTGCCCGAGGGGAGTAGAAGATTTTGATTATTGATGGCGGTGACGACGTCGAACGGCGAGAGGCCTTTGGCCTGAAGCGCCGACTGGTTGAGGTCGATCATGACCTGGCGCTGCTTGCCGCCGTAAGGATACGGGACGACCGCGCCGGGGACGGTGACGAGCTGGGTGCGCAGGAAGTTCAGCGCGATATCGTTCAGGTCTTGCTCTTGCAGGCCCTTGCCTGACAATGCGAGCTGAAGGATGGGAACGCTGGAGGCGCTGTAGGTGAGGACGATGGGCGGCGTGATGCCGGCGGGCATCTGTTTGAGAATGGTCTGCGAAACGGCCGTTACTTGAGCGACGCCGGTGGTGACGTTCGCATACGGCTGCAAGAAGACCTTGACGACCGCGGTTCCGTTGAGCGTAGTGGATTCGATGTGTTCGATGTCATTAACAGTGGTGGTCAGGACGCGCTCGTAGACGGACGTGATGCGGCCTTCAAACTCCTGCGGGTTGAGCCCGTTGTAGGTCCAGATGATAGAGATGACGGGAATATTAATGTTGGGAAAGATATCGGTGGGGGTGCGCAGGATGACGATGGGCGCGACCAGCAGAATCAGCAGGGCGAGTACTAGAAATGTATAAGGACGGTTCAGCGCGACTCTGACAATCCACATTCACTTAACCGATGAATATACGATACTAAAAAGTTTCGGAAATATGGAAGGGGGACGGCTGGATGCTTGAGCGCGCCGACACAAAAGTGCGAGGACGCCCGCGGGACGAAGTAGCGCGGAAGCGGATACTGAAGGCCGCGCTCGAATTGGTTGAGATTCTCGGGTTCGCCAGCATTACTACGGACGCCATTGCAGAACGAGCAGGGGCGAGCAAGGCGACGATTTACCGATGGTGGCCGAACAAAGCGGCGGTGCTTTTGGAAGCTTTGCGGGAGGCGGTGGCGCAAGAGACACCGTTCCCGAATACCGGCAGTTTGCGGGAGGACATTCGCATACAGTTGCGGGACTTCCTCAAGCTGCTTACCGGGGGGCGCGGGCGTATGTTCAAAGCGTTTGTCGCCGCCGCGCAAAACGATGCGGAAGTGGCGGAGACGTTCCGCCGGGTCTGGATGCAGCCACGGCGCATGGCTGCGAAGGCCGGCCTGGAGCGTCATCGCGGGCGGGAGCTGCGCGAGGATGCCGATCTCGATTTGACAATGGACGCGCTTTACGGGCCGCTCTATTTCCGGTTGTTGGCGGGACATCGGCCGCTGACCGAAAAATTTACGGATGCGCTGGCGGAGGTTGTGCTGGAGGGTATTCGCAAGCGCTAAAATTAATGTGGTCAGCGAGACAGACGAGAGTTTCGCTGAAGGAGTAAAGCAATGAAAGCGTGCGCCCGCTGCGGTACTGCGATGAACGAAACGAACCGGTTTTGCGGTGTGTGCGGAATGGATCATAGTCCTGTCAGGACGTATCCAGGCGCGAGCGTGCAGCAGGCGCCGCAATATCCCGGTCCGCCTTCCGACCACGTTCCGTCGAGGGGCTTCGGTCAAATGTTCGGTTTGGATCCACGAATCGCTTTTCTGGCCTTCGTTGTCGACTTTATGCTGTTTAGCGGCGGCGCGCTCAGCGTGGCGGCCACGGCTGGACTTTCGTTGCCAATTCTATTTTGCATCTCGACCATCGCCGGCGCGGTGCTCGGGTTCGCCACTCAGAAGGCGCAGATGAAATGGTACGGCGACGATCGGGAGTCGGCACTGATCAAGGGGCTGATAGTCGGTCTGCTGACTGCCATCCCGGTCGGTATACCGGTTCTGGTTTGGGTCCCCTCCGGAATTCTCGGTTGGCTTCACAACCGCGGCAAGAGTCTGATCCCTCAGGCGTAGCGGCGGTGGCGAGCTTCATTCGCAAGCCTCATTCATAATCGTCGCCGAGGGGCTGGCCGGGCGGAGGTTCGTCGAGCTTCGGCAGTTGAAGTTGTTTGGGGTCGTGCTCAAACGTCGCGATGAGTTGTGCGGCATAAGCATCGGGATGGCCGGCGCGGAGAGCGGCTTTCACGTTTGCAAGTTCCGTGGTCGCGATAGCGCGCGTTTCCGTCGAGGCCTTTGGGTCGGTCGCGAGAGCCAGGAGACGAATGAGGACTACGCGCCTCGATTCGCGCGCGACTTGGCCTGCGAGCCCGGTGGGATCGGGTTTGCGCCATGTGGATTTGAGCAACGTGTCGATCACTTCGGCCAGGCCGGGATTGTCGTTGTTCTCAGCGTGGTATTGAACGAGCCGGGCCGCGCGTTGCGGGTTCAGGATCAGGCTGATGGTCATATCGGCTGCGGCTTCGGCGGCGGCGAGCGGATCGAAGGTTACGCCGGTCTTGGAAGGAAACGTCTCGCGGGTGCGCGGATAGGCGGGCGGACGTGGGGGAATCAAATTGAGGATGCGTTCGGGGATTGTCAAGTTGGCGGGATCGATCGTTGCGAGCACGGCTTGGAGAGCCCGGCGCTGCTCAGCGGCGGGAACGATCTGCGCGATGGGCTGACCGTCGCCGCGCAAGGCGTAGGTGTATTCGTTGCCGCCAAGAACCTTGCTGGCCGCTTCGGTCTGGTAGCGGTGCAGGAAGTACAGCGGCACGAGAACTTCATCGAGCGTGGCCATGGGCGTACCCTCGCGGATATTGTTCTCGCCGAAACGCGACAACGCAAGGGCGCGAATCTTCATCATGCGGTTCAGCTCATCCACTGCGTTTGGCCCGTTGTCCCATAAGTGCGAGCGCGGATGGGCGCTGCCCGGAGGACGGCTGTCGGAATCGGTGATGAACATCAATCCGCGGTGGGCCGCATCCGTGATGATTTTGTTCAGCGCAGCATGCTCGTCCGCAGCCGCGGGAAATTCCGAGTAACCCCAGCTAATGGCCACCTTGTCCCATTCGCCGATGCCGGTGGCGTAAGCATTCGAGAGGTCGAGCGTGTTGCCGGGACGGAGATCGATCCAAGGGCCCGGATAATCCATGACGGACGCGCGGGCATGAGTGCTGGCGACGAAGTTGTGCTCGAGACCGAGCGTGTGGCCGACTTCGTGAGCAGCGAGTTGGCGGAGGCGCGCATAGACGGCGTCGGTGAGCGGCTTGGTGTCCTCGTGACCGGGGACATAGGGCCCGAGCAGCGACTGGAAGATGAGATAGTCCTGGTGCGATCTCAAGGAGCCGAGCGAAACGATGCCTTTGATAATTTCGCCCGTGCGCGGATCGACCAGAGAGTTTCCATAGGACCAGCCGCGCGTGGAGCGATGGACCCACTGGATCACGTTGTAACGCACGTCCATGGGATCGGCATCGGCAGGCAGCACGCGAACCTGAAATGCATTACGAAATCCGGCAGCTTCGAAAGCCTGCTTCCACCAGCTTGCACCTTCGATCAAGGCGGAACGCACGGGCTCAGGGACGCCTGCATCGACGTAATAGACGAGGGGCTCGACGGGATCGCTGACGGCGGCGTTCGGGTCTATCTTTTCGAGCCGGTGGCGCGCGATGTAGCGCCGGGTGACGGGCTGGTCGACAGGCGCGGAGAAGTCCATAAAATCGACGGAGAAAAATCCGGCCCGGGGGTCCTGGAGGCGCGGCCGGTAACCGGGTTCGGGCAGCGCCACGAAGGACTGATGCTCACGGACGGTAACGGCGTCGGGAGTGGGCGTAACGGAACGGATGAACTCGCCGGTAGCTTGGCCGGCGAAGGTGATGGTGGTTTCGACTTCGGTATTCTTCGGGAAACCTTTTGTCAGCGGCAGGTAGAAAGCAGAGCGTTTCGGGTCTGCATGATAGTCGCCTTGATTCTGCTTACGCAATTGTGCGGCGACTCCGGCGGAATCTCGGAGAAAGAAATCGGTGGCATCCACTAATAGGCGCGGTCCGTCTTCTGCCGCCACTTCAAAGCCCCAGAGAGTGGAACGTGCAAAGGAATCCCGCTCGGCGCGGCGCTCGGCTGGGTCGCCGCTGGCGGCGCGGAAATCGTAATTGGATTGAATCAGCAGGATCTTGGGTCCGGAACGCTCAAAGGCAACGACCTGGGGCTGATTCATGCTGCCGCGATCGAGCCCCAAATCGTTTGAGCCGACTCCCGCCGATAGAGCTGTGATGTAGAGGAATTCCTGATTCAGGCTATCGATTTCGAGCCACATCTTGCCTGCGTGCTCGTCCCAGTAGAGCGGAAACAGGCCGTCTATTTTGCGGGATGCGGCAATGCGGCCGGCGAAGGTGCGCGGCTCCGGCGTGGAAGGCGCTTGGCTAGCCAGGAGACCTGCAGAAGTGAGCAGGAGAAAGGCAAACGAGTGTTTCGGCACGGGGTTATTGTCGCAAGTTGAGTTAGAGCTTTCGACCGGACAGATCGGTAAGCTAAACTAACGAGCGTTGTCAGCACGTCGCGACATACTTATCGTCGAGGATAATCCGGCGGACGTGCGCCTGATGCGGGAGGTGCTGCGGGAGTTCGATCCGCCTTTGGAACTGCACGTAGCTACGGATGGGGATGAAGCGCTGCTTTTCCTCGCACGCAATGGGAAATATCGCGACGCCCCGATTCCTCGGTTGATTTTTCTCGACTTCAATCTGCCCAAGTCGAATTCGCGCGAGGTTCTCGAATTCATCAAGAGGGATGACCAACTGCGTCTGATTCCCGTCGCGGTGCTGACCACCTCCGACGCAGATCGGGACATCCGCGAAGCCTACGAGTTACATGCGAATTGTTATCTGCGCAAGCCGGCGGACCTGGACGGTTTCTTCAAGACCATCCGGGAAGCGGCACACTTCTGGCTAGAGGTAGCTCACGTGCCGAACCGAGATTGAAAGCGGAACCGGGCACTGCTCTGAGAGGAGCCGACTTGCGTCTAGCAGAGCGGTGGCATCTGTTATGATTCTGGGCGCATGTCGGCCTATTCGATCGGCGTAGATCTCGGCGGCACGAATCTACGGGTGGCGGCGATTGACGGCGAGGGACAGGTTCTGGACCGAGTCTCGGTTCCGGCGATCTACGAGGCAGGGCCCGAACACGTAGTGAAAGACATCGTCCAGGCGATTCATGAGGTCCGTTCGCGTGTTGCAGCGGATGGTTTGCTCGGGGTGGGCATCGGCGTGCCGGGTTTCATCGACATCGAGACGGGTGTTGTGATTGGATCGGCGAATCTTCCCGGTTTTCAAGACTTCCCGGTGCGAGACGAAATCCAACGACAGCTCGGCACGAAGATCATGCTCGAAAACGATGCGAATGCGGCGGCGCTGGGCGAGATGTGGCGGGGCGCCGGCAAGGACGTGAAAGATTTGATTCTGCTGACGCTGGGTACCGGAATTGGGGGCGGGATCATCATCGACGGACGAGTTCTGCACGGGTTCCTGGGCATGGCGGGCGAGTTCGGCCACATGACGGTGTTCCCGGACGGCAACCCGTGCGGCTGCGGGAACAGCGGATGCCTGGAGAAACACGCTTCCGCCACGGCGATTGCGGCGATGGGACGCATGATGCACTTTGGGCGTGACACGACATCGGCAACGGTATACGAGTTGGCGTTGAAAGGCAACGAGCGAGCGTTGTTGGTATTCGAATCAATGGGACGGGCGCTTGGAGTGGCGCTGGCGAGCCTCATCAACATTTTTAACTTCCCTTTGTATCTATTGAGTGGTGGGCCCTTACCGGCATGGGAACTGTTCGCGCCAAGCATGTTTACCGAGGTCAAGAGGCGCTCCTTTACGTTTGCGCGCACCGGGACACGGATTGAGAAGGCGCTTTTAGGAGCAGACGCGGGCCTGTTCGGGGCGGCATACTTGCCTTTACAGCATGCCTCCGCGTCGAGCTAGTTCCGGCTCATCGGTGGAGTGAAGACTTAATGTATTGGCTGGGACTTGACGTTGGTACGGGAGGGTCACGGGCACTGCTGGTGGACGGCAAGGGCCGGGTGCGCTACTCGTTTACCGCGCCGCACGCGGACATGCAGATGTGGAAGCCGCTGTGGGCAGAGCAAGATCCCGACGACTGGTGGCGTGCGGGGCAGATCGCGATTCAGGGCGTATTGCGCGAGGCGCATGTTGGGGGAGCCGACGTTGCAGGAGTCGGCTTGACGGGCCAAATGCACGGGCTTGTGCTACTGGATGAACGCGACTACGTGATCCGGCCAGCACTGATCTGGTGCGACCAACGGAGCCAGCCTCAGGTTGACTTTATTAATTCGCGGCTGGGGACTGAGCGCGTGTTGCGCGCGACAGCGAATCCGGTGCTGACCGGCTTCACGCTTCCGAAACTCCTGTGGGTGCGGGATAACGAGCCGGAACTGTTTGCGTCGATTCGCCACATCCTGCTGCCAAAGGATTATTTGCGGTACAAGCTAACCGGCGAGTTCGCGACGGACGTATCGGATGCCAGCGGCACGGCATTGTTCGACGTGGCGAAGCGGCAGTGGTCGGACGAGATGATCGGCGGGTTGGGTCTGGATCGGGCGACGCTTCCGAGGGCTTTTGAATCGAGCGAAGTGACAGGTAGAGTTTCAAGCGTTGCAGCAGAGTTGACCGGATTGGCGGAAGGCACGCCAGTGATGGCGGGCGCGGGAGACCAGGCCGCGAGCGCCATTGGGAATGGAATCGTGGAGCCGGGGTCGGTGTCGTGTACGATCGGCACCTCGGGGGTGGTGTTCGCGTATTCGGGGAAGCCAGCATACGATCCCGCCGGACGCGTTCACACGTTTTGTCATGCCATTCCCGGGGCGTGGCACGTTATGGCGGTTACGCAGGGTGCCGGGTTGAGCTTGCAGTGGTTCCGAAACCGTTTCGCGCAGGACTGCGAGTATGACGATTTGACGGCAGAGGCAACGCTCGCGCCCAGTGGGGCGCATGGGCTGTTCTGGCTGCCGTATTTGATGGGCGAGCGCACACCGCATCTGGACGCAAACGCGCGGGCCGGATGGATCGGGCTCACGGCGAAGCATCAGCGCGCCGATTTGTTGCGAGCCATTCTAGAGGGCGTCTGCTTTAGTCAAAAGGACGGGCTCGAGATCATTGCCGGGTTGGGTGCGCGGCCGGACCATATTCGTCTTTCGGGCGGGGGCGCCAAGAGCGTGTTCTGGCATCAGCTCTTCGCCGACATCTTTGGTCAACGGGTGACCACGCTAGAGACGCAGGAGGGTTCGGCTTACGGCGCGGCGCTGCTGGCGCTTGTGGGAACGGGCGAATATGGAAGTGCGGCGGATGTTTGCGGCGAGGCAGTCCACGAGGTTAGCGCGAAGGACGCGCAGGCGCAAGAGGTCGCGTTTTATGAGAAGCGTTACGGGATTTACCGCTCGCTCTATCCCGCGCTGAGGCCTGCGTTCCAAGCAATTGCCGAGATCGATGGGTGAAGACCGTCCCGTGTTAGCGGAGGGCTTTCGCTTCTGCGACGTGGGTCTACCGGTTCCGATCAACCGGCTGTTTACTTATGAACTTCCCTTAGCGCTCCGCGCTGCCGTACGCATTGGTTCACGCGTGGTAGTTCCCTTCGGGGCGCGCAAGCTGACGGGCGTCGTTTTGCACACCCACAATGAGGCGCCCGAGCAGGAAGCGCGCGAGGTTTTGGCGCTGATCGATGAGGAACCGGTGCTGGATTCGGGGTTGCTGGCACTGGCTCACTGGATCGCGGAGTACTATTGCGCGCCTCTCGGCGACGTGGTGAAGAGCATGCTGCCTTTGACGGGCGAAACGCGGCGCAGCACGCAATATATGTTGACGGAAGCTGGGCGCGACGCCGTGCGCCAGCTCGTCGTTACGGGCGAAAGCGACGCGGCAACGCGTGTGTTGGCGGCGTTAGCAGAGAGGCCGCTAGGCTTGAATTCGCTTTCGAAGAAGATTAAAGGCGCGCGAAGCGTGATGCCGGCCGTCATCCAACGCGGGTGGGTGAAGGCCGAAGAACACGACCAGGAACGCGACCCGTTGCGAGCTCCGGCCGAGCGCCTTGAAGCGGAGTTTCTGAGCCGCCCCGCGACCGAAGTGAAATTGAAGAAGGGTGAGCGCGAGCTGTTGGCGTTTCTAGAATTGCATCCGGGAAGCCATAATCTGGCCGAGTTGGCGGAGCAGGTCGAGAAGGCAAGTGAGTCGGGGCGGGCGCTGGCGCGGCGCGGATTGATCAAGCTGAAGACGGAAGATTTGCACATCGGCGCCGGATTCGCACGGACGGCGCCGTCGCTCAACGCTCGTCAAGAGCAGGCATGCGCAGAGATCGGCGCGGCGCTTGCAATAAACCAATTTCAAGCATTTCTGTTGCAAGGCGTCACCGGTTCCGGAAAGACCGAAGTGTACCTGCGGAGCATTGAAGCGGCGCTGGCGTTGGGCAAGAATGCGCTGCTGCTGGTTCCGGAGATTGCGTTGACGCCCGCGGTCGCGGGTCAATTCTTTCACCGGTTCGGCAAGCAGGTGGCGGTGTTGCACTCGGCCTTTGGCGATGCCGAGAGGGCCGATCAATGGCGGCGCATCCGCGACGGGCGCGCGCGGGTGGTGGTAGGCACGCGCTCCGGCGTTTTCGCTCCGGTGCAAAACCTGGGCCTGGTAGTTGTCGATGAAGAACACGACGGCAGTTATAAGCAACAGGAGACGCCGCGTTATCACGGCCGCGATGTGGCGCTGATGCGGGCTAAACAAGCCGGAGCAGTGGCGGTTCTCGGTTCGGCGACGCCGAGCATCGAGACACGGTTCAATGCCGAGAGCGGGAAATATAAATTACTGCTTTTGCCGGAACGCATCGCGCTGCGGCCCATGCCCGACGTGCAGATCGTGGATATGCGCGTTGAGTTTCTGGAAACCAAGCGGCAGGCGACGTTTTCGCGCAAGCTGCTTGAGGAGATGCAACAACGGCTGGCGGTGCGCGAGCAGGTTATGCTGCTTCTGAACCGGCGCGGATTCTCCAGCTTTATGGTGTGCCGGGCATGCGGCGAACGGCTGCAGTGCGTGAACTGCTCGGTGGTGCTGACGTGGCACAAGCGCGACCGACGGATGCTGTGCCATTACTGCGGCTACGCGGAGAAGGTGCCGGCGAAGTGCCCGCACTGCGGTAGCGAATACATACAGTTTTTGGGCACGGGCTCGGAGCGCGTGGAGGATGAGCTGCATCAATTTCTGCCAATGGCGCGGATTGCCAGGCTGGATCGCGACAGCGCAGGCGGGAAAGGAGCCTTCGAGCGCATTCTCCAGAGCTTTCGCGAGGGAGATACAGACATTTTGGTGGGCACCCAGATGATTGCGAAGGGACACGACATTCCGAACGTAACGCTGGTGGGCGTAGTGCTGGCTGATATCGGGCTGAGCATACCGGATTTTCGCGCGGCGGAACGAAGCTTTCAATTGCTGACGCAAGCCGCGGGACGCGCCGGGCGGGGGGCGGCGCCGGGTCGCGTGATTATTCAGACGCTGAATCCGGACAACTATGCGATTCGTTTTGCCGCCGAGCAGGATTATGCAGGGTTCTATAAGAAGGAGTTGGATTTTCGAAAGTGGATGCGGTACCCGCCGTTTTCGGCTTGCGCGAATGTGCTGGTGCGGGCCCGGAAACAAGAGGATGCGCTGGCGATGGCTTCGCAGCTTGGGTCGGTGCTGAACCCCGCGCCTCCCGATGTTCGCGTGATGGGTCCGGCCGAGGCGCCGATCGCGCGAGTGAAGAGCGAGTTCCGCTATCAGATGCTGCTGAAGGCATTCAAGCGCAGTACGCTACGCGCGGTGCTGAAGGATCTGCTCGCCTTTGCTGAGAAAGAGAAGTGGAGTGCGACGGCCCTGATGATCGATGTGGACCCAATCAGCTTGATGTAGGGCTACCGAGGGGGAGGAGCCTTGGGCGATGTTAAACTCGGTGATGTCACGGCGGCTGTAGCTCAGTTGGTAGTAGCGCCAGATTGTGGTTCTGGATGTCGTGGGTTCGAATCCCACCAGCCGCCCCAGTTTGTTTTTTTGTCCGGACCGGACCGGACACATATCGACGTAACCCAAATCGTAATCCATAAAGCTGACGAGCCAGATGCCTTGGTCAACTTCTTTGACTCCCACCGCCTGACCAGCCAGGCAAGGGCTGAGATTAATCTTCTTGCGGGCACTTCATAGCCAATGCTTCATGCGGGCGCTCGCTCGGAGGACCACAATCGCGCCGCTAGGCAGACAGCTTCAGCATACTGCCGGGATCGAGCGTTATCGGCTGATTCAGTACACACTCGAGCGATTGCGGACCTTGCTTCAACTGGTGCTCGACCGCTTTGCCGTCTACCGTGAGATGGGTCTTGCCCCGGGAGGAGGCGCCGAGCGCGAGAGAAACAATCGGCAACTTGCCTTCTACCACGGAGAATTCTAGATTGCTCGCCTCAGGCGAGCGCGTCAGCGTGAAAGTTCCCCACCCGACGCCGGTGAACCAGAAAGAAACAAAGCGCGCCACTTTCCAGCGCGGATTTAACACGATCGCTTTTTTCGCACCGTTATACGTGAAGCCGTTCAACGCGATCACGCTCGACCATGCCGACATCGCACGCGCGTAGTGGTGGCCGCACTCCGGTTCGTCCCATGGATTCCTGCGCTCGCCGTCATAGCGCCGGCGCACGTTCTCAATCACTTCCAACCCCTCGCGAACCATTCCCCAAGCTAGGAATAGCGCGGCGACCAGGTATTCCATGCCGGTCCACGCTTCTTGGAAATAAGGGAACGGAATTTTGGGCCGGGTGCCCTTGCCGTAGTCGCATACCAACACCGCGGGCTCATCGTTCAACGCATACACGCGCTGTACCGAGTCATGATCGAAAAGATTCTTGCGGTAGTTGTACTTGTAAATAGCGCGCAGCGTTTTTCGAATATGGTCCGGATCGAGTAGCGGTCCCAAACTCGCAACATCCGCCAGATATTGGCCGATTAGTTGATCTGCCAGACAACCGTCGCCGAGTTGAAACTCCGGCGTCTCGGGATGATCGGCGCCCATGCCACCCACGGTTGACTTGGCGATCTGATCGCGCGACATGCTCCGCACTTGCTGTATGTAGTATTCGCCGTTGAACAAATTTGCTTCCATCCATCGGCGGCCTCTGTCGTACAGATCGCGGTAACTTGCGGCGGCATCTGGATCTTCGAGCGCGCGCGCTATCTCTTCAGCGGCGCGCAGTGCGCCCAGATAGTAGACCCCACAGAGTGGATTGGGGCCGTAAAATTCGACGTCATACGTGTTATGCTGCACGCCGTCGAGCACGCCGCTCCGGCTTGCATCCCAGCCGCCCGGAATCCAGGCATAGGAGAGTGCGAGCTTCACCTTGGGCCAATAACTGCGCAGCCAAGCTATATCGCCCGATAGCTGCCAATCGAGATACGTTTTGATGACCTGCCCCATCTGCCCGTCAGCCGCAGCAAATCCGAAACGCTCTTTGCCGTCGGGCAGGAGTTGACGAAAGCGCATGCCGCCTTGTTCATCCTGCGAATAACCGAACGCCGCCTTGCGCAAGGACCGCGCCATCTGCGGAAACAGATAGTGCGTGGTGGTTTCATAGTTCCACACGTGCAGGCAATTGCCGAAACAGCAGCCGCGATGATCGTCGCAGCCTTCAAACCCGTGGAACTCGCCATCGGCTGTGCGGAACACAGTCTGGGTCGCCAACGTGGAGGCGTTCGCCCCAGCCGCGTCGCGAACCGCCGCGGGCAATGTGCTTTCCCGCATCGCGGTCACATAACGCATCATGCGTTTCTCTAAGACGCGCAGCTCGCCTGCCAAGGCCTCCGCCGCGAACCAGGCGTCCTTAAAACGCGTGCAGTAATAGTTGCCGATATTGGTATTCTCGAAGCCCTTCGGCGCATCCCATCCGGACCAGGCGGGCGTGCGATTGGGAAAATGCCACGCAAGAATGAACGTGTATTCTGCGCTCGCGCGCGCTGCAATCTCGCGCTGCAGGCATATCGACGCAGTCGCGTTGCGGTCTTCTACTTCGGGTCCTAATTCTCCGTCGCTGCTGAAGTCATCCCAGAACAGCATGGGACTGGCCCACCACTTCGCCGCCGGCCAGCCACGCAGATACGAGAGCTTCCCACCCGCAGGCAGCACACACAAGGCAAACGATCCACTCTCGGGGTCAGTGGATTCGACGCCTTCATTCGTCATGAAGATGCCTTGGATGCCGTTTGCGCCGATACGATGTTCGTTCTTGCGCCGGTCGGAGCGATGCGGTCCGGTGGGCGGATGCAAAGGACCAACCGGGTTGTCGAGCGTGAAAGCGATCGACGTGGTTACCGGATGTTCGGCCGTGTTGCGGACGCGATAACGAAGCACTGCGGCGGGATGGCCGGAGCTATCAGCATCGAGCGGAATGAACGGGCTGAACGCTTCGAGTGAAAGTGTCACGGGTAGGCGTGCGTCGTGGAACTCGATCGTCGCCAGTGGGAATTCGCCCGTGAAATTGGCCCCCTCGAGACGGCTCAAACCGGGCGCGTTGCTGGATCCTAATCCATCACTGCCCGCGTACGGCGGCATAAGACGCGCTTCGAGCACGTGGGCAATCGGCTTGCCATTACCTTGCTTCACCCATAAGGAAGGGAATACATATTGCGGCGCTCTGCCTTTATCCGGGCGATTATAAATCTCCCAATTATGCAATTGCCCCCGGCCACCCAGGCTGATGCTTCCGGTACCGATGCCGCCAAGGGGAAACGCCAGCATTTCCAGTTGCCTTCCGCTAAACGTGCGTGGGTATGTAATCGGAGGTTTCTTCGGATGTGCCCGCGAGGCCGGAGCGGCGCTCGAGACTGCACCCGCTGCCAACGACTGCAAAAATCCGCGGCGCTTCATGCTCAACTCATCATCAGGCCCAGACGGTGCTGGGGTTGAGGAGGCGACGGCCGAAAGCACTGCATACTCACGATCGTTGCCGCTCCGGCCAGTGCATAGAGTTCTTGTTCCACGGCCCGTTGCAGAGCTGACGGCTCGGCAATAGCGCGCACGTTCAACAACAATTCATGCTGCCGTTCGGCCGAGGCGTCAAAAACCCCTTCAACCAATGGCGTGGCGCCGTTGCGAATCATCGAAGCTTTCACGTAACCCGCCGCGCAATCCGACATCAGTTTCAGATGCGCAAGGCGAATATCACGGGCGGAAAAGACCTCATCTAATCGCTCGAGCAGCGGCCCGACCACCGCGGCCGGCGTCTGCGCACTCTCGAAGGTCACGCGAGCTTTGCAGTTGAGCCACGCCAACGCGGCTTCGGCTCGTGCATACTGTTCATAGTCGATCTCGAGAACTTTGCCCGCAGCCGGAATCTGGATAGCCAGCACCTCATCGAGCCATGCCACGACGCCTTCGCCGGTCAGCGGGCTCAGATAACGGATGGGACAATCTGGGATCACCGGAAAGCGACTGTATAAATCGGTTCGCGTGAAGGCGACCAGGTCCGCCTCTGCCAACTGTTTCTGGAACAGAAACGCCACGTCCGAGTCCGGACGGCTCAAGCATTCCTCGGCGCGCATGGGGTCAACCAGAACTGTATAAGGAGCAAGCCCAAAGTTCCGCCTGTAATACAGGCGCAACGGCTGTAGAGTGGTGGCCGAGATGTCGGTACAACTGCCGACAGCCTCGGCCAAGAGAACGTCGGGATAAAAATCCTTGAGACGCTCGGCAGCGTCGATCAAATCGGAGAAACGGCAACAGAAGCAACCGCCCGTGACTTGATCGGCCGCAAAGCCGTTGCGTCTGACCAACTCGGTATCGACGAGATCGCCGCCTTGATCGTTCAGAATCGCTGCCGCGCGTATGCCGCGCGCTGATAAGAGGCGCGCAGCCGTGAGAATGAGTGTCGTCTTACCGGCTCCAAGAAATCCGCCGAGCAAGACCAGAGTGGGCTTGTCGCTCATCCCAAGGCCGCGGCTCTCATTGGAGCAAATTATGTCAAATCGGGCTCCGAAGTAATTCCTCGCCGCCCTTCCGGGAAGAGGAACGCAGCCGATAGATCCGCGCTGGTCGCCCAGCGGAGAGGAATACTCAGGGGCCCGGCCCGAGACGGATTAACAAACCCCCAGGCAGTTTTGGGCGAGCGATCCTGACTGAGGTCGACCGATAGTGGAACGAATAGCCCTAGCGTCGGCTCACAATTTGTCCTTAACTCGTGGCCTGGCATGTTCATGTGCCGCTTCGCTAACCTTCGTCAGTGGATTGGCCTCGGCGAGGGAGTCCCTTTGCCGAGGACTCGGCTCCAGGTGGTTCACGGAACGGTTCCACCGAAATGCGCTCGTAACACACTTCCAGCACGGTCAGGTATTCTGTGCCGCTCGGAGCTTGGAGAACCACGCGATCGCCCGCTGCCGACTTCATCAACGCGCGCCCCAGAGGCGACACCCAACTGATGTGCTTGCGGTTGAGATCGACCTCGTCGGTGCCTACGATGCTCACCACTCGCTCCGTTCCCGCAGCATTGGCATAGCGCACGGTCGCTCCGAAGAATGCCTTCGTCGCCGCCTGCCCGGCCCGCGGAGTTTCCGGGTCAATTACTTCCGCGGCTTCGATTTGCTTCGTGAGAAAGCGAATCCGCCCATCGATCTGGCGCAGCCGCCGCTTGCCGTACTGATAGTCGGCGTTTTCACTGCGATCGCCGTTGCTCGCCGCCCACGCCACCACCTCCGTCACCGCCGGGCGTTCCCTGGCGACCAGAAACCGGTGCTCATCTTTGAGGCGCTGCAGGCCGCTCGGCGTTATGTAGTTCTTGCTTTGCGTCGCGGGTTCGTCACCTTGCGGCTTTCTTGTAAACCCTTTTCGCATATCTTAATCGCTCCGGCGCGAATCCAGCGGGTGCCACAAAGCTCTTAGGAAACGCAACGCACCCCGCTCGAGCGGCGTATCAGAACATCGCCTTCAGGCTGAATTGAATATTGCGAGGATCGTTCCGCGTACCGTACACCTGCCCGAATGTCCCCCCGCACGTCAGACACTCGTTGAAATTGTAATTCCCGCCGAAGATCGGATGATTGAACACGTTCAAAAACTCGCCCCGGAACTGTACCCGGAACCGCTCGGGACCGAAACTCTTCGCTACCGAGAGATCCCAATTCTTCGTGGGAGCCTCGCGCAGCACCGCCTGCTTGATGGGCGAATTTCCGATCGCATATTCGCCGTAGGTCGAGAGGAACGCGTTGGGATTGAACCATTGATCCGGTGTCTGATGCGACGGTATTGGATTTCCCACCAGGTCCGGCACCTGCGGGCTCGGGAAGCCAAATGCGTTGTTCAGCGGCGAATCATAATCATCCACGATGCCGAAAATCGGCAGGCCGCTCGCCAAACGGATATTCGTAGACAGCTCCCAGTTTCCGAGCACCTGTCTCACCGCCCACGGCGCGCTTCCACCCCACTGCATGCCGCGGCCATATGGCAGGTCGTACACCGCCGCTACCGCGAAGCTCTGCGGTTGATCGTGCGTGCTGGGACCGTAGTCGAGCATCGTATTGTACGAATCGCGCCAAACGTTCCCGATGCTCCAGCCCACCAGGTCTTCCGATCCATCATCCAGCGCCTTGGACCACCGGTACGTCACAATCGCGCTCAGGCCGTTGCTGAACGCGTGATTATATTTCAGATCGAGCGCGTTGTATTCCGACGAGGCGCCTGGCAGCGAGCGCGTGTACTCGATCGCGCTGAATTCCGGGTAGGGCTGAAGCAGTTGGTATCGATAGACCGTGGGTCCCGTCAGCGAGCTGTTCGGATCAGTGATGACGCCGTAAAAGGGATTCGGGACCGAGTTGAACAGTGCGCTCCCGAGCGCGAGATCCTGAGCGGGAAGCTGGTTGGGATTTATATCGGGATTTCCATACATCAGCTTGCGCCCTCGGACATCCGTAAAGCCGGCTTCGATAATCGAATGCGGAGAAAGTTGGTATTGCAGATCGAAGCTGAACTGCTCCGTGTATCCGACCGGATGTGAGCCCTTGGGCCATACCTGCTGCGGACTCAAGCCGACGTACGTAAGAAGCCCCTGCGAGTTACCGAGCTGCGGCGTGAAGCCATTGGGAAACAGGTTGCTGACGCCTCCTTGCGGAACGATACCCTGGCCGTTCACGGTTCCAAACGATTGCGTGTAAGAACCGTAATTCAAAAATTGGCCGCCGTCAAAGCTGATCATCGCCGATGTGGGCGTAAAGAAAATGCCGGCCCCGGCGCGAGCCACCAGCTTATCGGTGATCTTGTAAGCAACTCCCAGCCGCGGCGCGAAATTCGTATTATCCGGCGCCCACGCGTAGCGGTTATTGGCGCTCGCGTATTCGAAACCGCCCAAAACATTGAAGCCAACCTGTGCGCTGATCGGATTCACTACCGTCGGATCGAACCAGTCGAGCCGGTTGTAGCGCTCGGTCGCGGGCCGTTGATTCTCGTAGCGCAGTCCCGCGTTAATGGTGAGTCGCGGGGTGACGCGCCACTGGTCCTGAATGTAAGCGCCGTAGGCATGTTGGCTCATCGCCGGATCGATCTCCGTGTTATTGGTCGCATCGGTAAATGTGCCGAGGAGAGCCGTCGCCAGGCCATTCCCGCTATAAATGGAGCCGAACGGTTGGGCCTGGCATGGTCCGCCTGTGCCGAACGTGTTGGCGTCGCACGCCGTCATTTGGTTGTTGAAATCGATGTTACCGACGCCTTCCGGCTCGTTATTGATCATAAATATGTCGTAGTTGGCGCCGAACTTCACGGTGTGCTTGGAGAACTGCTTCGTAAAATTGACTTGCGCAGTTTCCGTGTAGCGGATGTAGCGATCATACGTGCCGTTGCCGAGACTGTTGCCTGACCCGCCGATAAATTGGTCGATCTTGATGGTGGGTAGCACGGGCGCCTGAAAATCGGCGTCCGGCAATCCGATGCTTGCGGCCGTGGCTTTTCCCAGTCCCACTGGCGTCTGCTGCTCGTGCCAGCGGCTGTAACCGATATACGTATCGATCACCCAGGTCGGGCTCGGCGTGATCGTATCGTTGATCACCACTTGAAAACCGTTATCGTCGTTGCTGTAGCTCGTGTCCGCCCCGTTGCAGAAAAAACAAGCCGGAGCCTGATTCTCGCGCACGCGGTCAGACATCCGCACGAACAACCGGTGCACCGCGCTTTGCTCCCAATCCACGCGCCAGTCGAACTTATCGTTCGTGGTGTTTCCCGGCGCCTGCGCATAGTAGTTGTTCAAGTCATTCGGGCCCTGGCTCGGCCGGTTCGGCAGCGGAAACAGATTTGCAATCTTCTGTCCTATCGGACTGATCAAGTTGGACGGAATCTTATTTCCCGCAAAGGGCGTGCGCGTGTAGTACGTGTTGCCCTGCGAATCGGTTACCTGAGTGGTCGAAAAAGGATTATAAATAATATCCAACTGGCCGGAGGAGTTCAGCGTCTGCGAAAAATCGCCATTGCGCTCGGCTTGCGTGGGCACCGTCAGCAAGCCGCTGTTCTCTGTATCCGGCTGCCGCAACCCTTCATAGGCGCCGAAGAAGAACAGGTTGTAGCGCTTCAGGATCGGGCCGCCAATGTTGCCGCCAAACTGGTTCCGCTTAAACTGCCCTCGCGGCGTGTCGAATTCATTGTTTGACCACGAATTCGCATCCAGCGCCGAATTTCTGAGATAGTCGTATGCTTCGCCGTGAAACGCGTTCGTTCCGCCCTTCGTAATGAGCGTTACCACGCCCATGCCCGACCGCTCGTATTGAGCGTCGTAAATATTCGAGGCGACCTGCTGTTCCTGCACCGAGTCGTTCACCGGGGAAACCATCAACCCGCCCCAGTCCATTGCGGTTGAAGGCGCGCCGTCGATCAGAATCTGCTCGTCGCCCGACCGGCCGCCGTTCAGCCCGAACATACTGAACTGCTGGTCGAAGGTTTGGGAGCGCGACGTCATCCCGCCCTGCGCCTCCGTCGTGCCCGCCAGCGAAAACACGAAATTGAGTGGATTGCGCGTGTTGTTCGGCAGCGACTCGATCAGATGGCTATCCATCGTCACGGAGTTGTTGGCGCTCTCTGTATCCACCAGCACGGCCTCTCCGGTCACGTCCACCTTTTGCCCCACGTCTCCCACCTGGAGCGGAATATTCACCGTGGCCGCCGTATCGGCGCGCAGCACCATGTTGGTCTGCGTATACGTCTTGAAGCCGGCGGTCTGCGCCCGGATCTCATAGTTTCCCGGCAGAAGATTCTCGAATTGATAGGAACCGTTGCTTCCCGACATCGTCTCCCGTATGTCGTTGTTCGCCAGGTTCTTCAACTGGATCTTGGCATCCCTGACAAGCGCGCCCGTCGGGTCGCTGACGATGCCTGTAATCGAGGAGGAGAACGTCTGCGCGACACAAAGCTGAGCGACAAACAGCGCCACCGCGGCGGAAAACAGCGCTGGCTGGATAAGTTTCCTTGGATGCACGATTATCTCCTTTGAACGGATGTGGATGGAAGCGCGAGGTCGGAGGGCTTGACACCCGGCGTGAACGTCTCCGACAAATACGAGTGCGGATGGTAATCGCCGACTAGCGTGACATCCGCCTCGGCAGGAATTTTATGTTCGAGCCCGATGGCCCAGTAAGTGGCGTTCACCAGCAGGCGCCGCAAACCGGCGTTCAGCAGATCGTCGGCCGCCCCCATGGTGGTGGTGAACACCCGGGCCGTCTTGCCCGCATCTCCCGTAAAGCTGTTGGTCCAGGCCACCGGCAGCATGGGGTCGTTGAGCCTCCCCGCCGCCGGCGGATCGCTCGGGTTCAATCCCGAAAGCACCTGGCCGACGAGCAGGGCGTGGCAGCTCGGCGGCTGCGGCAGCCGGACTTCATACACCTCCGTCGGCACCCAGATCTCTCCGCTTCGGATGCCGCGTAGAATTGGGCTCCCTTCTGCTCCCGGCGCAAACCACGCGCGCGTGCTCTGCTTGCCATGCGCGCCATGGTGGCCGTAATGGCCTAGTTGTTCTTCCCAGGTGGTGCCCAGCACCTTGCGGCCGAATCCGCCTTCCCAGCCCGGAACGGTGCTGTTCCACGAATATTTCTCGTACGTCTTGCTCGTCTTCAGCCAGAACGGATGCGTGCCGGTTCGCATGGTGATGATCGGCCGCCCGGATTGAATGTAATCGGCCAGCATCTTCATCTGGTCGTCCGGCAGATCGCGCCAGCGGATGAACAGCACCAGCAGGTCGGCGTCCTTCAGGACCTCCAAACCCGGAAGATTGCGGTTCGCGCGCGGATCAATGGTTCCGTCCCCCGGATTGATCGGGAACAGCACCGTGCATTTGAAGCCGTGATGCACGGCGAGAATCTTGGCAAGCTGCGGCAGCGCTTCTTCGGAGTGGTACTCGGCGTCGTCGCCGGCCACCAGGACCACGTACTTTCCCCGGCCCGCGCCGTGCTCCCCCTCATACGTCACCCCCGCCGCGCACACAGGCAGCGCCGAAAGCAGCGACAGAGCTAGCACGAGTTTCAACGAGACATCCCTCACGCACAAGGCGGTTTGTATCTGGTGTAATGCGAAACCGGTGCGCATGTCAAGTAAATTTCATCTTGATTTCATGAACAGTGCCGCGCGCCTAGAGCAGCATGTGCTCCTCTTTGCGCAGCGGCCGGCATGTGCTGCGCTTTATGAACACCGTGGGAACCGAAGTCCCCTGCGGTTGCCTCTCGCGCGATTCGATCTGCGCAATCGCCAGCCTCGCAAGCTGCCGCCCCACCTCCGCCATGTCCACGCACACGCTGGTCAGGTTGGAGCCTCGCGAATGCCCCACCTGGTGCTCGAATCCCACCAGGCTCACGTGTTTCGGCACTTCGCGGCGATGCTGCCGCAGCCCTTCGCGCGCCCCGAACGCCAGTTCGTCCGACGCCGCCAGTATTGCCGTCACCGGCCACTGCTGATCCAGAATGTGCGATACCGCCGCCTGGCCGTTCTCGAATTCGTCGTCTGAAAGCGCAATCGTGTGCACGTGCGGGTCAAGCGAAAGCTCGCTCATGGCGCGCGCATAGCCGCGATAGCGATTCTTATGCCAAGGCCGCGAGCCGTCCCCGATATACCAGATGTGCGTATGCCCAAGCTGTGCCAGGTACCGCGTCGCGTCGTAGCAGCCGATGTCGTCCGAGTAGCGGACGTGGCTGCGCCGCGGCGCCTGCTCGCCGCCGCCCGCCAGGTGGTTCGCCAGCACCACGTAGTTCAAGCCGTGCCGGTCGAACGCCGTCAGAATATTCGGCTGGATCGCTCCCACCAGGATCATGCAATCGGCCAGGCCCGGGGTCTCGATCACGCCCGGCATCGGCAGCGCCTCCGGACGCGCGTCGGCCGGAAACTGATGCCGCGCAAACAGCAGGTAGTATCCGGCGCGCGCGCAATATTCTTCGACGCCCAACAGCAGCAGCGATTGCGCCGAGCTCAGCCCGAAATCGTTGCACACCACCAGCCCCAGAATCCGCGACTTCGAATGCACCGCGCCGCGCGTGCGCGAATTCAGGCGATACCCCAGCTTGCGGACCACCGACTCTACCCGCGCCCGCAGTTCGTGGTCGACGTCCTGGTGCCGGTTCAGCACCCGCGATACCGTGCCGATCGAAACGTTGGCGCGCGAGGCAATGTCCCGCATAGTCGGCGCGGAGGAGCGGCGGCCCATGCTATCTCTGTAGCGACCTCGCCGCCGTGCAATTGCGGATGTCGGCGATCTCCACCGGCCGGCGCTCGCGCATGGACCGGTAGCCGGCCTCGATCAGCGCCATGGTTCCCAGGTTGTCGGCCCCGTCAGTCGCCGGCTTGTCTCCCGTCGCGACCGCCTGCATCAGATCCGCCATTGGCCCTTGGAAGGCGTCCGGAAACCATACCTCGCGCCAGCGCGGCGTGATCCAGACGCCAGGTCGTGCGGAGGTCGCAAACGTGAGCGTGCTCGGCGTGCGGTTCGGATAATTGGGCCAGCCCAGCGTGCCCTCCGCCAGGCCTTCGGTGCCCTCCACGCGCCATTTGATATAGGGACTCAGATCGTCTTTCTCGTTGCGCGGCCCTGCCCAGACGTCGTCCCAAGCCGCGGCTCGCAACCCGTCCCCGTACTCCAGAATGTAAAGACAGATGCCGTCCTGGTGCCCGAATTGGGTTCGCGGATCCTTCCGCGCACTGACATAAATCGACTCCGGATCGCCAAACAAATACCGGAAGCTATCCAGGTGATGAATGCTCATATTGAGCAGCGTCAGCCGGCCATAGCCGCGCAGCCACGCCTGCCAATGGGGCACCGCGCGCATCTCAATCGTGGCCAGCACTGGCGTCCCCAGCGTCCCGCGTTCCAACAGCGTCTTCAGCGCCCGCATCGATTGGTCGTAGCGCATGTTCTGGTTCACCGCCAGCGGCAGCTCGCGCTCGCGGCACAACCGCACGATCTCGAGCGCGTCGTCATACGTCACCGCCAGAGGCTTCTGCGCCAGAATGCCTTTCAGATGCCCGCCGTGCTCTACCGCCCGCCGGACAATATCAAGCTGTTGATCGGGAGGCACGGCAATATCCAGAATCTCGACCGCCGGGTCGCCCAGCATCTGCTCGAGCGTCTCGTACACCCGCGGTATGCTGCGCAAATCCGCCACCTCATGGGCAATCTCGGGCGTCCGGGAAGTGATCGCCGCTACGTTGTAGCCCGCATCCGCGTAGGCTTTCAATTGAACGTCGCGCATAATAAAGCCGGCCCCTACTGCGCCGATCCCAAAGTCGCTGCGCGCCGGCCGGCTCGCCGGATTCAGGTCGAACTCTAAGTCCATAGCCAAGGCCATCCATGAATTTCGCACACTGGTTTCATGAACGTTTATGATATTATCTCTGCGAGTTTGCGTCCGGTCAATGATAAAGCTGTTTGCGGGAGGCGCCACGGTTGAAACTTGGCCTGATTAGCTCCGCCTGGCTCGGTACCTCGATCGATACCGCCCGCGGCATCGAGCTCACCAAAGAAATCGGCTTCGACACTATCGACATCTTTGCCGATCCGCTCGAGATCACCCCGCGGGAGCGAAAGCTAATTCGCGACGCCTGCCTCTCCTCCGGCATTCCGGTCGTATCCACCGTCTGCTGCGCGCTCGGCATCGCCGATTTCAACAAGCCCGTCCGCGATTTTCATGTCGAACGCGCCAAACGCTACCTCGACCTGTGCTACGAGCTCGAAGGCCGGAACCTGCTTCTGGTGCTCGGGGAATATATCTGGGAGCGGGAGGTCATCGCGCCCGCCGCGCAATGGGATTGGGCCGTCGAACACGTGCGCGACCTCGCCGGATACGCTCAAAACCTCGGCCTGGAGCTCGCCATCGAGTTGGAGCCGTTCCAGATGTCGATCGTCAACACCATTGCGCGCATGCATCAGTTACTCGCCGACGTCGATCATCCCGCCGCAAAAGCTAATGTCGATATCTCGCATGTGGCGCTGACCGGTGATCCGCCCCAGGACATCGCCAAACTCGCGGGCCGCATCGCGCATGTCCATCTGTCCGATTGCGACGGCAAAAAGCATGGCGATCTCCCGCCTGGCCGCGGCGTCGTCAATTTTCCGCCGTATTTACAGGCCCTCGCAGATGCTGGCTTCGAAGGCTCCGTAAGCATCGAGCTCGAGTATTCGCCCCAGCCCGATAAAATCATCGACTGGGTGCGCGAAGCCTACGACGCCACCAGCAAGCTGATGCGCGACCTCGGAGTGCGTCATTGACCGCAGGAAAGCAGCCACCGGAAAGGAGCAGCCATGGCTAAGGGACCGCTCAAAGACAGCGTATTGCAGGATTACGAGCGCGATGGCTTTGTGCTCGCGCGAGCCATGTTTGACGACGAAGAGATCGGCCTCCTGCGCCGCGCGGCCAAGGAAGATCGCGAGCTCGATCAACACTCCTTCGGTAAGGGCGATGGCGAAGGAGGCACGGTGCGCCTCTCGCTTTGGAATCAGCCCGGCGACACCATCTACGGAATGTTCGCCCGCTGCGAAAGCATTGTCAATTCGGCCGAAAAACTTCTCGGCGGCGAAGTCTATCATTACCACTCGAAGATGATCATGAAGGACGCCAGGGTCGGCGGCGCCTGGGCCTGGCACCAGGATTACGGCTACTGGTACCAGAACGGCGTCTTATTCCCGCTGCTGACCAGCGCCTCGATTGCGGTAGACGCCGCCACCCGCGAAAACGGCTGCCTGCAAGTATTGCGCGGCTCCCACGCCCTGGGCCGCATCGATCACGTCCTCACCGGCGATCAGGCCGGCGCCGATGCCGAGCGCGTCCGCGAGGCCGAAAAGCGCCTCGAAAGAGTCTACGTCGAAATGGACCCCGGCGATGTACTGTTCTTTCACTCCAATCTGTTGCACCGCTCCGATCAGAACCGGTCCGACAATCCGCGCTGGTCCATGATCTGCTGCTATAACGCCGCCCGCAACAATCCTTACAAAGAGCATCATCATCCCCGCTACACGCCTTTGAGTAAAGTCCCGGATTCCGCCATACGCGACGCGGGGCTGCGCCGCTTCAGCGATAGCGCGGCCAACGTCGCCTGGCTGAACACCGCCGACGACAAGAGCGCGCGCAGTTTGGAACAGACCGGGCAGACTAAATCCGCCTGACGATGTCCAGTCCCGCGATTAAAACAGCCGCGCTCCTCCTCGCCGCCGCCGCGTGCCTCGCTGCCCAGGACTCGGACCATATCCGCCCGCAACAGGCAAGCGTCGCGCCCTCCGAAGGCAAATCTCTTTTTCAACAAAATTGCGGCTTCTGCCACGGTCCCGATGGACGCGGCGCCAGCGGGCCTGACCTGATTCGTTCCACCCTCGTCAGCCATGACTCGCACGGCGATCTCATCGGGCCGGTCGTGCGTAACGGCCGCCCGCAAAAAGGCATGCCCGCCTTTCCGCTCTCCGATCTTCGAATCCACCAGATCGCCGATTTCCTCCATTCCGAAGCTAACCAGGCAGCTACCGTCGCGCGCCGCCAGCCGTCCGACTATCCACTCGAAAGCCTGCTCGTCGGCAGCGCCGACGCCGGCAAACAATATTTTAAGGGCGACGGCAAATGCAGCCAGTGCCATTCACCCTCCGGCGATCTGGCGCATATCGCAACCAAGTACAAGCCCATCGACCTGCAGAGCCGCATCGTGCTTCCCTCCGGTTCTCCGCCCATCCTCACGATTACCGATGCATCCGGCCAAACATTCGAAGGAGAGCAGGTGTATGCCGACGAATTCTGGACCTCCTTGCGCGACCGCAACGGCTGGACCCACACTTTCAGGCGCGGCGACAACAACAAAGTAAAATCGCACGAGCCGGCGGGGGCGCACCTCAACCTGTTGTTCACCTATACCGACAAAAACATTCATGATCTCTTCGCCTATCTGGAGACCTTGAAGTGAGCGCCCGTGCCCTGGCCATCGCCTTCGTGGCCGCACTCTCCGTAAGCGCTCAAGGCCTTGACCCCGGCGCCATTCTGCATCCCTCGCCAGACGAATGGCCCACTTACAACGGCGATTACTCCGGCAAGCGCTTCAGCGAGCTGCGCCAGATCGACGCCAAAAACGTCGGCGCCTTGACCCTCGCATGGGCCTTTCAAACCGACGTCTCGTCGCCCGGCCTGAAATCGACTCCCCTTCTGGTCAACGGAACGCTCTTCTTCACCGAGCCCGATGATGTCTGGGCCGTCGACGCTCGTTCCGGCCAGCAAATTTGGCATTACCATTACCACGCCAATGAAGGCCTGCACATCGGCCAGCGCGGCCTCGGCATGTACAAAGGGCGTCTCTATTTCGAAACGCCCGACGCCCACTTGCTCTCTCTCGACGCCTCTAGCGGCGAGGTCCAATGGAACGTCGAGTTGGCCGACGTGAAGCTCGGCTATTGGACCACCATGGCGCCGCTCATCATCCGCAATCACGTCATCGTCGGCGTTTCGGGCGATTTCACCGACCTCCACGGCTTCCTCGATTCCTTCGATCCTGAAACCGGCAAGCTCCAATGGCGCTGGGACGCGCTGCCCAAACCCGGCGAGCCCGGCTCAGAGACATGGCCCGGAAACAGCGACGCCATCAGGCACGGCGGTGGCATGACCTGGATCACAGGCACCTACGATCCCGCGCTCAACTTGCTCTACTGGGGCACCGGCAATCCGAATCCCGTGCTGGCCGGGTATACCCGCCCGGGCGACAACCTGTTTACATGCACAATCGTTGCGCTGAATCCAGACACCGGAAGACTCGCCTGGTACTTTCAGCCGTCGCCGCACGACGTGCACGATTGGGACGCGGTGCAAACGCCCGTCATCGTCGACGCGGATTTTCACGGCGCGCCTCGTAAGCTTCTCATTCAGGCGTCGCGCAACGGCTACCTGTTCGTCCTCGATCGCACCAACGGCAAGCCGCTGCTCTCGGTCCCCTACGCGCCCATCAATTGGAGCAAAGGCGTCGATGCGCAGGGCCGCCCTATCGCCGATGCCGCGAAGAATCCCAGCCCCGCCGGTACATTGGTCGAGCCCGACGCGCTTGGCGCAACCAATTGGATGCCGCCCAGCTTCAGTCCGGAAACCGGGCTGCTCTACGTTGACGCGCATTGGTGCTACAGCATGTATTACGATCTCTCCGCCGGCCGCCCCGAAGGTTTCGCCGGACGCGATTTGTCCGTGTGGGCGCGCTCCTCGCTCAAAGCGATCGATTATCAAACCGGCGACGTCCGCTGGGACCACGATCTCGGCGCGGGCGACAATTGGGCCGGCGTCCTCAGCACCGCCGGAGGCCTCGTCTTCACCGGAGACGTCCACGGCAACCTGCTCGCGCTCGACGCTATCAGCGGCAAAACCCTTTGGCACACTTACGCCGGCGGTCAGGCGCAGGCGCCGCCCATCACCTACCAGCTCGACGGCCGCCAGTACATTCTCATCGGCTGCCGCGGCGTCCTCTATGCCTTCGCCCTGCCCGAATCGCTCTAGTTTTCAGCGCTCAGGATGCCCGACAGCCGTGAGATCGATCTCCACTTTGTCGTTCACCTTCAGGAGGAAATTGCTGGGGTTCTTCATGCCCCACGCGACATAAGGAACGATGAACCGGCCTGTCGCGGTAATCTCGCCCGGAGAGGCTTGGACCTGCATCGGGATGGTGATCTCGTGCGCCTGCCCGTGAATCATAAACGATCCCGCAACCTCAACCTTGGAAGTGCTTGACATAGAGACAGTGCCGGCGATGTTGTGCGGCGTGAAACGAATTTCGGGATAGCGCTGTACTTCCAGGATGTCGCGAGTCATTCGTCTGTCACGCGTCGCACTGCCACTACGGCCGCTTGCCGCGTCGACAATCACGTCGCCCGTGATAACTCCTGTCGAAGGATCGAAGGCGACATGCCCAGCCTTCAGGCGAAACGCCCCGCGGACGGTGTGCAGAACGTCGCTCAACACGAAATCGATTCTCGTCTTGGAAGCATCAAGCTCGATCGCGAGCTCCTGTCCCTGGAGAACGGGCGCTGCTAGTATCGCCAGCAGTCCAACCGCTCGTGTCAAAAGCATACTCGTAAGGATCAAGCGGCAAGAAACGCTCTGCCGAACTGCAAAAGACGGCGCGAGCAGAGATCCCGAAACGAGGAAGCGCCAACATGAATGGCGAGCAATGATTGGAAAACCTCCGGCTGCTGCGCTAAGCCCGCTAGAGCTCGTCTTTGAAACTGCCCGTTGCGCTCCAGGCCCAGCATGAGCGAGGCCATGGTTTGCGGACGCTTCATGAGCGTTCGATGTAGCCGCTGGTACTGGCGAAGATCGCGCGATTGGAAGGCCTCGGCAAGCGCGAGCGCCTGCCTAAATCCCAAACACATCCCCTCGCCGGTTATGGCATCGACTGAACCCGAAGCATCGCCGATCAAAACGACGTCGTCGCGGTATACGGATTTCAGAGCGCGCGAAACCGATAGAGCACCCATCTCGCGAGAGATCGATACCGCGTCGACGAGGCGTTGCTGCGCTTGCGGAACGTCGCATAGGGCATGCTCCAAGCGGAAGCGAGGATCACGCGAAATCGCGGCAACGCAAATCTCATCCGCGGCAATCGGCGTTATATAGACCTGCGATCTTCTTCCCCAATGCACCTCCATGTGAGGCGACCACGGCGCGATTCGATAGTGCCGGCGAAATGCATAGCGCCGCTTTTCGCGGGTAATTTGATCGAGGCTCGCCTGCCGTCTGATCTGTGAATTCTGCCCATCGGCGCCCACGACAAGGTCAGCCTGCAGGAACCGGTCATCGATCGATACGCCGCCGGTCTCCAGCTTCACGTGTTTCGCTCCCCATACGATCGAGATGCCTAATCTCTCTGCATGCTCAATCAAGAGCTGGTGGAGCAGGGTTCGACGCACACCTCTTGCAAGCCCGGCTGGGAAATCGGCACAAACGGAGGAGCGACTGTCGGTAAAGCGGATGCCGCGGAAAGCGAATCCCGCTCCGGCCGGAATTTCGACGCCGAGTTCCTGCAGCGCCGCAATACTATCCGGCATGAGGCCTTCGCCACACGCCTTGTCAACGGGCGGCGCCGCGCAATCCACCACGGTCACGGCGCAACGGACGCGCGTAAGCGCAATTGCGGCCGCCAAGCCGGCCGGTCCACCGCCTACGACGCATACTGTTGCGCGGGAGCTAAACATTAACCGCCCTTTGGGCCAAGCCGACCGCTTCGCTCCAAAACACGCTCGGAAAGTGAGCCAATTTCACGACGCGCGAAACCGCCTCGACTGCTTCGTCAACCTGGTCTTTCGTAATGATTAGGGGCGGTACGAGCTTGAGGACCATGAAATTGTTACCGCAAATCTGCGCGAGAATACCGTAGTCGCGAAACAGGCGCATGACGAGAACCTGTCCGAACATGGCGGCATGGATCTTCGCGAAAGCCTCATAAGCGAGGCGCAAAGAGAGCGTGTGTGGGGCACGGAAAACAATTCCAGAAAAGAGTCCTTCGCCCCGTATTTCTTGCACCATCTCGAAATCGCTAAGCGCCTCGCGCAGTCGCCGGCGCATGTAAGTACCCATCGCCGCGGAATGGATGGCTGCACCTTCTTTTTCGAGAGCGTCGAGAACGGCTAGACCCACTCGCATGGCCAAGCCGTTCTCCGAGAACGTGGAGGTATGGATCAGCGATCGCTTCAGCGAGCCGTAAACCGAATCGTAGATTGGGTCCGTCATCAGAACGGCGCCGCTCGGAACCAGTCCGCCGCTCATCGCCTTCGCGAGCACGATCATGTCAGGATCGACCGCGTAGTGATGCGCAGCCAGGAATTTGCCCGTTCTGAAGAATCCAGTCTGTACCTCATCCAGCACGAACAGCGTTCCGTACCGCTTGCACAACGCACTGGCTTTAGCCAAGAAATCGGATGCCGGAACTCGAATGCCGCCTTCGCCTTGAATCGGCTCCAGAAAAAACGCCGCATGTTGCTTGGTTCGCAGTTGTTTCTCCAGTGCAGACAGATCATCGAATGGAATCTGCTGCGTCTGGGTCAGCAGAGTGCCGAAGCCTTGCTTCCAAAACGGATCGCCCATGAGGGAAAGCGCACCACAAGTAAGGCCATGAAATGCCCCTTCAGCGTAGAGGAGACCGGCGCGCCTTGTATGGGCTTTCGCAAACTTGATTGCCGCTTCTACGCCTTCACTGCCGGAACTGCAGAAAAAGGCTTTTTTAACGCTGCCGCCAGCGAGCGAACACAATCGCTCGGCCAGTTCACCGGCGCGCTCGGGCACGTGGCTCTGCAGCATCGCGGGGCCGCGCCGGTCCAGTTCGTCTTTGATCGCGTCAATTACCGCTGGGTGATTGTGGCCGAGATTGTGCACGCAATACCCGGAGAGGAAATCCAACACGCGCTGCCCATTGCTCGTGAACAACTCAGCTCCGAGACAACGCTCGTAACGGATGTTCATCTGCAACAGCTTCAGCAAGCGCGTCCACTGAGGGTTCACGGCATTTGCGTACTGTTGTTCCGAGCGCGTTTCCGCGGCATCACTAAGCAGACGGTCGCGTTTCTCCAGAGCTGCGGACATTGTCGAGTTTATTTCTCCTGCGTACGGTAGTCGAGAAACGCCATTCGCCTTTGAATATATTCGACGCGTCTCTTAATTGGGTTGGTTCCTAAACAGACGATAAATGTGGATTCGAAGTCTAGTTGCAGCCCAATGATTGCTGAAGCACGCTCCGAACCAGATCGCGCAGTTTCGCGATAAACGTGAGCCCCGCCTTTATAATTCGCATCTCAACGTGTTGCAAAAGGATAAGATCAAAACGGAGGCGTGCAGCGGAACGCTTTCGCTGCTTGGATTTATCGTCCATTTATCTGTTGAGTGTGCACTACTAATTAGTCCCACCGCTTGCGATCCAGGCTGAACCAGAATGTCTGCACGAGCTCGATTGGCGATTTCCTTCACTGCGCTTTTCGGAGCGGTTGTGATTGCACTCTCCATCGCGGCTTACCTTTTAGTCCGAAACGATGCTTATCTCAGGCTCGACGCTGCGTTGCAGGTGGCAACAGGCGCGACCGCTATGTCGGGCCAGCACGAATTGAATGAGCATTCGCGAAGGACTCCTGGCGAAGCGGATTTGCAATTCGTGTTAGATGAAGCAGGAAGCTCAGCTCTTACGGATACTCAGATTCTGGTTCGCGAGGCGAATCGGAACGTAGCGTATAAACCGGGAGCAGAGCACGGGTTCGATCTGCGAACTACTTCGCCGGACATATTGACCAATGGAGCAACTCTCGATGGCTTTCGGATCGCAACGCGTAGCTTCCGGGCGCCGAAATTCGATACGGTCTACCAAATTTATGCCGCTAAACCGGTTGCCCCAGCTCTGACCCGGCTCCGTCAACTTCGTCTAGGACTGTTTGTTTTCGTTCCGATCGGGCTCGCTCTTGCCGGTTTCGCCGGATATCTTTTGGCGGAGAGATCTTTGACGCCGCTCAAGGAATTGGCACAAACAGTGGATGCGGTAACATCTTCCGATCTCAGCGCCCGTGTGAAACTCAGCAATGAGCGCGACGAGATAGGCGTACTGGGGCTACGGTTCAATTCGCTCCTGGACCGCCTGGAGCAAGCCTTCAAAGTTCAGCGCCGGTTCATGGCGGACGCATCGCATCAGATCCGAACGCCTGTGACCATCGCACTCGCCGCTGCTCAAGTCACAAGCCGCGATCCAAATGCGAGTCTACGCGACTGCAACGACTCCTTGGGCGTGATCGCGCATCAGATGCTCCAGCTTCGAAGAACAGTCGAAGATATGTTCTTCCTGTCCCAGGCTGACACCGCTTCTCTAAAGCTGGAACGTAAAGAAATGTACTTGGACGATGCCGTTTCCGACGCTGTGCGCGCCGCGAAAGCGCTGGCTCGTGAAAAGCAGCAAACGTTGAATGTAAATAATCTTCCGGAAGCTAAGTGTTTGGGCGACGCTGATCTCCTCAAACAGGCTGTTCTGATTCTGCTCGACAATGCGGTGAAGTTCACACCCTGCGATGGAAGCATAGAAATCGCTCTCTTCAGGCGTAGCAACGACTGGCTTTGTTCCGTGACCGACAGCGGCCCGGGTATTTCGGAAGCCGCGCAGCCGCAGATCTTCGAACGCTTCTTTCGAGAAAACCGGCCGGGGAACGAAGCTGCTCTCGGTGCCGGGCTTGGCCTCGCGATTGCGAAATCGATTGTCGAAGGCCACAACGGTAGCATCACGTTGGTTGAATCGCGTCCTGGACGGACCACCTTTGAGATCGCAATTCCAGTTCTCGAACACGACACGGGCCCGAACGCCATTCAAGCGAATTCTTTAGCTGTGAGAATGTAGCCTTCACCGCGTCGAGCGTGAATCAGCGATTTTTGCCCTTCGATATCGATCTTCTTACGCAGTCGTTTGATGTATTCTTCGATCAAGTTTGAGAACGGGTCGTAA
Organism: Bryobacteraceae bacterium; assembly: GCA_036269275.1. Classification (GTDB taxonomy): domain Bacteria; phylum Acidobacteriota; class Terriglobia; order Bryobacterales; family Bryobacteraceae; genus Bog-105. The sequence continues at coordinate 3,460 of DATASJ010000132.1, read as the reverse complement.
GACTCATTCCAGACTCGCTCTGAGATAGCTTCTCGACCTAGCAGAGTATCGGCATCGCGGGCGAGACACTCGAGCAACGCGTATTCTTTCGCCGTGAGACGAATGAATTGTCCTGCTCTCCTCACGGTTCTCGACCGAGTATCGATTTCGAGTGTATCGACGCGAATCACAGGATCTTGCAATAGGGGTCTTCGGCGGAGCAGTGCTCGCACCCGGGCCAACAGCTCGTTGATATCGAATGGCTTGACAAGGTAATCGTCTGCTCCAAGATCCAGTCCCTTGACCCGGTCCTCGTAGGCGCCGCTTGCAGTCAGCATCAAAATGGGAGATTGCGTGCCGGCTTCGCGCGCTTCGCGGCACACCGCCCAGCCGTCCTTTATGGGCAACCGAATATCGAGAATGATGAGATCGTAGGGATGCGACAAAGCCTTTTCCAGCCCGGATTGACCATCGCTGGCCATATCGACGGCATGCGAGTCCTGCCGCAATCCCTTCGCGATCATCCGAGCCGCATCCTCTTCGTCTTCGATTAACAACAGTCTCATTCCGCAGTTCTTGACGACCATCGTACGACGCTCCGCCCGAAATTCGCAGAGCCGTCAGTCGGCAACTGGTCCGGCCTGCTAATAGACGGAAACTGCCTAAGTGGCCCGCAGTAATATTTGGCCCGCAGTAATATTTATTCTTGATTTAGAATTCCATGTGCCACTCAGTGGGCCGCTAAGCGACGCCGCTCTTCAAGAGCTTACGAGGCACGTTTATTCAATTTAGCGGTCTGAACCGTGAACTTTTTATCTTCTGTTTAACCGGCGCAGCGTACGCTGGAACGAAGTGGGACGTTCCCCTCTCAATTGATCCACGGCAAACATTGGGTTCCGGTGCTTGCAGTCGCCGCAGTTACAACCGGGATGGTGATTGCCGATCAATACGATGCCGGCTACTTTCGGCGTACCACAACCCTGAACACCTCTAACGCCGGCTTCTCTTCAACGAACACGGCGACGGGGATGGTGCTAGCGCCGATTGCCTTCTATGCGAGCGGGTATCTCTTTAAAAACAACTACGCCAAACAGACAGCGCTCCTTAGTGGCGAGGCTGCGTTGGACGGTGAGATCGTAGGGTACAGCATCGGCCGGTTCGCGGTTCTTCACGAGTGACGCCGCCCCGAAGCGCGGCGCTCTCGCGGTTCGCTTCCGGTGTTACGTATTGCTACATCTCCTCAGTGACTATCGCCGTCGTGATCCACATCGCCGGATGCCGCCGTACTTGCTTGTGGGCTCAAATGAACGGAATCCTGCGTAGACGGCTGGCTCTTTGCTGGAGCGGGCTGTTCACTTCCCGCCTGCGTAACCGGGATGTAGACACCTGATTGATTTGATACTGGGTTGACCATGATTGCTCGTTTCTCTCCCGATAACCATATCGAAACCCAGGTGTTTTCTTCGGCGAGTAAACGGCAATTATATTAAACGGATGATAAATGTGTATCCGAGCAATGCTGGGCTTCCCACGCAAACATAAAGACTGACAGAGCTGCTTCAATCTTCCTGCCGAGCGTGCGCCAAGGGTCTTGCGCCCAGGCGCTACTTTGCGGTATAAAGTCTAGTATGAGATTGCCTAAATTTGGCGTCGCCATCGCGGAACTGCTCCTCATTGTTCCAGCGGCCCTCTTCATGACCGCGCTCTTCGTGCGCAACCTGCAGCCGCTGCAATACGAGCCGGCGCACACCGCCCAGCAGATCGTTACTTGGTACGCGATGCGGCCAAGGTTAGGTCTCTGGGGATTACTCATCGCTTTGCCATTCGTCGTGTTGGTCACGGGCTGCGCCACGCTCTGGCTCAGGTGGAGCAAGGAACTTGAACTGCGGCAGACCGCGCGGCATACTTTCGCAATACTTCGTGCGCATCTTTCGACCCTATCGGTCGCCGCAGCAACGTTGACGGCCGGAGGTGTCCTAGCGATTGTCGCGCTGCATGTATTAACCGATTAACGGCCTATCGCAACGCCAAGCATAATGACCGTGGGGGACTGCCGCGATATGTGACAGCATGAACGGGCGAGGCGGCTATTTCCCCTCAAAGTGCGGCGACCAGCGGAAGCCGCAGGCTACGGTCGGTTCGTAGTATTCGCGCTGGATCATATATTGCGGGCTGCCCTGATAGAAGCCGAATACCGCATTGTTGAGATTGAGCGCATACATGACGAACTGCAAACCATGCTTGAAATTGACGCTGCCCTGCGCATCGATCTGGAAATGCGAGTAGAAGTAAATGTCACTGAGCGGGCCATTGACGCCGCCTGGCAGGCCGTCCGTGTATTGGTAACTATAAATGCTCGCCTGATTGTAGGACATTCCGACGCGAATCGAAAAGCGACCTCGATCGTAAGTCGGGCTGATATTGAACGCGTTGGGGGAAGTGCGCAAGAGACTCGGACGATCGGAACGTCCGGGGATGCCATGGGCTCGGGAAGCTGTGTAGCCATAGTTGCCGGACAGTCCGAGGCCGCCGAACAGGCCGGGGAGCGAAGAGTAGTGCTGGAGGTAGTTGAACTCGAAGCCACTGATCCAGCCTGATCCGGCATTGACCGGCTGAGTAGCGAGATAGTTGCCAAGCGGACCCCCGGGCGGCTGGTAATTGACGAGCTGATCGGTGGTGGTGACGATAGGATTCTGCAGTGCTTTATAGAAGTAACCAGCCGAGACGATGCCGAAAGAGCGCATGTAATGTTCGAACAGGAGGTCGATGTCGTCTCCGGTTTCGGCTTTGAGATTAGGATTGCCGAAGGCGACAGAATATCGATTGGCGCCATTTCCGGTATCGGTCCAGCTCAATGGCTGGGCGAGGTCTTGCGGATCGGGACGGGACAGGCCCCGCGCGTAGACAAGACGGAGATAGTTATCTGAGCCGAAGGCGTAGCGAATGGACGCGCTGGGCAGGAGGTTGTAATACGAGCCGCTAAAGGAATTAGGGGTAATGCTCGTGCAGGAACCGGAGCCGCAGGGATAACTGCCGAAGGCGAGATTTCGAACGTCGTCATTGGTCACTTCGGCGCGCAGGCCGGCGATGATGCGAATGCGGCTGGACACATCGATGGTGTTCATGATGTATCCGGCGCTGACTTTCTCGATGATTGTGAAGCTGGAAGGATCGGCGCCCTGAGTGCTGGACGTCGTGAAGTCTCCGGGGTTCGCGTTGGCGTAATTCAGGACGTCGGTGAGATTCGCGTTGTAGCCGAGCGGATAATTGCCGCCTAGATAGTAATTGCTGTTCGTAAGGCGGTTGGGGAAGGTGTTCAACGGAATCGACACGTTCGAATTCGGGTAATAATTTAAGACATACGTGTCGGCGAACTTATTCTCGTTGCGGACTTATCCGCCGTATTCGATAATGGCAGAGCGCGAGCCCAGCTTGTAACGCTTGGCGCCGGAAGCCGCGATTTGAAGATTGAGCTGGGCAG
>DATASJ010000131.1:0-1724 GCA_036269275.1 Bryobacteraceae bacterium | reverse complement strand
AATTATGGCGCTGTTTGACCGGTTGCACGCCGAAGGCAATACGATCATTCTGGTCACGCACGAAGGCGATATCGCGGAATATGCTCACCGAGTGATTCACATCAAGGATGGCGTCATCGCCAGCGACGAGAGCAAAGGGCGCGGGCAACGCAGTTGAGCCGTACGCTTTCGATCGAAGGATCACGCCCAGCCTCGCGGCTGGGCGTTTTTGCTTTGGCCCCTTTGGGGTTCTCCTTGGTGTCCTGAGCGTTTGCAGTCGATTCGGCGCCGCTAGGGCTGCCATTACTGGCTCCTCGCTAAGGAAGTGCTTGAGTGGGAAGAACGGGTTCTGTTACCAAACGGGAAGCCGCCAGCATTACTCGGTCTCGGCCTTCCCTCTTCGCGCGGTACAGGGCGGCGTCGGCGGCTTCCAGCAGTTCCTTCTGCGAAGTACCATGCTGCGGAAGCTCTGCGACGCCTACCGACACGGTGATTGTTCCGAGAGGCTGGCCCTGGTGAATCACCGACAACTCGCGCAGTCGGGAGCGGATGCGTTCGGCACGGGCCTGGGTTGTTTGCAAGTCAGCGACTGGGAGGATAACAACAAATTCTTCGCCGCCGAAGCGGCACACAATGTCCTCGGCGCGAACACTCTTCAAAAGGAACGAAGCAGTCTCGCGTAGCACGGCATCGCCCGCATCATGGCCGTAAGTGTCGTTGAATTTCTTGAAGTGGTCCAGATCAAGCATCATGACGCCCAAGCCCTGTTCGGCGCGGACCGCTCGCCTGGTTTCCCGTTCCATCATTTCCTCCAGGTAACGGCGGTTGTACAAGCCGGTTAAGGAATCCTTGATGGACTGAGCGCGCAAGGCTTCACGCAGTCTGATATTTGCCACCGACAATCCCACTTGGCCGGCAAAAGTCGTCTTGAGCGACAATTCCGCGTCGGCCAATGCAGGATTTTCGTCGGTCGCCTGAAAGTGCAGGATACCGAGCGCCTCGCCCTGGGCCAGGATGGGGATACAGAGGTAAGTGTTTTTCACTCCGGCAGCGTGGGAACAGGGCGCGGTTGTATCTCCTGCAACCACCAGATGTGGCTTGCCCGTTCGAAGCGCCCAGCAGGAACTCGGTTCAAAGGCGACCAGCGGCTGGCAGTCATGCCACTGTCCCGCGATTTCGGCCAGGTCGCGCGCGGCGTTGAGCAGGGCGATGAAGCCGCGCCTGGTGGGAAAGATTTTTGGAGCAAAACCCAGCGCCGCGGCGAAGATCTCGTCTTTACTCATGCAGCTTTGCAGGAGCTCTCCCATCTGGGCTAACATCGTGGCCCGCTGCGAGCGAGCGGTGAGATCCTGCAACATTTTCTCGTTCTGCTCATCGAGTTTGCGGCGGGCTACGTCTTTCTCCCACATTTCTTCCTGCAGGCGCGTGTTCGCCTCGGCCAACTCCTCAGTGCGCTCCTTGATCTGCTGCTCTAGAATCTGTTGGTTGTGTTTCTGATCCTCGACATCGAGGCAGGTACCGATCCATCGAACGATTTTCCCTCTCGGATTGCGGACCGGATTGCCCTTTACCAGAAACCAGCGATTGCTTCCGTCGGCGCCGCGGATGCGATATTCGACCTCAAGCGGCTCCCCATGCCGGGTGGAATGTTCCCACTTCGACCGGCAGACGGCTCTATCGTCGGGATGAATCGCGGCCACCCATCCCCAGTCCATCGCCCGTTCCCGTGTAAATCCGGTGTAGCG
>DATASJ010000130.1:0-2628 GCA_036269275.1 Bryobacteraceae bacterium | reverse complement strand
GAGGCAGACAGAGAACGGCCCGGACGCGATTGCGGCGGATATACTCATCGGCGGAAAACGCGTTCTGCATCGAGGCATCATCCAAAATCACGCTCTCCTGTGTCCGTACGACGTAGTGGAGGACGGAGTCAGGAAGATCTCCCGCTGAGGCACTCGCTCGACGGGATTGGACGGTAATGGTGTCGCCGTTGGTCGTGGCTTCCGCCTCGACCCGCGGCGCACCACCGTGCGAAACGATCAAGATCCCGCGCTGCGCTCCCGCGTGCTCGAGCGCGGTTCGCATCAGCGTGTCGATCAGTTTTTCCAGGACGATCTCGCTCGACACCGCCTGCGAGACTTTGATAACGGTCGCGAGATCCAGGTTTTCGGTCGGCGCCCCGATCGTGCTCGTTGGCCCGGGCGCTCGCTCTGCCTCCCTGATGTGCGGATATAACCGATCGAGTTGGCGCACCTTGCCGTCGGCACCCCAGCGGACATAGCAGTACCGGGCGTCGTGTAAATACACGTGCGCGATCTTCTGAAAACCACGTGCTGCGTAGAAGCGACCAGCGAGTTCGTTGGCGAGGGCCTCGTTGTGGACAAACTCATTGGCGCGGGCCGAGCGGATCGCCTCCTCGTAGAAATGCATCGCGTCGAGGTCGCGGCCTTCAATTCGCGCGATCTCGGCGGCGACGAGCGACGCTCGGTTGGCGAAGTTCTCGGGGCAGTTCTGCGCCCACACGTCGAGTTGCTTGTGGTGGGCGGACAGCGCCTCCCGATGCCGATGGCGCTCGTCCGCCGATGCCTCGTCGTAGTGTGCCGCCCGCGCGAGTGCGCCATAGAAATGGTATTCGGCCATCTCGAAAAATGACGGCGACGTCCAGAGAAGCTCCTGCGCCTTCGATGCCGCATCGATGGCGGAGACGTAGTCGGCGCAGTACAGCCGCGCTTGCAGTTTGCGGATCCAATACCAGCATTCGGGAAGCGCCAGCCGGGGATCATTCTGCAAATGATGTTCGAAGCGCTGCTCATCGATCTCGGCATCATTGAAGGAGCCGAATTCCGGTGTCCCGCCGCGCAGAGTCCGGATCAGACCGAGCTGGGTCGTGATGATGTCGATAACGAGACCGAAGCGCGCTTTGCGCGCGAATTCGAGCCCGCTCTCGGCCTCTCGCTGCACGTCGCCAAGCGGATCTCCCGTCGCGAGAAGATTCGTGTTCAGGTTGTTACAGCAATAGGCCGCAAAAGTGAGGTCGCCCATTTTGTTCGCGGTGTCGAACGCGCGACGCACCAGATCCCGTCCGGATTGGATGGGTTTCGTCCAGGGCATGACGAGATTCCCAAAGGCGACGTAGGCGCGCGCCTGGTAGCGGTACAGTCCGCGCTTTTCCACCAGATCATAGCCAAGCCGACCGAAGCGGAATCCGGCCCGGTAGTCTCCGAAGTGCGGTCCGAGAATCATTCCAAGCCAGACATAGGCAAAGCACGATCCATCGCTGTTACCATGCTCGAGGCTGAGGTTGGTGATCCGACCGACGATGAGGTTGCGCAACATCTCATCGGTGAACACTGCTGGCGAAATGACGATCGTGAGAACGTCGAGGGTTGCGCACAAGTCCGGATCGGTAATCTTAGGCAGGTCGATGAGTTCTTCGATCGAGCGGCTCCCGAGTTGTTTCCAGATCCTCGCGTATTCCTGTGTTACGTCGTCATTCGACGGGTGCGGCGACCACTGAACGCCGATCCGCCGGAGGTATTCGATGCCCACCTCGACAGCTCGGTCACTCCGATCCAAAGTTGTAAAGAGCTCCACCTGCAAGCAGGTGACAGATGCCAGATTGGTGAGACCGCGGGCCCGGCGCGAAAGCAGCAGGAGCCGGTCCTCGGCCGCCGCCAACTCGCCGGTCAGGAACTCGCATTCGGCCTGGTTCAGCTCCAGCGCGAAGGTGAGCTCGTGCCGGCGCCCCCACGGGTCTTCGCCCAACAGTGCAGCGCCGGCGGTGAGATAGGTTTGTGCCGAGGCGTAAGCGGTAGAGGCCTTGGCGCGCTTACCGGCGATCAGGTTGAATTCCGCCAGCTGCTCCCGTTCCTCCTGTGCGGTGATCAGCGCCGCGCCACGGTTGAGTTGATTCACGATCTCGAAGATCGCCTCTGCGTACTCTTCTGGAGGAGTACGCGCCGCAAACAGCCTGCCAATGCGCAGATGCGCCTCGGCGCGTGCAGCTTCCGGGATTCGCGAATACGCCGCTTCCTGAATGCGATCGTGTATGAAACGGTAGCTGCCCGCCGGGCGCTCGACGAATTCCTGACGGACGGCCGGCCACAGAGCCGCGTGGACCTGTTCCTCCGAGGTCCCGAAGACGATTGAAAGTGTCTTCGTGGCGGCGCTGTTTCCAACACAAGCCAGCTGCTGCAACGCATTCTGCGTCTCGTCCGGCAGGCGGGTGAGCTTCCCGACCATCAGGTCCACAACGTTGTCGGTGTAACCCTTGGCGTGAATGCGGTGGAGATCCCAGGACCAGCGCGCAGCATCATGATCGAAGGTGAGCATTCCCTCTTCGGCAAGCGAAGCGATGAACTGAATGGCGAAGAACGGATTACCACCCGTTTTCTCGTACACCAGTTGCGCAAGCGGCGCTGCGCGCTCCG
>DATASJ010000129.1:0-3710 GCA_036269275.1 Bryobacteraceae bacterium | reverse complement strand
CCGGTGCCGCTCATCTTGGCGAGTTCGTCCAGCGCTTGTTCGGGAGTGCGCGCGGCGGCGATAGAATGCTCAGTCACCATATTGGAATAGGCGTCGGCGAGGGCGATGATGCGCCCCCACAAAGGGATCTGCTCACCCTTGGCGCCATCGGGATAGCCCGTTCCATCGAAGCGCTCGTGATGATGCTCGATGGCCATGCGCATCATCGAGCTATTTGGGAGAATGCCCGCGATCTCGGCGCCGACTCGCGCGTGCATCCTGACCAGGAAGAATTCGTCGTCGGTGAGCGGCCCGGGCTTATTTAAAATGCGCTCCGGAACAAAAATCTTGCCGACGTCGTGGATGCGGGCGGCATAGACGAGGTCAGTGGTTTCTTCGGATGGTAAGCGGAGAGCGCGCGCGATGATCTCGGTGTAGCGGGCAACCAGGTCGCCGTGGCCGGAGGTGCGCAGTTCGCGGGATTCGGCGGCGCGGCTGAGAATTTCAATCGATTCCTTCAGCAGCGGCACGTTGCAGTCTTCTTCCCCGCCGCAAAATTTCACCAGCATCGAAGCCAGTTCTTCGAGATGCTCCGGGCCGTTGTGCTCGCGCTGCAGAAAGCCTTCGATGTAAGCGGAGATCTGCTGCCGCTGCGTGGCAAACTCTTCGCCCTCGGCAAACTCTTCGGCCGCCGACACCCGGTTTCCGCCTGAGCGTTTTGAAACGTACATGCCCGCATCGGCCACGCGGATGATGTCTTCGATGGAGAAGCCGTGGGTCGGGAAACTGGCCACGCCGAAGCTGCCGGTAATGTGGTGCTCGTTCAGCATGGGGTCGGAGGTGATCCACAGGCGCAGACGTTCGGCTAATACTTGCGCCTGGTCGGCGCCGGTTTCAGGCATGAGGATGATGAACTCATCTCCCCCATAACGCGCCACGACATTCGACTGGCGGGATTTTTGTTCCAAGAGCCGGCCGACCCGGGCGAGTACGAGGTCGCCTTCAAAGTGGCCCATGGTGTCGTTGACTTCTTTGAACTTGTCCAGATCGATCAGCACGACAGAGAAGGGGCGTCCAGAGCGCGACGCGCGCTTCCACTCCGCCGATAGGGCTTCCCAGAAGAAACGCCGTGTCTTGATACCCGTCAGTCCATCGGTGATCGACTGCTGTTGCAGCTTCTGGAACACAAAGGCGTTGTGCAGAGCCGTGGCCAGAAGATCTGCCAGAGTATTGAGGATGAGGACGTCCTGCGGAAAGAAAGCGCTTTCGTTGCGGCTCTCGATGTTGAGCGCGCCCAGCAGCGTTTCGCCGTACGTAATCGGAATACAGAGCACAGATCGCGACTCGGGAAGAATTGCGCCCATCTGGCCTTCGAGACCGTTCTGAACCAGGGCGCGCTCCCCGGTGCGAGCTACTCGCCCAAGAATTCCGACGCCAAGCGAAATTCGCCGGCCCATGGCGTGCGCGGTTGCGCCAGCCTCGGCTTTGATCTCGATCTCTTTGGTTCCGTAATCGAGAAGGCCGATGCCGATGTGATCGAAGCTGAAGTTCTTTTGAATCTCGCCAACAATCTGACCCAGCATGTGAACCGGGTCGTCGCTCGAAATAGCGGTGCGCGAGATGTTGTTGAGAAAAGCGAGTTGGCGCGAGCGCCGTTGTTCGCCCGCGAATAGACGGGCATTCTCCACCGCGACCGACACTTGGCCGGCGGCGGTCACGAGAACGTCGAGGTCGCGCTGTTCGTATACGAATTCGTGCTCCGTATTCATTGCGACCATGACGCCTGCCGACCTGTTTCCCATCAGAATCGGGGCTGCGCAAAGACACTTGGCGGGGTGTTCGGGGCGATACGTGATGCCCAAACGGGCGCGAGTTTTCTCGAGATCGGAGCGAATCAGGAGCGGCTGACCGGTGCGGATTACATACTCGGTGAAGGCATTTTCGAATTTGCGGGAACGCTTGGGCAAGATCTGATCGTTCTCGACTTCCAGTTCGAATCGGATTTCGTCACCCTCCTGGAAGGCGATGTAAAAACTGCTGGTGTTAAAAATCTGCCCCAATTCGGTGTGGATAGTACGCAGCACTTCATCCTGATTCAGACGGGAGCTGATGGCCTGGCCGATCTGAGTGAGCAATTCGTATTCTTGTGTGCGGCGATGGGCATCGTGAGCGATGAGGTAGTTATCGAGCGTAAGACCGAGTTGCAAGGCCAGTCCCACCATCAGCCGGGGCCCCGATGTGCCGAACGCTTTTCGTTCCGCGTGGGGAAATAGGATTACCCCGAACGCATGTTCGCGAGTCTGCAGACTCACGGCGATCAGATTCCGGATCTCAGCATCGGTGAGCACTTTCTTGAGATCGGCAAATGTCCCAATCGAGCCGGAGGGCAGAGGTTCCGTCATGTGCGCGAGATTATGCACTGTGAAGAGACCGCCTTGCCGGTAGGCTAGTTCGCAGATGTACTCTCCCGCGCCCGTGCTGGTCAAAGCGTTCATGAATTCCGGCGAGAATCCCCGCTCGACCGAGGGCAACAGGCTGCGCCAGCGCTCGGAGATGTAGATGATCGCGCGCCGCGCTGACAAAGCGCCCGCCAGCCGGTCGAGGGCCGCCTGCATGCTAGGCAGCAAGTCGTCCGCCGAGAGCAAGCGACGGGGATCGACGCCTAGAGTAGAGAGGGCGAGCGTGTTTTCCTGCACCGCATTGCGCTCGTTTTCAAAAAGGACCATCACCATGGCGATGCCGAGCAGCATTTGCGGCACGGGACCGAGATAGTTGGCGGCGCTGCCAAAGCGCGCGCCCCAGGGGTTGCGGAATTGTCCCGCCCCCATCAGCACGGCCCAAAGCGCCAGCGCGAAGGCTAGGACCTTGAACGCCAGCAATCCGCGGCGGTGGCCGTTGATGTAATAAACCGCCGAACAGTACAAGAGGACGGCGGCGATTCCCAGGTCGAGAGCTATCGCAGGTTGCGCGGCTGCCTGAAACGCTCCGGCCACAATGTGAGCCTGCACGTTGATCCATGCCAGCGCGATTCCAGCCGCGGCCAGAGCAGCGTCATACCAGAGAAAGCGCGATGGGCCGCGCATGAGGCGTGTCGACACAAAGATGCACAAAGCCATCGCCACGAGAAATAAGGAACTCGCAAAAAATGCGACGGGCGAGGGTGCGCGGTAGAAGGAGAAGGCATCGAGAACGTAGTGCAGCGAGTAGGCAGCCCAAGCCAGTTGCCAGGCGCGGAAATACGCCTGCCTGCTCTGTTCGAAGAGGTAGGTGAACACGAGGAACAGCAGCAGCGAAACCACTCCCGGAATCACCACCATGCTGATGACGACACTATTCATGAGGCCTGACTGACGTTTCCCGCGTAAGACGAGACGTTCCGAAAAAACGCATCACTTAGCAATATTTTCACAGCAGGGGGCGCGGGCACAACACAATTTAAGTACACTGTCCTAGCTCTGGAATATCGAAAACCAATGACTTAGCTCGGAAAACACGTGCCTTGGAGCGCTTGACCATCCTTTTATCGCGCTCATACCATCAAGCTTCCCCAACTTATGCCTGAATCTTTTGCACCCATGACAATGCCTCGGGTTCGATTTGCGCCCTCGCCGACCGGATTTCTCCATGTGGGCAGCGCCCGCACTTTCATTTTTAACTGGCTCTATGCCCGCCGCAATCAAGGCACGATGATTCTTCGCCTTGACGACACCGACGTCGAGCGCAATACCCAG
>DATASJ010000128.1:0-1909 GCA_036269275.1 Bryobacteraceae bacterium | reverse complement strand
GTGCTTTCGCCCACACCCGGAACCTCCAGCAATTCGGTCGAACGGTCGCGCATCTGCCGGCGTTTGCGATGGAAGGTTACCGCAAAGCGGTGGGCCTCGTCACGAATCAGTTGAATCAGGTGCAGCACCGGCGAGTGATGATCAAGCGCAATCGGGTCTCTCTCCTGCCCGTAGACGTAAAGAATTTCTTCGCGCTTGGCTATGGCGGCCAGCGGCTGATTGATAATCTCAAGCGATTCCAGGGCTTCGGCGGCAGCGTGCAACTGTCCCAGGCCGCCGTCGATCAGCACCAGGCTGGGCATTGGCTTCTCTTCCTGCTGCACGCGTTTGTAGCGGCGGGTCACCACTTCACGCATCGACGCAAAGTCGTCGACGCCCGCTACCGTGCGAATGATGAATTTCCGGTAATCCGATTTCTTCATCTTGCCATCTTCCCAGACCACCATCGAGGCCACGGTTTCCGCGCCCTGAATGTGCGAGATGTCGAAGCACTCGACGCGCTTCGGCAATTCCGGAAGGCTGAGCGCCTCCTGCAACTCTTCCTGAATTTTTCTGGCGTTCGGCTTGAGCACGCGAAACCGCTGGTCGTAGGATTGTCTGGCGTTGGTTCCCGCAAGATCGATGAGGGCGCGCTTGTCACCGCGCTGCGGAACGAGGATATGAACAACGGTGGCGCGGGCGCCCCCGCCCGCCACTTGCTCGGAGAGCAAATCTTCCAACGCTTCACGATCCTCGAAATCGACCGGAACGTAGAGATTGCGAGGAACGTAGGGCTGACTGATATAGATCTGCTTGAGCAGGGCAGAGAAGAACTCGCCCGGGTTGAAAGCGTCGGTGACAGAAGCAGGCAGCAAGCTTTGCTCGCCCGCACTGCCGGGAGAGGCTGTCGGCACATTTCCTGCTTCTGTCCTCACCTGCTCTGGAGAGACTTCCGGCAAGTCCTCCCAAAAGAATTCGCGGCGGTCCACGACGCGGCCCCCGCGCATATGAAACAGATTCACGGCCACCATCCCATTCTCGTAGTGATAGCCGAATACATCGGCGTCATCGCCTTCGGCGGCGGCAATGCGCTGCCGCTCCTGCAACTGTTCCACCGTGGAAATCAGGTCGCGATATCTTGCGGCACGCTCGTATTCCTCGGCGCCGGCCGCTTGTTCCATGCGGGCGTGAAGTGAGCGGCTTAAATCAGTGGGCCGGCCTTCCAGAAAAAGTTTCACATCGCGCACCGCTTCCTGGTAAGTCTCGGGCGTAGTCAAGTCTTTCACGCAGGGACCGAGACAGCGCTTGATGTAGTACTGGAGACAGGGCCGAGGATGAAATCGCGTCAGATCCACCTTGCAGGATGGAATCAGAAAATTGCGATGAATCAGATCCACAATTCGGTACGCCAGGTTCGCTGGAAAGTACGGACCGTAATAAGCGCTGCCGTCCTTGCGCAGGCGGCGCGTAACGTATACCCGCGGCCAGCGTTCGCCAAGCGTCAACTTCACATAGGGATAAGTCTTATCGTCGCGCAGCAGGATGTTAAAGCGCGGCTTGCGCTGCTTAATCAGATTGTTTTCGAGCGCCAGGGCCTCTTTGTTGTTGGCGACCACGATGTAGTCGACATCGACGGCCTCGCGCACCAGCGTGCCGGTCTTTGCGTCCTCCCAGCGGCCTTCGTGAAAATAGCTGGCTACCCGGCTCCGCAGGTTCTTCGCCTTGCCCACGTAAATGACCTCGCCCTCGGCGTTTTTGTACAGGTACACGCCGGGCTCGGTGGGAATGCTGCGGATTTTCTGGGGAAGGTCCATCGGGCGATCTTTGTATTCTATTTGATGAGGCGATATGTCAATGTGTTACAAGAAAGTCATACATGAGCTTACTATCGGCCGGCCGGGCGGGCCTTTCCCGCACTTCAGTTTTTACT
>DATASJ010000127.1:0-3437 GCA_036269275.1 Bryobacteraceae bacterium | reverse complement strand
GACGCTATTTCGCTATTTCGCCCAACCGGAGGAGTGCGCGCCATGGCATTGAAGCGTGATTGGATAGAAATCGAGCTGCAGGTCATGACAGCGTGACCTGTAAAATCTGTAGAGTCCCGATGAAGGAACGTAAGCGTCCGTCGATGGCCGTCTTGACTGCTTAAGCAGCCTGAAGCCGAGCGAGGCGCTCGAAGCGGAATCGGTCGCGGATGGTGCTCAGGAAGTAACGGCCCCTGGACTCGGCATTAAGAAATTCATGGTTTTGAGCTTCCGGGAATTCGAAGTAGCGATAGACATCGCCGCTTCGGAATCGCAGGTACAGGATGCGGTTCTCCACGTCGTATGCGGCCGAAAGGAACATCTTCGATTCGATCGGTTGCCAGTCCATATCAGATACCTTGTTTCATTTCGGATCGTGTCCACGATCCGAAGATTGTGGACACGATTTCCTTTGAGTTTGTTTTGAGAGTCAGGCCGCCTCGACCGCGGCCGGAGCTCTCGGAAAGATATTCCACGGCAGCAGTTCCTGGATCCGGTTGATTGGATGATCGGCGATGCGCCGCAGCACTGCGCTCATATAAGCTTCTGGATCGATCCCGTTCAGCTTCGCGGACCCGAGCAGGCTGTAGATCGCCGCCGCGCGCTCACCGCCCGCATCGGAACCCGCGAACAGAAAGTTCTTGCGGCCCAGGGCGACAGCGCGCAAGGCGCGTTCGGCGGCATTGTTGTCCATCTCGACACGGCCATCGTGGCAGAACAGCAGGAGCGCGGGCCAGCGTTGGAGCGCATATTGGATCGCCCCCGCCACATCCGATTTCCGCGACAGCGTTGCCAGAGTCGCGTTCAGCCATGCATGCAGCGATTCCAGCAGCGGTCTCGATCTGGCTTGCCGCACTTCTGCACGCTCAGCCGGCGATCGGCCCCGGATGTCCTGCTCGATCCCGTACAGTTGCGCGATGCGCTTCAACGCCTCTTCCGCGATCGGAGACCGGTGCGCCTCATAAAGATCGTGGAACTTGCGTCTCACGTGTGCCCAACACGCGGCCTCGATGATGTCGCCCTTCTCGTAAAGCCGGTTGAAGCCTGCGTAGCCATCGGCCTGCAGGATGCCTTTGTAGTTCTCCAGGTGTCCCGCCGGATGCTCGCCCTTGCGATCCGGCGAGTAGGCAAACCAGACCGCCGCTGGCGCTTCGCTGCCCGCTGGCCGGTCATCGCGAACATAGGTCCACAAGCGTCCGGTCTTCGTCTTGCCATTGCCTGGTTCCAGCACCGGAACCGGCACATCGTCACCGTGCAGTTTCTCCGCACTGAGCACGTAGCCCTTCAGCGCATTGACCAGAGGTTGGACCGTTCGGCTCGCACCGCCCACCCAGTCGGCCAGCGTCGAGCGGTCGAGTTCGACGCCTTCCCGCGCATAAATCTCCGATTGCCTGTAGAGCGGAAGATGATCGGCATACTTCGATACCAGCACATGCGCCAGCAGCCCCGGACCAGCCAGACCGCGGTCAATCGGGCGATTTGGCGCCGGTTCCTGCACGATGCGCGAGCAGGAGGCGCAACTCAGCTTCGGCCGCACGATGCGGATCACCTTGAAGTGCGCCGGAACGTATTCGAGCATCTCGGAGACATCTTCACCCAGCAGGCGCAGCCTGCCGCCGCACTCGGGGCAGGCTTCCTGGTTCGGGGCGATGGTCTCCGTTTCGCGCGGCAGTTCAGCCGGAAGCGGACGGCGCGCGGGCTTGCGCGAGGCCTTCTCATTCGGTGCAACAGTGGCTGGTGGCGCTGCCAAAGGCTCAGCGGCTGCCTGATTCGCTTCGAGCTCTTCGAGCCACAGTTCCAGCTGTTCTGTATCTGCGTGCAGTTTCTCCGAACGGGGGCCGAAGTGCATGCGCTTGAGCTTGAGGATGAGCAGCTTCAGGTTCTCAATCTCGGTATCGCGTGAATCGAGTTCGGACTGCTTGGCGAGTACGAGCGCTTTCAATGACTGCACGTCAAGCGTGTCGAGATCGGGAAGCCGCTTCTCCCGCTTGTCCTGGCTGCTTACAGCTTCCATACCGCCACTGTGTCACGCCAGCTTGTCGATGAGATTAAGGTACGCGAACATTTTCGAGAAGAAATGTTCTACACCGCGATCGATGGGGCGGCCGTTCGTATCGGCCTTCTCCAGTCGATACCTTCGAGCAGCATCGAGAGCTGTGCGCGGCTCAACGAGACTACGCCTTTGTCGGCGTGAGGCCAGATGAAGCGTCCGCGTTCGAGACGCTTGGCGAACAGACAAAGTCCATCGCCGTCCCACCAGAGCACTTTGATCAGATCGCCGCGTCTGCCGCGAAAAACGAAAACATGGCCTGAGTACGGGTTCTGTTCGAGCACGGTCTGCGCGACCGCGCTCAAGCCGGTGAAGCCGCGCCGCAGGTCGGTGATGCCCGCTGCGATCCAGATGCTGGTGCTGGCAGGCAGCGAGATCATCGGCTGAGATGCTCCAGGATAAGGCGCAGACTGTCGCAATCGACAGATCCTTCGACGCGCACTCGGGCTCGGCCGACTTCGATGTGGATCGCACCAGAGCATGGCCGGGCGGGCGCTTGTTCCGCCTGGGCCACCTCGGTGACGCGCACCGGCATGAGTTGCGTCGATGGCGGACTCAAATCGAGCAAACCTTCACGCAGGAGCTTGCGCCAGTGGAAGACCTGGTTCGCGTTCACGCCGTGACGGCGCGCAACGACCGCAACTGACGCCCCCGGCTGCAATGATTCATTCGCGATCTGACGCCGTTCCTGCTTCGACCGGAATCGCCTTTTCGTGGCCGCGTTGTCAGTGGCCAGGATCTCAGTTTTTCGTGCGTCGGTCCCCATAATCCGCCCATACCTGGTGGGCTTCTTAAATAAGGATGACCGGCTTGGGCTACGCAGGCAAGGCGGTGTTCACCGAGCGCTTACTTTTCTCCTGCGGATATCCCGAAAAGTCTGGGAATTCAGGAGGGTCAATCCAAGTCGGCTTCCACGCCCCGCCATTCCGGTCGACATTGTACTTGGAATCCGGGTGGTGCTTCGCAATCGCCGCCTGAAGCCACGGCAACCCTTCGGCGACGGTCCCGACATTCCCTTTCACCTCATCGTTCCCAATGCTCACGTCGATTCCGTCGTCCCAGAGCCAGCCGATGGATTTCCGAGTCGTACATTTTCTGGAGTTCGTTTTCCAAGCGGTTGATTGATTCCACAAAATGTAATAAACTTAACATTTTGTCGGGGAATTGACTGCACTGGGTAGAAAATCTTACTAGCGCCACTCCGTTAGGTTTTTGCCAGCCAGACAGGTTTTGGAACATGGCAGGAAAACATGAAACCATCCTTGTCGTTGACGACGCTGCAGTCGTAGTACGATTGGCGGTTAAAATTCTCGAAGACGCCAACTTCGATGTTCTGCAAGCGAACTGT
>DATASJ010000126.1:0-381320 GCA_036269275.1 Bryobacteraceae bacterium | reverse complement strand
TATAGGAAAGGGAAGCGCCACGCCGCTTTCCGCAATCGGCGTCACCACCCCAGCCAGTGCGAACACCGCCAGCGCGATCAGCATCAGCACCCACGCCAACCGCCGCACATCTCCATCCACCAGCCGCTTGCTTGCGAAGCTGCCGATGCCGCTCGACAAAAGCATGGAGAAAATAATCACCGTCAGCGCATAGGTCGGATGGCCCAGAAACAGTACGAACTTCTGAATCAGTGCCACCTGTATCAATATGTAACCCGCCCCGATGAATAGGAAAAACAGCAGCGCGCGAACGGCGCCCGGACTGCGCGGCAGCCGATGCCCAAGCAGCAGCGGCGGCAGCGCAAGAATCACGATCGTCGCCGCAATGCTCACGACAATCAGCCCAAACAGGATCGGAAGAGCGGCATTTATCTTGTAGTCCTCGCTGGCCGAAGAAGCGTGCGCCAGAAACCGCCAGAGATCGCGCGGCTGCACGGTATAGAAGAAGAACGGGCGATTGTCGGTGACCGGTCTTACGTCGAACGGATAGCGGTCGTAGAAACGCCTCAGGTCTTTGGTCAACAGCAGCTCCCGAAACGGCGTCTCGATCCCGGTTCCCGGCAGGTAAACGGCCTGCATTCCCGCCGTCTTTGCTGCCGACCGGATTCGCTCGATATCCGCCGCACTGAACGCCGCGCGAGAGATCAGGATCGTGTCTTGAGAGCCCCACTCTTCCAGTTTCTGAACGTCTTCGCGCACCACCGCGATATGTCGCTCCGCATCGTCTTGGCCCATCTGCTTCAGCGCGGCGCGCGCCAATGACACGATGCGCAAAGATTCCCGTGGCGGGTCGAACCCCCAGCGCGTAAACGCCATCACGCCGTCGTCTGTCAGATGCGAAAGATAATCGACAAACGCATTCGTCGTGTACAGATTGTTTTCCGACAGTGCAAACGCGCCCGCCGCCGTAGAGGCCCACGTATCCACCAGCGTGGCTTGCAATACTTCGTAGCGGTCATGCGAACGGCGCACAAAGGACCGCCCGTCTTCCACCACAATCTTTACGTCCGGTCTCAAATACAGGTCATTGCTGTACTGCGGAAACTTCTTCCGCATGATGGTGGTCGCAATAATCGGATTGATCTCGACGCCCGTCACGTCTTTGCTGCCTGAGGCGAGTGCGCGCGTGATATCCCACCCGCCCCCCGGACCAATCACCAGCGTCTTTGCGCCCGGACGCAGCAGATACGGAAACCCGGGGCCGTGATACGCCAGCTCGAAGCGCTCCCTCGCCGTCAGATGTCCCAGCTCGAAACGCGCTACACCCGTCGCCGCGTCCGCATCGATCACGATGCTCTTCATGTCCCGCCCCGGTTCCGGCTTCAACGCCACCCGGGAAAAGCTGTTCCACTGCACGAATTCTTCGTTCTGGATCTGCTTGCCTTTGGCAAACTTCACGTCAATTACAAAAAACTTCGAGTTGTAGGTAATCAACGCCACCAGCAGCAGTCCGAACAGAACCGCCGCAACCCGCCCGCGCGGCGCCTGCGCCAGGTGAAACCAAATCGCGGCCGACACCGTAAACAGGATCGCGGCCACCAAAAGCGTATTCGGGCCGCCGATCCAGTCGAGCAACGGCACTAACGCCAGGCATCCGCCCGCCGCGCCCATCAAATCGAAGAAGTACACCCGGTTTACCGAATGGATCGTGTCCGCGATCACCAGTGAAAGAATAGTGCCGGAGAGCAGGAACGGAATCGCCGCGGTGAAATACGCCGCGATCAATCCCGCCGCATTCAGGTTGCCCGTCCTGGTCAGCAGGAAAAACGAACACGCCACAATGGCTATCGCGTTTGCGCCCGCCAGCGCGCCGAGCTTCGTAAACAAGCTCCACCGCCATCCCGCAGCCACATAGGAAAATACGCCTCCCGCCCCCAGCCCGAACAACGCAATCGAAATTGCCAGGAACGCGAAGTGATAGAAGTACACCACCGAAAACACCCGCGTCAGCGCGAGTTCCAGCAGCAGAGTCGCAAGCGACGTGCAGCCTACGCCGAAATAGATCTGCGGCCAGTGCCTCTTGCCGCCAGCGCGCGTCGTTTCCTGAACCAGGCTATCGAGGGAGGGCAACTTCTTATGGTAGTGGACCGCGGACATCTCAACGTTTTTCCGAAATCGAACCTCGCTCCCGCTCAGCGCGCGCTGCCGGGCTGGCGCCCGGCTCGTGATGACAGATATCCCGCCACCCTTTCGGCGATCCGGCCGCTCGCCTGTCCATCTCCGTACGGATTGTGTAAACGCGCCATCCGCTCGTACTCTGTCCGGTCCTCGATCAAACGTACGGCCTCGCGAACGATCAAGTCCCGGTCCGTTCCCACCAGCTTCACCGTCCCCGCTTGAACCGCCTCCGGACGTTCTGTCTTCTCCCGCAAAACCAGAATCGGCTTGCCTAGCGAAGGGCCTTCTTCCTGCACGCCGCCGGAATCCGTAATTAAAAGATATGAGCGCCGCATCAAATCCACGAACGGCAGATATTCCAAAGGCTCAAGCAACAGGACGTTCTCCCTGCCCCGCACCGTTTCATCCACTGTCTTGCGCACGTTCGGGTTGCGATGGACCGGCCACACAATCTGTACATCGTCCCGGCTCGCCAGCGTCGAAATCGCCTCGCAAATTCGAACGAATCCCTCGCCGAAGCTCTCCCGCCGATGCGCCGTCACCACAATCAGCTTGCGGCTTCCATTCGCCGGCAACGAAAGTCCCGACGCCCGTCCTTGCTCAAGCGCGTCGCGAATCGTCAAAACCGCATCGATCCCGGTGTTCCCGGTCACCTGAATGTGCGCCGCCGGAACGCCATCCCGCATCAGGTTCTCGGCCGCCCAATCGGTCGCCGCAAAATGCAGCGTCGCCAGCCGTCCCGTCAGTACCCGGTTCATTTCTTCCGGAAACGGCGCGCTCAGGTCGAATGTGCGCAGCCCGGCCTCGACATGCGCTACCGGCACCCGTTCGTAGAAGGCAGCCAGCGCGCCGCAGAAGGTCGTGGTTGTATCGCCCTGCACCACCACCAGCGCTGGTTTTACTTCCGCGATCACCGGCGCCAGCGCCGCAAGCAGCCGCCCCGTCAGTTCGGTCAGCGTCTGGCCCGGCCGCATCACGTCCAGGTCGTAATCCGGCCTCACCTCGAAAACCGCCAGCACCTGGTCGAGCATTTCCCGATGCTGCGCCGTGACGCACACTACGGTCTCCAGGCCGCGCGAGCTCGGGTGTGTGCGCAGTGCGGCAACGAGTGGGCATAGCTTGATAGCTTCCGGCCGCGTGCCGAAGACCACCAGCACTCGCCCGCTCAGTTCGGATCTGGAGGAAAGTCTACTTGTGCCGGTAGGTGATTCGTCCCTTGGTGAGGTCATAAGGAGACATCTCCAGGGTGACGCGGTCGCCGGCTAGCACGCGGATGCGGTTGCGTCGCAATTTTCCAGCCAGGTGGGCGAGAACGGTTCGGTCTTGATCGAGTTGCACGCTAAATAACCCGCTGGGAAATTTCTCTACGACGGTTCCAGTGACTTCAATGCTGTCTTCTTTACTCATTCGCCTCGTGTGATGGTATACAGACCCGCAAACTCAACCCCACCACGGGTCTGCTAGGCGCAAGTATAGCGCAAGAATTACCCTCACAACTCCAGCTTGCCTTGATACTCCATCTCCTTCAGCGCGAACTTCTTCTTGATCTCCATGTGGTCCGATGTGATCCGGAATTCTGCGTCTTTATCCTGCAACGTGACCGGCTCTGACTTCTCGAAATGAAAAACCGTGCGCCCGTCCCGGCCTTGGTTCAGCTCCACCTTTCTTGGGTTCAAGCGCTGGTTTCCAAACGACAAAACGGTGATGACTTTCAAGTGGTCCGCAAACGCTTCGTCGTCGGAACCGCTTCCCGAGCTGTCGCCCGATGGCTTCGGCCCGAACCCCGACTTCGGCAATCCCACCACCGCAATCACATATTCGTCCAGCGGCTTCATGGCCGCCGTTTCCGGTGTGCTGCCATCCAGTTTGGCCTCCGCCAACCGCACCGGCAAGGCACTTTGCCATTGCACCGTAACCGGCGTCGACTGCTCGGCCGGCGGATACCCGCCCCGATTCCCGCGCCGTCCCATTCCACCGCCCATGCCGCCGCCACCCATGCCGCCGCGGCCCAGGCCCCCGCCTCCCGGCATGCCTTCGCCCCAGGTTCCGCCATCTCCGCCGCCGCCCGAACCCTGGCCGCCATAACCGCCTGTCCTTGCAACGCTCACCTTCACCGTCTTCGACCACGCGGAATCGTTCAATATCTGATACACTTCCTCGCTGGTCCACTGGGACGGAGCTTCCTTTTGCCACGCCGCTGACGCCGCCAGCACCGCGCCGACACTCACCAGCAGCATTCCCGACACAAAGGTAAATCGGTTATACATAACCTGTCTTTGACGCCGCCGCCGACCGCGAGGTGTACAGGGATGTCGAATCACCTCGACCAACTGCATGCCGGTCGCTCGCTTTTCCGATAGAGTATCGATATGGATGTAGAGCGCCGGCTCGATCGCATCGCGGTCGCTTCCGATATGGGCGGCGGCAGGCCCCAACTCCCGGATTTGAGCGAGCTTTGGGCGCGATTCCCCTCTGTACCCGGCGATAGCGGCCGCTTCCTGGAAGAAGATCGCTGAGTCATGCACCCCGATCCGCTTACATCGCCGACGATAAGGAGATTACGTGACGATCACCGTTGACATCACACCCGAGGTTCGGGCTGAGCTCGCCCGTCAAGCCGCCGCCCATGGTCGCGCGATCGAGGCGCACGCCGCACGCTTGCTCGAAGATGCCATCCACTCTCCTGTCGCGGTGAACAGCGTAGCTTTTGACAAAGAACGTGCGCAAGCCGCCGCTGCGCGCATCCGCGAGCTCCGAAAAGGAGTCACTCTGGGAAGCCTGACGATCAAAGATTTGATCGACGAAGGCCGCCCTTGAGCCGATTTGTGCTAGACAGCACCGTCACGATGGCTTGGTGCTTCAGCGACGAAGCAACCGAATTCACAGAAACAGTGCTGAGTCGTCTTTCCAATCTGACTGACAGCGCGATTGTCCCAGCACTGTGGCTTTACGAAGTCGTTAACGTCGCTGGACTCGCAGTTCGGAAGGGGCGCATTACGGACCAGAAAGCCCGCGAATTTCTGGACAATCTCGCCGATCTGCCCATTGAGATCGAGAATCCCACGCGCGCGCATGTTCGTCTCGGTATGCGCGCTGATGAAGCAGCACAGGCTTACTGCTTATGACGCCTCATATCTTGAGCTTGCCGTCCGCTTTAAGTTGCCGATCGCAACGCTTGACAGCGCCTTGGCGAATGCCGCCCACATGGCAGATACCAACTTAAATCCGGCTATGAGATCCAGCGCTCGTGGCGCTTGACCTGGACGTGGAGATCGTAGTAAAACCACCCCCGCGACAAAACAACGCTCCCGCCGCTCTGCACGTCCTTTAAACCGAAAATTCTTGCCCGTCCCGCTGCCACACCGGCGAATCAGCCGCGATACGCTAACATTCCTTTCTGTACGCCACAATCTCTTTGAATGTTCGAGCAAGCGTTCAAAAACATCGACGACGTGCTGTGGAAAGAGGCCGGCTGCACCACCGAGCTCGACTACACGGAACAAACCTCCTGGCTGCTGTTCCTCAAATATCTGGACGACCTCGAAAAGGATAAAGCCGACGAAGCCGCCCTCCACGGCCGCGCCTACGCCTTCATCCTGGACGAGCCGTATCGCTGGGAACGTTGGGCCGCTCCCAAAGCCGGCGGCGGCCAGATCGACCACAATCGCGCCCAGACCGGCGACGATCTCCGCGACTTTGTCAACCAGAAGCTCTTCCCCTACCTCCACGCCTTCCGCCAAAAGGCCACCGGCCCCAACACCATCGAATACAAAATCGGCGAGATCTTCGGCGAAATTAAGAACAAGATCTCGAGCGGCTACAATCTCCGCGAAATCATCGACCACATCGACGAGCTCCGCTTCCGCTCCCAAACCGAAAAGCACGAGCTCTCCCACCTCTACGAAGCCAAAATCCGCAACATGGGCAACGCCGGGCGGAACGGCGGCGAATACTACACCCCGCGCCCCCTCATCCGCGCCATGGTCCAGGTCGTCAACCCCCAAATCGGTGAGCGTGTCTACGATGGCGCAGTCGGCTCCGCCGGCTTCTTATGCGAGTCCTTCGAGTACATGAAGCGCAAGCCCTCGCTCACCACCGGCGAGCTCGAAACGCTCCAAACCCGTACCTTCTACGGTAAGGAAAAGAAGTCGCTCGCCTACGTGATCGCGATCATGAACATGATCCTGCACGGCATCGAGGCGCCCAACATCGTCCACACCAACACCCTCACCGAGAGCTTGGACGATGTCCAGGAGAAGGATCGCTACGAAGTCGTGCTCGCCAATCCACCCTTCGGCGGCAAGGAACGCAAGGAGGTTCAGCAGAACTTCCGCATTCGCACCGGCGAGACCGCCTTCCTTTTCCTCCAGCACTTCATCAAAATGCTCAAAGCCGGAGGCCGCGCCGGCGTCGTCATCAAGAACACGTTCCTATCGAACACCGACAACGCCTCCATGAGCCTGCGCAAGCAACTGCTCGAAAGCTCGAACCTGAACACCGTTCTCGACCTGCCGGGCGGCGTCTTCCAAGGCGCCGGAGTAAAGACCGTGGTGCTCTTTTTCGATAAAGGAGCGCCCACCCGCAACATCTGGTTCTACCAGCTCTCACCCGGCCGGAGTCTGGGCAAGACGAACCCGCTGAATGACAACGATCTCGCCGAGTTCGTCGAGCTGCAAAAAACCTTTGCCGCCTCGCCTAAGTCCTGGACCATCGATGTAAGTACTATCGATAAGTCGACTTACGATCTTTCAGCGAAAAATCCCAACAACGGGGAGGAAACAAAACACCGCACCCCGCAAGAGATCCTGGACGAAATCGCCGCGCTCGATAAGGAGAGCGCCGAGGTCCTACAAACTATTCGAGGGCTGCTGTGAAACCAGGTTGGGCAATTAAGAGGCTGGGCGGAGTCGCGACACTCCAAAGAGGCTTCGACCTCCCCGCGCAATGCCGAGTTAGCGGGAACATCCCGCTCGTAAGTTCCAGCGGAACCATTGACACTCACAATGTGAGCGCAGTGAGCGGCCCAGGGGTTGTGACGGGCCGAAGCGGCAGCATTGGGAACGTGTTCTTCATCGAACCCGACTTTTGGCCCCTAAATACGGTAACTACTTACTTGGCAGACTAGCGCTGTGCTAGGCTGAAAAGGCAAACGGGGCGATTTTGTCGCCCCGCAATGTTTCAAGCTGATTCGGCCCGTGCTTCCAACACAAAGCCTTTTGCAATCCGAGTCTACCAATGTCCGCGCTCGTTTGCGAGTTCATCAGCGAGAACAAGGCATCAGTCTGCCTCTCTCGGGAGAATCTACACAGACTGGTGAGTCTGTGGGAACTGATGAATCACTTCGATCTCCATTCCCTTACAAAATGGTGGGCCAATTTATCAACCCTTGAAGGCGTCTGTAGAGCCGGTCAAAAAGAACATGGCGGTAGCCCAGCGGCGCGCGATTCACTGGATCAGATCAGAGCGGAGTTAAGAAAATTCGCTGAGTTTTTCGCACAGCACGACATGCCATCTTGTGGGGATTCGGTAGATGCAGCCTTGTTTCAGTTGGCTCAGCCTAATATCGATGTCTCAAGCGTCGTAACCGCAATCCACTCGTTCAGGCTAGCGATTGTTCAACAGTTCAAGAAGACGCTGTTCCTTCGAATTTCAGAAGAGCGAGCTGCCTATCTCGACCGGGAGGATCTCTTCGGGGAGCAGGTTAAAGCGAAGGTCCCCTCAGCCGTCCCCGACATCCGAGATGCCGGGAATTGTCTTGCTCTCGATCTCAATACCGCAGCGGTGTTTCATCTTATGCGGGTAGCGGAGCACGGCCTGCGCCATTTAGCGAAGGCCCTGAAGGTGCGACTGACACATAGCGGTAAACACCATCCGATTGAGTACGCCGACTGGAACAAAATCATCGAAGGCGTGCAGAACAAGATTAGAGCCACACGTACTTTAAACCCAGGGCCAAAGAAAGAAGCGTTGCTGGTCATATATTCAGATGCCGCCGATCATTGCACCTATATGCGCGACCTGCGGCGCAACAATATCTCTCACGCGCGGAAGCCCTATATCTATCCTGAAGCGTTGTCAGCATACGAGCGCGTGCGGGCATTCATGCAATTCTTGGCTACGGGGCTAAAATCAAGATCATGAAGCGCGAACCGGAAATGGTAGAAGGGCCGGAGGCGTTCGAACGCTTTCGCGAAGCGGCGAAAAAGATCCTATCCGTTCCCAAGAGCGCTGTGCGGAATCCGTTCAAGAAATTGAAGCCGAAGAAAAAGAAGCGCTCCGCAAATAAATAGCGGGGCCGGGCGGTCAGTTTTTGACCGTCATCGCCGCCGAATCCACAGCTTTCTTGCCGGTTACACCTTCCAGCCCAGCTAACACGCCACGATAGTTATTCTTATCGCACTGCATGGCGAAACCGCCCTTTTTCTCTCCGTTGGCCCAAGTCAGTCCGACGAAATGTTTCTTGGACTTGCTCAGGGCCATCAACGCCCCCAGCCCAAGGGTCACGGTCGCAAGGCCGATAGCCGCTCCCACGCGCCGGTGTACATCCTGTCCGTAACTAATTTCCGTGACGGCTGAGGCGGGGATCGTTATGACGTCCTCCCGATCTCTCTGCAATCGAATTTGATTGGAGTCGATGTATAACCTTAGGCCGGTTCCGGTCTTGATATTCGGTACCGAGCCGCCGTCATAGGAAACCTTGTAGCCATTGTCAGCGGGACAAATCGCCAGTGGCATAAGGATGCAGCACACCAGCAATGCAACTATCTTTTGCATAGAGAGTTAGCCCTCCGGGCCGGGACACCAATTACATCACATTTTTGAGCCTCGCGTGGTGCCGCTGATTTCAAAAGTGTTCCGGGCGTTTTGCCAGAGATAAAATCCGAGCCAGATTTACTCCTTACCATGAGGCGCTCTCCTTCTGTGGGACGCGACAAAGTATCCACTCGAAATATGAAAGGTCAAGTAGAAATGGATATAGTAGTTAAGAAAGAAGAGAAAGTGGGGTTTGCGATTTATGGAGATGGAATGTTTCAGATCACAGATGAGCCAGGTTTGCTGAACGAGGCGCTTGAGGCATTACGAGAGGCAGCGCAGGCGCTTGAAAAATGGATCGTCACCCGCGCCGCTATTCGGTGAACGTGAACTCCTGCCAGGGAACGCTCTCTAGCGGAACGTTAGCAAGAAACTCGACCAAGTCCTTTCTGCCGTAATAGGTTGGTGTGCCCCGAGAATCTTGCGCCATGAGGACCACGGGGACGCCGAACACCTTTATCGAAAAGGTTGTGATCAGCCGATTGGCTTCGGTCTTGTCGGGGTTGCTGATTATGTGTGGCTGGACGATCACAACCGCAAACCGAACGCCCTGTTCCTGAATAGTTGGGCCCTGGAATTTCGTTACCATGTGTCTCAACGCCTTCCGCGTCCTTGCCGCTTGCGTTCCTTCTCAGTTAACCCACGTCGGAGTCTCTTCCTTGCCGGTGAGTTCGTTCCAGGTAAGCCGTTTACCGATCATCTGAGAAGCGGCCAATCTGAAGCGGTCGAAGTCATCTATTTTCTTGCGATTGTTATAGCGGTACACCTGCTCATCGAGGTAACGAAAGAGATGGAACGGCTCAACTGAAACGTAAGTGCCGCTGATACCGCGTTTTAGTAACGCCCAGAAATTTTCCAAGGTATTCGTGTGAACATTTCCGTCAACGTACGCGACAGCATGATCGATGACTTGATGCGCGTATTCGCTGGCAAGTCCTTCATAGCTGAGCAGCGCATCGGTGTAGAGAGCGGCTCCAGCTTCGACATGTTTCTTGATTTCGGTCTGAAGGGCTTTCTTCCGGCGATTCGGAAGCACCGAAGTGCGGACCTTCCCGCCGCGTTCCATGATGCCCATAACCGCAACCTTGTCCTTCCCGCCGGTTCCAGTGATCCGCCGCTTGCGCTCGGCAATGTGCATGTTTCGCGCTTTGCCGCCGATGAATGTCTCATCCGCTTCGACGTGGCCGGTTGCCTTCTCCATCGAGCCGTTATGGATGGCCATGCGGATGCGATGATTCAAAAACCAAGCGGTCTTTTGAGTGATGCCGAGATCCCGCGCCACTTCACAAGAACTGATGCCGTTCTTGCAGTTCACAATGAGCCACAGGGCAGCGAGCCACTTATCGATGCCGATCGGGGAATCTTCCATGATCGTGCCGGTCTTCAGTGAAAACTTCGCGTGGTCATGCTTGCCGTAGCACTTCCACACATGCTCTTTCTCAATCCAGAAGATATGCTCCGATTCGCAGCGCGGACACTTCACGACGCCATCCGGCCAGCGCAAGCTGATTACGAAGCTCTTGCAGTTCTCGAAATCGGCGAAGTAAAGAATCGCGTCTTGCAGGGTCTTGGGCGCTTCCATGTAATGATTATGCGCCCTTCAGTCTAGTCTGTCAAGTAAATAGTTACCCTAAATACAGTCCTCTATGTGAAGGATTTCCACGGGAACGATCCCAGATTTATCTTCCACTTGCTGAACCGGTTCGACCTTAAACGGTTCGCGAGCGGCGCTGGCGTGCCCACGTTAAATCGAAATTTCGTGAACGACGAAATCGTATGTATCCCACCATTCCCTGAACAGTTGCGCATCGTCCGAATCCTCGACCAATCCTTCGCCGCAGTCGCCACAGCCAAAGAAAACATCGGAAAGAACCTCGAAAACTCCCGGGCTCTGTTCGAACATTACCTAACTTCAGCTTTCCAACGGAGTGATGGAGGGCAGAAATATGTACCGCTTGGCACAATTGCCGTATTCCGCAATGGAATCAACTTCACCCAACGAAGCAAAGGCGAACGCGTCAGCATTGTCGGTGTCAAAGATTTCCAAGACAACTTTTGGGTTCCACAACAGAATCTGGAGACGGTAACTATCGATGGCAGCCTTCCCGAAACGGATCGGCTGACGAAGGGGGACATCCTGGCGGTTCGCTCTAATGGGAACATTCAACTGATTGGAAGGACCATGCTCGCCGGGGAAGTGTCCGGACATCTTTCGCACTCTGGCTTCACGATCCGGATAAGGCTGCAGACCGATGAAGTCCTCCCCGAATATCTCTGCAACTTTATGAGGTCCGCGGCCGCACGAAAGAGATTAGTTGAGGGTGGCACCGGCGTCAACATAAAAAGCCTGAACCAACAAACTCTTTCCACTCTCCTGGTTCCGTCTCCTCCCGCTCCAGAGCAGCACGCAATCGTCAACAGAATCCGCGAAGTGTCGCTAGAAACCCAGCATCTCCAATCCCTCTACCGCCGCAAACTCGCCGCCCTCGACGAACTCAAGAAATCTCTCCTGCACCAGGCCTTCTCCGGCAACCTCTAACCCATGAACGAAGCCGAAACCAGAGCCGAGCACATCGATCCCGCCCTCAAAGCGGCCGGCTGGGGCGTCGTCGAAGGCAGCCGCATTCTCCGCGAATATCCCATCACGCTCGGCCGCCTCGAAAACTACGGCCGCCGCGGCAAAGCACTCACCGCCGACTATATCCTCGTCCATCGCAATACCAAGCTCGCCGTCATCGAAGCCAAAGCCTGGGATCAGCTCCTCACCGAAGGCCTCGCGCAAGCCAAGAACTACGCCGCGAAACTCGCTATCCGTTACGCCTATGCGACCAACGGTCAAAATATCTACGCCGTCGATATGCAAGCGGGCGGGGAAAGCGAAACGTCCAGTTATCCCACGCCCGAAGAACTCTGGACCCAGACCTTTGCCGAAGCCAACGCTTGGCGCGACCGCTTCGCAGCCGTTCCCTTCGAAACCAAGGGCGGTTACTTCCAAAGCCGCTACTATCAGGACATCGCGATCCAGCGCGTCCTCGATGCCGTCGCCGCCGAAAAAGATCGCATCCTGCTCACGCTCGCCACCGGCACCGGCAAGACCTTCATCGCGTTTCAAATTGCGTGGAAACTCTTCCACAGCCGCTGGAATCTCGCCCGCGAACCTTCCCGCCGCCCGCGCATCCTCTTTCTCGCCGACCGCAACATCCTTGCTAACCAGGCCTATAATGCGTTCTCCGCTTTCCCCGAGGACGCGCTCGTGCGCATTGAACCCGAGGACATCAGAAAGAAAGGCCGAGTTCCCAAGAATGGCAGCCTCTTCTTCACCATCTTTCAAACTTTTCTGAGCGGCCCGCCCAAAGACGGCCAGCCTTCGCCCTATTTCGGCGAGTACCCACCGGATTTCTTCGATTTCATCGTCGTCGACGAATGCCACCGCGGAGGAGCCAACGACGAAAGCACCTGGCGCGGCATTCTGACTTACTTCGCACCCGCCCTGCAGCTCGGTCTCACGGCAACGCCCAAACGCAGGGATAACATCGACACTTACGCTTACTTCGGCGAACCCGTCTACATTTACTCACTCAAAGACGGGATCAACGACGGCTTTCTAACTCCGTTCAAAGTCAAGCAGATTGCAACCACGCTCGACGACTACATCTACACTCCCGACGATCAATTACTCGAAGGTGAAATTGAGATCGGCCGGCGCTACCTCGAATCCGACTTCAACAAAGTCATCGAAATCAAGGAACGCGAGGCGCATCGCGTCAAGATCTTCCTGAATCAGATCAATCAGAACGAAAAAACTCTGGTCTTCTGCGCCACGCAGGACCACGCCTTGGCCGTCCGCGATCTCATCAATCAGTTCAAGACCAGCAAGGACCCCAATTACTGCCAGCGCGTGACCGCCAACGACGGCGCGCTGGGCGAACAACATCTGCGCGACTTCCAGGACAACGAAAGAACCATCCCCGCCATCCTCACCACCTCGCAAAAACTGTCCACCGGGGTGGACGCCCGCAACATCCGCAACATTGTCCTCATGCGCCCCATCAACTCCATCATCGAGTTCAAGCAAATCATCGGCCGCGGCACCCGCCTCTACGAAGGCAAGGACTATTTCACGATCTATGACTTCGTGAGGGCCTATCACCACTTCAGCGATCCCGAGTGGGACGGCGAACCTATCGAACCCGAGCCGGAACCAAGCCCGATACCGGCGCCCGCGCCCCCGCCTGAGCCGCCCGGACTACCACCCGAACCGGGCCCGCGCCCGCAGCGGATCAAAGTCAAGCTGTCGGACGGCAAAGCGCGCACCATCCAGCACATGATGATGACCAGCTTCTGGCATCCCGACGGCACGCCCATGTCCGCCCAACAGTTCCTCGAAATGCTATTCGGCAAGCTCCCTGAATTCTTCAAAGATGAAGACGAGCTCCGCGCGTTGTGGAGCGCGCCCGATACCCGCGCCAAGCTTCTCGAAGGGTTGGCGGAAAAAGGCTTCGGCCCCGACCAGATGGCCGAAATGCAGCGCGTCATCAACGCCGAAAAGAGCGATCTCTTCGATGTGCTTGCTCATATCGCCTATGCGCTGCCGCCGCTTACCCGCGAAGAGCGAGCCGCTCGCGCCCGCCCCGCCATCGGCGCCCAATTCAACACCAAACAGCAAGCCTTCCTCGAATTTGTGCTCTCCCATTACGTGAGCCAGGGCGTCCATGAGCTCGATCGCGAAAAGCTGACGCCGCTTCTCAAGCTCAAATACCGCAACGCCATTGCCGACGCCATCGCCGACCTCGGCCGGCCGGAAGAAATAGGGTACCTCTTCGCCGGCTTTCAAAAGTATCTCTACCAAAACCCGATCACAAGCTAAAACCGTCCTGTTTTCAATTATTTACCGTAATTCACTTGGAAACGCCTGTTACACTTGTATAGAAAACCCGCCGGACAGCCGCCGCGCTGCTCCGGCGTTTTTGTTTTCCGAGCCGCGACTGTCAAGAAGCGGTCTAGTAAATCAACTCCAGGAGTAACTCAGCGTGACCACCGAAGCCCAAATCACCGCCAACCAGGCGAATTCTCAGCACTCCACCGGTCCCAAATCCGAATCCGGCAAAGCTGCCTCCTGCAAGAACAACTTCAAATACGGTCTCACCGGCAGTTTCTTCACTGTCCTCGAATTCGAAGAGCAGGACGAATACGATCACGTCCTCTGCGGTCTTCGGTTCGAGCACCAACCGGCCACCATGACCGAATCCATTCTCGTCGAGAAGATGGCGCAATCGTATTGGCTCCGCAAGCGCGCCTTGTACTTACAAGACCAATGCGCCACCGATGAAGAACTCACCCTGGAAGAGCAGGGCAGGCAGCTCGCTCTCTTTATCCGCTACCAAACTACTCACGACCGCGCCTTCCACCGCGCCCTCAACGACCTTCTAAAGCTCCGAGCTGAAAAGCGTAAACAGGAAATTGGGTTCGAATCGCAGCGCCGCCACGAGGCTGCCGAATCCCGCCGCGAAGCTGCCGAAAAACGGAGGCAAGACCTGCATGAATGGGCGGTTTTACTCGCCGAAGCCAAGGTCACGCACCAGCAGGTCCTCACTTCGACCCTCGAACTCGATCGAACTCTCGCCCCAGCGGCCCAAAAGGCCGCCTAAGCCGCTCCCGATCTCCACGGCCTGCGCTCCTCGTGTCTCTAGCCTTGTCCCGCTCGCCGGCGAATCGGCAAGAGACCGGAATCAGCTCACCGGCTAGAATAGATTTTCCATGAAATCAGTACTCACGCTGCTGCTCTGCGCGGTGCTGCCGGCCGCGAGCATTGCGCAAAACGCTTCCATCCGTGGCTTTCTCACCAAAGATGTCGCTGACGAGCAGAAGCTCGAAACGCAGGCGCAGGCGTTGCCGGATGGCGCGCGAATGTTGCGTTACATGCAGTTTCAAGCGGGCGAGCCGCACAACGCCGGGTCGCCGCGGTCGAAAGCGGTTGCCGACTACATTCTCGGGAATCTGAAAGAGTGGGGGCTGGACGCGCGCATCGAAGAGTTCGAAGCGCTCATGCCGTATCCGACCGTGCGGCAGGTGGAAGTGCTGGGGCCGAAGCGCTACGTGGCGAAGCTGAAAGAGCCGGCGATTGCAGTGGACCCGACCTCGGGGCAGGCGAACCAGTTGCCTACTTACAATGCCTACGCCGCGGCCGGAGACGTCACCGGCCAAGTAGTGTACGCGAACTTTGGCGTGCCGGACGACTACGAGTGGCTGGCGAAACAGGGCATCAGCGTGAAGGGCAAGATTGTGATCGCGCGCTACGGCAAAAGCTGGCGCGGGATCAAGGCCAAAGTGGCCGCCGAGCACGGCGCGATCGCCTGCCTGATCTATTCGGATCCGCACGAAGACGGGTATTTCGTGGACGATGTTTATACGAAAGGCCCCATGCGCCCGCCAGACGGTGTGCAGCGCGGCAGTGTGCTGGACATGCCGTTATACCCGGGCGATCCGCTGTCGCCGGGGTGGGCTTCCGAGAAAGGGTCGAAGCGGCTCGCGATCTCGGAAGCGAAGACGATCATGAAGATTCCGGTGCTGCCGCTATCCTACGCGGATGCACAGCCGATTCTTGAACAGCTAACCGGGCCAGTCGTGCCGCGGGAGTGGCGCGGCGCTCTCCCGATTACCTATCATGCCGGGCCCGGCGCAACGCGCGTCCACATGAAGACGGACTACGACTGGTCGACGAGGCCGCTCTACGATGTGATCGCCACAATTCCCGGCGCCGAATCGCCCGATGAGTGGGTGATTGCGGGGAATCACCACGATGCATGGGTGAACGGCGCGGATGACCCGACCTCGGGCGCGGTGGCGCTGCTCGAAACGGCGCGCGCGCTCGCTACGCTGCAAAAGCAGGGATGGAAGCCGAAACGGACGATTAAGTTCGCCTGGTGGGACGGCGAAGAGTTCGGGCTGCTCGGCTCGACCGAGTGGGCCGAAAAGCACCAGCAGGAATTGAAGGAGAAGGCGGTCGCGTATCTGAATTCAGATAACACCGCCCACGGATGGATTCACGTGAGCGGGTCGCATACGCTCGAAGAATTCGCCAGCGAAGTGGCGTCGGCAGTGCCGCAACCGGGGACGGATTCGAACCTGGCTGAATATTGGCTGCACCATCCGCCGAGCGAGAACCAGGAAGAGCAGGAGACTGGGAGCAAAGATTCGAAGACGTTTACGATCGGGGCGCTGGGGGCGGGCTCGGATTATGTGGCGTTTATCGACTATCTCGGCGTGGCGAGCATGAACGAGGGCTTTGGCGGCCAAACCAAGGCCGGGATTTATCACTCGGTCTACGACGACATCTATTGGTACACGCACTTCTCGGATGGCGCGTTTGGGTTTGTGGATGGGCGGGCGCTCGCGCAATACACGGCGACAGCGCTCTTGAGGCTGGCGGATTCGACGGTGCTGCCCTTTGAGTTCGTGCATTTTGCGAATACCGTCAACGGGTATCTGGATGAGATCGAGAAAGAGGCCGAAAAGAGCGGTCTGAAGCTGGATTTCACGGCCCTGCGGAGTCAGTTGGAGACGATGAAGGCCAGCGGCCAGAAATACGAAGGACTGCTGCAGATGGTGGCGGCGAAAGACTCGCTTGAGGCGCCGCAGGTTGAGGTGTTGAACAAGGTATT
Source organism: Bryobacteraceae bacterium (assembly GCA_036269275.1). Classification (GTDB taxonomy): domain Bacteria; phylum Acidobacteriota; class Terriglobia; order Bryobacterales; family Bryobacteraceae; genus Bog-105. The sequence goes on along the minus strand of DATASJ010000126.1, from coordinate 364,689 downwards.
GATGCGAACCGAGCGGGTGCTGACACGTCCGCAAGGATTGCCGAACCGCCCGTGGTTCAAGCACCAGATCTACGCGCCCGGCTTTTATACGGGCTACGGGGTGAAGACGCTTCCGGGTATTCGCGAAGCGGTGGATGCGAAAAACTGGACGTTGGCGTTACAAGAGAAACAAATAGTCGAGCAGTGCCTGGCGCAGATGAATCAGGCCATCAACGAAGCGGCGAGCGATCTGGCGGGCATGTAGTTTTCGAGCGGGTGTCAACGAATGCTGAAGCTGGAGAGGCTTTGGACGGCTTCTTCACGTTCCTCGACACTGCGCACCTCAGCCATGCGTGGACCCAAGTGCAGAGAGGCAGCGAGCTGATTCAGGCTACCGGGTGAGCCGGCCGCATAGACTTCTACGCGGCCGTCGTCGAGGTTGCGCGCCCAGCCGGCGAGGCCAAGCGCGCTGGCTTTTTGCTCGACAAACGAGCGAAAGCCGACGCCTTGCACGCGGCCTCCGATCAGCCAACGTTTCGCGGCTTTGCGATCCATAGAAATATTGTGGTACGGCCTGGTTTGTTCCATGTGTTTGTTCCATGTGTTTGCTCCACTCGTTTGTCCCATGTGTTTGTCACACTGGTAGAGCCTATGGCCTTTCCTGAGCAGCGAATGCGGCGGCTGCGGACCTCGGAAGACATGCGACGACTGGTGCGTGAGACGCGGCTGGCCCCCTCGCAGTTCATACTTCCGCTGTTCGTGTGCCCGGGCGAAGGCGTGCGAAAAGAGATCGGGTCGATGCCGGGCGTTGCGCAGCTCTCGGTGGACCAGTTAGTACGGGAATGCGAGGCGGGTAAGGCGCTTGGCCTTGGGGGCGTGATTTTGTTTGGCATACCCGAAGCGAAAGACGAAATAGCGTCGGGGGCGTACGCGCAGAATGGAATCACTCAGCGGGCCATTCGGGCGCTGAAGGCTGAGGTGCCGGGGCTGCTGGTCATTACGGATGTCTGCAACTGCGAATACACGAGCCACGGGCATTGCGGGAAAGTCGATGCGAATGGCGACGTCGATAATGACACGACGCTCGAGTGGCTGGCGAAGACGGCCGCATCGCATGCGGCCGCCGGGGCGGACATCGTCGCTCCCAGCGACATGATGGATGGCCGGGTAGGCGCAATTCGCAAAGCGCTCGATGCGGCCGGGTACAGCAACACGCCGATCCTTTCCTACGCGGCCAAGTACGCATCGGTATTCTACGGGCCGTTTCGAGAGGCGGCGGAATCTGCGCCTCAGTTCGGCGACCGGCGCAGCTACCAAATGGATCCGGCGAATGGGCGGGAGGCGATGCGGGAGGTTGCCCTGGATTTAGAAGAGGGCGCGGACATGATCATGGTAAAGCCCGCCATGCCGTATCTCGATGTAATACGCCAAGCCCGCGATCGATTCGACGTGCCGTTGGGCGCCTACCAGGTGAGCGGCGAATTCAGCATGATCATGGCGGCGGCGCAGAACGGCTGGCTGGATTTGGACCGGGCTATTCTCGAGTCGCTAACGGCTATCCGGCGGGCGGGCGCCGGCTTCACTCTCACTTACTTTGCATTACAGGCAGCCAAGTTATTGGGCTAGGCCAGCACTAACAGTACGCCCAGTACTGTAGGAGTTTGTCTCTTATTCATGGTATAAACTGTTGCGCACTCTATTTCTGCCAGAACAGCGGGCCTGCGACTAATCGGCTCGGATAAAGGAGTTATACCTAGATGAGAATACGCAGCAGTTCTTGGTTCGTGCTTGCTATCGCCTTAGTATTATTGCAACCCAGATTACACGCTCAACTTTATGTTGCCAACCAATTAAGCGATAACGTTTCCGCTTATACGGTAAATTCGGCCACGGGCGCACTTACGCCGGCGGTTGGTGCTCCCTACGCAGCCGGGCTGGTACCTTGGTCGGCCGCCGTCGACCCGACCGGCCGTTTCGCGTATGTGGCGAACCAAGGCTCGGGGAACGTCTCCGGTTATACGGTGAATGCGGCGACCGGAGTTCTTACGCCGATTGCCGGCTCGCCTTTTGCGGCGGGAGTAGGAGCACAAAGCGTGGTCGTCGATCCGGCGGGGCGGTTCGCCTATGTCGCGAACGTCGGAGCGAACACCGTGTCTGCATTCTCGATTAACGGGACAACCGGTGCGCTGACGCCGATCGCAAGCTCGCCTTTCAATACCGGCTCCAGCCCGCATTTTTTAACCATCAATCCCAATGGCAAGTACGTGTATGTGGCGAATTCGGGCGATAACACCATTTCGGTCTACGCGGTAAATGGCAGCACGGGCGCGCTGACGCAGATTGCCGGCTCGCCTTTCCTGACGGGATCGAACCCACTTTCGATTGGTATTGACCCGACGGGCCGCTTCGCCTATGTCGTAGACAACGGCATCAATGCGGTGGCGGCGTATACGATCGGCGCTAGCGGCGGGCTGACCCCGATCGCTGGATCTCCCTATCCTGCCGGCGCACTGCCCGTCTCGGCGGCAGTGGACGCGACGGATCGGTTCCTCTATGTCTCGAATTACGGCGATGGCACCATTTCGGGCTATGCGATCAAGAGCACCACGGGCGCGTTGACTCCGCTGGCGGGTTCGCCCTTCTCCGCCGCAGGCGTATGCGCGGAGTCGGCAACCATCGACGCCACGGCGTCTTTCGCGTATTTCGCGGATAACTGCAATGGTCTTGGAGTATTGGGTTACACGATCGATCACACGACCGGCGCTCTGAGCACGATCAGCGGGTCGCCGTGGGCGGCCGGCCAGGGGCCATTGGGCATCGCCGTCCGGCAGATCATACCGATGTCGGCCTTCTCGGTGCCGGTGTTCACCGACAATCGGGATGGTTTGGTCGAGGTCGCCGACGTGACGTTGAATCCCAAGAGTCCAGGTGTCAACTTCAGCACTCAGGCGATGTTTCTGACGTATGGGAGCACATCGATTGTGGTCCCGCCGGGATCGCTTCGGCAACTCGATGCGAGGGACTGGCTGTACCTAGGCGTGATCAACGGCGTAGGCATTGCGCTTGACGTTTATCAGGCGAGTGCGACGCAATACGTGGTTGGCGTTGCGGCGAGCGTGAACTTGACGGGTCAGCCGCAGCCCATGAACGTGGGCGTTCAGATCGGGCCGAACGCCGGTTCGGCGAACGTGCGGCACTAAGGAAAGCGTCCCTAACGGCCGCGGCCCGGAAGTTATCCAGGCCGCGGCACGCTTACGATTCGGATACCTTCTTGAGCCATTCATCCCGCCAGAAGTGATAGTTGGCTCGCGGGCAGCATTTGAACGCGCCTTTACAGGTTGCGGAGTCCAGAGTGAGGCAGCTTCTCTTCATGACCCTCATCTTTCCGGTCTCCTCGTCGATCATTTGTCTGACGTTATTTACGACGCGATAACGGTTTCCGCAGAGGGTCAGCATCTCGGCGCTAAAGGCTAAGCCGAAATTGTGTCCCTGTTTGGTGAGCGTCTGGAGGATTTCATTCTTAGGCCGGACCTCGACTAAGTCACCTGGCGAGATCGTCTCGGTTTGGAAGGATGGAGTGGTTTGTTTCTTAGATGTGGATTTGAAGAATCGCCACTCGAGCCAAGTAAAGAACCAACGAGAAATCTGCTTAATTTCTTGTGCGAGAGTAAGATTGCCGGCGCGAATTTCACCGTAGTACTGACCAATGTTCCACATCTTGATTTCAGTGCTGAGCTTGCCCAGCTCGGTGGCCTGGCAAACGTAGCGAACATCGCCGTCCAGGAAAACTTTTCGAGTGACTAAATTGGGAGGAGCGCTATTATTTGAGGCCGGGCCGGTTAGGTCCGGGCCGGGAACGCTCTTCAACCAATCTTCCCTCCAGTAGAGCAGGCAGCCGAGCTGACATCCGTCATGGCCGCCGCCATCGCAACGAAGGTCCGCGAGATGCACCGCGTTGCCAAACTTTCGTTGGCGGTGGCCGTAGCAGGTTTTTTCGGCGCGCTTAGAGACCAGGAACCGTTTTTCGCAGTACTGGATCATTTCAGGCATAAACGGAAGGCCGTCGAGTTTGCCTTCCGAATCGAGCGTGCTGCTGATCTCGGCAAGCGAGCGTACTTCAACCCAATCGCCAGGGCGCAGAGGCCGAGGCGCCGTTTGGCCTTGGTTTTGATGCATCGATTAGATAACTATTACTGTAAGTTACGGCGCGTGACTATGCCAAGCCACGCGCCGGTACTATGACTACTGTGCGCGGAAATTGATTTGTGCCGGTTTGTTTACCTGGCCTCCCGTTCCCGCTGCGCTCCCCGGCGCGGAAGAAAGAAAGGTAAAGGTGGTTGCCGTGGGAGCCGAGCAGGTAGAAGTTCCGGTTGTGCAAACTACGCCGGAGACATTCAGGCTGGAACCGTTGAAGGTCGCCCCAGTGATGGTGAACGGTTCGCCGGCAGCCAGGTTGCTGCTGCTCGAAGTCGTGACGGTCATGACGGCATTTGCATCCGTGCTGAGGCCCGAGATCGCGTAGCCGCTGGTATTCTGCGAAACGGTTCCACCAGCGGAGCAAGGCAAGGTGTGGGAGCCGGTGTCATGAATCGCACCAGCGATGGTTGAGCTGGGAGCGACGCAATCGCCGAGCGTGGTATTGCCATCGGTGATGACCGAAGCGCGGCCGCCGGTTTGGACCATCGCATTACCGGCTGAGCCACCCAATCCGGTGATTGAAACGGCCACGCCCACTGCCCCAGTCGAATCGCTGGTCGTCATGGGAATAACCGCTTGACCGTCCGACAAAGACGGTTTCACCAAGGCTCCCAGCACTGGAGGATTGCTGTGGCCCCAGTGATAGTTCATGGCGCCTCCGAGGGCGGCCGACCAATCGAACTGATCCGAGCCAGTAAACCCGGATTCGTAGTTGTTCGACTCGAAAATATTTAGATCGCTTCCGGCGGTGGCGCTGGAATAGATCTGCCAGGCAGAGCTGGTCTGGCCGGATCCTGTGAAGGTGTTGCCGCGCCAGTGGTTGACGCCACCGAGAGCGCTGACATTCACGCCGTTGCCGGTAGGAGCGCAGAGGTTGTTTTCGTAGGTGATATTGCTGGCTGCGTAACCTGTGCCGCTCGAATCCGAGATATCCAGGCAGTTTGAAACGTTACTCGATTGGGTTTCGCTGATGACCAATCCTTGAATGCTGTTTTGATAAGAAGCCGGAAGATCGAACGCGGCGGAGACGAAATTGCGGATCCTTCCTCCGAGTATGGACATATTAGTGCCGATACTCGACTCGAAGCCGACTTGCGTGGTGCCCTCGCCGTCTAAGTCGACGTCGATGAACTGCGCATCGAAGTTTGGATAATCGCCTTCGTTCATGCCGGCATTGCATCCGGCGCAACGGACGATTGGATGCGCCACTTTTACATGATTCAGGGCTTTCATCAGGACGCCGTAAGACAGGCCTCCGCTGGCCACCGGAGATTGCGTGTTGTCCACCAGGATGTCGTTCACTGTGCCATTTGAATGGAACCCAGCGAAGTAGATTCCGGCGTCGGTTGCCCAGTAGCATCGGATGTTGGAGAAGGTGAACTGATCGTTCGGGCCGTTATTTCCGTAGCAGCCGTTGGTGGGGCTCAGCATGACGACGTCGTGCATATGGAGGTTCTGTTTGGCGACTTGAGGAGCAGCGCCGCCGGTCACGATAGGAACGCCGATGGGCGATACCGAATGATTGTTCGGCTGGAAATAATAGCCGACGTTTTGAAACTGCATGCCGGCGATTTCGATGTTGGAATTGACTTCAAAACCGAAGACGATGGCGGCGCCCAGGATGCCTTGCGGATTGAGGGGGAGCGAGTTTTGCGCGTTCGCGGCGAGCGTGGCCACCCCGCTGTTCACGGCGGTGATGGTCGTCCACAGCGGCAGTCCGTCGGATCCGGCGAACTGAATATAAATGTTCTGACCGACGTTTGCGGAAGTGAAATTACAGGGAGTGCAAGTGAGTTGGTTGCTGCCCGCGCTGATACTTTCGCCGGTGAGAGAGTTGACAACCGTGCCGGGGGCGGAATTGCTGCCGAAAACGAGCACTTGAGCGCCTTGACCGTAGCCTGAGGCGCCGGGAGTGTTGCTTGAAATCGTGGTTCCGAGCCAAATCGCCTTGCCGGCGGCTTCCAGTTTCAGGTTGCTGCATCCGGAAGGAACGACAACCGATGATGCAACGCCATACACGCCTTGCGGAGTTAAGACGGTTGAGGGCACGGTCGCACTGGCGGTGGAGCATGCCGCGTTGACGGCAGCCTGGATGGCGCTAGAGTTGTCGGTTGGGCCCGCGACATGGACCAGGCCGGCACTGACAGTCTGAGTTACATTGGCTGAAAGAACAACCGTGGAAGAATTGGTGACGGAACTAATGGTGAGGCCAGGCGTCGCGACGTAATATTGCGTAGAATCCGAGCCGTAGATATAAATCGTGTGTCCGATATCCGAACTGGCGAAGGCGATATTGGGGTCATTGGCGCAGGATAGTGTATTTGTGCCGGATGCGATGGAGCAGTTATAGCCGATCTTGGAATCGGGCACGGCTCCGTAGGCCACGATGTTATAAACTTGGCCACCTTTATCGGTCATGGGGCCGAACCATCCGCCCTTCGCGGTTGCCTGGTGCGTGGCGGTGTTGTAGGAGAAGTTAGTGTCGCCAGCGAAAGCGCCCGAGCCGTTGTACTGGATGGTATTGTTCGAGCCTCCCGGGCTTCCCGTGCCGCCGCCTGGAGGGGTCGCCCAGGTACCATCGCCGCGCCAGAAGGTAGTGGAGCCGGCGTTGGCGCCGCTATTGAGATTGGCGACCGGAAGATTGCCGGTCACGCCGCCCGAGCCGCTGCCAGAAAGGCTGATGGCGGGAAGCTGCGAGGCTGCGGCCGTTCCCGAAAGGTTGGCAAAAGAAGGCTGCGCATAGGAGATTACTCCGGCGCTGTTGATTCCGGTCGCGAACTGGTTCGCGGCGGTAGAGCTCGCGAGGACGGCATTGAAGATTTTGGCCGCATCGTTCTTGCATTCCCAATTCTTGTTAGTAGAGTCTGTCCAGCAGGAGAGGCTGCCGGTTGCGGGAGTGGCGGGGGCGGTTTGGTTCGTGTAAGTATTGGCCTGGGTTCCGAGGACGACCATGGATGGGAGGTTCGCGGCTGGAAGCGTACCGGAGAAAGCATTGGCCGTGACGATTCCAGACCCGCTTGGCGCGAGCGAAGCGCCGTTGCCGACGAGCATGGCTGCCTGCGTGTTGGTGCCATTGGTCAGCGAATTGAAAGCCGCGCTGGCGGGAGTACCAACAGTGGTTCCGCAGGAGAACGTGTGGGTGGTGGTGTTGTAGTTCAGGTGCTGGCCACTCGAATCGAGGCAATTCGGCAGTCCGGCCCACGAGCCGACAGCCGAACTGGTGGTGACGATGGTTTGATCGGAGGCGGAATTGGCAGGAATGCTGGTGCCTTTGATTTTCGCAACGGAAGCGTTCGATACCGTACCGCTCAGATCGCCGCCGAGCGAAGGTACGTTGCCAAGCGCGGACCAGGTGTTGGTTTGCGTGCACCCGTAGACATTTTGGCCTGCGGCCGCAGCGGTGTTAAAGAAGAGCTGACCGACGGCACAGGTGGCCGGCAAGGTTGCACCGACGCTCATGGTCCGGGTAAAGGTGAAATTCGAGAAATCGGCGTCGTGACTTTGGTTGATCAGGTTAATGCTTGTCTGGGCGAGCGCTTCGCTGACCAACAATGCCAGGATGGCAGCGCATCGTAGATACATCTGTGAAAGCCTCCGGTGGATTGATCCGCCTGGAGGGTCGCATGCGAGAGGAACGGCGCGGGGCTGAAAGTTAGCTGTAAGTTACTAAGCTGGTTGAGGAAATTAGTTTGTTGTTTTTTTGTGACCGGGGCGGGAGACGCGCCGGGCGGGGGGATTCGTGGCGCTTGGGTTTGCGGCTGGGACGGTGGTCTACTTCGCGCCGATCAGCAGTGCGACATAGCCGCGGACGGTGTCCAAAACTTCCTTCGGTGCTGTAACGATGAGCTTTGCGCTCCTGGCTTTGAAATCTACGGACTTGATGTGGTCCGACAGGACTACTCCGGTGATTCCGCCGCTGTCAGGCAGCCGCACTTCAAAGGGATAGCCCTTTACTTGACTCGTAACGGGGCAAACGAGGCAGAGGCCTGCGCGCCGGTTGTAGGCGCTCTCAGAAATTACCAGGGCCGGGCGCCAGCCAGCTTGCTCGTGCCCGATTCTTGGGTCGAGGTCCAACTTAATGAGGTCCCCGGCTTGAGGCGTCCACGATTTACTCACCAGATCTCACGGCCTTGCTGATGTCCCCAGCCGGTTTCGGCGTGCCGATTTTTGGAGCTAATGCCAGCTACCAAGTCCTCGAGCGATCGCTGTACCGCGGCAGTGCGCACCACGATGACGCCGGGGCCGTCGACTTCGAAATGGACCGTATCGCCTTCGCGCAGATTTGCTTTTTGCATGACGGCTTTGGGAATTCGGATCGCGGATGCGTTGCCCCACTTGGCGACTGCCGTGCGAGACGTGGGTAGGGAACTGCTTTTCATGATTGTAGTATATACAATTGTATATACGTTGGTACGGGAAATTTACGGTAAGTTATGCTGAGTCTCTCAGGAGGCCTCGCTGCGCGCTGTGGTTGACGGGGCGGCCGAAGGCATCGAACAATGGGCGTACATGCAAGAGCTTGAAAGATTAAGGGCGAAAATACTCGATCGCGAGGCGATTCAGGCCTGGGCTTCGGCGCAGCATGCGGCGGGGAAACAAGTTGGATTCACGTGCGGGGCATTCGACATTTTGCACGCGGGACACGTCGAGTACCTGACACGAGCGCGCGGGTATTGCGATGCGCTGATGGTGGCCGTGAATTCGGATCGATCGATCCAAAGCTACAAGAGTGCGTTGCGGCCGATTAATAAGCAGGAGCAGCGGCTCAAGGTGGTGGCGGCGCTAGAAGCGGTGGATGCGGTCACGTTGATGGAAGAAACACGGCCCGCCGGTCTGATCGAGTTGCTTAAACCGGACGTTTATATCAAAGGCGGGGATTACGCGGCCGGCAATCTGCGGTCGAAGCCGCTGGTGGAATCGTACGGCGGCCGGGTGGTGACCATTCCGATCGACTCGGACACGAGCACGACGGCGATTCTGGAGCGGGCAGCGCTGCTCGAGTTGCACGAGAGGATTGCGCCGGGAGCCCGGACTCAGGAGCCGCGGCTGGTTTTTCTGGACCGGGACGGAACGCTGATCCGTGACGTGCCGTTTCTTCACGATCCCGCGCGGGTGGAGGTGATGCCGGGGGTGCTGGATGGATTGAAGGCGCTGCAAGAGACAGGGTTCACGCTGGTAGTGATTACGAATCAGCAGGGGATCGGCCTGGGTTACTACGGGGAGACGGAATTTTTCCAAGTCAATCAAGCATTATTCCGGCAGCTTGCTCCGGCGGGGATCAAGATCGCGAGGGTTTACTATTGTCCGCATTCGCTGGCAGAGGGATGCGATTGCCGGAAGCCGGGTAAACTCCTGCTCGAGCGGGCCGTAAAGTATTTTCATACAAAGCCCGATCTCTGTTATATGGTTGGCGATTCGATCGGCGATTGCGAGGCGGCCGCGAGCGCAGGGTGCGCTTCGATTTTGATATCCGAAAAGAGCGTCACGGATGTGCCTTGCAGTTATCGGGCGAGTTCGTTCCGGGAAGCGGCGGACTGGATTGTGAGGCGTTCGACGGCCTCGCAGATGGCATGATAGGTCACCAAGTGTATCTCCTGGATACGCGGGGTGGCGGTCGCGGGGGCGGCCAAGAGAACGTCGCTGAGCGGGGCGAGGCTGCCGGCGGAAGCGCCGGTCATGCCGATGGTGCGAAGTCCGGCGGCGCGGGCGGTCTTTAGGCCGGCCACGACGTTTTTGGAGGTGCCGCTGGTGGAAATACCCCAGGCCACGTCGCCGGGGACGCCGAAGGCCTGAATCTGGCGCGAGAAGACCTGATCGTAGCTGTAATCGTTCGCCCAGGCGGTGACGACAGCGGCGTTCGAAGTGAGGCAGATGGCGGGAAGGCCGGGGCGTTCGACGAGGAAGCGGCCGACCAGTTCCGCAGAGATATGCTCGGCGTCGGATGCCGAGCCGCCGTTTCCAAAGACCAGTAGTTTGCGACCGCTTTGAAAGGCGGCGGAGAGCAGGTCGATGGCGGCGGCGACGCTGGCCGGGAAATCGGAGGCGGCCGTGTCGGCGAAGGACTGCGATACCTGGAGAAACAGGTCGCGAAGATGAGTGGCGGTCATAGGGGTCGGTAGTACCAATGCTTGTTTCATCGTAAGGCCCAGAGGTGTGAGCAGGGCCGGAAGCGCGTTAGTGTTTTAATTGATAGCCCGCAACGCACGGGGCTGCCCTTGGCAAGGGCGGCTGTTAGGGAAAGGTGAAATGACCAGCGAATTCGCCGATTTGCTTTCACGATTTGAATCGCAGCACGTCCTGGTGGTCGGGGACGTGATGCTGGATCGCTATTGGATGGGCGAAGCGAGCCGGATCTCGCCGGAAGCGCCGGTTCCCGTGATTCGCAAGCAGAAGACGGTCTGCTATCCGGGTGGAGCGGGAAACGTGGCGCTGAATGTGGCGGCGCTGGGTGCGAGGGTTACGCTCCTGGGGGTGGTGGGAGAGGACCAGACTGCGGCGGAACTGCGGCGCGCGCTGACCGAAGGCGGCGTCTCGCCGAATTATTTGCTGACAGACCCGAGCCGCATGACGACCGTGAAGACCCGGGTGATTGCGGGCCGGCAGCAGATCACTCGCATCGATGAAGAGGACACGCACCCGCTTCCGGCGGAACAGGAGCAGGAAGCGATTCGAAGCCTGGGAGCGCTACTGGATTCGTGTCATTGCGTGCTGGTGTCCGATTATGCCAAGGGGCTGATGAGTCCCATGTTTGCGGCCGGATTGCTCGCGCGCGCGCGGGAACGCGGCGTGCCGGTCATCGTGGATCCAAAAGGCACAGACGCGCTGCGATACCGCGGCGCAACGATCATTAAGCCGAATCGAGCTGAGTTGTCGGCTCTAACCGGATTGGTCATCCGCTCTCATAGCGACGCGCTCAACGCGTGCGAACGGCTGCACGCGGTGTTACCCGACATCGTGGTACTGCTCACCGAGGGGCCCGAAGGAATGACGCTCTATCTGCCGGGGCGGGAGCACTTTCAGCTTCCGACGCGGGCGTTGGAGGTTTTCGATGTGACCGGCGCCGGCGACACGGTGTTGGCGGTGGCGGGGGTTGCGGTGGCAGGCGGCGCGGATTTTTGGGCCGCTGCGCTGCTGGCAAACTGTGCCGCGGGGGTGGTGGTCGGCGAATTCGGCTGCGGCAAGGTATCGGTCGAGCGCCTACGGTCGGTTCTTTCGGACTCCGACGTGAGCACTGCGCCAGATTCGAAGACGTTCATTGGCGCGTGATTGCGACCGCCTGTGAAGGAATGCAAAACGCTGTTTTTTCAGTGACCTGCCTCACTGGGACGACTTAACGCGAGTGGCTTTGCTGACGTACAAGGCGCGAGTGACTCAGTAAAAGTACTAGAAGTCCCAGAAATTACCGATAAGAACATTGCAGTACGCAAAGGACTGCTGTAGTATAATTCTTCTAAATTCCATATAGGATTCGAATACAAATAAAAGAGGTGTTTATTTGCTTAGGAGAACTTTGCCCTCAGTGTGGGTCTGCGTTATATCGGCAGTCGGGGCGGTGAGCAGTCCGGCAGCGACGTATAGCGTTGCGACGTACGGAGCAGTAGGGAATTCGAAAGTCGGGTACGGCTGTGAAATGACGGCTGGCAGCACTTCTCTCGTCTGCCAGGACATCAGCTTCGCGTCAACCGATGTGGGGCGGGTGGTAGCGGTTTATGGCGCGTCGGATCAGAGTTCCTACGTGGCGCTGTACACGCGGGTAGTATCGGTGAGCAGCTCATCGACAGTGAAGCTGGCGGCGCCGGCGACGCGGACCGTGACCCTGGCCATGGCGCAGGTGGTAGGCAGCGACAATGTGAGTCATATCCAGAGTGCAGTGAATGCGGCTTGCAAGACGGCGAGCGCGGGAAGTCCAAACACGGTACTTTTCCCGAATGGCATTTACGCGGTCTCGGCCGGAGTGGACATTCCGGAGAGTTGCAGCTACGTGAACCTAGAGGCGCAGAACTCGGGGGAGGCGACGCTGCTGGGGACGTACATCTCGTCATCGAGCTCGAGCAACCATGGCTATGGCCAGGGCGGCACGGTGCTGTTTTTCGGCACGACGAACGCGCCGGGAACAGGCGTGAATGCGTTGTCCAACGACGTGGCGATGGCGGCTGGAAGTAACGAATTGAGCTGCTCCGGCTGCAAATTTAACGACTCGGACATCGGTAAGCCGATTTATGTGCAGTATGCGGGGGCGAACCACGAGCCGCTCTGGAGCAGCATTACGGGAGTATCGAGCGCCTCGGAGGTAAGCCTGGCCAACAGTGCAGAAACGGCTTTGCCGCTGAATCCGGTGGGACTGGTTTCCGGGCCGGCGGTGGTGTTTGGCTACCAGGTGATCAAGGACATCGATGTGGGCGGCATCAACATTCAGGACGTCGGCTATTACTATCGCAACGGGTTCACGACCTACGGCGTGCCGCTGGTCGAGTTCGGGGCGGGGGCGCAAGTGGTCAAGCAGGGCGTGAATTTCCACGACAGTGTGCTGTACTCGGCGACCAACGGCTGTATCGGGAACAATGGACCGAACGATCAATTCACGTTCAATCACGTTACTTGCAAGGGAACGGTGGATGCGGCGTTTTACCTGGCCGGATTCAGCACGAACGGGACGATCGAGAACGTGGTAGTGGACAATACCGAGTACCCCATCCCGAACACCGCTCTTTGGAACGCGTTTTTGCTGAAGGGCATTAGCCACGTGACAATCGAGAACGCGACGGTGCGTTGCCAGTGCATGGATTTTCTGATCGATGTCGGAGACGTTGCGAGCTTTAACAATACAGTGGAGAACTCGAACCTGAACGGCGAGGGAGTCACACCGGTGGGGATTGGAACGAACCTGACATCGGGCCTTTCGATCACCAACACCACGATCACGGGCATATCGGGCAATGCGCTTCGTTTTGTGAACGCTCAACTCAATGGCGTCAGCGGCATCACGATGACCGGAAACACGGTGCTGGACTCGAACGGCGCTATTTGGACGACAGATGGAAGCGGCAACAACCGCGGACCCATGAATCTGACGTTTGAAAACAACGTGGCCCAGGTGGCTGGAAATGCGATCACGATTGAGAAGTCCGAAGGGACGAACTATTGGACGAACAACCAGCTCAGCGAAACGAATCCTGGCCATGGGTGGGCGTGGGCGATTTCGGCGGGGAAGAATTCGGCGACGAATTACATGGGATCGAACACGGCGACGAACTTTCGGGCGGGCGCGAGTTCGTGCGACGCCTCGTGCAAGTCACCGAATTGAGCTGGTTCGGCGGCTCATTTTCGGTCGAAAGAGCTCTCTGCTTGCGCGCAGGGAGCTCTTCGAGTGTTCGGGAGGCGGAGCGCGAGTGGGCGCAGCGAGCGGACAGAGAAGCGGGGAGGACGTCAGGACCAAGTGGCGTCCGGGCGCAAATCTTGCTTCCACTTCAAGGCCGCTTCGCGGAGCGAGCGCTCGGCTAAAACGCGAACCCGGTCGATCTCGACCGAGCGGATGCAGGTGCAGCCTTGCCACTTGCGGCGGAAGCAGGGATGACAGCTTGTCTCGGGCGCAACGGCAAGTCCGCCCTGGCGGAAGGGAGCGCGGCGCGCAGGCGAGGTAGGCCCGAAAACGCTCAGCGTTTTGGTGTCGACGGCGGCGGCCATATGCATCAAGCCGGTATCGCCGGAAACAAAGAGGTCGCACTGACTGAGGGCGGCGAGGGTCTGGCGGATGGTCCACTTACCAGTGCCCTCAATCCATGTCACGGGGCCGGCAGCGCGGCGTGCGGTAGCGGCATCCTCCATTTCTTCCTGGACGCCGAAACTGAGGACCGAGAGGTTGGGGAAAACGTCTTTGAGCTGGCGCACCACGTGGCCGAAGTTCGCAGCGGGCCATTTTTTGTCGGTGACGGCTGCCGAACACTGGATGCCGAGGACGGGCCGCTCCCGAATCCCTTCCTGACGAATGAGCGAGCGAGCCCAGAACAATTCCTTGGGCGTGAGGGTGATGGCAGGCAGGTCGAGCGGGGCGGGGAGGTCGAGCAGGGCGGCCAAATCTTCCTGGGTCTCGAGGAAAGACTTATTCCAATCCTGCGGCACGGAGAACGACAACAAGCGGTCGAAGGGCGGATTCGCCTCTCCGGCGACGTAGCGAACTCCCATGGCGATCCGGAGCAGCGCGATTTTTGAGGAGGACGTTTCCGGAGGGCTGACAATCAGATCGCTGGTTCCGCGCAACTGCCAACAGAGGCGGAGCAAGCCGGTGCGGCCGTCGTAATCGGGTTTGATGAAATACGGAGTGAAGTCGAGACCTTCCTCCTGGAAGAGCTCGAAAGAGGGGCGGGAATGAAATAGGATGCGAACCGGGCAACGATCTTTCGCAAAGCGGCAAACCGCTCGGATGAGCGGGAGCGTTTGAACAGCGTCTCCCAATCCCTGACGGCAGATGACAAGAATTCCTTTTCCAGGGCGGAAGCGCATCAAGCGAGGCCTCGGTGCGGCATTACTCTGCGGGATAAGGGCGCGGCCCTCCGGAGTTGCCGGCTGCGAGACCGGCCTCTTAGCCAGCCACCTCTCCCTGGTCAAGCGGCTGAACGGTCGGGTGGGCGGCTTTGGCGCCGCTGTTATTCGGCTTATGGAACCAGCCAAGCAGGCGCTGGTCCCATTTGTGAAAATTCATGGCGCCATTCCGCAGCGCGCCGACCAACTGATAGCGTGATTTCCGGAAGCTGGGATAGGCGAGCGGATTTCCTCCATATTTTCGCTTGTAGCGGCCGTAATCGGCCTCTCCGCCCCAATCGAACGCCTGAATTCCACGTTCTTTCCAATATCGTATCGCGTGCCAATTCATCAGTTCGTTGGGGCGCCAGTGGAGGGAATCGCGAAAACTGGCGTTGCCCCAGTAGACGGCGATTTTATTGACGCCTACATAGATAGAGGTGGCGATACAAGCACCTTGCGGATCAAGGGCGCGGAGGAACAACACATTTTCGCCGGGCAACATATAGCGAATTAGCTGTTTTACCCGTTCGAGGCTGTAAGTCGGGACAAGGGACTGCCTGGCGAAGACCTGTTGTAACTGCGTGTAGTATTCGTTGGCGAACTTTTCGTCCCGGGCATGCTCAATGGTTACACCACTTTTCTGCGCCTTGCGGATGGCGCCTCGGACGGAGTGATTCAGAGTCTTGAAGATATCGTCCTCAGGTGGGCTGATGTCGGTGACCAGCGTATGCCTGAGCTCGCACGAAAAGCCCAGCCGCTCTCCCTCCTCTGGGGACGAGAATCGATCTGTTACCTCGATGTGAAGGCATTTCAAATCCTTGAAGGCGAACGTTTCGAGGGCTCTGAGCGCATCCGAACGGGACACATGCGGCAGGAGATTAAAGCCCATGTACTGAGTGGTCCATCCGGGCAGAGGGCTGGCTAGAATTCGAATGCCCATTCGCTTGAGTAGGAAGCCGGTGAAGTATCCGACTATTTGCCCGGCGTCAAGCAAGGAAGCGATCACGGGCACGGCATGCTGCGACTCGGTGAGAAAAGTCAGCCATTCGCGTGTCTGGAAAACCAGCCGATCGTCGAAGGTATCGAGACTAGCCCAGTCCACCGCGTCGAATGACAACAAACAGAACTTCATATCGGGCGACAGGCAACGTAAGGCTGAAGAGCGGGGAAGGCTAAATTCCTTCGGTTCCAGTTACCGGCCATTGTAAGCGGCAGCCGTAAGAGTAGCTGGCGTGGCCACGCACAGGGAGATGCAGCTCAGGCCCCAAGTTGTAAGTCTCACTGGAAGATACGATAATTGCTCCTAAGTACATAATCAAGTAGTAATTAGTGCTAATGTATTTACGTTAGAGAGCTGTCGACAATAACGTTGTTAGCACGGATGCCGGCGAGGACATCCGGCCCGGACCGGGAAGTCCACCCCACGGCGCTAAGCAACACCAGCAGCCTTTCCAAGAGCGGCGGCGGGTGGAGCCGAAGGCAGGACGGGCTCGGGCGCGAATTGGGAGGCGGGACGCATTTTCGGCGCTTGGCTTTCCGGGAGCGAGTAAGAGTATTGAGGAACGATCTCCCTTAGTTTCTCGCGAATGCCGATGGAGTCGTTAACGGTCATGGTGGATTGCAGAAGCTCGAGGTGGCGCAGAAGCTCAAGCCAGCGGTTCTGTGCTCCACGAACGCGGCGTATCTTGAGCGAAGAGGTCGGCTGCAGCTCTTCATGCGGATAAAACAGTTCTTCGTAGAGCTTTTCGCCATCGCGCAAGCCGGTAAATTTGATGGGTACTTCTTTTTCGGTTTTTCCGGAGAGCCCGATCAGGGTGCGGGCCAAATCGAGAATGCGAACGGGGGTGCCCATATCGAGCACGAGGGTGTCTCCGTGGGCGCCGATGGCAAAGGCCTGCAAAACGAGCGAGACTGCCTCGCGTGTAGTCATAAAGTAGCGGCTGATCTCGGGATGAGTAATGGTGAGATGTTGATTATTTCGCAGTTGTTTCTGGAGGACGGGAACGACACTTCCATTCGAGCCGAGGACGTTTCCGAAGCGGACCGAGACGCAGCGCATGGAGCGGTTGGGCCGGGCTGCAATGATGAGCTCGCACACGCGCTTGGTGACGCCCATGACGCTGGATGGGTTCACGGCTTTGTCGGTGGAAATCAGCACCAGGCTTTGACAGCCGGCATCTTCGGCTAAGTCAAGCAGCGTGAGGAGGCCGAAGATATTGTTCTTGACCGCGCCATAGACGTTGACTTCCATGATGGGCACGTGTTTGTAGGCGGCTGCGTGAAAGACGATTTCCGGGCAATATTCGAGCATGAACCCGCGCATTCGTTCGCGGTCGCCGATGTCGGCGACAAAGACCACGACCTCGCTTCTGTTCTCCCGTTGGGAAAGCTCCATTTGAAGGTAGAAGATTCCGGTTTCGCTTTGGTCGACGCAAAGTAACTGGCGGGGATCGTATTGCAGGATTTGCCGGCATAACTCCGAGCCGATGGTGCCGGCGGCGCCGGTGACCAGCACCACGCGCCCGTCGATCCGATTCTTTACGGATTCGAGATCGATCGTGACCGGGTCGCGTCCGAGCAGGTCTTCCAAACGGACTTCACGGAAGTGGCTAATGCTGATCTTTTCATCGATGATGTCTTGCAGCCCGGGCACGGTTTTGAACTTGACGGCAGATTTTTCGCACAGTTTTACAATCCTCTGCATTTGGACGCCGGAGGCCGACGGGATCGCGATGAGCAGCTCGTTGATGGCATGGGCGGCGACCAGACTGGGAAGTTGGTCGATGGTGCCGATGACTGGAACGCCATGAACTTTGATGCCACGTTTCGAGCGGTTGTCATCGACGCAGCCGATGACGCAATAGCGCTTGCTGGAGCGGCCGATCTCGCGGATGACGGCTTGTGCGGCCATTCCGGCGCCGATGACGATGACGCGCCTGGCTCCGCCCGAGGTGCGAACCGATTCCGTCAATAAGCGGGGCAACGTCCGTATACCCGCCAAGAAAATAGTGGTCGTGAGCGCTTCGAGCAGATAGATGGACCGGGGAAAGTCCGTGTCCCGCAGGAGGAAGCGCACGATGATTAGAAAGAGCACGGAGCCGAGCCCGATGGCTTTCAAGAGGTCCGACACATCCCGCAGAGAGGTATAGCGCCACCAGCCATGGTGCAGGTTAAAGAAGGCCATGGCCGCGAGCCGGATGAGAACCAAGACGGGCGCGGCGGCGAGCAAGACGGAGAGATACGGCAAAGAGAAGTCGAAGCGCAGCAGCCAAGCGACGCAGAGCGAGCAGAAGATCAGCCCGCCCTGGAAGCAAGCGATGTAAACCGAATTTTTGGGAAACAGCCTTTGTGCAATGGCGCGAAGCTTTGCTAAAGACATAGTGAGGGACACCCCGTTTTCATCAGTAGGCTTCGCAAAGCTCGGTTTCCAGAGGGCGCGTAAGACGTGCGCCTCTTAGAACTGGTTCCGGATCGTGGAGCCCAGACTGGAGAAATATTGCGTTAGTTGGAAGTTAAAGACGCAAGAGACAACCGAGAGACATTTACAGCCGGCACATGCCGGTTTTTAAAGGTTTCGGGAAGGAGAAAGAAGTTACTAAATTGCGGCCAGCCGTTGGCAGGCCTGCTCGAGTTCGGCATCAGACTTGGCGTAGCAGAAGCGAATGAACGCCTCGCCTTCAGGCCCGTGAAAAAAGGCGTTTCCCGGAACGGCTGCAACGCCGGTTCGGTTCAGCAGGTACATGGCGCGCTCTTTACTGGTCTCGCCGGGCAGGCGAGAGACATCGGCAAGGATGTAGTAAGCGCCTTGCGGAGGGCAGGCGCGCAGGCCCGCGCGTTCCAACGCGCCGCAGAGCCGGTCTCGCTTCGCGGCATACTCTTCCGCCAGTTGGCGGTAGAAATTTGAGTTCAGACGCTCCAGGCCGACGGCGACGCCTGACTGCAGCGGCGATGGAGCGCAGACGTACACCAGGTCATTCATGTAACCGATCATGCGGGCCCATTCCGGCTGACACGCGGTATAACCGATCCTCCATCCAGTAATGCTGTAGGTTTTCGAAAATCCCGAGATCGTGATGGTTCGATGTTCCATGCCCGGCAGCGCTCCGGGACTGATGTGACGACGGCCATCGTAGATGAAATACTCATATATTTCGTCGGTAAACACGAATAAGTCATGGCGCTCCGCGAAGGCGGCGACCCATTCCAGTTCCTGCGCGGTGAAGACTTTGCCGGAAGGGTTCGCGGGCGTATTGATCATGATGGCCTTGGTGCGCGGTGTCACAGCGGATTCGAGATCGTCCGGGGAAAAAGACCAATCGGGCGCTTGCATGGTGACATACGCCGGCACTGCTTCCGCCGCCAGTAGCGTGTTCACGTGATAACCGTAATAAGGCTCGAAGAGAATGACTTCGTCGCCGGGATTCAAGAGCGCGAGGCAAGCGCAATAGAATGCGCCTGTAGAGCCGGCGCTCACGGTAATCTGAGTATCCGGATCGGCTTTGATTCCGTTGTAAGTGCATAGCTTGCGGGCGATGGCCTGGCGCAGCTCGGCGATGCCGTCGTAGCGCGTGTAGCTGTTCAATCCGCGGTCGATCGCGTCCTTGGCGCCATCGGCCACGGCGACAGGCAAGGCGGTGTCGCAAACGCCCTGTGCCAGATTGATGCCGTTGACCTGCTGGCATTCGATCGTCATGGCCCGGATCTCCGATTGGGCGATGCTATCGGCTCGCTTGCTTAACGAGAGCAAAATTCCTCCTTGAGCGGAATTGGAAGCGGCTGAGGGTGTTGCATTCAGTTCGCGCGCGAGAGCGTCACCGCGAGTTCATCCTCAGCGCTCAAGGCAACAGAATGCGAGAAAAACTCGACTATGCTTTCCACGGTAGCATCCACGTGTTCGGCGGTGGTCTCGGCGCTCATGGGAAGCGAAAGGACCTCGCGGCAGATGGCTTCGGTCTCGGGTAAGTGCGGAGTGCCGAGCTTGAGCGCGCTATGTTGCCACATGGGTTTCGGCCAACTAACAAGCGTCTCGATGCCATCTTTCTTTAGATGCTGCCGCAGCTTGTCGCGGAAAGGAGTGCGGATGACATAGTTCTGAAAGGCGTCGAAGTGGCCGGGTCCGTCGTAGTGCGGAAGCGTAAGACCGGTAATTCCAGCGAGCGCATCGCTATAGAGGCGCGCGATCTGGCGGCGATGCTCGATCCAGTCCGGAAGATGCCGCAGCTTTACGTCCAGCACGGCGGCTTGCACGTTGTCGAGAAGAGCGGTCTGGCCGTGATAGTGGTATTCGCCGGTCTCACGGTCCTCGCCGTTATAGCGCAGGCGGCCGGCCATGCGAGCGACATCGGGATCGTTCGTGGTGATGGCGCCGCCGTCGCCAAAGCCTCCGAGCAGCTTGAAGGGATAGAAACTGAAACAACCGGTCAAGCCGAAGGAGCCCGCCTTCTGACCGCCGTATTCCGCACCGATGGCCTGGGCGGAATCCTCTATGACGGATAAGTTGTGACGATCGGCGATGCTCATGATGCGATCCATTTTGCAAACGCGGCCATTGAGCGAGACGGGGATAACGGCTTTGGTGCGCGGGGTGATGGCTTGCTCAAAGGCGTCGGGATCCATATTATGGTCGGCGGCGACATCCACGAGGACCGGCGTTGCGCCGACATTCACGATGGCCGAAACGGTGGCTACAAAGGTATGTGCAACGGTAATGACTTCGTCTCCGGGGCCCACTCCGGCAGCCTGTAGCGAGAACTGCAGCGCATGGTAGCCGCTGTTCAATCCGACCGCGTATTTCACGCCTACGAAGGCGGCGAAATGGGCTTCGAAGTCGCGGAGCTGCTGCCGGTAGATGAGATCTCCCTGGCGGAGGCAACCGCCGATGGCCTCGTCGATCTCGGTTTTCAGGTTCTGGTAGTGAGTTCGCGGATCGACGAACGGTACTTTATAGGGCATGCAGGTTCTCCTAATCGTGTAATGGCTGCGCAAAAGCTGCGCTGCGCGTCAAATCCAGCGGCGATGCGCTGGGGCGGTTCAGGACAGCGGCTACCGCAGCCAGGATGCCGTCGACGGTGAGCGAATAAGCTTCCTTCAAGTAATCCTGGCTGCCAACGAGCGAGGTAAATTTCGGCGGCAGGCCGAGACGCTTAAAGGGGACCTTCGGGGCTGCGGATTCGGCCAGAATTTCGGCGACTGCGCTGCCGAGGCCGCCCGTGATGCTATGTTCTTCGAGCGTGACGATGGCCCGGGTCTCGCGCGCGGCGGCCAATATCGCGTTCACGTCGAGCGGCTTGATGGTGTGCATGCTGAGCAAGCGGGCATGGACGCCGCTTTCGCGCAGCCGCTCTCGGACCCGAGCGGCGCTGTGCAGCATGGTTCCGGTGGCGATGAGCGTGAGGTCGCCGCCGTCACAGAGCTGAATGGCCTGGCCTAGCTGGAACTCGGCGCCGCTCCAATACTCGGGCAGCCGGTGCGAGAGAGCAGGCTGCGGATGTACCGGCGGCTCGCCCGATCTTCCCAGACGAAGATAGGCCGGGCCTGGCTGGGCGACCAGCGCGCGCGTGGCGAGCTCGGCCTCAAGGGGATCGCCCGGTGCGATGACGGTCATGCCGGGGAGCGCCCGCATGACCGCGATATCTTCGGTTGCGTGGTGTGTCATGCCGAGCGCGCCGTAAGCTAAACCGCCGCCGACGCTGACTACGATCACTTTGGCGTTGTGATAACAGATATCGTTGCGTATCTGTTCGAAGCAGCGCAGCGTGGGGAAATTCGCGATCGAATAAGTGAAGACGATTTTGCCGGAGAGCGCCATGCCCGCGGCGATGGCAGTCATATTCTGCTCGGCGACCCCGGCATTGACGAAGCGCTTCGGGAACTTACTCGCGAAGGCTTCGACTACTCCGAAACCCAAATCGCCGACCACCAGGGTGACGCGTTCGTCCTGCTCGGCCAGCTCGACCAGAGTTCGTATAAATGCGGTTCTCATAACGATGCCCCGAGTTCTCCTAAAGCCAGCCGCAAATCTTCTTCGCTTGGCGAGCGGTAATGCCAGAGCAGCTTGTCTTCCATGTAGCTGACGCCTTTGCCTTTCACCGTGTGGGCGATAACGCAGCTCGGCTTTCCTGGCACAAACGGCACGGCGGCCAGGTTGCGCTCCAAAGCGGCCACGTCGTGCCCATCGATTTCGCGAACCGACCAGCGGCAGGCGGTCCATTTGTCGGCGAACGGCTCAAGGTCCAAGACTTCTTCGACGCGCCCGATACTTTGAATCTTGTTGTAGTCGACGAGAACAACCAGATTGTCGAGGCGCTGGTGGCCTGCAAACAGCATCGCCTCCCAGGTGGAGCCTTCGTCGCACTCGCCGTCGCTCAGGAGCGCGAAGACGCGGTAGGCGCGTTCGTCCCGTTTACCGGCCAAAGCCATGCCGCAGGCGAGCGGCAAACCATGGCCGAGGGAGCCGGTGGAAACCTCGACGCCGGGGACTCCGCAATGCGTGATGTGCCCGGCCAGCGGAGAGCCGTTCTGGTAGAAGGTGCGCAGCCAGCTCTTCGGGAAAAAACCTTTTTCCGCCAGGGCGGCATAGAGCGCCGCTGCCGCATGTCCTTTGCTTAGCACGAAGCGGTCCCGGTCCGGCCAGTCCGGCCGCGCGGCATCGACGCGCAGCACACGGCCGTACAAGACCGCCAGCAATTCGGCCATCGACAGGCAAGAGCCCGCGTGCGAGCTCTTGGCGCTGTGAATCATGCGCAGCGAGTGAATTCTGATGGCTCGCGCGAGATCGCTCAGATCGTGGCCGTTGTGAATCTCAGAAACAGTTTTCCCCATAGTCCCCCAACTGTGGCCCGGCTTTAATGTGACAGCAGTCAACGCACCGCGTGACTCTTGGCGCGCGTCTTGACGATCAATCCGACGGTACCGGCCAAGATTTGCAGATCCACCCAAAAAGAACGTTTTTGCACGTATTCGAGCCCCAGCCGGATCTTCTCGGGCCGGATCTTCTCTTGATAAGTCTGGTGCGGGTTGGCGCTGCCTTTAAGGATCTCGCCCTCGTTATGAAAGCGCATCGAGGCCCAGTCGGTAATTCCGGGCGGCACGCGGAGCAGTTTGCGCTGTTCGGGACTATAGAGCGCCACCTCGGCGGCCACTTCGGGCCTAGGGCCGACAAAGCTCATTTCGCCCGTCAAAACGTTGAACAACTGCGGTAACTCATCGAGTTTGTAGGTTCTCAATACGCGGCCGATCTTAGTAACTCGTGGGTCGTCGTCGGCAGTCGAGGGGCCACCGATCTTATCGGCGTTAATCACCATGGTTCGGAATTTCAGCAGGCGAAACGGGTTGCCGAATTGTCCGATGCGAGTTCCCGCATAGAGTACCGGCCCGGGCGAGGTCAATCGAATAACCGCAGCAATGAGCAGCATCAGCGGCGAGAACAAGACGATGCCAATTACGGAAAAGACCAGATCGAATAAACGTTTTGTCAATTTCGAACTCCTGCGGGCGAAGCTTCGACACGCTGTTTTGCGACCGCGGCGGAAACAAAGTCGAGTATGCCTGCTTGTTTCATCCGGGACAGAAACGCGAGGGTGCGGTCTGCTTCTTTCCCGGTAACTCCGGCGTGACAAGGTAATGTGACGACTTGAGTGGATACGGTTTCAGCGGCGGGGCAACTTCCCTTCTCGTAGGCGACGGTCTTCCATTCCCGCTCCGGTAGCGGATGTACCGGCGAGGAGAACCAATCGCCCATTTCGACGCTGTGCTTGCGAGCCTGGTCGAGCAGGCGCGTTTTTTCGGCGACCTGGATGGGATAACAGATCAATACCGGCTCGGCGCCGGGGTTCCGCACCGCTTCGGGCAGTCCGAGCGCATGCAACCCGCGTTCATAACGAGCGGCCAATCCTTTGTGGCGCCCGATTACTTGATCGCCGCGCAACATATGATTCGCGAGGCGAGATTTCAAAGACGGCGCCAAACTTTTTCCGTAATCAGGACCGAGCCGCCCTTCCAAGGAGTCGGCCGTCCAGGTCGCGATCGCGACACCGTTCCTCGACAGAAACCGGTAGGCATCCCGGATACGCCAGAAGAGCCGTGGATGTCTGGTCAGGCGATGGGCAGCGTATTGAAGGTGCAGCTTCGCAATTTCCGATGCCGGCGGCTTGTGAAATAAGTGCTCCAGGTCTTGCATGGCGGCCCGGAGCGAGGGCGTGTTGACGGTGGCGGCACCCCCCATTCCAATGATGAACGGCTTACCAGGATCGTAGGAATAAAAGGCGGCAATGCCGATGCTACCTAGATCTCGGTCTTTATACTTTCCACCCCAAACGTGGCAGGTGTCCTCAATCACCGCCAGGCCGTACCGATTTGCGATGGCCAGAATTGCGTCCATGTCGCAAGGGATGCCGAACGTATGTTGCGCGACGATCACTTTGGAGCGCTTACTTATTTTGGTTTCGAGATCGGCGGGATCCAAGTTATAGGTGTGCGGATCGATGTCGACATAAATAGGGCGGGCGCGCAGGCCGAGAATCGGGCTGGGCACTGCAATGCAGGTGAATCCTGGAACTAAGACTTCGTCGCCGGGCTGAAGGTCTAAAGCGCGCAACAGTGCATAAAGAGCCACTCGTCCGCGATAGAAGTAGAAGGTATCGTCGGGAGAAAAGCGCTGCATACGATATCGGTTCGGAGCTTTCAAGCGCTCTGCTCGTTCCAAACCAGCCGGAAGGCGTGAGTAAGCCGCCGTTCGCCGAACAAACGAACCACGCCCCAGAGCGAACCCAAGCCGCGCATGACATGCATGGTTGCGATGGTAAAAGGAACCAGGAAAACGAATCGCCACTCCCGCGCCTGGACGGCAATGCGTGCGGCAAGAAGAAACGTGACGAGCGCGTAGAGGCCCGCTATAGATACAAACGCCCAGCGCGAAATTGGAAATAGCAGGCCCAAGAGGCCCGTGAGCAGCAGGACGGTAACCAGGCACGCGGGCGCGAGATGGCGCGGGCGAACCGGCATTAGCTCTGCATGGGCGAAAGCCAGCACCGTCCACACTCCGTCAGACCAGTTATGTTTCCAGAACGACTTGAAATCGGACCGCGCCTGGTAATCGGCGAAGGCGCCCGGCGCCAGCATGATCTTGCCCCCGGCGCGCGCCAATCGGCGTTTAAACTCCATGTCTTGGATACGGGTTAACTTCTCGTTGAACATGCCGATTTTTTGAAACAGTTCCCGTTTGCAACAAAAGAATGCGACCGTGTCGACAATTTCCGGTTCATCGGGCTGAGAGAACCGGTATTTCAGATTGCCGACACCAAACTTCAGAGTGAGCGCCTTGACGATCGAGCGGCCGGTGATGGTGTTATCTCGCGCCGTGATTCGCAAGGTGCCGCCCACGTCATCGGCGCCGTAGTTCGAGATCACGCGAATGCACTGCGCGATATAGTTCTTCTCGCAGATAGTGTGCGCGTCGAGGCGCATGAGGATTTCGCCTCCGGCGGCGCGGATGCCGATGTTGATGGCATAAGGTGTTACTTTCTTTGGGTTATCGATTAAGCGGATCAGGCTGTATCGGGCGGCATAGTCTGCGATAATGCTCCGGGTCCCGTCCTCGCTCATGCCATCGACGACAAGGATTTCCATTTCGTCGAGTGGGAATCCGTTGTGCAGCACAGATTCGAGGCAATTGGCGATGAAGCGAGCTTCATTCCGGCAGGGAATGATAATCGAGAGGCTGAGGGGCATATCCATTTTACTTACTTGTCTTTACTTACTTGCCTCTACTTACTTGCCGATGAATTCGACGGGCGGCCGGCAAACACTAGTGAAGCGCGAGGCTGGTCTCAAAACGCCTCAACCAGATCTCGAGCGCAATCGGATTAAAAACATCCTTAAAGGAAATCGATCCGCGGTTTGGGGGCTGCTTGCAATAGGCCTGGTAGCGCCGATTCAGGCCGTCGCGATCAATCAGGCCCAGGTCGGCGGCTAACAGGTGCCCTTTCAGAAACGCCTCGATCTTAGTCCGTAGCTCATGCTTCAGCCATTCGGCCTGGGGAATGGTAAAGCCCTGTTTGTCTTTTCGCCACACGATGGAAGCAGGAAGATCGTTTTCAACGGCCTTGCGAAAGACCCACTTCGTCCAGCCCTGGCGCAATTTCCATTCCGGCCCGAGCGAAAGGAGTAACTGGACAAACCGGTAATCCAGAAACGGGAGCCGGATTTCGCGTGAGAAGCGCATGGAGGTACGGTCCTCATAGTGCACGAGCGAGGGGACCGACAAGCGATCCAAATCCAGGCGTTGGCGGTCCGCCAGGCTCCCGGCGCCGAGCCCGGTAGCAATTACGAAGCTGCGCTCCTTCAAACGCGATCCGTAGATATTGATTTCAGCCTGTCTCACAGCGCGGGGAAGGTATCGCTTGGCTTCGCTTATCTTGAATTGCGACAGGACGGTTCGATTACGCAAGAACCCGGACAGGACTCCGGCTGCATTGAGCCAATGCCCGTCGCGGGAGAGCTGCTGCAGGTAGAAGATGAGGAACTTGAAATAGCCGCATAGGTTTTCGTCTCCGCCCTGGCCGCTCAAAAGAACGGTGATGCCCAGTTTTTGGGCCTCCTGCATCAGTAAGTAATGGGCGACGGGCGAGAAGCTTCCCACGGGCTCGTCGTTTGCATAGATGACAGAAGAAAGTAAGTCGAACCACTCTTCGGGGTTATAATTCAGGCGGACGTAATGCACCGGGCAGGCAAGATGGCTGCTTACTGTCTCGATAAAGGGGGTTTCATCGTATTCCGCGCGGCCGCTAATGGCGGAAATCGCATGCAGGTCGGCATCGCGCCCGAGGGTTTTCCGCATTCCCGCCGCAATGGCTGAAGAGTCCATGCCTCCGGAGAGCAGGATTCCGACCGGGACATCGCTGCGCAGCCGCAGCTTCACGGCGTCGAAGAACGTTGTGCGGACGGCTTCGATTCCTTCTTCGAGGCTCTTGAAACCATTGCTCGGCGCGGGTTTCCAATAGCGGACTAACTTCGGCTCCGGATGGGCGGCGCGGCCGAGATGGAGTTGGAGCATGCTGCCCGCCGGGAGCGCTTCGATACCCGAGAAGAACGTCTCCGGCTGCGCGTCGAGAAGGCTCTGATGCAGAAATCTGCCGATAGTCGAGGTGTTGATCGGAAAGCGCTGGCGGGTGCCCGCCAGGATTGCTTTGATCTCCGAGGCAAAGAAAAGAGTCCCTGCCTGCCGATAGAAGTAAAGCGGCTTGATGCCGAAACGGTCGCGGCACAAAATCAGGCTTTGATTTGAGATGTTGACCCAAGCGATTGCCCACATACCGTTGAAGCGCTGAAACGCGCCGCAACCCCAGGTAGCAAGGGCCCACAAAGCGACTTCGGTATCGGATTCGGTTTGGAAGGAAACGCCTAAGTTCTGAAGTTCAGTGCGGATCTCCCGGTAATTATAGATTTCTCCGTTGAAGATGAGGCCTTGGCTTCCGTCGGGCAGAAACATGGGTTGGCGGCCGCCGTCGGTCAGATCGATAATCGCGAGGCGCAGATGGCCTAGTGCAACGCCCGAATCTCCGACGCGGCCGGACCAGAAGCCGTCGCCGTCGGGACCACGATGGCGCTGCACGTCGATCATGCGCCGGGTGGCCTCTTGGCAGCCGAGGTTAGGTTCAGCGGAGATGACGCCTGCTATGCCGCACATATTTCTGGTGAAGTGACTTGTCGCCCGCTTCAGGCGGGTAAGCGTCGGATTGGAAAATCCTCGGGAAGCACATACGGCAGTTGGCGGGCTGCTGAGTGAAGCTTGCGTTTGAAGAGGCCGACGACGATCAGGTGAGCGAGCCCAGTGGCAGCGAAGGTCAAAAAGAACGTGTAAAGCAAGTCCGAAATGCCAGCTTCGGCGGACAGTCCGCCGAACAGGGCAAAAGCAAGGTAGGAAATCCGCCACTGCATAGGGCTTCGCAAGCCGGCGGCATACCGGCGCAGAAAGCCTAGAAAGATCCCGATGATCAGCATGTAAGCGATGGTGCTGAATAGCTTGTCGTCGGCGTAGACCGATCCCACTAATCCGAGCGACGGCGATTCGCCCTTGTAAGTATGCGCGTCGGCGTGAACCATGAAGCCGAGGCCCTGGCCAGGCAGGTCGGCTCTTGTGCCGGTAATGAACTTCGGCACCCAGGCCGTCACGGCGAAGACTCCTTCGGGGTGTCCTTGAAATAGATAGTGATACTTGGGTAAGAGGTTGATGAACTGGCACCACCCGCGATATAAGCCTTGATCGCCCCATCGGTTCTGGATGGGGCCGAACATGCTCACGGTCATACTTTGGGAACTGGGGCCGTTCATAAGCAGATCGACCTTGATGCCGATGCCGATGAGAATGGCAGCCAAGCAGCAAACCGCCACTCGCAATTTGGCGAACGACCAGAAGCGGCGGGGATTATAGGTGTAGAGACCTAAGGCGGCCCATAAAATAGGTGTTTCGAAGCCGCCCTTATTAGCGCGGAGAAAGAACGAGACCGCGAACATCGCGCCGAGTACTAAGAAAAAGCGAGAACTCTTGCGTCGGCTGGGTAGGATGAGAGCGAAACCGAAGTCGGCGATATCGGCGCCCCGGTACCAGAAGCCTCCCGCCTCGCCTGCCTGACCCGCCCGGAAGGTATCCAGGCCATGGAAGAAATTGGCGGCACTGAAAGCGTGAGTAAGAACGATAGCAACCAGCGACATGCTCAGCCCTATGAGCACCAGGGCTGCTCCGGTGTAGGCGGCGAAATTGAGTTCCGGCCCGGAAAAACCTCGGCCGATCGGAGCGGGTTTCGGATTTGTCAGAAACAATCCCGCGAGCAAAGCCAGAAGAGCGAGTATGTGAACGAACCCTGGGTAAAGACGAAAAGTGAACTCGTCCGGGCCGAGCAGAAGCGTTCCCGGCTGAAAGAAGTAATCGACCAGCAGATTTACCGTGTCGCCCACGATGGCCAAACCGAGAAAGGTGGCACAATATCCTTCCACCGATGCCATGCCATGTCTTCTGATAATGAAGAAGACGACGCCGAGCAGAGCGGAGGTGAGGAATAAATATTCGACTAAGAACATAGGGAGCTGAATAAGTGTCGATACCAGACTCTGACTATGCTTCGAGATCCCGGCGGGAGTGCAACAACGAATGAAGCCGGAGATATAGCTCCGTTCCTAGCAAAGTTTTCGGCACCGCTGATAGGCGTTCTCTGGCCTGTCGAAGAAACAATCCATCGCCGCGGCAAGCGCGAGCGAAATCGTCCGGCGCCATTCCTCGCAAGATCGAGATTCTGGAGAGCCGATAGTGGTCCGAATGCCTGTTATTGCGGCCAATGCGGCTCGTGGCCACCGAGCGATAGCCGGATCGCTTCGCGAGGCGGGCTACTTTGGAGCTCCAGAAACCGCCTGGACAGGAGAAATGGATTACTGAGGCGCCCAGGGCTTGTTCCAAGCGAGCTTTCGCATCAACGATCTCGACTTGCAATTCGGCGGCATTCAGCCCGCTGAGATAGCGGTGATTCATGGAGTGACAGCCGATCTCAAAGCCTCCGGCTTGCAGTTCGCGCAAGCCTTCGGAAGACAGATAACCTTTGCGGCCGAGCCAGCCGGCGATCACGTAGAAGGTCGCATGGAGGCCGGATTTATCGAGCAGCGCAGCCGCCCGAAGGTCCGTCTCCGACCCATCGTCGAACGTAATAGCCACGCTGGCGGGCTCACGAGCGCCATTCATAGCGAGTGCTTCCGTAACGCTGAGCCCGCGCCAGCCATGCTCCTTCAGGAAGTGCAGTTGCGAGTGTAGCTCGGCTTGCGGAACGGCGTAGGGCAGGTGTCCTGTGAAGTCGCGAGATAACTCGCGGCCCGGTACGGCGATCTCATGATACATGAGAAAGGCAATTTGGTCTGCTGTCGTATGCATTTCCGCACGCGAACTTACAAGCGCCGGTCTCCATCTGAGTCGCCACGCGTCAGATGGCAATCCTGGATCTGCAAAGCGGGCAGATTTTTTGTGAAAAAGTGATAGTTCGAAGGGCCAGGGATAAACCCGGCTACGCAGGCCGCGGCAACCAAGCGGCGATCCGACAAGTTTGTGACGATTACGTCTGCTCCGCCGGCGGCTAAGCTGCGGACGGCCGCATGCAGCACTTCGCGTACGTGGGCGGGTTGTTCCGGGTTCACCAGAAGATCGACGACGGTGCCAACCGTTAAATCGCCAAAATAGGCATTGTTATTCATGGCGGTGAGCTTCGACACCACCCACCCAATAAGTTGATCGTGCAGAAAAACTCCCACGCGCTCATAACATGGCTCTGCATATCTCCAGTTCAAGTAAGTGACGGAGCGATCGAAGACCATGGTGAAACGATCGAGCAGCCGCACCCAAAGATCGTCCGCCACCGCGGGGAAGGTGCGCCAGTGCTCGATGCGAACGCCCGCCGCGCTGCGATCTCGCCGGCGATGCCGTAATTCAAGGACTTTGCCCGGAAGATAGAGCCGGGAGGCAAGATTGGACGCGAAGAACACGGCGCGGTTCTTCTTGAATACGACCAGATTCCGGAGCAGCTTGGATCCGTGCAGGACGAGATAGAGGAACGGCACTTCGCCCCAATAATCGAAACGAAGCGCGCGGTAAAGCTTGCCGACTTGCGACTCAACGCCGGGCGTGCCTAGAACCGCATGTCCAAGATTCAGCCGGGCGACGGTGAGCATCAGCGCTGCAGTGGCATTTCCGTGAGCAACGTCGGAGACCGCAAACAGATCGCGCCACCAGCCGGCATCGAGCGTGCGTCCTTGGTGATAGGCGGGACACGGGCTTCGCGACAGGTGCGCCACCGGTTCGCCCAGGTCCGAAGCCAACCAGCAACTCCCGGCCCCATTCTGAAACGGATTGCCGACTTCCTGTGCCCATAGATTCCGACGTTCTTCGGCGGACATTTGAGGGTCGCCTTTGGCCGCACGGTAGCGCGACCAAAACCTCTCAATGAGCGGGAATTCGTTGTCGCCGCAGCGTTGAATGCTCACAGGATCGTCTTTCGCAATTTCAGAGTTCGCCTTCGGCGCCACGTTCTACTAATTCGATGAGAACGCCGTCGGCACCCATCAACCAAGCCACGCGCCGTTCGCCGAACGCGCACGCCTGGACCGGAGCGGAGACCAAATGCAATCCTTCCGAGCCGAGCCGGGCGCAATCCTCATCGATTGAGGGCGTGGAATAGCATAAGTGATTCAGGCCCTCGCCTTTCATGAGCGCATTCGTCAATTTGCTGTTAGGACCGTCGGGCGAAACTAACTCAAGATACACGCGGTCATGCGGAAGCTTCAAAAACTGCACATATGCGGTCTGCGTAAGGTCGCGCACGATTTCCGTGCGAATTTCATATCCGAAACGATGGCTGTAAAGTGCGGCCCGCTTCGCGATATCTCTTACTAAGATTCCAACGTGATGCAAAGCCAAATTCAAGGCGAGGCCTTCCCGGGGATAACTAGACCTTGGCGGCGGAACACTGAGCGGCGTCGGACGTTCCTCGGGAGATGATCCGTCCCTGCAGGCAGTTCCAGAATGCATCGAAGGAAGTTAGAGATTCGATTTCCGACGGCGGGAACTGGATCGCGAATTCCTCCTCGATTACAGCCAAGAGCGTCACCATCGCTAGCGAATCCCATCCTGGAACAGACTCCGAGTTGGCGTTTAGAATTTCCTGTCGAGATAGCGACGGGAACACGGTGGAAAAACATCTAAGTAACTGCTCATAGGCCTCATTCATGTACGGTTTCCTCACGTTTTTGAGTTGCGAAGAAAGCAAAGCACTTCGACTAAGCACGCAAAGCGAAGCTAAACCGCAAGCAGGGCGCGGCGCTGCTTCTTTTGCGTTTCAATTTCTCCGACGATGCATTTTGCAATGCTCTCAATGTTCGCCGGATCGAGAACAGCCGGTGTCGCCAACGGGTCGTGCCACTCACCTTGGTGAGCCGTCTCCAACATCGCCCAAATAAATTTGAGCAGGAGATCATAGTTAGGCTTGTATCCATGGATTGCATTCGAAAGAATCGACGGCAATTCGCTTATTGTTTCACAGGAGTAGAGCAAATCGAAAAATTTGTAGCCTAGCGGACCGAAGGCGATTACGGGCTTTTCGTAAAGGATGCCCTCCCAAGCTGTGGTGCCGACTATAGTGAGCAGCGCATCCGAAGCTTGAATAATGCAATGGCTATCGATGGCCGGAGAGACGAGTTGAACGTTGTAGAGCTTCTTGAGATCCCGATAGTAATGCGCCGGCCGGAGGCCACGCATCCCGGGATGGTCCTTCACGACGAGACGGTAGCCGCTCGGAATGCTCTTGGCGATATTTTCGATGAGGGCCAACTGATTGGTGCAAAACGGCGCACGCACGTCGATGGTGAACTCGGGCTGAACGTGCAACGGGAAGTAAACCTTGGGGCCTGGGGCAATCGCGGTTTCAAAGGCGCGGCTTTGGCCGAGGTGCCGAATAATGCGCCGCAGATCCTTCCAAATTGGCTCCCAGGGCGGTCTTCCGTTGTAAGAGCCAACCTCGAAATGTCCGTCTTCCAAATAGGTGCGGACTCTAAAGGGAACGCGTTTCGCCCGCTTCGTGAGTTGTTCGATCCTGCTGCGATCTATGCGCACGGGCGAGCGGAACGCGGGCGCATGGATGGCGGAGCGCAAGCGGGTTTGGCGGAAAGTGGTCAGAAAGTCTTCAGCAACACGGATCTGATTCGAGGTTAGTGCGCGATTCTTTACATCGCGATAGACGGCCTCTGCGGCATCCCATCCACCGGCGGGCGAGCGAACGAAATAAAAGCGGCGCGGCAGCGGGCCCGGATAGGGGATCAGGTATTGTATTCCGAGCCGCCGGGAAAGCGACCAAGCAATCCATTCCGAGGCGCAGGCGACCTCGCCGACGATGGCGTCCGGCTGTGCGTTCCGGAGAAGTTCTTCCCAGAAGCGGCAAACGCCGGCCACGATCTTTATTACTCTTTCAAAGGGATACTGCCGAATGATACGGTCCGCGTAGGTGATGACATTCAGCTCTGCGAGTTCCCCTGAAAACTCGAGCTGCTGCAGATACTTTACGCATTCGTCCAGATCGTAATGGGGAACATGCTGCTTCAAGTAAGCTGCCTGATTGTAGACCTGATCATAGACCCGCATACATGGCAGCTCGGCTGTCGGCGTGGCAAAGGTCAGCGCATCGATACTGTGCCCATACTGCCGCTTTAACGTTTCGGCGATCAACGGCATGAAGCCGTAATATTCGCCTTTGCAGATCATCAGGATCTTCATCTATCGCACCTACTATCGCGTGTTACTTATTGCCCATCAATCGGCTAACCCCCAATCGCTTGGCTAGCAGTGAGGGTACTTATTCCGGCGGCTTCACTCCTTTGGGTAATCGTTTGACCGAGTGATCAAAAAATGGCAGATTATCGCTTCCGCCTGTTACATTGCCGGCGGAAAAATAGGTTACACTGCCGTTCTGGCTATCCATTACGAGCCACGGCAGGCCGGCGCATCCGCTCAGCCTGTTATCTTCGAGCGCATTTATGCCGCCGAGCCGTTCGAATCTAATGCCGTCCTGGCAATTTACAATGTAGTTGTCTCTTACTTTGATGCCGGAAGGGCCGAAGTTGCTATCTCTCGCCTCGAACTTCACGCCGTTTCCGCAATTTCGAATCTCGTTTCCTATTACTTGTACGTCGCTCACGGCGCTCGAGTAGAAGAACACGCCCAGGCTTTGTTGCCCCCGGCATTCGATGTGATTGCCGGAAATGATCAGCAGCTTGCCGGTATTGCCCTTGATTCCGAGCGCGGAGTGGTCTTGGGCCGTTACCTTGATGCGGTTGTTCTGAACGCGATCAAGGAACTGCGGATGATCTCCGAATACAATGCCCGCCTGATGCGCGTTGATATCGATGGTGTTGTTTTCAAAGACTACGTTCGAGGCGTTCTTCACCAGGATGCCGGTGTGCAGCACGCGCCCGATGACAGCGGCTGGCAAGCCGGGAAAGTCGATGTTCTCGATGGTGTTGTTTGCAACCAGGCCGCGCGAGTTCCATCCCGCCACGTACATGGCCGCGTCCGCGCAGCCGACGAGGGTGTTGTTCTCGAACGAGAATTGATCGAGGAATCCGTTGTTTCCGCCCAGACAGTTTACAGAAGCAGTGACAACTCTGACGTTGTTCACGCGCACATTCCGCTTAGAGGACGTTTGATCGGCGCCGAACGCTACGATCCCTACGCCCAAAGTGGCGTGTTTCGGATATGCCGTAGAAACATTCGTCAAGGTGACATGATCGATTTCGACGTTGGTAATGGGTGTGGCGCCGATTGTCAAGAAGGTGCCTACTTTGTCGAAGCCGGAGTGGGTGACTGGAACGGCAGTAGCCGCGGGTTGGTCAAGGAGAACCTCGGTCGGGCTGACATACTTCGAGATAGAGGCATACAGCGGCAAATACTTCGGGCCTGCATACTGCACCACGACCGGTGCGCCGACGTCTTCTTGCGAGAAGTTACAGGGGCGGTCGCCTTGTTCGCCATAGTTCAGGACGCTTGATCCCGGTGTCATGCTGCCGCCACTGCACCAACGCCCGGTAGTGGAGGGCGGGAACACGATGACCGAACTTCCCTGTCCCGCAGCTTCCCCGTCCACCAGCTTGGTTTGCAGGATGGCGCCGCCGCCGGTAATGCGAAGGTTCGAGCATGGCTCGATGGGTTTATCGATAGCGTAGACGCCCGCTGGAAATGTGAGCGATACGGGCTCGGAAGCGCGCATGCCGGCTATGCAGGCGGCTCGCCGCGCCAGCAGAATCGCGTTCGTGTCATTCGCGCCGACGGTCTGGACCAATGAGTGTGAAACAGTCTGAGTGGCGGCATCGGCGAGCGTCGCGGTCCGCGCATCTGTTACTGTTTCGACGGTAGTTGCAAGGGACAGCGCGTCGGGCGCATTACTCGCTCCGTAAACGTAAATTCTTCTCCCTTTATCGAGGGAGCCGAATGAGCAGTCCGTGCAGCTCAACGTTTTCGATCCTGCGGTCATCGAGCCTTCGGCCGAGAGGCGCGAATTCCCCTTCGCGCCGTACCTCCGGACATCGAAGGCGCCGGACTGCTGGTTGAAATGCATGGCGTGAAGGCGTGGCAGGAGTAGCAGCGAAAGCGATAGAACCGCAGGGACGATTGTGCCGCCGCGTCCCCCGGGGCTGCAGTGCACAAGCGAGGATTTCATCGTTAACCCTGAACGCCGAGCACGGCAGCGGGCGGGCTCGATCTGCGCGCGAACGCGGTATAGAGGACCACTAACTCGTCGAGCCGCAGATACCCGGTAAGCAGCGACGCGATGACAAAGATAGCCGCGCCGGCAAGAATATGGGCGAGCGCTTCGGCCAACGAGGCCGAATGGACTGGCCACAGCCTCGCCAGCAGCCACACGCTCAAGAGCGCCAAGCCGGTTTGACCGATCCACGCCAGGCGGAAGGTGCGCCGGAAGAGATCCCAATTCAACGCCACAACGAACACGGCGCCGGCGATGGAGGAGACTAATTGGCTCAAGCCAGCGCCTTGGATACCCATCCTGGGGAGTAAGAATACATCCATGGCCAGGATGATCACGCCCATTCCCGCCCACACCGCAGTGGTCCACCAAACGCGCATGCGCACGTAGAACATGACGCTATACAGCACCACGGCGCTCATGAAGATGCCCTGCATGCCGAGGATAGCGAGCGTCGGGGCTCCGGAGGCGAAAGCTCCGGTTGTCAAAGCCCGTAGAATCTGCTGTGGGAACGCGACGAGCAGAGCGGTCGCGCCGACGGCCAGTCCCATGACAAACTTTTGCACGCCGGAAAAGCGGGCGTAAAACTGGTCCCAATCGCCGGCATCATAGAGCGCCGACATCTCCGGAAGTAAGACATCTGTAAGTGGCCCGCAAAAGAAGAATCCGATGGCCGAGACGGTGAAACAGACGCTATAAATTCCGACTTGGCGAAGATCCAGATAATAGCCGACTAAGTAGCGATCGGCAGCGAACGAGAGCGTGGACGCCAAAGCGCCCGGCACTAAGGCGGCGCCATAGGGAACATATTTCCGCATGACAGATGCGCTTGGCCTCACCAGGCGTACTTGCTGGTAGCGGGCCAGATACCAGAATCCGAGGCCAACAGCCAAGAGCGCGGTACAGAGATAACCACTAATGGCGGTGACCGGACTTCTCAGCCACCACCAGGCGACGGCCATCAGCATGAAAGTTTCGGGCACCTGCCGGCCCAGCGTAAAAAACGCCCAGATGCGGTTGAGGCGCCGGGCGCGCAAAAACCCGCGCATCTCTTCGAAGTAAGTTTCGAGCGGCACGATCAGGGCGGTTAAGACGAGAACGGTTCGGCCGCGCGGATCGCGGAACAGAAGATTCGAAAGCTGCTGCGACAAGGCGGACAGCAGCAGGGCGCCGCAAAGCGACGACACAGAAACGGCGGCGAGGACCGAAGAGAGCACGCTGTTTTTCTCTTCGCGCGTGCGTTGGCCGCTCAGAAAACGCATCATGGCGTTTCCTTGAGTCAGGCTGGTGAGGATCAAAGCGCTTCCGAGCGTGCCTTGGAAGAGCGCCCAAATCCCGAATCCGCTGGGACCGAAGGCTTTCGAGAAGACCACCAGCCACAGATAAGTGCGAATCTTCTGGAACGGCAGCGGCAGGTTCGCGAAGAACACGTCCCGAATGAACTTGCCGGTTCCGTCCTTGGCGGCCACGACGGGCGCTGTTTCCAATTCCGTCGTGCGATGGAGTGTGTTGGCGGGCATCTTTGCGGGGGGGTGAGTCTGTTTAGGCCACGGCCGCGGCCGAGATCGCGTACTGGAATTCCAGCATCAGGCGTCTCTTCCTGGGCTTGGCTCCCTTGTGATAACAGAACGTGTCTTCGAAAAAGCCCTGTCCCGTTTCGCCGAGCATCACTCTTATTTGGCCCGCGTAGCGGCTCTCCGCTTGTTCGTCGGTCAAGCGGCGGTGGTTTTTCTCAAACCAGTCTTTTTGTTTGTGCGTTCCCTCGATGATCACGTGCGGGCCGCGCTCCTGGTCTACGTCGCACAGATAGAAAAATAACTTGAGGAACTTATAATCGTCGATATCATAGTGGAAGCCGTAGAGCGGGTTGTAACCTTCACTAAGGTCTGGGAACGACCAAAAAATGCGGCTGGAGCGGAGAAGCGGTTCAGCCGTGAGATACCGGCGCGCAACTTCGACCAGGGCCGGATCGCGAGTCAGCCTATCGACCGCTTCGCACTGCTTATGGGGATTCGAGCATCGATAAGCCAGCCGGCCCGGCCGCGGTACCCTATCGTCCAGCGGATCGATCAGGAGTTTTTCCTTGCTGTAATCGTCTATGAACGGAGCCGTCGCGCAAAAGTCTAATATTCGGCGAATGTAATCCGGAGGAAGAACGAGTCCGGTCGCAAATCCTTTCTGGTGAAGCTCGTTCGCAGTCTTATTCACATCCAGATCAGGCACGACGGTTTGAGCGGCGGTTTGGATACTGCTGCGCTTGGCTTGCGAGCAGCGGCGAATGGCCGCACGCCGCAAGTGATTGCTCCGCGAGACCAGCCGCATGACACGATAATTCCACGGCAAGCGCGTGTTCAGCGTTTCGAGAGCCACCTCAGCGAAGGTGGTGCTGTTCAACCAGCGCACGGCGCGATTCGCTTTCAGGGCGCGAACTAGCTTTTGTTTCGGGTCGTCCATACGCTTGCTCTGGATATTCGCGAGGCGATCACCGCTTGCCCACCGCGCATAGCCTCGAGCGGGCGCTCTGGCGCTGCGCTAATGCGCGACTCCAGACTTCAAGCGTCCCGGCCTTGGCGATAAAACGGTAGTCCGGCCTTCCTTTGCCGCTTACAAAGCTAGTAAGTTGCCTCGCGACATATGGTTCGTCGAGGAATTCGAAGACACGCGGCACGCGATCCGGAAAGACGGGCGCCCGCAGCAGCTCGCGATAATAGGCGCCGATGGCGCCTTCGAGTAATAACTGCTCCTGCGACTTGGAACACTTCGAAGACGCTTGGTCAGGCCGCGGACGGTAGCGCATTCCGTTTCTGCGCAGCAAAGCTCGAATGACATGTTTCGGCTCGCGGTAAATCGCGCGCGCGGAGTAAGGCAGGCTTCCGAAGTAGGTTACAGCGCGGGCGTCCATGAAGGGCAACTGTGCGCGGCCGCCTTCCTGCCGGTAGATATGGAAGAGAAGGCGGGAATCTAAATGCAGCATGTTCATGTCCATGCTGAGCTGGATCATCTGGCGGTAAAAGGACGCGGGGTCCAGGTCCTGTACGAGAGGGCGTATAAAATTCGCGGAGTACCAGTCGACCACGCGCGCGAAACCCGGTTGGGTCAGCATCGGAAAATAGCCGGCGGCGGTGCCCGGCATTTCTCCATAGCCAAACAGCCGGCCGGCGTAGAAGGCTTCCCGCTTTGCCATGCCCGCGAGTATGCTTTCCACCATGCGCGAGATGCGGACTCCGCCGACAGACTTCGCCGCCGCGACGGTGGCGCGGCCGAGGCTGCTCGAAGGACGCGGCGAGGCGGCGCTCAGCAACGGCATCAGCCGCAAGCACCACGGTGAAAACAACGCGCGGCGGATACGATATCCGGGCGAGGAGCAGGTGTAATTGTTGTCCGCCAAGGTGTCCGCCGTTTGCCCGGCGATGATGTTGTAGCCTTCGCCCAGACGCTCCCGCAGATGTAACGCGAAACGCCGCCACAACGGTAATGTCAAACGCGCACCGTTCATCCAGGAAGTGGTGCACAGGAGCGATTCTTCGGCCAAGGTGTCGTCTTGCGGGTCGAGTACCACGGCGGTGTGCGGGATGCCGAAATCCGCCGCGATCGAGCGCGAATGTGCAATCTCGCCTTCGCCCTGATCCCATCCCTTTACAGAGCCCGTGAGCGCGAGCATGGCTTGCTTGCCGGGTCCGCCATGGTTACGGCCGGCGGCGAGATTCAGGATCACGGACGAATCCACGCCGCCGGACAACAAGAGCGCGGTTTTGCTGTCCTGCCGAACCGCAATGGCATCGCTCAACAGCGTGAACATCTTCCCGCGGGCCGCTTTCGTATTGGGCAACTTCCAGCGCGCTTGCGGCGACCAGTAGTTTTCAATGCTCAACCGCAGCTTGCCAGCGCTGGTGCTTATTCTTGCGAATCGGGATCGACCGACGGCACAAACATTCCGCGACACGGTGAAGGGCGCGGGGACGAACCCCTCGTGGGCCAGGAGAAAGGAGACGGCAACCGGATCGAAGCTCTCGTCGTCGGCAATCAATTCGGATGGATCGGAAGCAAAGAAAAGCGATTCGCCGTCCTGCCGTAAGTAGATGTCATTGCACCCTAGCTTGTCTACTACTAAGTACACCGTGTCCGACTTTGGATCCGAGAGCACCAAACTGAAGTCGCCATCTAATAAGCCAAACACGCTGGCGCCTTCGGTCTCGAAGCGGCGTGCAATCAGCTCGGGCGCCGACGCGATAGGAAGCGCTGTTACCTGGGTTGATTCCCCGAAATCACTGTCGCTTCCCAGATACAAAGATCCGGTGACAAAGACGGACGGAGCCGTGGGCCGGTCCGAGAAATTATGCCAGGCACTGGCTGTGCGTGCGTGATCCCCGCTGACAGTTATCTCGAAATGGCGGCGTTCGTGGCGCCACACCGGTGCACGGTGGGGCTGCGGCTCAAAGCCGGCCGAGGGACCGATCCGGCCTGAAAAGCCAAAGGTTTCCGTTCTCATTCGGGTGGGGGCGGAAATACGGAATAAGTCAAGCCACCGGTCTTACCGACCGCGACACATGTGCGGGAGCAGTAAGTGGAACAGCGACCGACGTTCTCTTGAGCTTCTTTCTTTGCGGAAGCTCGATATCCAGGATCTCCCGTTCTTTGTAGCTCAGGGCTTTACTGACCGCGTCGATATCGCGCACCACTCTACGCAGCCCGTCCGGCTCGAGCGACGCCGCATGATCGGTTCCCTTCGAAGTCCGGTCCAACGTAAAATGCCGTTCGATATACATGGCGCCCAAGCTGTAGGCAACCGAATCGAGGGCAATGCCGAGGTGGTGCCCGGAAAAGCCGATGTCCTTTACCGCGCCGCCGTAGGTTTCTTTGAGCCGCTGGATCTCGAGCAGCGATACTTGTTCGAACGGCACCGGATAGCCCGACGTGCAGGCGTACAGCACCAGGCTTCGGGCCCGGCCCCGCTTGACAAAGAAATCGACAATGCTCTCTTCTTCCTCGCGCGCCGTCATGCCGAGCGCCACGTGCAACTCGCCTTCGAATTCGTCGGCCAGATAGCCGAGCAGGTCGAAGCGCAGATTACACGCGGAAGGCACTTTGATCATGGCTGGACCGAGAGACACGATCTGCCGGGCCGAAGTCATGTCCCAGACCGACGTGGAATAGGTCAACCCAGTTTGCTCGCAGAACGTCTTCAGTTCCCGGTGCTGGTCGATGCTGAATTCGAGAAACTCCCGGTGCTCGCCGTAAGTTCGACCGTAACTATGGTAGGGCTCGGGATGGGGAGCATCGTACTCCTCGGGCGTGAGAAGCTCCCGCGGATGGCGCTTTTGGAACTTGACTACGTTCACCTTGCAAAAATGCTTGGCTACGGTGATCATTTCCTTGGCCAGTTCCAAACGGCCTTGGTGGTTGCAACCGATTTCCGCTACGATGGTGGCCTTTCGGGGTTGAATCATAGTTCTTTTGAAAGAAGCTCGAGCATTTCGCGAACGGCTCCATTCCCTCCTGTGTGGCTAAGTATGTAATCCGCCTTGGACCTGACCTCGGAGGCAGCATCCGAGGGGCAAAAACTAAGGCCGGCTTGGCTCATGCACTCGAGATCGTTCAGGTCGTTGCCGATATAGCAGACCTCAGACCAAGACAGTCCGCGCGCGGCGAGTTCCCGGTCCAGCAAACAGCGCTTGTCATCGACCGAGGAAAGCACTTCCAACTGCAACTTGGCGCAGCGGCTCTGGACGATCGGATTCTTCTCCTTGGACACCACCACGACCGGAATTCCGAATCGCTGCCGGAAGATACCCAACGCGAGACTGTCGGCCTTACTAGAGGCAACGCCTTCTTCGGAGTTTCCGAACGTGTATACCTTGTTATCCGTCCAGACACCGTCGAAATCGCTAACGATCAGTTTCAACTGCTTCACGCGGCGCACGAGCGAAGTTACTCGACGGGAGAGCAGCTTTTCGACCGTTTCCCAATCCTCCGGATCGTCTATCTCGACGGCCGTGTCCGGCGCCATCTCGAAGATGCCGATCTTTCCACCCAGGCGGTTGCGGTACCGGGTAAGGGCATCCCGGGTGGTCAGGTAGAAAGCGCCATTCTCCATGATCGATCCCTTGAAATTTTGGCTGAATGGCCGGTGAAAGGGATCGTAGTTCAAGGGCCGTGCGTCGGGCGACCAAAAAAAGCGCTTGACCGGCACACCGGTCAAGAGAGAATCATTGCCGTTTCGCAACAATTGAGTAAGTGCGAGATCGAGATCAGAGCTGGAGACCAGAGGAGAAGTAGCTTGGACGGTCGCTACGATATCGAAATCCACGGCAGTCGCAAAGTGCAGTATGACGTCGTCGGTGGCCGCGCTATCCCCAGCAAGGTCCGGCGGCCGCTGCAACACGGTCACGTTCAAACCGAAGGATTCGACCACGGTCCGGATGCGCTCGTCCTCGGTAGAAACGTAGACTTCGCCGATCTGAGGACAATGGGCCGCGGCGGCGCATGCCCAATAAGCAAGCGGCTTGCCCAACAGCGGCTTGATATTCTTTGACGGTATCCGCTTCGAGCCTCCGCGTAAAGGCACGAGCGCCACAATTTTGGGCGCACTCATCGTGGTAAGAAGTCGACTTACACGCCGTAGCGCTTAGTTTGAGTAATATTTTTTATAGCGCGGCCGGTAATAGTAATGTCCATAGTAGCCGTCTCGCCGCGCATCGACCTTATTGAGCACCGTGCCGAGAACCCGGCCCCCCGACAGAGTGATCATTTTGTTGGCGCGGGAAATGGCGGCGCGCGTGGTGCTCTGGCTTTCGGCGACGATGATCACTGCATCGACCAGGCTGGCGAGAATGTTAGCGTCGGAAATCAGCAGCACCGGGGGCGAGTCGATCACGACAGACGTAAAGCGCGACCGCAACTCCTGCAGCAGCTTCCGCATGGAACGCGAGGAAAGCAGGTCGGCCGGATTCGGCGGACGGGATCCAGCCGGCAATACATTGAGCTCCGGTGCGGGAAGCTGGATCAGCGCATCTTTCAGGTCGGCTTTTCTCGCCAGGACATCGCTCAATCCGTGCTCGTTCGAAAGACCCAGGCTGCGGGCCACGCGAGGTTGGCGGAAATCGGCGTCGATGAGCAGAACCTCGCCGCCGCTCTGCGCGAGCGCTAACGCCAGATTTACGGCGGTACAGGTTTTTCCCTCGCCCGGATTGGCGCTGGTGATGAGCACGAGTTGATGCGCGCCGTCCGGCCTCGACAGCAGGACCGAAGTGCGCAGCGCGCGAAACGATTCGGCCAGCATCGATTCCGGATAGCGCAGCAGGGTCGTCGAAACCGCGCTCCTCTGCAAGCGCAGGCCGCGCCGCGTGCTCAGTACCTTCGGGACGCTGGCGGCATCCGGCACAATGGCGAGGGTGGGAACTCCGAGCAGGGTCTCCAGTTCCTCGGCGCTATTCACCGAGAAGTCCATTGTCTCTCTAAGCAAGCTGCACAGGAACCCTAGCAGCAAGCCGCCCGCGAGGCCGACCAGCATGGTCCGGGCTTTTCTCGGACGGTCCGGCGAACTGGGAGGAAAGGCGCGATCGATGAGGTGAATATTCGTAGCTCTCAGTCCCGCGGCTACGGTTGCGTCTTTCATGCGTTGCAGCAGGTTATCGTAGAGGGCCTGGTTGCTGTCGAAATCGCGCTTCAGCAAATTATGCTGGATCGAGAGCTCGTTAAACCGGCTTACTTCCTCTTTCTGCCTGGCGACTGCTTCGGTCAGCAGACGCTCACGCGCTTGCGCGGTCGAGTAATCGTTATTCATGGTGTCGAGCACCCGCTTCTGTTCGCGCGCTATGAGAGATCCCACCTCCTCGAGCTGGGCCTGCAGCCGTTTGACTTTGGGAAAGGTCGGGCCGTAGGTCTGCGAAGCGTCCGCATATTGCGTCTTAAGATCCGCTTCGGTTTGCTGGAGCCGCTGCAGCAGCGGGCTATCGGAGAGCAAGCGCGCACGGCCGGTGTCGGAGCCGACCAACTCTCGTTGCGACTCTTTGCGCACGCGGTCGTTTTGCGCCTCAGTCAAGTCGCGGCTCAAATCAGCGAGCTTCTGTTCGGCGATGCTTTCCTTGTCGCCCACATTGACCATCGAGTTTCTGGCCTCGTAATCGACCAGGACTTCCTGGGACTTCTGCACTTTTTTGCGCAGATCGTTCAGTTGGCCTTCCATCCAGGCGGTCGCCTGGCGCGTGGCGTCGTATTTCAGGCGAAAACTGTACTCGATGTAGTTCTCGACCAAGGCATTGGCCACTTTCGCGGCCAGCTGGGGGTCGTGGCTCTCGTAGTGAACCATCAGCA
Organism: Bryobacteraceae bacterium; assembly: GCA_036269275.1. GTDB lineage: Bacteria > Acidobacteriota > Terriglobia > Bryobacterales > Bryobacteraceae > Bog-105. The sequence continues at coordinate 321,397 of DATASJ010000126.1, read as the reverse complement.
TGCGCGTGTCTTTTTGGCGCTCGACGATCAGGTGTTGCTTGAATTCGCCGGTCAGCGCGATCTCGACAGCGGCGGCGCTGCGCTTGTCGGGCGGCAGCTCGTCGACGACCGCCTTGAACTCCGGCTCGGCCGCCAACTGAAGCTGTTCGATGGTCTGGCGCGCCACGCTATCGCTCTGGAGAACGTCGACCTGCGTCGAAAGGAACATTTCTTCTTCGCCGGGCGCATTCTGAACGCCGTCGACGCCCGATTGAATGTAGCGGGTTTCCGGCTCTATCTCCAGCCGGGCCGTGGCTCGATATACGGGATGGACCTTGAACGCGTACAGCGCCGCCAATCCCGTCACCAGTACCGCGACCGCCAGAATAAGCACGCGGTGCTTAAACAGCACGTCGGCATAGTTCGCCAAAGCCGAAAAGTTCGCCATGGGGGGCGGCTCTACGGTGAATGGAACCGCGGTTTGCGGCACTCCCGGCTCGATTCTCGTCAAGCTGCGTGATAACTCAGGCATAACTACTCGCTTCTAAAGACCACTCTTGCTTTCGCGAACGGCATTCTAAGTTGCGGGCGCGGCGTAACGAATCTAGTGCGCTGGGCCACGTAAGAAATCATTTATAAATAAAAGCTCCATAAGTAAGCACGGTCGCCGCCTGCATTGCGGCTTCTCCCGCACGATGCATGATTTTCTTGGCGTTGCTATCGGGAACGAAGAGAACATCGTCGGCAAGCATCGGGGAATCGGGCGCTTTATTAGAGAGTATCTTGCTTAAGTTCACGTCGAATTCCTGCGCGCCATTAGGGGCAGAAGGATTTTTGCGAATAAGTAGCGCCTTCTTACCTTCCGCGGTAGGTTTCAGGTCTTCGGCCAACGCTACCGCTTTCAACACGGTCATCGATCCGCGGTCGCCGTTTAGAACGAATCCGCCCGCCTTGTTGACGGCCCCGACGACGTAGATGATGCCCGCCCGCTGAACCACGACGGAGTCACCCGGGTAGAGATCCAAATTTTCCGACTGGGCGCCGGCGAAGAGCTGCTTCAAGTTCACCGGGATGGGTGCGCTGGCGGCTTCCGCGGGCGAGGCTTCGATTGCCGAAGCGTGCTCGGTTCGAAATACTTCTTCGGCAATTTTGCCGCGCTTGATGACCGCTGTATTGGAGGCGTCGTCCGTCAAGCCGCCGGCTTGCGAGATCACATTGAGCAGTGTCGTGCGGCCGAACACTTGATAATTTTGCGGAGTTTTCACCGCGCCGGTCACCGCAATGGCGTTGGCCCGCGACTCTTTCACCTCGATCATCACATGCGGATCGTGGAGCAATTGGCTGCTGGTCAACTTATCTGTAACTATGCCCGCCAGCGCGACCGGAGTGCGGCCCGCCGCCATGATCGGTTCGTTCAATAGCGGCAGACGGATCGTTCCGTCTGGAGCCACGCGGTAGGTGTGCGAGTATTCCGGAACATCCACGACACTGATATCCAGGACATCGTCCGGGCTGATCTTATAGATGCCGGCCAAAGCGCCTGCGGACGCGGCATCGCCGCCAGCTTGCGTGGAGGGCGCGGAGCCCGCCGCGTCAAGCCCCCAAACCAAGCTTTGCGGCCTAAGCGCCCAAACCAGGCAAAGCGCGCATATGCGAAATAATCTCGTGCGCATCGCAACCTTCTATCTCTTACGATTCCTGTTCCACGCAAAGCTCCTGAGAGACTTCGACGTTCGATCCGATGTGCAAATACTCGAAGACTTCCTTGAGTAAGTGGCTGAGATCCCTCAGCTTGTGGTCGATCTCTTGGAATCTCCGTTGAATCGCCATTTCGGCTCCGTCCGCGCGCAGCGCGAGCAGAAGCTCGGACCGCGTGTAGTCGGACAAATTCCGGCGGCCAGCGGCGGAGCATGCCTCCTTCAGAGATCTATACTCCTCCTCGGTGAGGCGAAATACCACGACGCGATTGCGCGGATTCGGTGTCGACACCTCAGCCTCGAGGCCTTCGCCGCTTGGTCATACTTTGAGCAACATGCACTGCGGTTTCCTTTCGCTTCTTTGCCTTCCTCGGCGGGCGGCAGGGCCGCGAGTTCACGCCGCGGAAGAGATACTTGGCTGGCGTGGCGGCTAAGCGGCGTTACCGTTTGCGCCGCTATACGGCGTGCCAGCCATTGGCAGCAGCCCGCCGGCCCCCGGCCTCTTTGGCGCCGGGACGGGCTCAATCAGGTCGCGCTCCACTTCTACCGCCACTGCACGCTGCAATAGTTCCACCGTCACTACCACCCGGTAGGCCGCTTTCTGCCGCGTGAGAATTCCTTCCAGGCCGGACAAAGGGCCATGACAGACTCTCACGCGCTCGCCGATACGCAAACTGGGCCAAGGCATCACCGGGAGGCCGCTGGCCACCATGCTCTTGACCATCTCGACATCACCATCGGGAATCGGGCAAGGCGATCCGCCGAAACCGACAATCGAGACCACGCTTGGAAGACTAATTACTTTTAGCCGGTCCTCAAAGCAAAAGCGGCAAAATACGTATCTCGGAAACAGCGGAAATTCGACTGCTTTGACCCGGTCGGACCAGCGCCTTCGAGCTAAGTAATAGGGCGAATAGCCTTCCAACAAGCGGGCGCGTAATTGCTCCTCGACTGCCCTTTCATGCCGCGGCTTTACATGTAATGCAAACCAATTCACTTGCGTCCCTTCCGGCAGGCTTCCGCCCTGGTGAGTCCCACGTTCCCGTGAGCCCTCGCTTTCACTGCTGAATGGTGGAGATACCGCGTCTAAGTATCATACGGAGCGAATACATTTTCAAGATTTCCAAGTCCTACGTAAACCCGGCAAAGTTTTGTTACGTACAGGACCCAAGGCCGCCTATCCTAGTACCGAAATAACTATCTTTCTTTCTAACTAGTTACAACCGACTTTATCAGTGCGCGGAAATACCTACTTTGCATTAAGTAGAGTTCACAATGCCTATTTATTTATGGGTCTATTAAGCGCAACCACGAAAGCGAGAGAGTCGCTCCGTGGCAAACTCGATTCATGGCGAGGCCTGAGTTGAATCGATGGTCTTTTGCGGTCCTCGGATGGATTTTTGTCATTTTTTTCTCATCGACCTCACTGGCGGCGGCATGGGCGGATGCCGCTTTTGAATTCCTTGCCGGTTTCTTCTGGGGTGAAATGAGGCGGGATTCGGGGTCATACGGACTCATTCACCTGTTGGCGGACAAAAGTTTCCACGTCGCATTGTTCTGCGTTCTCGCAATCTTACTGTGGAAAGCGCTTGCCCCTGGCAGCGGGAAGATTCCGGCTATTCTCCTGGTGGGCGCTGTGGTTGGATCGTGCAGCGAGATCCTCCAGGCGTTCTTTCCCGGCCGAGATCCGGCGCTCCGCGACGTCTTGATCAACATTGTGGGAACCGCCCTCGGCACGCTGCTGAGCATGGTGGTTTCGAAGGCGTCAGCCGAGAAGCAGCCGGCTTGTGGCTATATCCGGTGAGTAGAAGGTGTCCGAACCCGTGGACTGCCTGCGAACATAAACACGAATGCCACGACCGCCCGTCACTTGGATCGTGCCCGTCAAAAACGGCATGCCTTATTTGGCGGAGATGCTCGAGTCGATCGCAAATCAGACCTATCAGGACCACACCCTTTTGGTTCGGGATGACGGCTCGAGCGACGGCACACTCGCCGAGCTAAGACGCTGGATTCCGTCGCGCATTCGCGGGCGAATATTTTCAGGTCCTTCCTGGGGCATCGGCCGCAGCCTCGCGTTCCTGGTCGAGCAGGCGGATACCGAGTTCTGCGCCCGCATTGATGCCGATGACGTAAATCTGCCGCATCGGATCGAGCGGCAGGTGGACTTTTTGCTCGCTCACCCGGAGGTCGGCGCGGTGGGCAGCCGTGTTCGCACGATCGACGAGCGGGGGACTGAACTGGAGTTGTGGGCCTTTGAAACCTCCGATGCCGAGATTCGCTGGTTGCTCCGCTATGCTTGCCGGTTATGTCATCCGACCGTCATGTTCCGGCGCGCGCTTGTGTTGGCAGCGGGCAATTACCCTGACTTCGTTTTTGAGCGCGACTCGGTCTACGAGGATTGGGAGCTGTGGCGTCGCATGTGCGCGACGACGGAGATGCACAACCTGCCGGAGGTTCTGGTTCACTACCGTCGCACCGGGACTAGCGTCACCGGTAATGTTCAGAACTGGGTTCCGGTCTTGCGAAGGGTAGCGGCTGCGAACGCGGCTAACTTATTCCCCGGAGTCTCGGATCCGGCGTCGGCGTTAGAGCTCTGGGAATCCAGCCTGCCGCAAACATGGATGGGCGTGGGCAGCGCCATTCCAGCTAAGGCGTGGCATCTGGCACAGCTTCGAAAAAGCGCGAGACTTCTGGCGGCGCAATGCCACAAACCAAGCGATTACTTTACTCAAACCGAATCGTTCCGTGACCAGTACTATTCGTTGAAACGACGGTTTCTGCGTCGTTTCGGACTAGGACCCCTCCTGAAAGTGCGCGATTATCTGGCGGCGACGCGGGCATGACGAAGCCTGCGGCTGTCACTTGGTTGATGCCGGTACGCAACGGGATGCCCTATCTCTCGTTGACGCTCGAGTCGATTGCGAAACAGAGCTACCAGAATCACAAGATGCTCGTTTGGGACAACGGCTCAAAAGACGGCACCCTGGAGGAGCTTCGCCGCTGGATTCCGGCCCGCATCCCGGGTGCTGTGGTGAGTGGCAAGCCGATGGGAGTCGGGGCGAGCCGTGCGGCGCTACTCGACATGGCGGAAAGCGAACTGTGCGCCTGGACGGATGCAGACGACGTGAGTTATCCCGAGCGCTTGGAGGTGCAGGTGCCTTTCCTGCTGGGGCATCCGGAGCTTGCCGCTCTCGGAACACAAGTGGACATCATCGACGAGCACGGAGTGCGTCGCGGCCAATGGACCTACAAGACGGACGACGCAGAGGCGCGCTGGTTGACCCGGTGGCACGCTCAACTGTGCCAGAGTGCGGTGTTATGCCGGCGGAGTGCGTTGCTCGCGGCCGGAAATTACCGCGACGTGCGGGATGAGGATCTTGATCTCTGGATGCGCCTGGCCGCAGTGGGCGAAATACGAAATCTTCCTGAAACGCTGGTGCAATATCGCAGGACCCAGACGAGCACGACCGGAAAGATCGAGGATTTCTATACAAGTGACCGGGCCGTTGCCGCCAGGAACGCGGCAATTCTCTTCCCGACGATCGGCGATCCGCATCGCGCCATGGAACTTTGGGAGGCAGCGCATCCGCGGCAACCGGAAGCAACATCGCGCGTGCAGCACATCTGGCAATTGAAGCGTGCGGCTACGTTGCTGGCGAAAGCTCTTGGCAAACCGGCCGGATACTTCGTGAACACCCAGGCTTTCCGGGACCAGCTCTATGCTCTAAAGACCAGAGCATATCGCCGGTTCGGGTTAGCGCCTTTGGTGGCGCTGAAAGCTCGCGTCATGCACGCAGGCTCTTAATCCTGTTCGGGACATTTGCTCACCTCACGAGATTTCACGCCAGCGGTGGGGCGAGTAAAAAAATCCCCGGAGCTTCTTTTCACTCGTCACATGAATCGACGTGCAGCCAGGCTGGTTCTCGAGGGGTCGTTTTGTGCTCGCGTCTTCGATTTGCACGTCGACTCGATACACGCCAGGCTGCAAGCCGAGCTCGTTGCACGAGAATTGGATGGCTCCTCTGCCTGGCCGGATGCCTAAGGGCCGCTCATGATGCAAGGTTTTCCATTGAGAGGCAATCCATCCGTGAGGATGCACGAATAGCACGGAAAGCGTGGCGTTCGGAATCTCCTCTTCGGCGATAAACGACACCGTGCCCCAGATGGGAAATCCAGTGCGAAAACCGGCGGAACGGGGTCCCGACTCGTCAAAAAAAGCCACGCGCACAATCTTTACGGCTCCGGAACTTTGGCCGGCCGATGGAGAGCGGGTCAGGTTCGTGGTTTCCGTATATTTTCGGATCACCTCCTCCGGATCTCCTTCCGCCGCGATGCGTCCGTGCTCGATCAGCAGCACACGCTGACATAGCGCCTGGACCGATGTCAGATCGTGTGAGATAAAGATAACGGTCGTGCCATTCCGGTGTAAGTCGCCGATGCGTTCCTTGCATTTGACTTGAAAAACGTGATCGCCAACCGCGAGTACCTCATCGAGCAGCAGGACCTCGGGTTCGATATGGGCGGCGATGGAAAAACCCAACCGAACGTACATACCCGACGAGTAGCGCTTCACGGGGACATCGATGAAACGCTGCATGCCGGCGAATTCGACAATTGCATCGAGTTTCCGGTGGATCTCCCGGCGGGACATGCCGAGCACGGATCCGCTTAAGTAAACATTTTCGCGGCCGGTTAGCTCAGGATGGAAGCCAGAGCCGACTTCGAGCAGGGCCGAGAGGCGCCCTCGAATCGAGATTTGGCCGGCGGTGGGTGCCGTGATGCCCGATAGCATTTTCAGGATGGTGCTTTTCCCGGCGCCGTTTTGTCCAATGATGCCCAGTGATTCGCCGTGTTCCACCGCGAAAGAAACGTCCTTCACGGCCCAAAACTCGCTGCGCCGCTCGCGGCCGCGACGAAGCTTTGCGATCCAACTGGACGGGGAAGTCCCAGTGGAAGTGGCAGTTCCCGCTTGCCGGATGCGGTAGCGCTTAGAAACCGATTGAAAACTTACATCAACCCCCGGGCGCATTGTTCCACCCTCTGGTGAGCGGGCGCGTGGCGTCAACACACCTTCCGTCACACCCCGGCATTCGGCGTTTGAGGACCGTCACTATCGCTTCACCGTAACATCCTCAGGCGAATCAAGACGCCTGGTAGCATTCCCGCCAAGAGAAATCTTAGGACGGCTCTATTGCACGCGGATGAAAAAGGCCGGTGGTATTCGAACTGTGAGATTGATTACGATAGCAGGCGCAGTTTAGCGCACCCTAGTACTCTTGCTGCTAGTTCTAAGAAACGCCTGGGGGGAATTCACGCTCTAGTAACTGAACAGTCACAAAGCCGGAGCCGGAGGTGGCTATGTCCCAGGCGTTCGGCGAATGGTTTTATTTCACCAACGGAGCGCAATTATGAAACCTATTCTGGCCTACATTGATCCGGGTACCGGCACCATGATCTGGCAATCTCTCACCGCAATCGTCATCGGCGCCGGCTTCTATTTTCGACGGGCATTGGCACGATTTCGAAGGAGATAGACGCCACGCGTTCGCTACGCTAAGTGACGAGTGGCTGTCACATTAGCTTCCTTTCGTGATCCCGCAGGCTCGCTCTTTTCTGTAGGTTCCAGGGTTTTTCGGAGCGTTTCGAGCGCCAGTTTTCCGGCGTGTCAGGAATTCCTCCACTCCTCTGCCGGGAAAGAGCTGATGGCCTCGGGCAGAGTTGTCGGTACGCGCGAAATTCCTCCCGACCAAGTAGAGCTTGGCGGCAGTTTTCCGGGTCGCGCATCGGCTAACGATGGTTCCGGCAGCCGCTACTGGCTGGAACACGACCGAGTGTGGTTTCCCTCCTACCCCTACGAATGGCCAGCCGAGATGTTGTTCGCCGCTGGCGCCTTGACCATCGACCTGGGGGAGGCGGTGCTGGGCGAGTCTTTCGGACTGAAGGACGCAACCCCATACAACGTGCTGTTCGAAGGGCCGCGTCCGGTCTTTGTAGACCTTCTTTCTTTCGAAAAGCGAGACCCCCGCGACCCCACATGGCTTCCCTATGCTCAGTTCTTGAGAATGTTCGTCTTTCCTTTGCTTGTGCGCCGGGAATTCGGTATGGGCGCGGATCAGGTATTCGTCAGCCGGGCTGCAGGCCTGGAGCCGGATGAGGTCTATAGGCACTGTTCCTGGATGAAGCGGCTGCTGCCGCCCGTTCTGACCGAAGTGTCCATCCCCACATGGCTTAGCAAACAAGCCAATCAGGATGACAGCAAACTGTACGTCCCCAAACGGCTGGCCGACCCGGAAAAGGCGAAATTCATACTTGTTACACAATTGAAGCGCCTTCGCAAACTGCTTCGAAAAGCCAATGCTTCCAGGCAGGGCGATTCAACCTGGTCCGGTTACATGAATACTTTGTCCTACAGCGACCAGGAATTTCGGCACAAGACGGATCTGGTCCAACGGTGGCTGTCGGATCTTAGGCCCAAAGCGGTGCTCGATATCGGGTGTAATACCGGACACTTTAGTGCTCTCGCGGCCGGGAGTGGCGCTCGAGTGGTCGGCATCGATATAGACCCGGTGGTGGTTGGAAGAGCGTGGCGCAGGGCCAGCGCAGAACAGTTAGATATCCAACCTCTGTGCGTAAATCTGGCGCGCCCCAGTCCAGCTACCGGCTGGCGCAACGCGGAATACCCTTCGTTTCTGGACCGCGCCGCGGGTTCGTTCGAGCTCGTCCTGATGTTGGCCGTTGTGCACCACCTTCTGGTGACCGAAAGAATTCCCTTGGACGACATCCTGAGGGTCGCCGCGGAACTGACGACCAAACACCTGGTGCTTGAATATGTTTCTAAGGACGATCCGATGTTTCAACGCATTACCCGCGGACGCGAAGCCTTGCACGCGGATTTCACCCAGGAAGCTTTTGAGCTTGCATGCCAACAACAATTCACGGTGATTCAAAAGCAGCCGGTCAAAGGAAACCTGCGCTGGCTTTACCTGCTTGGCAAACGGAAAAACTGAAGCTTGTCTTAATCAGCGTTTCCATCGCAAATCTGTGTTTCCTGTTCATCTGGAAACAGGTGCTGGGCCTCGCCGAAGATGCCGCGATGAGGTATTTCCAGGATCGTCCTCCGCACCTGGGGATGCTTCTGGCGCTCATCGCCGATGCTTCGGTCCTCACTCTGCTGGTATTGGGATTCGGCGTGCTGTGTGGGGCTCGGAACAAGCGCGCGCGCGGGGTCGGAGTTGCCGGGCTGAGTCTTTTCGGCCTGTTGGCCTTCTATCAGCTCCAGCGGTTTTGTACGGAAATGCTGGAGGAGTGGAAACCAGAACAGTCTTGGAAGATCCTCAAGATCGCGCTAGCTTGCGTCCTGGCGTTTGTAGTCGTTCGCTACCCGCGCCGCCTGTTGCGGTTCGTGATCGGTGTGCTACTGATTGTCTCGCCGGTGTTCCTGGTCCTCGCTCTGAACGGAGTGTGGCAATACGAAACCAACGATCTGCATCAAGCTAGGAATGAAACGCCCGCCCCGATGCTGGCAGGGACGCGCGATCGTCCGCACCTGGTTTGGATTATCTTCGACGAACTCGACGATCGAATGCTTTTCGATGTGCGGCCGCAGCGAATCCAATTGCGCGAATTCGATCGCCTACGCGCGGAATCTGTTTATGGCAAAGCGCTGACTCCGAGTACGGATACGCTTTGGGCCATGCCGTCCTTTTTCCTGGGCAGAAGAGTCGTTCAGGTGGGATTGCACACCAACCGCTTGCTGGTCGAATTCAGCAAAGGCGGACCATGGGTGGATGCCAGCACGCTGCCCAATGTTTTTCGATCCGCAAGAGCGGCCGGCCTGAATACGGGGTTAGTTGGATGGCACCACCCCTACTGCCGGATTTTCGGCAACGATTTAAGCGATTGCAGTTGGATGAGTTTTGGGGGCCCGGTTGTACGCGTCGAGAAGCTGTTGCGCGACCGCTCGTTCCTCGATCAAGCCGTGTATCTGGTCAGCTGGCAGGCTCGCTGGAGCGTGCCGCGCATCATCGAGCCCTTGCACTGGGTGGCTCCCGAGCCGGAAGAGGCGCGAATGTGGAGAGAACAGCAGATCAGCGCGATGCAGTTTATCGTGGCAAACGCGTCGCGCATGCTTAGGAATCCGGATCTAAACTTAGTCTTTATTCACATTCCCACTCCGCATCCAGCGGGGATCTGGGATACGCAGGCCAGAAAATTCACCTTGGGGAACTCGGATTATATCGACAATCTTTCGCTTGCCGACGCAACTCTCGGCCAAATCCGCGGCCTCATGGAACAGACAGGCGAGTGGAACGCTTCCACTGTGCTCATCTCAGGCGATCATCCTTATCGCACCGGCATGTGGATGGATTCTTCCATATGGACGCCGGAGATGGCGCGCCTTACCCAATCGCGCTGGCATCCCTACGTTCCGTTGTTCCTAAAGCTGCCCGGTCAACACGTTGAAGTCGATTATACAAAGGAGTTCAATAACGTGCTTAGCCCCGATCTCGCCCTGCAAATTCTGAAAGGTGAATTGAAGAGTCCGGCGGAAGTCGTGAGCTGGCTGGATGCGCACGCCGGCAGCAGCTTGAGATAACGCGGCTTCAAACGCCGTGTACTCGAGGGTTAACGCCCTCAATCGATGGACACGTTCCCAGAATCAACGCGGACATTCACCATGGGTCCGCCACCGCGTACTTTGCCTTCGATGTGGTGCTTCGAAACGTCGCCATGCACGGAAATTTCTGGCACTGAGATGTGGCCGCTCTCGGATTCGACGTTGATGTCGTAACCGGCATTCGATGCGAGCCGGACGGTGACGCCGCCTGAATCCGCCTTGGCGCGAATGGGCGCAGCGCTGCTTTGGCTGACGTGAATGCCGCCGGAATCGGTTTCGGCGTCGATAGATCCGGCAATGTCGTTGGCTTCAATGCCGCCGGAATCTACACGTGCGTAGGCGGCGCCCTTAACATTCTCGATGTGAATGCCGCCGGAATCGGCGGCCGCGTGAACCTCTGAACCGACGTCGCGCACGTCGATGCCGCCGGAGTCGGTATGGCAATCGGCCGGACCCTGAATCCCGTTTACGCGGATGCCGCCCGAATCGGCACGGGCGCGCAGCTTGGTTTCACGCGGAGTTTGAATCTCCAGCCGCATGGAAATGTTCTTCAGCAGATCGCGGCTGTGCACGAACCCGATGCGGATCTGGTTACCGTTCTGCTCGATTGGCGGATTGCGTTCGATTTCGCGAATGTGGCGTTCGACATCGCCCGAATCGAACCAGCCATGCTGGGCTTTTAAGATGGCGTGCACGTGGACGGCCCCGGAGGAGCCGGGTGTGACCGTAATGCCTCCGGAATCAGTGACCACATCCAGGTCAACCGGGCCTGAGACACTAAGTGAGCGGTCAAAAGAGCCCTCGCTCTGGGCGGCACAAACAGCAGCGGTGCTTAGCGCGAGCGCCGCAGTCAGAAGTGTGGTCTTCATGTTTCTCCTTTCATCCCGGTACGAAGATGAGGCACGTGAGGTTCCATTGCGCTGTCGGAGAGCGCATGCCGAAAAAATGCACTTAGAGATACGAATAGAAATCCGGATTTAGAGGAATTCCTGCTATTATGCGGTGGATTCACACCAATTCAGGAGGAAGTGGGCATGTTCCACCGGCCTGCGGTTGTGGTTGTGTTGTCTGCGCTATCACTCATCTTTTGCGCGTCGGCTAGAGCGCAAAGCGGATGCCCCGTGCCGAATGTTTGGCCGAAAGACCTGGTTCCACCGCCGCCTGAGCACGGCGGACAGAACCGGGAATTCCAGACCAGGTTGCTGAAGTATATGCAGACCGGTTGCTACCGGACTGCGGAGGGGTGGAAGGGCGACTCGGCGATTCGCGGCACAGGGCCTTACCTCGAAGGGACGAATTACGGAACGCACTATGCGAGCGTGCGGATCTGGTACTCACCGGAAGTCATGCGCTGGCTCGAGGGCGGACGGCAGGGCGACATCCCTGACGGCGGAATCATCATTAAAGAGCAATACACGACGCCCGGCGGCCCTGTTCCTCCCGCATGCTACGCGTACATGGACGAAAGGACCCAAACCGGCTCCAAGTTCCTATGGGACTGGAGCATCATGATCCGGCGGCCCGGCGCTTCGAAGGACGGCTGGTACTGGGTGGAAGTCTACACCGGGATGAAATTCGTCGAGGATCAATATCCGAATGGAGGCTACGGGCATTACTGCGTCCGGTGCCATGCCTCGGCGGAGAAGGAATCGACGTTTTCGTCGCTCGAAAACCTGCACGGCGACAATTACCTTACTTTCAAAGTCGACCAGTCCTGGAGACAGAATACGGACTGCGAGCCGCAATCGCCGCCAGGGCTGCCCGGGCAAGCTCCGCAAGTGCCGGTGGCGCGGCCGTCGCCCGAGATGCTCGCCCAACACGCGCCCCTGACGCTGCCGGATGAATCCGCCCGGCCTCTGACCGAACAACGCATTCGAGAGTTGTTGAGCGACCACGAAAGAAATGAGCTGCTGGAGAAACTGCGCCTCTCTCGCGAGCCACATCCAAAGGCGCTTCCGAACTGTCCGGCGGGAGTGAAGCAATGCATGGTGCCGGAGGTGTTTGACCGCGCGGTGTCTTCGGCGGAACATCCCGGCGGCTTCGTGAGCTCGGATCAGTGCCAGAGTTGCCACAGCGCAACGTGGCCGTTAATGCAGCTCCAAAGTAAGAACGGTCAAACCCAGATCGGCATTGCGCCGTATGCGGAGTGGCGGTGGTCGCCCATGGGGCTGGCGGGCCGCGACCCGATTTTTTATTCGCAGGTGGAGAGCGAGCTGGCGTATATCGCTACGATCAAAGACCCGGAGAAGCGGAAACAGACCGCCGATTTCGTTAAGAACACGTGCTTCCATTGCCACGGGGTGATGGGCCAGCGGGAATTCGCGCAAGACCATCCGAAGGACACGTTCGAGCCGGGCGTAGTGAATCGAATCGACAACAGATACGGGTCGCTGGCGCGCGACGGCATCAGTTGCTCGGTTTGCCATCGCATCAAGGACGACTACGCGTCGCTGGACGATTTTCTAAATAAGGAGACGACGGGCAATTTCAATCTGATCGGGGACGATCAAGTACAGGGTCCGTTCGCGGACGACCACATTGTGGTTGACCCGATGAAGAACAGCTTGGGTTATACGCCCAAGCACAACGACTACACTACCTCCTCGCGGCTGTGTGGCAGTTGCCACGTGATCGATCTTCCGGTGGTGGATCACCCGGTGCCCGAACACAGTCTGGAGCAGAACACATACGTAGAATGGCTGAACAGCCAATACCAAAACGAATTGAACCCTAAGGGGAAAAACCCGCGCACCTGCCAGGATTGCCACATGCGGGACTATTACACGAACCCCGCGTACGGGCTGAACAACGTGACGCCTTTAGCGACCAAAATGGCGGCGGTGGAAGAAGAGGACTATCCGGCGACGACGCATCGCTTGCCACTGAACAAGATCGCTGTCACATATCGCAGCACGGGCTTTCGCAGGCACGATCTGCTAGGGCTGAACGGGTTTCTGCTGGAGATGTTCAGCTCTTATATGCAGGAGGCCGAGGACGCGTCCTACTACAACAACATCCTGGGCGTGCGCCAGTCGGACTATATGTCGGGCCTGACGAACGATCTTCCGAATGCGATTCAAAACATGGTGGTGCAGGCGCAGCAGAACACCGCAACGGTAGGTGTGAAAGTGTTGAAAGCGGAGGAGCGCCTGCTAGTCGCGGATGTGACGGTGCAGAACCTCGCAGGGCACCGGTTTCCTAGCGGAGTCGGTTTCCGCAGGGCTTTCCTGCAGTTTCAGGTAACGGACAGCAGCGGCAAAGTGGTTTGGACCTCCGGTGGCACAAACAGCAGCGGCGAGATTGTGGGGCCGGATGGCAACGTCCTGCCGACAGAGTACTTCCGGGTGGGGAGTGATGGCAAGCAGCAATATCAGCCGCATTTTTCCCAGACGAACCCAATCAACCGGCAGACCCAGGTGCAGATCTACGAAGAGCTGTTGCAGGACGCCGATGGGAAGATCACGACCAGTTTCATCCGCCGCGATACGGATTTGAAAGACAATCGGATCCTGCCGGTCGGCTGGCGTGCGGATGCAGCCATTCCGGACTTCTACTTACACGCTACGTACCCGGTTGGCGGGGCGCGCGAGGATCCGGTTTACAAAAACGGGCTGGGGCAATCGATCGTGAGATATGAGATCAAGTTGCCGCCGGGAGTGGATGCGGCGACCGCGAAAGTCAGCGCGACGCTCAACTATCAAACGATTCCGCCATACTATCTGCGGGACCGGTTTGAGGGCGCGCCGAACGGCGAGGGAACGCAGCGCCTGAAATATCTGGTGCAGAATATGAACCTGAGCAATACCGATTTTGCCAATTGGAAGCTGATGATTGCGCAGAATCCGCCAGGCGCGAGCTCAGGCGCTACGCAGTCAGGCGTTGCCGGCGCTCGCACCAACCCCGGCAAGGGCGTGGCGCAATCCGCAAGTCGATGAAATGTATTGAAACGAATCGCAACTTGCGGCGAACATCAAGGGCGAGAGTCGCCGCCAAAGCTCCGACGGAAACGATTTGGACGGGGGGGCGATTTCGGAGTAGAATTGGGCCAGCTCCGCGATATCGTAAGCTGCTTGCTTGTCACATAAATCGATAGCGCGCCCGCGGAATCCCCGGGACCGGCAGATTTCGAAGGCGAGGCGCGTTTCACCGGCCCCTCCGACACATTCGAAAGGCTTATGCGCCTCCAGGCCCAGCAATTGCCTGAAGAAGATCTGGTTTGCCAGGCTGTCGAAAAGGTCAGCGGGCACGATCTGGCGAGCCAGATCGCGAGGCAGATACGCGGCGAATCCCAGGCCGACATAGGCGCACTTTGCGCATTGGAAGCACCAAGGTTTTTGGTGGTTGCAGGAATGGGTTTCCTTTACCGCGTTCGGGAAGCGCCGCAGGAAGCTGAAGATGACCGGGTCATGCATGGACCTGAGCACGCTGAAGCAATGCAGGTTCGAGATGAGTTCCTCTCGAACGTAGCCGCCGATGAGCAACTCGGCCTCGAGCGACTTGCCCCATTGATGATTGACAAATTCTCCCGTTTGTAGCCATTTCAGGTTCGGCTCGTCGGCGCTGCGTTCGTTGCCGAGGACCAGTGAACGATAGCCATGTTGCAGCGCGACCGGCAAAGCCGCAAAAATCGAGATGGGAGTCTCGGCGCAGAGCCCGCCACCCTCGGCAACCGAGGCGGTTTCGATCTCGACGCAATGCCGGCGCTCTGGAGCATTCACATCGAGCAGAGATTCGATCAAGGCAAATTGCGTTTTCGACGCGCCGTAGGCAGGATGCGAATAGGAATAAGAGGAGAACGCCAGGCCGGCCGACTCGAACAGCTTCATGGCCGCAAGGCTGTCCTTACCGCCGCCACAGAAGCAGAGTGTTTCGACAGGCCCAACTTCCAAACAGACGGGTGTGAATGGCGTCTCGCTACGCGGCAGTGGAAAGGCGGGCCCGAGATAGTTCGGGAGGCCGTTCTGATAACGCCACTGGGCGCCGGCCTTGGCGAAGATCATTCTCCATAGCCGCTCAAAGCGGGTGTTGTGGAAGCGAGCGAACGGGCCCAGGTCGAGTTCCACGGGCTGGAAACCGGCCAGAGGAATGGCTTCGAGCGCCATGATATGGAAGCACAAGCGGTCGATGAAATCGCTTCCATACCGCGCGCGCAGGTTTTCGAAATCGACGTCGAAATACCGATAGCGCTTTGTCAATCTACGACCGGCGGCGGAGAATGACATTAGCAAATCATGCCCCGTGGCAATACAGGCTTCCAGCACAAGCCGCTTCTCTTGCGGCGAATACGTTTCGGTTTTAAGCAAGGATTTTGACCCGAATCGAGCAGAATTAGGCAAACGCGGCAATTCTAACAGACGTTGTATGATCTCAAAAGCATGCTTGCGGTTTCAGTGGTGATGCCGGTCTTTAACGCCGCACGCTTTCTGGGCGAAGCTGTCGAAAGCATATTGGCGCAGAGCTTCGAGGAATTCGAGCTGATTGCAGCGGACGATGGCAGCACGGACGAATCGGCTGAAATTCTTGAGCGATATGCGCGAGACGATCGGCGGTTGCGGGTATTTCGGTGCGCGCATGAGGGGTTGCCGGCGATTCTAAACTTCGGTTGTGCGCAAGCGGAAGGTAAATATATCGCGCGGATGGATGCGGACGACATTGCCCTACCGTCGCGCTTCGAGCGCCAGATCGAATTTCTGGATAAGCACCCACGGGTGGCGATTCTAGGAACACAACTGGAGCGGATCCGCGAAGATGGCACGTCTATGGGTTTTACGAATCATCCGCTGGAGCATGCCCAAATAGCTGCCAATATGCAGAAGTTTTGCTGTATTCATCATCCAACGGTGATGATGCGTACCGAAACAGTGCGCGCGCTGGGCGGGTACCGGGAAGCCTTCCATGGCGCTGAGGATCACGACTTATGGTTGCGAGCCGCGGAGCAATTCGAGCTGGCCAACCTTCCAGACGTCCTTCTGCGCTATCGCCTCCACACGGAGGCGGTCAGTTTTCGAGAGCTGGAGGAGCAAGTGATTGCAGCAATGGGAGCGGACCTGGCCGCGCGGTTGCGGCGCGCCGGAGTGAGCGAGCCGTTCGCGGCTAAAAAGCGCATCACCCGCCAAGACTTGAAGGAGGCAGGGCTGAGCGAGACCAGCATTCATCGCAGTCTCGAGAACGCCAGAAATTGGTATCGGGTCAGAAACATTCAACCCAGCGGCCCTCCTGCGACCGGATAACGTGCATCTTGTCACGGTGGTAGGCGGCTACGTCGGTGTGCTGCCGCATATGCTGGCGCATTATCGGGACTTGGGCGTTGAGTCATTTCTGGTGCATGTGCAGGCGATCCGGCGCGACGATCCGGTTCTGGAACAGGTCGAGGAGATCACGCGGGACTTCGGTTGCGGGATTGCTTCGATCACAATCGGCGAATGGCTGCATAATACGAATCGGGAGCTCTACAGGCAAGCGCTTGCGTCAAAGCCGGACGATTGGTTCCTGATTGCGGATCAGGACGAATTGCAGGTGTATCCGCAAGATTTGGGATCGATTCTCGCCCAGTGCGATGAACACGGATATGATTACATCGAAGGCTGCTTTCTCGACCGCTTCGCGGCGGATGGATCCTTTCCGGCAGTGCGGCGCGAGGAGTCGATCTGGCGGCAATTCCCTCTCGCGGGCTACGTCTCAGCCCCGGTGCTCGAGGCCAATCCAAACAAAATCGTAGCGGCGAAGGGCAGGGTGCAGATGGGTCCCGGGCAACACTTCGCGCTCACCGGGCAAGGCTGTTCTACCGGGGATCTCTACATTCCAGTGCATCATTTCAAATGGGTGGAAGGAATACTGGAACGGCTGGAACAGCGGGCCGAGTTTCGCCGCAAACGAGGCGACCGCTATTGGGAGGAGAGCCAGAGATTCGTCGATTACTGCCGCGCGCACGACGACCGCTTGGATATCGGCGATACGTCGTTCCATTTGGCCGAAGCCCTGCCGCAATACCCGCAGTGGGATGAAGTGAAGCGACTCTCGATTGAGCTAGCCCGCCAGCTCAGGTGAAGACCCCGCTTCTCAAGAGGTCTCGGTGACGATTCACGTCGGCATAGCAGGTATTGGCAACTTCAAAATTCGGCTGGTCTGCGGCGACCGAAACGCCGATGCCGCAGCGGCCTTCGAGGAAGCGCACCAATCTGGCCGCTGACAACGCGCCCCATTCGCTGTCGTGGAACCAGCCGCTGCATTGAAATCCACGATTGTGCACGGGATGAAAGCCGCTAAAGTTGACTTCGACGACAACGAACTGGTCCTTGGGCGTGCGCGCCACGTCCCACCCGCACAATGAGCCGGCCACAATGCCACTGGGAAGGCGATCGAGAACTGACTGCACAAAGGCATTCGGCGCCTCTCTTTCGCCAGGAATGTCTCCTTTGCCGTATCGATGGAAAGTCAGATCGTCAATGACACGATCCTCGAGCGAGTGGACGCGATATTCCACTGCTATGGGAATCCGCTCCTGAGCGATGAAATTTTCTGAAAGCAACTCGCCCGGGCCGGCGCTCTGTGCTGCATAAGCATCCAGAATGCGATCGTTGCGGTCTGGCATCTCGCAATCACCGGAGGAATCGCCGAGCGTCGGCTTCAGATAGAAGCCCCACGGGAACTTGGCTTCGAGTGCCGCCTGCAAACTCGTATTGCCGGCGTGCCGTTTGAACTCGCTTAAGCCGTAGGTTTCGGGAGCACAACCCGGTGCGTAGTGATTCAAAACTAGAGCTTGGATCAGCTTGTGTTCCAGTCGCCATTTGAAGACACGATGCTCATCGAAGCCGAGCGCGCGGTACAGATGCCTGACAAAGGTAACCGGGAAACTGCCCCAGATATTTTCATCCAGGCCGTTTATTTCCGACACCGCGAGGCGCACGCTGCGAATGCCATCTGTAAAGCGGCGCGGCCCTGTCCAGGAATCTATCTCGGTAATGATCCCGGTAGTGTGCTGTTCGAGCTCAGGCCAGCTCACAGTTTCTTATTGCCTGTAATTTGGATCAAAAGACGGTGCGGGTTTCTTCGAGTACAGATAGGGATCGAGATTCTCCTCTACTCGAAATTGCGCCTCGGGCAGGTCGAAAGTCATCACCAGATTGATTCGGTCCTGGGCGCCTTCCACACGGCGCACACTGTGGAGGCATCGGTCGCCCCGCATGATGAGAAGCAGACCCTGCGCGGGAGTAACCAGAGTACGTTTGCGAGAAACTTTGAGCAGCGGCGGCCACCGCAAGAGCGCATCCAGCCAGCGCTGCGCCCGGCTGTTCTTCCATCCGCCCAGATGGATTCGATAGCCGGGGTACATCTCGGTCTCGCCGCCGGAAACCGTATTCAAGTACAGTATTCCGGTCACCGCATTGCGATCGTAGTGCCATCGGTATTCCCCGCCAGGCGGCGTAACATTCACGTTTACGCTGGCGGCACGGTTACGCAGCGGCGTAAGTTGAGAGCCGAAGTGATGCTTCACCACTTGCTCCACTTCGCGGTAGATGTCGACGAGTTGGGAAAGCGCTTCATGCACTACGTCGCCATCGATGACGAAATAACGCAGCGATCGGCCCGCTACTTCCCGGTGGATCAGGGGGAGCGTGTTGGATTTCTGGAATTGGCGAACGGAATCGAGTATCTTTTCGCAATCATCGTGAGAGAGATAGCCGGGAACGAGATGTAGGTTCTTATCGGATTTCAAAACAATTCCGCCAGGGCCGATTTTACACCGCCCGCAAACACATTCCAGTTTTGGAATGCGCTCAGAGACGCGGCAATCGACTGCTGCCGGCGGCGGTATCGTTCTTCAGGCCAGGACATCGCGTCGCAAATAGTGGCCCTTTGCTGGGCAATGTTCAAAGGCTCGATCAACAAGCAGTGTTCTAAAACGCGGTCGTCGATCCCCGACGCGCGCGTTGTGATCGGGACGCACCCGCAGTGCATGGCCTCGAGCAGCGAGCCCATTTGGCCTTCTTCATACGTCGGTATGTAGGCGAATTTGCAGCGGCCGATGAGGTCTGAGTATGCGGACGAATGCGAATCGATCCAGCCGTGATAGAAGATGCTGCCGTTATTGAATCGCGCGAGCAGATCGTCCCACGGGGCCTCAATTCCGCCGATCACATGCAGTGAGCTACCACTCGCATTGAGACCGGACCATGTCATGAGCACGTCCATGAAGCCCTTGCGCAAGCCGCACTGGGTGGCGACGTAGCAGAAATCGTTTCGCTTTGGCGCCGCGGCGGCGCTGGTGTAAAGGCTATTGTCGACCGAATAATTCAGCGATCGCAGCTTGGGCCGCCATTCGGCCAAGAACGTTTCCGCCGTAAAAGAATTGCCGACCAGCAGCACCAAATCGGCGTCGCGCATCGTGCCCGCATGATCGAAATGAGCGGGCGGGAAATCCCAACCAGGCACTGGAACGCCAAAACGCTCCGCGAGCGAATACAGCAGCAGCCGGCGCCGGTCGGGATCAGAAACCGTGTAGAAAGCAATCTTCTTCTTGAAGCGGTTGCGCTTGCTGACCTCCAGATAGTTCCAGAAATGCCCGACAAACAGGTCTGCATCGAGGCCGGTGGGACGGGCTTCCGCATCGAGATACGTAACCGGGCCAAGCTCGCTCAATATGCCGTAGAGATGACTCGCAATCTGACCCGCTGAATGATTGCACAACGGCGCCGCCGTGCCGGGCTTAAAGTACGAATCGAAATAGCACAGAACGGAATGCACGGCGCGCGGGTTAACCGATGCGCCTGCCGCTACGTTGCATCAGATGAGACGACCGCCTTTGCGGTCGATACGTTCCGCATTCAAGTAGGGTTGGAGGGCAGGAGGAACGAGCACGCTGCCATCGGCCTGCTGATAGTTCTCCAGGATCGCAACCCAAGTGCGGCCAACAGCGAGGCCGCTGCCGTTCAGAGTGTGAATGAACTCGGCTTTAGCTCCTCCGGTCTTCATGCGGATTTGAGCGCGGCGCGCTTGAAACGCTTCAAAATTCGAACACGAGGAAATCTCTTTATACGCATTCAGGCCGGGCAGCCAGACTTCGATGTCATAAGTCTTGGCGGAGCTGAAGCCCATATCCCCGCCGCAGAGAAGGACGGTGCGATACGGCAGTCCGAGACGCTGCAAAACATTTTCGCCATCCTGCGTGAGCTTCTCGTGCTGCTCATTTGACTGATCTGGCCGCGTGAATTTGACCAGCTCGACTTTCTGAAACTGGTGCTGGCGGATGATGCCGCGAACATCACGGCCATACGATCCAGCTTCGCTCCGGAAGCAGGGAGTGTACGCGCACAGGGAGATTGGCAGGGTATCGCCGTTCAGTATTTCATCGCGAAACAGGTTAGTCACGGGAACTTCGGCAGTAGGTGCGAGCCAAAGATCGTGGCCATCGCACTTGAAGAGATCTTCCGTGAACTTGGGCAACTGACCGGTACCGTAAAGACTGGCTGAGTTGATCAGGAATGGCGGCAGCACCTCCTGATAATCGTGTTCGCGGGTATGCAAGTCGAGCATGAAGTTGATTAACGCGCGCTCCAGCCGGGCGCCCACGCCCCAATAGACAGCGAAGCGAGAGCCCGCGACTTTTGCGGCTCGTTCCAGATCCAAAATGCCGAGCTCGGGACCCAGGTCCCAATGCGCTTTAGGCTGAAAGTCGAAATCGCGCGGCGTGCCCCAGCGGCGAATCTCAACGTTCGAGTGCTCGTCTTTGCCGGCTGGAACGCCGTCTTGCGGAATATTCGGGACAC
The DNA here is from genome assembly GCA_036269275.1 of Bryobacteraceae bacterium. GTDB lineage: Bacteria > Acidobacteriota > Terriglobia > Bryobacterales > Bryobacteraceae > Bog-105. Next base: position 300,335 of record DATASJ010000126.1, on the reverse strand, counting down.
GAGCGAGGAAATCGCGGAATTCGCTCTCCAGCGCGCTAGTTTGCTCGTCCAGCGCGGCGATACGTTCTCCGATGCTGCGAACCTGCTGCTGTTGTTCGGCCGTATCCGCACCCGCTTTGCGGAGCTTTGCTATTGCGGCGCTGGCCTGGTTGCGCCCGGCCTTTAGCTGCTCACTTTCAGTCATGCACTGGCGCCGGCGGCGATCGAGTTCCTGGAAAGCATCGATCTCGAGCGTATAGCCGCGCGCTGCCAGACGTTCGCGAATCGTGTCGAGGTTATTGCGAAAGAAGTTTAGATCGTGCATTCCCGCGGATGAAGATCAGGAACGCCGATCGAGAGGGATCCACTTCTGGCCGTCGGGTGCGCCCGTGTAGTCGGCTCGGGGGCGAATCAGACGGTTGTTTTTATATTGCTCCAGAATGTGCGCAGTCCAGCCCGACATGCGACTGACGGCGAATATCGGTGTGAAAAGATCGACCGGAATACCAAGCGAGTAATAAGTGGATGCGGAGTAGAAATCAACGTTGGCGTTAAGCTTCTTGAGATCGCATACAGTCTGCTCGACGCGCGCAGACTTTTCGAACAATTCCTGGTGGCCGGTGCGCCTGCCGAGTTCTTCGCTCATCTTCTTCAGGTGGATGGCGCGCGGATCCAGGACATGGTAAACACGATGGCCAAAGCCGGGTATCTTCACCTTGTTTTCTAAATCGTGTTTTACCTTTCGAACCGCATCGTCAACTGATTTAGTGGAGAGCAGAAGCTGAATCACCGCTTCGTTTGCGCCGCCGTGCAAAGGCCCTTTGAGTGCGCCGATAGCCGACGTCACGGCTGAATAAATATCGGACAGAGTGGCGGCCGTAACGCGGGCGGCAAAAGTGGAGGCGTTCAGTTCGTGGTCGGCGTGCAGAATAAGTGCGACATCGAACACGCGTTCCATAACATCGTCCGGCCTCATGCCGGTAAGCGTATACAGAAAATTGGCCGCGTAGCCGAGCTTCGAATCGCCGGGGATCACCTCCATGCCGTTGCGCAGCCGATCGAAACTGGTGACGAGCGTGGAAATTCGCGCCATCAGCTTCACAGCTTTTCTAACACTCGCTTCGTAAGAGTTATCGCGCGCCAGGGGGTCGTAGAGGCTCAGCATCGACACGGCCGTGCGAAGCACATCCATGGATTGAGCGTCTTTGGGAACCTCCTTGAGGAAAGCCGTAATTTCAGCGGGCAGTTCGCGCTCGGAGATGAGCGATGATTTCAACTCCTCGAGCTCCCTGCGGTTGGGCAGCTTGCCATTCCAGAGGAGATAAATCACCTCCTCAAACGTGCCCTCCTCGGCGAGAGTGTCGATGTTGTAGCCGAAATAGCTTAGGATGCCGCGGTCGCCGTCGATAAAACAGATTTTCGACGAAGTAGCGACTACGCCTTCGAGACCTGCTGTTGCAGTCGGCATGAAACTGTAGTTTTCACTCCCGCTTTGATTCTATAACTTGCGCCGCGTGGGCCTGCCCGCGGTGAAGCGGGGCATGCCCGAAACCAGTGCTAGAGTAAGACTTTCGATCATGCCGAAGGAGAATTCGATTGCGTTGTTTTTTGACCGGATGCGCCGGATTCATCGGCAGCAATCTGGCCGACAAATTGCTCGCACTTGGGCATGAGGTAGTGGGGTACGACAATCTGTCGACCGGCCGTATTCAATTTCTAGGCGGCGCCCTGATGAACCAACGGTTCACATTCGTCGAAGGCGACGTGCTGAATGCGGAACTCTTGACGAAGACGATGCAGGGGACCGGATTCGTCTTTCATCTGGCAGCGAATGCAGATGTGCGCTTCGGCACTGAGCACCCGACGAGAGACCTGCATCAGAACACGATTGCGACGGTGAACGTGCTGGAAGCCATGCGCATCAATGGCGTGAAGCGAATTGCATTTGCCTCGACCGGCTCAATTTACGGCGAGGCCGAAATCTTCCCGACGCCCGAGAAGCATCCGCTGCCTGTGCAGACGTCGCTCTACGGTGCGTCGAAGTTGGCGGCGGAAGGATTCATCGAAGCGTATTGCGAAGGATTCGACATGCAGTGCTTCATCTTTCGCTTCGTGTCGATTCTTGGGGAACGCTATACGCATGGTCACGTCTTCGATTTCTACCGGCAACTGCGACAGCACCCCGAATTCTTGGATGTGCTTGGCGACGGAAGGCAGCGCAAATCATACCTATACATTCAGGATTGCGTGAATGCCATACTGACCGCTGTCGCCAGTTGCGATGCCAGGGTGACGGCGTTGAATCTAGGCACCGATGAGTATTGCGAGGTGCGCGATTCAATCGGTTGGATCTGCGAAGAATTGAAGCTGCGGCCGGAAGTGCGGTACACCGGGGGCAACCGCGGATGGATCGGCGACAATCCGTTTATTTTCCTCGACTGCTCGGCCGTGCGCGCGCTCGGCTGGCGTCCGAAGCTAAGTATCCGAGAAGGCGTAGTGCAGACGGTGCGCTTTTTGCGCGAGCATCCGCAGTTATTCGAAGAGCGATGATCATTACGCGCAGCCCATTGCGGATTTCCCTAGGCGGGGGTGGAACGGACCTGCCGTCATACTATCGCGAGCACGGCGGGTTTGTGGTTTCGGCGGCGATCGATAAATACGTCTATATCACTCTCCACCAAACATTTTTCGAAGATCTGATTATCAAATACTCGCAATTGGAGCGGGTCCACAGTTTAGAAGAAATTCAGCATCCCCTTATCCGGGAGGCGTTGCGGTTGGCTGATCAGCAGGCAAATTATCTCGAAATCACGAGCATGTCCGATATCCCGGCGGGCACCGGACTCGGCTCTAGCGGCAGCTTTGTCACGGCGCTGCTGCATGCTCTCCACACGCATACTAAGACGCTGGTGCCGAAGCAACAACTTGCCGAGCAAGCTTGCTACATCGAGATAGAGCGGCTCCGTGAGCCGGTCGGAAAGCAGGATCAATTTATCGCGGCATTCGGCGGAGTCACCTGCTTCGAGTTCCACAGCGACGATACGGTAAGTGTTACTCCTTTGAAAATCGGCTCCGAAGTTTTAGCGAACTTAGAAGACAACTTGGCTTTGTTCTACACCGGCTATACGCGCTCAGCTTCCGAGATTCTCCGCGACCAGGACAGACGGAGCAGAGAACGAGACCGGACGATGGTCGATAATCTTCATTTCGTGAAGGCGCTTGGCTTCGAGAGCAAGAATGCCCTAGAGGCTGGTGACCTGCGTCGGTTCGCGGAGATTATGCACGTCCATTGGGAACACAAGAAACAGCGCTCAGAAAACATGAGCAACAGCATGATCAACGACCTGTACGAACTCGCTCGAAGAAATGGCGCCCTTGGGGGCAAACTGATCGGCGCCGGCGGCGGCGGATTTCTGATGTTCTACACGGAAGATAAGACAAAACTACGCCATGCCATGCGGGAAGTTGGCGTGCGCGAGGTGCGAATCAGGTTTGATTTTCAGGGCACTATTCTCGTCACGCAGTCATAGGGAAGCCGGAGTATTGTGGACAAGAGCATGTTGCCGTGCGCCATCCTTTGCGGAGGCCTCGCCACCCGGCTGCGGCCGATTACCGAGAAGACTCCAAAATCCCTGATCGCGATCAATGGTGAGCCGTTTATTGCTCATCAACTCAGGCTCTTGCTCGCGAACGGGATCAAGCGAATCGTGCTCTGCACGGGTTATTTGGGTGAGTTGATCGAAGACTTCGTGGGCGATGGCTCGGAATTCGGTGTCGATGTTCAATATTCCTCTGACGGCGCTCAACTGCTAGGTACCGGCGGTGCTATCCGTAAATCGCTTCCGATGCTCGACGACTCCTTCTTTGTGCTGTATGGAGATTCGTACTTGCCTTGCGATTACCGAGCCGTTGAAGCAGGTTTCGAACGCGCGGGCACGGATGCTTTGATGACCATCTATCGCAACGAAGGGAACTTCGACTCGAGCAACGTGGAAGCTGCCGGCGGGCGGATCGTGCGCTACGATAAACGTAATTGGACGCCGGCGATGCAGTATATCGATTACGGGCTCGGCGTGTTCCGCAGCTCTGCGTTTCGCACTCTGCAGGCAAACGAGCATTACGATTTGTCGACGATTTATCAAGACACCCTCGCGGATGGCAGGCTTGCGGCCTTTGAAGTAACAGAGCGATTTTATGAGATTGGATCCGCGCAAGGAATTGAAGATTTGAAAAACTATCTCAGCGGCCGCGCTCTCGTGCCGAAAGTATGAATTTCTCGACACAGTTCCTCTCCGAAGTGCAGCAAGTTACGGCACAGTTGGATGTGAGTGCGATTGAAAGTCTCGCAATACTGCTAGCCAAGATACGAGATAGCGGAGGCCGGCTGTTTGTGCTGGGGGTAGGAGGCAGCGCCGCGAATGCATCTCACGCGGTGAACGACTTTAGGAAGATCGCCGGCCTCGAAGCGTATGCTCCAACAGATAACGTTTCCGAGCTGACGGCGCGAACCAATGACGAAGGCTGGGCAACCGTATTCGAAAAATGGCTGCAGGTCAGCCGGCTGCACAGCCGTGACGGGATCTTGGTTCTTTCCGTAGGGGGAGGAAACCTGGACAAGCAAGTGAGTCCCAACTTAGTGGCCGCGCTTGAATATGCGCGCTCGGTTGGGGCTAAAATCCTGGGCATCGTGGGACGAGACGGAGGGCATACGTCAAAGGTGGCGGATGCCTGCGTGATCATCCCTACGGTCAACCCGTTGCATGTAACTCCGCATTCCGAAGCGTTTCAGGCTGTCATTTGGCACTTACTCGTCTCTCATCCGGCAGTGAAGACTAAGCAGACTCGATGGGAGTCGATTTAAGAAAGATGGCACGCCGCGCCGTATTTCTTGATCGCGATGGCGTCATTAACGCGGCGATTGTACGCGATGGCAAGCCCTATCCCGCCTCGAACGTTACCGAAACAGTGTTAGTTGACCGCGCGGAGACTTCGCTGACACGTCTGAAGGAGCACGGTTTCTTGTTAATCGTGGTAACAAATCAGCCGGATGTTCGGCGCGGCGCCATAAGCAGGGAGAGCGTGGATGAGATTCACCGTTTTCTGGCCGCCAAACTCCCGCTCGACGACTTCTTCGTTTGTTACCACGATGATCAAGATCGGTGTTCCTGCCGCAAGCCGCAGCCGGGTCTGCTTCTCGAGGCTGCAAAGAAGTACCAAATTGAAGTGGCGCAGAGTTTTCTGATCGGCGACCGCTGGAGAGACATTGGCGCCGGTAGTGCTGCGGGATGCCGGACGGTTTTTGTCGATCACGGCTATAATGAGCCTGACCCCGAACCTCTGCCGGATATTCGTGTTTACGCGCTATCGGAGGCAGTGGAGCGCATTCTCGAAGAGGTGGAGTAAGAACTGAACTGCTTATCTAACCTGAACGTCAAGATCTTCGCCGACGGCGCTAACCTGGCCGAGATGTGCGATCTGTATCGGAAGCCGGGCGTATCCGGATTTACGACGAATCCGACTTTAATGCGAAAGGCCGGGATCAACGATTACGAGCGATTTGCCAAAGAGGCTCTCGCCGCGATTCCCGACCGCCCGATCTCATTTGAGGTCTTTTCAGACGAGTTCGAAGAGATGGAGCGGCAGGCGCTCAAGATCGCAAGCTGGGGCAGCAACGTCTTTGTCAAAGTCCCGGTGACGAACACACGAGCCGAGTCCGCTAACAAACTGATTTGCCGGCTATCAGGAAGAGGGGTGCAGCTCAACGTCACTGCGCTGATGACGCTGAATCAGGTTATCGAGGTCTCGCGCGCAATGAATTCGGGTCCAGCGGGTTATATCTCAGTGTTCGCGGGGCGAATTGCCGACACGGGGCGGGATCCCGTTCCGGTGATGCGTGATGCGCTCAAGGTTCTAGAGCCGTGCGGCAGTATCGAGTTGATCTGGGCGAGTCCGCGAGAGGTGCTCAACGTGTTCCAAGCCGACGCTATTGGTTGTCACGTGATTACTGCGACGCGTGACATCCTGGATAAGCTGCATATCATCGGTAAGCCGTTGGAGGAGTATTCGCTCGAAACAGTGAAGATGTTCCGGGACGATGCCGTAAAAGCCGGCTTTCGCATCGATTGCTGACCTTACCGGCCCTTTCGGGCCATCGCCATCACTCCGCTGGCGACGACGTTGACAGGTCTCCTGGCAAGCGTAGCGGGTGCAATTCTATGCAGGAGGCGCACGATTGGAGTGGCCACCGGTACCGGAAAGCGCTTGAAATGGGCGGAGACATACTCCAAGTTAAGAGTTTTGTAATTAGGAGCAAATCGAACATCGGTAAACCCAGTAGTATCCAGTAAGCGCGCGAGCGACTTACGGCCGAAATATGTGAGATGCTCAGTCTTGTATTCCATCCAATGCCGGCCAAGCAGATGCCTCGACCAACTGTCGAGCGAAGGCGTAACAATTGCGATCAGGCCCTCTGGCTCTAAGGCTGCGTGCAAATATTCCAGCGTTTGTCTGGGCCGTCTCAAATGTTCGATGACATCGAAGGCGGCTATTAAGCTGTAAGCAGACGCATCCAGGCAATCCATTTCGGGAGACCCAACGCGCACCGCATTGCGCCCCAGTTGAGAGTTCGCTTCGGCGGCGGCGTGCTGAGAATATTCCAAACCTTCCACGGCGTAGCCGCGACACTGAGCCTCCAGCAAGAACTCTCCGTGGCCGCAGCCGATCTCGAGGAGACGGGCATTGGGTTTCAGGAATGGTGCAAGCACATCCAAGTAAAGAACGGCAGTCGCGCGCTTCAGTGTCCGCTGATTTTCCAGCGCCTCCGCATTTGTTGACCCCAGGAAGTAGTCGCCTGAATAAATTGCCGCCAGCTTTCCCTCGCTCGGCTGCGGGAATTGGAATTCAAGGCCGCACGAATTGCAAGAATAGATGAAATCGCCACGCCGTTGGAAGGCAAAACGGGTTGTATCCGAATGCAAGCACACGGGACACGCCGGGTGTTTGGTGATTTGTGCGGCGGCAGGCGCCGAAGCTGTTTGGACCATTCTTCACCCAAATTGTACTGCCGTGCCGGATATATGAAACGTGTAGAATGCGATTGAAGCTGGAGAGTACGTGACGTCCACAACCGCCGTGAAGTTGCAGCGAGAGCCGATGGGCAAAACTCACCATGAGTGTCCCATTTGCGAGTCGCGCAACCTGGAATACGAATTCGTGGTGGACCGGGCTCCAGTTTGTAGCTGTGAAGATTGCGGCTTGCTGTTCCTGAATCCGCAGCCTGGCGCGTCGCCCAAGACTGAGCTGTTCGTACCGGATTCCGCCCGCCTGAGTGGTCTGTATCAGGCGAATGCAGCCGAGAGAATCCAGCAATTGGTGAGTTACTCAGGTTTGCAATGCGGCAATTTGCTGATTGTAGGCGACGACGCCCATCTCTCTGCGGCCGCGAAAAAGAGCGGGTTCGACGTGTTCACGGTCGCGATCCAGGAGTTCGAATCTATCGATCCGGCTGATTTGCCGGCCGAGGTGGACGCCTGCGTGCTCTTTTGCGCGCTGGAAAAAATGAGCGACCCTTTGGGCGCGTTGCAGAGGATTCGAAAGGTGTTGAAGAGCGATGGGTCGCTCTTGGTGTTAGCGCCGACAACAGACAGCAGCGCAGCTAGGATTTTTCGGACGTCCTGGTGGGAGTTCAATCGCGCGAATCGCTTCTATTTTTCTATAGACACGCTGCAGAACCTGCTCCTCAAGGCAGGATTCGGCGACCCGTTGATCGAGCCTGACCACAGTTTCGTCTCTTTGAACTACCTACGCGATAGGCTGAGGCACAACCCACGCGGGTTGCGTCGGTACCGCATCTTGCGCGGCTTGACTTCGCTCAGTCCAGTGCTCCGCGATAAGGCCTTTCGACTCGTTCACGGGAGAACGCGCTTTTTTGTACGGCCGAAGGCGCGCTCGGGAACGCCTCTGCTATCCGTCATTGTGCCCGTTTTTAATGAGCGCGCCACGGTGGCCGAACTTCTGGACCAGGTATTGGCGAAGAGGATCGAGGGAGTAGATATTGAGGTGATCGTCGTCGAGAGTAACTCGACCGACGGAAGCAGGGACGTCGTCCGTGAATTCGAGAAGTACCCCCGTGTCCGGGTGATCTTGGAAGACCGCCCTAGAGGCAAGGGCTTCGCGGTGAGGACTGCGCTCAAAGCCGCACGCGGTGATGTGGTTCTGTTTCAAGATGCCGATCTTGAATATGACGTGAACGATTACGACGCGCTGATCACTCCTATACTGCGGCACCGAAGCAATTTCGTGCTTGGATCGCGGCACACGGCGACCAATAGCAGTTGGAAGATTCGAACATTTGTGGATTCTCCTGCGCTTTCGGCCTACTTCAACTTCGGCCACGCGCTCCTGTTATGGATGTTCAATGTGGTGTACTCCCAAAACCTGACCGATCCATTCACAATGTTCAAAGTGTTTCGCAGAGAATGCCTGTATGGATTGAGATGGGAGTGCGATCGCTTCGATTTTGACAATGAGATTGTCATAAAGCTGATTCGGAAGGGGTACAAACCTTTTGAACTTCCTGTCAACTACGTCTCACGATCCATCCAGGAGGGGAAAAAGGTAACTCTGTTTCTGGATCCGCTCAGGTGGATACGAGCCCTGATCAAATTTCGCAAAACGCCGCTCTACGACTAGCGCAAGTACCGGAGCTTGATCCTTGCAATATCAATTAGCGCAGTGAAAAAGTCTTTGCCGCGCACTTTAGAGCCTGCGACATCTATCCATGCCTCCAGCGGATATTCGTAGATGGCTTCCTCGAGGCGCTTCGTGTTGCCGTCATAGAGCTGCAAGTAACGCGCTAGAATCTCGACATCAAACACCCATTTGGAGATAAACGGTTTCGAAAAGACGTCGCGCAACTCACGAGTTACGCGAAATAGCTTGGCGCCGCATTGCGTGTCATAAATAGGTAATTGCAACATAACCGAGACCGCAGTTGCGAAAATGCGGCCAAGATAATGGCGGACAGCGCGCCGTTCGACTTGACGGCCGAGAAGCTTTACGCGTGAGCCGAATACCATTTCCAGCCTGGGCCCTTCGGCTAGCACCCTCTGAAAGGCGGCAACGGTGCCGAGCGGCGTCGCAAGATCCGCATCCCAAAACCCCACCAGAGGAGTGTCGTAATTATCGAGAACGTGGAGCATTCCGCGGCGAACAGCTTCGGCTTTACCGCGGTTTTGGTTGCACCGCAGAATTTCCGTGCAGCGCTCGTAGCCGTGGCGAAGCTGTTCGAGCACAATATGGGTCGCATCGCGACTTCCGTCATCGACAAACAAAAGACGCGTAGCTGAGCCGGAGGCGAGAAAAGTGCGAAAGCCCTGAATGTTCAGCCGAGACGCTTCGTTGTAACAGGGTATGACCAGACAGACGCAATCGTTTGCGCCGGATAATGACATCACGGTTCAAGAGGCAGCGTAACCGTGCGGCCGGTCGCAGCCGAGCGGCGTGCGGCGTCCAGAATTTCAGTTACGACCAAGTTGGTCTTCAAGGATGATAAGTTATTTGCGTCTTGAACTTGTCCATTTATAACTGAGGCGAAGTAATGTAGAGAATCGTCATCGGGTGGTTCCAGCCGCGGAGGCGTTTGGATGTGCGCCTCCTTCTCGCCTTCACGGCGAACCTCGATTCTGTCGCGCAAGATGGTTTTCACCGAACCCGTACGTCCGTAGACTTCCATATCTTTCCGGTCGAATGGCCAGTTCCACGACGCCTGAAGAATAGCTACGGCACGAGGGTAAGTTAGTATGACGGTAGCTTCGTCGTCTACTCGCGGGTAGATTTCCGGTTGGAAGTGTTGAGTGACGGCAGTTACAGTCTGAGGGGGTTCGCCGCTTACAAGCCAAGTCATGAGATCGGCGCCATAGCAGCCGAAATCGAAGAGTGCTCCGGCGCCATTTAACTTCGGGTCAGTCAGCCAGGCGAAGAACTCGGGTTGTACGTGTATCTCCTTAGGCCCGCGATGCCCGTCGTGAACAACTACTTTGCGCACCTCGCCAAGCGCGCCTTCCTGAAGCAGGTCGTGAGCGGCCTTGTTACTGGCATACCAGGTTGTTTCATAATTGACCAGCACGTGTATATTGCCGTTGCGAGCGGCATCGGCCATCGCGAGCGCGTCGCGGTAACTCACGGCGAGAGGTTTCTCCATCATGACGTGAATTCCGTGGCGGGCGCACTCTTCGACGACTCTGCGGTGATCGAACGTGTTCGTATAGACGACCACGGCACTTGGGTGAACGCGCGCGATCATGTCGCCTAGGGATGCGAAGTAAAGCGCCGGATCGAGCCGGTGCTGTAGAGAATAGCGGTCGAAGAGCCGGCGGTCGGGCTCTGCGATGCCGACGATCTGAATGTCGGTCCGCTGCAAGTTGTTATCGAAGAAGCCGGCCACGTGACCATGCGTGAGACCGACTATGCCGATGCGGAGCGGACCGGGCGTTTGCGCGGCAGCTTGGAAGGCGGCAAAAAGGAGCGAAGCGATCGCGACAGCGCGGGCTGGGGACATGTCCTTTTCATTATGAGGTGCGGTAGGGCGGGTAGGCTGGAATCAGGCGTATTGATGGTCAATGTTTCCGTGGCGCTCCGTGCCCTGAAATCCCGTAACTACCGGCTGTTCTTCTCCGGCCAGAGCATCTCGTTGATCGGCACCTGGATGACGCGGGTCGCCACGAGTTGGCTGATCTATCGCCTGACCCACTCCGCGTTTCTGCTGGGCGTGGCGAGCTTCGCAGGACAGATTCCCCTGTTCTTCCTGGCGCCGCTCGCCGGTGTCTGGGTAGACCGCTGGAACCGGCACCGGACACTCGTGGCTACACAAGTGCTCTCAATGTTGCAATCGCTTGCGTTGGCGGCGCTCGCGTTGACGGGAGTGATCCAGGTCTGGCACGTGATCGCCTTGATGCTTTTCCAAGGTGTGATCAATGCGTTCGATATGCCTGTCCGGCAGGCTTTCGTGATCCAGATGGTGGATGATCGCGCGGACCTGGCGAATGCGATTGCGCTGAACTCATCGATGGTAAACGGGGCGCGACTAATCGGGCCGGCGATTGCGGGCGTCATCATCGCGGCGGCCGGCGAAGGATATTGTTTCCTGATCGATGGGATCAGCTACGTAGCGGTGATCGCTTCGCTCGTGGCTATGCATGTGCCGGCGCCGGTGGCACGGCGGATGCAGACGCGCGTACTTGAAGAGCTTGCGGACGGCTGGCGTTACGTCTCGCAGTCGCCTCCTATCCGCTCTATTCTGCTGCTACTTGCAACTATCAGCCTGCTCGGGATGCCGTACACCGTCTTGATGCCGATATTTGCGGCGCGCGTGTTGGGTGGCGGCCCGCATACCCTTGGAATTTTGATGGCCTGCATCGGGGTAGGAGCATTGGTGGGCGCGGTGGCGCTGGCCGGGAGGCGAACAGTGCTGGGCCTAGGCAAAGTAATTCCGATGTCGGCAGGCATTTTCGGTGCGGCGCTGGTTGTGTTCGGATTTTCGAGGATGCTGTGGTTGTCGGCGGCGCTGCTGTTAGCAGCGGGCTTCGGCATGATGCGAAACATGGCCGCCTGCAATACGATTCTGCAGACTATTCTGGACGAGGAAAAGCGTGGGCGCGTGATGGCGTTTTATACCATGGCGCTGGCGGGTATGTATCCCTTCGGCAGCTTGATTGCCGGAACGGCTGCGGCCAAAATGGGTGCACCCCTGACCGTTAGCTTGAGCGGCGCGCTATGCTTGACTGCGGCCGCTTTGTTTGCGAGAGAGCTGCCGCGATTTCGCAAGCTTGTACGCCCGATTTACGCACGCTTGGGTATTCTTCCCGAGGTTGCGACCCGCCTCCAGGCAGCAACCGCGATATCGAGTACGTCCGAGGGCTAGGCTTTAGACATCGTGAACACCGCGGCGGACATTCGCATCGGCACCTCGGGCTGGCATTACAAACACTGGCTCGGTAACTTCTATCCGCTCCGCACACCTGCCTCGAAGATGCTGGCTTATTACTTCGAACGATTCGATACGGTGGAGTTGAACAACAGCTTCTATCATCTGCCTAAGCGACCGGCTTTGGAATCGTGGCGCGATTCGACGCCCGAAGGGTTCTGCTTTGCCGTAAAAGGCAGCCGCTTTTTGACTCACATGAAGAAACTGAAGGATCCGGAGCCAGGGCTGAAGAGATTCTTCGATGCCGTCGAAATTCTGGGCGAAAAGCTCGGCCCAATCCTGTTTCAGTTACCGCCTAACTGGGAGCTGGATTTGGAGCGGCTGCGGATCTTCGTCGAGTGCCTGCCAGAAGAGCATCGGTATGCCTTCGAGTTTCGGAATGCGAGTTGGAGCGAGGCGCGCACTTATGAGCTCTTGGCGCGGCATAACATCGCCTATTGCATTTTCGACTTAGCCGGCGTGCAGTCGCCTATCGAAGTGACGGCAGATCTCGCATATGTGAGGCTGCACGGCCCGGGCGGCAAATACCAAGGCAGTTATTCCGAAGAAGCGTTGCAGGACTGGGCGAAGCGCATACGTCAGTGGCGGCGCGAGCTTAAGGCCGTATACGTGTATTTCGACAACGACCAAGCCGGCTACGCTGCAGCGAATGCACTTAGGTTGAAAGCCTTGCTGGCGTAACGTCGGCTACCAGCCCAGGACATGTGCAAACATTAGAGGCGCGACAATCGAAGCGTCCGATTCAATCACATACTTCGGCGTGTGGATGCCCAGCTTTTCCCAGGTAATCTTTTCATTCGGAATGGCGCCCGAATACGAGCCGTAACTAGTGGTTGAGTCGCTGATTTGACAGAAGTAGCCCCACAGCGGAGTATCAGTGCGCTCCAGATCTTGCCGCAGCATCGGAACCACGCAGATAGGAAAGTCTCCGGCAATGCCGCCACCGATTTGGAAGAAGCCTACGGAGGATTGTTTGGACGTCGCCGTGTACCAGTCGGCCAGCGACATCATGTACTCGATTCCGGTGCGCACGGTGTGCACGTTTTTGACGTCGCCCGCGATGCAATGTCCCGCGTACATGTTGCCGAGGGTTGAATCTTCCCAGCCCGGAACGAACATGGGGAGGTTTCGCTCCATTGCAGCGTAAAGCCAACTGTCCTTTACGTCAATCTGAAAGCTCTTCTGTAAGTCGGGCGATTGCAGAACCCGGAAGAAAAACTCGTGAGGGAAGCAGCGCTCTCCTTTCTTGTCCGCCGCCGTCCATTCCTGAAGAATGACGCTCTCAATCCGCCGCATCGCCTCCTCTTCCGGGATACACGTGTCCGTCACTCGGTTCATGTGCTTGTCCAAAAGCGCTTGTTCGTCGGCGGGCGTCAGGTCGCGCCAGTGCGGCACTCGCTCATAGAAATCGTGCGCTACCAGGTTGAAGACGTCTTCTTCCAGGTTGGCGCCAGTGCAGGATATGCCGTGAATCTTTTCGCGCCGGATCATTTCGGCTAACGAAACGCCTAGCTCGGCCGTGCTCATCGCGCCTGCCAGCGTGAGAAACATTTTGCCGCCGCCCTTCAGGTGATCTACATAGGCTTCGGCCGCCTCCACTAGCGCCGCAGCATTGAAGTGCCGGTAATGATGTTTGATGAAATTTGTAATCGGAGCCTGATTCATTTCCTCTTCTACAGTACCGTTGCCGCACAGCAGTTAGCGCGCACAACGGCCCACAAAGGCCTGTGCGCTTACGTTAGAGCGCGCACAACGGCCTACAAACGGCCTGTGCGCTTACGTTAGAGCGCGCACAACGGCCCACAAACGGCCTGTGCGCTTACGTCTATAGTGAGTTAAATGGTTTTCGCTCGAGCTCTGGTCTGCTGCTGTGCCGTCGTGCCGCTGCTCAATAGCCTCTGTGAGGCCTCTGCTGCAAGCCCGAAGACCGGTACAGCGGCGGCATCTACTCAGGGCGCGCTTCCATCCGCAGCACCGCTTCTCCGGTCGTTGTCCCTGCATGATCGCATCGCGCAACTGATCGTCGTGCGCGGGTACGGAGATTATCCGCCGACGGACAACGCGGAATACCGTAAGTTCGTGCACTGGATCCGTGACGATCGCGTGGGCGGCTTCATTGTCGCTGGCCGTATCCGCGGAGGAAATGTGATCAGCGCACAGCCATTTGAGATGGCAGCCTTCATCAATCACATGCAGCGGCTGGCCAGGACGCCTTTGTTGGTCGCCTCCGATTTTGAGCGCGGCGCATCCATGCGCGTTGCCGATACCGCGCGATTCCCGTACCTCATGGCCTTCGGAGCAGCCCATGATCTTGCGGCTACCAAGGAACTCGGCGCGGCCACCGCTCGCGAGGCCCGCGCGTTGGGTGTCACCTGGATCTTTGCGCCGGACGCCGACGTCAACAATAATCCTGATAATCCGATCATCAACGTGCGCTCCTATGGCGAGGATCCGCAGCAGGTTGCGGCCGGCGTTTCCGCGTTCATCGAAGGCGCGCATTCCGCCCGCGGCGATTCCGTTCTGGTAACCGCCAAGCATTTCCCCGGTCACGGCGACACGGCCACGGATAGCCACTTGCAAATGGCCAGACTCGATCAGTCAAAGGAGCGTATTGAGTCGGTCGAACTGGCGCCGTTTCGTGCCGCGATCGAACACCGTGTGGATGCGATCATGACTGCGCATATGGCCGTCCCTGCCTTTGACGCTGCAGACGTGCCCGCGACTATTTCCCAGAATGTGCTGACCGGGCTCCTACGCCAGGAGCTTGGGTTTAAGGGCATTATCGTGACCGATGCCATGGAGATGCAAGGGCTCGCTTCGCTCTATTCGCAGGGCGAAGCAGCGGTCCGGGCGGTCGAAGCCGGCGCCGATGTGTTGCTTATGCCGACCGATCCCGATGTGTGCATCCGCGCTCTCACGCAAGCCGTCGAGCGCAAGCGCATTTCCCTCCAGCGAATCGATGCCAGCGCGTCCAAGATCCTGGCTGCCAAACGATCCGTCGGGCTGTTTCGCACGCGTCTCGTGGCACTGGATTCCATCAGTGACGATCTTGAAGAACAAAAGCTTGGCGGCTTAGCGCAGAGTGTCGCAGAACGAGCCGTCACGCTGGTCAAGGACGACAAACATCTGTTTCCTATGGCGGCCGGCGACGGCGCTTGCTTGATCATCATCGGCGAGAGGCAGTTTTCGCAGCGTGGAGAAACGCTTCTCGATGAGCTTCACCGCCGCACGCCAAATCTGACGGCGTATGTTGTCAATCCATACGTTCCTGACAACGTGCTATCTTTCATAGCGATTGAAGCATCGCACTGCAAGCAGATCTACGTCGCTGCTTTCGTAACGGTGGCGGCGAACCGCGGCAGTGTGGCGCTCGAGGGAGGGCTCAATACGTTCATGAACACAATCGTGCACAGTTCGGTGCCCGTGGCTCTGATTGCGCTCGGCAATCCATATCTGCTGCGTGACTTCCCGGACGTTTCCGCCTATCTCGCCACCTTCAGCACGGCGAGTACCTCCGAAACTGCTGCCGCCAGAGCGATGCTCGGCGAGATTCCCATCACCGGCAGGATGCCGGTGTCTATCCCGGGGCTGGCGAAACTCGGCACCGGTATGGATGTACCAGCCAAAGCGAACCTGGCATCTAATCGAGCGGAATGACACAGATTACCTGGCTGGGACACGCCATGTTCGAATTCCGATTCGAATCCGGCGATGTCTTGATAATGGATCCTTGGATCGAAGGAAATCCCGCGTATCCGAAGGGCTACAAAATTAAGCGCGTCGATGCGATCGCGCTGTCGCATGCGCACTTCGACCACTCTGACGACGCAATTCCGCTTGCCAAGAAATTCAAGCCGAAAGTGATCGCGATTTTTGAAACCGCCGCGTGGCTCGAAAAGAAAGGCGTTGAGAATACCATCCCTATGAACAAGGGCGGTACGGTCAATCTAGGCTTCGTGAAGCTGACCATGACGCATGCGCTTCATAGCAATGCGATTAAGGATGGCGACCGGCTTATTTATGGTGGTGAAGCAGCCGGTTACGTGCTCACCGAAACGAACGGACGCGCCGCGTACTTTGCCGGCGATACGGCCTTGTTCTCAGATATGGTTCTCATCCGCGAGCTCTATCATCCTGAGCTTGCGTTCCTTCCTATCGGTGATCATTTCACGATGGATCCTTACCAGGCCTGCCATGCCGCGCGCTTTATTAAACCGAAGCGCGTGATTCCCATGCATTACGGAACGTTTCCCGCCCTGACCGGCCGTCCGGAAGATTTGGCCGAGCGATTGAGAGACGACGATATCGAGGTCTGGACTTTGAAGCAGGGCGAGCCAGTGGAGTGGTAGGCGCTGACTTCCCTTTCGAGACTGCGTTCCGCTCCTGCGCTGGTTCTCCTGCTCACGGCCGCTAACGCCGTTTTATATTGCTGCGTCTTGCCGCTGTGGGAAGGCTTCGACGAGCCTTTTCATTATGGGTACGTTCAGTCGCTGTCTGCTACCCACCACCTGCCGCTGGTGCATCGCACGCCTGTTTCACAGGAAATTCGCGAATCGTTGCGCCTGGTTCCAGTGAGCTGGCTACTGCATAATTCGCTTCCCGGCAGCATCTCATTCGAAGAGTGGTTTCGGCTCAGCGCCGCGCAGCGCGATGACCGGTTGGCAGCGCTGGCCCGGCTTTCGCACGCGCTTCAAAGCCAATCCTCGAGTCTCCTCAATTATGAAGCGCAACAAGCGCCGTTGGCTTACATTTTGCTGTCGCCCATCGACGCCGCTGTCTCTCAAGTGCCGCTGCGGCCGAGGATTTTCGCATTGCGCCTCGCCGTGGCCATCGTTTCCTCTGTCTGTCTGTTTTTCGCCGTTAACCTGCTGTTGCGCGCACTGTCCGTAAACGGCCCTTTTCGCATTGCGGCCCTTGCCTGTCTCTTTGAATCGCAGATGCTCTGGGCTTCCATCGCCCACATCGGCAACGATTGGCTCGCAATCCCGCTGAGTACATCGTTTCTTGCCTTGCTGGTTGTAACGGCGAAAAACAGTCGGCCCGGATTTGCGCTGGCTATGGCCGCTGCCTTAGCCGCAGGTTTATTGACCAAGGCATATTTCCTTGCGTTTGTTCCCGTGTTCGCCGCGTTCCTCATCGCGCGATTCGCACAGCGCCGCCTAAATGGCCGGACAGCGTTCCTTGCTGCCTCGATCGTCTTATTCGGGGCGCTTTGGTACGTGCGCAATATAGTTCTCTACCGAAGTTTGAGCGGCACCCAGGAAAGCATCGCGGGTGTAAGTCTTCCCAGCGCAGCCGGCGCTTTTCTTCACATCAATTGGCTCACGAGCACCATCGACCTATTCAGGTGGGCCTTGTGGACAGGTAACTGGTCCTTCGTCTCGTTTTCCCGATTTACTCTCAACGCCGAGCTGATCCTCGTAGCCGCGGCTTTCGTTCTGTTCTTTACGAGTTTCAGGGAAATTACGGCCGGCGAATGGTGGGCGCTGCTCGCCTGCGCTGCATTCTTTCTTGGCCTTATTTATCAAACATGCGTCACTTGGGTAGCCACAAACGGCCAATCGAGACACGCCGAGCCGTGGTACCTGCAGTGCATTCTGCCTTGTCTCTGGATGCTGGTGTTTCTGGCCTTGCAGCGGCACCGCACGATCGGTCGAATCCTTGCGGCGGCCATTCTCTTGATCTCCGCCTGGATTGCAGCCGCCACGTATCTCTTGAAACTCATTCCGCTATACGGCGGTTTCCTCGGCCGCTCGACCATCCCCAAAGCCTACGTCTGGTGGCGGCATCTGCCGGCATATACGCTGTCGCAAACTTTACTGGGTCCGCAGACGATCATGTTCGGCGCGCTCGCCGCCTTCTTATTGCTGCTGGCCGCGTTGAACATAGCCCTGTTGCGCCGCCTGCTCGCATGGCGCCAGCCACACTGAGGCGCAGTTTCCGCTATAATCTTCCCGTCTGACTCCCATCTCCTGCCGCAAGTTTTTGCCATTGAGCCTGGTGCTTCCGGCGCTTGCCGCTGCACTTTCGGTCGTCTCCTCGCTCGGCGTCGCCCTTCCCGAACCGGCGAGAACGCACGCCCCCACGCCACAACCACTCTTCTCTTTCGCGGATTCCGCTTCCGATGGCACGCCCGATTTCCTCAGGCTCGACGACAGCGGCGATCGGGAAGCTTTCCGGCGCTGGTTCTCTTTTCTTGCCGAGGTGCAGTATTTTTCGCCCGTGGGCGAGCGCCCCAGCGAAATCGTCGATTGCGCAGCGCTGGTCCGCTATGCCTACCGGGAAGCGCTGCGGCGTCACGATAGCGCATGGGCAGCATCCGCGCGTCTGCTCCTGCTGCCAAGTCTCGATTCGATCCGCAAATATAACTTTCCCCATACTCCCTTAGGCGCGGCCTTGTTCCGGCTTCAGCCCGGACCTTTTCAGCCGGCCGACCTCCGCACCGCCGCCTTCGGCCAGTTCGCCAACGCCGAAGCGCTCCATCGCTTCAACACATTCCTGGTGAGCCGGAACATCGCAGCCGCCGAGCGGGGCGATCTGCTCTTCTTCCGCCGCGCCACCGAACACATGCCGTTCCACACGATGATCTTCACCGGACAGAGCCAGATCGCGCCAAATCCTGCCGCTTACGTCGTCTATCACACCGGCCCCAATTCGGTCGGCCCGGGAGAGATTCGCCGCCTTTCGGCGACCGAACTGCTGCATTATCCAGACCCGCAATGGCGTCCCATATCGGCCAATCCTTTCTTTCTCGGTGTGTTTCGTTGGAACATTCTTCGCACCGGCTCATGAGCACGAAACGATTCGCAACCGCGCCCGCAGCCCGTTTCCTGTTTCGCGTGCTGACTGTGCTCGCCCTTGCCGCGCCGGTCCTCTGTCAGGATGAGGCGCAGCCCTACTTTACCGTTGCGAGTCTTAGAACCTTCAGTTCTCATGACAAACCGTCCGTGATGCTCACTGCCTGGGACGTGGACGCAGTCCAAATCCGTGTCTACAAAGTGAAGAGCCCCAGCGCGTTTTTTGAACATCTCGAAGACAGCCATGGCTTCGGCGGCCGTATGCCGCGCCCGGGCGGCAAGCGTACCCTGATCGAACACATTCATGATTGGAAGCGCGATCTGCGCCGCAATATTCGTCTGAATCTACGCGGCCAATTCACCGAATCGCCCCGTGCACAGTTCGCAAAGCTCTTCCCGAAGCGGCGCGCTCCATCCACTCACGTGTCCCGCGCCACTTATTTCGCCCAAGCTCCCGTGCTTAACCAGGATCAGCTTGTGCTCTCCTTCGTTCAGCCGTTGGACCAAACGAATTGGAGCCGGCAAGCGGTCGATCTCGACACGAAAGGCAAAGGTGTCTTTCTCGTTGAAGCCGTGCACGGCAATCTTCGCGCTTACACCATCCTGATCGTTTCCGACATCGTTCTCCTGACCAAGTCCGGCCGCGAGCACACACTCGCGTTTCTTGCCGATCGCGAAACCGGCGAGCCCGTTGCCGACGCTGGCATCGACGTCATGGCGCGCAATCGGGAGCCTTCAACTGTCAAAACCAATAGTGACGGCCTTGCAAACCTCCCCATCGCCAATACGCCGGGAAATCCGGCCGCTCCGGACGACACGCGCCTTCTCGCTACCCGCAGCGACGATGTCGCGTTTGGCGACCTTGCATCCTGGGGCTTTCAGCGCAATCAAAGCGTGACCGGGTACATCTATACCGATCGCCCCGTGTACCGTCCGGGCGATACCGTGCACTTCCGTGGCATTCTACGCACGCAGGCCGCGGTGGGGTATCGGGTTCCATCCGGTGAAAACGTCGACGTGCAAATCTTGGATGCCGACGGAAAAGGCGTCTACCAGAAAACCCTCGCGACCACTGCGAACGGCGTCATTCACGACGAGTTTGCGCTCGGGCGCGGAGGAACCCTCGGCAATTACTTCATTCAGGTTCGCGTGGGCGAAAACGAGATGGGCGCCAACTTCGAGGTCGAAGAGTACAAGAAGCCTGAATACGAGGTGCGCGTCACGCCCGGCAAGCCCCGCGTGCTCGAAGGCGAGTCATCTCAAACCACGATCGATGCCCGCTACTATTTCGGCGAGCCCGTCAATGGCGCCAAGGTCACCTATTCAATTTATCGGGCGCGCTACTGGTTCCCGCTCTGGTACGACGCCGACGAAGATACATCTTCCGAAGGCGATCAATTCGACGACGCATCCGGTGAGGAGATCTCGCAAGCGCAAGGCCAACTGGACGAGGACGGCAGGCTGATTATCAATGTGCCAACCACCATCTCGGATAACCGCATCGATTACCGTTACCGGATTGAGGCGCGGGTTACCGATCAGGCGGGCCGCGAAATCTCGGGCACGGGATGGCTCATCGCCACCTATGGGAGTTTCCTGGTCAACGTGGAACCGCAGAGCTATGTCCTGCAGCCCTCCACTACCGGAGACTTCAAATTCGAAGCGCGCGATTACGACAATCACCCGATTGCCGTGGTTCTCCGTGTTGCACTTGCGTCCTGGGATTGGCGCGGCCGTACCGGCGAGGTGAAAAGCACAACCCAGGTTTCGACCGGCGCCGACGGGCTCGCTACTGCCGCGCTGAAGATGCCCCGCGAAGGAGGGAGTTATCGCATCACTGCATCCGCGCGCACGCCCGAAGGCCGCACGGTGGAAGCGTTCGCCTATTTCTGGGTCTCGGGCGGAAGCGAAGACATGTTTTGGGGCGGCGATAACTCGCACTCGATTCAGATTGTCGCCGATAAGAAAACCTATCATCCTGGCGACAGCGCAAACTTTCTCATCGTGACGGGTAAAGCGAATACGCCGGTTTGGGTGACAGTCGAAAGCCGCGACGTTCGTTCGCAGAAGCTCATTCGCTCGCAAGAGACGACTGCGCTGTTTGAATACACCGTCTCCACCGATGACGAACCCGATTTCTTCGTGACGGCCCAGTTTCTGCGGGATGGCGAAATCTACCAGAGCGAAAAGCGCGTGAAGGTGCCTCCCGACGATCACAAGCTTTGCGTCACTCTCACCACCGATAAGGCGCAGTATCTCCCCGGTCAGACCGCCGCGTACGATGTAGCCGTCACCTCGGCGGATGGCAAGCCCATCGCGCAAGCCGACCTGAGTCTGGGCGTTGTGGACGAAGCTATATACGCGATCCGCCCTGACCAAACACCTGACATCTTGAATTTCTTTTACGGCCGCGATTGGGACAGCGTATCCACCATGAATTCGCTGACCTTTTATTTCACCGGCGAGGCGGGCACCCGCCGCATGCGGCTCGCCGAGTTGCGCCGTCCTTCCCAGCTTGCGCAGTTAAAGCCCGATCGTTTTGTGCAACCGAAAATCCGCAAGGCATTTCCGGATACGGCCTTCTGGGCCGCCGATATCACCACTGACAACTCCGGTCACGCGAAAGCGAGCGTTGCCTTCCCGGATTCGCTTACCACGTGGCGCGCTACTACTCGCGGCGTAGCGCCCGGCGACCGTTTTGGCAGCGCTGTTCTTAAGACGATAGTGCGCAAGAATCTGATTTTGCGCTTGGCCGTGCCTCGCTTTTTTGTCGAAGGTGACGAAGTCGTTGTCTCCGGCATCGTTCACAACTATCTCGCGACGCCCAAAAAAGCGCGCGTTTCGGTCAGCTTGGCGGGTCTCGATCTCGTTTCCGCCAATGCAACCGAAGAGATCGACCTGGCAAACCGCAGTGAAACGAAAATCGACTGGCGCGTCAAGGCGCAAGCCCTCCGGCACGCGAAGATCACAGCGCAGGCGCTTACTGATGAAGAATCCGATGCGTTGGAAATCGAGCTCCCCATCAATCCGCCCGGCGTAAGCGTGCGCCAGGCTCGCGGAGGTTCAATCGCGAATTCCGGCGCGGCCAGCTTTAGTCTTGCCTTCCCTCCCGATGCCGTCCCCGGTTCGCGCTCGCTTTCGATTCGCCTCTCGCCGTCCATTGCGGGGTCGCTCTTTAGCGCGCTTGAATATCTAACGTCGTTTCCCTATGGCTGCGTGGAACAGACGATGTCCAGTTTCCTGCCCGATATCGTCGTCACCAAGGCTGTCAACGAGCTGAAACTCCAACAGCCGATCAATCAGCCCGAGCTCGACCAAAAGATCCAAGCCGGACTCGATCGCCTCTACAACTTTCAGCATGAAGATGGCGGCTGGGGCTGGTGGGTCACCGACGAAAGCCATCCGTTCATGACAGCTTACGTCGTGGCCGGGTTATCGGAAGCCCGGGCCGACGGTATCGTGGTCGCCCCTGAGGCAATCTCCAAAGGGGTCGCATGGCTCGAAAAAGACGCCGCTAAAGAGGCGGACCTTGCACCCGATCTTCGAGCCTACATGGCCTACGCGCTGGCCTCCGCGGCCAGTCCGAATGCAGGCTTGCTCGATGCTCTTTATCGCGATCGCGCCAAGCTGTCGCCTTACGGCCTCGCCCTCCTCGGCCTCGCCTTCGAACCGGTGAAGGACGCGCGCGCCAGCGCGATAGCCGATGAGTTGGAGCGATCTGTTCATCAAGACCAGCAGGAAGCGTGGTGGCCGGCAACTCGCGACGAAATGCTTGATTTCGAGGCCTTCGTCACTCCTGAAGCAAGCGCCTACGCGATGAAATTGCTGAGCCACCAGCGCCCGAACAGTCCGCTGTTGCCGAAAGCGGCGCTCTGGCTCGTCAACCATCGCGACGAAGGCTACTGGTGGGCGTCGACAAAGCAGACGGCCATGGTCATATATGGTCTGATCGACTACGTTAAGGCCAGCAATGAGCTTCATCCGAATCTCGCGGCTGCTGTGTCGGTCAACGGCCGTCAAGCTGTTCAGCATGCATTCAACGACGACTCCACTGGCGATTTGCAAGACGTTGTTCTCGACGAATCGCAGCTTCAGCCGGGAACGAATCAGGTGCAAGTCAGAAGCCAAGGGCAGGGAAGGCTCTATTACTCCGTGTCCGCGATTCACTATTCAAACGAAGCGCGGCTGCAGAAGCAGGGCGCTGTCTCGCTGAACATTCTGCGTGACTATTTCCGTCTGGTGCCAAACACCGCGCACGCGCATATCACGTACAATCTTGCGCCACTCGACGGCCCCGTTTCGCAAGGCAATGTCATTGCCGTTCGCTTGACCGTCACTGGCTCAACTTGGAAGTATCTCGTGGCCGAAGACCCGATCCCGGCTGGCGCCGAATTCATCGAGCACGACAATCTTTACGAGATCGCCGAGAAGCCGCCGTGGTGGCGTTATTGGTTCACGCGTCGCGAGCTGCACGACGAACGGATGGCGATTTTCCAAACTTATTTTCCTGAGGGCCAGCAGCAGTATTTCTATCTCTTGAAGATTGTCAACCCGGGCATGTTCCACATCAACCCGGCGCGCGTACAGCCGATGTATCAGCCCGGCACGCAGGCCACCACCGAGGCCCGGACGCTGGAGGTCAGATGAACCGTTCCACAGCGGGGATTGTGGCGCTCCACTTGTTCGGCAACGCGCTACTGCTGTGGCTTGGTTATTACTGGCTGGGCATTGGAGAATCCGATGCTGCCCATCTTGCCTGGAGTGCCGCCGTGATCGTTATCTTTGCCGTTGCCGCCCTCTGGATCCACGGGACGGCACTCGTGCTCTTCAACCGGGAACCCGGGAGTCCCTTCACCACCGCAGCCCGAACCGCGCTCCGCCACCTTCCTGCGTTAATCGTCATCGCAATCGTGGCTGGAATTATCTACGGTCTGCTTGCCTGGTGGCGTGATTCCTTCGGGCACGGCGCCTTCGTGATCGGTTCGTACGCAACGATGAAGCTGCGCAAGCCCGTTGCTCCGTCCGGCGTTCTCCGCTCGTTTTACATCTTGATCTGGCTGTTGAGGTGGATGGTCGTTCCTGCGCTTCTATTTCGATGGGGTGCAAGTGTCGCGCTGAACGGCTGGCGAGGCTTTCGAGTGCCGTTGCCCCGGCCGAGAAACCGATGGCTCTTCTGGCCCGCAACCTGCGCACTCCTGCTCTGCGCGATCTACGTCCCTTTGAAATTGATTAACTGGGTGCCTCACCTTGAGCAATTTGCTCTTCAGCTAGCCAGCTTCCTGAGCCGTCTAGGGGTCAGCTATCTGCTGTTTGTTGGCGCGCTGCTCGCGCTCGAATTTCTGACGTCTGCCGGTAAGCCTCGCCTTAGCCAGCCGAGCACCGTGTCTTCTCCGTAGCGGCGTACCAGCGCAGCGGTGCGAGTCTGCGCTGCGGCATACGCAGCTTGGGCACGCCGCTTGTCCTGCCGCTGCTGCAGATCTGCATCGCTGGCGAATTTCAATTTCGCGGTATTCTTCTCCCACCCGCTCAAATACTCGACAACTCCTTCTCGAAACCACACCGGCAGGCCGGGCGCGGCTTGCTGCTCGATAGCGACATGTAACAGCTCATGCCGGAGCGTCTGCGTCAGAATGCCGCGCGATTGCAGAACCCCTACCGGCTGCAGATCTATTTCCTGTCCTGACGTGTGCGCCGCTACCCAGCCCGGCTCGCCGGTGGCGTTCCGAAACGACTCAACATCGGAATAGACGCGAATGACCACACGAGGAGGAGGCCATCCGAACTGCCCCGCCAGCCTGCGGTTCAGCGTTTCAGTTTGGCTCGAGACCGCGCGATCTCTATCCGGATTCGTCGAAAAAACGGTCACGCCCTCGCCCGTCATCTGCTTCCAATCGAAGCCCGCGCCTGTTCGCGCGACGACCGTACCGGGATAGTAAAACGCCAAAATTTCACGATAAGTTTTTCCCTCCCGGCCCATCTCATCGGCCCCGTGCTGGCACAAGCCTAAGCCGTGGCCTTCGCCCGCGCCGCGAAAATAGATACGGCCTTCGTGGCTCTCGATCGCGTATCGATCGCTGCGCAGAGTGTTCCAGCCCAGGTCCCTTCCTACAGCAAACCGGAATGAACCGGCGCTGATCGCTGCCCGGTGATTGCGTCCGATCAGCTCCAGCCTTTTCGCGCGGCCCGAATCCGTTCTCTCCGCAACTAGAATCCGGGTTAACCCATCCGGCGCGTTCAAGTGTGACGTGCGCAAGGCTGCGGCGATCTCCTCCGGTCGCGCCGACCAGGACCACTGCGAGACGCCGCGCCGTGTGCAGAAGGCATCCGCCCGCGCCATCAGATAAGGCGCCTGTACCTCCGGCCAGACCTGTTGAACGCTCTCCGTCTCGCCGCCGCAATCGCGCGTATAAACCGCCAACGCTGGCTTGCCTTCAAACCACATCAGCTCGCCTTGAGTCGCCCTGGCGGCGCTTTCCAACTGCGGCGTGATCCCCTGCAGATCCATGCGCTGGCAGTGGGTTGTGGCGCAGAAATCGTAGCCTTCTGCCGCGTGCCTTCCGCGTAGCCGCGCAGCGTAAGTTCGCGCCGCCACGGCCATTGCCTTCAGCGCTTCTTCACTCCGGAATACGCTGCTTTCACCTGCTAAAACCGCCGCCACGTATCTCTCGGCCGGCACTTCGACAACGCGATTGTCTTCCCTGTTCGTCAGCCGAACTTTATAGGTCACCTGTGCTGGGCACGAGGCAGCCATCGCGAGCGCCACTACCAGGATTGGTTTCAAGCTCGACCCGCGAAATAGCCGCCCAGCAACCGCCCCGCGATAGGCGCCGCATCCGCCCCGCCCGAGCGCCCCTGTACCAGAACGACCACTGCAACTTCCGGAGCACGGCTCGGAGCAAATCCCGCGAACCACGCTGCATGCGCGCCCGCGCGAGTCATCGCCGATCCCGTCTTCCCCGCCACTCGGACTCGATCTACTCCTGCCTCCTGTGCGGTCCCAAACTCGACCGCGCCCTCTAAACCTTCAATGATCGGCTCAATTCGCGCCTCGCCCGCTCGCAAAGCCAACCGCCGGTAGGCGACCAGCAATTCCAGCGGCGTCACACTGACCCCGCTTTCTCCCAGCGCTTGCAACTGGCATGCCGGCCCAGCAGCGGCCAAATCCACGTGACCGGTTGCTTCCCATCCGCCCACCAACCTGGTCGTTGAGCAAAGGCCGCCGCGCACCAGGCACCGGCCCAGTTCACCGGTTTCGAATCGCTGCGCGAAATGCGCCACCGCACAATTGCAGGAATAAGCAATGGCTCGGCTCACGTCCATGGGCTGCCCGATATCGGGATGCGAGCAATCGAGTGCGTGGCCCTCGAGCACCAATCGCCGCGCACAATAGTACTCCTCCGCACCTCGGAGCTTATCTGTTTCGAGCAGCGCCAGCAGACTCAGTGGCTTTATCGTTGAACCTGGTTCGGCGACCCACCGGCGCGCCGTCTCGCTGCCTTCGACTACCAACATTCGGCCATTCCGCACGTTCGACAACAGCGCGCAGCCGCCTAATGCGGCGGCGCCCCTGTCGGCCCGCGCTTGCCACGCAACGGCCATTCCCAATACCGCCGGCACTACGTCTCTACGCCTCATAACTTGTTGGAACCCGCCACGCCTTACTGGATTCTAAGATGTTACTAGTCCGCATGCGTCTTCCGCGTTTACTCGCGATCCTGTTCGCGCTCTCTCCGGCGCTCTGCGCGGCGCAGACCCCCGCGCGCAATACTGTCACGGGCACGGTCGTCAACTCCGCTACCGATGAGCCCCTTCGACGGGCTTTAGTCAGCGTCGGCGCTTCTCTCGTCATCACCGGCGCCGACGGCCGCTTTCGGGTGGAAGGCATTCCCCAAGGACAGATTATGATCGCAGCCCAGAAACCCGGCTATTTCGATTGCGCCACCCTGGGCTGCGCAAACGGGTCGCCGGCAAGAGTTAGCATCAACGTCCAATCCGGAGCCAATGATGTGCTGCTTAAACTCCTTCCGGAATCGAAGATCGAGGGCCGGGTTGCCGACCAAGACGGAGAGCCCATCGGCTACGTTCAACTGCAAATCCAGGGCGAGCACATCTTTAACGGTCAGAAGCAATTTCGTCTCGACGGCAATGCAATCACAGATGAGAACGGCACTTACCGCGTCGAAAATCTATTGCCCGGCACTTACACCGTGAAGACCATGGCGCGCCCGGTGTTTTGGTCCGACGCCGGGAGGGGGGTGAACGCCGAAGTCTATCCGCAGCGCTTCTTTCCCAATGCGCCCGATGCAGCTTCTGCACAGCCGCTGGATTTGAGACCGGGACAAGTCGCGACTGCCGACTTCACCTTGACGTCGGCCGGCGCGTTTACCATCAACGGTTCCGTTGCGCCTGCCGTGCCGTCGCTTTCTCTAGATGTCGAAGACGCGGATGGCACACAAATCGATCCGCAGTTTCAGTTCGATCCAAAATCGGGGAAGTTTTCACTCTCCTTCATTCCTGCCGGTGTCTGGAGACTGGAATTTACTTGCAACCAAGCCGATGGTCACAGCCTCTACGCTACCCATATAGTAACTGTGAATTCCCACGACATAAAAGGGCTCCCCATCGCGCTCCAGCCGCTCGCCTCCATACCCGTGAATCTAGTCAATGGGCAGGTTGACGTTCAACTGGTGTCCGCCGGACCGCGCCGGAAGGGCGATATATTGGGTGATACAGGTCCGCTCTCCACGCCCGGCGCCGGACGCGTCATCAACGGCGTACCACCCGGCGATTACAGGGTTCTGGTGCCGGCCTCCGCTAACCAGTGCGTCGACTCGGTCACGTCCGGGAACATAGATCTTACGCGGGAGGACCTGATTGTGGCGCCCGGTTCGCAACCGCAGCCCATCAGTCTCACGCTGCGCGAGGATTGCGCGTCGCTCCGCGTAGCGATTCATCCGCAGAATTCGAACGCCCAACCAACCGTTCTTCTCATTCCCGCCTCTCGCGCGATGCCACCCGTGACTACCCAGCTAGACTCCACAGGGAGCTATGTCTTCACTGGCCTCAGCCCGGGCGAGTACCAAGCCTATGCTTTTTCCAGCCTTGATGGCCTGGAATACGCCAATCCCGAGGTCATGCGTGAATTTTCCGGCCAGCAGATCACGCTCTCGCCCAATCAACACGCCAGCATTACGCTCGATGTAATCGTCAGAGGCGAGACTTGATGCGCAACTTTCTCGGGCTTATCTTCTTTTCTCTGATCTTCTCCGCCTCCGCCCAAACGACTTATATAATCAGCGGAACGGTAGTTATGGGCAGCAGTAACAAACCAGTTAGAAATGCGCTCGTGACGATAGCTGAAGTTAGTACCAGGTCACTTAAGTTCTCTTGCCTCACCGGCGAGGATGGCCGCTTTACGTTCGGAAATCTACCCGCGACAAAGTTTTCCCTCAGTGCGGAGAAACACAACGCCTCCCCCGAATTCTTTCATGAAACAGAAGGTTATTCAACCGCCATCGTGACCGGACCCGGCCTGAATTCTGAAAACATTACCTTTCCGCTGATTACGGGCGGATCCATCTCCGGAACCGTTAGAGACGACGACGGCGATCCGGTTCGTGATGCTCAGGTCATGTTATTGCGTCGCGGCGTATTCGCCGGCAGGTTCCACACTAATTTCGAGAAACAACAGCAAAGCGATTCATCCGGTGCGTTTCATTTCGGCCATTTGATAGCGGGAAACTATCTCATCGCTATTCAAGCGCGGCCCTGGTATGCGCAAAACGGCCTGATGGAAGCTGGCTCTGCAGTTCGTTCCGAGCTCGATGTTGCTTACCCGGTCACTTACTCCGGTAGCACGACCGACCCGAACTCCGCCTCTCCTGTCAGCGTCGCCGAAGGCGCCTCGGCCACAGTGGAAATCACTCTACACGCCGAACCAGCGGTACACGTTGAGCTGTTGCATCCAAACACTGAAACGAGAAATCCTGGCTTGACCGTCTTTGCCATTGGCCCTGGCGGATTCACAATTCCGATGAATGGCTCGTTCATCGATACGGGCAAGCACCAGGAATTTACGGGAATCCCACCCGGCCGCTACGAAGTCGTGGAACCCGGAGGCCCCAGGAAAACCGTCGATCTCAGTGGCGACTCGTCCCTCGAAATCGGCGACACTCCCGGTTCATCTTTATCCGGCCGTGTCATAGTCGACGGGCAGCCAGTCGGCTCCAACATAC
Source organism: Bryobacteraceae bacterium (assembly GCA_036269275.1). Lineage (GTDB taxonomy): Bacteria > Acidobacteriota > Terriglobia > Bryobacterales > Bryobacteraceae > Bog-105. Next base: position 271,341 of record DATASJ010000126.1, on the reverse strand, counting down.
TAGTCGTGCTTTCAAGTGACACCGCACACGTGCAGCCAGAAGTCTCGCCCGACGGTTCGTTCGTGGTGAGTGGCGTTGCGCCTGGCCGCTATCAGGTTGAACTCGCCAACGCACCCGGTTACTACGTCACATCGGTCGAGGTCGGAGGTCGCCCCTCGCCCGATGGAAAAATCGACGTCGCCGAAGGTTCTGCTGTGCAGGTCTCCATTGTGGCCACGAAAGCCGTTTACCACGTAGACGGTACCGCGCTCAAAGATGGAGACCCCTTTGCCGGGGCGATCGTGCTGCTGTTACCCAACGACATCACCAGGACGAGTCTCATTCGGCGCGACCAAAGTGACAGCGACGGAACCTTTACGCTGCCCTCCGTGGCGCCCGGTGAGTACACTCTTCTGGCGATTGACGACGGTCGCGATCTCGCATACGCCGATCCCGCCGCGATTAAGCCTTACCTGGGTCGCGGCCGGAAAATCAAGGTTCCGCTCTCCAGCAGCTCGCCCGCGAAAGTTAACGTTGCTGTCCGGCAACCTTAGCGCCGCTCACGGCGCCCTCCAGCAGATCGATTTCATGAAGCACTAGGTCGATAACCGTCTCGTCACCCACCCTTGTGTTGATCATAATATGATAAAGGTCCCGTTGCGGCCAGGTTCGGTTGAAAAACTTCTTGACGAACGCTCCCCGCTCGCGGTCGACTCTCTCGATCAACTCTTCGGCTTCTTCGTGGCTCTTGCCCTGCGCGGTGATCCTGCGAATCTTCTCCTCGTAAGGTGCGTACATGAAGACGGAGAATACATCTTCACGGCTCCGCAGAAAATACGGGGAGCCCCGGCCCACGATCACACAGTTGCCTTTCGAAGCTGCATCCTGAACCACTTTTTCGAACAGCTTTGCAAGATGCTCGGCGTCCAGCAGCTCTACATTGCCCGCGCTTAAGCTCTCTTCATAACTGCCGCGCATAAACACCTTCACCAGGCGATAGAAGGCCGGATCCGGCCGCTCCTCGCGCTTTTCCACCGCCTCCACCTTGCACTTCAACCGCCTCGCGATGTCACACGTGATGTCACGGTCCCACAGCGTCCAGCCAAGACGATCCGCAAGCTTCTGCGCAATCACAGCGGCTCCGCTGCCGTATTCCCGCTCGATTGTAATGATGTTGATCACACCCGGCTTCCTCAGCCGTTGTTTATTTTACCCGCCTTTCGGCTAGTCAGGCGAACCTCCGCGGTTACGACGCCAGGCTCAGCGGCCACTCCTCGATGCCAGCCAGCGCCAGCGCCGCGCCCAATAACGCTATGTTCTTGCTGAAATGGATCATCTCATTCTGTTTTTGTTGAGGATCCTCCGCAGCCCAGAAATCGTGGATCATCGGCGAAGTGGCAACTAAAAAGCCCAGAATCGCCAGCGTGCCGATTTGTGGCTTCACGCCTAGCATGATGCTTGCCCCTCCAACGGCGAGCATGACACCCGAAGCCGTAACCGCCGCTTCCGGGTACGGCACGTCCTTCGCGCCTGCATATTGCGCCAACGCTTCTTTCTGTTTGAAGTGGTTGATCCCGTTATAGAGGAAAAAACCGCCAAATACGATTCGACCGAGCAAGAAAGCTGCTTTCATGCGAGTTGGATTCACGCGCAGTGAACGTTGTTACAGCCCGCGAGCGGCCGGGAATTGCCGGTGGTCGATAATCAGTATTTCGGAGCAATTGCCCACAGGAGAGCTTTATGTGGATCGTTCGCCTGGCACTCCGGCGACCGTACACGTTTGTGGTCTTATCGTTGATGCTGTTCATCTTGGCGCCCGTCGTCATCTCGAGGACGCCGACAGACATCTTCCCTAATATCGATATCCCCGTCGTCAGCGTGGTCTGGCAATACACTGGCTTTTCCCCGCAAGACATGTCGGACCGCATCGTTTACATTACCGAGCGGGCGCTGACGACCACCGTAAACAACATCGAGCACATCGAATCTCAATCCATGAACGGCATCGCCGTGGTGAAGATCTTCTTCCAGCCGCACGCGAACTTGTATGCGGGCATCGCCCAGGTGACCGCCATTTCGCAGACCCAGCTCAAGCAGCTTCCGATAGGCACCACGCCGCCGTTGATCATCAGCTATAACGCCTCCACCGTCCCCATTCTCCAACTCGCTCTCTCCGGTCAAGGACTCAGCGAGCAGGAGCTAAACGACTTAGGCCAGAATTTCATTCGCACCCAGCTCGTAACGGTCCCTGGCACCGCCATCCCGTACTCTTACGGGGGCAAGCAGCGCGAAGTAATGGTGGATCTCAATACTCAAGCCTTGCAAGCCAAAGGTTTGGGGCCTTCCGATGTGGTGAACGCGCTCGGCAACCAGAACCTGATCCTGCCCGGCGGCACTTCGAAAATCGGCAGCCTGGAGTACAACGTCGAAATCAACGGCAGCCCGCAATCCGTCTCCGAGTTGAACGATCTGCCGATCAAGACCCAGAATGGCGCCACAATTTATGTCCGCGACGTGGCTCATGTCCGCGACGGCTTTCCTCCGCAAACCAATATTGTGCGTTCCGACGGGCAGCGCGGATCCCTGATGACCGTGCTGAAATCGGGCGATGTTTCGACCCTGGATATCATCGCGGGAATCCGCAAGATGCTGCCGCAGATCGCCGCCACCATGCCGCCCCAGCTGAAGATCACGCCAATTGCCGATCAATCGATCTTCGTGCGGGCCTCGATCAATGCCGTGGTGCGCGAGGCGGTGATCGCCGCGTGCCTGACGGCCGTCATGATCCTGGTATTCCTGGGAAGCTGGCGCAGCACGCTGATCATTGCCATCTCCATTCCGCTCTCGATCTTGTGCTCGCTGTTCGTACTGAGCGCGCTCGGCGAAACCATCAATATCATGACCCTGGGCGGTTTTGCTTTGGCCGTGGGCATTCTGGTCGATGACGCCACGGTCGAGATAGAAAACATCAACCGCAATTTCGAAATGGGCAAGGAGATCGAGCAGGCAATTCTGGATGGCGCGGCGCAGATCGCAGTGCCCGCGTTCGTTTCGACGCTCAGCATCTGCATCGTGTTCGTGCCCATGTTCTTCCTGACGGGCGTGGCGCGATACCTGTTTGTGCCGCTGGCCGAAGCGGTTTCCTTTGCCATGCTGGCGTCCTATTTGCTGTCGCGGACCATCGTGCCCACCCTTGCCAAATACTTGCTGAAAGGCCATTCCCACCATGAGGCGGTGGCGCACGCCAATCGCAGGAATCCCTTCGTTCGCCTGCAAGCTGCCTTCGAGAACGGCTTTGAAAAAGTCCGGGCGCGTTACAGAAGCCTGCTGGAAACTTCGATTCGCCACCGAAGCATTTTCACCATGTGCTTCCTTCTGGCCTGCCTCGCTTCCTTCGCTTTGCTGCCGTGGTTGGGTCAAGACTTCTTCCCATCAGTTGATAGCGGGCAATTCCGTCTTCACGTTCGCGCCCGCACCGGCACGCGCATCGAAGAGACCGCCAAGCTGTGCGACTTAGTGGAGCAACGAATCCGCGACGTCGTACCGGCAGGCGAACTGGTCAACATACTCGACAACATGGGGTTGCCCTACAGCGGAACCAATACCTCGTACAGCAACAACGGAACCATCGGAACCGCCGACGCGGATATCCTGGTTTCGCTAGCCGAAAAGCACCGGCCCGATGCCGAATACGTGGCTGATCTGCGCGCCCACCTTCAGCAGGAGTTCCCGGGCGTTACCTTTTACTTTTTGCCCGCGGATCTGGTCAGCCAAATCCTGAACTTCGGCCTGCCTGCGCCCATCGACATTCAAATTATCGGCGCAAATCTGCAGGCGAATCGCGAGTTTGCCGACAATCTCTTGGATCAGGTAAAGTTCATCCCCGGGACGACAGACCTGCGGGTGCAACAGCCGTTCAACCAACCCGAGCTGTACGTCAACATCGATCGCACCAAAGCACAAGGGGTCGGCTACAGCGCTCGCGACGTCGCCGGCAATGTTCTGGTGTCGCTCAGCGGAAGCTTTCAGACCGCGCCCACGTTTTGGCTGAATCCGAGAAACGGCGTGAGTTACAACGTTGCCGCGCAGTCCCCGCAATACGAGATGGACTCGCTGCAGGATCTGCGAAACATCCCGATTTCGGTGAACAACGGCCAACCCCAGATTCTAGCCAGCCTCGCGTCTATCAAGCGGGGGACCGGATTGGCCACCGTTTCGCACTACAACATCGCGCCGGTTATCGATATCTACGGGACTGTGCAAGGAACGGATCTCGGCAGCGTTTCGCGCGAGATCGACCGTTTAGTGGAGAAGAACGATCAGCGGCTGCCGCGTGGATCGCGCGTGGTCGTGCGCGGCCAGATTCAAACCATGCGCTCCTCCTTCGCGGGGCTGCTCGGCGGCCTGGCGTTCTCCATCGTGCTCGTCTACATGCTCATAGTCATTAATTTCCAATCCTGGCTCGACCCATTCATCATCATCTCGGCGCTGCCTGCCGCGCTGGCCGGGATCGTATGGTTTCTGTTTGTCACGCATACCACCATGAGCGTGCCTGCTCTCACCGGCTCCATCATGTGTATGGGCGTAGCGACGGCCAATAGCATCCTGGTGGTCAGCTTCGCTAAGGAACAATTGCCCGATGTCGATACCGCGGCCGAGGCCGCGATATTGGCCGGCTTCACGCGTTTCCGTCCTGTGTTGATGACCGCCCTGGCCATGATCATCGGCATGCTCCCGATGGCCCTCGGGATCGGTGAAGGCAGCGAGCAGAATGCGCCGCTGGGCCGCGCTGTAATCGGCGGCCTGCTGTTCGCCACGCTAGCTACCTTGTTCTTCGTGCCGGTGTTCTTCAGTCTTCTACACGGCAGGCGCGACGCATGAGCGGCCGAGCGTCGCGCCTCCGAGCAATCATCCTGTTGTTCGTTGTGCTGGCTGTGGTGGCGCTGGTAGTCGTCTCGGGCATTCTTCCAAGGTTGCGAGCGAAACAGGCGCTAAGAAAGCAGACCACTATCGCAGCGGAGCCCGCCGTGACGGTTATGCATCCGCAGCGCGCGAATCCGGCGGAAGAGGTGGTGCTCCCGGGAAATATTCAGGCGTTCATTGACGCTCCCATCTACGCGCGCACCAATGGGTATTTGAAAAAGTGGTACTTCGATATCGGCACGCATGTAAAGCAAGGGCAGTTGCTGGCCGAGATCGAGAGCCCGGAGGTTGACCAGCAGTTGCAGCAGGCGCGGGCAGATCTGGCCACGAACCAAGCCGATCTGAAACTGGCGCAGATTACCGCTGACCGCTATGTAGGACTGTTCAAGACCGATTCCGTCGCGAAGCAGGATGTGGATAACGCCGTCCAGAATGCGGCGTCGAAAGAAGCGGTAGTGAAATCCGCGCAGGCGAATGTGAGGCGGCTGGAGCAACTCGTTTCGTTTGAGAAGGTCTATGCTCCATTCGACGGCGTGGTGACGGCGCGCAACACCGATATCGGCCAGCTCATCGATTCCGGATCGTCCGCCAATCAGCAGCGCGAGTTGTTTCACGTTGCGGCGATCAACAAGCTCCGCGTGTTTGTTAACGTTCCGCAGGTTTACTCACACGCGACCAAGCCCGGCATCAAAGGAGACTTGACGCTCCCGGAGATTCCCGGTCGGCGTTTTGAGGGCACGCTGGTGCGAACTGCGGACGCGATCGACCCGGCAACGCGAACCCTGTTGGTCGAAGTGGATGTCGTAAACTCGACCGGGCTCCTTTTCCCGGGCGCTTATACGGAGGTGCATTTCAAGATAAAATCCAACGGCTCGACCTTGATCATTCCTTCGAACTCGCTGGTGTTCCGGTCCGAAGGCTTGCGCGTGCCGATTGTGGTGAACGGCAATCGCACGCATCTGGCGCCTGTGGCGTTGGGCCGCGACTTCGGCAACACCGTCGAGGTCCTGTCCGGGCTCGCCGACGATGCTTACGTCATCGCCAATCCGCCGGATTCATTGGTCGACGGAGAGATTGTCCGGGTCATCGAGGCGAAACCAACCAAGGCCGAAGAATAGCCGTCATACAATTCAGATGTCAGGAGCAGACTTAGAACATGCTACTGCAATTCCCTATCGCAAATAATCCCGAAGTCGACCTCAGCACGACCTACGACGCGGTGGTGGTCGGGTCGGGCGCCGCGGGAGGCATGGCCGCGCACGTTCTGACCTCGCACGGCTTGAAGGTGCTGCTGCTCGAGGCGGGCAAGTATCAGGACACCGGCAAAATCCTGCACTCTATGCAGTGGCCCTACGATCATCCTCGCCGCGGCGACATGCCGCCCGATTACCATGCGCTGACCAATAACGAGTACACCTTCAGGAAGGCGCCCTACGCGCAGAACTCTCCGTATTCGAAGGTGACCTCATATATCCAAGCCTGGGGTTTTTCAGATTACAGCAAAACGCTGGTGGTGGATGAGAAGCAGAATCCGTATTCGGGAACGCGCTATGCGTGGGTGCGCGCGCGCGTCGTGGGCGGCAAGACAACTATCTGGGGCCGCTTGGCCCTGCGTCTCTCCGATTACGACTTCAAGGCGAAAGATCATGACGGCTATGGCGAAAACTGGCCCATCTCCTACGCCGACCTGTCGCCCTACTACGACAAAGTAGATCTCTATCTCGGCATTTCAGGACATCCCGAAGGCTTGCCGCAGATGCCCGATGGGAAGTATCAACGTCCGATCAAGTTGACTTATTCGGAGCTGCATCTGCGCGAGGCCCTGAAGGGCATGGACCGCATGCTCACGCCCTACCGTGCCGGCGTGACTACAGATGGCTTAAAGCACAACAAGTACCGCAGCCGCTGCTACGGGCGGGGCGCTTGCGACCGCCATGTGGGAGGCTGCGATATTCACGCCGCCTTCGATTCGCCGACGGGTCTCATTCGTCCGGCGATGGACACCGGTAACTTGACTCTGCGTCCGAACTCAACCGTCTATGAGGTGACCGTAGACAAGGATACCGGCAAGGCAACCGGCGTCTCCTTCCTCGATAGCGAGACCCGCAAGAGCTATCAGGCGAAAGCTAAGACCGTGCTGCTCGCTGCATCTACTCTGGAATCGGCCCGGCTGATGCTGCTCTCGAAATCGACCCTGTATCCCAATGGTATCGGCAACTCGAGCGGCCATGTGGGGCACAACTTCTGCGAGCACGTGATGGGTCCGTCCGTGGCGGGCCTCATGAAGGAACTGGTCGGCAAGCCGCGCACGCTAGACGACGGCCGGCCTGGCGGGTTCTACATCCCGCGGTTCCGGAACGTCAACACGAAGCAATCGGACTTCCTTCGCGGCTACGGATTCGAGGGGGGCGCCGGCTGCGGCATGATTCCCGGCAGCGCCTACACAAGCCCCGGCTTCGGCGAAGAGTACAAGCGGCACGTGCGCGACTACGCGGGCGCGACCATCGAGATCGGCGGATTCGGCGAGGTGCTGCCGCGTTACGAGAACGCGGTGGACATTGATCCGGAGCTGAAAGACATCTGGGGCGTCCCGGTGCTGCGCTTCAGTTACAAGTTCGGCGAAAACGAGATGAAGATGGCCCAGGATATGGCCGTGACGGGCCGCGAAATGTTTGAGGCGGCCGGCTTCGAGGTGCTCTCTTCGAGCGACAAGGTCCTGCCGGAGGGCTGGTCCATCCACGAACTCGGCACGTCGCGCATGGGGGATGACCCGAAAACGTCGGTGCTGAACCAGTATGAGCAATCGCACGATGTCAAGAACCTCTTTGTGGTGGATGGCAGCGCCTTTGTGAACGCTTCTTGCCAGAATCCCACCTGGACCATCATGGCCTTGTGTTGGAGGTCTTGCGATTATCTTGCAGATCAACTCAAGAAAGGGGAGATCTGATGGACCCGATTTTGAACCGGCGCGATCTGTTCAAGGCGTTCACCGCGGTGGCGTTTACCACGCTGCAATTGCCGGCTGCGGAACCGGGCGCTCCGCTGTTTTTCACCCGCGACGAGTTCGCGCTGCTCGACTTGCTAACCGATCTGATGATCCCCACCGACGACCATTCTCCCGGCGCCCACGAAGCAGGCGTGGCGCCGTTTATCGACCGCAGGGTGGCCGAAGCCTTCCTCGCGCAAGACAAGGACTCCTGGCGCAAAGGCCTGTCTGCCATGAACGAGCTTTCGCAGTCCTCGTGCCAGTGTCCCTTTCTCAAAGCCAGCCAGCAGCAGCAGCAAGAAATGCTGAAAAAGTTGGCGGGGAAGGAAAAAGATCCCAAAACCGAGCCTGAGAAATTCTTCACGCAGCTAAAGGAGACCACCGCCTTCGCCTATTACTCGTCGAGCATCGGCATTCATCAGGAAATCAATTACAAAGGCAACGTGCTGCTGGAGCAGTTCGTCGGTTACGACGCAACGTGAGCCGGTTGCAAATCTCTGGCCTCGTAATTACTGCCCTGGCAGCGTATTCGCTTCTTGGGCAAGCTCCGGCTCGGCCCGGCGTACCGGCGCCGGCCATTCCGCCGGCCGTGCAGCGCGCATTGAACTCCATCACTGCCGCGAATCTCCGCGGCGATCTTTCCTTTTTGGCCTCGGACGCCTTAGAGGGCCGTTATACGCCGTCTCCCGGCTTGGACGTGGCGGCCGAGTTTATCGCCTCGCAATTCCGGGCCGCGGGATTGGAGCCGGGCGGGGACAAGGATTATTTCCAAACCGCCGAGATGATCGATAGGCGTATGGGTCAAGCTCAGTCCGATATGACGGCGCAGGCCGGCGGCCGAACGTTCAAGATTCCTGCTCACGCAGTTGTCGTCGTAGCCGGGAATCAAGCCGCGAGTATAAGCAATGCGCCCGCGCTGGTGTTCGGCTCCCCCGATCCGGATCTCCTCAAGGGTGCTGATCTGAGCGGCAAGGCCGTAGTGGTGCCCGCCCTCGACCGCCGAAAGATACCCCGCGAGAAATTGCACGACGCGTATTCGAAGATGCGGGCCTTCGATGCCGTGGTCGCTTCTTCGACCGCCGCGGTCGAGATTGTGGTGGCTTCCGGTCCCACGCCTTCGCCCGAACCTGCGTTGATCCCTGCCGATCGGGCATCGCAGGCGCGCGTGCCGGAGTTGGTGGTTTCAACTGACGAGTTGCAGAAGTGGATCGAGAAACCCGTCGCGGATGGTGAGCAGCGGAGCGTGTCTGTCGATCTTTCGGCGCCCGAAGATCGAAAGGTTACGGTCAAGAATGTGGTAGCCATACTGCGAGGTTCGGATGCGGCACTGAAAACTACTTGCGTCATGCTCACCGCGCACTACGACCATATCGGCACGCAAGCCACCGCCGGCCGCATGGCAAATCCCGACGCTAAGCAGGACAGCAGCGACCGGATTTTCAACGGAGCCAACGACGACGGCAGCGGAACAGTGTCGGTCATCGAGATTGCGAAAGCGCTCGCGAAGCTTAATCCCCATCCAAAGCGCTCGCTCGTATTCGTGACGTTTTTCGGCGAAGAGCGCGGCGAGTTGGGTTCGAGCTTTTACGGCAGCCATCCGATCTTTCCGGTCGCAAAAACCGTGGCCGACGTAAATCTGGAGCAGGTGGGCCGGACAGATTCGACAGTCGGCCAGCAGAGGAACAACGCCAGCCTCACTGGGTACGACTACTCCGACGTCACCAGGTTCCTGGAGAACGCGGGCCGCAAAACGGGCATCAAGCTGTATATGGACAAGACCGCCAGCGACGCCTACTTCACGCGCAGCGATAATGCGAGCCTGGCGGAGCAGGGAGTCCCCGCCCACACCCTGACCGTCGCCTTCGATTATCCCGACTATCACGGGGTCGGCGACGAATGGCAGAAGGTCGACTACGACAACATGGCGAGGGTAGACCGGATGGTTGCGCTTGGTCTGGTCGATATCGCGAATAGCGCGCGAGCGCCGCAGTGGAATGCTCAGAATCCCAAGACCGCACCTTTTCGCGAAGCGCAACGCAAGCTGCAGGGCCCGTAAGCTCTCGAAAATTGCGGAACTCCTGCCAGACGTCTTACGTATCCAATGGTAAGAGATTCATGCTGACATTTCTGCTGTGGTGCATTCTGTTCGTCTTCTGTTGGCCGCTCGCGCTGGCGGCGCTGTTGCTCTACCCCATCGTGTGGCTGCTCTTACTGCCGTTTCGGCTCCTGGGCATTGCGGTGCACGGCGCCCTATCCCTAGTTTCGGCCGTTATTTTCCTGCCGGTGCGCGTCCTTCGCGCGATTTAGCCCATTCCGCTTCGAAGCGTTCAAGATTCACGAAAGATTTCTGCGTCCCAACCGCCAGCGTAGAGAGCGCGGCGTACAGGTTGGCGCGTGCAATCGCCTCCGTCTCGTCGAAGCCGTTCGCCAGAAAGCACGCCAGGCTGCCGATAAACGCGTCTCCGGCTCCCGTGGTATCGACCGCCGTCACCGGAAAAGAGGCGACGTGATTCATCTCGTCGCCTGCTGCGAACAGCGCCCCATTCGCACCTAGCGTAATAATCACCCGGCGAGTCCCGTTGCCGAGCAATCGGCGCGCGCTGGAGCGGGCGTCCTCGATATTTTGCACGGGAATTCCCGTAACCGCTTCGGCTTCCGTTTCATTGGGAATCAGGTAATCGGCCATCGCGATTTCGCCGGCATCGAGCGCCTGCCCCGGCGCGGGATTCAGGATAGTTCGGATGTTGTGCTCTCGCGCAAATCGCAGCGTGTGATAAACCGTCTCGAGCGGGATCTCCAACTGCAGAATGATGAAATCGGCTGCCCTAAGTACATCGGCAGCGGCATCGATATCGTCCGCCGAGAGCCGGTCATTCGCCCCTTTCACCACCAGGATCCGGTTCTGGCCCGCTGTGTCGACGAAGATAGGAGCCACCCCACTCGAAACTGCTCTCGTGACCCGAATATGGCTGGTGTCGATGCCGAACGACCTGAAGTTTTCGACCGTCGCCGGCCCGAACAGATCGTCGCCCACGCGGGCGACCATCGAAACGTCGGCGCCGCATAGGCGCGCCGCAACAGCCTGATTCGCGCCCTTGCCCCCGAACCCGAGATGGAACTCGCGGGCGAAGATGGTCTCTCCTGGGCGCGGGAAGCGATCCGTGAAAGTGGTGAGGTCGACGTTGGCGCTTCCCACAACGGCAATCCGCGGAGCTTGATGCATGAGAACTTACAGCGTAATCTATGCGCCCTCTATCTCCCCGATATCTTCGTTCCAATCTTCCGGATGCGCTCTTATAAACGATCGAAGCAGCTCGAAACACTGCTCGTCATTGACAATTCTGAGGTCCACGCCCCGCGAGCGGAGATAATCCTCGGGCCCTTGAAAATTCCGGTTTTCTCCCACAATCACAACCGGAATTCTGTACAGCAGCACGGCGCCGCTGCACATCTCGCACGGAGACAACGTCGAGTAAAGAACCGCGCGGCGGTAATCGGCGGCCTTCAGCCTCCCTGCGTTGTTCAGGCAATCGATTTCGGCGTGCAATACCGCGCTCTGGTTTTGGATACGCCGATTATGGCCCCGGCCGGCGATTCGCCCATCGAGCACCAGCACCGACCCTATCGGAATGCCGCCTTCCGAAAGCCCTTGTCTTGCTTCGGTTAGCGCATCGCGCAGAAAGTGATCCATAGATACGTATCTATAACAGATACGTATCTCTAACAGACCGCATATCTGCAACGGGGGAAGTGCATACGCAATTCCCCCGACCAAACTTACTCAAGACAACCCCCGGTAGGCTTTAACTCTCCCGTTTGGCCGCATCGGCTTCATTTGCCATAGTGAGCAAAAGTTTATTGAACTCGTTCGGCTGGCCGATGAAGAGTCCCGAGTTAATCAAGAAGTTGGCGGCGCCCAATGCGTCTATTTGTCCCGGGCTGGTTGGGCGAATGACTGCGCAGCGCGGCAAATTGGGGCTGATGAACTCGCATGGAACGGGAAAAATCAGGTTTGTTTGCAGCAGCGGGTTCGGTTTGGCATTGAAATTCGGAAACTTCAATCCCGTATCCGGGTCGGTGACGGGAGCCACGGGCGGCTGCACCGCGTTGCCCGAGAAATCCATCCACTCCAGGAAGTGCGCTACCTCGTCTCCGCCAATGCTGAACATGATTTTCAATACTTCCAAACTCGTCACTTTCTGGCCGAGCGTGGGGTAGAGGCTAGACCCGCCCTGCTCGATCGACGCGAAATGAAATGCCGCCGTGTTGGCGATCGCTTGAATGTGGTTCGCCGGGCTTAAATCGGCATTGGTTCTGGGAATCGCGGTAAAGCGCCCGGCAAATAGCTGCGGGAGTGCTTGCGCGAAGGTGGCGCCGAAATCGGGGTTCGTTGTGCTGCGATAGCGCGTATACCAGCTCGTGTCAATCTTGAGCTGCGTCAGGTTGGTCAGCCGTCCTATTTGCTGCGCCCCGTCCGCGGTACTGCTCGGCAAAGTGCGGAAGCGATCTAGATCCACCGGCTCCTCGCCCTTTGAGATTAAGTACGCGTTCAGAAACTCCGCGTGGCTCTGTTCGTCCAAGGTGTTACTTGTGATGTATTGCGAGCCATCGGAATCCAGATTTTGAAACGCAAGCTGGTACGGATTCTGAGTCTCGTTGGTAAATCCCCCGAGCTCGGCATATTGCTGCCACAGATCGGTCTCGATTAGCTCTGCGGCAGCCACGAACTTGAGGATTGCAACGTCGCCTTCGTTGAGCGACGCTGAGTTCTGCGCGAACAGCTTATGTTCACTCAGGGCTGTCGCCCCAGCGATAGCCGCCCCCGTTGCGAGAGTGCCTCGCAGAAATGAGCGGCGGTTCTTAGCAACCTCCGTACGGTTCTTCATATGCCTCCTTGATTTGCGCATCGCCTGCGCACTGTTTCAGGGTGTGGCATTGGTTGATGGAAAGTGTGATGGGTAAGTAAACACTTTGTAATTACTCGCGCCGGCGCGCACCCGCATTCACGCTCGCGAAAAGGGTTGTGATACAACGCCCAGTATGAATGTAGCTACGAAGCGGTTACTGGCGTTGCTAGCGGTAGCTGTATGCTTCACCATCAATCCATCCGTGGGCCGAGCTCAAGCACCGCCGATCGCGGGTAAGTGGCATTTTGTCCTTCAGACGGAGGGTGGTGATAGAACTGCCGACCCGAATTTTCAACAGGAAGGCGAACAGGTCACGGGCAAATGGGGCGACGCCGACGTAAAAGGCACGTTCAGCGGCGGCAAGCTCGATCTCGCATTTCCCTATAACTCAGATGAAGCTGGTCCCGGTACGCTGAAGATCAAAGGCGAACTGAAAGGCAAGACGCTGACGGGAACCTGGGGGTTCCAGGAATACTCCGGCAGTTTCAAAGCCACGCGACAGCCCGTCGTGCAGTAAAGCAGGCCGGAATCCAGATCCCCCTGCGGTAGCGATGCCACTTCCATTCTCCAACGCTGAACCCGGTTTTCGTACCAGTACGCCCAGTCAAACCTCTGCCTGGCCGTAAGCGGCCACTGCCACCACCAGCAGCGCCGGCCAAGATCCAGCGCGCCGGCTCAACCCTTCAAAAGTGCCACAGGAATGCAGAAATAGCTTGCCGAAACCTGGGGAACTGCCTTATAACTGGGTACTTGATGCCGCCCTCCGGCACGTAGAGTAGCGGTTCGGCGACTTTTCGTTGAGAGACTTGACAGCGTTGTTAGACTGATGACTTAAGGAGCCCCTAAAGTCCGCCGTGCGGTAGTACGATACGGAGAAGTGCGAAGTTATGATTGGCCGCGAAGAACTCGATCCGCTCGCGCCCCAGCGCGAAGCGGCCATCTTCTACGGTCTCTTTCTGCGCGGCCACTCGGCAGATGACTTGCGGCGGGACATTGATGTGCCTAGGCCCCTGCTCAATAAGTGGCTCCAACCCGCGCGCTACGAAGAGAGCTTCCGGGACTCCCTGCGCCGCATGTATTCCTACCGCAAGCGTGTCCTCGCCATTTTCGATGAGCTGGTCCTGAAAGAAAAACACCGCGTTCGCATCAATTAAGCTCCAGGCATCATCTCTTCACTCGTGGAACTGCCTATCTTTCAGGTTGACGCTTTCTCAAGCAGCGTGTTTTCAGGTAATCCGGCTGCCATCTGCCCCCTCCACGAGTGGCTCCCGGACGAAACCTTGCAAGCCATCGCCGCCGAGAACAACCTGGCGGAAACAGCCTACTTCGTTCGCCACAATGGGCGTTTCCATCTGCGATGGTTTACGCCGGCCTGCGAAGTAGATCTGTGCGGGCACGCCACACTCGCCTCCGCCTATGTGCTTTTCTACGAGCTGAAAGAGCCCGGCGACACCGTCCGGTTTGAGACCAAGTCCGGCGAACTGGCAGTCACGCGAGACGGCCATTTATTGGCAATGAATTTCCCATCGCGGCCTCCTCAGCCGATTGACGCCGACCCTCGCTTGGTGCCCGCTATCGGAGGCGCTCCCACCGAAATCCTGGCCGCCCGCGACTACTTGATTCGCTATCCATCCGAAGCAGACGTGCGGCGGCTCGCGCCGGATATGGAAGCCCTCAAGAAAATCGACCGCTTCGCATTTATCGCCACCGCGCCCGGAGACGATTGCGATTTCGTCTCCCGCTTCTTTGCGCCCGCCAAGGGCATTCCCGAGGATCCGGTCACCGGTTCCGCGCATTGCACCTTGATTCCTTACTGGGCCAAGGAACTCGGCAAGACCAGCTTTCGCGCGCGCCAGATCTCGCCGCGCGGTGGCGAACTGCTCTGCAAACTTTTCGGAGACCGGGTCGAAATTGCAGGGCACGCGGCCCTTTTTCTACGCGGACAAATCACTCTCTGACGCGTAACTTCGGCCGCTCCGCCGCGCGCGCGCAACCGCTTCGCACTCTCAACGAAGCTTCATCGGTACTCTGAGTTGGAGTACTCATCGCGCCCGTGATTTTACCGGGGCTCGACTTTACCTTGAGTCTTACTTTCTTTCCAGGTAGTTTGAGAGAATCTTCTTGCTCGCCGTACCTAAACTCATCAGAGAGTTCTGGAACGGAAACTTGAGAAATCTGATCGATGTGCGGAAAAACACGCTGTGCGCAGTTCGCCCGCTCATCGGAAGCACCGCATCCGCCTACGTCGCTGGAGCGGAGCCGTAGATCTGCAAGCGGAATGTGCTTGCGCGATAAGGCTTTGAGACACATCAGCCGATAGATTCGATGTGCAGCGGCGTTCGCTGAAGCTCGCAGCGTACCGCATGGCGCCGGTGTCGCCCGTTCGCCCTTGCGATAGGAAAAGAATTGGTGCATGAATTGCTCAGGGGCTGTGGTATGATTCGGAGATCCGAAAAGCGTCAGCTAGTCGGTATGGACACGCTGGCCACAGGAGCCTCGATAGGGACCTGCGGCTCACGTGATGGCGCGATAGCTTCTTCGCGGCTTGCTCATAGGGCTAGTAGATACCTGCGGGCTTCCAGAGCGCGAAAAACTGTGATAACGTTGGTGAACCCTTTACGGGTGAACCTTTTTGAGAAGCACTGCGTCTAAGCAGGAGACTTGGCAGCTTCGAATTGTTTTATGAGTGGGCAATGCTAGTCGATAAGAAGGAGATAAGAAATGACGAAGACCGAACTAAACAAATTCAAAAAGATCCTGGAAAATAAGCAGGACGAGCTCGAGCAGATCGTTCGCAACCGCGACGCCATCACTATTGAGAAGAGCGCAGATGCCCTCGATGAAGTGCAGCATGCCGCCGAACGCGAACTTGCAATTCGAAACTTGGACCGCGAATCGAACCTGCTTCGCAATGTCCGGTCGGCTCTTCGTCGCATCGATGACGGCTCGTTCGGCGTCTGCCTCCACTGTGAAGAGGAGATCAGTCCGAAGCGTTTGAACGCGGTGCCCTGGGCTCCTTTTTGTATCCAATGCCAGGAGCAGGCCGATCGTAATCACGAGGAGGGTAACGACTCGTTTGAAGACCTTCTTGTCAATGCCGCTTAACCAGCTCATGCACGTCACCTGGGCGCCGCGGAGAAAGCTCTCTATCCGCTCGTGCGCCCAGGCGTCTGTAGCCCTTCAGTAGCCTTCCCTCTCCTCCTGTCCTTCCTACTGGTAACTTGGCTGGGGCCATTTTCGCCCTCTACTCAGTAACTGTTCAGTCCGTCTAAAGCTCAAACTGAGCGGGTACTTTCCCATCATGCTCAAATTTTTCTCAATTTGCGCCTGTCTGGCAATGCTTGGCGCGCCCTTGCGCGCTCAGGAACCCGCCTCCACCTCCAAACCCACCGAACACGTCCTGGGCACGGTCGCCTCTGTCGACCCTTCCTCCCATACCGTCACCGTAAAAGAAGACAAAACCGGAACTGAATACCAGGTGCTTCTCGAAAACACCAGAACGCTGCTCAAGGTGCCGCCGGGCGCGAAAGACTTGAAGAGCGCCACCCGAATCGCCGCAGACGATCTGCAACCAGGAGATCGGGTCGATGTGCGTGGCGCCAAACCCGACACTTCCAATTCGGCCTCGCCCAACGCGATCGCCGCCCGCAGCGTCGTCCTCATGTCCGCGCGCGACCTCGATCAAGCGCATCAGCAGCAGGCGGCGGCCTGGCAGCATAGCACGGCCGGAATTGTAAACTCGGTTGACCCCACGGGTCAGAAGCTCAATATCACCGCTCGAACGGCGGAAGGCCCCAAGCCGGTAACCGTGTCCGTGTCGAAATCCACTGACCTGACACGCTACTCCGCGGAAAATCCGAAAACTCCCGCCCCTTCGCAATTGGCTGACATTCAACCGGGGGATCAAGTGCGCATCATCGGCCAGCGGAGCGACGACGGCGCCTCGATCGCCGCCCAAAAAATCTACTCAGGTGCGTTTCGCACCCTCGCCGGTACGGTCACCGCGATTGCTCCCGATGGCCGCCAGATCACCATCAAGGATCTGCAAACCAAGCAGCCGGTTCAAGTAAATCTAACGGAGGATTCCGTCATTCGAAAACTCCCGCCCATCATGGCCATGGGCCTGGCGCGGCGCCTGAACCCGGATTTCAAAGCCGCCTCAGGCAACGCCGCTTCCGAAAACGCAGGCCATGCAGGCGGCGCTCCGCCGTATGGAGCGAAGGCCGGCGAAGCCGCGGGCCCAAGTGGGCAAGCCGCGGGCCCAAGTAGCAATCAAGCAGCGGCTGACCACCAAACGGCCGGTGGCAACCGGGGCCCCGGCGGCAATGCAGCACCCGGTACTTCCATGCGGTCTGGAACCGGCGATCTCTCCCGAGTGCTCGAACGTGCACCCGTAATCGCGACATCCGATCTCAAAACGGGCGATGCGGTCGTAGTCTCCGGAGTGGCGCAGGGCACGGACAAATCGCATCTGCTCGCCTCCAGCATCATTGCCGGCGTGGAACCAATCTTCCAATCTGCTCCGCCGCAACAAGGCCGCGCCCTCGGCGATTGGAGCTTGGATATGCAGGTCCCAGCTCAGCAGTAGAGCGTGCCAGAAACGAAATGAACTACAAAACTCTACTTGTACTATTGGCAACCCTGGTCTTCACGGGAATTCTTCATGCGCAAGGCTCAACCCAGCCGCCTACGGGACGGCCCAGCGCTAGACCAACCCCTCCCGGCGTCATACGCGGCAACGTCAAGGATGACACCGGCGGAGTGATCCCAGGCGCGGTGGTCACGCTGGCGAATCAGAACGGCACCATTCAGACGACTAATTCGAGCGCGGTCGGCAATTACACATTCAAGTCCGTGCCTTCCGGCACCTACACAGTCTCCGCCACTTACGCCGGACTGCAACAGGAAGGCGCCAAGTCTGTAACTCTCAGTGCCGCGCAAGGCGCTACCGCCGACATCGTCATGACCGTTCAGACGCAACGGCAGGAAGTCACCGTCTCCGACACCAGCTCCGCGAATACGGTCAGTACCGAACCTTCCAATAATGCAACCGCCTTGGTCTTGCGCCAGGAGGATCTCGACGCATTGCCTGACGATCCCGACGATCTCGAAGCCGATCTCGAAGCGCTCGCCGGACCCTCCGCCGGCCCGGGCGGCAATCAGATCTTTATCGATGGTTTCACCGGTGGCCGCCTTCCGCCCAAAGCATCCATTCGCGAGATCCGCATCAACTCCAACCCGTTCTCGGCCGAGTTCGATAAGCTCGGCTACGGCCGCATCCAGATCTTCACCAAGCCGGGCTCCGATAAGTTCCACGGCCAGAGTTACTACGACATCAGCGACGGCATCTGGAATTCGCGAAATCCTTTCTTGAAAGTGAATCCGCCGTTCCGCACCCAGCTATTCGGTGGCAATCTCAGCGGCCCGCTCGGCAGGCACGCCAGTTTTTTTCTAGATGTCGAGCGCCGTAACATCGACGACAACGGCATCATCACCGCCACCGTTCCCACCGATACCTTCGGCCATATCTCTTACCAGAACTATTTCCCGACCCCGCAGCGCCGAACTACCGTCAGTCCGCGCGTAGATTACCAGCTTGGTGCGAACAACACGCTCAGCTTTCGTTACGCCTATCTCGAGAACGATCACTTACTCACCGGCATAGGCGCATTTGACTTGCCTAACCTCACCATCGGCAACTTGAATCTTCCGAGTTACGGCTACACGCAATCCACCAATGAACAGACCGCCCAGGTGGTGGAAACCGCCGTTTTGAGCACTCACGTCGTGAACGAGACGCATTTCGAATTCGACCATACCTACGAAACCACTAAGAGCCAGAGCGATACGCCCACCATTGACGTTTCGCAGTCCTTTGTGGCCGGCGGTTCTGGTTACAGCTCGCCGCAATATCCCAGCAGCTACGATCTGGAAAATTATTTCGAGCTTCAGAATTACACGACCGTTACTGCCGGCGCCCACACCATAAAACTCGGCATGCGAGTCAGAGCCACTGCGCTCTACGATTCAACTCCTCAGGACTTCAACGGAGAATATTCGTTTCTGGGCGGATCTTTTCCTGTCCTTGGCGCGAATCTTCAACCTACCGGCGCAACCGCCGAGCTTACTTCTATTCAGCAATACCTGACGACTTTACAGCTTTTGAATGCCGGCTATAGTAGCACGCAAGTTACTGATACGTTCCATTACGGCCCCTCGAAATACACCGTGAATGCGGGGAACCCCTACATGGGTCTGGGTCAGATCGATTACGGCCCCTTCGCCCAGGACGACTGGCGGGCGATGCGCAACCTGACGCTCAGCTTCGGCCTGCGTTTCGAAGCGCAAAACGACATACCGAACCACGCGGATTGGGCTCCGCGCGTCGGCTTCGCGTGGTCGCCTGGCGGTGGCGGGCCAAACAGCCGCCCCAAAACTGTCATTCGCGGCGGCTGGGGTATTTTCTATGACCGTTTCGCCATTACCAACGTCTTGACCGCCTATCGCTATGGCTTGAACACCAATGACCAGACCACCTACACGCTCGATAACCCGTCCATTTACAATGCGGCATTCTCCAGCCCCATACCGCTCGCAGATCTGGCCAGCGCTACCTCCGTCGCGCAACATTATGAGATCGATGGTCGACTGCGCGCTCCGCAGTTGATGCAAACCGCGATCGGAGTCGAGCGGCAGCTCCTGAGTCACACCACGCTCTCGGTAAATTTCCTCAATTCTCGGGGAACACACGAACTGCGAACCGTGGATATCAATGCCCCGTATCCGATTCCGGGCCAAGCTCCGCCCGGCGCTTCTGAAGTCGTCGGCGGAAGCAGTGGAAGTGTTAACTCGAATGTCGTCTGCTGTAGGCCGTATGGCAATGCCGTGGGGGATATCTACGATTTCCAATCCGACGGTATCTTCAAACAGACCATGGTGCTGGTCAACGTCAACTCTACAGTCGGACGTTGGCTCACTTTATTCAGCCGCTACAGTTATAACAACGCACATAGCGACACGGACGGCATTAATACCTTGCCGGCGGACCCGTATGATTTCGCGGCCGACTGGGGCCGCTCGTCGCTCGACATCGAAAACAATCTGTTCGTCGGTGGTTCCATCGCCGCTCGCTGGGGCTTTCGGTTCTCTCCGTTTCTGGTTGCGCACAGCGGCACTCCGTTTAACATCACCACCGGCACCGATCTTTTTCTGCAAGGCCAAATCGCGCCCACCGCGCGTCCAACCGTGGCCGGAACGCCAACGCAGTTTATCTACGGCGTGCCCTATGGCAATTTAGATCCCAATATCCTGGTACCCGTGCCCGGGACGTCCGACATGATCGAACGCAACGCCGGCACCGGCCCGGGATTTGTTGGTTTGAATCTGCGCGTCAGTAAAACCTGGGGATTCGGCACCACCAAGTTTGAAGGCCCATCCGGAGGCGCCCGCTCCGGTACCGGCGGCGGTGGCCCCCGGGGAGGTGGTTTCGGCGGCTTTGGCGGCGGCGGCCCACGCGGCTTCGGCGGCGGTGAGTCCGAACACCGCTACAACCTGACTTTCTCAGTAAACGCCCGCAACATCATCAACCACGAAAATCTCAACACGCCCAACGGCGCGCTCACCTCGCCGTACTTCCTCGAATCCACCGGCATCACCGGCGGCTACGGCGCGGAAGCCACTGCCAGTAACCAGCGCCGCATCGATATGCAGTTGCGATTCACTTTCTAATCAAGCGCCCGGCTCCAAGACGCGGATCACGAGAAATGTGATGGCCGCGACCAGCGCCGCCGCTGGAATGGTCAGCACCCAAGCGATCACGATATTGCCCGCGACATTCCAGCGCACGGCCCGAACCCGCTGAATGGAACCAACGCCTGCAATCGCGCCCGCGACCACATGAGTCGTGGAGACCGGCAATCCCATCCCGGTTGCGAAAAGAATGGAAATCGCGGCGCCCGTCTCCGCGCAGAATCCACTTCTCGGCTTCAGCCGAGTCAGCCTGGTCCCCATGGTGCGCACCACTCGCCAACCGCCGCTCAACGTCCCTAAGCCCATCGCGGCGGCGGACGCCAGGATCACCCAGTCCGGCACATGAAAGGTGTGCTGGAACCCTCCGCTCACCAGCACGGCCGTGATGATGCCCATCGTTTTCTGAGCATCGTTCGTTCCGTGCGCGCAGCTTAGCAAGGAAGCGGAGAGGATCTGAGCATGGCGAAAGAACCGGTCCAGCCGGGCTGGCGAATACTTTCGAAAGACCCAGTACACTGCCACCATCAGTGAATAGCCCAGAACGAGGCCGATGAGCGGCGCCACCACAATAAACGCCAGCGTGCTCGGCCACTTGCCAACAATCAGACCGCCGATGCCCGCCTTCGCGACTGCCGCCCCCGCATACCCGCCGATCAAAGCATGCGACGAGCTGATCGGCAGGCCGGCATACCACGTCAGCACGTTCCAAATCACCGCTCCGATAAGACCCGCCAATAGTACGTACGGCGTAACGATGTCGGTGTTGACGAAACCTTTGCCCACCGTGGACGCGACACCGGTGCCCAGAAAGAAAGCTGCGAGAAAATTGAAGACCGCCGCCATGCCGACCGCTTGCACGGGTCCCAACACGCGCGTTGCGACCACCGTAGCCACCGAATTCGCCGCATCATGAAAGCCGTTGACAAAATCGAAGATCAGCGCGATGCAAATAATGACAACCACCAGTCCCAGCACGGACATGCGTTCAACTGTTCTTTACCGCGACATTCTGAATGACATCGGCCACGTCCTCGCACGAATCCGTCGTCTGTTCCAGGATTTCGTAAACTTCCTTCAGCTTGATCAGAGTGATCGGGTCCGTTCCGTTCGTAAAAAGCTCGCTGAGCACAGTGCGCTCCACAGCGTCGGCTTCGTTTTCCAGGCGATTCACCTCGATGCAATCGTCCCAGACAGGTTCGCGCGCTTCCAGAGATTTCAGCGCTCGCGCTAGAGCTTTAGTGGAATCATTGATCATCAGGCCGAGCTGGACGGCAGCTTCTGGAATCGGGTCCACGCGATAGCACGAGATCCGGAATGTCGCGTCTTCCACAGAATCCAGAATATTATCGAGCGTGGTCGCAAGCCTCTGGATGTCTTCCGGGTCGAAAGGCGTGATGAAGGTAGTTTGCAGAGTACGAAAAATCTGGTGGATGATCTCGTCCCCGCTTCGCTCCAGCGCTTCCATCTGCTTAGAGATTCGGCACATGCCGCTATACCCCGATTTCAAGCCGGAGACCAGCAGTTCCGACGACTGGCATAGGATGCGCATGTGCTGATGAAATAGCTCGAAGAATCTTCCGTCCCGTGGTAAAAGGTTCATCTCTACACCCCTGAGACAGCGAAATGGCTGAAGATGTTGCCTCCCAGCTACAATCCTCACAGGGAGACTTTATGAGGAGATACGCGTGGCTCGCGCTGCTGATCGCAGTCATCTCGCCGGCCAACGCCCGCGACACCGAATGGAAGCAGTTGTTCGACGGGAAAGACCTGAACGGGTGGAAGCACGTCGGCCCCGGCGGCATGACGGTTGAGAACGGCTTGATCCAAACTCACGGTGGCATGGGTTTGCTCTATTGGACGGGGGCCAAGCTCGGCGACTGCGTGATTCGCGTGGTTTACAAGATGCGCGATCAGAACGACAACTCCGGAGTCTTCGTGCGCATACCTGTGGCTCCCACCGAGCCTTGGATGCCGGTGAACTACGGCTACGAAGTGCAGATCGATAACGTCGCCCCAGGCGAAGACGAATATCACGTCACCGGTACTCTCTATTCGTTGACCAAGCCGCTCGCCCGCCCTGGAAAACCGGGCCCCCAGTGGAACACCATGGACATCACCCTCGACGGCTTGCGCACCATTGTCACCGTGAACGGCGTCAAGGTCACCGACTACACCGAGGGCCAGCCGGTTCCTCCGAAGAAGCTGGACTTTGAACCGGAGCGCGGGGAGCGCCCGCAATACGGCTACATCGGTCTGCAGAATCACAGCGACAACGACATCGTTTTCTTCAAGGAAGTTGCAGTGCGGCCCCTGAAGTGACCACCGCGCCAGGCACGCAAACCAATCCCGGTCTCACGCGCGGCATGGGCCTGTTCCCGGCCCTCGCAGCCAACATGCTGCAGATGGTCGGCGTCGGGCCGTTTCTCACCATCCCTCTTATTCTCGCGGCCATGCACGGCCCGCAAGCGCTGCTCGGTTGGATTTTGGGCGCGGTGATCTCGCTTTGCGACGGCTTGGTGTGGGCGGAGTTGGGCGCCGCCATGCCGGGCTCGGGCGGCTCTTACGAATACCTCCAGCAAGCTTTCGGGCCGAATTCACTCGGCCGGCTGATGGGCTTCTTGTTCCTGTGGCAAGTCATGTTGGCGGCGCCGCTCACGGCCGCCTCCGGCGCAGTCGGCTTTGGGCAATATGCGCGCTACCTGCTCCCGTGGCTGACCGGCCCCGAACTGAAGATTATGGCCGTCGCGGTCTGCGCGCTCACCACCTTTCTGCTCTATCGCGATATCCGCTCGATCGGAAAAATTTCAACCATCCTCTGGGTCGGCCTCATCCTCGCAATGGGCATCATCATCTGGGGCGGCATCTGGCACTTCGACCCGGCGCGCGCCTTCAGCTTCCCGCCCGGCGCCTTCACCCTGTCACCTGGCTTCTTCCTAGGGTTGGGCGCGGCCACGCTGCTCAGCATGTACGACTACAGCGGCTATTTTACGGTCTGCCTGATCGGTGGCGAGATCAAGAATCCGACCGTCACCATCCCGCGCGCCGTGCTGCTCTCCATCTGCATCCTGGCTGTGCTCTACTTCGCCATGAGTCTCTCCATCATCGGAGTCGTGCCCTGGCAAGAGGCGATCAAGTCGGATGCCATCGTATCGCTATTCATGGAACGGCTGTATGGCGTGAAAGCGGCGAATGCAATGACCGCGCTTATCCTGTGGGTCGCGTTCGCCTCCGTGTTCTGCGTCCTGCTGGGCTATACGCGCGTCCCCTATGCGGCTGCTGCCGAAGGTCGTTTCTTCTCCGCCTTTGCGCGCGTGCACCCGACGCGCCACTTCCCTTCGTTCTCGGTGATCTACATGGGCGTTGTTTCCGCGGCGGTTTGTTTCCTGAGCTTGGAAGCCTTGATCACGGGGTTGATCGTAATCCAGATCGTCACGCAGTTCGCGGCGCAATGCATCGCCGTCATTCTGATTCGCCGCTTGCGAAGGAATATCGCTCTACCCTTCCGCATGCCGTTCTATCCGATTCCCGCGCTGGTCGCGCTCGCGGGATGGATCTTCATTCTGCTGGAGAGCGGGCGCGTCTACATCCTCAGCGGCCTCGCGCTGGTGGTCTTTGGAATCGCCGCGTATCTCTGGCGCGCCCGGCTGAAGAGGGAATGGCCCTTCGCGCCCCGTGCAATAACGTGAGACATCGAAATTGGTGGCTCCGGGAACGGCCTTTCAATTTCTCAGAAGCCGACTTCTTGTTCGGACTGAACATCTCCCTAACTTAGATGGCGAACAAAGAACGAATATGCGGAAGTATAATCTAGGCAGGGGAGGCTGTTGCTCCAATGTCGTCCAGCGAATCCAGATCGGCGCCTTATCAGGCGGAGTTCACCGAAGACGACATTCGAGCGATGGACGTGGGACGGAGGCAGTTGCGAACGGAGTGGAAAGATACGCTATACGCCCCGAAGCAAATCAAAGAGAACTGGCGGATTATCCTGCCGTTCGCGAATACCTACAAAAACGCATTTCTGACAATGTGCGAGTCGTTGAACGCCTATTGTCACGACGCAAGTGGCGGCCGACTTATAATTTTTCTCAACGGTACGGAAGCGGACGAGAAAGCGCCACAAGTGGCGGTGGATTGGGTTGAGAAAGTCAGCGATCCCGTCGCGATGAAGGACTTCCTTGCAATCTCATTCGCGCTTGATTACGACCGCAAAGGTGGAAGCCCGAAGAAGCCCCAAACCGAAATCGGTGCTTTACGCGCTGAGGCGAAACCATATGGTAGGGCCTCGGCGACCACGCAGACCAAGAAAGCCGCCGACGAGCTCGTCGAGCGGTGTGTGGATTTCCTCAACACGATGACCTGTTACGAGTCAGCAGACACGATTGTTGCGATGCCTCCGTCCGATCCAAGCAAAGCGTTCAACCTGCCCCGCTATCTAGCAGGAAAGATCGCTAAGAAGTGGGGGCGCGAAGACCTCAGTGCGCACATCACCGGCAGGGCGAGAAACCCCATTAAGGGGATTTCTTTAGACGAAAAACTTGATACACTCCTTGGAACGATAACCATCGAGGAAAGCTTGTTCGAGCGTCGAAGAGTTTTGCTTTTGGATGATCTCTATCAGTCTGGCGTGAGCATGAATTATGGCAGCCTTCTACTGCTTGAGGCCGGTGCCAGCAAAGTGTTTGGCCTCGCTTGTGAGAAGACCTGCCGCAACGACGACAATATTGGTGGGAAAACATAACTAAATGGCAGCTCATGCGTTTGATTTGATGTCGCTGCTCGATGCGCCCGGCGTTGGACCTAGTCGGGTTCGCAAGCTCTTGAAACGCTGGCGCGAAACTCCGAACCTTCCTATCACGGAAGGCTGCTTCATCAACGGCATACTGACGCCCTCTCAGATAGCTGCACTTCCGGAATCACGTGATCGCACGAAGCGCTGGTGGGAGGACCTGCTGAAACGCAACGTCCGGGCAATCTCTCTCATTGATGCTCAATACCCCGCCGCTCTACGAAATGCACTTGGCGAATCTGCTCCCGTCCTATTGCTTTGCCTAGGCAATCTCGAACTGCTCAACAGCATATCCGTTGGGTTTTGCGGCTCACGCGAAGCCAGTGAAAAAGGCGTGGCAACAGCCCGCGATTCAGCAAATCTTCTCGCGAAGGAAAATATTAACATCGTGTCCGGCTTCGCGGCTGGGGTTGACATGAATGCACACAGGGCTGCCCTCGCAGCAGGCGGTACGACGACTGTGGTCCTCGCTGAAGGAATACTGCGCTTCCGTGTTAAGAAGGATATCCGTGACGTGTGGGACAATAGCCGGACTTTGGTCGTTAGTGAATTCGGGCCGAATCTCCCCTGGAGCGTTTCGCACGCCATGCACCGGAATAAAACGATCTGCGGTCTTTCACAGGCCATGATCCTGATCGAGGCACGCAGTACAGGTGGGAGTATTGAAGCCGGGCGAGATTGCCTGAGCATGGGACTTCCCCTATTCGCTGCTGTCTATCAAGGCTCTCCGGAATCAGCCACTGGCAATGAGGAGTTACTCAAGAGTGGCGCTAAGCGTTTAATGAAAAGCCGGTCAAGAGATCTGCCCAATATCAATCCTATCCTTGAAGCGATAGCGATATCAGGAAAACGGAACGAATCCCAGGGGAATATATTCTAACCTTAGGTCGAGGTTAGTGAGCGCTATGCGCCGCATGCCGCTCTATCCGATTCCCGCGCTGGTAGCGCTCGCGGGATGGATCTTCATTCTGCTGGTGAGCGGACGCGTGTACATCCTCGGCGGCCTCGCGCTCGTGGTCTTTGGAATTGCCGCGTACCTCTGGCGCGCCCGGCTGAAGAGGGAATGGCCCTTTGCGCCCGCCCTATAAGCGTTCGTTCAGGGCAAGCGCGTCAACCGGCGCCCGCTGAAAATCGGGCGCCCCGGAGCTCGGTCTCGACTTAGCTCAGAAGCCGTCTCTCCGCCACGGCTTGCCGGACTCTCCGCAACCGCCCGCCAAAAAGCCGGTCGAATAGTATTCGTCGTTGTACTGAATAGCGGGTCCTCCCGCCGGGGTGTAAGTATAAATTCC
Organism: Bryobacteraceae bacterium; assembly: GCA_036269275.1. Classification (GTDB taxonomy): domain Bacteria; phylum Acidobacteriota; class Terriglobia; order Bryobacterales; family Bryobacteraceae; genus Bog-105. The sequence continues at coordinate 244,722 of DATASJ010000126.1, read as the reverse complement.
GATCGGATCCCTGCCGCTGCCAATCAAAGCAGCGCAATTCTTATCGTTCGGCGTGAAGTTGAAGACGGGAGGATCGCCATCCATGAATGGCGCCTGCACGTCCGTGCTGCCGGGCGTTAGATCGAAGCTGGCTGCGAGCGTACCGGACGTGACAGTAAGCGTCCCCGGCTGAGCAACGTTCGCCGTCACGTAAATCTTGTCCGCAATCGGCCCGTTCAGTGTTCCCAGGGCCGGAATGCCACTGGCTGCGTTATCGTTGACTGATTGCGTGCGATATGCCCAGAACACGGAGTTCTTGCGGATGTCGGGCTGACGGCCGTTCTTGTACCACTCGATAAAATACGGCAACAGCGCCCAGGCTCCCACATGGCTATGGAAGTATCGCAACGGACCCGGCTGTGTAGGCAATCCGCTTTCCACCAGGAAATTCGCGAACGGATAATTATTCGGATCGTCGATCGGGCTGACATATGTACCTTCGATGAAGTCGTTCCAGGTGATGATCTCAACCCATTGCGGATGAGTGACGTTGATCGCGTTCATCCACATGTCCCGCATACCCTGGTATCCGCTGTACTCGAAATAGCGAGCCGCGTCGGCGCCCCAGAACTGGAAGGCAATCGGGGCCATATAGAGCTTATCCGCGCTATGCAGAACGTTCGCGTACGCTTCGCTGCTCGGAATCTGGTCGAGCGGTCCGCCCGAACCCGGCACGCCCGCGATGCCCCAGTAGAACAGTCCGTCCACCACCGGCTTCCAGGTGTTGAATCCGCTTTGTATCTCGGATTGAGTCGGAAGCTCTCCCCCAAAGGCGCCAAAGAAAGCCGGAACGAAGAAAATCTGAAGCGGAGCATTGCTCGGCTTACCCGCTACGGCAATCGTCGTCGGAGCAAACGTAGGTCCAACCGTTCCCGTCGAAGGGTTCGCGCCAGTTGCCAGGTCCGATTTGATCGTCTGCCATGCCGGCTCGCCGAGCGCATCGCCGGCGAACGTCGTCAGTACGTATTTGCCGTCGTGCCGGAAATAAACGTCGGCGAACCGTGGGTAGTTGACGAAGCGGCGCATCATGTCTTCGGCGTCGCTCGCCTGGTTGCCGCAACAAAAATCCGCGGAGAACATGAGCTTAAATCCGCTATGCAGCCGCGCCGCCGCTTCAAACATCTGCGAAGAATATGCGATGTAATACTCGGCGCCATCGCCGGAGCTCAGCCAGCTCCCCACGTTCAGCGCGAAACCGTCGATGCCGATCGCTTGCGCCTGCTGAATCTCTTTCATGTACGCCCGAACCTTGGCCTCCGCGGTGCTGTTGTCTTGGTAATCCTGGTTGGTAAGCAGATAATGGGCAAAAACCATCCGCCTGGATTCCGGTTCCGCACCCCGCGATGGTAGCCCGAATAGAAATGTCAGAAGCAAAGCCGCGCCGAGGCCGCTTTTAGGGATAATTCCTGTCTTTTTCACGTGGACTCTCCTGATTTCGTCGCAATCTGGGGAAACTCAACGTCCGCCCGTGAAACATAGTCTATCTCTTTCACATTGTGGGCGGACCTCCGGGTCCGCGCCGGACGTCCTCGTCCCGCTACCAAATAAAGGGAACCAGCGCCTTCACCTGCTGCCGATAGCTCATATATTCTGCGCCGAATTGCTCCGTCATATATTGCTCCTCGACCAGCGATTTCAGCCGCCAGCCGACCGCGGCCAACCCCAAGCCTACAAAGCAGCGCACCTGCCCGAAAACAAGCGCAGTCCCGAGCAGCGCAAGCAAAAAGCCCGAATAAATAGGATGACGTACGATCGCGTACGGCCCGGTTCGAACCAGTTGGTGATCTTGCTTCACCGTGATCTCGCCGCTCCAGTTCCGTCCCAGAAAAAAGCGCGCCCACAGCGCCATCAGCAGCCCGGCAAACGTGAACGCCGCGCCAGTTACCGCCACCGCCGGCAATCGCGGAATGAAACGCGTGTCAAGCGCGCCTAGCGGAATCTTTCGATAAAAAACCAGCGTGAACGCTGTCACAAGCAGCACCACCTGAACGATTCGCGCTCGTCCTATGTACCGCCGCGCCGCCCGCTTCGTCCCAAATGCCGCCGCCAGCCAAATGATTCCAACGGCCAGCCAAGCATAGCCAACTAGGGCGCGAACGGTCTCTCCCATAGCTGTCTAGGCGATGCCGAGCTTTCTCTGCATGTCTTCGAGCGTCACGCCCTTGGTCTCCGGATAATACGCCAGAACCACAAAGAACATCAGTAGCATCATGGCCGAAAAGAAAACGAAGGGAGCGCCGCGCGAGTAAGCCGCCACCTGCGGGAATCCGAATGAGATGATAGCGTTCACCACCCAATGCGTCAAAGTTCCCAGGCTCTGGCCCTTCGCGCGCACCCGGTTCGGAAACACTTCGCTGATATATACCCAAATCACCGCGCCTTGCGAAAACGCGAAGAACGCGATGAACCCCACCAGCAGCCAGACCAGCAGCGACTCGTGCGAGTTCATAAAGAAGATAGTAGCCACGCCGCCGAGGCACACCGTCATGCCAGCGGCTCCGATCACCAGCAGCTTTTTACGTCCGAAACGGTCGATAATCGACATCGCAAACAGCGTGAACACGAGATTCGTGAAGCCGATCAGCACGGCCTGCAAATCGCCCGACATCTTGCTGAACCCCGCGCGCGCAAAGATGTCGTTCAAGTAATAAAGGATCGCATTGATACCCGAGAGCTGGTTGAATGCAGCAATCGACATCGCCAGAAAGATCGGCTTGGCGTATTTGCGGCTGAACAATGGCTCCGTGCCGTGTCCGTGCTCGATGTCGATCGAGCGCGCGATGTCGTCCAACTCGGCTTCCACATTCTGCTCGCCCACCAGCTCGAGCGTGGTGCGCGCTTCTCCCCTGCGCCCTTTCTGCATGAGCCAGCGCGGGCTGCGCGGAATAGCGAACAGCATGATGAAGAAGAACAGCGCCGGAATCCCGGAGACGCCCAGCATCCAGCGCCAATCCTCGGACCCGAAACCTGCGCTCCCGATGAGATAATTCGACAAATACGCGAGCAGAATGCCGATCACGATATTGATCTGAAAAACCCCGACCAGCCGTCCGCGCCATTTTGCCGGAGCAATCTCGGCTATGTACATCGGCCCTAACACCGACGACCCCCCCACGCCGAGGCCCCCGATGAACCGAAAGACGAGCAGCGCATTCCAGCTCCACGCAATGCCGCAGCCGAGCGCCGAAATCAGATACAGAATCGCCATCACGCGAAGGCTGTCGCGCCGGCCGTTCCGGTCGCCCGGTATCGCCGCCAGCGACGCGCCCAGAATCGTGCCCACCAGCGCGATCGCCACCGTAAATCCCAGTCCCCATTCCGACAAGGCGAAGGTATTCTTCAACCCTGCCGTCGTGCCGGAGATGACCGCCGTGTCGAATCCAAACAGCAACCCGCCCAGCGCGGCAACCACCGTGCTCTTGATCAGCGTTGCAGTAATTCTCACGCGCGCATTCCTCCGTCGGCCTGTCGCTGCCCGGCTTTTTCCGCCAGCACCAGCGCTCCCAGCACTCCCGCCTGGCTGCCAAGCTGCGGTGGCTGGATGTATTCGTCCAGCCCATCCAGTATGTCCCGATGCCGCACGTAGCCGTTCAACAGTTTGGCGAACTCTTCCCTGATCAGCGCGAATAAGTGCGGCTGCTGCATCACGCCGCCGCCTAATAGAAACCGCCGCGGCGATAACGCCACCGTAAGATTCACCAGCCCCAGCGCAATATAGTGCGCCTCCAGCGCCCACGCGGGGTGATCGGCCGGCAATTCCCGTGCCGGCTTGCCCCAACGCGCCTGAATAGCCGGCCCTGCCGCCAGACCCTCAAAGCAATCGCCGTGGAAAGGACAGTTGCCGGCGTACGAATCCCGAATATCGTGCGGAATTCGGAGATGGCCCATCTCCGGATGAACCAAGCCGTGAATGACGCGCCCGCCCACCAGCGCTCCGCCGCCGATCCCGGTGCCAATGGTGATGTACACCGCGTCGTGCAACCCGCGTGCTGCGCCCCAACGCGCTTCGCCCAGCACCGCCCCATTCACGTCCGTGTCGAAACCCACCGGAACACGCAGCGCCCGCTTCAGTTCGCCTACCAGATCGCAATTCGACCAGCCTGCCTTCGGTGTCGACGTGATGTGCCCGTAGCTGGGCGACGAAACGTCCAGATCCACCGGGCCGAAGGAGGCAATCCCCAGCGCGCTGGCCGGATGCTGCTTGAAAAACCCGATCACCTTGTCCAGCGTTTCTTCCGGCGACGTAGTCGGGAACTGTGCGATCTCCAGATCGTCAGGCCCATCGCCAACACCGCACACGAACTTGGTGCCACCCGCTTCGATTCCGCCAAGCATGCTCTTGAGTATATGCAAGCGGCGGAGCGCGCTTCGCTTCAGCGCCCGCGAATCCGAACCATCGTCTTCAGTGGGCCGGCCTCTCGGGAAGCTCAAAGCGAAACGCGGACCCGCGCCCCGGTTCTGACTCTACCCAGATGCGCCCGCCCAGCCGCTCCACCGCCGCCTTGCAGATCGCCAGCCCAATGCCCGCGCCCGAATATTGACGATTGTGCAGCCGTTTGAACACTCCGAAAATATATTCCAGGTACTGCGGTTCGATGCCGATGCCGTTATCCTCTACGCAGAAAACCCGCGTGCCATCTCGCATTTCAGCCGAGATACGAACGCGCGGCGTCTCCGCGGATCTATACTTGATCGCATTTCCAATCAGATTCTGGAACAGTTGTAGCAGCAGAATTTCTACCGAATTAATCGTCGGCAGCGCCTCCCATTCAACCGTGGCGCCCGATTCCGTAATCGTTCCCGCCAGGTGCGAGATTGCGGTACGTACCACTGCATTGCAATCGACCCGCGTCCAGTGCTGGTCGCCGGACTCGCTGATGTAAATGTACTCGCGCAACGCCGCCAGCAACGTCTGCAAGCGCGCGCCGTTTTCTTCCACGCACCCCAGCCTCTCGCGGTTCTCCGCATCTAACTGCTCGCCTGCCGACCTCAGAATCCATTGCGAGTAGGTCAAAATCATCCGCGTCGCTTCCTGCAGATCGTGGCTCGCCGCCCAGGCGAATTGCCGAAGCGCCTCGTTCGATCTGGTCAGATCCACCGTCCGTTCCGCTACCCGTTTTTCCAGCTCGATGTTGATGCGGCGTGTTCGTTCCTCCGCCTCCACCTGTTCGGTGGCGTCGCGGATCGCCGTGGTAATCAACACTCCCTCGTGGCTGTCGAAAGGACTCCTCGTGATCTCGGCCGGGAAAACCGATCCGCCTTGGCGTACCGCGCTCATCCGCGCCTCCATCAAAGCCGAGCCATCCGCCCCACCCGGATCTTCGCGGCCCGGCGCCCTCCAGTCCGGAATGAGAGATGTGATCTCGAGTCCAATCAATCGCTCGCGCGCATAGCCGAATAGATAATCCGTCCTCGAATTCGCCAGCCGGATCACTCCGTGCTCGTCCGTAATCACCATCGCATCCGGCGCCGCTTCCAGCACAGCCCGGAATCTCTGCTCCGTACGCTGCAGCGCTTCCGCCTGCTGCCGTAGTAGTTGCTCGCTCCGGCACAATTCCACAAACACCGAGACCTTGCCTTGCAGAATCTCCGGCACGATCGGTTTGAACAGAAAATCCACCGCGCCCAGGTCGTAGCCGCGAAAAAGCTGTTCGTCGCTCCGATAGCCGGTCAGAAAAAGAATCGGCGTATGCCGCGACGATTTCCGGCTTCGTATCAGCTCCGCGGTTTCGAATCCGTCCATGCCGGGCATGCGTACGTCCAGCAGAATGGCCGCGAAATTGTTCTCCAGACAAAGCCGCAGGGCGTCGGAGCCCGATGGAGCCAGCATCAGCTCCTGCCCCAGCGGCTCCAGAATCGCTTGCAGCGCCAGCAGGTTGTCCGGATCGTCGTCCACCAGCAGAAGCTTCACCGAGTCGGGAGCCGCCCCGGGCTGAGGAAACGCGAGCGATGCCGTGAGACCTTCCATGTGTGAACGGCTATTTATCCGCGACCGGGTCCCTGAGCTCGTGAACTTGCTCGATCACCCGCGAAAGCCAAACCCGCATCACCGAAAACAAGTGCTCCAGGTCCACCGGCTTCGGTACATAATCCGAGGCCCCCGCCTGCAGGCATTTCTCGCGGTCCCCTTTCATGGCTTTGGCCGTCAAAGCGATAATCGGCACCGCTTGAAACTCCGGAATCCCGCGGATGGTCCGCGTCGCTTCATAACCATCCATCCCCGGCATCATGATATCCATCAGAACAATGTCTACATCCGGATTGTGGCGCAGAACCTCGATGCCTTTGGCTCCGTTCTCCGCATGCAATACCTTTACGTCGCGGTCTTCCAGAACACTGGTCAACGCGAAAATGTTCCGCAGGTCGTCGTCGATAACCAGCACCTTCCGTCCCGCCAGCACCGGATCGTTTTCGCGCAACGCCGCTAGCACCTGCTTCTGCGGAACCGACAGCGCTTCCTCCTGCCGGTGCAGCAGCAGGACCGTTTCATCGAGCAATCGCTCCAGCGATTGCGCGTACCGCAGCACGCTGATGCGCGACAGCCGGTGCAGTTCGGCCGCCTGGGCGCGGTTCAGCTTCCGGCTGCCGAATATCACGAACGGCGGAACGAAAGGAACCAGCCGTGACTGTATCTCCTCGATAAACTCGATTCCCACTCGCTCGGAAATGACCCAATCGAGAATGATGCCATCGAGCGACTCATCGGCCGCTGCCTCCAGGCCCTCCTTGCCCGAGGACACATCAACGAAGTCGATATCCGGCGCGCCGATGAACGATTTGATCTCCTGCCGCAGCTTCTGGCTGTCTGTCACCAGCAGAAGCTTCTTCGTCCGCGATTGCATCGCATGCTGAATCACGCCGAACAGCTCGTCTAAAGCTTCCGCTCCAGGCGCCTTCTGCACGCAGCTCATCGCGCCCAAAACAAATCCTCGCTGGTTGTTCTCGTGCGCCGAGATCACGTAGATCGGAATGTGCCGCGTCGCCGGATCGTGCTTCAGATAATCGAGCACGGTCCAGCCGCTCATGTCCGGCAATTTCACGTCCAGCGATATAGCGCCCGGCCGGAAATCGCGCGCCATGGCGATAGCGCTGCTGCCGCGCAGCGCGATCAGCGCCTTCAAACCGTGTTTGCGCGCAAGATCCGCCAGAATGCGGCCGAATGTCACGTCGTCTTCTACGATCAGCAGTACTTTATCGCCCGGCTGTATCAGTTCGCGGTCGTCCTCCACCACCGGCGTGTGTTCGCTCAGCCAATTCGGCATCGCAACCGCCCCTTGCTCGAACCGCGAATCCTCTTCGCGCGTCATCCACACCCGCATCACCGAAAACAAATGGTCCAAATCCACCGGCTTGGCCACATAATCCGAGGCTCCGGCCTTCAGGCACTTCTCGCGGTCGCCCTTCATGGCCTTCGCCGTCAGCGCCACAATCGGAAGCGTTCTGAATTCCGGAATCTGGCGGATGGCGCGGCTCGTTTCGTAGCCGTCCATCTCCGGCATCATCACGTCCACCAGCACAATATCCACATCTTGATTGCTTCTCAGCATCTCAATGCCGGCCCGCCCGTTTTCCGCGTGCACCACCTTCATCCCGCGTTGCTCCAGCACGCTGGTCAGCGCAAAAATGTTGCGCACGTCGTCATCGATCACCAGCACCTTGCGGCCCGCCAGGCGCGGGTCCATCGCGCGCGCCTCCGCCAGCACCCGTCTTTGCTCCTCTGTCAGCTCCTGCTCGTTCCGATGCAGCAATCGCACCGTCTCGTCCAGCAGATATTCAATCGTTGGGGCGTAGCGCACCGCGCTCGAGCGTGCGCATTTGTGGATCTCCGCCACTTGATCGTCCGAAACCTTGCGCGTTCCCAACACCGCAATCGGCGGCACATACGGCGACAGCTTCGATTGCACCGTTTCAATGAAGTCGATACCCATTCTGTCCGGTAGCGCCCAATCGACCACAATGCCGTCCAGGTACTCTTTATCGACCATATCCATCGCGTCCGCGGGAGTCGTCGCATCCAGAATTTCAACGTCGGGCCCGGCCAGCAGCCCATGGATATCCTGCGTACGAACATCGTTCTCGGAAACCACCAGCAGCCGCTTCTTGCGCGGCTCCATCGAGTGCTGAATAATTCCGAAGGCCTGCTCCAGCGATTCCTTGGTCACCGCCTTTTGCAGGCAGCTCATTGCCCCCAGCGAATAGCCGCGCCGGTTGCCTTCATGTCCCGAGACCACATGCACCGGTATGTGCGCCGTGGACGGATCGTGCTTCAAACGGTCCAGCAGCGTCCAGCCGCTCATGTCCGACAGCCGGACGTCCAGCGTAATCGCATGCGGTTCGAACTCGCGCGCGAGCGACATCGCCGTGACGCCGCGCAACGCCACCAGGGCCTTCAGTCCCCGGTCGCGCGCCAGATCCATCATGATCCTCGCAAACGTGATGTCGTCTTCGACGATCAGCAGCACGCGATCCCCCTGGTTAATCAAGGTGCGGTCGTCGTCGATCACCAAATCGTCCACCGGAACAGATGCCGGCGAGGAGAGCACTACATCGACGCCCGACGACGTATGGCTTTGCAGCGATTTGCGCAGCGCCAGCGTGTCCACGGTTTCGAGCTTAGGCGCCGACGAGATATAAGTCTGCGGCAGGTACAGTGTGAAAGAGCTTCCTCGCCCCAGGCTGCTCTGCAGGCGAATCTCGCCCCCCAGCAGGCGCGCCAGTTCGCGGCTGATGGATAGCCCGAGGCCCGTTCCGCCGTACTTGCGGCTGGTCGTTCCGTCGGCTTGCTGGAACGCCTCGAAAATGATTCGCTGCTTCTCGTGCGCGATGCCGATCCCGGTGTCTGCCACCGAAAATGCAATCACGCTCTTCGCCTTGCTCAGCACCGGATGCGCAACGCTCCATCCCGACGTGACCGGATCGATCCGCAATCTCACCGAACCATGCTCGGTGAACTTCAGCGCGTTCGAAAGTAGATTCTTGAGCACTTGTTGCAGCCGCTTCGCGTCCGTCCGAATGACTTCGTTGGCCAGTTGCGGCTCGACATCGATGCCGAATTCCAAGCCTTTCCCGTCCGCCACGTGCCGGAACGTGCGCGTGCAGTAATCCTGCACCTCCACAAAGCGGATGTTTCCGACTTCGACGTCCATCTTGCCCGATTCGATCTTCGAAAGATCGAGAATGTCGTTGATCAGCGCCAGCAAATCGGTTCCCGACGAGTGAATCGTCTCCGCGAATTTCACCTGCTTCGAATTCAGGTTGCGGTCCGCATTGTCTGCCAGCACGCGCGCCAGAATCAGCAGATTGTTCAGCGGCGTGCGCAGCTCGTGCGACATATTGGCCAGAAACTCGCTCTTGTATTTCGAAGTCAGCGCGAGCTGCTCGGCCTTCTCCTCGAGCGCCTGCTTGGCCTGCTCGATCTCGCGGTTCTTGGTTTCCACTTCCATGTTCTGTTCGGCCAGCAGCAGCGCCTTTTCCTGCAACTGCGCGTTGGTCTTCTGCAGTTCCTCGGCAAGCGCCTGGCTCTGCTGCAACAGTTGCTCCGTGCGCATGGTCGCCGCAATGGTATTCAGCACGATGCCCATGCTTTCGGTGAGCTGATCGAGGAAGTTCAGATGGATGTCGGAAAGCTGTTGGAAGGAGGCCAGCTCGACCACCGCCTTTACTTCGCGCTCAAAAAGCACCGGCAGAACCACAATGCTCAACGGCGTCGTCGAGCCCAGGCTCGAGCTGATGCGAATGTAGTTGGGCGGCACATCGCGCACCAGAATGCGCTGCTTCTCCGTCGCGCACTGCCCCACCAGCCCCTGTCCGAACTTGAACTTCACCGGGATGTCGTCGCGCTCGTCGTACGCGTATCCCGCCATGAACTTCAGTTGCGGCTCCGCATCGGCCGCGTCCGCGATGTAGAAGCTGCCGCGCTGCGCGCCCACCAGCGGCGTCAACTCGGAAAGCAGCAACTGCGCCACTGTCAGCAGATCGCGCTGGCCCTGCACCATGCGCGTAAACTTCGCGATGTTCGTCTTCAGCCAGTCTTGATCGGTGTTCTTGCGAGTCGTCTCCGCCAGGTTCCCGATCATCTCGTTGATGTTGTCCTTCAGCGCCGCCACTTCGCCCTCGGCCTGCACCGTGATCGAGCGCGTCAGGTCGCCCTTGGTCACCGCCGTCGCCACTTCCGCAATTGCCCTGACTTGTGTAGTGAGGTTCGCCGCAAGCTGGTTGACGTTGTCCGTAAGGTCGCGCCAGATGCCCGCCGCGCCCGGCACGCGCGCCTGTCCTCCCAGCTTCCCTTCAATGCCGACCTCGCGCGCCACGCTCGTCACCTGATCTGCGAACGTCGCCAGCGTATCGATCATCGCGTTGATAGTATCGGCCAGCTCCGCAATCTCGCCTTTCGTCTCGAGCACCAATTTGCGTTCCAAATCGCCGTTCGCCACCGCCGTAACTACCTTGGCAATGCCGCGCACCTGTGTCGTCAGGTTGGCCGCCATCAGGTTTACGCTGTCGGTCAAATCCTTCCAGGTCCCGGCCACGCCGCGCACTTCGGCCTGCCCGCCCAGAATTCCTTCCGTTCCCACCTCGCGCGCCACGCGCGTCACTTCGCTCGCGAACGAATTCAACTGGTCCACCATCGTGTTGATCGTGTTCTTCAGTTCCAGAATTTCGCCCCGCACGTCCACCGTGATTTTGCGCGACAGATCTCCCATCGCCACCGCGGTCGTCACCTGCGCGATGTTGCGCACCTGGTTCGTCAGGTTCGACGCCATCGAGTTCACCGACTCTGTCAAATCCTTCCACGTGCCCGCCACGCCATACACGTCCGCCTGCCCGCCGAGCCTTCCCTCCGTTCCCACCTCGCGCGCCACGCGCGTCACCTCGCTTGCGAACGAGCTCAACTGGTCCACCATCGTGTTGATCGTTTCCTTCAGCGCCAGAATTTCGCCGCGCGCATCCACCGTGATCTTGCGCGACAAATCGCCTTTGGCCACCGCCGTCGTCACGTCCGCGATGTTCCGAACTTGGGCGGTCAAATTCGACGCCATCGAGTTCACCGATTCCGTCAAATCCTTCCACGTCCCGGCGATCCCGCGCACGTCCGCCTGCCCGCCCAGCTTCCCTTCCGTTCCCACCTCGCGCGCCACGCGCGTCACCTCGCTTGCAAACGCGTTGAGCTGGTCCACCATCGTGTTGATCGTGTTCTTCAGCTCCAGAATTTCGCCGCGCGCGTCCACCGTGATTTTGGTCGTCAAATCGCCTTTGGCAACCGCCGTCGTCACGCCGGCAATGTTGCGCACCTGGTTCGTCAGGTTAGACGCCATCGAATTCACCGAGTCCGTCAGATCCTTCCACGTCCCGGCCACGCCTCGCACATCGGCTTGCCCGCCCAGCTTTCCTTCCGTTCCCACCTCGCGCGCCACGCGCGTCACCTCGCTCGCGAACGAGCTGAGCTGGTCCACCATCGTGTTGATCGTGTTCTTCAGCTCCAGAATTTCGCCGCGCGCATCCACCGTGATCTTGCGCGACAGGTCGCCCTTGGCAACCGCCGTCGTCACCTCCGCAATGTTGCGCACCTGGTTCGTCAGGTTCGAGCCCATGAAGTTGACCGACTCCGTCAAGTCGCGCCATGTGCCGGCCACGCCGCGCACGTCTGCCTGCCCGCCCAGCCGCCCTTCGGTTCCTACCTCGCGCGCCACGCGCGTCACTTCCGATGCGAACGCGTTGAGCTGATCCACCATCGTGTTGATCGTGATCTTCAGTTCCAGAATTTCGCCGCGCACGTCCACCGTGATCTTGCGCGACAAGTCGCCGTTCGCTACCGCCGTCGTCACCTCGGCAATGTTGCGCACCTGCGCCGTTAGGTTTCCGGCCATCGAATTGACCGAATCCGTCAGGTCTTTCCACACTCCGCCGACGCCTCTCACCTGCGCCTGCCCGCCCAGTTCGCCTTCGGTGCCCACTTCGCGCGCCACGCGTGTCACTTCCGATGCGAAGGCGTTGAGCTGGTCAACCATCGTGTTGATCGTGTTCTTCAGCTCCAGAATTTCACCGCGCACGTCTACCGTTATCTTGCGCGACAAATCGCCCAGCGCCACCGCCGTCGTCACCTCGGCGATGTTGCGCACCTGCGCCGTCAAATTGCCGCCCATCGAGTTGACCGAATCCGTCAGGTCCTTCCACACGCCGCCCACGCCCTTCACCACCGCCTGTCCGCCCAGCTTCCCTTCGGTCCCCACCTCGCGCGCCACGCGCGTCACTTCCGATGCAAACGAGCTGAGCTGATCCACCATGGTGTTGATCGTGTCTTTCAGCTCGAGAATCTCGCCTTGCACGTTCACCGTGATCTTGCGCGACAAATCGCCGCGCGCAACCGCGGTCGTGACTTCGGCAATATTTCGCACCTGGCCGGTCAGATTGCCGGCCATCAGATTCACCGAATCCGTCAAGTCCTTCCACGTTCCCGCCACGCCCCGCACCTCGGCCTGTCCGCCGAGCTTTCCTTCGGTTCCGACCTCGCGCGCCACGCGCGTCACCTCGCTCGCGAACGCGTTCAACTGGTCCACCATCGTGTTGATCGTGTTCTTGAGTTCCAAAATCTCGCCCTGTACGTTCACCGTGATCTTGCGCGACAAATCGCCCTTGGCGACCGCCGTCGTCACCTCGGCGATGTTGCGCACCTGCGCCGTCAGGTTGCCGCCCATCGAATTCACCGAGTCCGTCAGATCCTTCCATACCCCGCCGACGCCCTTCACCACCGCCTCGCCGCCCAGCTTGCCGTCCGTGCCCACCTCGCGCGCCACGCGCGTCACCTCGCTAGCGAACGAGCTGAGCTGGTCCACCATCGTGTTGATCGTGTTCTTCAGCTCCAGAATCTCGCCCTGCACGTTCACCGTGATCTTGCGCGAGAGATCGCCCTTGGCAACTGCCGTCGTCACTTCGGCGATATTGCGAACCTGGTTCGTTAGATTCGATGCCATCGAGTTGACCGAATCCGTCAGATCCTTCCACGTTCCCGCCACGCCCGTCACCACCGCCTGCCCGCCCAGCTTTCCTTCGGTCCCCACCTCGCGCGCCACGCGCGTCACTTCGCTCGCAAACGAGTTCAACTGCCCCACCATGGTGTTGACCACGCGCGCCGTACGCACAAATTCGCCCTTCAGCGGCCGTCCATCCACATCGAGCGACATCTTCTGCGACAAATCGCCCTGCGCCACCGCGCCGATCACGCGCGCCACTTCCGTCGATGGCTGCACCAGGTCGGAAATCAGGCTGTTTACCGAGTTCACGCAGGAGCCCCAGCTCCCTGAACCCGCGGAGAGCGACGCCCGCTGGCCAATCTTGCCTTCTTTGCCCACGGCCTTGCTGATCCGCGTCAGCTCAGCCGCCATATCATCGTTCATCTGAAAAATGTCATTCAAGGTGTCGATGATCTTTCCCGCGAGCCCTACCTGGTTCACGGGCAGTCGTACCGAAAAGTTCCCCTTCTTGAACGCAATCAGCGCTGTCAGCAACTGATTCGCATCGAGAACTTCGGTGATCGGTGGCGCTGTCTTCATATTTATTGCTTTAGTCCGTCCTAACTACGGTTTGTTTCAATTTTACGGCTTTTGAAAGTCAAACCCCGGAAAACGTCTCGCTCCTTCAATGAAGCAGGCCGCTGCGCCTGCAGCTTCTTGAGCGCTTGCTGAATCCCATCGGCAACTGCCTGCCAATAGGCGTGCTTATTCTTCCACCGACTGATCGGCTTGGCGTCGTCGGGTAGCACCTGGAATTCCTTGAGCTTGCTTTCGTCCTTCCAGCCGGATTCGTGCAGGATATAGGCGATGAGTTCCGCTTCTCCGGCGGCCTTGCGCTTGATGGCGGTGTCAAGCTCCGTTAGAACGCAGAAATCGGACGCCAGGAAATCCCGGCTGATCTGGCATACGATCACGTCCGCTTCGTTCAATTCCTGCAGGATGCGAGCGTTCCATCGTTCCCCAGCAGTTAGCTCGCGGTCATACCACGGGTGAATCAACCCGTTGCGCTCCATCTGCTTCAGGCTCTTGCGCAGTTCTTCGATATGCTTCTGATCAGCGTGCGCATAGCTCAGGAATAGGCGAAGAGGACGCGGCGCTGATTCGACCGGCTCCAAAAGACTGTCCACAGAGACTTTGATCACGGTCTTGTCGGGGCGCACGATGGGCCTGACAGATTCCGCGCTGTTCCGAAGAGCTTCCAACTCCTGCACGCTGACCGGAACCTCTGGCACGCCTGGCGCATACACAAGATCATCGGGCTTGAATTCGTAACTGCCGTTGATGATCTCGAAATTATGCCGGATAATCGCGAGCAGCTCGCGCCGCGACGCCTCAGGTCCGTTGATGTGAGCGCGAACCTGGCCTTCCGCTGCATCCGCCCGCACCAGTGCTTGGCAGCCGCTCGCCGCATCGCGCAGAATCACCCCGCTCTTCCATCGTGTCGCCGGTTCGCTCAAATGATGCGTGCGCACGATGAACCGCGGCAGCAGTCCTTCCGAAACAATCGGATATTGATAGCCGAAATTCAAGCACTCCGCGGGCTTAAACTCGCGTGCCTGCTCGGGTTGCTGATCTTCTAAGAGCTGCGGAATCAGGATTCGATTCTGTTTGTCTCCCAGAGGGAAACTCAGCTCAAACTGCTCCATCAACGCGAGGATGAAATCTGCCGCTTCAATGCCATATCCTTTTTTATCGAGCACAGCCTTCGCTTCCGTACGTGAGAACAGCCCGTTGCGTTTTACAAAGGTATGCAACAGCGCGTAGATGCCACGCGTGATCCATTCGGGTTTCAGCACATACGCGAAGTGAAGAAAACGCCGGTCGTCTTTGTAGTTAAGCGCAATCCCGAGGTCGTGCAGGAACCCTGCGAGCAGGGTTTGATTCGCCGGGTCTTGTTCGCCGTGCTTCCGGCAAATCTCCCGGTACGCGTCGAAGGTGACGAATTCCGTCGCCATCGTCGCCAGCTCTTCCTTAATTGCGAACCATTGAGTCGGGAAACTCGCTTTGAGGCTGTTCAAGCTTCGCAGTTGCTCTTGAATCTTCTTTTTCAATTGCGTTATGGTTGTCGGTACCGCGCAATCGGTCTCTACAAAACCTTTGATGTTCTCCGAGTACTTCTCCAGCCACGCCCCACGGTTTACATCGAACGGCTCCGACTTCTGTTTATTGAGAACGATGATCACCGGCGCGTCCTTACCCCCAAACGCCCGGATCAGCCGCATCCAGTAATCCACCTCCCGGTCATACCCGCCCGGCCGCCGGTTCAATACCAGCAAATAGAGGCTCCGAGCCGTCAGGAAGAACTGATGCGTGGAATGCATCATCTCCTGCCCGCCGAAGTCCCAGATATGAATCGTGACGGCTTCCTTTTTGGCGAGCGGACACGGCCAATCGCTGATCTTGATCCCCTCGGTCGTCTTTTCCCGGCTATTGAACTTGCCCGTTGTAAGGGCTTTGACCAACGATGTCTTGCCCACCCCGCCCTGTCCGACGAGAATCAATTTCGCCTCATTCAGCGGCCTCGCACCAGTGCGTTGCGCGAAGTAGTAGGCGAGAATTTCCCTTGGTTTGAACGGATCCAACACCTCTTGGGGTATGCCGAGCCCGCGATTTCCCCTGAGATCGAGATATGTAAGATTCTGCGCTTGACCTAGCCATGCGGGTAGCGCCGTGAGCTGATTACCTTTGAGGACGAGAATTCTTAACCTCTTGAGCTGTGCGATTGACTCGGGAATCCTAGTCAGGCCGAGACCTTCGAGATAGAGAATTGAGGCCTTAAGCCGCTTCGCCTCCTCGATTCGCTTGAGCGCAAGCTCCCACGCCGCGCTCATCTCATCCTCGGCGCTTTCAAAATCGGCAGTAAGCTGCTGTAATCGTCCGTCCAGTCCCGCAGCCCGCTCCGCGCGGCTATCGGTTCGGAGTGAATCTTTACCGCGGCGTTCGCCAGCACCGCCGCATTGTTTGTCACCAGCACCCAATCGGACGGCAAAATGTCCTCATCGTCGTTCTCGTGATTGTGAACCAGCACGGTCTGATACCCGACGCCCTCCGCCAACCCGCGAACCACTGGTGCCAGATCCAGATAATCGTTCGACACATGAAACGCCAGCACTCCTTCCGGTTTCAATCGCTTCAAATACAGCGCAACGGCCTCTTTGGTCAGCAAATGTACCGGAATGGCATCGCCGGAAAAGGCATCCAGCGCCAACACGTCGAAGCGGGGCCCCGTCTCGCGCTCGAGCGACAGCCGCGCGTCACCCAAGATAACCTCCGCATGCGCGTGCGTCTCGCGCAGATAAAAGAACAACGACTGCGCCGCATCGATCACTTGCGAATTGATCTCATAAAACCGGAACGTGTCGCCGGATTCGCCGTACGCCGCGATCGTTCCCACGCCCAAACCCACAATACCCACGCGTTTCGGCCCGCTAAAGCATTCCCGCAGCACAATTCCGATCCCCGAATCCGGCCCGTAATACGTCGTCGGCCGAAATCGCAGCGGGGCCAGCAAATATTGCTCCCCATGCGTGATGACGCCGTGATACAGCGTTCGATGCTCCAGCGGGCCTGCATGCGACTGCACCACCCGTAACGACCCGTAGAAGCTGCGCCTGAGCGAGAGCGCGCTGGCGCGGTACGCCGTCACATTTTTCGCGCACACCACCGCCATGCACACCGAAACTCCGATCCAGAGTGCTCGAACCGGCCAGTGCCCGTCGGCCCAGGTGAGAGCCACCGCCAGCCCCGCAGTGACGCATAACGTCAGCGGCAGCTCGTAGACTCCGCTAAAAATATGCGGCGCCATGAGGCCCACGAAAATAGCGCCTGCCGCTCCACCGGCTGCAATCGTCAGATAAAACCACGTGAGATTCGATGCCGCCGGCCGCCTCCGGTTTAACTCGCCATGACAGAACATGCAGCAGGCAAACTCACCGCCCAGAAAAATCGGGATGCTGACCTGAATCGCCTCGATCGAGCTGATGTTGAAAATGGCATACCCGAGAATGCCCAGCGCAAACGCCAGCACACGAAGCCAGACCGTCCGATTGTAGACGGAGCGAGCGCCAAACGTCAGAACGAAGCTGAGCAGGTACACGGCCAGCGGCAAGACCCATAGCAGCGGCACTGCCGCGACATTCGCATCGATGTGATTGGTCACCGACAGCAGCAGCATGGAGCCGCAGGCAGCCAGCGCAAACCATTCGAGCTTTCGCACGTTCGTCGTGGGCTCGCCTTCGTCGCCTCGTCCCACTGATACCCGTGCCGCCCGTCCCCGCCGCGCGGCGAACGCGCACAGAACGGCGAATGCACCGTAGGCAGCCGACCACGCCAGCCGTTGCGTCGAGACATCCATCATCGGCTCCATCGCAATCGGATACGCCAGCAGCGCCGCGAGCGATGCAAAATTAGATATCGCAAAGAACCGATACGGATTGTCGTAGCCACTACGCGCCAGCCACGCCTGCAACAGCGGCGTCGTCGCGGAAAGCGCCACGAACGGCAGCCCGATGGTCATGGTGAGCATTGCAAGGATCAGCCACGCGGGGTCGTTCGCGACCTCCGGCTTCCAGCGCTCGGTCGGGCCGATGGGCAGCAGCGTCACCGAGGCGGCCAACAGCAGGATATGGAGCACTCCCTGCACGGCAACCGGCACATATCGCGTCAATAACTCCGCATAGAGATAACCCGCCAGCAGCGCTACTTGATAGAAAACCAGGCAAGTGGACCACACTGCCGCGGATCCGCCGAACCACGGCAGGATGATCTTCGCAATCAGCGGCTCCAGCGAGAACAGCAGAAAGGCGCTGAGAAAGATCGACGCGCCGAAAATGATGCCGCTCGAGCGCGGAACTGCGGGCGCGTGCGGCGACGGCTCCGGCGTAATGGTTTTTGCCGGCAATTCTCCAGCGTAGCCGACCCTGAACTGAGCGGAGCCGCTGGTATACTGGCGGCCACACGCGAGGCGTCCATATGGCCCCCCTCCAGCAGCCGGCATCGGCTTCAAAGGATTTCATCATCACCGCTCAGCAACACATTCTGCTGCAGCAGCAGGAACATTTCCCGGACGCAGGCGGCACATTCTCCTGGCTGCTCTCCGGTATCACGCTCGCGACCAAAATGATTGAGGCGAAGGTGCGCCGCGCCGGGCTGCTCGATGTGCTCGGCAGCGCGGGCGAGACAAACGTGCAAGGTGAGACGCAACAAAAACTCGATGTCTACGCGAATAAAGCCCTGCTGCACTGCCTCGGCCTTCGCGACACGGTCGCCATCCTGGTCTCTGAGGAAAACGAAGAGCCGGTCACGTTCGACCGTGCCCGCGAGACCGGCAAATACGTTATCTTTTTCGACCCGCTCGATGGCTCGTCGAATATCGATGTGAACGTCAGCGTCGGCACCATCTTTTCCATCTTTCGCCGCCCACCGCGCATGGACGGCGGCATACAAGCCGCGGTGCTTCAGCCGGGTTGGAAACAGGTCGCCGCGGGCTACGTTGTCTATGGTTCGTCCACTATTCTCGTTTACAGTGCAGGCAAGGGCGTCTTTGGGTTTACGCTCGATCCGGACATTGGAGCATTCGTCCTAAGCCACGATAACTTGTGCATGCCAAAACACGGTAGCTTTTATTCGGTCAACGAAGCGCAAGCTCACACGTTTCCCGAGCCGTACCAGAGATACCTCCGCTGTTTGCGCGACGGCGCGCTTGGGCACGAATATAGCTCGCGCTATGTCGGCTCCCTGGTAGCGGATTTCCATCGCACCATTCTTAAAGGCGGCGTCTTCATCTACCCTCCCACCAAGGGTTACCCGCGCGGGAAGCTGCGCTTGCTCTACGAAGCGAATCCTCTGGCGTTTATCGCAGAACAGGCGGGTGGGCTCGCGACCGACGGAGAGCGCCGGATTCTGGAGATACAACCGCGCGAAATCCACGAACGCACGCCCTTGGTCGTGGGCAGCCGGCAAGAAGTGGAAGAGTTCCAGAGGTGTTTCCGCAATGCCTGAAATAACGAAAATCCAATGGGGAGCGCTGCCCTCGGGCGAAGAAATCGAGCTCTACACGCTCCGCAACCCGAACGGCGTAGAAGCGTCGCTCACGAACTACGGCGGCCGGCTGGTCACGCTAAAGACACCGGATCGCAACGGCCGCTTCGCCGATATTGTGCTCGGCTTCGACGATCTGGATGGCTATCTGGCAAAGAATCCATTTTTCGGCGCCTTAGTCGGCCGGTATGCCAACCGCATTGCCAACGCCGAGTTTACGCTCGGCGGCGCAACTTACAAACTGGCGCGCAACAACGGCGAGAATTCGTTGCACGGAGGTCTGAAGGGGTTCGATAAGGTCGCCTGGAAAGGCGAGCAGATCTCCACTCCGCACGGTCCCGCGCTCAAGCTCGAATACGTCAGCGCGGACGGCGAAGAAGGATATCCGGGGACGTTGACCGCGACTGCAACCTACACGCTGACCGATAACGACGAACTGAGAATCGATTACGCCGCCACCACCGACAAGACGACGGTCTTGAATTTGACCAATCACTCCTACTTCGATCTTGCTGGGCAAGGCTCGGGCGACATCCTCGACCATATTGTGACCATCGCGGCGGATCGCTTCACGCCCGTCAACGCACATCTGATTCCAACCGGCGAGCTGCGCAGCGTCACGGGAACGCCTTTTGACTTCACCCAGCCTGCCCGCATCGGAGACCGGATCGATCAGGACGATGAGCAGCTCAAATTTGGGGTCGGCTATGACCATAACTTCGTCCTAAAGCCCAGCGGCAACGGGCCGTCCTTCGCGGCTCGCGCCTACCATCCGAAGTCGGGCCGTGCCTTGGAAGCGCTGACCACCCAGCCTGGCGTTCAGTTCTACACCGGGAATCATCTAGCGGAATCTTTGGTCAAGGGCAAAGGGGGAGCGGTCTACGGATTTCGGTCCGGCTTTTGTCTGGAGACCCAGCATTTCCCCGATTCGCCCAACCAGCCCGCCTTTCCCTCTACAGAGCTGAAGCCCGGGCAGCAGTACCGGCAAACTACTGTGTTCCGGTTTTCGCTAGCAGGCTAAGACAAAACACTGGAATTTCCCTGCGGATTGTGGCAGTCTATCCGAGATGCCTCGCAAACTGGCCTGGTGTTTAGCCACCGTGTCAATAGCCGTGCTGTGCGCGGCTCCGCAGCCAGGGAAGCAAGATCGCACCTGGAAGCCGTACACGAACCAGCAATGGGGTTACTGCGTGAGCTATCCGTCCCACTGGCTCAAGGGCGACGCCTTCGACGGCGCCGGCATATACGTCGAGACGGGTTCGAAGCGATATTCGAAGCCGCTCGGTGAAATCGATGTGGGCGTAGTGCCGACAGCGGTGGAATCGGCGGTCGCAACCCCCGTCAGCTTGGTCGAGAACCTCGAAATACACTTCGACGGCTTGAAGAAATTCGAGCGTGCGGAGGGCATTCAGGTCCTCGAAAAACGGGAGATGCAGATCGGCGGCAACTCAGCCTTGTTCACCAAAGATCGCTACTACGACCCGCAGGATCGCGCCACCTGGGTCGAAGAAATCATCTTCACGCATCACAAGGGCGCGCTCTATCGCTTGGAGCTGGAGTGCCGCGACGATCAACTGGAGCGGTTCGAGCCGGTCTTCCAGACCTTCATTAGCACGTTCCGCTTCGATTGCGACTAGACGCGCAACGAGCGCGACGTGACAGATTAGACTTCGCGGCGTTTCGTTTTTCCGAGCAAGTGGCGCGCCTTTGAGACTACGTGTGATTCTGCCTCTCGGGCGCTACTGGCCGATGTGCGAGCGAGGCACGCGCCCGGCGAAACATTGTCGGCCTGGCAAATATACCGATCGCCGACGCGGTAGCTGGTCAGGCGCACCGGCCAGCCGTCGATCTCGATCTGCCGTTCCTGGTAATCCTGCGAATAAGTCGTCGATGCCATGCTACGCTGCCGCCCCTTTCGCTGCCCCGCGTTCGACGGGGGCGCCTACCAGATTGCCCCACTCCGTCCAGGAACCGTCGTAATTCACCACTCCCGGCAGCCCCAGCAAGTATTTCAGGACGAACCAGGTATGGCTGGAGCGCTCTCCGATGCGGCAATAGGCGATCGTCGGCCGGGAGCCGTCCACGCCTTCGGCGTCATATAGCGCCTTCAGCTCTTGGAACGACTTGAACGTGCCGTCGTCGTTGCATGCCTTGCCCCACGGGACGCTGCGCGCGCCGGGAATGTGGCCGCCGCGCTGGCACGTCTCAGGCAGGCCGGCGGGAGCCAGAATCTCACCCGAAAACTCCTGCGGGCTTCGCACGTCGACGAGCGATGCCGCGCGATCGCGAACGGTCTCCTGCACCTGTGGCAGGAACGCCCGCAGCGAAAGATCCGGCTCCTGCGCATGGTATTGCGCCGCTGGGTACGACGGCGTCTCTTGCGCTAGCTCACGGCTCTCAGCCAGCCACTTCTTGCGGCCGCCATTCAGGATTCGTACGTCCTTGTGGCCGTAGATCTTGAGTTGCCAGAACGCCCAAGCCGCGAACCAGTTGTTGTTATCGCCGTAGAGCACGATGGTCGTATCCGGGCCGATACCAGACTTGGAGAGCAGCGCTTCCAGTTCCTGCTTCGGGAGGATATCGCGGCGCAGGGTATCGCACAGTTGCGTGTTCCAGGCCCAAGCGATAGCCCCCGGGATGTGACCCAGGTCGTAAGCGGCCGTATCCACGTCCACCTCCACGGCGCGGACCGATGGGTCGGCGAGCTTCCCGGCAAGCCAGTCAGTTTCTACCAGTACTTCAGGATGTGCATACTGCGACATACACATACACTAACACGGCTATCCCTATCGGGAAAGCGGTATCAGCGTCGGCGCAGCAGCGAAAGCATCGGCGAGCAGCACGGCGTCTCGACCGGTTTGAACTCCATGAGCTCCGCGCGGGTGCCGTTTGGGTCATAGAGATTGAGCTGCCATTTGCCGTCGCGGCCGATCTTCGGCGGTTGCGGCGGCTTGACGCCATTCGCGAGCACTTCCTTATAACCCGCTTGAATGCTATCGACTCCCAGCGCCAGGTGGTGCATCACGCCGAGCTGCTTCGGGGTCGGGTTGTGCACGTTGAGCATATATTCGAGCCAGTCCGTGCCGTCGGGGACGCGCATGTCGACCCAATCTACGCGGGTGTCCGTCATGCCGCCGTGCCAGGTCTCCTCAAACCCGAGGATGTCTTTATAGAAGCGGTCGGCGGCGGCCTGGTCGGCGACGGTGACACCGACGTGAATCATGTGCTTTGATACCCGAGTGTCCGGCAGAAACTTGCCGAAGGCGTTCGTGTGCAGCGAGCCAGGCATGTATTGGACGAACTCGACGTTATGGCCATCGGGATCTTTGATCATCATACTCAGGTTGCCGTCGCGGCCGAGCAGAACGGTGGCGGGCGCTTTGACGCCGCGGCTCGCCAGGTAATCGCGTAATTGGCGGATGTCGTTGGTCTCGAACGCGATGTGCGACAGACGGTCTTGCGTCTCGCTTTTGAGATCGGGGAAGACCTCAATGTATTGATGGTCGTTGACTTTGAAGTAAGTCAGCATCAGGCCGCCGCTCGGCTTGTCGAGATGAAAGGGCTCCTGATAGCCGAGGCCACGCCCGTAGAACTCGCGCGCCGCGGCCATGTCGTTCGTCTCCAGGCCGATGTGCGCCACGCCCACAATCTTCGGCCGGGCCGGCGCCGGCGATTGCTGGGCTATCGCGACCAGGGCGCAGCCGGCGAGCGCGAGATAAAGAACCGTTTTCATAAGTTAAGAAGACCAGGAGGTGCGGAACTCGGGATATAAGGTTAAGCCGCCGCAAGCAAAGATCGTTTGTCCGGTGATATAGGAGGCGTCGTCGGAGGCGAGAAATGCGAAAACAGAAGCGATCTCTTCGGACGCTCCGGCGCGGCCCATGGGAATATGGCTCTCCACTTCGCCCCGCTTCTTAGGATCGTTGATCCAGGCTTCGTTGATGGGCGTCACGATCGCGCCTGGTCCAACGGCGTTCACGCGAATTCCTCGCGAGGCGTATTCGAGCGCGAGGGTCTTGGTGAGGTTCTCGATGCCGCCTTTGCTGATCGAATAGGAAACGTAGGTCGGCTTGGGAATGATTTCGTGCACGCTCGAGTTGATCAGGATCACGCCTGCTCCGCCGCGCGCGAGGAAATGCTTGAGGGCCTCGCGGGCGCACATGAAGGCGCCGCGCAGGTTGACCGCGAGGATGCGGTCAAAGTCTTTCATTTCCAGCTCGTCGCTGGGCGAAGCTGCCTGGATACCCGAATTGTTGACCAGGACATCGAGCGACCCAAGTTGGGAGATGGTGGTCGCGAACATGCTTTTCACTTGCTCTTCGTCCGACACGTCCGCTTTGATAATCAGATGCTTCGACCCGCCCGCTTTCTCTGCTTTGACTCTGACCGCTTCCGCCTCATGCTGCTCGTGGTGATAATTGATCGCGACGTTCGCGCCGTCTTGGGCGAAGCGCACCGCGGTCGCAGCACCGATGCCGGAGGACGCGCCAGTGATGAGGACGTTCTTGCCTGTCAGCTTAGCCATGGTCCATCTATTCTATGCTGATGGCATGAAGCTGCCTCGATTCGTCCTCGCCGAGCAATACTTTCCAGACCGCGCCATCACGCATATTCCGGATCATATTCGGAAGGAACTGTCGGAGGCTGATTTCACGTTTCGAAGAGGCGCGCGCATTGCCATCGGCGTTGGCAGCCGGGGCATAGCGAACCTCAACGTCATCGTCAAATCGGTGGTCGATTTTCTGAAGGAACACGGAGCCGAGCCGTTCATTTTCCCCGCCATGGGCAGCCACGGAGCGGCAACCGCCGAGGGGCAGACCGATGTTCTGGATCATTACGGAATCAATGAAGCGAACATGGGCGCGCCCGTGCTCAGCTCGCTCGCGGTCGAGCCTTTGGGCAAGACTCCGGAAGGCATGCAGACGTTCATGGACAAGAACGCCTACGATTCCGACGGCGTTTTCCTGATCGGCCGCATCAAGTGGCACACGGATTTTTCGGGCGAGATCGAGAGCGGTTTGTTCAAGATGATGGCGATCGGTCTGGGCAAGTTTGCGGGCGCCCAGCAATATCACACATTCGCGTATCGGCTGGGACTGGAGCAGGTGATTCGCAGCGCGGGCTCCCAAGTTTTTGCGTCCGGCAAGATCCTGGGCGGCTTGGCGGTGCAAGAAGGCGCGCACCATGAGACCGCTGGGCTGGTGGCGGTCTCCGCCGCGCGAGGCGTGCACGCCATGATGGACCGCGAAGAGGAGCTGCTGCGGGAAGTGAAATCGTGGAGGGCGAAGCTGCCTGCGCCGGAGATCGACATCCTGATTGTCGATGAGATCGGTAAGAACATCAGCGGCGCCGGCATGGATACGAAGGTGATCAACCGTGCCATTCAGGGTAACTACAATCCGTTTCCGGACACACCGGTGGTTCACCGTATTTACGCGCGCGGCCTGAGCGAGCTCTCGTACCATAGCGCGATCGGTCTTGGACTGGCGGATGTTATTCATGACAAACTGCTGAAGGACGTAGACTGGAATCCCACTTACATCAACTCACTTACCGCTTCCACACCGTCGGCGATCCGGATACCGATTCACTTTCCCAGCGATATAGAAGCGCTGACGAAGATTGCCCCGACGGTAGGCAAGCTCGATTTATCGACCGTGACCTATTGCCGCATCCGGAACACGATGGAGCTGGTGCACGTAGCGGTCAGCGAAAACCTGGTTCCCGCGCTGTATCCGAACGTGAAGGCAGTCACCGAGCCGTTCGAGGTAGCGTTGGACGCATCCGGCGACTTCGGAGAATTTCAAGTGCCGAAAGAGTTGCCGGACGACGCCGGAGATTTCGAAGAGGCGCTTCAGGCGACGGGCGCGGCCGGCGCAATCGTGCGCGGCTAACTACCTAAGTGCCGGTCGAAGAAGGCGGCCGTAAGCTGGTGCATCTCTTTCGATTCAGGCAACCGGGTATCGTTCCAGAAGGCGTGAGGGAGCGCCTCGAAGACCACGAGCTGTGAATCGACGCCCGCGCGCAAGAATGCGCGCTGAAGAATGGTCGTGCCACTGAGCAGCAGATCGCGGGTACTGGTGATAAAAAGGGTTGGCGGAAAGCCTTTCACATCCGCATACAGAGGCGAGAGGACCGGATCCGTTCTATCTGTCGAACCCACGTAGGGTTCATTCGTGGGCTGCGTCGAAGGCGGGCTGAGCGGCCCGGAGAAGCCGTTCAGCGCGTAGATGGCTTGTGAATCGCCTTGCCGGCTGAAATCGCCGAGGCCGGAGAAGATTCCGAGAGCTGCCGGCAGCGGCAAACCTAGCTGGCGCAGTTTCACCGCGACCTCGCCAGTGAGAATCGCGCCCGCAGACGTTCCATAGATACCGATGTTGGCTGGCTTGTAAGTTTTCAGAACCTCCTTGTATACGGCGACGGCATCTTCTACTGCGGCTGGGAACGGATGCTCCGGGGCCAGGCGGTAGAGAACGGCAATGACTTTTGTCTGCGTTAAATTCGCGACGGGAATCGACTCGGTCAGCGAGCCTGAGTCTGAGTTAAAGCCGCCGCCGTGAAGGTTAATTAGAACTCGCGTGGCCTTGTTGGCAGGAATAGCGAGCGGGGTGATGATTCGGACGGGAACACCGGCGATGTTGCCGGCACCCACTTGCGCGGGATAGCGTGAGCGCGCCTCTTCGCCCGCGCGGCTCTGCCACGCGTCGGTCTTGCTGCGGCGCTCGGCTAGCGTTTCGGGCGCGGCCACATCCGATTGCTGCCTTCGAAGTGTCTGCTGGGCCTCCGGGCTGATGGTCGTCGGAACCGGAACCACCCGGGTCACGTGCGCGGCGCCATCGGCGTCGATGAAGCTGGTGTCGCTCTGCGGGATGTTGCGCGATTCATTTTGGCGCGCCATCAGGAACGCGGCAGATCCCGCGAGGACGAACAATGCGATCTTTTTCATAGCTGTTCCGATATCATCTTACGTTCGATGAAGCTGATACTGTTTCTCCTCATTCCGCTTTCGTGCTTTGCAACCGACTTCGCACGCCAGCCTTGGCCGGCAAAGTGGATTCGTGTTCCCGATACGTCGCCGAGCGATTATGGCGTGTACCATTTTCGACGCTCGTTTCCGCTGGCGGCGGCGCCGCAGCGGTATGTCGTTTATGTGTCAGGAGATAACCGCTATGAGTTGTTTGTGAACGGGCGGCGCGTTTCCTGGGGGCCGGCGCGCAGCGATTTGTATCATTGGCGCTACGAGGTGGTGGACATTGCGCCGCAGCTTCACGTGGGCGTGAATGTCTTGGCCGCTGTCGTCTGGAACGAGGGCGCTTATCGGGCGGTCGCACAGAACACAAATCAGACCGGGTTCCTGTTACAGGCGGAAGCTTCTGAGAATGCGGAAGTGAATACGAACAGCTCCTGGAAATGCACGCAAGACCGCGCCTACTCGCCGGTGCCGTGGCCGCCGGACCAGGTGACCGGGTATCATGCCGTGGCGGCGAATGAAAAGGTCGATGGCGCGCTGTATCCGTGGGGCTGGGAATCGCCCGGGTTTGACGATTCCTCTTGGGTTCAGGCAGCCGAGATCGGCAGGGCCGCGCCTCGGGATGCCAGCGATGCGCCGAACCGCTGGATGCTCACGCCGCGCTACATTCCGCTCGAGGAACAGAAGCTCGAACGCATCTGGCACCTGCGGAGGTGTGACGGCATACCCGCGCCGGACGGGCTTCCATTCAAAGTCGCCGCACACACCCGTGCGGTTATGCTGCTGGATCAGACTTACTTGACGACGGCATATCCGGAGCTGACTGCCAGCGGCGGGAAAGGCGGTAGCGTCACGCTGCGCTACGCCGAAACGCTGTATGACAAGCCGGCGCCTGGCGATCATTATCCGCGCAAGAGCAATCGTAATGCGGTTGCAGGGAAGGTATTTTACGGGACCGCAGACACGTTTCTGCCGGACGGAGCGGCGAAGCGCACCTACCGGCCGCTGTTCTGGCGGACTTACCGGTATCTTGAATTGGTGATTAATACGGGCAGCGACCCGTTGACAGTTGATGACATACACGGGGTCTTTACTGCTTATCCATTCGAGCGCAGCGCCCGTATTACGGTTTCCGATCCGGCCAGTAATCAAGATATTCAGGAAATACTGACCACCGGCTGGCGCACGGCGCGGCTGTGTGCGCACGAGACTTACATGGACTGCCCGTACTACGAGCAACTTCAGTATGCCGGTGACGCAAGAATACAGATGCTGGTCTCGCTGTATATGACCGGCGACTCGCGCCTGATGAAAAACGGGATCGAGTTACTCAATTCATCGCGAACGGCGGAGGGCGCCACTTACAGCCGCGCGCCATCTCACTTACAGCAATACATTCCTCCTTTTTCCTTGTGGTGGATCGGCATGGTCCACGATTACCGGATGTATGTCGATGACGAGCCGTTTGTCAGAAGCATGCTGCCCGGCATCCGATCCGTGCTCTCGTTCTTCGCCGCGTATCAGAAGATAACTGGCTCGCTTGAGCGGCTACCGTGGTGGAACTTCGTCGATTGGACCAAACATTGGGCCAACGGCGTCGCGCCTGCGGAAGCGGATGGTTCTTCGTCAGCGGCGCTGGATCTCCAGCTACTTCTCGGTTACCGCTGGGCTGCGGAATTGGAGCGAGCGCTTGGCAGTCAACCTTTGGCTGACGAGTATGCAGCCGCTGCCGATAAGCTAAAGTCCGCAATTCTTATGGACGATTGGGATGGAGGCCGGGGGCTTTTCGCCGATCAGCCTTCGCATCGCACTTATTCTCAGCAGGTGAATACCCTCGCCGTTCTCGCGCATCTTGTTCGAGAAGCACACGGACGAACCGTGGTTAGGAAGATGCTCGAGGACCCGACCATTGAGCAGTCATCCATCTACTTTCGTGCTTACACCAACGCCACTCTGCGCGAGGTCAATCTCGGCGACCGCTATCTGGACACTCTCGGGCCCTGGCGCGACATGTTGAAAGACGGCCTGACCACGTGGTCGGAGTGGAACGGGCCCGATACGCGATCGGACTGCCACGCCTGGGGCGCCAGCCCGAACTTCGAGATTTTCCGGACGCTGGTGGGGATTGAATCCGCCGCGCCCGGATTCCGCAAGGTTCGCATTGCGCCGAACCTTGGCGCGCTCAAGCATGTAAGCGCGAGCATCCCACATCCCAAGGGCCAGATTGCGGTCGAATTTACACTTGATAATCACTTTACCGCCGATGTTACTCTGCCGCCCGGAACGTCAGGCGAACTCATCTGGTCCCATTTGTCGAAGCCGTTGAATCCCGGGCGCAACCACCTCGTTTGGTGAGACAAAATCAGGCATACGATGAAACGCTAGACATGTTTCGCGAAGCGCGCTCGGCGGAAATGCGCTCGAGATAGCCGCTGTCTCGGAACGCCTGCATAGGATCTTCGGGAAGACCCTTTGATACGCGCCATTCGCGGATAGCGGGGCGAACGTCGGTGGCGAAGGCGTCCTGCAGACACGCTTCACCATTTACAAGCTCCGATGTTCGCTGGGCTTTCGAGAGGCGTTGATAATGGACCAGCGATGCTTTCGCAAAGAGCTCCTGCGCCATGTTGACGGTCTGGATCATCGCTTCGATCTTGCCCTTGAGGTTGTGGCTTTGATCGATCATGTAGGCGATATCGGCGCGCCTGCCAGTTTCCCATTCGAAGTAAAGAATTTCGTGGAAGATCCGAAAGATCTGATAGGGGTCGATCGAGCCGAGCGTAAGGTCATCGTCGGCGTAGCGGCGGTCATTGAAATGAAAGCCGCCGAGCATGTCTTCGGAGAGCAGCCATGCGACGATCTGCTCGATATTCTGGCAGTTGTAATGATGGCCGGTATCGACCAGAACCTTGGCCTGGGGACCGGCGGCGCGGGCGAAATGAAGCGCCATGCCCCAGTCCGCGATATCGGTATGGTAGAAAGCCGGCTCGAACGGTTTATATTCGATCAGCATCCGCTGAGCAGGTGCAAGGGCACCATGAACGCGCTGTAAGTAATCTTCGAAGAGATGTTTGCGCTCGCGGATATTGGCGGTTCCGGGGTAGTTAGAGCCATCGATGAACCAGAAAGAGATGTCGCGGCTTTGTAACATATCAGCGATTTGGATACTTAGTTTCGAGTGCTGCAACGCCTCGGAGCGGATAGTTTCATCGGGGTTGCCGAAGGCGCCGAACTTATAGATCTGGTCCTGAAACAAGTTTGGGTTGATGGAACCGGAGCGCACGCCATAACGGTGTGCGAAAGACAAGATATCCGGCACGCTAGCTACGGCGTTGGGAAGGTCCCACAACACGTGCAGAGCGACGGTTGGGCAGATGCCGGTGACCGCGTGCACCTGGCCGGCATCGCTGAATTTCTCTTCCGTAGTGGCGGCGGCGGCGGGCTGGATGAACTTGCCGAAGCGGGTTCCGGTGTTGGCGAACCCCCACGAGGGGATTTCGATGCGAAAGCCGTCCAGAGCCTGATGAATTTTTCCGATTGACTTAGTACGCATCTTTATTTGACCTCGAAGTTGTAGGAGCCGGACCCGACGGCGACGACGAAGTTATCGTTCTCGACGCGTGAGTGGATGCGTTTGCCGGATTCCCTCACATGGGCATTCGCGATGCGCGGCAGGAAAACCGTAGCACGGGTGTTCGCCGGAACGGTGACTCGCAAGGCAAAGGGGCCATTCGGCGTGGCGTTCCAATCGGTTTTGATGAGGCCGTAAGTGGAGGCATATTCGGCCCGGGCGGAGGTGACGCGGGGGTCGAGGCGCGGATGGATCACGAGTTCATGGAAGCCCGAACCGGGTACTGTATCGATGCCGCCGACGGATCGATACACCCAGGCGAGGACGGAGCCGAAGGCGTAGTGATTGAACGAATTCATCGACGGATCGCCCGTGTCGCCGTTCCAGCGCTCCCACCAGGTGGTCGCGCCTTTCGAGAGCATGTAGCCCCAGGACGGATAGGTTTCGTTCAAGAGCAGGCGATAAGCAACGTCCGCACGGCCATGCTCGGCGAGCGTGAATAAAAGAAAGGGCGTCCCGAGAAATCCGGTAGAGACATGCCAGTCGCGCGCTTCGATGGCGTTGACGAGCTTGCCGGCCATGACCGGCTCGAGTTCCTTTGGCGCGAGCTTGACGTAAAGCGCGAGGACATAGGAACTCTGGCTGCCGCTTGCGATGTCGCCGTTCTCTTTGATGTATTGCCTCTGAAAGGCCTGTTTGATGTTGTTGAAGGTGGCGGAATATTGAGCGGCGTCATTCTCTTTGCCGATGGCGTGCGCCATCTGCGACATCATGTCGGCGATCAAGGCCCAATAGGCGGTGTCGACCAGGTCTTTCGGGGTGGTGCGATCGGGAGCGAGCCAGTCGGCGAAGTCGGGACCGACTTTTTTCTTGCGGATGAAATCGGGATTCGCGTTTTGGATGAAGGTCATCCAGCGCTGCATGGCGTCCCAATTGCGCATGACGATTGCGGTGTCGCCATATTGGACCCAGGTGGTCCAAGGAACAATAACGCCGGCGTCGCCCCAACCGGGAGCGCCCTCGCTGATATCGGGCAAAACGTCCGGCGCGACGTTGGTGAACGCGCCGGCCGGGGTTTGCGCATCGACGACATCGCGCATCCATTTTTCGGAGAAGGCCGCGGTATCGAAGTTATAAGCGCCGGTGCGCCAGAAGACGGCGGCATCGGCCATCCACCCGAGGCGCTCGTCGCGCTGCGGGCAATCGGTTGGGACGCTCAGGAAATTGCCGCGCTGGCCCCAGATGCCGATGGACCACATTTTGTTGACAAGCGGGCTGGAGGTGGTAAGTTGGCCAACGGGGTCGCCGGGCACACTGGTTAGCACTTCGCCCGAAAGGGAGTCGAGAGTGGGCTGGCCGGGATAGCCGGTCACTTCCACGTAGCGGAATCCGTGAAAAGTGAAATGAGGCGTGAAGGTTTCTTCTTCGCCGCCGCGCAGGGTGTAAGTGTCGGTAGCATCCGCGTTGCGCAGGTTCTCGCGGTAGATGCTGCGGTCGGGGTTGAGAATTTCGGCAAAGCGCATGCGGACGCGCGTGCCGGCGGGGCCTTTTACTCTCAGCGTCGCCCAGCCGACCATGTTTTGGCCCATATCGAAGACATAGACATCATTTGCGAGGGCGACGATGCTTTCCGGCTTGAGCGTTTTGGTCACTTGAACGGGAGTGGACATCTGGGCGGAAAGCGCAATGGCACGAGCATCGGAGACGCGCGCGGGTGCCCAGTGGGAGTCGTCGAATGCAGGCTGGCTCCAACCTGGTTGTTCGAGGCGCGCGTCGTATACTTCGCCCGCGTAGATTTCGGATCGCAGGATCGGAGAGGGCGCGGTTTTCCAGGACGGATCGGTGGAGATGGCTTGGCGGGTGCCGTCCGAGTAAGTGAGCTCGAGTTGAGCAAGTAAGCGGGTTGGTGGGGGCAGAAAGGCGTAATGCCGCCCAATCCAGGTAAGTGCGCTGGCAAACCAGCCGTCGCCGAGCATTGCGCCGATGACATTATGGCCACTTACTAATAGGCTAGTTACATCATAAGTCTGATAGAGAACGCGCTTGCGATAATCTGTGAAATCGGGTGTAAGAACGTCGTGGCCGACGCGGACGCCATTGAGGAACATGCGGTAGCTGCCGAGCGCGGTGACATACAGGCGTGCCGACTGTACGCTTTTCGAAACGGAGAACTCGCGGCGCAGGAGCGAAGCGGGCTGCGGTAGCGGGGCGGGGTTATCGCCGAAGCGTTTGTCATCGAGGCTGCCGACCACCTCGGCCGGTTTCCATTCCGGACCGTTTTGCAGGCGGGCTTCCCAGCGGGTATTGCTGGGGATACGCTCCGACGTGCCGTCGGCGTGAGTAAGTTCGAGCAGAGCGGCGAGGGCAGCCGGAACGGTTTTGGCCACGGGCCGTTGGGGCGAAAGGACCTGGGGCGCGGGGACCGTGACGGTGATTTCGATGGAGTTCGTACCGGGGAGTAACTCGTCGGCGATGTCCTCGCGATCGAATTCGTTCCAACTCTTCTTCGATCCGCTTTCGCGGCCATTTACTTTGGCATTGAAGTTGCCGCGAGCGACGATATATAGGACTGCATGCTTTGGTTTGTCGGGCAGGTCGAACTGCAGCCGGAAATCCGCTACGGTTTGGGGAAGCGTGGCGAGAGCGTTCTGCCCCGGCACCCAGATCCAGCGAATGTCGGCGAGATCGGCTTCGGATTCCGGGTTGTTGCGAGTGATCCATTTGGCGGACCAATCCTCCGGTTGCAGCAGGCCCATTTCCCAGGAGACGGGCTCTTCGGATTGCGAGACTCGGTTATGCTGATCCCACACGCGGACGGCCCAGTAATAGAGGCGCCGCGAGAGGAGCGGCGGGCCGGCATAGGGAATTCCGACGGAAACGTCCGATAGCTGCTTGCCGCTATTCCAGATATCGGCTTTGCCGGAGGCCAAGGCTTCGGGAGAGCTAGCCACGAAGATCTGATAGGCGGTTTGGCGCCAGTTGCGTTCGGTGTTGTCGCTTTGCCAGGAGAGATTGGGCTGCCGGGTGTCGATACCGAGCGGGCTTTGGAGGTACTCGCAGCGGAGATGGACGGGTTTCGGGTGTGCTGTGGCGGCGAAGAA
The DNA here is from genome assembly GCA_036269275.1 of Bryobacteraceae bacterium. GTDB lineage: Bacteria > Acidobacteriota > Terriglobia > Bryobacterales > Bryobacteraceae > Bog-105. The sequence goes on along the minus strand of DATASJ010000126.1, from coordinate 211,992 downwards.
GAGCAGCGGGACGAGGCTGCGCGAGACTCGCGTTTGCATCACTTCATTTGAGCATTGGTTAGAGTTCGAGTGTGATGATTCAGCCCAGTCCGCTCCCTGACGGTGGCGGCTCGGATTGAGTCGCTGGTTAAGCGGCTTTTTGGGACTCCAAACGAGCATTTTGCGCGGACTCAGAGGGTGCTTCGGCGAGGATTTGGTCTATTTCGAGGTTGGTCGTGAGGACTTGTTGATGAGTAACCTTCGCCTCGGCGAGCAAAACCGCCCAGCGGTGAAGTTCCTGCTTACGTTTTTCTGCGGAATCGCGACGGCATTGGTCAGCTTCGGCGCGCTGCTGCGATTCGAAGCCAATTTCCATCTTTCTCCGTTCGGCTCTGAGCTTTAGAAGGTCATTCAAGGCGCGGTGGAAGGCACGGTCGTGAGTCGTTTGATAGCGGATGAAGAGCGCGAGTTGCTTTTGCTGCTGTTCGAGAGTTAGTTCTTCATCGGTCGCGCATTGGTCTTGTAAGTAGAGGGCGCGTTTGCGGAGCCAATGAGACTGCGCCATGTTTTCGACCAAAATGGATTCGGTCATGGTGGCGGGCTGGTGCTCGAAGCGGAGGCCGCAGAGGACATGGTCGTACTCGTCCTGGTCTTCGAAGTCGAGGACGGTGAACGAGCTGCCGGTCAGGCCGTATCTGAAATTGTTTTTGCACGATGCGGCTTTGCCGGATTCTGTTTTAGGGCCGGTGGAGAGTTGGGAGTTTTGTTGATTGGCGGAAATTTGAGCGTCGGTGGCCATGGGGGTCCTCGGTTAGTGAGATTGGATCGCTTGCTTACGCGCGCGGGTCAGTTAAGTTTTATGCCGGGCGCCGTAGCGGCTGCGGGATGGCGGTTCGTAAGTTGATAGAAAGAGGGGAAATCGAGGAAGGCAATTTTGTGACTGCGTATTTAGCCGCCCGTTTCGTCGGCCGAGGGGCCATAGGAGCCGGGGATGGGGATATTGTTCAGCCGGAGGTAGACGCCGAGCTGGGCGCGGTGGTGGATCATGTGGTTGAGCGCCCACTTGCGCAGGACTTCTTCGCGCGGGCTGTCGATGATGGTTTGACCGGCCCACTCCATTTTCCAGGGACGGGCCAGGGCGTCGTCGCCGGCGTTTGCGAGCGCAGCGCGGGCTTCGGGGAGGTCGCGGTCGAAGCGCGCGAGCATGTCGGCGCGCTTCTTGCCTTCCCATTCGTGTGCGGCTTTGGCGCCGTCTTCCGGAGTCATCGAGAGGGTGTCTTGGTTGATGGTTTCGCGGCACCATTCCGGGAAATCGGAGATGTGCCAGGCGAGGCGGCCGAGCTCCATGGATTTTTCGTGCGGCTTCCAGGTGAGTTTGTCGTCGGGCACGAGGGCCAGGAACTTGCGGGTGGTGGCGAATTCTTCGTCGAATTCGGGTAATAGTTTTCTTGCGATGGTCACGGTAGGGTTCTCAGGAGTTTAGGATACAGGATGCTGGCCGTGCGGCGTCGGATAATAGGACGGGAGAAGATGGCTGCGACGCTGCGGTGCCCGATCTGCAAGAAGGAAGTGGCGGCGGGAGATCCGAACGTTCCGTTTTGCAGCGAGCGCTGCCGGGTGATCGACCTGGGCAATTGGGCGGCGGAGAAATACGTGATCTCGAGCCCGGCGCCGCCGGAGGAATGGGAAGAGCTCGAGGACTCGGAGCCGCCGGAGAGCCGGCATTGAAACGTGCCGCAATTGTTCTGGCAACGTGGTTCGGGTGCGGATATTTTCCGTGGGGACCGGGGACGGCGGGGTCGGTAGCGGCGGTGGCGATTGCGGCGGCGCTGCACAGGTATGCGCAGGCGGGGCGGATGACGCTGCTGTTGCTGGTGGCGGTGCTGGTTGTGCCGGCGGCGTGGGCAGCGGGCGAAGCGGCGCGCGCGATGCAGGACGATGATCCCAAACAGGTGGTGGTCGATGAAGTTGTCGGGCAATGGGTCACGCTGCTGGGAGCGTCTGCATTAAGCTGGAGAAGTTTCGCGCTGGGGCTGGTGCTGTTCCGCTTGTTCGACATCTGGAAGCCGTGGCCGGTGCGCAATTTTGAGAAACTGCCAGGGGGTGTAGGCATTGTTGCGGACGATCTGGCGGCGGGCGTCTACGGGGCGCTTATCTTATATGTAGGCGGGGCATTGAGACTCTATTAATTGGTATGGCAAGCAAACAACAGGCTGTTGATCAGCCGAACATGCGGCCGAGGATCGCGAAGGTAGAACCTTCGGCGGCGATTACGGGCGGCGAGTTGTACATCCGCGGGCAGCATCTGGCAGCGGCGGGGCAGCCGAGCGTGCGGCTGGGAAATCAGGCCACGCATTTGGTAGTGGCCGGAGATTCGTACATTATTGCGCGCGTGCCGGACGCAGCGATGGTGGGCGAACTGGTAGTGGCGACGGGAAACCAACAGAGCGAGATCTGCGAGACGCACATAGGCATTCAGATCGCGGACGGGCTGCATCCGGTGGCGAATCCGGCAGTGGATCGCGAAGGCAACGTGTTCAGCACGTTCAGCGGTTCGCGCGGGCAGAAGTCGCCGGTATCTATTTACAAAGTAGATACGAACTACAATTCGAAGCCGTTTGTGACGGACCTGATGAACCCGACCGGGCTGGCGTTCGATCGCGAGGGGCTGTTGTATGTGTCGAGCAGGTATGACGGCATCGTGTATCAGATCACGCCGACCGGGAACATGTCGGTGTACGTGGAGGGCATGGGGGTAGCGACGGGGATTGCGTTCGATCGCGAAGAGAACATGTATGTGGGCGACCGGAGCGGAACGATTTTCAAGATCAGCCGCACGCGCCAGATTTACGTTTTTGCGACGATGGAGCCTTCGATTGCGGCGTATCACCTGGCATTCGGGCCGGAAGATTATTTGTACGTGACGGGGCCGACGACCTCGAGCTTCGATACGGTGCACCGGATATCGAAGACGGGGGAAGTGGAGCCGTTCTACCGGGGGCTGGGGCGGCCGCAAGGGCTAGCGTTCGATGCGGAGGGGCGGCTGTATGTGGCTGCTTCGCTCGCCGGGAGGAGAGGCATTATTCGGATCGACCAGAAGGGCAGGCCGGAGCAATTTCTGTCCGGACCGGGCATTGTGGGACTGGCATTTACGCCGGGCAAGGCGATGGTGCTGGCGACGCACAGCGCGCTGTTTCGAGTGGACGTGGAGATTGCCGGGCGGGGGCTGCCGTAAAGCAGCCGCAAATGGCCAAGGTTGCGGAAATCATCGCTATCGGGAGCGAGTTGCTGACGCCGCAACGCGTGGATACGAATTCGCTGGTGATCACGGCGGGATTGAATTCGCTGGGCGTCGAGGTGGTTATCAAGCAAGTGATCGGCGACGACCGGGAGCGGCTGGCGGAGGCGATCCGGACGGCGGTGAAGCGGTCCGATATCGTGGTGCTGATCGGCGGGTTGGGACCGACGGAAGACGATGTTACGCGGGAGGCGGCGGCGGCGGCGCTGGGGAGGAAACTGGCGCTATCGCTGGAGCAGGAATCGGTTTTGATCAGCCGGTTTCGCCAGTTCCGCCGGCCGATGGCGCAGAATAACATCCGACAGGCGTATCTGCTGGAGGGCGCGGAGGCGATGCCGAATCCGCACGGCTCGGCGCCGGGGCAGTTTCTTTCGACCGACCGCGGGGCGCTGGCGATGCTGCCGGGACCGCCGCGGGAGCTGAAGCCGATGATGACGAATGAGCTGATGCGGCGTTTGCGGCCGGTGATTCCGCCGCAGGTCATCAAAGAACGGACGTTTCGGATTACGGGCATTGGCGAGTCGGATCTGGACACGCTGATCGCGCCGGTGTACAGCAAGTACACGAATCCAGCGACGACGGTGCTTTCATCGCCGGGAGATTTGTTTGTCTCATTGCGCGCGGTGACGCAGACGGAAAGCGAAGGCGACGGGCTGCTGCGCGAGGTGGGGAATGCGATTGCAAGCTTGCTGGGAGAGCGCGTGTATTCCGAGAAGCCGAACGAGGGGCTCGAGCAAGTGGTGGGACGATTGCTGCGCAAGGACAGGGCGACCGTGGCGACAGCGGAGAGTTGCACGGGCGGGCTGATCGCGGCGCGCTTGACGGAGCATGGCGGAAGCTCGGATTTCTTTGTCGGGGGCTACGTGACTTATACGGACCGGCAGAAGCAAGAGGTGCTGGGTGTCCCGAAACAGTTGATTGAGAAGCACAGTGCGGTGAGCGAAGCAGTGGCGGCGGCGATGGCGGAAGGCGCGCGGCAGCGCAGCGGCGCCAAGTATGCGATCTCTAGCACCGGGTATGCGGGGCCGACGGGCGGGACCGAGCGCGATCCGGTGGGGACGGTGTATCTGGGGGTCAGCGGGCCTGGGGCGACGCGCGTGGTGCGAGTGCTATATGGAAGCGACCGCGATCGAGTGCGTATGCTGGCGACGCAGAGTGCACTGGATCTGTTGCGGAAGACGTTACTGAAAGCGGGCGAGCGGGCGTAGGGCGCTCGCTGCCGATATCCCATTTTTCCACGCCGGAGTAGTACTCCAACTCTCTTTACAGAACTTAGTGGGCGTGCGAGGATACATTAACCAACTTACTAAGTTACGGAGGACTCCGCGTGCAAGCGCTCCGAGCCGCGCGTGTTTGGGCCCTGCTCGCCCCATTGGCAGCCGCGCCCTGTTTCGGGCAAACCATCCCGGTGACCGACTTCGGTGCCGTGCAGGTGAACTCCGCGGGCTTGTCCCAGCCGGTACCATTCACGTTCCCGGGCGGCCTGGGGTCGCAGCCGGCGTTCGCGGTGCAGTTTGGGAAAGACTTCCAGGTTGTGAGCAGTTCGTGCAATGCCGGGTTGACGGCGTGCACGGTAAACACTCTCTTCTCTCCGCAGTTCGCAGGGCTGCGCCAGGATGCGCTGGTCGCCAAGGGGGTGAACGGCGCGCCCATCGCCGGCGTGCTGTTGCGCGGTACTGGACTCGGGCCGCAGGCTGCCTTGGTGCCGGGCGTGTTCTCCAACTTCTTCGTCAACGACGGCACCGAGCACACGCTGGCGCTCGATCCTCTGGGCAATATTTATACGACAGGCGCATTCGACGACATCGTGATCAAGATAGACCCGAACACGGGCAGTGCCAGCACGGTTGCGGGCGTGGCGCATACGGCGGGCTATTCGGGCGACAACGGTCCGGCTACCAGCGCGCATCTCAATGGACCGAACGGCGTGGCGTTGGATGGCGCGGGAAACGTCTACATACTCGACTCGGCTAACTTTGTGGTTCGCCGGGTAGACGCAGTTACTCACGGGATCACGACGGTGGCCGGGAATGGGACGCAGGGCTACACGGGCGATGGTGGTCCCGCCACGTCGGCGGAGTTGGAGCTTGCATTTGCGATCGCGGTCGACCCGGCGGGAGACATATTCATCGGCCACGGCTCTGTCGTGCGCGAGGTGAGCGCGGCGACCGGCATTATTTCTACCGTGGCCGGCAACGGCCGACAAGGCAGCAGCGGAGATGGCGGAGCAGCGACCGCGGCGGAACTGTTTTTGCCGGCCGGATTAGCCGTGGACGCTTCCGGCAATCTGTACATTGCCGATATAACGGCCAGCGTGATCCGCAAGGTGAATGGCGGGACCGGCATCATCAGCACGATCGCCGGGCTCGGGTTCGGGCATCCGGGCTTTAGCGGCGACGGCGGGCCTGCGGTTTCCGCCGCGCTGAATGGTCCCGAGGGCCTCGCCTTGGATAGCAACGGCAATCTGTACATTTCCGATTCGAACAACGGCGCCGTTCGCAAGATCGACTCCACCACGCAAACCATTTCCACGGTGGCGGGGGACGGGATGTTTTTCCAATTGAATCCGCCCGATGGAGCACCGGCGAACGCGTACGGGCTGCCTGGCGCTAACGCCGTGGCGGTGGATCCCACCGGCGCGCTCTACATCGATACGAACGACAACATCGAGAAAGTAAATTCCGGAGCAGGCCGGTTGATTTTCTTGCAAAACCCGGCGTCGAGCCTCTCGCAGACCGTGGCGGTCGTGAACTTCGGGACTCAAACGCTGACGCTGTCGAGCATCGCGGCGAGCGGCGAGGCGGTGTTGCAAAGCGCGGCGTCGAACCCGTGTGCGGTTTCCGCGGCGATTCCGGCGAACGCCGCCTGCAACCTGGCGATCGGCTTCGCGCCTACGTCCTCACAATCGCAAGGCACGGTGACCTTGACCGATAATTCAGGCAACCGAACCACTCAGCAAGCAGTTACGGTCAGCGGCCCGTATGTGGGCGCTGCTCCGTTCCCGTCTACGGTGGATTTCGGCACCGTCTTTTTGCATGCCACAGGGACGGCTAGCCTGGCGGTCGTCAACAGCGGCGACCTCAATTTGAGTATCTTCTCAATCACCCTTTCCGGACCGGACGCGCAGGACTTCACGCTCAACTACGCCAATTGCGCGCAAATACCTTCTCAACAGAATTGTCTGGTGAATCTGACTTTCACGCCGAGCTTGCCTGGGCAGAAAAGCGCTACGCTCACCATTACCGATAACGCTGGAAATTCGCCACAAATTGTCCCGCTGACGGGATTGGCTGCTCTTCCGCCGCAGCTAACCTCGACGCCGAGCCCAGTCGTTTTTGCGCCGGAGACTGTGGGCTCGACAAGCGCGCCGCAAATTATCACGCTTACGAATACCGGCGGTGGTCCGACGACGCTGTTCAGCATGACTCCGCAAAGCGCTTCTTTCGCGATTTCCACTTACGGCTGCCAAATCGACCAGGTGCTGCAGCCGGGCGACAGTTGTCTGCTTGCGCTCGTGTTTCAGCCGACCAGTGGCGGCGTCGTTACCGACCGGCTGGTCATCGTTGGTGAGCCGGATTTTCAGACCTTGGCGAATGTGCCACTCACGGGGATCGGGGTGGCGCAATTCACCGACGTGCCTGGGAGTTTAGAGCATCTCTCGGTTGGCGGCGAAGGCGCGGTGTGGGGTGTGAATGCCGAAGGGGAGATTTTTTATTACAACCGACCGAACTCTTATACGGGGTCGAGCGGAGGGTGGTCGTGGGTTCCCGGTTGGCTGACTCAAATCGACGCCGCTTCCCCCTCGGTCGTCTGGGGGTTGAACGGCGACGGCGCAATCTATCGCTGGGATCCAACGACAAACGGATGGAATGAAATCCCCGGCAGGCTGGCTCAGCTTTCCATCGGAAGCGACGGCGATGTCTGGGGTCTCAACAGCGCTCAAGAAATTTATCATTACGACGCGGCGGCGCAATCCTGGGATCAAATAGGAGGCGAGCTCGCGCAGATTTCGGTGGGCTTTGACGGTGTCGTGTGGGGTCTGAACTCCGCGGGAACGCCCTATCGGTACAACGTCGCGCACCACTGGTTCGAACAAGCGCCTGGCACGTTCACCAGCCTCTCGGTTGGGGGCGATGGCGATGTGTGGGCTCAAAATGCGGCTTCGCTCTTTCACTTCAACCGGCGCTTCCAGGAATGGGAGGCCGTGGCGGCCGGTCCTACCTCGCTTTACGCGGGAGGAAACGGTAATGTTTGGGGCCTGGATGGCAGCGGCAACATCTTCGAGTTCTCTCCTGCGACCGGGAGTTGGGTCAACATTCCGGGTTCGCTGACGCAAATTGCCGCGGGGCAGGACGGCTCGGCTTGGGGGATCAATACCTCAGGGCAGGTCTTCGAGTACGGCTCGCCGTACCAAGCCGTCAGCTCTTTTCATGCCATACCGGCATCGCTGACCAGCATCTCCGCCGCAGCGGACGGATCGGCCTGGGGGTTGGACATACAAGGCCTGATCTACACGTTTGATCCACTCACCCAGAGCTGGGTGAATGTACCCGGCGTGCTGGCGCAAATTGCGGTTGCGCCGAACGGAGTGGTTTGGGGCGTAAATCAATCCGAGCAAATCTTTCGCTACAACACGGCCGCGCATGGCTGGGACACGATTCCGGGAGCGCTGGTGAACGTGACCGTCGGGCAAAACGGCGACGTTTGGGGCCTGAATGCGGAGAATCAGATATTCCACTACGATTCCGCGCAGCAGAGTTGGGATTGGATTCCCGGAGAACTAGTCCAGATCTCAGTCGGCGTCGATGACGGCGTGTGGGGCATAAACGCAGGCGGCCAGATCTATCGCTTCGATGCCGCGACTCGCGGCTGGATCAATGTGCCGGGTTCGCTGCAGCAAATCTCTGTCGGGTCGAACAACAACGTCTGGGGCGTGAACTCGTCCAACCAGCTCTATCACTACAATATTGCGCGTTCCTCGTGGGACAGCATACAGGGCCTTTACGACTCCGTAGCCGCCGGTTTCGACGGAACGGTGATCGTGCTGTCTGAAAACTTAGACCCGCTGCAGTACAATCCGGCGACTCAGAGCCTCGATATTATCGGAAGTTCCATTCCGCAGATCTCGGCGCCTTGTAGCGGCGCGATCTGGGGCATCGATTCTACCGGGGTAGCGTATCGGTATTGGTAGAAGCCGAGACGATCCGGGAGCCCAATGAGCGCAGGCTTTCGGTTGAAGGAACAAAATAATAAGCACCGGTGATGGGGCGTGTGTAGCGCGTGAGTGCGTCGCGTACTCCCGTACGCAGGCCCGCCATGCTCTCCAACATAGTGGAAAGCCGCCGTTGGTCGGCACTAAAGCCGACGAACATCGTTCCGTGATCGGTGACTGTTCCGTAGGGCATGTTTCGACGGAAGATCTTTCCGTAGGTGTCCTGATCTGTGCTCGCAACGTGCGAGTCCGGCGGCTTGTCCTCCATCTCGACGCTGTCCAGTTTTGTCCGCCCCATTATTCGCTCTTGTTGCGCGACTGGAAGCGACTCCCAGGTAGACGTGTCGTGCTTCCACTTCTGCAACAAGAGGATCGTTCCAGCTTCGCCGGGCATTCCATCGGGTATAAGCGCGACATCGGGAGCATCAATGAGGCTCGGGTTTTCAGAACCATCGATGAACCCGGTCAGATCGCGATCATGCCGGTAGGCCCAACTGGAGGTCTCTTCGGCTACCGACGCAAGCTCCTTTACGGTGGCGATAGCCGCGTGGGCGACATCGAATAATACGTCGTACGCGCTTCCCGAGAGCCACAAGAGCGCATCGTGCTGCGTACCTGGCATAACGAACCCTTCTTTCCCGACGATTTCCGCATTGAAACCTTGCAGGTTTGCGGGCGCGTGGCCGGGAGCGAGTTTGCTCCATAGTTCAGGCCTGAACCCGACCACTAAGTTGACTCCGCCGATGGTGGTTCTCGGCTCGCGCAAAGCGGAAATGGCGCTAACGAGTTTCTCTGCGTCGCCTGGGTTGACTGCCTCGAATTCCAAGTAAGCATGGGAGGCGGTGCCGAGAGCGAATATCCCGGCCTGCGGCGTCTTCATGCGAGTAGGATAGCGGGGAATGAGGAATGAAATCGGCGGCGCTCGGCACGATCGCTGCCTCGTCTTCGCTGTCTCGTAGGATGAGAGGACGGCTAACCCACGTAACCGAGAACCGGAATTACGACATCCGCGTTGAAGGCGCTATGATTAACGCAAGGCACTTAATGCCCCAGAATATCCAGGAGGTTCCCGTGACCCGAGAACTCTCTAAGGCTTGGTGGCTGCTGGCATTGTGTGGAATCCTTGACGCGGCGCACGCGGCCATGAACCTCTTCATGCGGAACCCGGATGGATCGACCATTTTGCGCGAATTCGCGGGGCGCAATGCAGTTTGGGATATGGGCATACTTGCTGTGGCCGCAGGCGCTTGCGTGATTGCTGTCGGCGTCTGGAACTCTGGAAGGGAAGCTTCCTGGCTTCTGTCGCTATATGGGTTTGCGCTCGGCGGATTCGGGCTCATAGCCGTTTCGCCAATTGTGAGAGCTCCACTGAGCTTCCGTCCCGTGTCTGTACTATTCGCGATGATGGCTGTGAGCTTGGGTGCATATGCATTGGCAACTGCGCGAGGGCTGGGACCCGGCGTGTGGAAGCAGTGGGTTTCGACCATGGCGGGAGCGGCTTCGATCGGATTTGCGTTCTCCTTTCTTGCCGTCGGGTTTAAGTTGGTCAGGCTGGGGCCGACCGCCTTTTTTGTTTGGATGAGTTCTTACTTCGGCCTCTGCGCGATCTTTATGCTGTGGTTGGCGTTCCGTGTGCGTGGACACGGTTCTTCGCAATTCGGCCGGACAGAACGGTTATCACCACTGCCACGTCGACGACACGCGTAGTAACCAGCTAGCGGTATTTACACAGACGTACCTTAATTTTTCGGAAAACCGGCATCTGCCTTGATCTCGCGAATCTGGAGAATGTGGCGCTGCTCGTGCGTCGAGATCTCCAGGAGACATTGGTATGCGTCAACGCCCCACTCGGGCACGACGTGACTACGAAGATCCTCGGTCGTCGAGCGAGCCAATTCCAGCAACTTGGCATGCATAGCGAAGAAGGCTTTCAGTGCCTGGTCCGTGTTGATTTCCTCGCCTTTCGGATTTTCGTCCGCCGACGTTTTTTCATGCCGAGTACGATCGATGCCATACCAGAGGACGTCCGCATCGGATGCCTGCTTGGGCAGCTTCTTGGGAGGTTGTTTCAGCCCATCGTTCAAGAGTTTCCAATAGTTCGGCTCTGCGACGACGAGGTGCTGAACAACTTCGGCGATCGTCCACCGATCCGGCGCTGGCCGGAAGTTGAACTGAGCACTGGAAAGCGAAGCGACCTCACTTGCCATCCAGCTTTGGGTCATCTCGAGATGCGCGACCAAGTGTTCGCGGTCCCTTTGACTCATCGGATCGGCGAACAGGCTAAGAGCGCCTCCGAAGAGTGCAACGGCTGAAAAAGCACTTATCCGTATTTGCATGTTAATTCGTTTACCTGCCCCGAAGTTATAAGCCGCCAGCAATTAGTAAACCAGGCTTGAAACTTCGATACGTAAGATCAGGAAGCGACTTGCCGCGCTCTGACATTCCCGCTGTCCCAATCGCGGGATTCGGCTGTCCCAATTAGGTGAACCCGCAATTATCTAGATCAGGCCTGAGTTTCTTCGGCATCGGCTCGCCGCGTTTGTGAAAGGCCAGGCCGTCGCAACCTGAAAGCCTCAAAGGAGCGGAGCGGATTCGTAAGCTCTTGGCTGCCGCAGCGGATCTATCGACAGCAAGATGAATTCTGTCCCGATGGCGGACGATCCAGACACGATTCGTAAACACTGGGCCGTTACCCGCAGTAATCACGTAAGATTGTCAGTCATATGCCGGAACGTGCGTTAAGAAAGCTAACTTCGTCATGTTGTGCACTTAGGATCTAAGCCAGCGAAGTCGATGCAGACGCCTTTTTGATACGTGCTTCGAATATGTATGCTGACCGGCCAAAGGTGCTGAGACCACGGAAGTTGACATAGAACGCGCTGGTCGGAGATGCACGGCGGAGCACCGCCCTCGCAAATATACGCGGCTCTGTCCTTATTCTCACGCGGGTTTCGCTTTCTTAGGTAAGCGCCGGTCATGACCTTCATCGGTTCACCGGTGCGCTTGAAAGCCGGAGATAAAGATGAACCGAAGCCTTCCTCTCACAGCATTGGCGCTTGTAAATGGATTGCTGCTGTTCGCCCACGGCGCACAGAAATCAACCGCGACCGATCCAGCCGCGACCGGTCCCATCGACTTCCTACCCTCCGCAGTCGTCGGCAGGCCATACTCCGTAGTGCTGCCCGTTGCTGGATCCGCCGCCACCTGCACGAAGGGGAAGGACTGGGCCTCCACAGCGCCGCCCGGTCTTGAAGTCCGCGATTGCGTGCTCTCAGGCGAGATTGCCGCTGACGCGGACGCGAAGCTATACCGCTTCCAGATTCAGGCCAACGGTAAAGATGGTTGGTTCCAGCTCAAGGTGGTGAAGGACATCTGCGAAGGGCAGACCATCGCGGGCTCCGCGTGGTGCTTTCCCTTCTCCTCGGTCCCGGAACCGCTGCCGCGTTCTATAGTCAAACTCTCAGGGGAGCAGCTCGGCTTCGTCGAAAACTTCGATCGGCCCGAGAACCAGTTCTACAAAGCACCGCCGCTGCGCAGCGCGCCCGCTCTCGACCCGCAACTAGAGGCCGCAGCTGTTTTGGGCTCGAAGGTGTTGACTACAGGAAGCCTGGTGGTCGTCCAAAACGTCGCACATTGCGCTCGATACGACTGGAAAATCGTCGTTCAATCCGTCCTGTCCTTCAATCAAATCCTGTACGGCCCCACCGATATCACGACTTACTGCGCCGAGGACGAATCCAATCTTGATCTGCCCGCCGACCTGTACGTTGTTCTCCCCGTGCAGATAGCCGGTTCCGGCGCTACCCCTGACAGAAAGAATGTCTCGCTGACCGGGTATTACGCCAATACCGCAGACTCTATGCGGAAAGCCCCCACTCCACTCATCGCCAAGAACTCCGTCGATTGCCTCGGCCAGCCCGCCGGGCCGATTCCGCCCCAAAACATTCTGCCATGCGACGCCCCTGGCAATAAAGCGCCGGGCGCAAGGCCCGGCACACCCTTCGTCCCCTTCTTCTATCGGACCCGCTGGCTTTACGACCGCTTCACCGCGCCCGGAACCGCCCAAGGCTCCATCTCATTCACGCCTGTCATTGGAAACGGCTCGCAGTCTTTCATCAACGATATCGTCTTCAATCCTTCGACCAAACTGGGTTATGGCTGGCTCAGCCTTCCCCTCATGTTCGAGAAAAATACGACTGCGGCCAAAGCCGACTTCGACTCCCTGACCGGCGGCCTGGCGTACAGCATGAAATTCGGCTCGCAAAGCGATCCCTGGCAGCCCCTCGCTTTCCAGCCGATCGAACTCATCCTCGAAACCGGCCCGGAATTTGCAACCACCCGGCCCTATCGCGAACTGATCCCAACGCCCGGACGGAGCCGTGCGCGCGACCTCAACTACCTCGACAGCTTGACCCTGAGATTTCCCTTCGCGTTTACTTTCTCGCAGCAGCCTTCCGCACTGACGTTCTTCCCCACCGTAATGGCCGAAGGCGGTTCTCATCTGGTGACGCACCTTGCAGAACCAGAAACGGATCCCATCTATCGCACCTCCGTCGGCATGGACGCCAGCTTCCGTTCCCCCTGGCTTGCGCTCCACAACTTTGCCGGCGACAAGCCTGCCACCATCGACTATTCCTATCGCACATCCTTCCTCGCCTTTCCCGAGCCCTACGAGGACCCCAGCGTCATCAGTCCTCTCACCATGACGCCCAACGAGGCGCTCACGCGCCAGCGCCGGTCCTATACCCGCATTTCATACAATGTCCCGTTCTCAACCTATTTCGGATTGAAGGTCACGGTCCAGAAAGGCAGCTTACCCCCGGATTTTCACACCCTGGGATACACTCTCACTGTCGGTGTCACGCTGCTGAATCCAGGAATTTCGGAGCACTAGCGGCTCGCACCCGTTTACCCCGACCCAACATTTTAAAATCCTCGACCTCGCGTTGATCAACCCAGGCGCAAGCTCCTGAGGGTCAGTGTAGGGAAGGGGCTTGCTTTGGCGAGAATCCGCAAATCCCCCCTTGTTCCAAAGAGTAGATCTATACCGAGAAGGCTTAATAGCGCCGATTTGCAAAACACTCGACAGGTCCGGACACAACTCGAACCGAAGCCATCCTGCTTCGGCGGCACCGCGGCCTCTCCCCTTGCCAGACTAGGAAAGCGCTGCTACAATCCTAGATAGCCTAGGAGTGGGCCAAAACGATGGCGAAAAGCAGCAGCGGGAATTTTGTCGAGCACGGCGGCGGGGGTTTCGCCGATGCGCGCGCGCTCGCGAAGAATGAGTTGTTAGCCATCGTCTTCCGGCAATCGTGCGAGGGAGTTTATCTAGTGAAGAAATCGCTACACGTTTTGCTGCTGATCCTCTTGGCTCTTTATGGCACACGTGCAAAGGCTCAATCCGACGCGCAGCCTGACGCTCTTTTTCTGACCATAAAGTCCCTGGATGCCAAACTCTTCGATGCGTATAACCACTGCGACCTGACAACGCTGGGGGCTATGATTTCCGACGACCTGGAGTTCTACCACGATCAGACCGGGCTGTCGGTGGGGAAAGCGCCGTTTCTAGCGGCCGTCAAGCAGAACATCTGCGGGAAAGTGCAGCGGGAACTGCTGCCGCAAACGCTGGAAGTGCATCCGCTGAAAGGATATGGAGCGGTTGAGATCGGGATCCATCGATTCCATCACCCTGGCGATCCCGCGAACGTAGGGGATGCCAGGTTCATCATCTTGTGGCAGAACAAGGATGATGCGTGGAAGATAACACGCGCGATCAGCTACGAGCACAACCGTGGATTGCTCGCAAAATAGCTTATTTGGGTAAAGCGCCTCCACGACTTCTTAGATGACCGCTAGCGGGCGGCGCCTCTCGGCGCGCCTGGCGCCATCAAAACCAGCCCCCGGACGGCGCGACGCCATTGAAGCGTAGATACGTGACGAGGTTGCCGTAATGCAAGGCGTCATGATTTGCGACTTGCGTCAAGACGAACATCTTGTTCGTTTTGGCGCCCCAGAAGTCCGCCGGGTCGTCGAGATGCGCATCGGTGAACCCCGAGTACACGCCATCGCAGTAATCGAACGAGCCTTTGAGGTAGGCCATGATCTTGGCCTTCGAATCCTTCGCGGCCGCGTTGGCGGGAGGCGCTTCACCCTTGAGGTTTGAACACAAGATGTAGGATATATCCGCCACATGAGTCAGGATCTCGGCAAACGAGCGAACGTCCTTCGTTGGCCGGTAGCTGTACTTGGACTCCGGCATCGCGTCCGCCGACTTCATAATCTTGTCCTGCATATTGCTGCGAAAAATGGATATGGTGGTCGTCAGCGGATTCGTCGCCGTGGTCGGATTCGGCAAGTGTTGGAGGTCGACTTGGGCGTTGGCCAAGGACGCAAATAGGCAAACAGATACGATGCCAACCGGAATTACGATGCGCTCGATGGACCGGAACATTTAAGAATCCTCCAAGGTGTTGTAGGCCTGCGAATCCGGAACTGCAAATCCTGTTAAAGCGTTCGCATCGGCGCATTTCTACGGGCACGTATTCTTCCGGCCCTTCTTACTTTCAAACTCGCTGCGCTACCTGGCATTTAGCGGGTTGGCGGCAGCGGGAATTATCTACCGGCTGTCCACTTGCGGGAAGAATGGTGGCAAAATCGGCCAGCTATCTGCGGTTGGATTCCGAATCTCGGCTGCCCTCCGTCCAACTCGCGGATTGGCGCGGTCACCTGTTACGGAGTGTCGACCCGCCGGCGGGCGTAGACATAATGTGCCAGGAACGAACATCGCTTCCCATTACCGAACCCGGCGCATGTTTTAGACCGGCCTGGGTGGCGCATAATCGGGCCGAAAGCAGAAGGACAGCCGAGTGCATTGCAGAACCTAAGTCTGCCCTGGCGGGCGGTCTGGAAAGGGAATATTTTTGCCCTCGTTGGTTCGAAATATCGAATACAGCTTGCGAATGCTGCGGCGGAATCCTGGTTTGACGAGCGCTGTTGTAGCGACGCTGGCACTTGGAATCGGAGCGACCACTGCCATTTACACGGTGATTTATGCCACTTTGCTATCGCCGCTGCCGCTGCCCCATCCGGAGCAATTGGTGATGGTGTGGTCGAAGGTCCAGGGCAACCGCAACGGAATTGCGGCGGGCGATTTTCTCGACTGGCAGCGCTACAGCACGTCGTTTCAGAGCCTCTGCGCGTTTACCGGCGGCAACTTCAACTTGGGCACAAGAGACAAGCCGGAGCAGGTGGAAGGAAGGCTGACATCGCCGGGCTTCTTTCGGATGATGGGCTTGCCTTTCATGCTGGGACGCGATTTTCTCCCGCAAGAGGGAGTTCCAGGTAACGACAGGGTTGTCATTCTGACGCACAAACTCTGGAATAAGTTGGGAGCAGATAGCCATATCGTTGGCAGGCAACTGCGAATCAACGGTGGGCCATATACCGTGACAGGCGTTTTGGCAGAGGGCGTCGCCGACCGTTACGATGCGCAATTGACCGCACCGCTCGCATTCCGCCGGGAACAGATCAATCACGACTATCACTGGCTACTGGCGATGGCGCGCCTGAAGCCAGGCTTGAGCATCAAGCAGGCGCAGGCGGAGATGGATCGAGTGACGGCCCGTATCGCAGAGGAGAACCCGCGCAGTGACAAAGGGTGGGGCGCACTGGTTGAGCCGCTGCAAAACGATTTTATGCCTAAGGACCGCATTCAAACGCTATGGCTGCTGCTTGGGGCTGTCGGATTCGTGCTGTTGATCGCGTGCGTGAACGTGGCGAATCTGCTGCTTGCGAAGAGTACGTTCCGGTGGCGGGAAGTAGCGGTGCGAAACTCAGTCGGCGCATCCCGACGGCAAATCTTCGAACAGTTCTTGATTGAGAGTGTTGTACTGGCCGGCGCGGGCGGAGTGGCGGGCGTGCTCTTGGGCATGGTTCTGCTTCGCTGCATTGTGGCGCTTATGCCGCCGGGCACTCTGCCTTCCGAAGTGTCTCTGCAGTTGAGCATCCCGATACTGAGTGTTACCGCGGCGGCAACTATTCTGGTGGGAATCTTGTCGGGTTCCGCGCCTGCCTGGTATGCCTCGAAGTTAGATCCGGCGTTGTCGCTGAAGCAGGGAGGGCGTGCCGGCGAGGGCAAGGGACACCACACATTACGCCGCGCACTGGTTGTGTGGGAGTTGGCGCTGGCATTAACGCTGCTCTCGGGCGCCGGCCTTGCGTTGCATAGCTTCTGGAACTTGACACAGGTGGACCTGGGAGTGCGGACGGACCGCGTGCTGATGTTTTCGTTGCAGCAGCCGGATGGGCGCTTCCGCGCCGCCAGCGGGATCGATCCTTATTACAAGCGAACGCTCGAACAGATCCGTGCGTTGCCCGGCGTTTCGACGGCAGCCGTGGTGACCGGAGCGCCTTTGCTCGGCACGAGCGACGGGATGCCCTTCACAATCGTTGGCACCACCGTGGCCGATCCTTCGCAGCGACCGGGCGCCGGATTCCAGTCAATCACTCCCGACTATTTTCGAACGTTCGGCATCCGGGTCGTGAAAGGCCGTCCGTTCAGCGAGGCTGACACAGCGACAAGCCAGCGGGTCGCTATGGTCAACGAAGAGTTTGTCAAAGAGTATCTGAAACAGCGTGATCCGCTGAATACGCGGTTATCGATCGAGCAAATCGATCCCACCGCGCAAAAGCTGGGCGCGGCGGTGGAGTGGCAGATTGTGGGCGTTTTTCATAATGTTCGTTCATTCGGATTGCGCGCCGATCAACCTGAAATCGATGTGCCGTTTCCACAATCGCCGCTACCCAGCGTCACGATAGGCCTGCGCTCGATGAGCAATCCAGCGGAATTGAGCACGGCCGTTACGAAGGCGATCTATTCCATCGACCCGGACATCGCGGTTTCCCATCTGAGCACAATGAACGAGGTCAGAGATCAACTGTTCATCGGCGACAGATTCACGATGATGCTGTACGCAGGCTTCGCGATGGTGGCCCTGGCGCTGGCGGCCATTGGGGTATACGGAGTGATTTCATTTGGCGTGTCCAGGCGAACACAGGAGATTGGCCTGCGCATGGCTTTGGGCGCGGAGAAACGGGCCGTGGAGCGTCTGATTATCTCGGAGAGCTCGGTCCTCACGCTCATAGGCTTGGCACTGGGCGAGCTGGGGGCAGCATGGCTGGGACGCCTGATGCATGGCACACTTTATGGGGTAGGGGCGCTTGATTCGACGGTGTTGCTGGGTGTGAGCGGCCTGCTCTTCGGAACAGCTCTGTTGGCGTCCTATATTCCGGCACGGCGAGCCGCGGCGGTGGACCCCATGCGAGCATTGAGGACGGAGTAATTCGCGGGAGCTGACTGGATTAATTCTCCAGGAACAAGCCAAACTCGGAAACCGCCGGGCAGGCAGCAGACTCGGTTATGCGGAGACGGACGCGTGTAGTTCGAATGGCGCGGGGCGAATGCAGAATCCGACAGTGGCCAACGCTTGTGCTGGCCGCAAACGGCCGCCAATCGCCGTCCGTCCATGCATCGACAGCGCAGCCGGCGATGCGTTGTCCGAGCCGAGTGTTTTCGCCGATGCGCGCGATATTGAACGTCACGGATCGGGGGAAATGGAAGACGATCTCGGCGGTGGTTATGCCGTCGTCGGCAGACCAATAAGTGTCGGGATTTTGATCCAAGACCAGTTTCGGACTGAAGGCCGCGTCGTTGGCCCTCACGTTCGAAGCCACGACGCTGCCGGCCTGCCTGGCGAGATTATGCGAAAAGATCCGGCGTATCAGCTCGCCGAAAGCGCGCAAAGATGCCGCATCCCGTTCATGGATGAGGCCACGACGGTCCGGCGGAACATTGAGTAAGAAGCTGGCGCCACGGCCGACAGAATCGTAATACAGCGCGAGTAGTTCGCGGCTGGTCTTAACCTTAGTATTCTCCGCCTCGTGCCAAAACCAGCCCGGGCGGATGGAAACGTCGCACTCGGCGGGCATCCAGAACTTACCGTTCCGGGTTCCAGTTACAGCTTCACTCTCTTTTACATTTCCCGGAGATGGCGAGCCGCCGTCGAGAGCCACGGGCGTATAAGTCGCCCAGCACGGATCGCCCGCGATTCCTTTTTCATTCCCAACCCACCTGATATCAGGGCCAACATCGCTGAACAGGACGGCGGCGGGCTGTAACTCGCGCTCCATTTTCCAGGTGTTATCCCAGTCGTAATAATGCAGCTTATCGATGACTCGCTTCTCGCGAGCGCCGCCATAGAAGCCGTCGCCTCCGTTAGCGCCATCGTGCCAGATCTCGAAGATGGGGCCATAGCCGGTAAGTAATTCGCGAATCTGCTGGCGATAGATTGTTATGTACTGCGGGTGGCCATAACTGGGCTGACTGCGGTCCCAGGGAGACACATAGACGCCAAATTTCAGACCGTGGCGCTGAGCCGCTGCGGAGACTTCCTTTACGACATCTCCGTTGCCCTTTCGAAACGGGCTATTCTTTACGGAGCGCTCGCTCGTTTTTGTGGGCCAGAGGCAGAATCCATCGTGGTGCTTGCAGGTCAAAATTACGCCCTTGCTTCCGAAGTCCTTCAACGTGCTGACAATTGCGTCGGCATCGAAAGCGGTGGGATTGAAGAGCGCGGGGCTCTCGTCTCCATAGCCCCACTCCTTATCAGTGAACGTATTGATCGTGAAATGGAGGAAGTTATAGATCTCCATTTCGCTCCAATGCCATTGGCGCGCCGACGGCAGGATGCCGTAGGGCTGAGGCGCTGCGACATTTCGCGCACGCGCGGGGAGCGCATTAAGTGTGGCTGCCGTTGCGGCGAGGAACGAACGGCGGGAAAGAATCATGTTATCGAACCCGAGGTCCATAATCTCACCCGGGTACGCCTTTCAGATAGAAGTGGGGCGCCATCCTTTGCGGCCTCGACGGCCGGTACCATCGAAGTGGAGATCAGCGCATGAACAAGATCACACCGTTTCTGTGGTTCAACGACAACGCCGAAGACGCTGCGGAGTTTTATCTCTCGGTGTTCCCGGACGCAAAGAAAGTGGGGGAACTGCGTTCGAGCGGCGTGGGTCCCTGGCCCGCCGGAAAGATCGCGACCATCACCATAGAGCTTATGGGTCAGCAAATGACGTTCCTGAACGGTGGCGCCGCGCACGCGCTCACGCCGGCTTTCTCATACTCGGTTGCGTGCACAGACCAGGCCGAGATCGACCGCTACTGGGACAAGCTGCTTGACGGCGGCAAGCCGATGGCCTGTGGCTGGCTGACCGACAAGTTCGGCCTGTGCTGGCAGATTGTGCCGGAGAAGATTGGCGAGCTGTTGCAGCATCCGAAGGCGATGACGGCGATGATGAAAATGATTAAGTTCGACATCGCCACGCTGGAGGCCGCGGCGGAGGAGTAGAAGCAGCCGGACGGATACGCAGCCTAGTGCATAGCCGGCCAATTCACTCAACTGTCAATGGCTACGCTTGCCCTTGCCCTGCCGCGCGGTCTTGCGAAGAGGCTGGCCGCTCTGGGCAGAACGTGGTGCCGAGCCGCTATCGCATCCGGAGTCCCATCCGCCCAGAAAGAGGGCGGTATGCATTGCGGCATCCCGAAGCCGGTCAGAAAACTCTCCGCCGTTGAGCGCTCTTGCGACAACCGTTCCGCCGATGCAGCGGGCCGCGATCGCCATCGCCGTCTCTTCGGATTCGCGGCTCGCGCCCCTCACTTTTCGGCGCAGGATCGCTACCATTGCTTTGACGACGGCCTCGAATGCACTCTTTACACTCCCGTCACCGCGTGCAACATCGCCGGGAAGCGCCATGGGACACGAATTCTCGAGGTTCTCCAAGTGCTGGCGCGAGAGGTAAGCACGAATAATCTCGGAACCGGCCTCGGGCGAGGTCAGATCCACTTCCACGCCTTCCCAGCGGCTATCCCAGTTCGGGTCCGTAAAGAAGCAGGTTAGAGTCTCGGCGTACAGATCGCTCTTGCTCTTGAAGTAGCTGTAGAAGGCGCCACGCGTGAGGCCCGCTTGAGCCATAATGCCATCCACCGAAACCTCGAATCCATTTCGGTTAAACAGGCGCTGTCCACAATTCGTTTGCGCACCTGCTCGCGGTGACCACTTGGATAAGCCATACCCGGAACCTCGCAAAATATGATCTTGATCATATTTCATCCACATGTTTGAATGCCACCTATGGAGAGCAAAGGATGGTTAGGCTCAAACGTGAGCGGCCTCACTCGCCGCCAACTGGCGATTGGAGCATCGGTCGCAACCTGTGTGGGAACGTTGGCCATCCGGGCCGGGGCAGATATCGATGACGGAATCTCTCGCACGGCGGAAGCTATCCATCAGGAGCCGGTTTTCGCAGCGAGCCGGCGGCGTGTGTATGAAGCGCTGATGGATCCCACGCAGTTCGATCGCATCGTGCAACTGAGCGCCGCAATGCAGACGATGACGGCAGGAAATACACCCTGTGAAATCGGGCGGCAGCCGGGCAGCGCGTTTTCCGTTTTCCATGGCCATATCCTGGGTCGCCAGATCGAGCTGATAGCGGATGAACGAATCGTTCAGGCATGGCGTGTCGCGGATTGGAGTCCCGGTGTGTACTCGATTGCAAGATTCCAGTTCACGCAGGAAGGCTCCAACACTCGCGTCATCCTTGATCACACTGGGTTCCCGGCAGGCAAGGCGCAACATTTGGCCGACGGCTGGAAAGCAAATTATTGGGAGCCGCTGCAAAAATATTTGCGCACGTAACTACGAAATTGCGGCCCCCAGCCTGACGGAAACCTGCGAGCCGATGGCTGTGGCGTGGAGCCCCGTGATCGGTAGAGCGGCCATTGAACTTGACACTTTAGCGCCGGCAGACAGGGTAGCCGAAAGGCCATTGAGCACGGCGGCAACGGCATTCGCGGTGAGCACGGATGACATGTTGAGCGTCATCTGAACATGGGCGCGGCTGTCCAGGACAACGCTGTATTCGAACGAAGCCACCATAGCTAGCGCAGCGGCCACGCTCGATCGATTCAGAAGTGTTTTCGCAGCGCTGCCGTTCATCCAGGCGTGCAATTCGAGACCCGGGGCGACGCCAATCACAGGGGCTGAAAAATCAGCTTGAGCCAAGAGATTTGCGAGCGGTCGATTTGAGGAGAGCGCCAGAGCCCGGCGACTGCGAACCTGCTGGATTGCCGTAAGCTGGTCGAGCGTTCCGAAGGCTGCTATGGAATCTTCGATAAACGCGATGCAGAATTGAGTTGCGGTGCAGAGCGCCGCCTCATCGCCGAGCGGAGTCCGGGCATTCTTCGGGGCGGCTTGCAGCGCGGCGGCCCCATTCAATGAACCGGAGATCAATCCATAGAAACTGATGCCATTCGAAGCCAGCGCTACTTGCCGTATGCTCTGTTCCGATATTCCGAGCGAGGCCAGCGCCGTTTGTGCGCGTTGCACGGACATGGACGAGTAGGCCTGGCGAAGCGTGCCGTATTGAGCAGCCTGGCGCAGCGCCGCGAGATCGTCGTACTCCAAAGATACGGTGTTTGCAGGCAGCGTCGAAAGCGCCAACGAGAGCAGGGCAGGCATATTCGCTTGTCTCGTTTGACGATTGGCCGTTACCGGCGATGCAGATGGGTTGACGGACGATGGGCCGGCAGAAGAGGTTGCCGCCAAATCGTCGGCCTGTGCCGCCGCAGCAGGCGATACGATCAACGGGGCCGCGGGTGTGCTAGCAACAGCCGCCGCCGGGCTAACGGCCGCGGTGCTCTTTCGAGCGCTCGCGAAGCGCCTGGGCGAAGGAACAACTCTCGCCGGAGGCATTTTTGACCAGCCGGACGCGGCAAGCGGAAGGGCTCGCATACCCGGCGATGGTTCACGAGATGCCGTAAGGAATGGGCTGTCTTGCGTTGCGGGCGCCACAAGGGAAGACAGATCGATCACGGCGATGCCGTTGCCCGTTCCGGTAATGGCGACGAGGACGTTGTCCTTGCCGTCGCCGACCAGGGAATCGTAGTAGGGCGCGATCGTTAACGGTAACGTAACGCGCGCGAACGGGCGGCCGGATGCAGTGTCGTTGACCAAAATGCCGTCCTGCAAAGGCTCGAACAGCAAACTGCCATCGGCGCTCAGTTTTTCGCCGGGTACAAACGTCTCATCAATCGCTTGGGTTCCCGGCGGATCGCTGAGGTACGCATGGAGATCCAGTACATTGTCAAAAATGGCTTCGGAGATGGCCAAGATGAACTGGTTGGCAGAGAGGGCCAGCTCGTCGTCACCGGCATAGTCCAAGAATTCTCTCTCGTAGACGGTGTTTGTAGCCGGTTCGTAAATAGCCGCCATGGCCGGCATGCCACTGATTGGCGATCCAGGTATGGCGTAGTAGATGCGCTGTTCGTCGGCGCTGAGAAGAAGCCGCTGCAGGGGATCCGATCCCGGCAGAGTGATTGAGAGTCCACTTATAGGGGTGGAGATACCCGTGCTCGTGTCCAAACGGAAAAAGGTCGAAGTCGTGGGGTTGTCGGCGGCATAGTAAATGATGCCTTCGTTTGTAACTACAACCGCCAATGGCCCGACAGCCACGTTCGCCGTGTTGGTGGGCGCGGAGAACGTCGATACTTGAGCGGTATTGTTCAAGTTCACCAGATACACGGCGTTCGCGCGGGTATCGGTAATCGCGAGTTTGCTCGAGTCAGGCGAGATGGCGAGCGCAAATAGGGTTTGCGTGGCCGCGCCAGCAGCGGGCGGGATGGAAATAGAAGGCAACCACTTCCCTTGTGTTCTGGAAAAGACGCGAATCTGCCTCACATCCGTGAAGTAGTACAGATCGCGAGAGGGGTCGTAAACGCCCTGCTCGAGTGAAGCGCCTGGCAGGGCAAATTGCCGGGTCGCTGGAAGATAGGTCACTGCATTCGGCAGCATCGAAGTCCCGGCGCTGTTTGTGACGGTCACGTCTGCCGAAGAACCTGCCGTGCCGGGCGGCAGATTCACTTCGACGTACTGCAAATTCGAGTAAATTAGACCACCCGCAACCGGAACGTCGTTATGGCCGTTCGATGTAGCCTGAATAAGCGACATATCAATGTCACCGCCATCTGGGTTAGTCCATATGCCATAGCCAACTACGGATTCAACACCGCCCTCGGCTGTGCTGTAATTAGCAACCGATTGCGTCAGGTAGGGCCCATAGCTGAAACCAAGAAAGTTGCTGACGAGCGAGCCGTCCGAACTCTTCACAGTCACGTCGACCGGGCCGGCCGCGTGAGCCGGAGAAGTAATCGGTGTCGTAAGCGTAGGGCCGTCATTGGATACTCC
The DNA here is from genome assembly GCA_036269275.1 of Bryobacteraceae bacterium. Lineage (GTDB taxonomy): Bacteria > Acidobacteriota > Terriglobia > Bryobacterales > Bryobacteraceae > Bog-105. Next base: position 188,201 of record DATASJ010000126.1, on the reverse strand, counting down.
GGAGATTTGCTCGGAACCGAAATACACATTGGTGATGTTGGCGGGCATGATCGCCGAGAGATCCAGCAACGTGCCGCCCGAAACCGGCCCGCCGTCGACTTGGCCGTAGATATTCCGGTCGTCCTCCTCGATGGGAATCGCGCTGCTGTTGAGAACGGAGGCGTCCGCAAAACCGATCCCTTGCTGCAGCGCGCCCGCCAAAAGCCCGGTCTCATCCAGGGCGCTGAACCACGGATAATGCCCGCCGTCGACTTGAGGAACCGGGAACCAGCCCAATTGCGCGTGGGTTCGCCAGTTATATGCAACACCGTTGCCGTTGCCGAATTCATAGATGGTGCTTCCGTCACGACTCAGCATGAAGTTGCCGGTTGCACCGGTCAGTTCGACGAGCGCGAAATGATCGGTCACCTGCATCGTAGACATGTCATAGATGTAAATCGGCGTGGCGCCTTGCCAAGTGATGAATTCCTGTCCGTCCGGCGGAACTAGAATGTTGGTGCCGTTCGGCGCGGTTATGGTTTGGTACTGCGCGGTAGAAGGATCAAACTTGCAGACCGTAAAATCTGTGTCTTCGCTGCCGAATAATAGGGTGGTGCGATCGGGCGTCATCACCATATCGCGGATCTGGCCCATCGGTTGGCAGACTTGAGTTACGTGCGGAGGGGGCGGCGAGTACAGATTCGTCTGTATCTGGCTTGCGTTGCTGTATGCGGCGAAGGCGTTGGTGGCGCTGTTCCAGATGGCGAAGGACTGGTAGTAGTAGCCGCCGCCACTGTCTGTGTAGTAACCCAGCAGGGCGAAACGGCCGTCGGCCAGGGGCATAACCTTCCAGGCGTCGTAGCCGGGGCCGATTTGCTGCCACGGGATGTGGCCTGTCACCGTCATGCCTACCGGGTCGAGCGTGTAGATATCGCCTGACATGGTGCCCACATAGAGTGTGCTGCCATCGGGCGTTTGGTCGATGGCCCACGCGTTCGGGACAGAGATACTCTCGATCTGCAATTCGGTTGCCGCGTCGAAAACAAGAATTCGGTTCTGCGGCGAATCGGGGTAAAAGAACCGCCGGGTCGGCTGGTGATAGAAGATGGTGGGCTGGCTGAATGGCTGGAACACCAGGTCGGCAAAGGTATATTGCGTTCGGAACGGAGCGTGCGCGCCTTGCGCGAGCGCGGCCACTTGCGCGGCCGCCTGAACCGTGTGAGACAGCGAGCCAGAGGAACCGGTGAACGACAACGTGACCGGGCCGGCCGGAGTTGCGCTGGACGTGGAAAGCGTGATGGTGGCCGGCGTGTTAACCGTCGCGGTTGCCGGCGACGGTGAAACGGACACCCCGGAGGGCAGGCCGGTCACCGAGATGCTGACGGACGCATTGAATCCGAGGACCGGCGTTATGGACACAGTCACCGAAGTCGGAGCCCCCTGCCAGAGGCCAATCGTGGAAGGAGATACAGCCATCGTGAAGTCGGGAGTGGGCGTCAGCCCGACGGATGCCGTGGTGGAGCCCGAATCTCCGCCTCCGCAGCTTGCCAGCCCAAAGAGGCAAGAGAGTGCGAGAACCGCAAGAAGTAAGCCCATCGTTCGGCTCGGACCAAGAGACCGTGTTCTTACCCGCTTCAGCATGTATGTTTGCCTCTGGAGAGAGTGGGGCCGGCTGCCGTCGATTCTCTCGGGATCTGTGTCGAGAGGAGTAAGAAGACACGGTTTCTCGACTACAACGCTGCGCTTTATAGCAAGTGACTTCATACCGCCGGAGGAGGTTGCCTCAAATCAGATCGCTTCTGGCTGACCGGCCGAGTCAGGAGACGGTAGGTTCAGAGCCTCCGGGCCCGGCGAGCGGGCAACCTTTGCGCACTTTATTCTGGTTGCTATGCCAGATTGCCCTCACAAGCGTTCTCGACGCATGCAGAAGAAGCGCACCCACCGTACTGAATTTTCATGCCGGGATCGAGGCGCGCTAGAGGACGCGGTGGACGCCACGATCGATAAAAGCCGCGCACGGCCAAGCAGGCTGCTCGTGTTTGCAGCCGCGATGCTTTGTGCCTGCAGATGCGCCGAAGGTCAACTTGTTTCGGCGGGGGCCGAAAGGCCTTGGCAACCCCCTTCGGGCTTCGCTTCCATGCAGCGCGAGGCCGCGGAGGAGGACCGCCGCACGCCGATCGAGGCTGACCATCCGTACACCTTATCCGAGTTGGTGGACCTGGCCGAGCGTCACAACCCCGTCTCCCGTGCTGCCTGGGAAAATGCTCGCGCAACCGCCGCACGGCTTGGTATTGCGCGCAGCGATCTGCTGCCGGCCGTGAATGCGGTTGCTCTGACCAACACCACTCGCGTGGGAATACTCTTCAACGATTTTTTCGTGCAGCAGACCCTCGGTATTTTCCAGCCAATGCTTCAGATAAATTACCTCATCTTCGACTTTGGAGGCCGCTCGGCGCGCATCAACGAAGCCCGACAACAACTAATCGCCGCCAACCTCACCTTCAACCGAACTTTCCTCGATGTACTTTTCGAAACCATGGGCCGCTATTATCAACTTCTGAATGCTATGGGCCAGCGGGAAGCCGCGCAAGTGAACCTGGATAATGCCGAGACGGTGCGAAAGGCGGTGGATGCCCGTTTGGCTGTCGGTCTCGCCACCCTGCCGGATGCTCTGGAGGCCCGGTCCGCAGCCGCGCAAGCCGCCTTCACGCTGCAAGCTGCCATCGGCGACGTCGATATCGAACGTGGCGACCTGCTCTCGCTTCTAGGAGCGGCCCCGTCCAGCAACCTGCAAGTTCAACCGCTCGCCGAAATTCCTACGCCGGATCATTTCGACATCGACGTGCATACGGCAACCGAGCGCAGCCTGTCGCTTCGGCCCGAGATAGGAGAACAGAGTGCGGAACGGGCCGCTGCTCGCGCCGAGATCCGGGCCGCTCGATCGGCCTATTTCCCGACGCTGAATTTTCAGGGCCAGGCCGGTGCGTTTCGTGCTTACGGAAGGCAGGATCTCTTTCCAGCCACGTATGTGGGACCGCAGGGGGAGTGGAATGTAAATTTGAGTCTGGAATGGGATCTGTTCGACGGCGGCCGCCGGTTCCATCAACTTGCCGAGGCACACGCCGACGAAAAGAGGGCCCAGGCGCAGATCGATCAGACCCGTGACGAAGTGGAGCAACAGGTCTGGACCGCATACGTGAACGTGCGCACCGCTTTTTATCAGCGCGATGCGGCAGCGGCACTCCTGACCGCTGCGCAGAGCTCGTACAACGCCGCGCTCAGGTCCTATCAGCTTGGTCTGCGGAGTACCGTCGACGTCGTCACCGCGCAACGCACGCTCGCGCAGGCGCTCAGTAGCGACGTCGCCGCAAAGACAACGGTTCTGAGGCAGCTCGCAAATTTTGCTTATCGCACGGGCGACCTGCTGCAGTCCGCATCGCGAAAGACCCATCCATGAGCCGCACCCGAAAATATCCGTTGCGCCAAATCGTTGCCGCCGCACTCGCTTCCACTCTGGTTTTCGCGTTAACCGGATGTGCACGCTCTCCTTCGTTCGACGTACTTGGCTCTTACTTCCCGGGCTGGATCGTCTGCATGGTCGGCGGCATCCTGGTGACCGCTCTCGTCCGGTTCGTATTGAATCGATTGCAATGGGAGCAGAAGGTGCCGGCGCTGCCCTTGTTCTACTTCAGCGTGGCGCTGCTCATCGCCTGCTTAATGTGGCTGATCGCGTTCGAGTAAAACGGAAAGACAGGAGGCTTGCGTGACAGAGGACAATCGCAAGAATGAAAACGCAGCCCAGGCTGAGGCGGGCATCCAGCAAGATCAACGCGCCGCATCACCCCAGCAGCAAACCAACCAACCGCCCGAGCACGCAGCGATTCAGTTCGACGAGCCGCTCCGAAGGCCGAAACCGATCGGTGGATGGCTTCTGCTCGGCTGTATCGTGCTGCTTGCTTGCATTGTCGTTCTGATTGCCATCCGCCGCGCGGTCGTGAATCCACGGACTGACGACGCCGAAGTGTTGGCAAACTTCATCGGAATGGCGCCCCAGGTCGACGGGCCCATCCTGCAGTTGCCCATTCGGGATAACCAGTACGTCAAGGCTGGCGACCTGCTGTTTGTCATTGACGAGCGTCCCTATCGTTACGCGCTGGAACGCGCGCTCTCGCAACAGGCCGCGCTCGAAGGTCAAATCGAAGATCGCCGCCGGTCGATCAACGCGCAGATCAGCGGCGTGCATGTGGCGCAGGCGAACATCGCCAGCAGCGCTTCCAACCGCGACGCCCTCAACGCAACCATTTCCGAAGCCCAGGCCAATGTAGCCGACGCGCGGGCAGCCCTGCGCCGCGCGGAAGCCGATCGCAAGTACGCGGCCGACAATCTGCACCGGCTGGAGCCTCTGCTGGGCCAGCAGTTTGTGACCGTCGATCAGGTTGACCAGGCGCGAACGTTGCTCGAGACCCGCACGCGCGCCGTCGAGCAGGCCGAGGCGCAGGTCGCCCTCAGCGAAGCCCATGTAGAGACCACTCGCTCGCACTATAAACAATCCGGCGCAGACGTGGAGCAGAGCGAGGCGCAGCGCGAACAGGCAGCCAACGCAGTTGCAACGTTAGCCCCACTCACAAATGAGCGTGAGGAGCGCGCGGCCGCAGTTCGCACGGCCCGATACAATCTCGACAACTGTCGCGTGTATGCCCCGTTCGACGGCTACATCACCAACCTGACCACCTCCGTGGGCGAGTATGCGCACACAGGTTCGCAGGTCTTCACCATGATCGATGCGCGCGTCTGGTGGGTGGTCGCGAACTTTCGCGAGACCCAATTGAAGCACGTTGCGCTGGGTTCTCCGGCGGACCTCTTCCTGATGTCTCGCGAAACCCTTCCCTTGCGCGGTGTGGTAGAAAGTATCGGCCACGGCGTCACGCCGGACCCGAGCGTCTCCGGTGTCATTTCACCAGGTCTTCCCGCCATAGAGCGCTCGCTGAGCTGGGTTCACCTCGCGGCCCGCTACCCAGTACGCATCCGCATCGAATCGCCACCCTCCAGTCTGCTGCGCATTGGCGAGACCGCCGTGGCCGTCGTTCATCCTGTTGGCGCGCCGGTGCAGTAGCCGTGTCAGCCTTAGCCCAGCCCCATCAGCAGCAAGGTACGCAGTCGCGGCCGATTGCCGCGACGCTGCATCACCCCTCCTTTATTCAGTGGTTCCCAAGCTTCCTTCGGGAGGAGCTAAAGCCCTATCGAGGACGCGTTGTTCTCGCTCTCCGGTACACCGTTGCAGCAACAATCACGATGGTGTTGATCGTCACCTTCCGCATTCCCGGTGCGGCGATAGGAGGCTTCTTCTCGCTCCTGGTCTCACGCCAGGCGCCGATCACTACGTTGCGCGGAGGTATCACCACCGTTGCCATGTTTCTTTGCGGCACGGCCTTCGTGCTCACCGGCGCGATCTTCCTGGTGGATTATCCGTTGACGCACTTCCTCTGGGTAGCCGTCAGCTTCTTTGTTGCCTTTTATGGCCTCAGCGCCATCTCCGACTACGGCGCCGGGACAGCCTTCGCAATCGTCGTCGTCCTCTCCGTTCCAGCGTGGGATCAAGCTGGCCCTCAAGCCGACCGCGTTGCCGCCAACCTTTGGGTTCTCGGCAGTGTGGCGCTTGCTGTCGCCGTGACGATCGTCGTAGAGTTCGCGTTTTCGCTCTTCGACACGCGGGACGAACTGACTGAAGGCTTGGATCAACGTCTGGATACCGTTCGCGTCGTCCTTGAGCAATGCGCCCGCTGCGCGTTGAGCTCTGACGCAAGGGCCAAGCTTGCTCAGTTCGCCATGATCGGTGTGTCACGCCTGCGGCGGCTTGCACTCAGGCCGAACTCAACTCGGCAGGGCCCTGCGCGGCTCAGCACCACAGTCGCTCTCGTCGGCAGGCTTGTGGACATTCTCGCCCCATTCCGGCCGTTCGATACGTTTACCCCCGAGGACGCCTCTCGCCTCCAGGCCCTGGCCGATCAGATCGCGAAGCTGCAACAGAAAATTCGCGCCGGCAATGGCGGGCCATTAATCCAGCCTCTGAAAAGCTCATCGGACGGCCCGTTGATCCTGCTGAATCTCGAACAGGCGCTCGAGCTCTTGCGCATGAGCGTCTCCCGGCTGCCTGATCAGTCGTTCACACTCGATCAAATCAACCCGGCGTCTCCAACCCTTCTCAAGCCCGACGCTTTCCGTAACCCCGAGCATCTCCAGTTTGCGCTTCGCGGCTGCCTCGCATCCGTACTCTGCTACTTCGTTTTCAACGCCGTCTTCTGGCCGGGGCTCAATACCTCGCTGTTCACCTGCGTTGTCACTGCCATCACCAGCATCGGCGCCTCACGGCAGAAGCAATTGCTGCGCTTCTCGGGCGCGCTGGTGGGCGGCGTTCTATTGGGCATCGGTTCTCAAGTCCTGATCCTCCCCATGCTCGACACCATCGCAGGCTTCATTGTCCTGTTCGGCGCCATAACCGCAGTGGCAGCCTGGTTCCTCACCTCCAGCCCGCGCCTTTCGTACTTTGGCAACCAACTCGCCCTGGCGTTTTACCTTATCCAGCTTCACGGCCCGTCTCCTCAGACGAACCTGGCAATTGCACGCGACAACATCATGGGGATCATGCTTGGGCTCGTGATGATGTGGCTGGTCTTTGAAACGCTAGGGTCGAAGCCTGCGGTGCAAGTGATGCGCGAGCTGTTCGTCGAGAACCTTTACCTGATGGCCGAACTGGCCCGCCCCTGGCCACGCGGGAAGCCGGCCGACCTCCGGACGATCCGGACGCTCCGCGAAAGAGTGAGCCAGAACTTCCAGTCGGTGAACTCACAGGCAGACGCGGTTCTATTTGAGATCGGGCGGTCGCGCGATTACAGTCTCGCCGTGCGCGACCGGCTGCGTGCCTGGCTACCGCAGCTCCGTTCGCTCTTCCTCCTGGAGGTTGCACTATTGCAGTACCGCCTGCAGGTCTCTCCGCTGGATCTGCCGCCTTCCATCGTGCGTGCGGCTACACATTTCGATAATGAACTCAGCGCAGTATTAGAGGGAATCGCGCGCGCCTTTAGATTCCGGGACACATCGTGCAGGCCGCACAACATTCAGAGGGCCCACGCCGACCTGGAGCGCGCCATACTCGACGCTTTTCATAACCAGCCCACTCCCCGTTCGCGGGCGGTTCTTGAGGTCTCCGCCCAGATCATCGAACTGGGGTGTCGACTCCTTGCGGACATCGTAGCAGCGCCATTCAGTGGGCTGCCACCGCTAGGGAAGTAACAGCGGCGGCAGTCTTGATTTGGCCGATGTCCAGTCAATCTGAAAGCACATCCGCTGTTCGACAATTCCGCAGCGACCCGCAATCCGCAGCGCTGCTCGCGCGATTGCGTTTTCCGACGTAACTAACCGGACCTGGTGCCTGCGGCTGTTTATTCTTCTGAGTGGCGCGTTTTCGGGCAATGCCTGCTTCTTAGAACCCGGTCAAGAATTGAGTGTAAGTGCGGCTCGAAGGGATTCATAATTCCTTCCAGTTTGTAAGTATCGTTCCTCTCGTCATTGACTACATCCTTAACTTCATGGGAAAAGGGAGGTCGAAAGCGAGCGAAGGCCAGTCTGACGCATGCCGCCCCGGCGTCATTTCAGAAGACACGGGCGGCGTTTTGTGCGGCTATTTCAATCGCTGCTCGTCGGGCTTCGATCAGAACGAATCACCTTGCGGAGAGTGCGATCTCTTCTAACTCCCAGATGTGGTCAGGAGCGCGTCGCTATCTTCTTTTCAGCTTCTTACTTGCCTACGGTGAGGATGGAGAAGGAACCTGGCACGATTTGTCCGCGTCCCGGGCGTTTTCCTGCCGGTGCCGGCGGAGGGGGAGTGAAATCAGCCGCGATCAGCACGATCTGGTTGGTGGAGCTGTCCAACGTCAGTGTCCTGGCGTGCGGCATGGTTTGGACGGTCTGCTCCACCGCGAAGCTGGTGGGGCTGTTTTCCTTGATGACGGTCAGCGTGCCGTCGCCTTGCGAGCTGAACGCTTCCATCGTATGGGGATTGAATACGGCGCCATCGACGCCGCTGCCGATGGGCAGGGCGGCAAGGATTGTGCCGTCGGCGGCTTTGAGGATCACCATCGTTTGCGGCTCATGACAGGCTGCGAAGAGAATGCCATTCTTCACATCGAATGCCAGGCCGCCGGGTCCGCCGCCTTTGCCGCCGAGACTGTAATGCGCGGTCACCGTGAGTTTCTCGGCATCTACGACGGCAATGCTGTCCTTATCTTCCAAATCGACATACAGGCGCCCAGCGCCGTCGGTGACGGCCTGCTCCGGCGCTCCGCCCAAATCGAGGGTGCCGGCAACGGAGCCATCCGCCGCGTTGATGACGGTGGCGTTGGGTGCGCGGTGGCTGAAAATCCAGACGCGCTCGTTGAACGGATCGAATAGGATCCCGTCGGGAGCGCCCTGCACATCGATGGTCTTACTGATCGCAAGCGTTTTGCTATCCCACATCGCGACCGGCTTGCTGCTGCCGAAGGCATGATTGGATTTCGGGTCGACCGCTACTCCATGCGCGTTGATGCCAGGGATTTCGCCCACCGGCTCCAGCGTGTCCAGATTGAATACCGTGATGCGGGCAGCCGTACCGGAGCGCGGGATGTATAGGCGCCGGCCGGCATCGTCGGCGTACACATAGTCGTACCCTCCGTCGCCACCCACTTTCACCGTTTTAAGAACCTTGTAAGGTCCGGCGGCGGAGGGCTGTTGGGCAAATCCAACAGAGGCTAACGCAGCGAGGCAAACTACCAAAATCGGGCAAAGTCGTCGCATGAAGTTTCCAGAATTAAGTGTAAGCCGATTGGCGTGCAGTTCAGGCGATGGCGAGCAGGCTGGATCAAAACTGAGCAGAATGGCGGCTATTCTTGCGCGGACACCTGCTGGTCGGCATCGCGCCAGGCGCTGATCTTCAGCCGGCGGCAAACCCAGCAGAGGTCTTCGGAAGGATGGGGTCCGCTTGGCGCGGAGCAAGAGGCGCCGCAGACTGCACAAAGCTTATGGCCTGCCGGTCTCGCGGCTTCGACCGACTTTTTCGCCATTTCCAAGATCTCTGGAGCGATGATGGGTCCGGCGACCGGTTTCTTTTTCATTGCTGCCTTTACTATAGAACAGATTCATACCCTATGGCAGACGCGGCTTTTTTGTTTCCGGGCCAAGGCTCGCAATTTGCGGGGATGGGCAAACTTCTTGCGCAGCAGTACCTGGGTGTCCGGCGTTTCTTCGAAGAAGCGGATGAGGCGCTCGGGTTTCCGCTGTCGCGGCTCTGTTTCGAAGGCCCGGAGGAGGAGTTGAAGAAGACGGAGAATACGCAGCCGGCGTTGCTAACCGTGTCGATTGCGGCATACCGAGTATTGCAAGGGCACGGAATCAAGCCGCGCCTGGTGGCGGGTCACAGCTTGGGTGAATACTCGGCGCTGGTCGCGGCCGATTCGCTGGATTTTGCCGATGCGGTGCGGCTGGTGCGCAAGCGCGGGCAATACATGCAGCAAGCGGTGCCGGAAGGCGTGGGCGCGATGGCCGCATTGCTGAAGTTGCCGGAGGGCGCGCTGAACCGGATTCTGGAAGAGGCGGCGCAAGGTGAGATTGTCTCGGCTGCGAATCTCAACTCGCCGGACCAGGTTGTGATTGCCGGGCACGCAAAGGCGGTAGAACGCGCGATGGAACTCGCCAAGGCTGCGGGCGCCCGGCGCGCCAAGCTGCTTCCGGTGAGCGCGCCGTTCCATTGTGCGCTGATGAAGCCGGCGCAGCAGAGACTGAAGCCGGATCTGGATGCTACGCAATTCCGGGAGCTTTCGATTCCACTGATCAATAACTGGCAGGCGCGCGAGATCACGACGGGGGAGGATGCGCGCGAAGGGCTTTATCAGCAGATTCCCAATCCTGTGCGCTGGGCGGACACGATTCGAGCGCTCAGCGCAAGAGGCATCAAGCGCGTGGTGGAGGTGGGCGCGGGCTCGGTTCTTCTCGGCCTGGTTCGGAATACCGATTCTTCTATCGAGGGATTGAAATTCGGCGAGCCGGCCGACCTGGAGAGACTTCAAGATGCGATTTGTTAATTACCTGCTCACGGTTTCTGTTCTCTTGCCGCTGGCTGCCTGCCAGCGCTCGTCGCAAGAGGGCAAGATCCGCGACTTTGCGACTTCCTTTATCTATGAAAGCCTGGCGCTCAGCCCGACGACGGCAACCGCACAGGGCTATCACGAAGATCGCGGAGCGAAGCTAGACGAGCTTTGGGACGATTACTCGCCCGCGGGCATTCAACGCAGCCGCGAGTTCTATCAAAACGCCGTGCGCGAGGCTGACAGACTGAGCGCCAAGGAGATGACGCCCGAATTGGCGGCGGACCTGGAAATTATCAAGTGGACGGCTGATTCGCAATTGCTGGATCTGGAGCGGATACAGCCGTACCGGCATAACCCGACCGTCTATGTGGAAGCGATCGGCAACGGCCTCTTCAACCCGCTGATCTTGAATTACGCTCCGGAAGCAACACGCCTAGCGCAGATCACGGCGCGGATGGAAAAGATTCCGGCGTTTCTGGAAACAGCGAGACAGAACCTGGTGGATGCGCCCGAAGTCTGGAATAAAGTGGCGGTCGAGGAGAACGAAGGCAATTTAGATCTGATCGACCATACGATTCGAGCCAAGGTTCCGGCGGATCTGAAGGCGCGCTATGACGGCGCGGCGACGGCGGCACTCACGGCGCTGAAGTCATTCGATCATTACTTGCAGACTGGCCTAAGCCAACACGTGAGCGACTGGCGGCTTGGGCCGCAGCTCTATGCCGAGAAGTTTAAGTTCACGCTGGCGACCGGCGATTCACCGCAGCAAACCCTTGCCGACGCCGAGGCGCGGCTCGAGAGCATCCGCGACGAGATGCACAAGCAGGCCATCGCGCTGTATCCGAAATTCTTTCCCGGAAAGACGGCGCCGCAGGACCTGAACAGCGTTGTCTCCCAGGTGCTGGACAAGATTGCGCAGCAGCATGCGACGCCGGAACAATATTTCGATTCAGCGAAACGCGATTTAGCGGAGACGACGCAGTTTGTGAAAGACCGCCATCTACTCGCGCTGCCGGGCGGTATCCAGTTAAGCGTGATTCCCACGCCCGAATTCGTGCGCGGCGTGTATGGAGTGGGCGGCTTTTCGCCTGCTCCGGCTCTGGAACCGAAGCTGGGGTCGTTTTATTGGATTACACCGTTTACCGCAGATATGACACACGAGCGGATTGAATCCAAGCTGCGCGAGTATAACTTTTACGGCCTGAAGATTCTTACCATTCACGAGGCGATGCCCGGCCACTCCGTCCAATTCGCCTACGCCGATGAGATAGAGCCCAAATGGCGGCGTGTGCTGCGGGCCGTGGATGCGAACGGGCCTTACGTGGAAGGCTGGGCCGTTTATGCGACGGAGCTGATGATTGCCGAAGGGTACCAGGACACGCCCGAAATGCGGCTCACCTTTAACAAGCAGATGCTGCGCGTGGTTGCGAACACCATTTTAGACGTGAAGATGCAGACGATGGGCATGACCGATCAGCAGGCGCTGGACCTGATGATTCACGATACTTTTCAGGAAAAGGAAGAGGCGGAGGCCAAGCTGCAGCGCGCGAAACTTTCTTCCTGCCAGCTTCCGACTTACTTCGTCGGCTGGCATGGTTGGGACCGGCTGCGGGACGCTTACCAGAAGAAGGAGGGCTCGGATTTCCGATTGTCCGAATTCCATGAACGCGCGCTCCAAGAAGGCGCCGTGCCGCTGCCGGTGCTGAGCGACATTCTATTGGGGAACTCGCGCAAAACGGCCGCGGTATCGAGCGCGCCGTCCGAAGGTTTACCGAGTGCTTTAGCTGCCTGGCGGCGCGCATCCACGCCCTTTGCGCTTCTGCGATGACCTGACACAATCAGAAACATGCGCTTTCTCTTATCGCGCACAACGGGCACCCACCGCCCTGTGCGCTTTTTCCTGTTTTTCTGGCTAAGTGTGGCGCCGGTGCTGATGTCAGCGCAGGAGACGCCGCTCACGACGCTGCCGTACACGCCGAGCCTCGCGACTGAGTTCATGGACAAATCCGCCGACCCCTGCACGGACTTTTACAAATACGCGTGCGGGAACTGGAACAAGCTGAATCCGATTCCGCCCGATCAAGCGCGCTGGGACGTGTATTCGAAATTGACGGACGAGAATCAGCGGTACCTGTGGGCCATTCTGGAGCAAGCCTCGCATGGCGGAGGAGCGCGCGGAGCGAACGAACAGAAGATCGGCGATTATTTCCACGCCTGCATGGATGAAGGCGCGGTGGAACGCGCGGGGGCGAAGCCGCTGGAGCCGCGGCTCGCGAAGATCGCCGCCTTGCAGTCGGTCGAAGATATCGGGGGCTATATCGGCCAAGAGCACCAGAGCGGTGTCGACCGCGGCGTGCTGTTTCGATTCGGCTCCGACCAGGATTACGACAATTCGTCTCAGATGATCGCGTTCGCAGCAGCGGGCGGATTGGGATTGCCCGATCGGGATTACTACACCAAGACGGATGCCAAGTCGCAAGAGATCCGGCGGCGCTATGCGGAGCATGTGCAACGCATGCTCCTGCTGCTGGGGGAATCGTCGAGCGATGCGCAGGCAGACGCGCAGGCCGTGATGGCGATTGAAACGGACCTGGCGAAGGCCTCGCTGACGCGCGTGGAGAAGCGCAACCCGTACAACTTGAAACATAAGATGTCGCGCGAAGATTTGCTGCACGAGGTTCCGGCGTTCAATTGGGACAAATATCTGGATGCGCTGGGCGCGCCGGAGTTCCAGACTGTCAACGTCACGGAGCCGAAGTTCTATGAGGCACTGAACGAGGAGCTGACCGGCCAAAAACTGCCGGCTTGGCGGGCTTACTTGCGCTGGCATCTTGTGCACGCGGAGGCGCCCTATCTGGCGTCCCGGTTCGAGCAGGAGAACTTCGATTTCTACAGCGCGTATTTGCAAGGCATCAAGCAGATGCCGCCGCGTTGGAAACGATGCACGCGCCTGATTGACCGAACGATGGGCGAAGCGCTGGGCCAGGTGTTTGTGGCCAAAACTTTTGCGCCGCAAACCAAGCAGGACGCGCTGAAGATGACGCAAGAGATTGAGGCCGAGATGGGCCGCGACATCAAAGACCTGAACTGGATGAGCGATGCGACCAAACAGCAAGCGCTGGAGAAGCTGCGCTCGATTGTGAATAAGATCGGCTATCCGGACAAGTGGCGCGACTACAGTTCGGTGACGATTACGCCGGGGGATTATCTCGCCGACGTGACGCAGGGGTTCCAGTTTGAAGAGCGCCGGGATCTGAACAAGATCGGGAAGCCTGTCGACCGCAGCGAATGGTTCATGTCGCCGCCTACGGTGAATGCGTATTACGACCCGCAGATGAACGACATCAATTTTCCGGCGGGCGTGCTGCAACCGCCGTTATTCGATCCGAAGATGGATGCCGCGCCGAATTACGGCAACACGGGCGCGACCATTGGGCATGAACTGACGCACGGCTTCGACGACGAAGGGCGGCAGTTCGACGCGAAAGGCAATTTGCGCGACTGGTGGACGCCGGACGACGCGAAAAAATTCGAGGACCGTGTGAACTGCGTGCGCGGCCAGTATGCGCAATACATCGCGGTAGACGATATCCACATCAACAGCAGCTTGACACTGGGCGAAGACGTGGCGGATCTGGGCGGCACGCTGCTGGCGTATATCGCGTGGAAGCATGCGACCGAGGGGCAGAATTTACAGCCGGCCGATGGCCTGACTCCCGATCAGCGTTTCTTTGTCGGGATGGCACAGTGGGCATGCGGAGATGAGCGGATAGAGAGCCGGCGCATGCACGCGACCATAGACCCGCACTCGCCGGACGAATTTCGCATCAACGGCGTGGTGGCGAATCTGCCGGAGTTCGGGGACGCGTTCGGATGCAAAGCGGGGCAGCCGATGATGCGGGCGAATGCGTGCCGGGTTTGGTGAGGAGCGCGGCTTTATTGGTAGAAATTGCGATCCCACGCGTGGCGCTTGAGGATGGCGAGCGTGTTGGCGTCAAGCATGCCGGCGGCGGCTGCACGGCAACTGCTTTCGACCGTCTCGACGCGCCGCATGCCGGGGATCACGGCCGTGACCGCCTTGTGAGATAGGCAGAAACGAAGCGCGATTTGCGCCAGTGTGCCGGGCACATCGGCGAGATCGCGCTTCAATGCTTCGACATGCTCGACGACTTGCCGCTTGCGGTCGCCGCGGAAGTAGGATTCGCGAAATTCGCCGGGCGCGAAATGGGTGTCCTCCGTGATATCGCCGGTCAACCCGCCTTCGTCGAGCGGCACGCGCGCGAGCACGCCCACCTTCATTTCTTGGCACAGCGGAAATAGATTTTTCTCGGCCGTTTGATCGAAGATGTTGTAGATCACCTGCACGGCGGTGAATGCGCCCGTCTTTACCGCTTCCAATGCGGAATCGGGATCGTGCTCGGTGATGGAAATGCCGAAGTATCGAACCTTGCCGCTAGCCCGTAGAGTCTCAACCGCCCGCTGCCATTCTTCGGAGTCGACCCAGGCGTCGGTCCACACATGAAATTGCTGAAGGTAGATCTGCTCGACGCCCAAGTTTGCCAGACTCTGATTTGTGCAGTCGAGTATATAGTCGTAAGGGAAAACATCCGATATAGAAGTGGAAGGAGAAGCCGGCCAGACGCGATTTTTCGGTGGAATCTTGGTGGCGACGAATATGCGGTTGTAAGCCTCTCGCCGGGCCTTGCCGACGAGTTGTTCGCTATGACCATCGCCGTAGGCAAGAGCGGTATCGACGAAGTTCACCCCGAGCTCAAAGGCGCGTTTGAGCGCGCGGAGGGACTCCTCGTCATTGCCACCTTGCCACTGATTGGCGCCGATACCCCAAGCGCCGTAGCCGATCTCGCTCACCTCGGCTTCGGTCGTGCCTAATTTCCGGTAGTGCACGCGGTCTTCCCTCAAGCGCACAGGGCGTTTGCTGCCCGTTGTGCGCGTTTACTTTCGAGCGCACAGGGTGTTTGTTGCCCGTTGTGCGCGTTTGCCAATCTATGGACTCGGGTGGGCTTACGAAGGTTGCTGGAGGCGGTTTAAAAAACAGAAAGCCGCCGTCGTGAGTCACGAGCGGCGGCCTAAATTTTGAGCTGGTTTGTACCTACGGACGACCGACGTTCTCGGCTTGCAGGCCCTTCGGACCACGCTTCACCTCGAACTCCACCTCCGAGCCCTCCTCGAGCGTTCGATAACCGTTCATCTGAATGGCCGAGAAGTGCACGAAAACATCATCGCCGTTTGAGCGTTGAATGAATCCATAGCCCTTGGCGGCGTTAAACCATTTCACAACACCTTTTTCTCTCACTACTAATCTCCTGTTGGTTGATGCGAGATGAATGTCTGTTAACCCTCGCGAGTACAAGAGAGAATTCTTGAACCGCGCACAACGGGCGCCAATGCACTAACGCGCTAAAGCGAAGAGCGAAGACACCCTGTGCGCTGTTAGCCCTCAGGTCACGTTTCGGGCTCGCAGGAACACAACCAGCTTGCATCGAAAAATCTGGAATACACTGTACCAGATCTGTCCTGTTCGAGCAAGCAAAAACGTTGAAACGATTGCGCTAAACGGGCATGCCCGAGGTTCTAGGAGTACTCTTGCAGGGGTGTAAACGGTTTCACGTAGGGCGAAAGCGGGCGCGATGCTCTGAAACGATCCTAGTCGAATGGGCTGAGGTGTCAGATCGATCTCGCGACGGCGCCGCTTTCCTGCTCGGTTTTGCCCGAGGCTGCGTTGCGGAGAGTAACGGGGGAAGGGATGGTCAGCAGCCGCCGGGAGAGCTTCACGAGACCTCTGCGCTCCAGTTGGTTTAAGGTGGTGGAGGTGGTTTCGCGCGTGGCGCCGATCAGGTCGGCCAATTCGAGCTGGGTGATGGGAACCTGGTATCCGTCGCCGTCCTCCAGCGGCTTCACCAGCGCAGAGAGCTCGGCTAAATAGTGCAGGATGCGGTATTCGACATCGTGCAAGCACAGAAGTTCTACCTTCATCGCCAACGCGAGCTTCCGATGCAGGAGATAGGAGACGAGCGCGTTGCTGAGCTCGGGATTGCCGGAAACCGCTTGCACAAGAGTTTCGCGCGGTATGCGGTAGATATTCGAGGTGCTGAGCACTTCGGCTTCGGTGTAATAGATTTGTGTATCGGTGGTCAGTGCTTCTTCGCCGATGAGGTGCCCGGGGCCGCAGATGGAGAGAATGATGTGCCCACCGCGGTCGTTGGTGCGCGTTAGCTTCACCAAGCCATCTTCGATGAAATAGACGGCGTCGGCTGTTTGGCCTTGTGAGAAGAGGGAGGTCGAACGGCGCAGAGAAGCCAATCGGCTCACTTCCGGTGCAGACAACAACGACGTTCGAACGGCGGACGCGAGAGAGGTCACGTTTAAAGTCTCCTGGGCGGGTTTCTCCGATTATAAGCGCTAATACGGAAAAGTTCCAGAACGTCGAATGCTACTTAGGGGTTTGGGGAGCTATCCCGCGAAGTCCAGAGGCGAAAACGGCCCCGGCGTTTATCAGACTTGCTAAGTCACTGTTCTGTAGAGTACCTTTCATTTCCACTAAAACGTCGATCAGGGAATCGAGTGAGTTATTCACCTGGACTTGATTGGTTTGAAGGATACTTAGCCACAGATCGGGCGAACTTAGGGCTAGACGTGTCATATCGAGTAATCCGCTGCCGAACACCTGGCGAATGTGAGGACTGGATTGACGGCCAAGCGTCACCGCGAGCGCCGTCGACAGAAGTTGCGGCAAATGGGAGGTGAAGGCGACCGTCGCGTCGTGATCGTGCGCAGACATATCGATGGTCGTGGCGCCGATGAGCTGCAGCCAAGAGCGGAAATCCCGGGACGCTGGCGACTCAGGGGCAGTGGGAGTGAGGACGTAGGGCCGGTGGCGGAAGAGTTCGGCATCGGCAGCCTCGGCGCCGCGTTGCTCTTTGCCGGCCAGGGGATGGCCTCCGAGAAAAGTGGCGGCAGACGGGCATTCGGTGGCTTTGCGAACGATGGCGGCCTTGGTGCTGCCGGCATCGGTGATGAGGCAGCCCGGAGGCGCGAGAGACCCGAGCTGTTCAAGAGTGTGGAGAATGCGGTCGACCGGCTGCGCCAGGTAGATGAGATCGGCGCGTGCGGCGGCTTGTTCGAGCAAGGCGCTGCTGGAGATGGCTCCCGAGCGCAGGCCGGCCTGGATGGCAGGCTGAGAGCTAACGCCGATGATTTCGCCGTCGAACCCGGCTTTGCGAATTGCCAAGCCGAACGAGCCTCCGATGAGTCCGACGCCGACAATCGCGACCGTATTCATGCGGTGCGGCCGATGGCGGAGGCGATGGCGCGCACCTGTTGCATCAGTTCGGAGAATTGACCCGGAGCGAGCGTTTGAGCGCCGTCGGTGAGAGCGCGGTCGGGGTCGGGATGCACCTCGACAAGCAGCCCGTCGGCGCCGGCTGCCACGGCCGCGCGTGCCATGGGGAGAACATAATCGCGCTTGCCGGTACCGTGCGAAGGGTCTGCGACAACCGGCAGATGAGTGAGGCGGCGCAGGACCGGCATAGCCGCGATATCCATGGTGTTGCGCGTGCTGGTTTCGAAGGTGCGGATGCCGCGCTCGCACAGCAGCACGTCATAGTTGCCGCCGGACATGAGGTATTCGGCCGAGAGCAGCAGTTCTTCGAGCGTGGCGGCGATGCCGCGCTTGAGCAGAACGGGCTTGCGGATTTTGCCGAGCTCGCGCAGCAGATTGAAGTTCTGCATATTGCGCGCGCCCACTTGGAGAATGTCGGCATAGGTGATGAGCAGCGGAATCTGGCTTTGATCCATCACTTCGCTGATGACGAGCAGCCCATGCCGATCGGCTGCGGCGCGCATGAGCTGCAGGCCCCGTTCTCCGAGGCCTTGAAAGCTATAGGGCGAGGTGCGGGGCTTGAACGCGCCGCCGCGAATGACCTGCGCGCCGGCTGCGGCCACGATCTCGGCGCAGGACTCGATTTGCTGCGCATCTTCGATGCTGCAGGGGCCGGCCATGGAGACGACTTTGGGGCCGCCGATCTCGAGATCTCCGATTCGAATGATGGTGCCGCCCGGCTTAAAATGGCGGCTCGCGAGCTTATAGGGCGAGACGATGCGGTGGCATTCTTTGACGCCTTCCATGGTTTCGAGCAGCGCGGGATCGAAATCATCGAGCGGGCCGACTCCGCCGAGCACGGTATGGCGTACGCCGGTGGAACGGTGGACCGTGAAGCCCATCTCTACCAGCCGATTGATAACCGATTCGGTTTGGGCTTCCGTTGCGCCCTCTTGCATCACGACGAGCATGTTTAAGTTTGGGTACGTTCCTGGATTTTGAGCTTCTGAACGTTTCGCATCTCATCAATGATGCGCTCGAAGATGCGCTGGACGGCATCGTGCGGCAGCGGGCCTTGATTATGATGCATGACATTGGAAAAGACCTGCTCCTCGCGCTTCGGTTCGTAGATGGCAAGCTGCAGCTCTTGCTTGATACGGCCGATTTCTTCGACGATGGCGGTGCGTTGGTTCAGAAGCTCGAGTAGACGAAGATCGATTTCATCGATGCGCACGCGGCAGTTCTTGAGATCGTCGCGGCCTTTGTTTCCATCTTCGCCTCGCCGGCAACGCGCGGGCTCATCCAAGTGGCTCATGACGGACGGAGCGGGGCGGTCAAGCGCCGGGTGAAATTTTCCAGCTCTTGCGGCAGGCTTGCGGATGCGGCATGCATTCCGATGAAGTTGACGATGGCGCTGCCGACCACCACTGCATCGGCGATGCGCGCGGTTTCGGCGACCTGGTCGGAAGTGCTGATACCGAAGCCGACGGCGAGCGGCAGGGAAGTCAGTTCGCGCATGCGGCGGGTCAGCGGCGCGGCGGCCGCGGAGAGTGAATTCTGTTGGCCGGTTACGCCGGTGCGCGAGACCATATAAATGAAGCCCGAAGAGTGCTCCGCAACCAGGCGCAGACGGCGCTCGGTGCTGGTGGGAGCAGCCAGAAAGACCGTATCGAGGCCGTGCTCGCGCAGGCGGCGAACCGAATCGGCAGCTTCTTCGACCGAGAGATCTGTGAGCAAGACGCCGTCGATGCCGGCGCAGGAAGCGTCTCGGGCCAGGCGATCGAAGCCGTACTTTAAGAGCGGGTTGAGGTAGCTGAACAGAAGTAGTGGAACTTGCGATTGGCGGCGGACGGCGCGAACGGTTTCAAGCAGCGAGGCCAGCGTTGCCCCGGCACGCAACGCGCGTTCGGAAGCGCTCTGGATCACCGGCCCGTCGGCTATGGGATCGGAGAAGGGAACGCCGAGTTCGATCAGATCGGCTCCGCCATGCTCGAGCGCCAGGACGAGAGAGGCCGTGTGAGCGGGCGTAGGGTCGCCGGCAGTGATGTAGGCGATGAAGGCCGCGCGACCGCGGCGCTTGCTTTGGGCGAACATGTTGCCGATGCGGGTGGTAGTTTCGACCGGCATATCTAAACGTCCAGCTCCGGCATGTTTTCGCGATAGATGTCCATGTCTTTGTCGCCGCGGCCGGAGATGTTGACGATGTAGATGGCGCCGGCCTCCGAGGGCGCGCGGCGCATGGCTTCGGCCATAGCGTGAGAAGATTCGAGCGCCGGAATGATGCCTTCCGTGCGGGCGAGCGTCTTCGCCGCGGAAAGCGCCTCGGCATCGTTGATGGAGACGTATTCGGCGCGCTGGCGATCGTGCAGCCAGGCGTGCTCGGGACCAATCAGCGCGTAATCGAGGCCGGCCGAAACGGAGTGAGTGAGGCCGACTTGGCCCTCGTCGTCTTGCAAGAGATAGCTGAAGGCGCCGTGAAGTACGCCGGGCGAGCCTCCATGGAAGCGTGCGGCGTGATCGCCGAGCTTATGGCCGCGGCCACCGGCTTCGACGCCGATGAGTTTGACGGCGGTGTCGGCAACGAACGGATAGAAAATGCCGATGGCGTTGCTACCGCCGCCCACGCAAGCGAGGATAGAATCGGGCAGGCGGCCGATTTGCTCCAGCGATTGTGCGCGCGCTTCTTCGCCGATGACTTTATGGAAATCGCGGACCATCATCGGGTAGGGGTGCGCGCCGAGGGCGGAACCGAGCAGGTAATGGGTGGTGGCGATGTTGGTGACCCAATCGCGCATGGCCTCGCTGATAGCGTCCTTGAGCGTGCGGCTGCCGGTTGAGACGCCGACCACGTCTGCGCCCAGCAGGCGCATGCGAAACACATTGAGGCGCTGGCGGCGCATGTCCTCTTCGCCCATGTAGACCACGCACTGCATGCCGAACAGAGCGCATACGGTGGCGGTTGCGACGCCATGCTGGCCGGCCCCGGTTTCGGCGATGATGCGCTGCTTGCTCATGCGGCGTGCGAGCAGGATCTGGCCCAGGCAATTATTGATCTTATGAGCGCCCGTGTGCAGCAGGTCCTCGCGCTTGAGCCAGATCTGCGCGCCGTGGAGCGATTCGGTCAGGCGCGCGGCGAAATAGAGCGGCGTGGGCCGGCCGGCATAGTGATGCAACAGCGATTGAAGCTCGGCGGCGAAGGCGGGGTCGGTGCGGGCTTCGGCGTAGGCGTGCTCGAGCTCCTCCAGCGGAGACATCAGCACTTCGGGAACGTAGCGTCCGCCGTAGGGGCCGAAGTGGCCGAGTGCGTCGGGAATGGCGGCGGAACTCATAACGTCACTTCCTGGCGCGCGGCGGCGAAGGCCGCGCAGATGAAATCGCGCACGCGTTGCGCGTCTTTTTTTCCGGGAGCCGATTCGAGCCGCGAGCAAGAGTCTACGCCCCAGGGCGATGTGATGCGGATGGCTTCGGCGACATTCGAGGCGTCGAGCCCGCCCGCGATGATGGCGCGGTGCGGGAAGCGCGCCGCGAGGCTCCAATCGAACGTTTCGCCGGAGCCGCCGTGGTGGGGCGTCGGGGAATCGAGCAAGTAAGCTTCAATGCCGGAGTAGGCGGGGGGCGGCGCCGCAGTGGCCGGAAGCGCGCGCCAGACACGCAGCGTTCGCGAAGACGGAAGCGCAACACTGTCGCCGTGGAGTTGCACCACGTCGAGAGGCACCTGGCTAGCAACCTGGAGAAGCCGCTTTACCGATGGCTTGACGAAGACGCCCACCTTTAGATAATCGCCAGGAGTGGCGGCAGCGATCTGGCGTGCCCGCTCAGGCGCGATATAGCGCGGACTTCTTGGGTAGAAGTTGAATCCCACAGCGTTGGCGCCGGCCTGAATGGCGATGCGGGCGTCCTCTTCGTTGGTGATACCGCAGATTTTCACAATGAAAGAAGCGTGGCTCATGGGGTGCGGCCGCTGAGGGATTTAAGCAAACCGAGCGGGTCCTGGGAGCGCATAAGCGATTCGCCTATTAAGAACGCGTGAAAACCTGCGCCGCGCAAGAGGTCGAGGTCGGCGCGGCTATGAATTCCACTCTCACTTACACGAACAACATTGGCGGGCATGAGATAGCTGAGGCGGAGCGAGGTGTCGAGCGAGACTTCCAAAGTATCGAGATTACGGTTGTTGACGCCGATGATGTCGGCTCCGGAATCGATGGCCTTCGAGAGCTCGTCGTGGTCGTGTACTTCGACCAGCGACGCGAGCCCGAGCGAGGAGGCGAGTTCGCGCAGCGTTTGAAGCTCAGCCGTTTCAAGGAGGGCAGCGATGAGCAGAATGGCGTCGGCGCCGTGAGCGGCGGTCTCGAAGACTTGCAGGCGATCTATAGTGAAATCTTTCCGCAGGACGGGCAAATTGACGGCGGCGCGGGCGGCTTCCAGGTCGTGAAGCGATCCTTCAAAATAGTCCTTGTCGGTCAAAACCGAGAGACAGGCAGCCCCGCCTAGTTCGTAGGCATGGGCGATGAACGCCGGGTGGAAATTGGGCTGCAATACGCCTCGGCTCGGCGATGCCTTCTTGATTTCGGCGATGATGGCCGGCTCATGGGTGCGGAGCGCTTCAGCGAACGGGCGCGGGTGGAACTTCCGCTCGTGGGCCTGTTGTTCGAGCAGAGCGGCGCGGGAGTGCAGATCTTCGATTTCCTGCTTTTTGTGTTGAACGATGCTGGCCAAGAGGCCGGATTGTGTGCGGAGCATCATCGCAAAACCGCAATGGAACCCTCATCGTAACAGGTGCACGCCGTGTTATCGTGCGAGGCAGAGCCGCCGGTTGACCACGGATGAAGGTACGAGAGATCATCAAGATAGTAGAGGCCGATGGTTGGCGGCACGTGAAGACAACGGGAAGTCATCGGCAATTCAAGCACCCGACCAAGCCAGGGCGGGTGACGGTTCCCGGACATCTTGGCGATGATGTCGCCCTCGGAAC
This sequence comes from Bryobacteraceae bacterium, assembly GCA_036269275.1. Lineage (GTDB taxonomy): Bacteria > Acidobacteriota > Terriglobia > Bryobacterales > Bryobacteraceae > Bog-105. The sequence goes on along the minus strand of DATASJ010000126.1, from coordinate 165,790 downwards.
GCTGAAGAGCATTTATGAGCAAGCTCGATTGAAGAGGCAATAAGCGATGCAATACACCGTCATTATTGAGAACGCCGGAAACAACTACTCGGCATATGTTCCTGATCTGCCAGGCTGTATTTCTACCGGAAAGACAATCGAAGAGACGAAGAAAAATATCCAAGAAGCGATAGAGATGCACCTCGAGGGAATGCGCGAGGATGGATTGCCGATTCCGGAGCCGGCCAGTACCGCCGTGGTTGTCGACGTGGCGGCGTAAGTCGCATACAGCTTACAAATGTCATTGTTGGACGCCTTGAGCCGGAACTGGCCCGGTGTCCAACTCTGCGTCCAGATACGCAAGGTAGAAAGCTACCAGGCGATACGCGTCGTAGTAATCGCTGGAATGTATGGCGTTCATGTTATCGCGGTAACTATGTAAGATCGACCAGGTTTCTTGAGTTACTGAATGAATTGTGACAACCGGAATTTTTTTGTCCAGAAAAGGATGAGTGTCGTCATCCCCTACCCGATCTACGTTGACGCCCCCCAAGCGGACGTGAATCGAAGCCGCCACTTGCATCAACCGTTGTACGAGGATGGGTGTCGAGCGATGGACCCACACTTTCGGCCCGGTAAGTCCCAGGCATTCCAGGTTGATAAACGCCTTTATCTCTGTTCTTTGGTCCGCGCTTAACTCCTTCACGAAGCGGGACGAGCCCACCAGTCCGCGCTCCTCTTGGGTGAAGGCAACAAACCGGAAGGTGTGTTGGGGACGCTTAGTCTTGAGCGTTTCGTACAGCGAAGGAAGCAGCGCTGCGCCGCTCCAATCGTCCACGATGCCTTGACCCTTCTCCGCGAAATCGTAGTGGCCGCCCACCACAACCGCGGCGGCGGTTTCACCTGGCAATTCGCAAATGACGTTAGAGGCTGAACCGTCAACTTGCTGAAACCGGACCTCGCATCCAAGCTCGCGAAACAGGGTGGCGATGGCAGCCTGCCGTTCCCGTTGCCGGACCTGACCGGCTTTTAGCCGCTGAGTTATGACGTCGGGCGTGACCAATGGCAACCTGAACTCTTCCGTCAGGCCGGTTGAGCACGCGAAAACGATCGCGAGCGCCGCGGCAAGAAAGTGCGGTAAATGCCGGCCCGTTAGGCGGCCGGCAGGGATCGGCATAGCAACCAATCTAACGGAATGTATCGAGCGCGGGCCAGGCGTACATTTCGGCTGCGGTACTAGTGGAGTATGGAGCTAGTTGATTAGAGTGGCCCGCTCCCTTGTAGTCGCGGCCCGGTTCGCGGCGGTTGCGGCACTGTGTGTGGCCGCGGCGCGGGCGCAGACGCCATTGAGCGAGCGCGTGCTGGTGGTCTACAACGCAGACGTCCCGGATTCGAAACAAGTCGCACGGTATTACATGTCGAAGCGGGCGATTCCGGCGAGCAATCTGTGCAAAATAAGCGTCTCGTCGACCGACCAGATCAAACAGGCTGAGTACGATTCGAGCGTGAAGCGGCCGATTCAGAAGTGCCTGGACCTAGCCGGAAAAGACAAAATACTTTATATCGTATTTAGTTACAAGACTCCCTGGTTACTTGAATTCTCGGCGACAGATACAGAGGCTCTAGACCAATTCGCGGCGGACATATGGGATGAGTATGTGCCGGAACGGGCGGCCAATCAGACGGAAGTTCAACCTTACTTTGGAAGGGCGGAAAGCGAAGGCGACTTGTACGAGCCTTACGTGCCGCTGGCCGATTACCGGCAGCAGGCGAATGCGCGGAGAATCTATTCGGTTTGGCGCCTGGATGCGGCAAGCGCCGAGGTCGCCAAGGGATTAGTCGACAAGGCGCTCTATGCGGAAGCACATGGGCTGGAGGGAAACGGGTGCTTCGACCGCCGCACCGACCCGACGACATCCGTGCCTGATTGGGCCTATGGGGGCGGCGATTGGGACATTCACCAAGCCGCGGAAATGGCGCGCAGGGCAGGTTTCCCGGTAACGGAAGACGGTCACGCGGAGGAGTTTGGAACGGCGCCTGCGCCGCTGCGCTGCGACCATGCGGCGCTGTATGCGGGTTGGTACACGCTCAATCACTATAACGATGCCTTCGGTTGGAATCCAGGGGCGATCGGGATCCACCTCGACAGCGCTTCGGCTACCAATCCCAGAGGCGGCACGAACTGGGCGGCTGGCGCGATCGCCCACGGAATCACGGTTACCGCCGGAGCGACGACCGAGCCGTATCTCGACAACCTCCCGCACCCAGACCAGGCTTTGTGGTACTTATTCCACGGAGCGAACGTGGGCGACGCGCTGCTGAGAAGCGAGCGGCTTTTGAAGTGGAGAATCATCAACGTCGGAGACCCGCTGTACCGGCCGTTTCCGAAGAGCCCCGAACTGGAGGAGCGCTTGAGGCCGAAGATTATTTTTGCCCTGATTCCTCAGACGGTGTTGGGCGACAGCACTTCCGGGGCGGCCATCGCTTTGGGCTCGCGCGCCGGAAGCGGCGGCGAAACGTTTGCACTAAGAAGCGAGCACCCAGACTTAGTAGGCATGCCGGAAACGGTGACCGTTCCGGAAGGATCGGATGGCGTGAAATTTCAAATCAAAACCTTTCACGTGGCCACAGACGGCAGCGCGGCGCGCGTGTATGCCAAAAGCAAGGACTTAGAGAAATCGAACACGTTGGTATTGTTTACGGTCTTACAGGCGCTCGGGGTGGCTCAGGATAAAGTGAAAGGCGGTTCGTCGGTTTCGGGCGCGGTGGTCCTCCGGAGGGCGGCGCCAGGTAATTCGACAGTCACTCTGAAGAGCAGCAATGCGGCAATCGCCAGCGTTCCCTCCGAAGTCAGCCTAGCCGCAGGGCAGAACCAGGCAGCGTTTCAGATAGCGACTCGCGCGGTCGTGGCGCAGACGCCGGTTGTGATCACGGCGTCTTATGCGGGGACCGTTCGCAACGCAAACATTACTGTTGTGCCGTAGTGGCGACTCGGTCGGTCTGCAACTGGTCCCGAAGAAGGGGCTTGGCACAGAGCTGCTCGAGAATCGACAGCGGGGAATCCTGCGGGTTGGCCAGCGACCGCCGCGCCACGATGAAAGTCTGCTCGAGGGCGTGCTGGCCGGCTTGCACCGAATGCGGGACGACGTCTGTGAAAACCAGCCAGGTGGAACCCGGCGGAAACTCGAAGCGATGTTTCGTGCAGTTCGCCTGAAAATCGGTGTTGTGCTTCAGGTAGTCGTGAAAGCGAAGCATGAAGCGGTCATAAGGCGAGCGCGGGACGACCGGCAAACCGAGCGTGTGCAGCAGGCGCGCGGAGTGGTTCAGAAATTGCCCGGCCGCGGATGAGCCGGCGGCCGCGATGCGGTCCAAACCGGCGTCACGAGCGAAGCGGCCGGCGACCGCGCGGAACGGATCGGAAGTGATCCAGACGCGCGTCTTCGCGGGTGAGATGTTCGTGAAGACACGCAGGATCAGGGCGCCGTTGGTCGGACGCGAGGGGAATGCGTCCGTGTGGATCAGATCGTTGCGTTTATTCGTGGGCAGGCCGCGGCCTTCTTCTTCGATCGGGCGGAAGCTGGCGTAATCGAGCGTCCAATCGCGGGCGTACTGGGGCAGTAACTCGCTAGTGAATCGAATCACGCTGCGGGAGTAATCGCGGAAAATGTCGCGCAGACGAGCCTTGAGGGAGACATCGCCGTCCACGCCGGTGATGCGATCGAGAGCGGTCCGATAAGCAATGTTTTTGTGGATTGCGCCGCCGGCAAAGCTAAGGTTCCGGAGAAATTCCTTCGATTGGTCCGATAGAGGGAATGGCGTCGCGGGGAAGAAGAGGATGTTGCCGGCCTCGAGCTGGGGCCGGTAGTCGAGGTGTTGCGGCAAAGGCCACTGCTCGACCGTGACGAGGCTCATGAATACAGGTTAGCGGGCGGGTGCGGCCTAGAAATACCGAGTCAGCTCCGCAATTCGGGTCAGTTTCAGCAGGCGCGGGTGGCTGTCGGGTACGTCTTCGTGCTCCAGGCGCCAAGTGCGTGGATGAGGTACGTAGACTGCGTTCAGGCCGGCGGCCAGCGCGGGGTTGATATCGGATTTAGGCGAATTTCCTACCATCCAGGTGCGCTCGGCAGAGAGGCCGCGCTCGCGGGCGAGCTGGCGATAGGCGGGCTCATGCTTCTCTTTCACGATGGCAGTGTGATGGAAATAGCAGGCAAGGCCGGAACGATCGATTTTGATGCGCTGTTCCTCCAAATCTCCTTTGGTGAAGAGGGTCAGCTCGTGGCGGGAAGACAGTTCGGCCACCGTTTCCTGGACGCCCTCTAGAAGTTCGATGGGATGTTCCAGGATGGCGTGGGCGAAATCCTGCACGACCCGCAGATCGGCTTCCGAGATAGCGCGCTCCGCCAGATGGCGATAGCATTCAGCCAAGTTGCGGGCGAAGTTGCGCGAGCCGTAGCCGTGCAGCTTGGCATTGGTCCTTTCGATCTCATCGAGCACGGCGCGAACTTCCGCCGGCGACAGGGAAGAGTGCGAAAGGTATTCGCAGAATCGATCGAAGGCATCCTCGAAATAGATGTTGTTTTCCCAGAGCGTGTCGTCGGCGTCGAAGATGAGATGCTTGCGCATCTCAATCCGCCTCCGGCCGGGCTCCGGGGATGTGCTTCGGATGTCCGTTCAGCGGCGCAACGCGTTTCGCCAGCGTGATGCGCTCCCGCTGGAGGATATAGTTGGGCAGAATGCTTACCAGAAATTCGAGTCTCTCAATTTCCGAGCGAAGCGAGAGCACGGTCTGCCGCTTGTCGAGATCGGAAATGAATTGAGTGAGTTGAAAGCTGAGCTGGGGCGCCTCGAGCGCGGGTTCGATGACGACGCTGGGCTCTTCGATCTGGCGCAGGCGTTCGAAACCGGCGATGGCGCGGCGGCGCAGATCGGGCGGCACGTCGTCCGCTTCTTCGTCGTTGAAATATTCGACCTCGGCGCGCAGATACGACTTGTCGTCGTTCAGCGACACGACGCGGAAGCGGCGCTGTCCGATGGCGAGCAGATCGAGCCGTCCGTCGGGGTAGCGTTGGAGAACGCGGTCCACCGTAGCGGTGCAACCGACGTTCACGATTCCGTCATCTTTCGCCATCACAACGCCGAACTCGGCGCGCGCGGGGATAAGCTCGCCCATCATTTCCTTGTACCGTTCTTCAAAGATGTGCAGCGGCAAGGGAGTAGCGGGCAACAGAACGACGGACAGCGGAAAGAGGGGAAGAAACTCCGTGCCCATGATCCTATTATCTGTTGCGATACGCAGGGCGTATCTGTCGACATGGCCGCACTGCGAACGGGACAGCGCGGGCTGGCGCGCCGGGGAGGGGCTACGATCTAATTAAATGACGCTGAAGCTCAAGCGCACGCCCGGGCTTTACCTGGTAGGGTTTATGGCCGCAGGAAAGACAACTGTCGGGCGGGCGCTCGCCGACGAACTGGGATGGTGCTTTGTCGATACCGACAACGACATTGAAGCCCAGGAGGGAAAAGCCATTGCGGAGATTTTTCGAGAGCGCGGCGAAAGCTATTTTCGCGAACTCGAAAGCGAGATGATCCGGGGCCGCATCGCGCGCATCGAAGCCGGCGACCCCTGCGTAATGGCGCTGGGGGGCGGCGCTTTCGTTCAGGCGAAGAATTGGGAGATTATCCAGAATAACGGGGTGACGCTTTGGCTGGATTGCCAGTTGGAGAGAGTGCGCCAGCGCTTGGGCGACGGTCTTACGCGGCCGCTGGCACAGAATGACCGCGCTTTGAGTCAGTTGTTTGAAGATCGGCGTCCGTTATATGCGCGCGCGGACTTTCGCGTCGACGTCGATACCGACGATGTCGATCGGATTGTGCAGAAAATCCTGGCGTTGCCGCTCTTTTGAATCCGAATTCGAGCGATTTGTCGAATTTGTCCGGGCTTCAGTAGCAAAAAAGAAACGTTCACGCGCAAGCACAGTCTATGGTTCAACACTTGGGGGAGTGTCTTACCGAGAACCGACAAAGCCTGTGCGACCCGCCGCCCCACGCGAGGGCCAACCGCGTGAGGCACCTCCGCTAGCCTGCCGTTCGAAGTGAGCGTTTCTCCTGGAGTCGAAGGAAAGGAGTATACGCATGAGGAAATATCACTTGAGCGCAGGAACACTGGCGGCGCTCTTGATTTGCTTAGTTCCGACCATTTCGCGCGGCGACCCTGTAGGCGATGCGGACATTGTGCCTGCCGGGCCTGACATGTTCGTTACCCAGCCGGGAACGTTTTTTGACATTCCGCTGGTAGGGAACCCGAACACGTTCGTGACCGCCAACTTCATGGGTGTTCCGAATGCACAAGGCGCGGATACAATCGTGCAGCGGGTCAACCTTCCCGGTTCGCCCGGCGCTATCAATGTGCCCGATGTTATCGGAGCCACAGACACTGTGCATACCCTGATGACGCTGCTTGATTTGAAGAGCACAGCGCCGGTGACCATCGGCGGAGTGGCATATACGGTCTTAGTAGGTTTGACTCCCGGGGTAGCATCGACCGGAACGCTGGTGTTTACGCAAACCGTCAACGGGGAAGGTGTGGCGCCGACATTTCTGGAAGGAACGTTCATGTCGACGCTCGACGTGAATTTTACGTTGACTTTCGAGCAAAATGGGAGGATGGTTCCTTGCCCCGCTCTGGTCGCGCTTCCCATGTGCGACGGCTCGCTGATGTTGACGGGTAACGGATCTTGGACTGATGATCGGGGTCCGAATTGGATCATAGGCGATGTAGACGAAATGCACCCCGGAGGAGGCGTGCACATGGCCAGAATGGTTCCTGAGCCCACCAGCCTGCTGCTGATGGGGTTGGGATTGCTGGGCGGAGTGCTTCGCAAGAAGCTGTTCTAACAGCTTGACGCATACTGTCGCATGTGGCTTATAAAAAGTCCAATGCGACCCAACTTCGGCGGGACGCGCTAAAGATTTTTCGCGCGGCGTTGGCGGCGGCACAAGCGAGCGGCGCGGTCGAGAGGCATTTGTCGGCTGCGCGTGGATACCTGCGGGTGGATGGCGTTCATCTGCAGCTCGAAAATTTCGACCGCATCTTTTTGATCGGGGCGGGGAAGGCGGCCGTGGAAATGGCCGCAGCCATCGAGGCCATCCTAGGGCCGCGGCTCGCCGGCGGCATTGCGGTGGCCAAGCATGCGCCAGCGAAACCTCGTCTGCGGAGCGTGCGTGTCTTCGAAGCGGAGCACCCGATTCCTGGGCTCGGGGGTCTGCGCGCTGCGGACGCCGTTCGTGAGGTGCTGCGCGAATTGAACGCGCGCGATTTGCTGATCGTCGCGATCTCTGGAGGTGCGTCCGCGCTACTGCCCGCGCCGGCTGAACCGATCACATTGGAGGCGAAACAGCAAACCACCGAATTGCTGTTGCGGGCGGGCGCGAACATCGGCGAGCTGAATGCTGTCCGGAAGCACTTGTCGATGCTGAAGGGCGGGCGGTTGGCGGCGCTCGCATATCCGGCAACCGTAGTCGGCCTGCTTTTGTCCGACGTGATCGGCGATGCGGCGGATGTAATCGGCTCGGGGATGACGGCGCCCGATCATTCGACGTTCGACGACGCCCTCGCCGTGCTCGAGACCTACGGCTTGACGGGGAAAGTGCCGCGCATAGTGCGGCATTACCTGGAGCGAGGCGCGCGCGGAGAAGTCGCGGAGACTCCGAAGCCCGGCGATCCTGTATTCAAGCAGGTGTGCAACGTCATCGTGGGAAGCAATCGGCTGGCGCTCGAAGCAGCGGCCGCGGAAAGCAAGAGGCTTGGGTTTGCGCCGTTGATTCTTTCGAGCAGCATGCAGGGCGAGGCGCGCGAAGTGGGGCGCGTGCATGCGGAAGTTCTGCGCGAAGTGAGGGCATCCGGAAATCCCGTTGCCGCGCCGGCGTGCATTCTATCCGGCGGCGAGACTACGGTGACGGTGCGCGGGCCGGGGCGCGGCGGGCGCAACCAGGAATTCGCGCTGGCGGCGGCGTTAGCTCTCGATGGGATGACCGGCGTGCTGGTTTTGAGCGGGGGCACGGACGGGACCGACGGTCCTACGGATGCTGCCGGAGCGGTCGCAACCGGCCAGACGATAAAGCGCGCGAGGAAGTTGAGGTTGGATCCCGAGGAGTATTTGGCGGACAACAACTCTTATGTGTTTTTTGACGCGCTCGGAGATTTGATTCGAACGGGTCCCACGGGGACCAACGTGATGGACATTCATTTGCTGCTCGCAGGACGTTCGTAGAAACTGAGCGCATTGTCTCCCTGCTTGACGGCGCGAGTTTTCAAGAGATCGCCGTAGCGCTCCTCGAGCACCAGGCGTGACGAATGCTGCGCGACGACGAGCGCGCAGGGGGTGGAAGCGAGAACGGTCAAAGACGCTGCATACTCGTGGCTGAGTTCGTAAGGCGGATCGAGAAAGGCGATGTCGGCCGGGTAGTTGGGTAGCAGAGTCGCGGCGCTTCCACGAACAACCGTGGCTTCGGCGGCGATGTCTAACGCACGGAGATTCTCGCGCAGGACGGCCAATGCGGGCGCATGGCGTTCGATGAAGATGACGTGTTTGGCGCCCCGGCTGAGCGCCTCAACGCCAACCGCGCCGCTGCCGGCATAGGCGTCCAGGAAGACCAGCCCCGAGAGGCGAGGCGCGAGAATTGAAAACAGCGACTCGCGGAGGCGATCGGGCGTGGGGCGAACTGCAAGGCCGGGCGCGCTCTTCAAACGGCGGCTGCGAAAACGTCCGGCGATGACTCTCACGGGGAGATGCTCACAGGTTCACGCCACCTGGCCCAAGCCGTACTTGCGCTGCCAGTGCTCCTGAATGTAGCGCACGGCGGCGCGCAGCTCTTGTGGGTCTCCGTTTCGGATGAAGGCGTGGGCTTCGCGCGTTGCGGTTTCGAGCACGTCGGAATCGCGGATCAGATCGGCCAATCGAAGGCCCGGGATGCCGGATTGCCGAGTGCCGAAAAATTCACCGGGGCCGCGTAGCTTCATATCCATCTCGGCGATATAAAAGCCGTCATTCGATTCGACAAGCGTGCGAATGCGCTCCCGCGCAAAATCGTTGAGCTTGCCGGTGACGAGAATGCAATAGCTCTGATGAGTGCCGCGTCCAACGCGCCCGCGCAATTGATGAATCTGGGCGAGGCCGAAACGCTCGGCCTGCTCGATGACCATCACCGAGGCATTGGGCACGTCCACGCCCACTTCGATAACGGTTGTCGAGACCAGGATCTGAGTTTCTCCCGATTGAAAGTTGCGCATGGCGGTTTCTTTGGCGTCCGAACTCATGCGGCCGTGAAGCAGCGCGACCCGCAGGCTGGGAAAAACTTCCTGCGAAAGGTGCGCGAACATTTTTTCGGCTGCCTTCACGGTGGCGGCGGTCTCGGACTCTTCGACCAGGGGATACACGACGTAAGCCTGCCTTCCCGACTTAATCTCTTGCGCTATGAAGCTGTAGATGGCGTCAACGCGCGATTCGGGCACGTGCTTGGTGATGATGGGCTTGCGTCCGGGCGGAAGCTCGTCGATGGTAGAGACATCGAGATCGCCATAAATAGTCAGCGCCAGCGTGCGTGGAATGGGGGTCGCGGTCATAACGAGCACGTCGGGTTGCGCTCCTTTCTGCAGCAGCTTGAGGCGCTGCTCGACTCCGAAGCGATGCTGCTCGTCGATAATGGCGAGGCCCAGGTTGGCGAACTCCACATCTTCCTGGATGAGTGCGTGGGTCCCGATGACGACGTGCACATAGCTCGCCGCGATCAGCTTCTTGATCTGTTCCTTTTCGCGGGGCGTCGCGGAGCCGGTGAGCAGAACGGTGACGTAACCCAGTGGCGCGAGCAGGCGTTTGAAGTAAGAAAAGTGTTGAGCCGCAAGAATCTCAGTAGGGGCGAGCACGGCTACCTGGTAGCGATTTTCGATCGCGATGACAGCGGCCTCGGCGGCCACAATGGTTTTGCCGCTGCCCACGTCGCCTTGCAGAAGGCGATTCATGGGGTGCGGCAGTTTCATATCGTCGACGATCTCCTGAATCACGCGCCGTTGTGCGGAAGTTGGCTTGAAGGGCAGCATTTTTCTGATCTGCTCGCGGGCACGCTCGGTAACGGTAAAGGAATTGCCGTGGATGGCGTGGGCCTTCGTTTTTTTGAGAGCGAGACCGCACTGGAGCCAGAAAAACTCGTCGAAGATGAGCCGCGTTTGGAAGGAAGAACGGAACTCGTTGAGCATGCGGATATCTGCGTCCGGCGGCGGCACGTGAGTATCGTGAATCGCGGCGGCCAGGTCGGGCAGACCGATATGCGCGCGCACGCTGGCAGGCACGGCGTCTTCGGGCATCGGCGCTTCCTTCAAGATGCGATCGAGGAGTTTGCGGAACACGCGCGTGGAGATTTTTCCCGCGGCTTCGTAGACCGCGACGATGCGGCCCGAGTGCAGAGTCTCTTCGTCTTCGTCGTCGCCCGAAAGGATCTCTAGTTCCGGCTGGACCATAAGCCGCTGCCGGCCAGAGTCCAGTTCGATCTTGCCGAAGAGAGCAACACGGGTATCGGCAACCAGCGTGTCGGCGTAGCGCTCGCCATGGAACCAGCGGGCTTTGAGCGAGGCGCCGCTGCCGTCATGAAGAGTGGCTTCGAACAGGCCGGATTTGCGGCGGAAGCCGGACAGCTTGGCGGTGGCCACTCGAGCCAGCACCGCAGCCTTTTCACCTGGCGCAAGCTGCGAGATCGGCTTGACGTTTCGGCGGTCTTCGTAGCGGAAGGGCGTGTAGTAGAGCAAGTCCGCTACAGTCGCGAGACCTTTGGCGGCTAGCATTTCCGCGCGCGCAGGGCCGATGCCTTTCACGAATTGAAGCGGAGTGGAAAGGTCCAAGATTTTAGACTAGCGGGTCAAGGTGCGGTGGCGTATGGCGCTTACTTGAGCACTTCAATTCCCTCGGCCACAGCGGCTGCCACAAGATGAGCGTCGGAAGTAGCGAGAGGGAGATGCTTACGCAGCGCGAGATCGAGATACGCGACATCGTAGGCACTTACGCCAGACTTCCGAGCGTAAGATTCTAGCTCGACGTTTGCCCACAAACTACTGTATTCGACCTTAATGGGAAGAGCTTTCAGTCTGCCTAGATACTCCCGAATTTGTGGCTCAGTAATTCGTTTGCGTTTGGTAAATGAGACGAAGATAGTGTTTGCAATCTCGAAAGCCCAGATTTCCGGCACGATGGCGTCCCTCAAGGTAAGTTCTGAAAGAACACGCCGACTATAAGCCGTGTTTTCCGTTAGATCGCCTGGGAAGCACCATGAGATAGCAACGGACGCATCAAGGACGAATTCCGTCATCAATAGCGGTGTCCGTCGTGCAAGGACTCACGCGTGATCGGCCCTCCCAAACTAAGACCATAGGCGTGGCCGAATTCCTGCATGCGCCGGATCGCCTCCTGCCGGGAGAGTGTCGGCTCCGCGAGATGTGCCCGCAGACGACGGCGAAGCGTTTCTACTCCCACTTCCACAACTTCATCGGGGCGCGCGATGAGGCCGGCTTTGATGGCTTCATTGATCACGCGCGTGTCTTCGGGATTAAGTTCGACAATCATGACGTACTCTCCTTCAGGTTACTTTAGTTTGCGGCTTGTTGGGCCGGCATTCGCACGTGCGAGGAAAGTTTTGTGAAGGCGGAATACGGCGTCTGAACGAAATTTAACACCAAAGTGTCAACCCCGGCTGGGTCCTCTCCGTCACTGGAGATGAGCGGGTGATGATGCGTTCGGCACGCCCGCAACTCGGGGGAGAAGGCCCGGGGGTGAGGTGGTTTGTCGAGTCGGCCACCCGCGCCCGGGTTATTTTTTTCGTCGCGCGATGCAGCGGCCAAAGGCCGTATAATTCGGTCACATGCTCGTGGAGTTGATGGTCGAGAATTATGCGGTGGTGGAGCAGGCCCGGATCCGGTTTCAGGAGGGTTTGAACGTACTGACGGGAGAGACCGGAAGCGGGAAATCGATTGTGGTGGATTCGCTCAACCTGTTGCTCGGCGGGCGGGCTTCGGCGGAGATGGTTCGCAGCGGAGAGACGAAGGCGAGAGTAGCGGGGATCTTTTCGATAGAGACGACGGTGGAGATGGAGGAGGCGCTGCGAGGTGCGGGCATCGAGCGCGAAGAAGAAGAGCTGATTGTCGAGCGCGAAATTGCGGCGAACGGCAAGTCGCGGGCGTTTGTCGCGAACCGGCCTGTGACCACCGCGTTTCTGAGGCAGCTTGCGCCGGCACTCGGCGATATCCACGGACAGAACGAGCAGCAGCAGTTGTTTGCCGCGCCGGCGCAGCGTGAGCTGTTGGATGAACATGCGCGGGCGCTGGAGCTGCGCGGCGAAGTGGCGCGAATTTTTGCCGAGTGGAAGGAAACGGGCGAACGGTTGAGGCGGCTGAGCGAGAACGAACAGGAACGGCTGCGGCTGCTGGATCTGTGGATTTTCCAGCGCAAGGAGATTGAAGGCGTCGAGCCGCGGGCGGGCGAGGACCGCGAGCTCGAAGCGGAACGCAAGATTTTGCAGAATCTGACACGTTTGCAGGAAAATGCAGCCGCGGCGTTTGCCTTTCTGTACGAAGCGCCGGAGAGCGCGACCACGCAACTGCGGCAGTCGATGAAGCGCGTGGATGAGCTGGTGAAGATCGACGAGAGCCTGGCGGAAACGGCGGCGGCGTTGAAGCAGGCGGTGGTGCTCGCCGACGAAGCGGCGTACGCGCTGCGCGATTACCTGGGCAAGTTGGAGGGCGATCCGCGGCGCTTGGAAGATATCGAGAACCGGTTGGAATCGCTCGACCGGTTGAAGCGGAAATACGGGCGCACCATTGAGGAGGTGCTGGCGTTTCGAGAGGACGTGGCGCGGCGGGCGGATGAAATCGAGAACGCGAGTGAACACCGGGCACAACTTGAAAGGCAGCAGAAAGAACTGGCTGTGCGATACGAGAAGGCGGCCGGCGAACTCACGCGAGTGCGAACCGCTGCGGCCGCGCGGTTGAGCAAGCAAGTGGAGAGCGAGTTGAAAAGCCTGGCCATGAGCGGCACTCAATTTCAGATAGCGATTCGTCCAGGCGGGTGGACTGCGGCCGGAGTGGATGAGATTGCATTTCTGGTGTCGCCGAATCGGGGAGAAGAATTAAAGCCGCTGGAGAAGATCGCCTCGGGCGGGGAGCTGTCGCGAATTGCCTTGGCGCTGAAGACGGCGATTGGAGATGCCGAGCGGCATCCGGGCATACCCACGCTGGTCTTCGACGAAGTGGACGCGGGGGTGGGCGGCGCGGCCGCGGCGGCAGTGGGAAAGCGGCTGAAAGCATTGTCGCGGACGAACCAGGTGATTTGCGTGACGCACCTGGCGCAGATCGCCGGGTTCGCGGACCATCATTATGCGGTATCGAAACGCGAGAGAAAAGGGCGTGTGACAACCGAGATCCAGGAACTGGGGCGCGGAGAACGGGCGCATGAGATTGGGCGGATGCTTTCGGGCGAGCACGTTACCGAGGAAGCGCTGAAGCAAGCCGAGCAGTTGATGCAATCGTGAGGATCACGCCGCCATTCGGCGGAGGCGGCGAAGAATCGAATTCAGAGTGGTGCGGCTTTCGTCGATGCCGAGAAACGACGTAGCGGCGAAATAGATTGCTCCGTAGAGCGGCAGCACGAGCGCAGCGCGGATCTGCGGGTGTGTGGCGGCGATGGGGAGCTTAACCAGGTAGGCGAGAAACGCTCCCGAAAATGCCGCCGACCAGAGCTTCAACAGGAACTCGGGCGCGAGCGGTGTGGGGCCGATCCGGCGGTTGAGAGCGTGACGCAGCAGCGCGAACTCGACCCAGCCGGCGATGCCGGCGGAAGCGCTGAGCCCGGCGGCCCCCCACTTGAGGTCGATGCCCAGCCAGCGAGGTACCGAAAGCGCGAACAGCAGGCCTAAAGCGGTGGTCAGGATTACGCGAACCACCGCGAAACGCAGCGGCGTTCGGGTGTCGAGTAGCGCGTAAAAGGCGGATGAATAAAGGCGGCCGAGAGAAGTGGCGAGAAGGCCGACGGCAGAGCCGGCGAGAATGGACCAAACGTAGAGAGCGTCCTGATAATGGAAGCGGCCGGATTGATACAGAGCGGCGGTGACCACATCGCCTAACACGAGGAAGGCGACTGCGGAGGGGACAACGAAAAAGGCGATGCGGCGCAAGCCCGCGGAGAGGCGGCCGCGCAAGAAAGCGGCGACTTCCTGCTCGGTTCCAACGCTGCTGGAGAGGACCGGCAGCTCGGCGGCAGCGACGGACATGCTGAACAGGCTCACCGGAAGCACCGAGATGATCTGGCCGTAACGCAGCGCAGCCACGGCTCCGGTAGGCAGGTAGCTGCCGATGATGGAATCTATGTAGGCGCTGATCTGAACCACGCCGCGGCTCAGAAAAATGGGAGCGAAGTTGCGCAGGACTGCGCGCACGTGCGCGGAGGTGGCGTCCAGACTGGGGCGGATACCGGGGAGGATTTGCAGAACGCGGGGAACCTGAACAACGAATTGGAGCGCACTTCCAAGGACAAATGCCCAGGCTAGATCGATGACCAGCCGGTCTTCGGAGTTGTGACGCCCGAACAGGATGAGAGCCACAATCATGCTGACATTCATGGCCACGGGAGCCATGTAGGAGAGCAGGAAGCGGCGGTGGCTGTTCAATACGCCGAGACACCAGGCGCTCATGACCAGCAATCCGGTGCCGGGGAAGGTGATGCGAACAATCTGAATGGTCAGCTCGCGTTTGTCAGCCTTGAAACCCGGAGCGATGATGTCGACGAGCAGCGGGGTGAGAAGGATTCCGAGCAGCACTAAGGCAGAACAAGCCAAAGACAGGATGCCGAGAACTGCCGCGGCCACATGCTCGGCCTCTCGATCTTCGCCACGGGCCCTCAGCTTGGAATAGACAGTGACGAAGGAAGCGGAGAGTACGCCTTCGCCGAAAAGATTGCTGAGTAAGTTCGGTATGCGTATGGCGGCTCCGAAGGCGTCGGCGACGCTGGAATCGCCGAAGTAGTGCGCAATGGCGCGCTCCCGAACCAGTCCGGTCAAACGGCTGACGAGGATCCCGAGGGCCACGCGGGAGGACCCGCTCAGATCGGCGTGCGCTTTTGACGATCGCTCTGTCGCGGCGGGCGCATTTCCGGGCGCTGGCGCAGCGGCCTGCGCCAGGGTGGGACGGCTGGGCGCGCGCGAGATGCGTATGCGAACTTGCAAATGCGAGTTTAGCGTTTGAGCCTTCGGAATTCCGCTAACTGTTCCTCGCGATAATAAACTATACTTCCTCATGCGTCTCGGTTGTCCCGGTCTCTTCTCCCGGCTCGGGAAGAAGCCCGCTATCGTAACTCCGTCTCCCCTGCTCGCCGCAGTCGTGTCGCAGCAGGCTTCCGCGCAGCAGCTCGCGCAGGGTTACGAGAGCTGGCAGCGCACACCCGTCCACAACATCGGCGCATGGCTATCTGCCTGCTGGCAGCAGGCTCGTTACGCTGCCGAAGTGCCGTCCCTGCTTTCTCCGTCTCAGGAGCAGGCGCTTTGGCAGAGCGTCATCGAACAGGAGCATCCGCAGCTCTTCGATCCGGAAGCTGCAGCGAGTCTCGCGCGACGAGCTTCCGCCCTCATCGCCGAATGGAACATCTCTCCCGACGGAGAGCTTTGGAACGATCATCGCGATGGACAGCAGTTCCAGATTTGGCTCCGAATCTTCCGCCGCAAGTGCCTCGACCAGGGCTGGATGACGCGCGCCGAGCTGTGGAATTTCCTGCCGCGGTGGTTAGACGATGGCGTCTGCAACCGGGGCCTCACGATCTTCGCAGCGTTTGAGACCACCACGCCCGCGCTTGACCAGGTCCAGCGCGCTCTCGGGTCCGCGGCGCTTGTCGAACCGGCCGAGCCGCTGCAACCTGCCCCAGGAGCTCCGGCAAAATCTTTCGCCACCTTCCCCGAAGAGCTCGAGTATGCGGCACGATTTGCGCGCGCAGCTTTCGAACAGGATAATGCAGAGTCGATTGCGGTCTTGGTGCCGGATCTCTCCGCGAATCGCGCCGCCGTGCAGCGCGTATTTCAGGACGTGTTTTATCCCGCGCGAACTGTCAACAATGTGGCGCAGAACAGTGCCTTTCACATTACGGCAGCCGCTCCTCTCAGCGAGCATCCTATTGTGGCGAACGCGCTGCTTTTGCTTGAGCTCGCCCGTCCGCGCATTCATCACGCCGATGCAGGAGCGATCTTGCGCTCTCCTTTCATCGCGGGAGCCTCAGCAGAGCGCAGCCCTCGCGCCCTGGCAGACCTCGAGCTGCGAAAAAGGCGCGATCTTGACGTCAGCCTTCGAGACCTCGAAGCGGTCTCCGGTAAATGCCCGCTGCTCGCGCCGGTGTGGTCTGCGGCGCGCCGCGTGCTAGCCAGGATGCCGAAACGCGCCGAGCTTCCGATTTGGAGTGAATTCATCGCAGATCTACTGAAGGCCGCTAAGTGGCCGGGAGACGCAGAGCGCACCCCGCAGGAACAACAGTTAGTCGAGCGATGGTACGAAGCCGTGTCGTCGCTTGCCGCCCTGGGACTTGTATTCGGCCGTGTAACGTACGACGTTGCTCTCGGGCGCCTGCGGCGGCTGCTCTCGAGGATCGGTATGGAACAGGGCGACTGGTTATCGCCGGTGCAGATTCTCGACGCCAAAGATGCCGCAAGCCTACGCTTCGATCGCGCCATCATTACCGGTATGTCCGACGAAATGTGGCCGCCTCGCGTTGAGACATCGCCGCTTGTTCCATTAAGGCTGCAGCGCGCTCATCAAGTTCCGGGCAGCACGCCTCAGGGCCTACTCGATGGTCGAAACCGCCTGACTCGGAATCTCTTTCAATCGGCGCCACTCCTGCTGGCCACTTACTCAGGCCGCCTCTCGCCTATCGCGGCACGGCTCACCTATCGGAGCGACGCAGATTTCCCTCTCTGGCGTGGCAAGTTGCCCAGGCAATCGTTCCCTCCAGCTTCTCTCGATGAGAGGAGCGACACCAACGCGCCCGCCTATGCCGCCAACGAGATCGCGCGCGGAGGCACCGGTCTCATTCGCTCGCAATCGCTGTGCCCGTTTCGGGCGTTCGCCGAATATCGGCTTCAAGCCAAGGCGCCGGAGGACGCTTGTTTCGGTTTCGATGCGCGTGACCGGGGCGGTTTCCTACATCGCGCGCTCGAATTCGTTTGGCAGGCCTTGCAAACCCAGCAGCAGTTGCGGTCCACTCCCGATCATCAGCTCCGCGCCATTGTTCACGGCGCGGTCGTGCAGGCAGTTACAGATGACGAATCCAGTCCCTTGCACCGTCTTGTCAGCGGCACGGAACGCGAGCGGCTCGAACAACTGATTCTCGACTGGCTTTGTATCGAGCGCGCGCGCAAACAGCCGTTCACGGTTGAAACTGTGGAGCAGGAGCGTTATTACGATTTCCCCGGCCTGCGCCTCCGCCTGCGCGTCGATCGCATCGATCGTCTCCCGAACGGCAAGGTTCTCCTGATCGACTACAAGAGCGGCAAGCAGTCTCGCGAGAAACTGAAGTGCCCGCGTCCGCCCGAGCCGCAGTTGCTCGTCTACGCCGCCGCAACCAGCGACGCCGTCGATGGCGTCTTCTTCGGCGAGCTCAAGCCACGCGAGCAGCGCGCCGTGGGTTTCTCGCGTGAAAAGCATTTCGATGGCGCAAGCACTACGGTGATGAAGAACGGCTGGGACGCGTTCTTGCAGCAGGCTGAATCCGAGGTGGAACGAATCGCGAGCGAGTTCGTTACGGGCCACGCTGCCGTCGACCCTTTGCGCGGCGCGTGCCAGTACTGCCGAATCAAACCTCTGTGCCGAGTGAACGAAGCGTGCGGCAATGAGTTGGACCAAGAGTGACGCAGGAGCAGGAATGACGCCGGACAGCCGGGAGCGTGACAGGGCGCTCGACCCGTCCCGCTCCTTCATTGTCGAAGCCCCCGCGGGATCCGGCAAAACAGGCTTGCTGGTGCAACGCTATCTGCGGCTGCTCAGTGTGGTTGATCGTCCCGAATCCATAGTCGCCATGACCTTCACGCGGAAGGCGGCTGCCGAAATGAAGCAGCGAATTTACGCCGGGCTGCTCGCGGCGGCGGACAATCAGCCGGCCGAAGACGAATATCAACGGAGAACCCGCGAACTGGCGCTGGCCGCGCTGGTAAGAGATGGCAAGCTCGGCTGGCAGTTACTATCGGACTCCGGCCGGCTTCAAATTCAGACCATCGATTCCCTCTGCGCCATGCTCACCCGCCACATGCCGGTGGTGTCGGAGTTCGGTGGCATCGGCAAAGTTATCGAGAACGCGGGTGAACTCTACCGTCTCGCCGCGCGCCGCATGCTTGCCAAGCTCACCGACACCGGCGCCGAACATGCCGAGCTGTTCCGGCGGGTCTCCTTGCATTTCGATAACGACATCGCGCGTGTGGAGCGCCAGGTGGCACGCATGCTGGAGGAGCGGGACCAATGGCGCTCGCTCGCGTACCAGGAAGACTCCCAACTGGTGGACGATTTCCGCCGCTTGCTCGATGAAGCGCATGAAGGTCTTCGAATTATCTTCCGCGAGCGTTCGTGCGTCGATTTCACGGAGGTCACGCGGGCAGCTATCAAAGCCCTTGGCACCCCGGAGCAGCCCAGCGATCTTCTGTATTGGCTCGACTATCGCATCGAGCACCTGCTGGTCGATGAGTTTCAAGACACCTCGCGAGCCCAGTACGACCTGGTCAACGGACTGACGGAACAGTGGTCGGAGGGCGATGGGCATACGCTTTTTCTAGTGGGCGACCCGATGCAGAGCATCTATCGCTTTCGTGAAGCCGAAGTGTCGCTTTTTCTGCAGTGCTGGAAAGAGCGCCAGCTCGGATCGGTTCGTCTCGAACCATTGCGCCTGACCACCAATTTCCGGTCTACTCCTGAGATTGTTGAATGCACCGAAGCTACTTTTGCGCCGATCATGCCCGAAGACAACGTAGCGGAGAGTGCGGTAAAGCTTCGCCCGGCCCAAGCTGACCGGCCGCGGAGCAAAGCTAAACCGCAGCTCATTCCGTTGATCGATGACGACGGCGAGCAGGAGGCTCGCGAGATCGTTCGCATCCTCGAGCGTGGACCCAAAGAAGGAACAACCGCGATTCTGGTTCGCAGCCGGTCGCATATCAAAGAGATTCTTCCAGCGCTGCGGCGCGCGGGCATCCGCTACGAAGCCATCGAAATCGACGTACTCGAAGAGGAGCAGCATGTCCTCGATCTCATCTCCCTGACTCGTGCGTTGGTGCACGTTGGGGATCGAGTGTCTTGGCTCGCGTGTCTGCGCGCGCCGTGGTGTGGCCTCACACTGGCCGATTTGTCCTCGCTCGCTGAAAACCAGCCGGAGAGGACCGTTTTGGATTTACTTTCCGACCCCGAAAAACTTGCCGCCCTTTCACCCGACGGCCGAAGCCGGGCCTTGCGGGCGCAGGAAATGTTGGCCGCCGCGGTTGCGAGCGTGGGCCGGATGCCGCTGCGCGACCTGGTGGAACAGACTTGGCTGGCGCTCGGCGGACCCGCCGCACTGCGCGAACCCAACCAGCTAGAAGATGCGGAGATCTATCTGAATTTGGTTGCAGAGTTCGACGAAGGCGGCATCATTCGCGATTTCAGCCTGGTCGAAGAGCGCCTGGAATCCCTATATGCCAAGCCGAGTGCGGGAGCTGAGCGCGTTCAGGTCATGACGATTCATCAGGCAAAAGGCCTTGAATTCGACACCGTCATCATCCCTCATCTTGGCAAGGGCGCGAGATCCTCAGAGCGAGAGCTATTGGTCTGGGTAGAAGGCGTGGACGGACTCGCGATTGCAGCACAACCGCAGCAGGGCGGGGCAGACGCTCTTTACGAGCAGCTTTCAGAGGTGATCAAGAAAAAAGAAGAACACGAGCTGAAGCGGCTCTTCTATGTCGGCTGCACGCGAGCCATCAACCGGCTGTACCTGCTCGGCAGCGTCAAGTTGAACAAGAATCGCACGAGCTTCGCCAAGGCCTCCAGCAGCACATTTCTGGGGCTCATCTGGAATACGGCGCTGCCGAGTTTCAGCGCGGAGTTCACCCGCAAGACCCCGGCCCAGGCAAGTCTTTTCGATGCGCCTGAGCAGCCACGCACCTTGCTGCGGCGTTTGCCGGCGAACTGGCGGGCGCCGGTTCGACCTGCATCGGTCCACTGGCAGCCGCAACTCCAGCGGGCAACCGCTTCGGGCCGAAATATCACCTACGACTGGGTCAGCGACACCAGCCGGCATATTGGAACGGTGGTGCACGAGTTCCTCAAACGCGCGGCCGGAGGGCGCCTGGATGTCTCGGCGACGCTAGTGAAATCCGAGTTGCTGCGGCTGGGAGTTGCCAAATCAGAAGAGCCGAAAGCCTCCGAACAGGTCATCCAGGCGTTGCGAAACACATTCTCCAGCGAGCGAGGGCGCTGGATACTCGAGGCGCACGCCGAGGCTCGATCTGAGTGGGCCGTCGCGGGGCGTATTCAGGACCAGCTCATTGCGGGTACGATCGATCGTGTTTTCCGCGACGCCGATGACCGGCTGTGGATCATCGATTTCAAGACCAGCGCACACGAAGGCGGGCGGCTTGAGGCGTTCCTGAACGAGGAGCAGCGGCGTTATCGGGCCCAGCTCGACAACTAC
This sequence comes from Bryobacteraceae bacterium, assembly GCA_036269275.1. Classification (GTDB taxonomy): domain Bacteria; phylum Acidobacteriota; class Terriglobia; order Bryobacterales; family Bryobacteraceae; genus Bog-105. The sequence continues at coordinate 145,094 of DATASJ010000126.1, read as the reverse complement.
GCTGCGCTGCTCGCGCGAATTGAGAAGGGTCCCATTTGGCTCGGCCTGTATTTTCCGCTGCTGGATGGTTGGCGTGAATGGCAGTTCGAAGCCGCAGCCGAGCTGGCCGCTCAATACACTGGAAGCTGATGGCGACGAGGTTAACGGCGAATGTGAAAGCGGGCGGCTGCGCGTCGAAGCTCAGTCCGAAGATTCTGGACCGCGCGCTGAGGACTGTTCCACGTGTAACCAATGAAAAGGTTCTGGTCGGCTACGAAACGGCGGACGATGCGGGCGTTTATGACTTGACCGAAGCCGGCGGAAGGCCGCTGGCGATGGTGCAGACGGTCGATTTCTTCACGCCGATCGTCGACGATCCATATACCTTCGGCGGCATTGCGGCAGCCAACGCGCTGAGCGACGTCTACGCGATGGGCGGCCGGCCCATCACCGCGCTTTCGCTGGTCGTCTTCCCCGCCAAGGGCGATATCCACGACCTCGAAGCCATTCTCAAAGGCGGCGCCGACAAGATTCACGAGGCGGGTTGCGTGATCCTGGGCGGCCACAGCATCTCGGAAGACGAGATCAAGTTCGGGTATGCAGTGACCGGCTTGATCGATCCGGACCGAATTTTGATCAACGCGGGCGCGCGGCCCGGCGATGTTCTCGTTTTTACCAAACGAATTGGCACGGGGGTTATCTCAAGCGCGCTTAAGAAAGGAATCGCGGCGGAATCCGATGTGGCGGTCTCGGTCGAGCAGATGCTGACGCTCAATCGGGAGATCTGCGAGGCCGTTTTGCCATTCGAAATCCATGCTTGCACGGACGTGACTGGCTTCGGCTTGCTCGGCCATGCGCGCGAGATGGCGCTCGCGAGCGGTGTAACGCTGGAAATCTCCGCCAGCGCGGTCCGGTTTTTACCAGGGGCGATCGAATACTCGAGGGCGGGCGCGCATTCAGGCGGGTTGAGCAACAACCGCGAATTCGTGGAGAGCTGCGTCCTGATGGCGTCTGACATTCCCGCCGAGATTCAAGCGTTGCTGTATGACCCGCAGACCTCCGGCGGTTTGCTAGTATCGTTAGGCGAAGAGGATGCAAAGGCTTTGCTGAGAGAGCGGGCCGAGGCCTATGTCATCGGCCAAGTCAAAAATTACGGAACGAAGCCAATTGAGGTGCGGCCGTGAATTACGAAACGAACCCAATCATTGTCGCGCTCGACTTCGATAGCACCACTGCGGCGCTGGAGTTGGTGGACCGGCTGGGGCCGGCAGCAGATTTTTACAAGGTTGGGTTCGAATTGTACGCAGCGGGAGGCATGGAGTTCGTTTCGCAATTGGCTTCGTTTCGCAAGAAGGTGTTTCTCGATTTGAAGCTGTACGATATCGGCGAAACGGTGAAGCGCGCGACGAGAAAGATCTTCCAATCGGAAGCGGTGACCTTTCTGACCGTACATGGCAGCCGAAGGGTGATGGCCGCTGCGGCAGAAGGAAGAGAGGGAAGCAAGGCGAAGCTGCTCGGGGTCACGGTGCTGACGAGCTTCGACGAAGAAGACCTGCGGGATCTTGGTTACCCGGTGCCGGTCTCGGAATTGGTGGAGCTACGAGTGAAAAAGGCGGCAGAGAGCGGAATGGATGGGATCGTCTGCTCGGCACGCGAGGTGAGGCGGGTGCGGGATGTGGCAGGTGCTGATATGACGCTGGTGACGCCGGGAGTTCGATCGGCGGGGTCGGCGAGCGGCGATCAGAAACGCGTCGCTACACCGGCCGAAGCGATTGGGGATGGCGCCGATTACCTGGTCATAGGACGCCAGGTCACGCGGGCGTCTGATCCCCGAGCGGCTTACGAAGAAGTTCTGGCGGAAGCAAGGGGCGCGGCGGCGCCCCAACTCGCTACTTCAAAAGCGTAAGCATGGCCTGGCCGTTCGGGGAGCCGAGACCGGTGCAAGGATCCCAACCCTTGGCCGCCTTGTAAGCGCCATTGTTTCCGGAGGCGATGTCGTGCAGCGCATTATGTGGCGCGATGGTTCCATAGAGCGCGGAATGGAACCAGCCGAGATTTCTTCCGAGCTGCTCGTTTAACAACGCGATCAAGCCAGCCCACAGAGGCGCGACCGCACTGGTCCCGCCGACGACGCCTTGCTGTCCATCCACCAGAATGTCGAATCCAGTATCGGGATCGGCGACGCCGGCCACGTCCGGAACGCCGCGTCCGGTGGTGTTGACCGTTCCGGTTGGCGTGGGAACATCAATGTTCGCCTGGTACTTGGGTTTCGAGAAATGGGAACTGACCCCGCCACCGGTAGCTCCGCCATCTGCGCCGTCGTTCCAGACCGTTTCGGATTTGATTTTGCCGTTCGAAGCCAAAAGCCTGGTGCCGCCACAGGCGAGAACCCAGGGACTGGATGCCGGGAAGTCGACATGAACGCCTCCATCGGATTCGCCATCGGAGGAGCCGTTGTCACCCGACGCAACACATACCGAGATACCCAGGAGCGCGGCGTCGTGGAACGCTGCGTTGAATGCGTTCATGGCCTGCGGAGTCCATTCGCTTTCCGCACTGCCCCAGCTAATGGAGATGACGGAAGGCTTGCGATCCGTGTCATGAATGGCGGCGTTGATGCCGTCGAGGAAACCCCGATCCGTATTCGGCGCGAAATAAACGGCAACGTTCGCGCCCGGAGCGACTCCGCCCGCCACTTCGATGTCCAGAACGACTTCGCCATCGGGACCATTTGGATCTCCGGTCGGACTGTTCTGCGCGCCGTCCACCGGCACTGCGGTTACGGACACATTGTTCGACCCCAATTGCTGCCAATAATTCTGAAGATCGGAATCGTCAAAGCCGCCGCCCAGCTCGATCAGCGCGATGGTTTGATTCGCTCCGGTGCTCTGGGGAAAGCTGTACAGTTGCGCCACCTGGGGCGGAGTATAAGAAACCGATTGCGACGCGCGCGGCGTGAACGTATGATACGTGGACGCCGCCGGACGCTGGTCGAATCCAAAAACGGCAATGACCCGCCCGTCGAGCGATGCCGGAACGTGCAGGCTTCCTTGCCGGGTGCGGAGTACTTGTTCTCCGATTTGGCGTAACGCGATGTCTGCGTGGAAAGCGCCCACCAAATCGCCGAGGCGGCCGCTGATGGTGACCGAGCGCGCCGATTCGTTGATGGAAACGATGGAGCAGTGATGCTGGCATACGAATTCCTTTACCGCCTGAAGGTCGGCCGGATCTGCACCGTAGAGATTTGCGAGCTCACGGTGCGAGAGGCGCCGGGCGCACCAATCCGGGTCGGGGGCGGAGGACCGCCGTCTCAGGATTAAAGTAAGTTGAATGATTTCGTCAGGGACAGGGTTGCCGGCCGGCGTCGAATTGGCCGGATGTTCGCGCTGGCTACCCTGCAGAGGGACATGAGAAGACATAATAAGGACTCACTCCTGCGAAGAGCGTACCGGGAGGGGAGACCGCGCGATGTAAACTGCCGGTTTAGAGGCATGTGGCCAAACGACTGGACTGTAATGGGTTGTCGATCTTTCCCGCTCGGTGTTGAGCGTTGTGAACGCGGAGTCGCGGCGTGGTGTTTCGCGCTGTTAATGCTTGTCGGGCTTGCTGCGCAGGCGACGGCCGCGCAGGGCTTGACTGGGATTTTATCCGGACAAAAACCCACCGCCGCGCCGACGGCGCCCGCGGATCCCCTGAAGCGGACAACTCCCCGAAGCGCAATCTACGCTCTTCTGGAGGCTTGCCACAGCGGTAATCTGACGCTGGCATCGCAGTATCTGGATCTGCGCAAGCTTCCAGCGAACGAGCGGGGAACGGAAGGGCCCGAACGTGCAAAAGAGCTCTGTTCGATCCTGGATCGCGACCCGCAGTTCGAGGTAGACCAACTGAGCAATTCGGCGCAAGGCGATCTGCAGGATTCGCTTACGCAGGACATAGACAATCTCGCCACGTTCCAGTTGAAGGGTCAGACTATTACGCTTCAAATGCAGCGCGTGACCCTACAAGGCGTCAGCATCTGGCTGGTTTCAGCCGACAGCGTGGAGCGTATTCCGCAATTGAATGCGCTGGCAGGCGAATCGGCGTTCGAGAAGAAGCTGCCTGAGTGGCTGGTCAGCATTACGTTCATTGGAACGGCGCTGTGGACCTGGATCGCGCTGGTCTTGCTAGCGCTGCTGCTGTCGCTGATTTCCCGCCTGCTTTCGCGAATTACGATCGCGCTTGCGACGCCGATCGTGAAACGCTACGCGAAGACGCTGCAGGCGTATCGGCTGGAAGCCTTCACAGAGCCGCTGAGGCTGCTGTTGTCGGTGGCAGTGTTTCGGGCATGCATGGAGCTTGTCGCTCCCTCGGCGCTGCTGCGCACATATCTGCTGAATCTGATGGCTCTGTTGACCGTGTTAGGCCTGGCGTCGCTCGCCATGCGCATTGTGGATGTGATTTCGGATCGGGTGACGTCACGGCTTGACCCGCGCCAGCGAGCACTCTCTTATTCCGTGATTCCGCTGTTTGTCCGGATCGTAAAGATCTGCCTGTTTTGCATCGCGGTTCTGATCGTGCTGGAAAGGTGGGGTTATCCCACCAGCACCATCATCGCGGGCGTGGGGGTGGGCGGGTTGGCGATCGCACTCGCGGCGCAAAAGACCATCGAGAATCTGTTCGGCAGTGTTTCGGTGATTATGGATCGGCCCGTTCTGGTGGGGGATTTCTGCAAATTCGGCGGCCAGCTCGGCACGGTAGAAGATATCGGGCTTCGCTCCACGCGGCTACGAACCTTGGATCGAACGGTGGTGACGATTCCGAACTCGGTTTTTTCGACAATGACGCTTGAAAATTATGCGCGGCGGGACCGAATGTGGTTTCACTTTGTGCTGCAACTGCGCAGGGACACCACGCCCGAGCAGATACGGAAGATGATGGACGCGACCGCGGCCATTCTGCAAGAACACCCGAAGGTGGACGCGTCGGGCGTGCCGGTGCGCTTTGTCAACATTTCCCAGCAATCATTCGATCTGGAAGTCTTCGCGTATGTGTTGACGACGGACGGTGACGAATATTTAAGGGTGCAGACGGAGCTGTTGCTGAAACTACTGGAGGCGGCGTCCGGCCTGGGCGTGGGCTTTGCGGTGCCCATACAGGAAGCACTGCCGGAACGGAGTGGGGAGACTCAGGCCGCCGGCTAGAGAGTTAGAGTTACCACTCGGCGCGCAGGATTTCGAAATAGATGTGAAGTCCTTGGCGGAACTGGTCGAGCGGAATGTGTTCGCTATCGCTGTGCATGGTGGAGACTGTCTTCTTGTCAAGAACCATGGGGATGAGCCCGTATCCGGCGGCGCCGCGCATGCGGAATTTCTGATTATCGGTTCCGAAGGGCGCGATCAGCGGCGTCACCGCCGCGCCGGGATGCTCGGTTTGAAGGACGCTCCGGATGACTGCGTAGAGCGGCGTATCGGTGGGGCTCGGGCGCGGGTCGTCAGGATTCGGCGAAATCTGTTCGACCGCAACGCGGGGATCGTTAATGCGCGCCTTCACCTCGGAGATGAACTCCGCGGCGTTCTGGCCCGGTAATAACCGGCAATCCAGCGTTGCTTCGGCAACCGACGGGATGACGTTCACCTTCGGAGGATCGCCCACGCCACTGCGCAGAGAGGTCACCGACATGGTGTTCTGCTGAATCGCATTCATAAATTTGTTGGGCGCGAAGGTTCCGATGTCTCGCCGCATTTGTTCCACAACCGTGTTCGGTTTGGCGGCAGGCGGAAGCTGCTTCGCATTCGCGATTGCGCGCAGCAGAATATCGTTCGGATTGTCCGGCGTCGGTTGCGAAGCGTGCCCGGATTCGCCGGTCGCTCGCAGCCGAAGCCAGAGCACCTGTTTGTCGGCTACGGTGATTCCGAATACAAGTTTTCCCTCGGCATATAGGTCGCTCGATCCGACGCCGCCTTCGTCCAGGACGTATTCCGGATCGAGTTCGCCCCAGTGATTGTCAATCATCCACTTCGCGCCGTAGATACCGCCGGATTCTTCATCGCAGGTGGCGAGAAACACGATGTCGCGGGGCGGAGTTATGCCGAGCTGCTTCAGCAGAATCAGCGCGGTCAACTGCATAACGCCGGTGCTCTTCATATCGAGGGAGCCGCGGCCCCAGATGACGCCGTTCTTGATGTCAGCTCCGAAGGGGTCCTCCGTCCAGCGAGATTTATCGACGGGAACCACGTCCATATGATTCAAGAGCAAGAGCGGGCGCTTAGCACGATCCTTGCCCGGCAGACGGACGATCAGATTCGTTTTGCCGCCGGGCGCACTTTCGTACAGGGTGGCTTTCAGTCCGGCGGCAGCGAATTCAGATTGCAGCAGCTTTGCCGTCTGGCTGGTATCGGCGGGAGGATCAACGCTTCGAATGCGAACGTAGCGCTGCAACAGATCGATGGCGTGCCGCTCGACGTTGGGCCAATCCGGTTCGGCGGCGCTGGCACTGAAGGCGCAGGAGGAAGCCAGGAGAAGGGCAGCGCACAGACGTTTCATTTCTCGAATTCTGGCACACCGGAGGGCGTGTTCGGGTTGCCGTCCAACCGGAACGCCTCGAGGAGGGCGCCGGCCGCAGGGCCCCACAAGGGCGCGCGGGCATGGCAGGCGAGCGTTGTTCGAACCTCGCGCGCGAATGCATCGCGCAGCAGGGCACTTCGAAAAACTCCGCCGATGCAGGCGACGGGGACGCTTTCGCCCGCGGGAAAGAGATGGCGGTGGACGCCGTGGACGAACCAGACGAGTGCGCGGCAGGCGTCATCGACGATTTCGAGCGCAGCATGATCGCCTTGCTCGGCGGCCTGCGTCACCAGCGGCGCAAGAGAGGCGATGGCGACACGATCGAAGTGGTTATAGAAGCCATGCATGAGCGTGTTTGCATCGGGCGCACCGGCAGCCTGGAGCAAGAGATTGCGCAAATTCGTATGCACGCCCCAACCTTCTTCGAATCGCAGGGCGGCGCGGAGGGCTCGACGGGCTAGATCGAAAGCGCCGCCTTCGTCGCCGAAGAGGTAACCCCAGCCGCCGGCGCGCGCGGTGGTCCCGAAGGCGTTGCGGCCGAAGGCCATCGATCCGGTGCCGGCGATGACGATGATGCCGGGATCACCGGCGAGCGCGCCTGTGAGAGCGATTTCTGCATCGTGCGTGAATTTATATTTGTCGCTGCGCACGAGTTGTCGAAGGGACAGCTCCTTGTCCTCCGCGCCGCCGCTAAAGCCGAAGCAGGCGGCTGCGAACGACACGGTAGCGGCATCGAGTCCCGCCGGTTGACAGGCTTCGGCGATACACGCACCGATGGTGCGCAGAAATTTGGCTTGCCGTTCGGCGGCGGCGACGTGATTGCAGGGTCCACCGCGACCCTCGCCGATGATACGGCCACTTTCGCCGGCTACCAGAGCGGTCGTGCTCGATTGCCCACCGTCGATACCGAGGTACAGACGGTCCTTTGTCATGCGAGTATCTTGTCTTTGGCGTAACAGATGGGATCGAGCGGGCAGTTGGCGCAACGCGGTTTGCGTGCGATGCAAAGCTGGCGGCCAAAGTGGATTACCTGGTGAGAAAACAGGATCCAGCGGTTTTCGGGAACGATCTTCATTAGATCTTGCTCGATTTTCACGGGGTCCGTGTTCTTAGTCAGATCGAGGCGCAGCGAAATTCTTTGCACGTGGGTATCTACCACGACTCCACTGGGAATGCCATAGGCGGTTCCGAGCACAACATTCGCGGTTTTTCGCGCGGCGCCGGGGACGGAGAGTAACTCGTCCATGGTGCGCGGCACCTGGCCGTTGTAATCGGCAAGAATTTTCTTGGCCGCACCGATGAGGGAGCGCGACTTATTGTTGAAGAAGCCGGTAGAGCGGATATCTTGCGACAATTCGACCTGGGATGCGCCGGCAAAATCCTCCACGCGCGGGTATTTCTCGAACAGGCCAGGGGTCACTTTGTTGACCCGCTCATCGGTGCATTGAGCGGACAGAATGGTTGCCACGAGCAACTGCCAGGCATTGTCGTGATGCAGGGCGCACGTTGCGCGGGGAAATAGGTTGTCAAGTTCGGCAAGGATTTTCTGCAGGCGCGCTTTGCGTTCGGCAGCAGTCTTGGGTTTGGGAACTTTTCGGGGCGGGGTGACGGCGTGTACAGGCGTCACGAGAGCTAGTTGCGTCTCTGGCATGAGAGAAAGGACTAGGGTAGCGCAGAATGGGGGCGGCACTTCACTAGGGGAGACGGATATGCGTTTCGGCCGAGAGTCGCCCGGCTGGCGACTCCGCCTCATCCAGGCGTAATATTGTAGATGGAGTTGGGCGGTGACGGAAAAGGAAAGGCAAAAGGCCGAAGAGATCTGGGTGACATTGACGAGGGGCCGCAGACGCAGGCTTCGCCCGAATACACGAAAACGGGAACCATCGCCGGACGTCGAACTGCTTTTAAAGGCTCTTCGAGTTGCCGGCTCGACGCAGCGATTGGCCGAGTGGATGCAGACGCCGATACCAGCCTTGAACGGCCATACGCCGTATCAACTCATTCAATCTGAACAGGGCCGAAAAGAGGTTGACGCGGTTCTTGGACGCATTGAACACGGCGTCTATTAGTGCGTGTCTATCGCATTGCAAGTGCGAGATACGCCTCAAACAACAGTGAAGGCGCCCGCATTTACGGCGGCCGCTGGAACGACTTAGGAACTCCCGTTATCTACTCGTCTACGACTGCATCGTTGGCAGCGCTCGAAGTTCTCGTCCGTTATCAATTGATTCCGGCTGACTACCGAGTAATTAATATTCAGATTCCGGACAGTGTCGAAATCGAAAGCGTCGATGCCTCATCTCTCCCGGCTGACTGGTACGAAGAAGCGTCAATACCGCGTACCGCCGCGATAGGTTCGGCTTGGGCGATCTCTCTGAGCACGGCTGTCCTTTGCGTGCCGTCAGCGGTCATGAGGGGCGAGCACAACTATCTACTCAATCCGCTTCACCCGAAGTTCAGAGACATTCTTTTCGAAGTTCCTGCTATTGACGAAATCGACAAGCGTCTGCGAAGCATAAGGTGACGCAAACCGCCGCGGGAGTTCAGACGTGACGGCTGACTGGTATACCACCCGGCTGCGGCACGTTAGAGACCGCGATACCCAGCAGAACGCTTCATGTCGCGGCGCCGTTTTCGAGGAAATTGCGCAGGCGGTGGCTGCGGCTGGGGTGGCGGAGCTTGCGCAGGGCCTTGGCTTCGATCTGGCGGATGCGCTCGCGGGTGACGGCGAAGTTTTGCCCGACTTCTTCGAGCGTGTGCTCGCTGCCATCCTGCAAACCGAAACGCATTTTGACGATTTTTTCTTCGCGGGGGCTGAGGGTCTTCAGAACTTCGGCGGTCTGCTCGCGCAGATTCAGGTTGATGACCGCTTCCGAAGGCGAGACCATGCGGCTGTCCACCAGGAAATCGCCCAAGTTCGATTCTTCTTCCTCGCCGACGGGCGTCTGCAGCGAGATCGGCTCCTGTGCAATGCGCAGCACGCGGCGAATCTTGCTGGGGTTCAGGTCCATGCGCGCGGCAAGCTCTTCGGTGCTGGGCTCGCGCCCGAGCTCCTGCTGCATCATGCGCTGGAGGCGAACCAGCTTGTTGATGGTCTCGATCATGTGGACCGGAATGCGAATGGTGCGCGCCTGGTCGGCGATGGCGCGAGTGACGGCCTGGCGGACCCACCAGGTGGCGTAGGTTGAGAACTTATAGCCGCGCTTGTAATCGAATTTATCGACAGCGCGCATCAAGCCGATATTGCCCTCCTGGATCAAATCCAGGAATTGCATGCCGCGGTTCGTGTAGCGCTTCGCGACCGAGACGACCAGGCGCAGGTTGGCTTCGATGAGGCGCTTTTTCGCACACTCGGTTTCGATTTCCCCGCGCTCGACGATTTGCAAGGTGCGCCGCAGCTCGGTGCTGGTTGAGCCGCACTTGTCCTCGACCATTTGTATCTGCGCGGCGAGCGTCTTTAGCTGCTTGCGGAGTGCCGGAGCGGAGCCCGATTCGGCGACCGACGGCTGTTCCAGCTTGCGCTGCAAGCGCGCGATTTCCTGCTCGAGCGGCTTCAATTGATCCACAACATTTCTAAACGCCGCGCTTAAAGAACGCTGGTAGCGGGTGGCGAACGGCAGGGCACGGATGTAGCGCGAGATGCAAATCATGAGGCGGGCATGCTCGAAGCGGAGCTTGCGGTGCTGCTTGGGCTTCATGTTGCGGGAGGTGCTGATCAGTTTCTGTTGGGTCTGCTGGACTTTGCGGTACAACTTCTCGATTTCCTGTGTGGCGCGGAAGAGTTGCTCCTGGAGGCGGCGCAGCGCATCCGCTTCGTCCTGGCCGGGCTGCGGATCGGGCGCTTGCAGGACGTCGAGAACCGAGAGCACGCCGCGTTCCACCGCGTGCCTGGTGTCGAGCAGAAACTGGATGATGAGCCGGGAGCGCGACAGCGCCTTGCGGACGGCGTTCTCTCCACGCTCGATGCGTTTGGCGAGCTCAATCTCGCCGTCGCGGGTCAGCAGCGGAACCATGCCCATCTCGCGCAAGTAGACGCGAACGGAATCGTTGCTCTTATCGAGCGTTCCGGGGGTCAAGTCGAGATCGGAAAGGTCTTCGGCGTCCTGTTCTTTCTTGTCGAAATCTTTGGGATCCTCGAGCAGCTCAACCGGCGTGCCGTCGAGGTCTGCGAACAGGTCGTTCAAATCGCCGCTGTTAGGCAGATCGTCGCGCATGACTCCGGCGACCTCATCGTAGAGTCCGAAGCCTTTGTCGTTACCGTCCTGCATCCCCAGCCTTCAATCTGCTTTTTTTTCCGCACAACGGGCACCGAACGCCCTGTGCGCTTTGCGATCGATTGCAGGTAAAAAGTTCACAGCAACCCTAACTCACAACGTGTCGAGGCACCCCTGAAATTCTCGACTTCTCATAGTACAACACGATTCACGACCCGGAGGATGCGCGTCTGATCTTGTCTAATTCGTCGGTCAGGCGCATCGCTTCGGCAAGATTTCCGCCCTGCTCGGATTCGCGAATGCGGCGCCGGAGAGCTTCGCATTGCACGTTGACGGATTTGGTTTCCAAGGCGCGGAGACAATGCAAGGCCTGCTGAGCGGCATCTGCTTCCCCGATGCCAAGGTCGGAAAAACTCACTTCGGTCACGATACGCTGGAGGCGCGGTTCTAAGCGGCTGGCCAGCGCTTCGAGGGAGAATGCGATGCTCTCGGCATCGAGCGCGAGCGCAGTTTCGAAGATACTGCGCAGTTCCAGGATGTGAAGAATATTTGTGCCGGCGAGATAGTGTTTGATGGCGGCGCGCGCTTCGGGGCTGATGAGCAGGGAGGCCAGCAGCAGTTTCTCATTCGGCGGAATGGCGGATGCGACCTGGGGCGCGCGCGAGGCGGGCTCGGCCGAAGTGCTGCGCCGCAAACTCTGCCGGATCACATCGCGGTCCACATTGAGGTTGGCCGCCATCTCGTTCGCTATGGCGGAGCGTTCCACTGGATCGTGCACCTGCTCGATGCTAGGCAGGATAAATTTGAAGGCATCGACGCGCCCTTCTGCCGTTCGCATATCGAATTTTTCGCGCGCGCGATCGGCGAGCCAATGAAAGTAAGAGGCGGCGTCGGCGAGCAGGCGCTGGTAGGCTTCCACGCCGTTCTGCTGGATGTATTCATCCGGGTCGAGGCCGCCGGGAATGGTCAATACTTTCACCCGCAGTCCTTCGGCCAGCAAGACGGAGATATATTTTTCCGTGGAGCGCGCGCCCGCGGCATCGGAGTCGAAATTCAAAATAATCTGACCGGTGCTTGCCTGCTGCTGCGCCACTTGCCGCTTGATGGTGCGGACCTGTTCGAGCGCGAGCGAGGTTCCGCTGCTGGCCACTACTTCATGCAGACCGGCCGAATACACGCCGATCACATCCATGTAACCTTCGACCAGAATTACGCGGTCGTGCTTGCGGGCATCGATCTTGGCGCGATGGAGATTGTAAAGAACCGACGATTTCTTGTAGATTCGGGTCTCAGGCGAGTTGAGATACTTCGGCTCGTCGTTGGGCCGCAGGGCTCTTGCGCCAAAGCCGATGATTTTGCCGGACTCGTTATGAATCGGAAACATCAGGCGCGCGCGGAAGCGGTCGAAGAAACCGCTGCCATCCTGGCGCTTGCCGAGCAAGCCGGATTCTTCCATGAGCGCAGGGCCGAAGCGCTCGAGTTTTTGCACGAGCTGCTGGCCGGAAGGTTCGGAGAGCCCGAGCCGGAATTCGTCCATGGCGGCTTTCGAGACGTTGCGGGATTGGAGATAATTGCGCGCTTCGGCGCCCGGTGAGGCGCGCAGATTCTTCTGAAACAGGTCGGCGGCAATCTCATGCATTTCGAAAATCGCGGCACGGCGCTGCGCCTCGGGGTCATCGCTACGCTGCCGCTCGGGCATGGGGATGCCGTAGCGGTCGGCCAGCAGCTTCAGGGTCTCAGGAAAGGTGAGGCTTTCGATTTCCTGGACGAATTTGAAGACGTCACCGGCGGCGTCGCAGCCGAAGCACTTGTAATACTGCAGGACGCTATGGACGCCGAAGGACGGCGTCTTCTCCGAATGAAACGGGCAGAGGCCGACGTAGCGGGAACCGCCGCCTTGGCGCTTGAGCCGAACATATTGGCCAACCACGTCGACAATGTTGAGCTGGTTCTTGAGCTGCTCGGAAAAGTTCATCCGTTGCGGCGGGGGAGTGTCCTTAACTTAGCATTGTTAGCTTAGAACGATTTTCGCGCGTTGCGATTGGCATAATGGCGACAGGCCATGGGCCTGAAAGAATACGCCAATAAACGGCATTTCGACAAGACCCCGGAACCGGGTCCGAAAGAGCACGCGGCCAAGGCGGCCAGCCAGGGCGGGTTCTTTTGCGTGCAGCGGCACGACGCGACGCGCCTCCACTACGATTTTCGGCTGGAAGTGAGTGGAGTTCTGGTCAGTTGGGCGGTGCCCAAGGGGCCGAGCCTGGATCCTACGCGGAAGGCGCTGGCCATGAAGGTGGAAGACCACCCATTCGATTACGGCACGTTCGAAGGCAATATACCGAAAGGCAACTATGGCGCAGGCAGCGTGATGCTGTGGGACAAGGGCACGTACGAGGTGCTGGGCGACGCTTCGGCACAAGAGCAGTTGGACCGCGGCGATTTCAAAATCCGGCTGCACGGCGCGAAGCTGAACGGCGATTTCGCAATCGTCCATATGAAACATGCGGGCAAAGGCAACGAGTGGCTGTTGATCAAAAAGAAAGACGAGTTCGTGGTGCCTGGCTATGACATCGATCAATACGCCTGGAGCGTGGCGACGAAGCGCACGCAAGACGAGATTGCCGACGATGTAGAGCCGGTGAGCGTGGCGGATCTGCCGGGCGCGCGGAAAGCGGGGGCGCCGGGAAATCTGGAGCCGATGCTGGCGACGGCGGTTACGAAGCCGCCTTCGGGGCCGCAGTGGATTTACGAGATCAAGTGGGATGGCGTGCGGGCGCTTTGCCTGGTGAAGAACGGATCGCTCGAGATCCATTCGCGCACGGGTAAGAGATGCGAACGGCAATACCCGGAGCTGCACGGCTTGCCCGAGCAGGTGAATGCGAAAACGGCATGGCTCGATGGTGAGATTTGCGTGCTGGATGAGAATGGCCGGGGACGTTTCGAGATGATTCAGCCGCGCATTGGAGCGAACGCCGGCGCTGTGCCGCGGCTGGCCGAGACTACGCCGGTGACCTTGTTTTTATTCGATGTTCTTTACGTGGATGGATATGACCTGCGCGGGGTTCCGTTGGAAGAACGCAAGCGCCTGCTGCAGACGATCGTCACGCCGGGGGGCGCGGTGCGCGTTTCCGAGACCTTCCACACGGGCGGCGAGGAGATGTTTGAAGCGGCGCGGCAAATGGGACTCGAAGGCATACTGGCGAAGGATCGCCGGAGCACGTACGAAGGGCGGCGTTCGAACTGCTGGCTGAAGCTGAAGGTGCTGAACGAGCAGGAGTTTGTGATCGGCGGATTTACGAAAGGAGAACGCGACTATTTCGGCGCGCTGGTGCTGGGCGTGCAGGAGGGCGGGAAATTGCGGCACGCGGGGCAGGTGGGAACGGGCTTCGATCACAAACTGATGAAAGCCATTTACACTCGCCTGGAACGGCTAGTTACTAAGTCCAGCCCATTTGTCGATAAGCCGAAGGTGAAGGATGTGACCTGGGTCAAGCCGGAGTTAGTGTGCCAAGTGCGTTTCTTAGAAAAGACGCAAGACGGAATGTTGCGCGCGCCGGTATTTGTAGGGTTACGCGACGACAAAGACCCGGCGGAAGTCGTGGAAGAGGAGGCAGTGGAGCCGACGCCGGCGGGCTCTGAGGATAGCGGCAGCGCGGCGCCTGATGAGGATCTAGATCTGAGCGGGCGCGAGGTGACGGTTGCGATCGGCGGACATCGGCTGAAGTTCACAAACCTGGATAAAGTTCTATTTCCGAAGGACGGCTGGAAGAAACGCGACTTACTCGACTATTACAACCGCGTGTCGCCCTGGTTACTGCCGCATCTCAGAGATCGGCCGCTTTCGATGAAGCGTTATCCGAACGGCATCGCGGCGGAGTATTTCTTCCAGAAGAACGCGACTCATTTTCCCGATTGGCTGCGTTGCGAGCCGATTGTGGAGCATCATCCGCCCAAGACCAATCACTATCCGCTGGCGAATGACCGCGCTAGTCTGCTGTACCTGGTGAATCTGGGATGCATCGACCAGAATCCGTGGATGAGCCGCGCGGGTAATCTCGAGCATCCGGACTGGATGCTGCTGGATCTCGATCCAGTGGAGGCATCGTTTGACCAGATCGTGGATGCGGCGGTGTTGGTGCGTGATCTGCTGTCGGAGCTTGGGCTAAAAGGGTACCCGAAGACGACGGGCGGCGACGGAATGCATGTGTATGTGCCACTCGAGGCTGTTTACACATACGAGCAGGTGCGCAGCTTCGCGGAAATCGTTTCGCATTTGGCGCTGGATCGGGAGCCCAACCTATTTACTACACCGCGCAGCGTGGAGAAACGAAAGAAGAGCCGGGTGTATTTCGATTACCTGCAGATCGGGACGGGGAAGACTATTTCCGCGCCGTACGTGGTGCGTGCGTATGATGGAGCGCCGGTGGCGACACCGCTCGATTGGAAAGAAGTGAAGCACGGCCTAAAGCCGGAAGATTTTCGGATCGATAATACGATAGAGCGATTCCGGCGCGTGGGGGACCTGTTTGCGCCGGTGCTTAAGGGCGGACAGAGACTGGAAGACGCCCTGGAGCGTTTTCAGGCCATGGGGCAGGAACCGGCGCCAGCGGCTGCGGTGAAGAAAACTTCGAGGCGGCCTAAGAAGGCGTAGCGGTTACGCAAGACCATCCCGAGAGGCTGGAGATTTCCGCCTGAGGCAGCAGTTGCTGAAGGGGCGGAAGCTCGGGTTGCGGGAAGCCGGTGAGAACGAGAAGGCCGGCGCGCCTTGTGATGCGCAGCAGATCGTCGAAGATAGAGAGCAGCACGGTGGCGTTGATGTTCGCGATGGCGATGTCGGCGGTTCCTGCAGCGATGCAATCGGCGGAGCCGGCGATTAGAAGAGGTTGGAGAGCATTCAAGGAGAAGTTCGTGCGCGCGGTTTGTAAGGCGGCCTCATCGGGATCGAGGGCGATGGCGCGTGCCGCGCCGAGCCGCAGCGCCGCAATGGCGAGAATGCCGGAGCCGGCGCCAATGTCGATGAGGGTGGTGTTGGGCCGGACGAATTTCTCGAGCGCGATGAGAGCCAGTTGGGTGCACGGATGTTCTCCGGTGCCGCAGGCGAGACCTGGAACGTGAACGATGCGCCGGCGGCCGGGGGGCGTCGCATCGTCGCACCAAGGGGGAGCAAGAAACAGGCGGTCGCCGATAGCGCGAGCGGGCCAGGCGCGATGGGTTTCCGCGATCCAATCCATCGGAGGTGTCAGGCGCCACTGGGGCGAGTAATTGGCAAAGCGCTCGAGTAAGCCGGCTTGATGCGAGGGGAAAGCTGCGATGAGCTGAGTCTCGCCGCCGGATTCTAATTCCTCAATGCCGAGGGTTCCGGCTTCCCAGAGATCGGCGGAGATGGATTCGATGTCTGCGGATGAACAGGTCAGTAGGAGTGAATACATCAGCCCGCAGCTTTTTGGCGCGAAGCTTTGTATTCGGCGCGAACGGTTCGGATCTGCACGGCGTGATTTTCCGCATGCTGGGCGAAGAGCCGGAGCAGATCGAGCAGGCTCATGTTTCCGCGGCGGAGATGATGGCCGGCGCGCGAAAAGGTTTCGGCAGGCAGGTCCTTCAATAGCTCGTAATTTTCGGCGCGAAGCTGCCGCATAGTGTCGAGGGACTGCGACGGTTTGCGCTTCTGATAATTGGTTCGCTCGGCCCAGGCATTCTGATCGAACGGGAAAAGCGTGGGATTGTCTTCGGCGATCACCTGGCGCAGGCGGATGACGTTGGCCGACTCTGCATCGGCGAGATGAGCGACAATCTGCCGCACGCTCCATTTATCGGCCGCAGGCTTGAAGTCGAGCTCCGGGCCGGCAGCGCCTGTGATGGCGACGGCGACCAACTCCGCGCCGCGGCGATAGCGCTCTAACAATTCAGGTATTTCACTCATAGATTTAGTTACCCACCGATGCAGCCAGAGCCACGGGTACTTGAGGTGCGCTGCTGCCGGTCTCGATCTTCCAGCGCCGAATCCATAGATGCAACGTTAACAGGCCCCAGAGATGATATCCGAGATTAGCGCGGCGCGTGAGATGCCGGTTCACAAGTGCAGCGATCGCGTCGGGTGAGAACAGGCCGGCTTGCCGCACGGATTCGGGACTGAGGGCATCGAGCATGAGGGAGCGCAGCGGTCCGCGCAGCCAATCGTGAGCCGGGATGTCCAGTCCTTCTTTCGGGCGTTGCAGGATGGCGGGTGGCAGCTTCTTGCGGACCAACTCGCGCAGCACGTGCTTGGTGCTGCGGCCATGGATTTTCAACGAGGCCGGAAGTTTCGCCGCGAACTCGACGATGCGGTGGTCCAGGAATGGCGGCCGCACTTCGACCGAATGGGCCATGCTCATGCGATCGCACTTATAGAGGATGTCGTCGGGGAGGTAATAATGCTGATCGACGAACAGATAGCGGTTGACGATATCGGACCGGGCAGGGGCGCCGGGGAGAGCCGCGCATAGATTGCCGAGAGGCTGGGGCGAATGGCGGCCGTCTAGCTGGCGCTGCTCTTCCTGAGAGAAGGTTCCATTCCAGTAGAAGTGAGCTTCATCGGGCGGAAGCAGCGCGCCCGAAAGGAAGCGTTTGAGCTTGTATTCCAGGCCGATTTTTTGGTTGGAGACGGGGAGCAGGCTCGCGGCGCTCAGCGCGGCCCGAAGCAGCGGGCGAGGCACTCGCCGGGCGAGGCTTGCGTAGCGGTCTGCCAAGTACGTCTGATAGCCGCCGAAGATTTCGTCGGCGCCTTCGCCGCTGAGTGCGACCGTCACATACTTGGCGGTCATCTGCGAAAGGAACCAAACGGGGAGCGCGCCGGCGTCCGCGCTCGGCTCATCGGAGTAATAGGCGAGCTCGTGGATCGCGCTTGGGAGATCGAGATCACGATGCAGATCGAATTCGTAGTGCTGGGTGTTGTAGTGGCCGGCTAACGGCCGAAAGTACTTGCTTTCGTCGAAGCGTCTGCCGGCGAAGGAGATCGAAAAAGTCTGCAACTTTCGCGAGGTGGCCTGGGCTGCGTAATGAAGAATGGTGGAAGAATCGAGGCCTCCGCTGGCCCAGATGCCCAGCGGCACGTCCGAAATCAAGTGTTCCGCGATCGAGTTGCTGAGTAACCGATCCAGTTCCTGACTCGCTGCTTCGAGGTCGATGGCCGTGGGGTGGAAGGTGTTGCGCCAATAAGCACCTGTCTCAATCTGGCCATTGGAGCAGGAGAGCCAAGTACCGGGAGCGAGCTTGTCGATGCCTTCGACCAGAGTGAACGGGCTCGGAACGTAATTCAGCGAGAGGTAATACCCGAGCGCGGTTTCCGAGAGGCGGCGCGGGATCTCGGGATGTTCGAAGATGGCCTTGAGCTCGGAGCCGAAATGAACGTTGTTTTTGCGAACGGTGTAGTAGAGCGGCTTGATGCCCAGGCGGTCGCGCCCGAGGACGAGGCGCTGCGCGGACTCCTGCCAAAAGGCGGCCGCAAACATGCCGCGAAAGCGCGAGAAGCAGGCCACGTCCCACTCGAGGAACGCGCGCAGAGCGACTTCGGTATCGCAGTGCGAATGGAATCGATGGCCTAACGATTCGAGCTCGCGCCGCAGCTCCGCGTGGTTGTAGATCTCGCCATTGAAGACGATGACAATGCCGCCGTCTTCGGTTTGCATCGGCTGATCGCCACCTTCGAGATCGATGATCTTGAGGCGCACTGCGCCGAGGGAGGCATTCGCCGATTCGAAGACGCCGTGCTGATCGGGGCCGCGATGATGCAGGGATTGGATGGCGCGCCGTAGCACGTTAGCGGGCGGTCTACGCCCGAAGTGAGTAAATCCTGCTATTCCGCACACAAGCTTTATTCCGGCTGGCTATTGCCAACGTCCAATGTCGCGAGATGGGCTCTCGCCTATCTTTAGTGTCTCAACAGAGGCGTGCTGAGCCAAGATGCGGTCGAGGATAGCCGGGACTTCGTAGACGGCTCGATTCGACATGCGCTCGAGGTTGCGCTTCATTTCGGCAAGTCGGGCGCCGGCGAGCAGGTCGCGCACCGCACGATCGATGCCCCGGAAATTGTGCAGCACGATTCCAACGCCACGCTCGCGTATCCAGTCAGCGTTAAAGCGCTCTTGGGGCAACGTCCAGGCGTTGCGCTCGACGATCACGGGCAACCCGATTTTAAGCGCTTCGGAGATGCTGCCCGGCCCCGGCTTGCCGATAAAGAAATCCGAAAGGTGCATGTAGTAAGGAATCGCTTTGGTGAAGCCTTCGACGAACAGCTTGTTGCGCGTGTTCAGCCGCTGTAGCCGATCTCGCAGTTTGGTGTTCTTACCGCAAATGAGGATCAGTTGCAGGAGGGAGGGGGAATTGCCGAGGCGCTTGGCGATGGACAGCATGACGTTTGATCCATGGCCGCCAAACAGCACCAAGGCGGTGGGCAGATCGGGATCCAGACCGAGCCGCTGCCGCTCTTCGCGCCGTTCGCATTCCGGCGCGGCATAGAAGTCGGGGCGCAGAATCATGCCGCTTACCTCGAAGACGCGAGACTTCGGATGTCCCATGGCGAGCGCCTGCTGGCAGGCGCGATCGGTGCCGCAGATAAAGTATTGCGGCTGATTCTCCATCCAAAAGTGCGGCGGATAATCGGCCAGGTCCGTCAGCACCGATACGAAGGGCACGGAAGGCAGGGCGCGTTGCAAGCTCTCAAACAGCGCGCGGTTGAGGTTTGGGACGAGCGAAACGACCATATCCGGCTGCCGCTGACGCCAGTATTCGGTGAGAAGCTTTACAGTTGGACGATGATACATCCGGATGATGCGCTGCATGACGGGCAGCAAATAAGGCGATCCCAAGGTCCAGCCCTTCGCCAGCAGGAGGTTATAGATGTCTTGCAGGCGAATGCGGGTAATTTTGCGGAAGATATCGAGGGGATCGAGGACCTCCTGCAGGTTCACCAGCCTGACGTTCCAGCCGTAGCCTTCGGACGCGATGACGCCTTGAAGCGCTAAGGCGGCGCTGCGATGTCCGCCGCCGGCATCGAAGTAGACGAAATCGAGAGTTGGTTTCGAGTCCAAGACTTATCCTACTTAGTCGCCCTGACGTTGCGAACGGAGAACGCGGACAAATCTGGTGTCATTTCACTCACGTTTTGTGCAATCGTCATGCCCTTGTAACGACATCCGCTTTAAAAAGGAGGCAGAGAGGGAACCCATGCAGAATCTCGTACACTGGTTTCCTGAAGGGGCGTCTAAATGACAGCCCATCACACCATGCTTCAGTTTATTGCCACGGGCGATCACAAACTGATGCGAGTGGTGAACAAGTGGCCCGCGCCGAAGTGGGTTCGCCTGTCCGCGATCGCAGCCACGCGCGCCGGCGATGGCTGGCTCTGGTATCTGATTGGACTACTGGTGTTGGTGTTCGGCGGAGACGGCCGGTTTACGGCCACCGCGTCGGCGGGATCGGCCGCCGTGGTCGGGATCGGCATTTTCATTCTGGTCAAAAAGCTCTCGGGGCGGAAACGGCCGTGCGAGATCGAACCGCACTGTTGGGCCACTCTGCTGCCGCCGGATCAGTTCTCGTTTCCGTCGGGTCATACGATCACCGCGTTCGCAGTGGCGCTTGGACTTGGTGAGTTCTATCCGGCTTTGCTCGTTATTTTGCTGTTTTGCGCGCTGGCGATTGCGGCCTCCCGCATTCTGCTCGGCATGCATTTCTTGAGCGATGTGCTGGCGGGAGCGGCGCTGGGGGCGGGACTGGCGTTGAGCAGCCACGCCGTGTTCGCTTAGCCAATAGCGGCAAGGAACTGCCGCAGCCTTTCTAGACTTTGGGCGGGCTCGATTCTGCGGTCACGGTGCGGATGCCGTCGAATCCTTCATCCGGGGACGGCGGTTCGAGGCGCTTGGCAGCCCGCAGGATGGCGGGGACGGGAATCGGTTTCTTGTCCTTGCGATGATTGTTGCGGCCGATCGCGGTGCGGACGGGCACATCGAAGAAGTAGCACAGCACCTTGAATCCGGCCGACTTGGCTTCGCGGATGTATGGCGCACGGACCGCTCGCGTGGCATTGGTGTCGTCAATCACGAACGAGCGTTCTAAGAGCAGGCACTCGCGAATGAGCGCCGTTTCGCGCTCCGCTGTCTGTTGGACGTCTCGGCTGACGTGGGCGTGGGTGGCGGCAAAGTGATTGGTAAAGTGCGTGGTCTTGCCGGATCCCGGCAGGCCGACGAAGATTACGGCTTCCGCCATTTTTCTAACCTGGGCGGGCGAGCGCCATGGCGCGCGGCTCCCTGAACCGGAACGTAAGTGAGTTCTTCGCCTGAATGTGCGCGGCGGAGCATCAGTCCGCCGCGGCTCATATCGCCGCGTCCGACGAACTCGGTGGGGAACACCAAGCGCCCGGCAAAGACATCGAGAAGCGGTTCGATGTATTTACCGCTCGCGATGCTGCCGAGCAGCACGTGCAGGCATGCCGGGCCGGCGCTTTCATCGAGCAGTGTGGCGGCGCGCAAGAGCGGGTTTCGATAGGCGGCGTTCCGTTCGTCGACCGGAACATCCGAGATGGCGCGAAGTTGATCGATAGTGACGGGAGTTTCGGGAGGGATGAGGCCGGCGCCGGGCACGATGAGGAGCACGGGAGGGATGGCGGCGGGAGCGGCGCGAAACGCCTCCGCATAGGTGAGTTTGCCACGGAAATACAAACCGCTGATGAAACTATAGACCTCGCCGATGGTGGCGGCGCCCGCCCGGAGCTTCACGGCCAGATCGAAGCTTGCCTGCTGGCGCACCAGCATCTGATAGCGTGGGCCGCCGGCTCGCGCGGGGGAGCGCAGGAAGACGCGATGCGAGGGAGTCACGGGGTATTTTAGCGAAAGGGACGCGAAAGCGCCTTTCAAAGCTGTCGTTCCCTTATACTGGGGGCGTGGAGATCGCTTTGACACCCGAGAAGGCGGCCCAGCTTCACGAACTCGCGACGCGGACCGGCAGGGATGCTGCGCAGATGGTTGAGGAAGCCGTTGACCGCCTGCTGGAAGATGACGCCCAGTTTCGCACCGCCGTGCGGGAGGGATTCGAAGCCATCGATCGCGGTGATTTCATCGAAGAGGAAGAGATGGACGCCCGCATCGCGCGGCTGCTTGGGAGTTGAGAAAGCTCCGCTGGTCTGAAGCTGCCGCAGACGATCTCGACCACATCTACGAACGTATCAAGCAGGACAATCCCGAAGCTGCTCGCCAGACGGTGAAAACGATTTACGAGGGTCTCGGCGCGCTTAGAATGTTTCCCCATCGAGGAAGACGGGGCGCGGAAGAAGGCAGCCGGGAATTGGTGTTCACGCCCCTGCCTTACGTTGCCGTCTATCGGATTACGCCAACACATATTGAAATTTCCCGGATCTGGCACGGCGCGCAACGGCGCTTGTAACGGGCATTCTACATGCGGAAGAATTCGGACTAACGTCTTCGGGATCGCGGCTGTCGCATGTTGGTTGCGCCGAGCTCGTCAATCTTCACAATGAGAGCACTGCTCGCGTCGGCAAAGGCAAGGCTAGCCTTCGTGACAGTTTCTGCCCATTGTTTGGCGGTTCGGGCAGACTCAACTGCCGCCTGACACTCTGGACAGGCTGGCTTGTGCCGAAGGCCTAACATGCAGATCGCGAGGACGAACAGTGTGAGGGTTCCAAAAAGCTGTGTTCTCATTGACCAATGCCACAGAAAAAACCACCTATTGCTCCTCGCGCTCAATGCTTCTATACGCTCTTGCCGCTCGCGGACGTCCTTGCGGCCCATGATCTCCGACGGCAACAACGCTTCGGCCGCCTCCCGAAACAAATTTTCCATAAATCGGTCATCCGAATTGGCTCGCCATAACCCCCGGAGCCAAAAGAAGTAAAGGATGAACAGCGCAATCGCAATTGGGATGAGAAAAGAGAGAGGCGGCTCCTGCTTAACAAATGCCACGGAAATAGGACCAGCGTCCAAAGGCCAATCGTCATCTTCCACTCATACTCACGGCGAGAATTCCATGTTTTTTGCCAGTACTGGGCTTGAGCCATGAGCAAATTGAACTGTTCCTTGCCTCTTTTGAAATCGGTCATTGAATTCCTCCTTGAAAGCCGGTTACTTTGCACGACGAAACGCGGATGCACTTCCGCTCAAAATACATTACTCCGAAACTTAACTCGAAAATCGACCTGGCGTGCTGGAGTTAGCCGCGTCCGCTTGCTACGGGCGAAACGCAACGTGTGTTCGCTATCATCCATGAGGGTCGATGCTGCGACGCACACTTCTTCACCTCTCGGAAAAAGGCTGGCTGCGGCGTTGGATGGAGCGCTCGGCCATCTCGCGGAAACTTACTTCGCGGTTCATCGCGGGCAGCACGTTGGGCGACGGCATCCTGGTGCTTAAGAGGTTATTGCGGGACCGGACGCTGGGAACGTTAGATTTTCTCGGGGAAAATGTCAAGTCTTTGCAAGAAGCGGCGCAGTCCCGCGGAGCCTATATCGCCGCTCTGAACGAAATCGAGCGGGAGCGATTGCCGGCCACGGTATCGATCAAGCTGACTCAATTTGGACTCGATTTCTCGGAAGAGGATTGCCGCGCAAACGTGGTGGCGCTGGTTGAGCGCGCAGCCGCCATGAAGAGCCGGATCGAGATCGATATGGAATCGAGCGATTACACGGATCGGACCTTGGCGATCGTTACCTATT
This sequence comes from Bryobacteraceae bacterium, assembly GCA_036269275.1. Lineage (GTDB taxonomy): Bacteria > Acidobacteriota > Terriglobia > Bryobacterales > Bryobacteraceae > Bog-105. Next base: position 121,661 of record DATASJ010000126.1, on the reverse strand, counting down.
TACAGGACCGTTTTCCAGGTCTGGTTCGGGCCGTCATTCAGGCCTATCTCTACCGCAGCGAAGACGATATTCGCATGCTCTCCGATCGCAACATTCCCGTGCGCCTGTGCAAAGGGGCCTACAACGAACCGGCGGCGGTCGCGTTCCCGGCCAAAGCGGATGTAGACGCGAATTACGTCAAACTGATGAAGCTGCTGCTCGAGCAAGGAACCTATCCCGCCATAGCAAGTCACGATGAGAAAATAATCCGCGAAGCGCTACGGCATATCCAGGAACAAAAGATCTCTCATGAGCGTTTTGAATTCCAGATGCTGTACGGAATTCGCCGCGACCTGCAGCGCGAGCTGGTGGGGCAAGACTTCCGGCTTCGTTTGTATGTCCCTTATGGGGACGCCTGGTACCCATATTTCATGCGGCGTCTGGCGGAGCGTCCGGCGAACCTTCTTTTTTTGGCGAGGAACCTGCTCAGGAGTTAGGGACGGCTGCAGGAACCGGCTCGAATCGAAAGGAGTCTAATAATAGTAATGAGGTACTGGCTCTATCTGCTGGCCAAGCTCGCAGGAGCCGCGGTAGCCGTGTGCGCATTAGAACTTGCGCTCGTCTACTTCTATCCCGAACCCGCTCCGCTGTTGCCGGATTTCGGGCCTCCTCCGCCGTTGTTTTTGAACGACATGCTGTTCACTTTCGCGACGCTGGGGGTGTGGATGATCGGCGCGGGATTATTCGCCATTATCCTTTCGGATCATCGGCGCCGTTGCCGCACCTGTTTGCGCCGCCTGATCATGCCGATTGCCAGCGGTTCGTGGGGGCACATGATCATCTTCGGGCGGCCCAAGACCGAATTGATTTGCCCGTTCGGCCACGGCACGTTGAGTATCGAGGAGCTGCAGATTACGGGACGCCAAACGCCGGATTGGCAGCCGCACGACGATAACATCTGGAAAGAGTTAGAATCGTATTATCAAGCCCGAAGGTAACGCAGGGTAGTGCCGCGCGTCCAATTCTTGGACTGCGCACAAACGGGCACCAACCGCCTGTGCGCTTGTGGGAAGTGGTTGAGAGTCCTATCTAGGCCATTTATTTGCCCGTTCGCATCAAAGTTCCGAAGGCGCGTTCTGCGCGATCCATCGCTAAACATCCGGCAGCGAAGTTCGTTCTCATTGGCGGTCTTGCCGTTTTCACTGCGGCGTTCATCGTTCTCTGGTTTTACTACGCGAAGTATGCGCGCCTGACGGACGAGAAACTCACGCAGGGGCCGTTTCCCAATTCCTCGCTGTTATACGCCGCGCCGCAGGTGGTGGGCACCGGCGACGCGGGTACACCGCTGCAATTCGCGGCCAGACTACGCGAGAGCGGTTACATCGAAGACGCGCGCACCAATCCGATGGGGTGGTTTCATCTGCGGCCGAATGCGATCGAAATTTTCCCGGGACCGCATTCCTATGCGGGTTCGAATTCGGAACCCGGTGTTCTTCGGTTCGAGGGCGGCAAGATCTCGTCGATTATCGCGCTCAGCGACAACACATCGCGCACGGAATACACGCTAGAGCCGGAACTGCTGAGCAGCATGTACGACAAGAATCGCGAGAAGCGGCGGCTGGTTAAATACGACGATATTCCGCCGGTTCTGGTGCAGGCGCTCATTTCGGCGGAAGACAAGCGGTTCTTTCAACACTCGGGCCTGGATCCGGTTCGCATTGTGAAAGCGGTGGTGGTCGATGTTCGCGAACACCGGCAGGCGGAAGGCGCGTCTACGCTGACCCAGCAACTGGCGCGCATGCTGTGGCTGGACAGCCGCAAGACGTGGACGCGCAAATTCGACGAGGCGTTGATCACGATTCACCTGGAGCGCAAGCTTTCCAAACAAAAGATCCTGGAATATTACGCGAACCAGGTGGATTTGGGGCGTCGCGGATCTTTTGCCATCCGCGGCTTCGGGGAAGCGTCGCAGGCCTACTTCGGGAAAGGCATTCGCCAACTTACGCTACCTGAAGCTGCCACCCTCGCCGGGTTGATTCAGGAGCCGAGTTTCCGCAATCCGGTGCGCTGGCCGGAGCGCGCCAAGGCGCGGCGCAATGTGGTGCTCAAGATGATGCTCGACAACGGCTACCTCTCGACCGCGCAGTATGAGGCGGCGTGCCAGGCACCCATGGTGATTGCGCGGCAGGGCATCGAATCGGCGGACGCGCCGTACTTTGTCGATCTGGTGAACGAGCGGCTGGCAGACGATTTTCACGATCGCGATTTCCAAGACACGGGCTCGAAGATCTACACGACGCTCGATCCGGACCTGCAGCGCGACGCCGCCGAATCGGTTGCGCTGGGCATGCGGGAGATCGACGGGCTGATTGCGAAGCGGCATAAAGAAGGCGTGACGCTCGAGGAGCCGCAAGTTGCTTTGATCTGCCTGGACCCGCATACCGGGGAGGTGAAGGCGTTGATCGGCGGTAAGAACTATGGAGTGAGCCAGCTTAACCACGTGGTTGCCAAGCGGCCGTCCGGCAGCGTGTTCAAGGCGTTTGTTTATGCGACCGCGTTGAACACCGGGCTGAACGAAGGAGCGACCCCGCTTACCGCTTCCACGGTTTTCGACGACTCGCCGCAGAGCTTCTACTTCGGCGGCAAGACCTATGAGCCGGTCGATTACCACCACAACGAATGGCTTGGCGACGTGACTATGCGCACCGCTTTCGCCAAGTCGCTGAACGTGCCTGCGGTGGAAGTTGCCCAGGCTGCGGGATACGATGCGGTCGCTGAACTCGCGCATAAAGCCGGTCTCGAAGATATTCGGGCCACGCCCGCCATGGCCTTGGGCTCCTATGATGTGACGCCGCTGGAGATTGCCAGGGCTTACACGTTGTTCGCAAATAAGGGCGTGATGGTTGAGCCGCGCATGATTGCGCGCATTGACGACAAGGCGGGCCGCGATATCTGGCAATCGGAAGCGGAAACCAAGAAGGTACTCGATCCGCGCGTGAATTTCCTGATGGTGAATTTGATGCAGGAAGTGCTTCGCAGCGGGACGGGCGCGGGAGTTCGCGGACGTGGATTTGCGCTGCCGGCGGCCGGCAAAACCGGCACCTCGCACGACGCCTGGTTCGCCGGCTTCACCACCAAGCTGCTCTGCATCGTGTGGGTTGGGCTGGACGATTACCAGGACTTGCACATGGAAGGCGCGAAAGCTGCGCTTCCGATCTGGACCGAATTCATGAAGCGCGCGCACAAGCATCGCGCTTATCGCGATGTGGGCCAGTTCGAAGTTCCCGATGGCGTGGTGAGCGCGCAAGTGGATGCAGAGACCGGTGGGCTGGCGACCAGCGCTTGTCCAAAGACGATCACCGAGTACTATCTGCTCGGCACGCAACCCACGCAGTTCTGTCCGCTGCACCAGGGGGGTGGGACCGAGGTGGCCGGGTGGGAGGACGCACCCGCGCCCCAGCCGATTACACCGTCCACCGTTCTGACCCAATCGACCACGCCCACGGCCGCGTCACAAAACCCGATCGCGCAAAATCTCCCGCCACCGCCTGGCAAGCCTCCCAAGAAGCCTGGTTTGCTGGACAAGCTGAAGAACATTTTTCACTAAGAACCGGCGCTTGCCCAGGGCTCCGCGAAAAGGTATATAGTAGACAGACAGGGGGGTCGCACGATGATCTCTTTCTCGCGTGCGCGTTTTGCCTGCTGCTGTTTAGCTGTTTCGTTGGTCCCGCTGGGCAGTCTTGCCCAACAGAATCCCGTTTCATCGCCTGATCTGCGTGCTTCGGCATCGCTGCCGCACCAGCCGGATATAGTTCCGCGGCCGCCGATTACGCCCGAGTTGCGCGGCGATATCTACATGGCGCGGAAGATGTATCGCGAAGCCATCGACGAGTATCGGGAGAGTCCATCGGATTCGCCGATCATCGCCAACAAGATCGGAATTGCCTTCCACCAGCTTCTTCTGCTTGACCGGGCAAAGAAGAACTATGAGCTTGCCATCAAGCTGGATTCGCGGTACCCGGAGGCGATTAATAATCTCGGGACGATCTACTACGCGCAAAAGAACTACCGTAAGGCGATCGGTTGCTACAATCGCGCGATCAAGTACTCACCTCCGAGCGCCTCTATCTACGCGAACCTAGGCGCAGCGTATTTTGGCCGCAAAGATTACAAACGCGCGATGGCGTATTATGAACAGGCTCTTACGCTCGATCCGGACGTGTTCGAGCACCATAGCGGCTTCGGCACCATGATGCAGGAGCGCACGGTCGACGAAAGAGCCACGTTTCACCTTTATCTGGCGAAGATGTACGCCAAGTCCGGCGCGAACGACCGTGCACTGATTTATCTGCGAAAGGCGCTTGAAGAAGGCGTGAAAGACCGGAAGAAGATTCCCGACATGCCGGAATTCACTTCGCTGAAGACCGATCCCGCGTTTCAACAACTGATTGCAGAGAACCCGAGACCTTTATAGAACCGCTTGCTTACGCGCGCGGCTCAGAAGCACACGCGCGCGGCTCAGAGCCGGTCTCTTCCTGATACTCGCTGGCGGACTGCTCATCGGAACGTGGAGTTGCTCGCGCAACCAGACGAGCGATCTGGAGCGGGCGGCGATCGTTCCGGCGAATGTCTTGATCAGCGATCCGCATTCCCAGTGGCTATCGCTTGGCATCGCGCTGGTGCTCGAGCAAGACTTCGCGAGTTCGCATCATATTGCGGCGGTTCTCGCCGATAGCGACTCGGGCGGATATCAACGCGGCGCGACGCAAGTGCTACGGACGACGGTAGAAGATCGTCGGGGACGCATCAACTTGCACGTAACGGTAACCGATTTGTCGACGCAACGCATCACGTCCTCCGGAGACGTCAATCTACCGTCGTCGGCCGGAATGCTGGCCACGGTGAACGCGCTTGCCAAGCGCATCGATCCGCAGTCCAGCGAGTTCTCAACCAAGAACGAACGCGCCTGGCAGGCTTATACAGCAGCGGCCGGGTCGTCCAACGTGCAAACGCGGGCGCAGATGCTGAACGCGGCGATCAACGCGGATCCGGGCTTCGGACTCGCTTATCTGGTATTGGCGCAGGTGCTGAATCAGGCAGGCGGCCAGAACCTGGCGCCCGTAGTGGCGGCAGCCGCAGCTCATCGCGATGCATTTACTCCGCTCGATAAGGTCCGTTTTGCCGCTCTTGTTGCGCGAACATCGCACGCGCCGCTCGCGCAACAGGCGGACGCCACGGCGGCGGTTTTGCAGCTTGCGCCGAACGATGTCGATGCGTTGGCCACGCTCGGCTCCGAACGCTTTCTGCAAAACAACGCTGCGGAGGGCGCGCGCTTGCTGAATCGTGCGCTGGAACTCAGTCCGGGCAACGTAAACGTGCGCGCGCAATTGGCGGAGGGGCTGCTCGAAACCCGGCGATTCGCGGAGGCGGAAAAGATCTTCGCCGGCATTGATAACAGCTCCGCAGTATTGCCCCAACTTGCGGCGTGTATTTTGCTGAGGGGTGAGGTGGCGCGCGCCAACACTGTTTTTTCAGATTACTTGAAGGAGCGCGCCGCGGCGAACGACCCGCTGTTATTTCTGGCGCAGGCCAACTGGATCGCGGTTTCGAAATCTCCGGCGGCTGGTGTGCAGTATCTGGCCGGCAATCACTTTTCGCAGGACGATCTGCGCTCACTGGCATTTAGCCAGAGTTCTATCTGGCAGTTGATCGACAAAGATTTCAGCGGCGCGAAGAAGAACGCGGGGCTGGCTACGCAGTTTGCGAAAGCGCCCGTGCCGAAGCTGTTCGCGGCTATCGCCATGTTGATCGCGTCGAGCGATGAGCCTTTAGAGCAATGGCGCGCGCAGGTGAACGGATCGCCGCTGGATGAATCCATTAAGCATGCGGTGCTCGCGTATGGACTGTTTCTCAGCGCGCATTATCCGGAAGCGGTTGCGGAGTGGCAGGCCTTGGTGGAACAATCCGGCGGAGCAGACTTGCGGGCTCGCGCCATGCTGGCCGCGTCGCTGGATCGGGCAGGCCGCTCCGCGGAAGCGCGCAAAATAGCTGTGGAAGCGTTTGCGCCGAACTTGACGGGAGCCGATCAGTTCGCGGTGTTGCCGTTCACGGAGATGCGGCGGCTGCTGGGGTTGCATTAGCCGCGCACAACGGCTGTTACAGGTGCAGGGAGCCCTTGGTATCGGGCGGTACGACGCGGTGTTCCTTTTTCTCCCAGGGCTTTGGCTGGCGGCCGGAGTCGCGTTTGAAAACGCGATCGTACCTATGTTTCGGGCTCGTGGTGCCGAGCGAGGTGTTGTAGAGATCCACCATCCCCAGCGCCGCTCGCACATCTTCCTCGAATTCATGCAGCGCTTTGAGCTGGTCGGCGGTTGCGGGAAGGCGCTTCCCGGAGGGAGTTTCGAGAAACATCTGAAACCCGCCGTTCAGTAGCGTAGCGATTTCGGAGCCGACCAGAATTCCAGCTCTTTCCATGCGAGGCTGATTTTTTCCTTCATCGCCCACGATCGCCCCTACGCCGTTCTTGGCAATTTCCACGCGGTCGTCCGGCAGAGTTTCGGTGGTGAATCCGGCGTTCTTCAAAAGCGCGACGCGTTCGGCGAAGGTTGGGACCTTTGGTTTCTGCCGGAAGAACATACCCTTAGTATAGAAACCGTGCAGCCCAAGATACCCATTGCCGCAATTACGGACGAGTTCTCACCCCGGCTAGCCGACGCCATTCCGGTTATGCAGGAGATCGGTATGACGGCTGCCGAGCTTCGCGTCGTCGATGGCAAGAACGTTCTCGATCTCAGCGACGACGAGGTGAAGCGAGCTAAGGATGCACTTGACGCCGCGGGACTGCCGGTGATTTCGATCGCGTCTCCGCTGCTCAAGTGCGTACTGCCGAAAGGGCCTGAGCTGGACAGCCGTTTTCAGCGCGACGTTTTCGCCTCGAAGCATACTTTTGAAGACCAGCCGCAGTTGACCGAGCGTGCGCTTACGATTGCGAAATTTTTGGGAGCGCGGACGGTGCGTGTCTTTTCGTATTGGCGGACGGTAGAGCCGGCCGCGTGCCAGGAGGCTATTGCGCGCGCGTTGAGCGATCTGGCGCAGGCGGCTAGCAGAGAAGAATTGATTGTCGGTCTGGAGAATGAGCACGCCTGCAACGTAGCGACCGCGGCCGAGAGCGCGCGCATTCTCGCCCTTATCCCGGACGCGAATCTCATGCTGGTTTGGGATCCGGCCAACGCGCTCGTCGCGGGTGAAGAGCCGTTTCCGCTCGGTTATTCGCTGCTGCCCAGCCATCGTATCGCGCACGTTCATGCGAAGGATTGCCACATGGAGGGCGATAAACCGGTTTGGGGTCCGTTGGGCACGCGGCACGTGCACTGGAAGAGCCAAATCGCCGCGCTGCTCGCCGACGGGTATACCGGCTACTTGAGCTTGGAGACGCATTGGCCGGGGCCGAACGGCAACAAGTTGGAAGCGAGCCGGATTTGCGGTTGGAATCTACGCGGGCTGGCGGCGGGTTAGCTCGCTTGAACCTCGTCGCCCAAGTGCCGCCCGGGAGCGAGGTAATTGCGAATGTAATCCCGAACGGCGTCTTCTAGCGGCGCGATCTTTTGATCGAAACCGGCTTCGCGCAGCTTCTGAATATGCGCGCAGGTGAAGTATTGATATTTGCCGCGCAGCTCTTCGGGCATATCGATGAATTCGATTTTCGGCTCGCGCTGGAGCGCCGCGAAAATGGCGTAGGCCAGCTCCAGCCATGTGTGCGGCTCGCCTGACCCGATGTTGAACAGTCCCCCGCCATCCACGCGCTCGGCCAGGAACAGCGTGGCTGCGACGGCGTCCTTGACGTACAGGAAGTCGCGCCGCTGGCCGCCATCTGCAAACTCGGGCCGATAACTCTTGAAGAGTCCTACCGAGCCCTGCTCGCGGATCTGGTGAAAAGCTTTATGTACCACGCTGCGCATGTGGCCCTTGTGGTACTCGTTCGGGCCGAAGACGTTGAAGTATTTCAGGCCCGTGATGCGCGGCAGGATGCCCGTTTGCTGCGCATAGCAATCGAAGAGATGCTTAGAATAGCCGTACATGTTGAGCGGCCGCAAGCTCTCCAGCGCCACGGATTCCGGCAAGCTGGCCTCCAGCCCTCCGTAGGTTGCGGCTGAAGAAGCGTAGACGAAACGCCGCCCGCCATCGAGCGCGAAATGGGCCAGCGCTTTGGTGTATTCGAAATTGTTGCGAATCAGATACGCCGCGTCCGTTTCCGTGGTGGAGGAACAGGCGCCCAGATGAAGAATGGCGCCGATATTGCTGAACACATGCGGCGATTCGCGGATGCGCCCGAGCAGGTCGTCGGCTTCGACGTAATCGGCAAACTGCAGCGGAGCCAAGTTCTTCCACTTGTCGTCGGTTTCCAGAAAATCCGCTATGAGGATGTTCTTCAATCCGCGGCGATTCAGCTCCCAAACGAGTGCGCTGCCGATGAAACCGGCGCCTCCGGTGATAAGCAGCCTGCCTTTCGAAAGATCGGTCATTGGCCGTGCCCGACGATCAGCAGCGGCACCTTCACGCGATGGCGCAGCGAGTTGATCGTGGTGCCGAAAAGCAAATCCTTGAATCCGCTGTGGCCGTGCGAGGCCATCACCACCAGATCCGGCTGCATGTCGCGGATGGCCTCGGCGATCTCCCGCGCGGGGCTTTTCCCGTGCCGCACGACGACCTCGACGCTGACGTTTTGTTCGCGAAGCGACGCCACAACGTTATGCAAATACTCCTGGCCCTCGGTGATCTCGGCGGTCGAAGAGAGCGAGCCGAATAATTGGCTGGGAATGCCTTCTTCGACGTGCAATAGCACGAGCTTGGATCCGTGCATGCGCGCGAGCGCCAGCGCGTTTCCGAGCGCCTCCTGATCGGACTCGCTGTGGTCGAGGGGGACCAGAATACTTGCGTACGTGCGGGTCGGAAAGAGGGGCGCGGATTCGCCCGGGACCGTGACGGCGACGCGGGCGGCCTGCAGCGGCCTATCGCGGGGCGCCATCCGGCGAAGCCAGGGCCAGAATCCGGTTACCAAAAGGAGCGCGGCGAAGCCAAGGCTTCCAAATAGACAGCCGATGGCGACGAGGGCACGATAATTGCCGCTGTTGGCCATCCATTTCGCTGCTTCGTCCCACACCAGCCAGGAGTTCAGAACAAGAATGAAGGCGGCGCAGAACCAGGCAGCCATGCGCAGCCAAAGGCCATTGGCGAACTCGCCCATACGGTTTCGGTCGCTGGTGAAATGTACCAGCGGAATCACAGCGAACGGCAATTGGAAATTGATAATTACCTGGCTGAGAATGATCAACCGGTACGTGCCGGCGTCGCCCGCGAAATAGAGCGTGAGGGCGGCGGGGGTGATGGCAAGGCAGCGGGTGACGAAGCGCCGCAACCAGGGTTGTATACGGAAGTGCAGAAAGCCTTCCATGACGATCTGGCCGGCCATGGTGCCCGTAAGAGTGGAAGATTGTCCGGAACACAGCAGCGCTAATCCAAACAGGACGCTGGCGGCGGTGGTGCCCATCAGCGGCCGGAGGAGCTGATGAGCCTGCTGAATTTCGGTAACGATGATATGCCGGCTGAAAAAAACCGCGGCCGACATGACCAGAATGGCCGCGTTGACGAACAGCGCGCCATTGAGCGCCAGCGTCGAATCCAGAAAATTGTACCAGCAGGCGCTGCGTTTGTCGCTTTTCGTTTCCCCAATTTGCCGCGTTTGCACCAGGGCCGAATGCAAATACAAGTTGTGCGGCATGACGGTGGCGCCGAAAATGGCGACGGCGATGTAGATGCTGCTCGAATTGAGGCGCGGAATGAGCCCAGTGACCACGGCGGGAAGGTCGGGGCGGGCCAGAAAAATCTCAAATGCGAAGCAGCCAGCGATGGTCGCAATGAGCATCAACACAAAGGCCTCGATGACACGAATGCCGAGCCGCGTGAACCACAGCACCAGGAGCGTGTCCGCGGCGGTGACCAGCACGCCGATGAGCATGGGCACGTGGAACAGAAGATTCAAGCCGATCGCCGCTCCCAATACCTCCGCCAGATCGCAAGCGATGATAGCCAGCTCGCAGAGGATCCAGAGCGTGTAGGAAACGGCGCGCGGGTATTCATCACGACAGGCTTGCGCCAAGTCGCGCCGGGTGACGATTCCCAGCCGCGAGCTGAGGGTCTGCAGTAGCAGCGCCATCAGATTCGAGACCACCAGCACCCAGATCAGCCGGTAGCCAAACCGCGCGCCGCCTTCGAGATCGGTCGCCCAGTTGCCCGGGTCCATGTAGCCGACGCTGACCAGATAAGCGGGACCCGCGAAGGCGATCAGGCGCCGCCAAAGATGAGTATGCGAAGTGGCGACGCTCTCGTGGACCTCCGGCAGGGAATAGCCGGAATCGATGGGCGAGTCGCGCAGCATACCTGTCTCTATTAGTATGGCGTGGGTGGGAAGAACGCCGTGTCGCCGCCGGCGTTCACTCCTGCCGCAATGTTTCGACGGGATCCAGATGACTGAGGCGCAGGGCGGGAATGAGGCTCGAAACAGCCGCTACCACCACCAGCAGCGCGGCGACGATTGCGAAGGTCCATGGGTCTGTGGCCGTGATTCCCCAGATGAGACTCTTCATGAGGCGGGCGGCATAGAGCGCGAGCAGCAACCCGCCGGCGATGCCCGCCAAGGACAATTCGATGCCCGGCATAGCGGCGGCACGAACGACGTTTTTGACGGTGGCGCCCAGCGCGAGCCTGATGCCCATTTCGCGCGTGCGCTCGGCCACGGATTGCGCAACGAGCCCGTATACCCCGAGCGCCGAAAGCAGCAGCGCTAACGCCGCGAGAGCCGAGAACAGGCGCGCCTGATAGCGCTCATTGGCGATTGAAGCTCCGCGAACTTCCGCCATGCTATGAAACGAAGAGAAGGGCAATCGCGGATCGGCTGCGGCGAGCGCGCGCTGCATGGCTTCCGGTAACCCGGCGATGTTGCCGTGTGTACGCACCAGGAAGCTGGGCGAAAACCAGATATGTACGCCGCTGAAAAGCGGGTCGGGAATTTGATCGGCGGGAGCGTAGACCTGAGGTAAAGCGGCGAGCGGGCCAAATGAAGCTCCCCAGCCGTTGATCTGCTGCACGTTGCCGACGATGCCGACGATCTGGAAATCGATGTTCGCGATCTTGACGTGAGTGCCGAGCGGTTGCGGGTCGAGAGGCAGGTAAGACCTGATGAATGCGTCATTGGCTACGACCACCTTCGCCGCATTCGGGCCGTCTCCGTGGGTCAACAGACGCCCGCGCAGCAGAGGAACTTGTAGAGTTTCGAAGAAACCGGGTGTCACGTAGGTGAAGTTAGTAATACCGGCGGTGCCGACAGGTTGTCTTCCGGCAACTTGGTCGAGATCGAGATTCAAGGCTCGCTGGTAAGGCAGCGTGAGAGCCACCGCAGCCGATTCGACGCCGGGAATTCGTCGAATCCGAGCGAGTGTTTCGCGGAACAGGCGCGCACCCGCGGCGGTCGAGTCATAACGCGCATCGTGGAGCGACATCGAAGCCGTCATTACATTTTGGGGATTAAAGCCGGGCCCCAGATTCATCAAGCTGCGGACGGTGCGAATCAGCAGGCCGGCCCCCACCACCAGCACTACTCCAAGAGCGACTTCCGCAAACACGAGTGTATGCCGGATCCACCGGCGCCGTGCCGTTGCGCTTCGACCGCCCTCGGCGAGCGCGGAACGCAAGTCGATCGACGCGGCATCGAGCGCGGGAAAGAGTCCGAACAGCAGGCTGGTGACGAGCGCGATGGCAAGAGTGACAAGCAGGACGCGCGCATCCAGTTGTACGGGCCGGAAGATTTCGAACTCGGATGCACTCACCTCAAAACCGTAGCGAAGGGAAGTAACATGGGTCAGGAAGTAAAGCGCGAATTGCGCGACTAAGACGCCGAGCAGGCCACCTCCGATCGCCAGCAGTAACGATTCCGTAAGTAGCTGCCAAACGATGCTGGCGCGCTTGGCGCCGATGGCTAAGCGGGTGGCAATTTCCCGCGAGCGCACGCCTGAGCGAGCCAGTAGAATGCCGGCGATGTTGACACAACCGATGATCAGCACCAGAATCACCGCGCCCCACATGAGGCGCACTTTCGAACGAATGTCGGCCGTGCGCGCGGCCTGCATCGGCATCGCTGTTTCTTGCAAAACCACGCTGGGCGGCAGTTTCATCCGGCTAAACATCGGCTGCATGAGAGATGCGAGCTGGCCGTTGGCTGCCGCCAAAGTGACGCCTGGTTTCAGCCGGGCGATGATTTCAAAGTTGTCACCACCGCCCTCGCCTCGAGTGCTGGGCTCGAGCGGCGTCCAGAGATCGACAGGTGTATCGGAGCGGAAACCGGGCGGCATGACGCCGATGACCGTATGCGGAGCGCCCAGCAAATCGACTGTGCGTCCCACCATCGAGGAATCGCCGTGAAACACGCGTTGCCAGAGGCCGTGACTGAGAACGGTCAACTTGGGGCCACCAGGCACGTCTTCCTGGCGTGTGAACTCGCGCCCGATGAGCGGGTGCACGCCGAGAACCCCGAAGAAATTCTCGCTTACCCGCTGCTCCTGCACATATTCGACGTGGTTCCCGGTGTATAGGTTCACGCCGTCGGCGCCGCCGTAGACCGCACTGTCAAGCAGCGAAGCGTGGTCGCGAATCATCTCCCAATCACTCCCGTCTTGTCCGGTATCGAAGTGCGAGATCGCGCCTTTATGCTCCGAGGTTCCTAGCATCACGAGCCGTTCGGGCTCCGGATATGGCAACGGGCGAAGAAAGAGGGTGTCAACAATGCTGTAGATCGCCGCATTCGCACCAATGCAGAGCGCCAGCGTCGCCAGGATGGTGATTGTAAATGCCGGGCTCTTTCGCAGTTGCCGCACGGCGAAACCCAAGTTATTCCATAGAATCATCGGAGCTTCCTCTTTTCTTGCGCGCCACAATTGCGAACGCGGGCCCATCGGGGTGGTCCGGTGCTTCGAAATTGGTGCGGATTTCCGTAAACTCGAAGTGCTGCAAACACCTGAGAATATCTTCCCGCGTCATCCAGTGCGCGTGTGGGCGTGAGCCGCCGCAAAACTGGCGAGCTCCGAAGCTGCCCCAGTATTCGTATCGAAACAATCTGTGGCGGAAGCCTGCGTGCTCGCTCTGCCGCTCACCTACAAACATCGAACCCAGCTTTCGATCCGCCGCCACTAATTGCGCATCGTAATAATGCGTCCACAGATACAAGTTTTGCGTGATGTCACTCAATAAGGCGATTAATTCCGCCGGTTCCACCATGTGATATAGGACACCCGAGGCGAGCGCCGCCTCGAAATGGGGCGGGGAATTGCGCAGGTATTCGAGAAAGTCGCCGCAGAGGAAGTGAGTCCGCTCCAGCGCGACGGCTTCTTTGATGACCAGACACTTCAGGTAAGCCTCGGGATTCGCCTCAATCGAAATAATGGAGGCCGCTCCGGCATGTTCGAGCATGTAGCTGTGCGCGCCCTCGAGGGGACCGAGCTCGAGAACCGTCTGGTCCCGCAGGCCGCCCAATTGGGAGATCGCCCAGGTTATGCGGGGATCTTCGAACAGAGCTATGTTTCCTGCCTGTAAGGGGGCGAAAGGCTCCGGCAGGCGCGACCACCAGCGGCCTTTAAAAATATCAAGCGCGTTCTGCGCCGACGGCGCCGAGGTGACGTATTGAGTGGAGATAGTAGCTTGACGCCGAAATGTTTGGATTGGGCGGCTCAGTCGTCGAAGAAAATTACGGACCAAGAAAGCAACCTGGGAGCTACTGATTGTCCTGATACTCTTCAAGCCACGCCATCTGAATTGCTTCCAGCTTTCCCTCGGTAGAAGCCATAGGGTTGTCCTTGAAGTCCGGCAGTTCGGTGATCCACTTATGAAGATCGGTGAAGCGGATATGCGTAGGATCGACGTCCGGGTGCGCCTCGTAGAGGCAGAGGGCAATATCTTCAGTATGGTCCCAGGTGAGTCCAGGCATGCTCTATTGTAGAGGACGCCAACTGCCGAATTTGGGACTTGACGCATGTGTAATTGTGATGCATAATGATGCATATGAGGACGACGTTGATTATTGAGGATGCCTTGCTGGCGCGGGCGCGGGAGTTTAGCGGCATCCATGAAAAGACTGCGCTGGTGCACGAAGGGTTGCGGGCCTTGATTGCGCGGGAAGCGGCGAAAAGGCTGGCGGCTTTAGGTGGTTCGGAACCCGACCTGCGGCCGATTCCACGGCGTAGGGCCGCGATCGCTAAGTAATGTTCCTGGTTGATTCGTCGGTGTGGATTGACCACTTGCGGGCGGCAAGCGCGGAATTGCGCGAGCTGCTGGAGGGCGGGTTGGTACTAATGCACCCGTTCGTCCTGGGTGAGCTGGCGTGCGGCAGCATGAAGAACCGGAAGCGAATTTTGGCGGATCTGAACGAGCTGCCGCTAGCTATTTCGGCCACCCACGAAGAAGTGATGCGCCTTCTTGATCGACAAGCTCTCTGGTCAACGGGAATCGGGTGGGTGGATGCGCACCTGATCGCATCTGCACTGCTTTCCAACTGCCGGTTGTTGACGACGGATGCCAGGCTTGCTGCTGCCGCGGTATCAGCGAAAGTGAAGCTCCACTGAGCCTCGCGCCTACTCGATCTTCGTTCCCTTTAAGGCGCTTCCCACCGCGCTATTCATCATGTTCTCTGCCAAGTTTTGCGTGGCGCGGTTCAGGGCTTCAATCTTTTCATTAATTGCGTGGTGATCGTTTGCGTGATACACGCTCTGCAGGTCGCGCTTGGCGGATTCAATCGCCGTCTTCTCTTCGGTGGTGAGAGCCGACCAAGCCTGGTGGCGCTGCGCCTTCTCGGTAGCACCCAGAATATTGTCCGCCTCCACACGCGCCTCGCGCACCTGGCGTTCCCGCATGTCCTCTTCGGCCTTCTCGAAGGAATCGCGGATCATGGCCTCTACTTGATCCTCGGTTAAGCCATAAGACGGCTTGACCTCCACACTTTGTTCCTTGCCCGTGCGGGCATCGCGTGCGGTCACGTTGAGAATACCGTTAGCGTCGATCAAGAATCGCACCTCGATGCGCGCCAACCCCGCAGGCAACGGCTGAATATCTTTCAGATCGAATCGGGCCAGGCTGCGGCAATCCTTCACCAGTTCGCGCTCGCCTTGCAGCACGTGAATCAGCACGTTCTTTTGGCCGTCGACAGCGGTGGTAAAGGTCTCGGTCGCGCTGGCCGGAATGGTCGAGTTACGGTGAATCAACTTGGAAATCACGCCGCCCATAATCTCGATACCAAGAGACAGCGGAGTCACATCGAGGAGCAGCTTGTCCTCCACATCGCCCGCGAGAATCCCGGCTTGTACGGCGGCGCCCAAGGCCACCACTTCGTCCGGATTCAGTTCGGTGTGGGGCTTGGCTTTGAATAGCCGCTCGACGGCTGCGCGCACCAACGGGATGCGGGTTGAGCCGCCGACCAACACGACCTCTTCGATCAGCTCCGGCGCCAGCTTGGCATCCGCAAGGCAGGCCCGGCAAGGCTCGAGCGTTCGCTCCACCACGGGCGCAATGAGCCGCTCAAACAATACGCGATTCATCGCGCGCTGGTACCGCTTGCCTTTGTACTCCAACTCGATGTTGGCTTCAGGCACAAACGAGAGCTGTTCCTTGGCGTGAATCACGGCTCGGCGCAATCTTTGCACGCCTTCCGAATCCCGCGCTAAGTCTTGACCCCATTCCGACTGCACGTCTTCGAGCGCGATTCGCAACAGCAGGTTGTCGATATCGTCTCCGCCTAAGTGGGTGTCGCCGTTGGTGGCGAGCACTTCGAAGATGCCCTCGTGCAAGCGAAGAATCGAGATATCGAAGGTGCCGCCGCCGAAATCGTAAACCGCGATGATTCCGTCTTTGCGCTTATCCAGGCCATAGGCAAGCGAGGCGGCGGTGGGTTCGTTTACGAGCCGTAGAACCTCCAGCCCGGCGAGCCGGCCGGCATCTTTCGTTGCCTGCCGCTGGGCGTCATTGAAATAGGCCGGAACTGTGATCACGGCTTCGGTAACGGGAGCGCCGAGTGCGGCCTCGGCATTGTCTTTCAACTGCCTCAGGACGACGGCCGATATCTCGGGCGGCGTGAACGTGCGTTCGCCCAATTTCAATTTAATGACCGATTCGCTGCCCTCCGCGATGCGGAACGGGAACAATTTCAGCTCGTCTTGAACATCTGCAACGCCGCGGCCCATCAGCCGCTTGATTGAATAAACGGTTTGCTCCGGATTGGTCAGCAACAGTTCGCGAGCCGGTTCGCCGGCTACCAACTTGCCTCCCCTAGTCAAAGAAACGACGCTTGGAACGATCTTGCGGCCCTCCGCGTCTTCGATGATCTGCGGGCCGGTCAACGTCATCTCGGCCACCAGGCTATTGGTGGTGCCGAGGTCGATACCGACAATTTTGGATTTGCGGCTCTCGCCGAAGTCGATTTGAAAAGTTCCCATGTGTGTTGGCTATAGGCGGTCTTCAAGCGGCTCGGATGCGGCGGCGGCCGGGTTCTTTTCGTCCCGCGCGCACAACGGACTCCCAGCGCCCTGCGCGCTCAGAACACGGTCTACGTCGCGGATCAAGTTTTCGATATAGCGCCGGCGGTTCAGCGAGCCGCGAATTTCGTGCAGCGCCTGTTTGGCGGACTCGCTACGCTCCTCTGCCGCATCGTACGTTGCGAAGAGCCGTTGGAGTTCGTTGTCGATACCGGCTCGCAATCCAGTAAAATTCTGTTTCGCGGCTTCGAGCTGGGGCCGCGCGGAATCATCACCGCTCTTCAGTTCTTCGAGCGCCATGTTGAGATCGAAGACCTCTTCAAGCAGCTCCGGCGGCACATCCTTGGAGCGCTGCTCGGCGATCGGGAACCCCTCTTCGGCCAGCAGATACTCGGCGCGTTTGACAGGATCGCGCAGGGTTCGGTACCCGTCGTTCAGAATTGCGGTCGCTTCGAGGGCTTGCGCCTGTTCCGAGGCGCCCTTGCGGCTGAAGCGGTCGGGGTGCCATTGGCGGCTCAGCTCGTAGAAGCGCTTCTGCAGAGTTTCCGCATCCACGCTTAGCTTGCGATCGAAGCCGAAGAAATCGTAGAAGTTCTTAGGAAGCGTAGACACGCTGCAATTCAGAACGGCTCAGGCCGAAAATGACGTACCGCATCCGCAGCTCTTGGTGGCATGCGGATTTTGGAACACGAATCCCGACTGCATCAGCGAGTCCTGCCAATCCAAGGTCATTCCGTCCAGAAACAGAATGCTCTTGGGATCGACAAAGACCTTGACGTCCTCGAACTCGAAAACGTAATCGCGCGGGCGCGCCTCGGGAGCAAACTTGAATTGGTAACTCAGCCCGGAGCAACCTCCGCCCAGCACTCCTAAGCGCAAGCCGCCGGTCACCCCTTCGCGCGCGAAGGCCTCGCGAATCTTCTGCACGGCTTTCGAAGTCACGTGTACCTGCTTGGGTGCGGATTCCACGGCGCCCGGGGATTGCTGGTCGCCCGGCGCGCGGCCGATCTCTGTAAGTTGAGGCTGAATCAACTCGGCCATCGTTGAGGCTTACTGCACAGCCACCGGTTCGGCCTGGGTGGCCACGTGCTGCTTTTTCTTGTAGTCGCCAATAGCCGCCTTGATTGCGTCTTCGGCGAGTACCGAGCAATGAATCTTTACCGGCGGCAGCGAGAGCTCATTCACGATATCCGTGTTTTTGATCTCGAGCGCTTGATCGACCGTCTTGCCCTTGAGCCACTCGGTTGCCAAGGACGAGCTCGCAATTGCGCTCCCGCAGCCGAATGTCTTAAATTTCGCTTCTTCGATGACCCCGGTTTCCGGATTCACCTTGACTTGCAGCTTCATCACGTCGCCGCACTCCGGCGCTCCTACCATGCCCGTACCTACGTGAGGACTGCTCTTATCGAGAGAACCCACATTTCGCGGATGGTTGTAGTGATCGAGAACCTTGTCAGAATACGCCATGTTTTTCCCTCTTCCTGAATGATACCTAGTGCGCAGCCCAAACGACCTTGGTCAGATCCACGCCCTCTTTCGCCATTTCATAAAGCGGCGATAATTCGCGCAGCTTTCTTACCACGTCGACGACTTTATCGCCGACGTAATCTACTTCTTCTTCGGTATTAAACCGGCCGATGCCAAAGCGGATCGACGAATGCGCCAAGTCGTCGCCGGCGCCGAGCGCCTTCAGTACATAGCTCGGCTCCAGCGTGGCCGATGTGCACGCCGAGCCGCTTGAAACCGCGATGTCGTTTATGCCCATCAGCAGGCTCTCGCCCTCGACGTAAGCAAAGCTGATGTTCAAATTGTGCGGCAGGCGATGCTCCCAGGAGCCGTTAATGTAGACTTCGTCCAACTCGCTCATCAGCTTGTCCTTAAGCTTGTCGCGCAGGAAGGCCAACTTCTTCGCTTCTTCCGCCATCTCGCGCTTGGCGATGTCGCACGCCGCACCGAGGCCGGCGATGCCCGGAACATTCAAGGTGCCGGAGCGCATCCCGCGCTCGTGGCCGCCGCCGTCCATCTGCGATGTGATTTGCACGCGCGGATTCCTGCGCCGCACATACAGCGCGCCCACGCCCTTCGGCCCGTACAGTTTGTGAGCGGTGATGGAAAGTACGTCGATGCCGTCGGCGATCACGTTGACCGGTATCTTGCCCACCGCTTGCACCGCGTCGGTGTGGAACAAAACGCCGCGCTCTTTGGCGATTTTGCCGATTTCCTTGATCGGCTGCACGACCCCAATCTCGTTGTTCGCGTACATGATCGAGATCAGAATCGTTTTGTCGGTGATTGCGTCGCGCAATTGATCCAGATCGATGAGCCCATTCTGCTTCACAGGCAGATAAGTGATCCGGACGCCGTCCTTTTCCAGGCGCTTGCAAGTGTCGAGCACCGCCTTGTGCTCAATCACCTGGGTGATGATGTGATTGCCGCGCTCGGCGTACATCTCGGCGATGCCTTTCAGCGCCAGATTGTTCGATTCGGTCGCGCCGCTGGTAAAAACGATCTCTTTCGGCGTTGCTCCGATCAGGTCCGCAATCTGTTTACGGGCTTTCTCGACCGCCTCCTCGGCTTCCCAGCCGAAGCTGTGGTTGCGCGACGCGGCATTCCCGAACACCTGAGTGAAGTACGGCTTCATGGCCTCGAAGACGCGCGGATCCATCGGCGTCGTCGCGTGATTGTCCATGTAAATCGGCAATTTCATATTTGTTTCCTAAGAGAGCTCTCCGATGGGAGCGATTGCGGCGCTCCCTGCAATGCCACCAGCGAAGCGGGCAAAGAGCCGGCGGGCGCGTCCTCTGTATCTTGCAGCATGTCTTCGATGCTGACACTGTTCAGAAGTCGCAGAATTGCGTCGTGTATCTTCTTCAGCGGCCGCTTCACGGTACACCGGCCGGAATGTCCGCAATGGGCGTTTTCGGTAAAGCAATTGGCGAGCACAATAGGCCCGTCGATGGCGCGAATCACTTCCAGTGCCGAGATCCGGCTGGGATCGCGCGCCAGCCGATACCCGCCGTTGGTCCCGAATTCCGATAGCAGGAATCCGGCCTTGCCCAACTTCTGAAGCAGCTTAGAGAGCACCGGAAGCGGGATTCCGCAGCCGTCCGAAACCTCCTTTGCGCTCACCGCCTGGCCGGTTTCCCGCTGGCGTGCCGCAAAATGCCTGAGAGCAATCAGACTGTAATCCGCCTTTTTTGTTAGTCGAAGCATGCGGTTCGGAGCACCAGCGTAGCGAATCTACGACCAAGTAGATCCCTATTTGTTTATATCACGTTTCCAGTGACAGACGCCAGCTTTTATCCTCCGCAGAATCAGCAATTTGACCCATCGAGGCGTGTTGCCGCCGCGGGCCGGGCCGCAAGCCTCGCGCTGGCCG
Source organism: Bryobacteraceae bacterium (assembly GCA_036269275.1). GTDB lineage: Bacteria > Acidobacteriota > Terriglobia > Bryobacterales > Bryobacteraceae > Bog-105. The sequence goes on along the minus strand of DATASJ010000126.1, from coordinate 101,735 downwards.
CGTGGCAAGTTTGCGCGTGCTACACTCAAGGCGCGCATTACACCCGTAAAAACTCTGCGTGATTCGTCTTTTTCGCGTTTTTATCCCGGCCAGCGTAATCGCGCTTCTCGTCTCCGAAATCTGCCTGGTTCTGGCCTGCTATGGAGCCGCGTCGTTTTTCACACTTTCCGAAGACCCCTCCGTCTATCTTTTCACCGAAGAGAATTACTGGAAAGTTCTGATAGTGGGCGGTTGCGTCATTCTCGGCCTCTACTTTCAGGATCTTTATAGCGACCTTCGCATCGCTTCCCGCATCCTGCTGGTTCAGCAAGTATGCCTCGCCGTCGGTTCCGCTCTCTTGATGATGGCGTTCCTCGGTTATCTGCGGCCGGATATGTTGCTCGGCCGCTGGCTCATGATCGCCGGCAGCCTCGGGCTTGTGGTGCTGCTGCCCCTGTGGCGCATTTTCTTCTGGAAGTACGTGGTGGTCGCTTTGCGCTCTGAGCGGGTGCTGCTGCTTGGTAATTCCAGTATTCTTGGCGAGGTTATTTCGGAAGTAGTCGCCCGGCCTGAGTTCGGCTACTCCATTGTCGGGTACGTCTGCGAAGAGCAGCCCTGTGATTTCCCGGTTCCGTGTCTCGGCGGACTCGCCGATGTGCGCAAAGTCTGCGAGGAGTACAAACCCACGCGCATCGTGGTCGGGATGGCGGAACGGCGTAACCGCTTGCCGGTACAGGATCTGCTGGAGATACGCTTCACGGGCGTTCTCATCGAGGATGCGGCCGATACGTACGAGATGGCGATGCGCCGTGTTTGCAGCCGCAAGATTCAGCCTTCGCAGTTGATCTTTTCGTCCGTTTTAGGTCCGCGGCCGCAAGCGATCGCGCTGCAAAATTTCTATTCCCTCTTGCTCGGCCTTGCCGGCTCGATTTTGGCTTTGCCGTTTATGCTGTTCACGGCGATCGCCGTCAAGCTCTCGTCGAAAGGGCCGGTGCTTTACCGGCAACGCCGCGTAGGGCTCAATGGACGCGTCTTCACCCTGTACAAATTTCGTTCCATGTATGTCGACGCCGAGGCGCGCACGGGCGCAGTGTGGGCCTCTGTCGACGACCCGCGCATTACGCGCGTCGGCCGCTGGCTGCGAAAGCTTCGTTTGGACGAGCTGCCACAGCTTTGGAATGTCCTGATGGGCGATATGGCGATTGTGGGCCCGCGTCCCGAGCGCCCTGAGTTTGTCGAGATGCTCGCGCATCAGATTCCTTATTACCGGCAGCGGCTGGCCGTCAAACCCGGAATCACGGGCTGGGCTCAAATCAACCACAAATACGGCGACACGGAGCTCGACGCCATGATCAAGCTCGAGTACGACCTTTACTACATCAAGAACGTCGCGCCGGCGCTCGATTTCTATATTATTTTCCACACCCTTAAAGTTATGCTGCTTAGTCGCGGCGCGCAGTAACTAAGCTGCGCTAAAACTCTCGCCGCGCACAACGGGCAACACCCGCCCTGTGCGCTCAACCGACGCAACATGGATCGATAGGTGAGCAGGGTTACTCAAACGGTTTGAAGCGGAGCGTAGTACTCCTGCGCGATGCATTTCGGCGTGTGGCGTGCGTCTAGTTCATGTGAGAACTACGCGCGCTATATGCGGTTTGCTCCTGACGGCGATATGGGCGGCAGGGGCAACGCCAGGTCTGAACGGAAGATATGTCGCGACGGCGTATTCGCAGACCGGCATCACGGCGTCAGGGCAATGGACCCACCGGCATGTCGTGGCCGCAGATCCTAACGTTCTGCCGATCGGTACACGCATAAAAATCAAGCGGGCGGGGCGCTATTCGGGCGAGTACGTGGTCGCCGACACAGGCGCCAAGGTGGAGGGCCGCCGGCTCGACCTTTACGTGCCGAGCACAGTCGAATGCAAGAAGTTCGGTGTCAAACGCGTGAGCGTAAGGGTTCTGCAGATGGGCGCCGGTACCCACGAGGCGGCGAAGCAGGCGGACCAGGCTGTAAAGCAGGATGTGAAACAAGATGTATCGAAGGGCGTGGTGGGCAATGCCGCGACGGAACACGATTGGGCTACGCAGGGCGCCCCCGTTGCGAAGGCGGTGAAGGAAGGCGGAACGCCCGCCGACGCTGCGACCGGGGGCCAGAGCGCAAAGAAAGCCAGCGGGTCGTCTGCGAACAATTCAGGTACGAACAATTCGGGCGGAGCGACTGCGAACGGCACGACATCCGCGCCGCCGAATCCTTAATGCATCTTTACTGAATCGTCGAAACGAATGGTGGCTGTGGCTGTCTTGCCTCCGGCAGTATCGATCGGCTCCGGCTTTCCCGGGCTTTTGCTGTACACGCCGAGCGACGAACCAGTAGGCGGCGGTCCCGATTGACCATCCCACTTACCAGTGGGGTCATACGCAGAGCTGACATAAGCCGGGTTTGCTTTCACATCGGAAAAAGTAACTGTCCCGGTTTTGGAAGTCGTCGATTGCACAGCGATGGGCATGGCATTACCCTGCATAAAACCGGTAGAGTCCCACAGAGCCACGAAAATTTTGTGACTCTCGTCCACGGTTCCGGATCCTGTGTAGTCGAGCGTAACCTTGATGGTCGAACCAGCTTGTTGCGGCGTTGCGTGCTGGGATAACGCAAGCAGCAAACCGGCAGCTAACATTCCAGGCGCTATAGATAGGCTCTTACTCATTCGTTGGGACCTTTCTTCTTGGAGGGTCGTACTGAAACGAGTCTTAGCATATCACCGGGCTTCTGGTAGTGCGCTCATTCAGCGCACTACCGGGATTTGTTGTTAGTTAGCAGGCTGCGGCTTTTTCGTCCCGAAGCGGGCGCTGCCGCGGCGGCAGCACGGCTGCGTTCGACGATGGAGGCGGGACCGGTACGCGGACCGCTCAAACTGGCGGCGGCCTCGGGCGCGGGTTCGATGGCCGCGATCGCATTTCCTGATTCGTCCAGACGCTCTATTTCAGCTTCTTCGCGGCTTACCGGAACGGTTTGTCGCACCGTTTCCGTCTCCTCAGTTTGGGTGATGTGGATCTCTTCGGTAACCACCCATTGTCTCTCCACTCGGAGGACCTCGGAGACGACCGGGATCACCAGAGTGCTACCTATGCGCTGAACTGGTTGTGGGCCGTCTACTACACGGTTGGTCTTCACGCGCTTGATTTCGGCGTGCGTCTTACGGAGCTCCTGTTCGAGCACTTCGTCGTTGGTATGTACGCGTTTCGTCACACGGACGCCGCCGGTTACAACCGGAACAGCGTCCGCGTGCAGTTCTTCGCTAATAACAGGAACGACGAGATCTTCTCTGTTATCCTCCATGACGCGACTATCGGCGTGAAGCGGAAGCAGACTTAGTGCGCCCAGTTACTTTGTCCCAGCCGTAGCGAATGGAATCTTTGATTCGATCCCAGGTGCTATTGGGATATCTGCGGCCGTAGTCGGAGCGGAGATCCGATTCGACCTCATCCCAACTGCGGCCTTGATAACGGGCGTCGTTCGCCGCTTGATAGCCGTATTCATAAGCGGGCGCGTAATCTTCATAATTGCCGCCCGCAGAAGCGTACCTGCTCTGGAAATCGCGGCGGAAGTCGTCTTCGTAATTAGCGGACCGGGTCGTTTCCTGGCCGGCATTTTCGACGTTCACCTCGGTTCGGCGAACCGTATCGCGAACGGTCTCGCGGCGCTCCGTGGCGTCCTTGCTGATGCGCACTTCTTCAACCACCCGGGCTTGCTTAGAAACGACTGGTTCTTCGGCGAACTCCTCCACTTCGATGACCTCCTCCCGGCCGGCCTGCAGATCGGATGCGTCTGCCGCACGATTGACCGGCTGGCGCTCCACCCGAACGTGCTCTTCACGCAGGGTTACCGTTTCCTCAACAGGCTGTTCGACAACCCGCGAGTAAATGCGCACCGCACCACGCGCAACGGCGCGTTTGCCGACACGCAGATCTTCCTGAACCACCGGGACAGACTTCGGCAAATCTGTCGAACTCTTCTTTGCGCTTTGACGGGGCGCCCTCGAAGCGTTAGTTTCGGACGTGGCAACCTCGCTGTTCACATCGACTGCATTGTGTCTTTCTAATATGTTCACCGCCTGGTCCAAATTTTCATCATCGGCCTGGACGTTCAATACCACGCCTCCCGTTCTTACCGCATTTTCATAGGTCTCGCGGTCGGTGTCGTGCTCTTCATCTTCGCCAAACAGGGATTTGAACCAGCCGGTGATACCTCCTTCGTGCTGAGCTTCGTGTCCCGAACGGATTTGGGTTCCGGTGGCGGGGGTCGGCGCGGCTGCGCCGCTTTCGGAATAAGAGCTTATGTAGATGTTATCCGCTGGGAATCCGTTCGCTTTTAGTTCGGCTGCGGCTGCTTGCGCATCAGAGTTGCTGCGAAAAACCGCAACTACATTAGATTGTGTTCTGGTTGCCAATTTAGTTCTCCTGGGGTCATACTGACCACACTTCGTGGACGGCGCTTGCGCCGTTTCCATACCGGGTAAAAGTGCGGGTTGACCTCGCTGCCGAACCGCATTTTCTCCTTCGTTCCGCTCAATTCAGGCGTATACTCGTGGAACAGAGTTGCTTTAGAAGTCCATCTTTTCCAAGTGGCAGAAGATCGAAGGGAGGGGTTATGAGACGTCTACGTTGGATGTTGGTTGTGTGCGCCGTCGCGTGCATGTTTCGCGGCGCAGCCTCGGCGCAAGCGGTGACGGGTACGGTGCTGGGTACGGTAACCGACGCGTCGGGCGCCGTGGTAGCAGGTGCGAAAGTCGCGTTAACCGAAGTGAACACCGGCGTGGTACGCAACGCGGAGGCGAATTCCAGCGGCAACTACTCCTTCCCGGACGTTCCCGAGGGAATGTATAAGGTAGAAGTCGAGCAGCCGGGCTTCAAGAAAGAGGTTCGGGAAAACGTCGGGGTGGCGGTGAATACCAGCGCGCGCGTCGATGTCCAACTCCAGCCCGGAAACATAAACCAGTCCATTGAGGTGACAGCCGCTCCCCCGCCGCTGCAAACCGATCGCGCCGATACGACGGTCACCATCTCCACTCTTCAAACCGCAAACCTGCCCCTGAGTGACAACCGCAACTTCCAAAGCCTGCTGAATCTTGTGCCCGGAACGGCGCCAGCGACTTTCCAGCACTCGCAGTTCTTCAACGCCGAAAGCTCTCTGCAGACCGAAGTCAATGGCCAATTTCGAATGGGCAACGAATATCAGATCGAAGGCATCGACGACGACGAACGCACCGGACTTCTCCAGATCCTCATTCCTCCGGATGAGGCGATTCAGACGGTAGACGTCTCGACCAGTAATTATGATCCTGAGCTGGGGCGCGCTTCGGGCGGCGTGGCGAACGTCATTATCAAGTCGGGTAGTAACAGTTTTCACGGCGCGGCCTACGAGTTCCTCCAGAACAGCGCATTAGATGCACGGAGTTTTTTCAACCCGTCTGTCAGTCACATTTCTTATAACTATTTCGGCGGGGACGTGGGCGGGCCAATCATTCACAATAAGCTGTTCTTTTTTGCAGACTACCTGAGAGTCGACGATCACGAAGCGACGGCGACTCAAGAGACGATTCCTTCACTCCTAAGCCGGACCGGTAACCTGAGCGCCTTCTCTACCACGATTTACAATCCATTCACAGGTAATCCGACCACCGGCGTGGGCCGGGTACCATTCGCAGGTAACATCATTCCTGCCAGTCTAATTAACCCCGTTTCGGCCGCAATTTTGTCGTTGCTACCCGGGCCCAATGAGCCTTTCAAAGAGAGTAGCCCGAGCAATAACTATTACGGCGCGCCGCCGTTCACGAAAACTACGGATTCTTTCGATACGAAGGTGGACTACAACCTCGACGAGAAGGACCGGCTGAGCGGACGCCTCAGCTTCTCTTGGCCGATCGTCTATCAGGCTCCGCTTTTCGGTCCTGAATTAGGTGGTGATACCAACGGGGCGTTTCAGGGTACGGGTTCTCAGAAGACCTATAGCAGCGGACTGAATTACGACCACGTATTCTCGCCCACGTTCCTGACAGAGTTCCGCTTCGGAGTAGCGTACTACCACAGCTCGGCGATTCCATCGGATTATGGCAGCGCCGACGCAACGAAGATCGGCATTCCAGGCGTTAACATTAGCTCATTCACCAGCGGTCAGGCGCAAATTACAATCAACGGCGGTTATAGCAATCCGCTCATTGGCTACTCCGCGAGTGTACCGTGGGTGCGAGCCGAAGCCAACATCGACACGGTGAATAACTGGACGAAAATCGTGGGTAATCACACGTTCAAGTGGGGCGTCGATCTGCGCCGTGTCCGCGATGACTTACTCCAAGACCAGACCTTCGGCCCGCGTGGCGTGTATACCTTCAGCGCGAATCAGACTTCGATCCCGGGGGCTAAGACAGGCATCGGAAACGACCTTGCAAGCTTTCTGCTGGATGTTCCCAGCCAGGTAGGACGCGATGTGAACACTTACTTCCCCGCGTACCGGGACTGGTGGTTTTTCGCTTATGGCGGCGACAAGTGGCAAGTAACCCCGAAGCTGACGGTTGATTTAGGACTACGATGGGATTTCTATCCACCGGGCAGCCCGGAATTTCCAGGCGGATTTTCTAATTACAACCCAGCGAATAACCAGCTCGTTATCGCTGGCGTAGGCGGTAACCCGGACAATCTCGGTATGAAGACGCGATACCGCTATTTTGCTCCGCGCGCAGGAGTCGCCTACCGGCTTACAGATTCGACCGTGATCCGAAGCGGTTTCGGTATCAGTTACACACCGTTCCCGGATAACACTTATGCTTATAACTATCCCGTCCGTTCAAACAACGCTTATAATCCTGTTGGAGCGGGTTTCGGACCAGCCGTATTAGCTGATGGTGTCACGCCTGCGACCTTCCAGGCCGGTTTTCCCGCTCCGGTCCCGGTTGTGGTCCCCTCGACCGGGGTCATTCCGGTCGGTAAGTCACTTGCTAGCCAGAACTTTTTTGTGATCCCGCAGGATTATCTGAATCCTTACGTCGAATCGTGGAACTTTGCTATCCAACAAGCGCTGCCTTGGCATTTCACCTTAGATACCGCCTATGTGGGGAATCACGGAGTGCGATTACCGGGTCAATACAACCTAAATGCCGGTATCATTCCCGGCGCCGGCACGGCAGGCCAGCCGGAGTATACGATGATCGACCCGAACACTGGTCTTCAGGAGAAGCGCACTGCGGCGGCAACCGAGTTTTGGCAGGGGTTCTCCTCCAGCTATAACGGGCTTCAAGTCAAACTAAATCGCCAGTTCAACAATGGCCTGTTGATCACCACGGCGTTCACTTGGGCAAAAGGGATGGCCTATCAAACAGATGACGATGGCCAATACCTGTTCTATATAAATTTCCAACGCAATTACGCTCGAACCGATTTCGACCGCACTCTTACTTACGTTCAAAGTTTCGTCTACCAATTGCCGTGGGGTAGGGGACAACGCTGGATGAGTTCCGGTTTGGTTTCGAGCATTCTGGGCAACTGGCAGATCGCCGGAATTATCAGCGCATATAGTGGCATTCCTGTCACCTTGACCGTTGGCGGTGCTAATAACGACGGCGGAAGCCTGAAGGCGCCTGCGAATACGCAAACGCCGAATCAGATCGCACCGCTTCAGATTCTGAGCGGCATCAATGCAAACCCGTGGTTCAGCACGTCCAGCTTTGCCCAGCCAGTGGGGGCCGTGTTTGGCAATGTGGGTCGGAACACTTTTAGCGGGCCCGGACTCTTCGATCTGAATCTCTCGCTTTTCAAAGACTTCAGAATCACAGAACGCTGGCAATTCGAGCTGCGTTGCGACAGCTTTAACTTAACCAACACGCCAGAATTCGCAAATCCGGGAACGGACATAACCAGCTCGACCTTTGGCCGAGTTACAAGCACGCTCGGGAGTGGTACCGGGGTCAATGGCACGGGCGGCGGACGAGCCCTGCAAATCGCCGCTAAGTTATCGTTCTAATTTGATCGCTGCTTGCTTTGACTCAATGCAGCGGCTAAGTTGTAACGCGCATCCGGGTAATCGGGTTTCAGTTGCACCGCAGTTCTGAACTCCTGAATCGCCTGCGCTGTTCGCCCCAGGGTGGCGAGAGCGACCCCCAGGTTGTTATGCGTCTCCGCATCAGCCGGCTCGAGTCGCAGAGCAGCCTCGAATTGGCCGATGGCATCCAGCGTGTGCCCGCTTTTCGCCAGCGCCACTCCCTGGGTGAATAACTCGTCGGCTAACTGTCTCTGCGCCAAATCTAAATTGCTTCGGCAGATCGTGCAATCTGGCGCCAGTTGCAAAGCGGTCTTGTACTCTGCAATTGCTTCTTCGAAATGCCCGCTTTTCGCGAGTGCACTGCCTAAGTCCGTACGCGCTTCGACCGATCGGGGCTGGATCTCGAGCGCGTCTCGATAATGCACCATCGCCTCCGGCAATCGCCCGGGCTGACCTGCAATGGCGAGCCCATAATTGTGGTGCGCCACATAATTGTTTCGCGTGACTTGGAGAGCGTGGGCGAACAGGGTCTCGCTGTTTCTCCAATATCCAACTTGAATAAACGCGACCACCGCGCAGGAGGCACACGCTGCGGCTGCCAACGCGATAAAAGCGCCTTTCGCTCGCGGCCACCGGCTAACTGCGTCGACCGCACCCCAAGCGAGCATGATAGATAAGCCGATCATTGGTATATATGTGTATCGGTCCGCCCGGGCCTGGGCTCCTACTTGGATAAGTCCGATCACGGGCAGCAACGTCCCTAAATACCAGAACCACCCGACGGCCAAATACGGCCGTGATCGAAAGGTACGCACCACGAGCACGGATACGCACAGAAGCATCAAGCCCGCGAGCGCAGGTTTCCATGCCGGAATGTCCTGCCGATACGGATAAAAGACCGCCAGATTTGAGGGCCAGAAAGTCTTGTCGATGTAAGTCACGTACGAAAGCAGAGCATTCCCGATTCGCAGTTGGAGCGGGAACGGCTTGACCGCCCGGCTGCCTTGCTGAACTATAAATGTGATTATTCCAACTGCTATAGAAAGCACCAGAAACGGAAGTTTCTCTACAATCGCAAGGCGGGACTTGGCGGACGGCAGACGCTGCAAGGGCCAGATATCGAGCAGCCACAAAGCAAACGGCAGGGTCACTGTCATGGGCTTGGCCATCAAACCGCAGCAGAATAAGAACAGCACGAGGAGATATCGGCCTATCGCAGGGCGTTCGGTATATCGCACGTAAGCCAATAAAGCGAGGCACCAGAAGAAGGCGCTCAGGACGTCTTTTCTTTCCGCGATCCATGTTACCGATTCAACGTGTAACGGATGAAGCGCGAAAACGAATGCCACAAATGCACTCGGCCCGCGTGCCCCGGTAGCGCGATTAAGAAATGCAAACAGCAGCAGCGTAGAAAGTGCATGAAACATCAGATTCGTCAAATGATGTAGGCCACTATCTAGACCGAACAATTGGATATCCAGCATGTGCGACACGCGGGTGAGGGGGAGCCAATTCGCGGCAGCGCCCGAAGTCGCCGCCCAGGCAAGCCCTTCCGGCGTTAGGCCGCGAAGAACGTTGCTATTTCCCGTAACATATTCCGGGTCGTCGTAATTGACAAAATCGAAATGCCGTACCTGGCCATAAACCGTTATGGTTGCCAGCAACAGAACTGCATAGATCCAGAAGGTCCGAAATAATCTCTTCTCGTGCGCCGTAAGCGGGCCGCTGACGCGCGGCTCCTTCTTCGCCCGCTGCTGCCGCCGGTTATTGCGCAGGCGCGAGCGTTCGATCGATGAATCCGCCGACATCGTCCTTCATTTTCTTTAGAGAATCGGCATCCAGATACACCATATGACCCGCGGGAAAGGTCGCGTACGAGATATTGTTGCGGTAACGCTGGCTCAAATTCAGGTGATCCATGGTGAAGTTGACGGCGTAATACGGAGTGGCCAAGTCGTAATAGCCCTCCAATACATGTACTTTCAGAAATGGATTCATGACTATGGCTTCGCGCAGGGCGCTGGCGGTATCGGCCCATCCTGCGCCGGCATCGCCCCAACTCCACTTAAATGTCGAGCCCCAGGCGTCATGCGCCATGACGTAGTACGGCATGTCGGTTTTATAGCTCAGCTCGCGGCGAACGTAATCGTTGAGAACAGAGGTGAATGGCGGGCCCGTCTGTGCACTCGTTGGATCAAAGAAACGGGTCTCCGCAAACCCTTGAGGATCCGGGCCGCTGAAGCGTCCGTCCAAGCGGCCAACTCGAAGTTTTTGATCGGCGAGCAAGTAATGCGTGAATCCCTGGACATCGATGCGCAAGTTGTATTGATCGATAATTTCCTTACTGAGGCCGGTATAGCGCGCAAGGCCGTCGATAGTAGCTTGACGCTCCTGGGGAGTGAGTGCGTCGCCTTTAGCGAGCGCAAGAGTGTATTCGTTAGAAGCCCAGTGCTCGACTTCGGCGCGCGTACGTTCCAAATTCTCGGAGAGCTCAGGCGCCAGCTTGTGATGATAAGCGGCAATCATCGTGTAAGTCGGGAGGATAAGGGGGTACGGTTCATCGTTCGTCTTACTGAATTCGAGGGACTCGAAGGCGAGCACGGTGGAGAGAAGCACGATGCCATTGAATGAGATGCCCTTATTAGCGAGATAGCCGGATACGCCTGCGGCGCGAGTAGTGCCGTAACTTTCACCAAAAAGATAAAGCGGTGAGGACCAGCGCTCGGTGCGCGTGATGTACAGGCGTATAAATTCGCCGAAAGCTTGAATGTCGCCAGTGAGGCTCCAGAATTTCTTGCCCACGGTGGGTGTCGCGGGGCGGCTGAAACCAGTGCCAATGGCGTCAATCAAGACGATGTCGGTCTTGTCAAGGAGTGTGTCGGGATTATCTTGCAACCGATAAGGGGCGACTGGCAGGAAACCGTCCTTCTGGAGCACGACCTTGCGCGGACCGAGGGCTCCCATGTGCAGCCAGATGGAGGCAGAACCGGGTCCGCCATTGAAGGCAAACAAGAGCGGACGGGTTGCGGAATCCGCGTTGTCGAGAGTATATGCAACGTAAAACATGAGCGCGTCGGTTTTGCCTGCGGCTTCTTTAATGGGTAGGCGGCCCGCGGTTGCAGTGTAGTGAAGCAGCCGCCCATTGATGCGTATTTCATGATGGGTAACGGCCGGGGGCACCTCGGTCATGTCGAAGTGTTGTTCCTGATCTTCGTCGTCTTCATCGCTGGCGGGACGCTGCTCACGTTGCTTCTCCTGCGGATTCTCCGTTGGCTCCTGAGGAGGCTGTTGAGTTCTTGGAGTTGAGGGCGGCTGTGCGGGAGCGGTTGCCTGGATTTGTTGCTTGGCGGGATTGGTTTGCCGAGCCGGGCTGCAGATCGCGGAAGCCAAAAGAGTCGCCGTAAGAAGGGCAGAAGACCGTATGGGCATGGGCACTCATATTCTCGCGCGGCCGCTTCGAGGCACGTGCCCCTGCCGATAGCTACTTGGCTATTGCCCGTTCAGAGACACTGGGCCGAACCAGGTGCCGAGCAGCCTTCGCTGCCACACGGCCCCGGTTCGAGCGCGTTCTGCCGGGCTGGTGAACTGATAATCGTATAGCAGCGCGCGCATATAGTGCGGAGGCTGCGGGAAAGGCGGCGGATTCAACAGGCCAAGGACCGCCTGGTCTCCGGTCAGCAGCCGGTACATCAGGCCTCCTACCCAAGTGTTTGTTTGATAAGTTCCCAGGGCGGCGAACCACATCTGCCAATCGAGACGCGGCTGATACGGCGCGACCAGTGGCAGTCCGCGATGCAACTCCCCGGGCTTGTATTTGAATGAGTACTCTCGCCAGTTGACTTGATCGTAAGATCCTTCGATCACCACTTCAGGGCGCGTGGTGGTCATAACGGCGAACAGTCCGTAGGGATTTACAATCTGAAACGGCTCAAGGACGCTGAGTAGTTTGCGTCCGGGCCGAGCGCCGCCGGGCCCGAACATATCGATCACCTGCAGGGCGCCCGCCGCCATCAGCACTGCGAGTACGCAGCTCGACGCACGGCGCAAAACCGGCCGCCGCACGGCGGGCACTCGCCGGCGCAGCACGCCAGCCAAGGGAACAAACAGCCGGTTATCGAATGCCCATAAGCAGAGTGCTAACGCAAGTAAGTTGAAAAAGGCATAGTTACCCGTCACGAGGATCAGCAGTTGAAGCAGTATTAACAACGCGGCCGCAACGTATCGAAAACGCCGAGGCGCAAAGAGAAGAAAAGGGCAGAGAAGCTCGATCGCCAGGGTCCCGGCCGTACTCCAGTCCAGCATCCATGGCGCCAGCCGGTAGGCGTAATACGCGATCGGATTAGGAAGAGGTTGGGTCATGAAATGGAAGCGCAAGGCGTGAAGGTTGCGCCAGTTTGGGTCGTTCGACAATAACTTGACTGCGCCTGACTCGAACATCAGCCGGAACAGCAAGAATCGATAGCCCCATACCAACCACGGCGTTCCGGCAAACAAAGCCAGAAACCCCGATTCCAGCAGCAGCGCGTCCCATTGAAAGCCCATAAAGGGCTGTCCCACCAGAACCAGCGACAAATAGAGCAGGAAACAGAGGGCCGCGGCTGTTCTCGAGAAAAATCCAGCTAAGAGCGCCACGCCGGCAATGCATCCCAACGCGCAAAACCAGACGAGTGCCGCATCGTTTATTCCAAACCAGAACAATGTCGGAACTTCGATAAAAACCCGTGCTCCTAGTGCTTCGCGCATGGGCGGCAGCATTTGGTCGGCGGGAACGATTCCATGGGACCCGACAAGGCCGACAATCTGCGGCCACAACGAAGCGAAAGCTACGATGTAGATGAAACCGAGGAGACGTAGAAACAGAGCTTCGATGAGCTCAAAGGAGCCATAGTTCGCTAAGCGTTGCCAAATACTAGTGAACGGTTCGCGTAAGCTCATCCGCTGTGACGAATATCGGGTGAATATCGACTGGAATGTCCTGCAGACGCGCCAGCGCTCGTGTCAGCGCCGGCTTCATAACGCCATATTCCGCTAACATGCGCTGTGCGGAGGCATAGTCTCCTTGCGCTTCGATTGTGAGCAGAGCCCGCGCCAGCCCGTGGACGGCCTGTTTTACCTGGGAGTAATTTACTTCAAATGTGCCGTCGGGCCGCCCAATGAATGCGCCATGCTCCGTGAAGTAATTGAACTGCAGCGCCATTCCTCGTCCGTGTGCTTCAGTGATGCCGAACCGCAAAGTTCGGAACGATGAGGCCAGGAAGGTGTTATATAACTGGCGTTCACGCTTCTCGCCGCCGGGCAAAACGCCGTTGTCGAAGAAGTGCTGCAGCATAAAGAGGCCCGTGATGTCGGCCTTAGCTTCTTCGATCGCGCTGTAAGTGTCCTTCAACTCCAGGCGCACAGAGGACTTGCGGCCGTTGACCTGAATTTCGTGCGGCCCGATGCCATGGCTTAGCTCGTGAGCGAGTATGTGAGTAAAGAACCATTCAAAACTAAGATCCGCTTGCGCGCCGGCCGGCAGCACTATGCGCGCGATCGGAGCGAGTATCTTGTCGTACTTGGCATGCTGAACATTCTTCAGCATTATTTTCTTGCTGCCCTTCCGCTGAATTACCCGTTCGTCATTGGGCAGATTGAACGCCGCTGCTTGTACACCGTGGTTACCGTCTCCGGCGGAAAGCACTTCATTAACAACGCGAATCGGCGTGATGGCGCCCAACTTAGGATTCTTGTAGGTGTCGTCGAGTGGCAGGCTGTTCTCGACTTGCTGGAGATGGTTCGCGAATCCGCGCAATTTACCGGTCTCGGCATTGTCCGTCAGGCAGATATAGGCTTCGAACGACGCCTTGTAGCCAAACAGCTCGTCATTGTATGTCTCGTATGGACCAATAGTTACTTCGATGGGAGTGTCGAGATCCATCCAGGCCATTTCACTCTCGTAATAATCGTCGCTTAGGAACGCGGCTGCCCTGGTTTCTAGGAAGTGTTCGAGAGATGCGTTGGCCGTGAACGCCGCCGCCTGGCGCAGCAGCGTCGCCGCACGTTCCAGGTCCTTGCCATAGACCTTGCGGTACGGCACAACCTGTAACTGACGTTGGGAATTTCTTTGGATCGCGGTAAAGAAACCCTTCGCAAGATCCGCTTCGTGTTCGGGGAGCCGTGAAGCCCAATCTTCAAATTCTGCGCGGCTCATGTCCGAAGGATAGAGATTGGCGCCGGGCGGCTTCCGATCCGGAACCCCGGGCACAAAAGCGCGATGGGCATCCAGGTCTGACCATGGTCCTTGATAGATTTCAAAAAGCCGCAGCCGCGCTTCGCCTAGCGAAGTTTTGTCCCGGCGTAACTGTTCGAGTAAGCTCTCATTGCCGCACCACAACTGCCGACGGAAGATTTCGTTCATGATGCGGCCTGCGGCGATCAACTTGGCGAGCGCTTGCCGGTCGCCTTCGCTCAACTCGGAAGTATCCGCAGAGAGCGGAGTCGGCGCAAACCGCGCAGCCATTGCCTGCAATTCTTCGGTGTCGGGATAGGTTGCGATAGTTGTTTCGGCATTCATGAAGGTGGCTAAGCAAGGGCGCTAAACCGCGTTAGATTGCACAAGACATTTTGAGAGTACCGCACGGAGGTCACGGGTTGCGGGCATTGTGTTATGTTTCTAGAGAACCCCCTCGCTGGCGCGGTAGCCAAGTGGTAAGGCAGAGGTCTGCAAAACCTTTATTCGGCGGTTCGATCCCGCCCCGCGCCTCCAATTGATTTTCAATAAGTTTCAGGTTGTCAAGCGCTTAGAAGCTCACTTTAGGTCATTTTCGTTTTTGCTCAGAAGGCCTGAATGGCGCACTTTCCCGGTGGGTCTTGGACAAATTTTGGACAAGGGAAAGTCAGCCAAAGCGAGACTAATCTGCGATTTAACTTGGGCTCGGCCTGGAGCGGATGAAATCAGAAACCTACCCTTTAACGGCCCCTTAAGATCACGCTGCGCTGGTCGCGAAACTCTATGGCTTCGCGTCCGACCGGGGACGGCACGTTACGGAAGGCAAAATCCCGTTGCAGAAGGAAGCGGAGCTCACGGTCAGCATTTCGGCGGCGCTGCTCGCCTTTTTACTCGACTGATCGCCTTGGAAAACGGCACTTCCGCCATCCCGCGCGGAGGGCTACTCCAAACCGAGTTGCCGTTTCGCCCATTCTCCCGAGGCCTCAGCCAGCATAGTCTCCCAGTTGGGACACGACGTGTTGCTGCTGATGAAGGCGTTCCATTCCGCGTCCGGTATTGCCTTGAAATCTTCTGCCGATTCGATCTGAAAACCGCTCGCCTCGAACATTTCATCCGCTGACGCAAACCGGCTACAACTCGACAAGAATTCCGGCGTCAACAATTCCGTCACAGGAACGTTGCGCCGGCCCTCCAGCTCCCGAGCCCGGCGGGCCAAGTCTTTCAGCGGCTGTAGATTTTCCTTTGTGGTTACTCTGATCATGCAACTCTCTTAACGGATATCCGTCCAATTTAGCTAGACATGTATTAGACGAGCTTGCAAACAAAAAGCGTCGAAAATGATTTAAACTGTAACTACGATCATTTTTTTGAGGTACACCATGTCCGACCCTGATCAATTATTTGTAGAACGTCGGCCCGAAGGCGACTACGCTGTGAGAAAGCCGAATGCGGAACGGGCGAGCGCTGTTCTGCCGACGCAGGCGGACGCCATATCCAGGGCGCGCGAGTTGAACCCCGGCAAGGCCCCGCTCGTTGAGCGCGTCCGCAACACGCCGGGCGGTAGGCGAGACCACTGGCGCAAACCGTGACACCGGCCTAGGGATTCTGTTTTGGCCACGACAATCAATCAATTGGTTTTGCCAAACGGCCGGGCGTTATCTGGCCGCCATTGTCGATCGTGAAATGGGCGGTCTGCTTCACGTTTATCGGCGCTGTGCCGGGTATTTGACCGACGACTGCCTCCAGGCAGTTCACAATCCTTTCGACTTCCTCGATCAGCGCGTGCAGCACGCCTGCCAATTCACTGAATGGGCTTTTCGAGGGGCCAGGGGGATGGGCAACGCAGATCGCAATCATCGCCACGCACTTATAGCTAAGGTCCGGGTCAGGTGGCTCCATCGTGAACGACAGAATCTCCGTTTTGCCTTCGACGCCAGTCCGATGAACCGTAACGCTTGAGGCGGCACCCTGGCGCGAATGGATCATTTCTACGCTCGCGCTGTGAGGTACGGCAGCCATGACATTGAGCGTCCTATGCTTGTCAAAGTTGTTTAATATTCCAAGCAGTTCGAGTGCCGGCGGAAACTCTGGATGCGGCACATTGTAGGGCTGTGCCTTCTCGATCGCAGACTGCACGGCCGGACTGAGTGATTTAATTCTGTTCTTCTGTTCCTTGAACTTGTCCGGGGAGCTCGTAATCGGAAACTGAAGCGCCCTCTCGTCCGCCGGCGGATTCAAGCCCGTTTCATGGATCGCAATTCCATAGACAAGACTGTCGAGTGCTGAACGCAAATTGTGTACGCAGTCGCCAGCAATCAGCGCCCATCTGTTCAGCGGCGGCGGATTAACGATCTCCGCGAACACGATATGGCGGCGGCCTTCCGCATCTTTTTCTTTGGCAATGGCCATTGGGCCTGTTCCGACCCAGTCTCTGATCTCGGTGTCCAGAGCCCCAAAATGTTCTTTGGCGCGCTCGAATTTCAAGCGCCAGCTTATTAGATTGTCAGGGTGCATAGCTCAGCAGCCTTGTTAACTGGCTATTCTGTAAAGCGGCCAAATCCGCTGCGCAGGTCGGCCAGGAAACGAGTGCCAATTCAATAGCCTGCTGTGCCGCGGCGGAATCGATATCGCGTCCATGCGCACCATGTTCATGATCTCCAGAGCCGGTCGCAGCTCTATAAACGAATTCGGCAGCAATAGCGCGCGCTGCAGCTCCTGCAGAAGTCTGCCGACGCCGAGGGGTTATACGAAGGGCCATGAAGAACAGAGTAGGGCGATAAAACAAAGCTTCTACTAGAGAGTGTTGCAAGTTCTGCGCAAACAGATGAACAAGGATCATCTGCGGTTGCGCGATCCTGTTGGCTCGAAACGGACTATGAGGACATACACAACGCCAGCGCTTTGAGAAGAGCCGGACGAGACGAGAGCATGTGATTGAGCTGTCGACGCTTCGTTGATTGGCGGCGGTAGTATCCCGATTTTTGTGTAAGTCGCTATTCTCCAGCTTTCGTCATGTCTCAGATCTTAATAGATGCTCTTCCAAATTGCTAACGGCAAGCCGGAGCGCCGGAGGCGCGGAGGCTTGTTCGTTAGCGGCCGACCCGCGCACCGGCGGCCTCCATCCGATCACCCCATAACAGCAGAAAATGATTCAGCCATGTGCGCCAGTTGGGCGCTGCGCGCCAGCGTTGCGCGATGTTGCGAAGCGCCAAGTACAACAGCTTGAGTGCAGACTCCTCGCTCGGAAACGAAGCCCGTGTCTTGATTACCTTGCGCAAGGTCATGTGCAGCGACTCCACCACGTTGGTGGTGTAAATCGCTCTCCGGATCTCTTCCGGGTAAGCGAACTGCGGACTAATGCCCGCCCAGTGCCGCCGCCAGAGCTTCCCGATCACCGCGTACCTGCTGTTCCAGCGCTCTTCGAAGTGGTCCAGTGCCGCCAAACCGGCTTCTTCCGTCGGGGCACGGTAGATGCCGCGTAAATCCTCGGCCACCGCCTTGCGTTCTTTCCAGTTCACATACGCCAGGCTGTTGCGCACCATGTGCACGATGCAAAGCTGCACTTCTGTGCGCGGGTAGACCGTAGCAATCGCTTCCGGGAAGCCTTTCAATCCATCTACGCACGCAATCAGGATGTCTCCCACGCCGCGATTGCGAATCTCGGTCAATATCTGCAACCACAGCTTCGCCCCTTCCGTCGCGCTGGTCCACAGCCCCAGCACTTCTTTGGCGCCCTCGATCGTTACCCCGATAGCCACGAACACCGAGCGGTTCTCCACCCGGCCCTCGTGCCGCATCTTCACCACCAACGCGTCTAGATATACGATCATGTACAGCGGTTCCAGAGGTCGGCTTTGCCAGGCGCGCACCTCCTCCATTACTTCCTCAGTGACTTGGCTGATCAGCGTGGCGCTCACTTCCACGCCGTATATCTCGCGCAGGTGCGCCTCGATGTCGCGTGTGCTCATGCCACGTGCGTACATCGAGATGATCTTGTCATCGAAGCCTGTCCAGCGTCGCTCGTGCTTGGGCAGAATACGCGGCTCGAAGCTCCCATTGCGGTCGCGCGGCACGGCAATCTCCACCGAACCGAAATCGCCCTGTACTTTCTTTCGGCTCTTACCGTTGCGATTGTTTCCGCTGCCGCGGCCTTCCGCTTGCCCCTTCTCGTAGCCAAGGTGATGACTTAGCTCGGCATTCATCGCCCGCTCCAGCAGCGCCTTGGTCAGTTGCTTGAGCAGTCCATTCGGACCGATAATCTCTTCCGTCTTCTTGCCCTTCAGCAACTCGTCCAGGGCTCGTTCCAACCCGCTTGTCTGTTCTTCCATTCCGTTCTCCTATTGTCGGAGAACGCTTCTTACACAAAATGTTTTATACCCTCTTGGCGGCCGGATTACGACGGGAATTTCAACGGTGAACGTGAGTCTCGAGCGGACCAAATCACTGTCAGCTGCTTCAGTATGCGCTAATTCGGGCGTTCGCCTGACGCGCCGACTTCAATTGATTCATTCCGCCGCCGCTGACTTTCTTCAAACTGCTTCTCGATGCGTAATCGTTCCGCTTCAAACTTCTCCATTGCCCGGTGCTGATGTTCTTTCGTTACGTGAACATAGCGCATCGTAGTACGGATGTCTTTGTGGCCCATGATGTCCCGCAGAGTCGGCAAATCGATTCCCGCCTCAATCATCCGAGTCGCGAACGTGTGTCGTAAGTCATAAAGAACGAAGCTCATGCCTAGCTTTGTGAGCGCTCGGTCGTGCGGACAATTTAGCTTCGTAATGTGCTGACCTGGTCGGCGCGTACTTGGGAATATCCATCGGCTGTCGCCACCCATTCGACGCGCCAGGATCTGCCAACTTTCGGTTCTCAGTTTCAGAGAGCGAAGGCCTTTCCTTGTTTTTGATTTCGTCACGCGAATCAATTTGTTGTCCAAATCCACGGCAGCCTTCTCAAGGGCCATCGCTTCATCGGGGCGGAAGCCCTGATTTATCATCAGGCGGCCAACATCGTGAACGTTTCCGTTTTCGCTAACACTGTGAGCGCGAAGAAATTCGAAATAACGCCGCTCCTCGTCTACGCGGAGAATGTACATGCGCTCTATGTCATCTTCGGGCGGCTTCTTTATGTTTTCAACCAGATTGGCCCGCGTGTAATTTGCTTGCTGAGCCCACTGCAAGAAAAGAGAAAGATTGTCGAGATCATGTCTGACGGTGATCGCTTTCACAGGAGCTATCCGGTTATCGCCGTTCAAACGCCATACTTTGTATTTTTCGACATCCGAGCGTGTGATGAGGTAAACGGTCTTGTTTCCAAAGAAAGCCTTCAGAGATGCGGAACTCGTCTTGATGCGTCGCCACGTATTCTCTTTGCCTTTGCGTGCGAGCTTTTCGTGCTCAATGAACTCATCAATGGCTTCACAGAACGGCCGTGCTTCGATCTTTTGAATCCCGAGCGCTCCCTCCCGCAGCCGCTGCCTGTGTCCTGCCTCCATCTCGGCTGCGAGCCTCCGATTTTGTACGGTGTCCTCCAAGCCGGTTGCCTGCGAGACGTTCTGCCCGCGAAATGTAAACCGGTATTCCAGTAGCCCGTTTCGATTCCTCAATCCCATGCCGTTGCGCTCTCTTCCACGTTTCCAAATCTTCCCGCAAATAAACTATCGTCCGGCCGAACTTGTGAAATGCCGGACCTTTGCCCTGCACTCGCCAATTCGAAAGTGTAGCGGGCCGTAGAAACAGCTCTGCCGCTGCTTGTCCGGGCGAGAGCCACTCAACGGTCTGTATTGTTTCATTCATCGAGATCCATTCCCGTCCGCGGGTTGCGTTGTGTGCGAATGAAACCGCGATTGAAAATGGCGATCTGCTGATTCCAATCGATCGAGAGCATCAGTCAGCTGAAAACTAGTCTCCTGACCGGGGCCAGAATTGAATGAAAACTGCTCGATCTGTTTGATCGCGAAGCGGATTCGGTCGATGGCCACTCGAACCTGGTAGGCCATCTCGAAATCCATGGGTGCAGGCCGTTTAAGAACTTCGGTTTCGACGATAGAGAAAACCTCCTGTGCAAACCGTGGTTTCATAGGCGGGTCCCCCGTCTATGTTGCAGAAAATTCGAATCCATCCGCAGTTCTCCTGAAAACCAGGGGGAGGCCATTCCCGCGAGAAATCGCACTGGTTCGGCGAGTGCATCTTTCCAGATGAGGTGCGGAATGCGCCCCTCAATTACAGCGAGGGGAATTTGCGATTAAATCCGACAGGAAATCTCAAAAAAATCGACGCGTGCCGACCGGCCCCGAGGTTGCTGGATCAACAACAGCGCCGCGAAGCAGTCTCGCCAGGCCGCTTGTGTACCATTGTTGACGGGACGACATTTCATTGGAACGGTCAATCGAGAACGAACAAGCCGCCTCACTGCCATGGCATGTCGGGAATGAAGCTGCTACTGGCGTCAAGGCTTTTCGGGAATACGTTCAGCTCACGAAACCACGAATCACCCTCTTGATAGCGATTTCCACAGCTGTTGGCTACTGCTACGGAGTAAGCGCAAGCTTTCATTGGTTCACGTTTTTAAACGCGGTATTCGGTGCCGCCCTTATGGCTGCTGGTTCCGCAACATTGAACCAGTGGTGGGAGCGAGATATCGACGCCCAGATGAACCGGACCAAGGCACGCCCCATTCCTTCCGGAACCGTGAGAGCGAATCACGCGCTCGTGTTTGGAATCGGAATATCACTCCTGGGCTTCATTGAACTTCTGGTATTCAGCAATGTTCTCGCCGCGGGTCTGGGTCTGCTCACGTCGGCTGGGTACCTGCTCGCCTACACACCCCTAAAACGCAAACATCCGATCTGTACAACGATCGGGGCTTTTCCAGGTGCGACGCCAGCGCTGATTGGCTTTGCGGCTGCAAGCTCTCATCTCACTGTTGAAGCGTGGGTACTATTCGGCATTCTTTTCCTGTGGCAATTCCCGCATTTCCATGCGATTGCTTGGATCTATCGCGAAGATTATGAACGAGCTGGCGTTAGGATGCTCGCTGTCGTCCACCCAAACGGAATCGCGCTGACGCTAGAGATTTCGGTAACGCTCCTTCTCCTCATCCCGATGACGTTAGCTCCTACAGCTCTACACATGACGGGAAAGGTCTACTTGTTTGCAGCGTTGTGTCTCGATTTAGCGCTGCTATATTTCGGGGTGCAATTAGTCAGAGAACGTAGCCGTCAGCGGGCTCGAAATCTACTTCTTGCCTCAGTGATCTACATACCTATTTTGTTTGCATTCCTCGTGTTTGATACTCCGCGTTTCATGATCTAAGTCGTTCGTGAGATTCACGGTCGTGCGGACGATCTACTTTGAGAAAATGAATGCGGGTGGCACGGAGATCTACAGACCGTAAGGACCGTGCTGAGGCGGTTGAAACACCAGCGACTCCGGACCGAACTCATTGCCCTCCTGACGAGAAAGTTCGGGCCCTCGCGAGTGGTGAGCTTTCAGACCCGTCTATCGAAGAGCACGTGCGTGAATGCTCATGGTGCAGTGCGGAGTACCGAGATCACCAAAGAGACCTCGAGTCGAATCGCTTCATCAAGCGATCCACCTACGGTCTTTATGTCGTCATCCTCGCAATTATTGTTGTCGAGGTGCTACGTTCGTGCCATCGATAGGCCGAACTGATACTGTTCCGATCTAGTGCGTTGTTGGTCCGGGCACACCTTCAAAGGTGAAACCTGCCCAGAAGTATGGCACCGCTCTGTCTCCAAAGCTATGCAGCATCTCTCGCTGGGCCGAGGTGAGAGCAAGCGCCGGAGAATCGCCCGACGCTACGCGAGAATAAAACCGCTTCATTAAGAAAAGCGATGAGCTGTCTTCAACCGTCCAGAGCGTCGAGACGACAGATTTGCCCCCCGCGAGCAGGAAAGAATTCGCCAAAGTTGCAATACCTTCCTCTCCTTCAACAGGCCCCACGGCAGTATCACAGGACGACAGGACGATGAGATTGGCATTAACCCGCATTGTCGCGATCTCCGAGGCATGAAGAAGCCCGTCTTCGCCCGCCCTGACGTCTGGCAGCAAGGCCAGAGCCGCATTATCCGGGTCTGGATCACCAGCAAAACCGTGCACAGCAAGGTGGATTGTTCCGAATTTTCCCGTCGCGGCATGTTTAAAAGCTGATTCCGTCGCGTCTTCGCCTAAAAGCAGCTCATTGCTCCCCCCGATCGCGGAGTTCGCGTCCAGCACCTCTTGCTTGGAATTGGGAAGGTCTCCAAGCAAAGCCGTACCCACCTCTGGCGCCAAGCTGACGGGTCGCAAGGAAACTTGAGAATAGCGGATGCCGCCTACACCCAATAGCGGTTGCAGTGACGATCCGCCCTGATTGACTCCTTGCGCCAGCAAATAGAAGCTGGTGGCGGATGGGACGTAGGCGATTATGTGCGATTGGATCACGTAAGTCCCTGGTCCATCCTCCAGCGCGCCGAACGGGAGCAAATGTAGTTGGCCATCCGGAATGATAACCAGCTTCTCCTTTTCCTGGGCTTCTGGAATGGGCAGCAACAGCAGCTTGAACAATTCGTTGGCTTCGGCGTGTGCCGCCATCTTTTGTTTAAGCGCCTTCAGGTATGTATCCACAAACCGATTCAGTTGGGCTTCACCGGTCAGAGTGACAATGTGAAAAGAGTTTCGCGATACGACAAGGCAGTAGGAGTGCGGCTCCGCAGTGACGTACTCCAAAATGGCAGCGGATGGATCGAGGCTCTGCTGGAGGTGCTCAATCGGAACCGTCTCTTGTGCCCTTCGTTTCAGAATGCTGATTCCGGGCGAGATCCAACGTTCTTCTTCAGCATTGAAAATCCGATCACGCAAGCGGTTGACGTCCGCTGCGGATTTTGCGGACATCATCTGAAGCTGAAGCACCGAGATGGTCCGCTCAATGCGCTTCGCACGTTGAGAATTTAACGAACCGGACCTAAGCAGATCAGACGTTACACGTCCTCTAACCTGCTCAACAACCGCGTAAGCCTTGGCCGGACTGTTCAGCTGTGAAGCAAGTAGAGCGAAATGCTCGGGATAGAGAGTTCCGGACGCTTTGATCAAGGAAGTCTTTTCCAAAACACTCGATGCATTGGCGAGTCCTGAATCGATGAACGCACTGGCCCTGTCGTACGTTCGATCAGCATCGACGTACTTGCCTTGCGCAACTTGCAACTGCGCCAGCGCTTGCAGACGCTCCGGAATTGCCCACTTGTCTCCGCTGGCCTGTGAATCCGCCGCACCCAGAGCCGCATAGTATTCAGCTCGGGGCAGATTCCCCTCATTTCTAAAGATGTCGGAAAGCATAGCTTCCGGTCGAGCCTTTGCCTGCTGGTAACCTTGCTCGTTACAAATAGACACCCATCGTTCGAGGTCCTGGATCGCATGCGGAACATCCCCACGGCCCATGGAAATGCGAGCTTCCATAACAAGCAGCTCTGCCTGCGGGCCATGCGCGTAATGCGCGCCGATCTGTTTCACCATTTCGTCGACGAGGTGCTGGGCGTCCGCATAGCGGCTTAACCCAATCAATGCTTCCAATTGAGCCTCGTGAGTTAAGAAAGGAAAGCCGGCATCCGGCGTTTTCTGGGCGATCGCAATGGCATTTTCGAAGTACGGCAGCGCTCGATCGTACATCTTAGCTTCCATGAGGCCCATTCCAAGAACCGTTGTGAACCTAATTTGCGCCCCTATGTCGTGAATCTGAGTGGCAACGGCAACCGCGGTCGCGATGTTCTTCCTTGCTGTTTCAAGATCACGATCGTAGAAAGCCGCAATTCCAATCTGCCCCATGGCTCGATTTCGCCAATGCTCATCTCCAAGGCGCTGTGCGAGCGCTTCGACCTGCTCCCAATCCGAACGCGCCGCCCGAACATCAACTTCCTGATCAATGTCGCCTTTGACGATCAGACAGAACATCCGCAGCTGTTCATCGGAAGCAAGAAGCGGGTTTTGCTCCAGGTCATTCCCAAGTTCGGCAGAGGCTCGGGGTAGGTTACGGCTTTCGATGGTTGCGCGAAGCAGGCCTATGTGCGCGTATAGCGCATTCCGCTTGTCCCCGACTGTTTCAAATTCCTTCTCAGCCGCTTCGAAATCCGGAGCCGCGTCTGACCAGTTGTACAGGTCGCCCAAATGCAACCCATGCTGGAGGAGTCGTTCCGCTGCAGTATGATGCGTTTGAGCAGAAGGCGCTTTGATGGCCTCAGGTGGAACGGCGAGAACCGCCAGCAAAACCGGTACTGCTACAACAAACAACATCTAACTGCCAACTACTACGACCAGTATAGTGACGCAGTCTTGCGACGTTCTGAATATGCGGACTTTTGGGTAAAGCTCGATCCTTCGATTGACCGAACGATCCTAGCCAGGTTATCGCACAACCGCGAACGCCATGCCGCTAACAAGGCTGTCCACGAGTAGGCGCGCCCTGCTCGGTCGTTGACCAGCGGTCACAACAGAAGGGGACGCTCTCGGCGACGGGCGGCCATCACGCTGCGACTAGGTCAGACAATACGAAATCCAGCGGCTCCTCGTGTCCACGTGAGTAATCACCCGTGAAGTAGCTGAGAGAGGAAACGTGTGCGACTGAAACGGCTGGATTGCTTAAAGCGAACGCGAACGCGGCTAGGCTCTGCAACTTCGTCCCCAGCGGGCATAAGACAAACGACTGACGTGTGCCCTCGGATTTCAGTTGATCGTATGCGAACTGCAGTTGAGCCTTAGCCACATAAGGATCGTGAGTGTGCAATGGCAGCTCTGTGACGTTTCCCGCAGCTGTCATTACTTCTTTATTGCAATCCCTAGCGAAAACCAGAAACTCTGGCCGATACGGCGGGTCGCCAATAAATGCAAGTAGCTTGGAAGGGCCAATTCTTTCCCACGCGTGTAGTGCCTTGTACCCTTCGAACCCGAGAACAAGACCAAGCACGGTTTCACCCATGCTGTTCATGTCACCTTCGAAGCCAGGTATCGCTTCTACGTTTCCCACCCCCCGGCTCAACTCGTGACCGTAAAGCGCTGGCCTGTAATACCGGATCGTCGTCGGGAAGGACAAGTCGGTCAACATACGACAAATTCCAAAGATATACTTCCGAGGCAGTGTGGATACGTCCAGCAGCCCTTCGTTAACGGAGTGACGCGATAAGATTTCGTTTAAGTCCGTTAACGCTCGGAGCGATGAGCCCACCGGAGAAGAAATCGAAATGACTGGATACCCTTTATCGCGGAACAGACGTTTTATCGTTCGCCGGTTCAGCAGATACTGCCCGACGTTCTCATAACCCTCAAAGTCGAACAGAATCACGAAATCCTTTGCAGTCGAACAAGGAACGGCTTCGGCAAGAGCTCTACTGCGATCCTCAAAACTAACGCTACAGATGTACACAGTCACACGGTCACTCCGTATCGAGCGAAGAACTTTGCGATTTCTCTGAGCAGGTCCTCCGAGTCCCGGTAAGGTATCTCAGCCTTTGATCTGGCATTAGCAAAGACCCGTTTACTCTCGTCTGCCTCGATGTCAATGAGATTCGCGAATGCTTTGCGGTATCCCTGAGCCATGCCGAGATACATGGCACGCGTAGGCGCACCATCCGTAGTATCGATGAGGCAAAACTTTGCACTAGCTATACCCATTGCAGCCCGTTGCAAGTCTTGGAGCGCCTGCCCCTCGTATTCCGTAACGACGGGCCTTAGACCTGCATCTTCGAGGCGCTTCCGCAGACGTGGCAAGAGTGTCTCTTGACAATACTCGGTGTTCGGGAGCGATATAAATACGCCTTCTCCCTCGTTCAACTGAGCTTGTTCTGGTCCGAAGCGCACGACGCCACGGTCTGCACCACTGGCTTGTATGAAGGGCAACAACCGTTCGCCCACGAGTTCCTTGACACCGTTTGGAGAGATTGCATATAAGCTGTACTCAAAACTCGCAAACGGCTCAGGCACGTGCTTCTGCTCGTCCTTGTTAAATAGTACATATGTCGGAAGTCGTCGCGCGACGGCTAAACCCAGTTCCATGGCAACACTCGGAGACAACCGGCTGAACTCGACCACGACAAACTCGGACTGGCTATAAGCCGAGCAAACTTTGCAGGCGATGTCACCGACCGGTGGGTAGTCCAGCGCCGTTTTGAGCTCATAAGGTTTTCCATTTCGGCTGTTGTTCGCGAACGCCTCCTTGAGCAGCTTTACCGCGTCGTTGATCTTACCGGCTTCTGGAAGTCGGCACGAAAGAAAGCCCAAGCCAGGGACTGGATTATCTCCTGGGCACTGTTGGTTGAGGATCGGGCAATGAGCGCCGGCGTGCGAGAACAGAGTAACGTGAGATCTTTCTTCCGAGAGCGATTCGCGGCTTGTGCGGCTAGGCTGTTTTGAGACACTTAAAAGCGCATCCCTCGTTCCAAGAACAAGCTTCTCAAGCTGTTCAGAGCTTATCTCTACGTCCCATCGGCTCTGCAGCGACAGGCGGAAGTGTACACAAAGAAGTCGGTGCAGCAGATATCCTCGACTTGCCGCATGCTGGTTCTTCTGAAGGCGTTCTCTATTTGGTTGTACAAGCGCCTCGTACTCCAGCGCCTGCTCCAACAGCGACCGCAGGAACTTCGACGTCCGGTTGTAGTCAAGCACCTCCAGCCTAATTACCTGCTTCTCAGTGCCATACTCCGACCGCAGGGCGAACAAATGAGCGATTTGCTCGATGAGATGTTGCAATTCCGGTCGCGCGGATTGATCGCGCGCCAGCGAAGACCACTTGTTCGACGCATGAGACTTGATGACTTTGTCTTGAACTACTGGAGGAACCGAGCTGATAGTACCCCCCGGATCTAGTGTGACGTGGCTGAAGATATCCCGGCAGAGTTCTAGAAACGTTCGGACGACACCTGATGACAGCATCGCAATAGTGTCAAAGCCAGCGTACTGTCGCTCAGTCTTGGCACGATTTTCCCGAGCACGAGATCCAAGGATCTCTCTAACGCCAGATGTAACGCCTATACATTCGAGCCGTCGGTTTGCAATTGCCTCTAGGTATCTGCTGAAGTTGCTGTTCAGGCCGAAGTCGTCATCGTCCAACTCAACGCGGTCATAGTCGCCAGAAGGATTCAGCGGAGTATCGTTGCGGTCAGCAAGTATGAGTCTGTGCTTCTTACACGCAATCTTGAAAGTAAGTGGGTAATCGCGCTTTCGGAGATACGAATTAACATGTTGCTGCTGGCGTATGCTCAGAGAATCGTATTCGTCGATCAGTAAGTGCACTCGTGCCGCGTCGACTGAGAGGTTGGCCGCAATCAGCTCTGCGGCCTCCCAAAGAGTTTCTGGTTGGCTGCGCTGGTCGGCTCTGAATGGGGGGCGGTTGAGTAACTGTCGGATCGCCTTCCGCTCTTCGCGAAGCGCCGTTACCAGCCCGTGAAGCGATCGCGGCTCCGCAGAAGCTGGAAGAGCTACTTTGGCGATCGCTCGCACAATTTTTAGTTCGGAGGGTTCAGAAACTTCGAGTGTCCGAGATTCTTTTGCTTCGGCGATGCTTACGAGCATCTGCTCGATGCAATAGACGTTGAACAATTGCTGGAACACGTCAAAGAAACCGGATTCTTCTTCGTATTCATGCGGCCCAAAAATCGTAGGCGTCAGCTTGGCGTACACACCCAGAAGTGGACCGTGAGCGGGGAGGGGCTCGACGGACCCTTCCCCTGCCAGCCGCTCATATGTAGCCTTCACGGGCAGCGACAGTAGGCGTAAGTACATTGATTTGCCGGAGCCGCGACTGCCGTCTATGAATACGTTCGAGTTGCTGAGCAAGATATCGGCCACACCCGGCTTGAGATGCATCAGAGCTGCCAATTGGGCATAGGAATGGTTGAACTGCTCGGCTTTGGTGATGACAAAGGGATTTCGTAATGGAGTAGTCATCGTTTGAGCCAGACTACTTGTTCATCATCGATCGTACCGGCGCTATTGTGCCGGCGTGTGAGTAGGCCTCGGCTAGGTATGCGATCAATAAGCGTCGCAATGTGTTGAAGGCCAGCGGCGACGGATATAGACGCAAAGAGCTGTGCAAAGTCGACGGTACATCCAGCAATTGTGCTCGTGCCGAAAGTTACGAACGCGACTCCACCCGGCCGAAGGACGCGGCGACACTCGAAGGCAAACCGTTGCAGGTATCTAATGTATTCGGCCAGCATTACTGCTCTGGTTATGTTCTTAATGCTGATCGAGAGTATCAGCCGGTCCGCTTCGGCACACAAGGTATGTAGACGAGAGTGGGCGTTCCTAATACTGATACGTTCTGACCCTAATGTCTTCCGGTCGGCGTCCGCGATAGAGGCGAGATCTTCCCCCAAAAGTAGCATCTCGAGGCGCAAGCTCCTGACGTACTTTTGAGCACCGCAATAAGGAGGGGATGTGAGGACTAGATCGACCGACCCGGCCGGGAGCCCGGTACACGCAGCTTCAACTCCCTCGGGCAGAACGATCGCATTTCCGCGTCCGGGCGCATTGGACAGTTCAGCAAGTCTATGCAAGTTCTGCGACACAGCTTCAGTGAACGAGTCGTAGACATCCTGTGCTCGAACGTTTTGAGCTTTGACTAAATCTCTGCGATAACGTTCGTTAGCCCGATGAAGTCGTTCAGCACTAAGCTTGACCGGGGGAGCGATCGAAGGGTCAGCCCATGAAACGGAGCGGACAATACTGCTCAGAGTGACCAAGTAGAAGTCACGGCAGGCAGCGTGGCGGATTCGAAAGATCGAATCTCGCAATAAAGCAAGCGTTCGAATAACACCAGGCTTGAACCAGTACCGCAGGTCTTCCCGAATGTGCGGGGTCGTGTTTGTTCGTGCACGCCGCACGATTCCTGGCAGATGTCGCTCAACATGTTCGGGATCTAGCGGATTTACCTTGACTTGCGAGATGAGTCGAGCGAGCGGGTTTACGTCGGCTCCAATAGCGTTCTGCCCGCTCAGGACCGACTCTAACAATACAGTACCTGACCCGCAGAACGGGTCAAGAACGGTTGCATTCTTCATTCGCCTTAACGAACGCAGAATCTCCCTAGGTATCCTGTAGAACATTTTCGCTGGATACCAATGGATCCAGTGGGTGGCCGCATCCCGACAGCCGACAGAGCCGTCATTGCTTCTGAATGCGACGCGAAAGGTTTTCGATGTGGAGCCGTGTTCAGGGTGATCGGCGATGCGTCGTATGACATCGAACGCAGGTTCACGATCCTCACAATCCCGAGGCAGTGCAGGGATAGCGGGAAATGGCATCAGGGCCGAGAGCATTCTTTTGGTCGACATGCCTCCAAGCGCGCTCGATCTCTACGGAAAGTGACGGTAGGTTGTGGAGTTTTACGCTGCCCATCAGCGTATCAGAACCGTCGCCTCAGCCAGGGGAAGACAACAGGACTTGCATGGCCGCTTATTGAGCCGGGTGCCGGCCCGAAACTTCTTCGCTGTTTCGAGTCGGATGAGATCGTCGGACTGAGCGCAAGCCAATGGGAAAGGGTCATCTCGTGGCCGAGTTTCAGGGAACGCCACAGCGCCCAGAGCGGATATACTTCGACGGTGGACAAGGATAGCTTCGTCAGGGAGTTCGGAACCGAGCTGAGCAACGGTTCCGGTGCCCTCTTCATCGGAGCCGGCATATCGAAGCCGTCGGGCGTACCTACCTGGACCGAACTGATTCAGCCGCTCGCTTCATCCAGGCTCGGCCTCATTGATCTGCATGACGCAGACCTTACTCAAATCGCGCAATATATAGTCAACGAGAGCGGAGGAAACCGCGGCGCACTGATACACCAACTACGGTCGCAATTATCAGGCCCGTTCCTGACCAACTCCTATCACCGCGCACTAGTCCAGACACAAGTTGCTACCGTTTGGACGACCAATTACGACGTCCTTTTAGAGCAGGCGTTCAGGCAGGCCAGCTTTTTGGTCGATGTAAAGGCAACAGATGACGCTATTTCGCGCTCTGTTCCAAATCATGAAGTTGAGATCATCAAGATGCATGGAAGCGTTGAGCAGTCGCCTCATCAGGATTTGGTGATCACGGCTGAAGACTATGAAGATTTCGACGTGCATCGGCCGGCGACCTCGGAGCGCTTGCGATCCGACCTGTTAACGAAGTCCTTCCTGTTCTTGGGGTATTCCTATCGAGACCCGAACATTCACGGGATGGTAGCAACAGCGAGGCGGCTGGCTAATAAGGCGACGCGCCAACACTTCCTCATTGTTGCAAAGGAGCAGGCGCTCGATGATGAAACGCTAGACGGCTTTCAACGCCGCGAATTACTAGCTCAGCTCTGGAGTGAAGACCTCCGGCGATTTGGTATTCACACTGTCATTCTTTCGGATCACTTAGAGCTTGAGCCTCTACTGGTTGAGCTGGCGGAAAAGTCTCGCGGCAACACCGTGTACGTCGTGGGCTCGCACGTGGATCAAGGGAATAAACTGGCCCAAGAGCTCGGGAGGCAACTGGCCGATCGAGAAATCATTTTGGTAGACGGGCAGTCTGAAGGCATCGGACGAGAGGTGATTACGTCATTTGTTGAGGCAAGCGTCCATAAAAAGCGCGATGTTTACAAGCACTTGAAGACATTTCCGAATCCTTACTCTGCGAACCCAGCACTCGCTAGCGACCGTGACCAAATCCCAATTCTGAAGAGCTGGCGCGCCCCACTGATGCGATCAACACAGATCTGCATTTGTTTCGACGGCAGAATGGGTACCAAGGCAGAACTTGAGTTGGCCATGCAGAGCGGATGTCGGATCATACCAGTACCCGGCCAGCTTGATGGCTCGGAAGTTGACTCTCTTCTCAGAAACGATTCGATCCTTCGCAGACTGCCGGAGTTCTATGCGGGTAAGATACAGTCCGGAAAAGTGGTGGCATCGGACATTATCGCCTGCATCGACGAGTTAATAGGGTAATGCAGTTGCACTCGACACGAGTCTTGTCAAAATGCAGTAGTTTTGAAGTGGGTAGAGGGTTTTCAACACGAGTCGCGGCTCTCCTGGGTACCGGACCGCGGCATGACTTGCGATCGCAAATTGAGAAGCTGGAAGCTTTGACAACTGCGAGCTCTAGGCCAGATATCGTCGCGGACCTTAGCTACGCGCACCACGATCCCGACCCGCTATGGAGACACATCCTCGATAGAACCTGTTTTGCAGCTGGCACGCTCCCGATTTACAGGTGCTCAAGGCAAAATGAGCGTATCGACCGCGGTGAACTCGCAGACATCGCAATCGAGCAAATGGAAGCAGGGGTTTCAATCATTACCATTCACCCGACACCTACTCACGAACTGGTGAGCCTCGCACAGTCCCGGTTGGTTCCATGGACGTCGCGAGGAGGTGGTATTGTGATCAAGGATTTGTTGGCGTCTCGTACATGGAGCAATGTTTACGAAGACATTCTCCCGGTTCTTGTGTCGACTGCGAAGCGGACGGGTACGATCATTAGCATCGGAACGAGCTTTCGGTCCGCTAACGTGTTTGACGCTTGTGATTCCGTGCACTGGCGCGAGATCGAGTCGCAGATCCGCTTCGCGGATCAAATTGCAGATAACGGCGTCGGCGTCATCATCGAGGCTCCCGGACATGTCAAGCCCGGTGATATTCGGCGAATCTGCTCTCCGCTTGCTGCCGCTGGCTATCCGGTAATGCCTCTCGGCCCCATGCCTACCGACATAGGGTTTGAACAGGACCACGTGGCGGCCGCTATCGGTGCGACGCTGATGGGATTACAAGGTTGCGCACAGATCCTTGCAGCCGTCACTCGGGAGGAACACACTGGAAGTGTTCCTGGCCTTGCATCGACACTCGAGGCCGTCGCGTGTGCGAGACTCGCCGCGCACATCGTCGATCTCGAACTACTTGGATCGGACGATCAGGACCGCGCAACCGCGACCCGCCGAGCGCAGGCGCGAACATGTGTCGTCGGGAAAGCGACACGGGGATGTTCGCGATGCTCAAATCTTTGCCCGCTATAACACCCTATGACAGACGGCAACGATTCTGCTGTCATTCGACAGATCTACCAAAATCTCCGGGCATAAACTTGCTGCGGTGGATACTGACGATTTCGCAGTACGATCTGGCAGCGTCTTTATAGCAAGCAGTCGACACGACCATCACGGAAGCGGTTTTTGACAAAGAACAAGGATTTCCTTCGCGCGCTCGTCGTGCGCATCCAAGCCCACATCCCAATGTTTTGATTGCACAAAGCGCGACCACAACACTTCGAGACCCGCGCCGCGGCAGAAATCTTCTATTTCATCGCGGCGGTAACGACGGTCTCGGACAATCAGCTCTACGGGGAGATCATTACCCTCGACGAACTGCTCTTTGCGGTATACGAGCTTTGTATCGCGGTCTATCAGGTAATGATCCGGATTGAAGACGTTTCCAGTACGTTCCATTGTCTTGCTCGGTCGCAGCTCGGAAAGTGCTTTTGAATCTACCTCTAGAGAGAAGAAGGATTTCGCCTGGTGCTCCGTAAGCTCGAAGTTCATAACGGATAACAACAGTTTGCCGCCCGGCCTCAGGTGTCGTACGCAGTTCTGGAGAATCCTACCGTTTTCATCGCTATCAGCGTTTGACCCAACCACATCGTAAAGACAGATCAATGCGTCAAATTCTCTTCTGAGGTCGATGTTACGCGCGTCTCCTTCAATGAACGAAATTCTTTGGAGATGATCTTTTGTAACTCGTTCCATAGCGAGCGCAATGCACCTTGGGATGTAATCTACCCCGGTAACAGTCATTCCCGCTGCAGCAAGCAGGAACGCGTGTCGGCCGGTTCCGCACCCGACATCTAAGACAGTGTCGCCCTCCGACAGGCCACACCACTCAACGATTTGCGGCGTTTCGATGTCCTCGTGCCTGGCCCATAGATGCTCGCCATCCACTGCCATTCGGGAGTATGCCTGCTTGGTAACCTGATCGCTGGCTTTAATCATTTCCTCTATTTCGTTCGCTGTTAGCCTAATCTCGTCCTGATCGTGAAAGGTGAATGCGAGCCATTCCCAACCTTCTGGAAGCTCGCCGAGCACCCAGCGCTCGTTTTTTTGGGCATTAAGTAACATGTCCGGCAACTCGGAGTGATCGAGAAAGAAGTTCGTGTCGATGATTGAAGTTTTGGAGTTTACCTGGATCGCCGTGTTTTTCTTGACGTAGGTCGTTCGCTTCTCCCCGATTGCCTTCAATTTGAGAGCGTTTCTTTTGATTCTCTTTGGATCACAGCGTCTTCGCGTGGCTTTTTCCAACGCCCGAACAGCGTACGGATTTGCGGTAAGCAAACCCCATGCAAAATGGTCCGACATCCCCCATATCGAGAAGAGAAGTCTCTTCGCGACATCGCGCTTCCGATGGTCCTCATGAATGACGAGTTGCGTCACCCAGGAGATCAAGCCTCGCTCACCGTAATTCGTTTGAATAGAAATCGCGTATCCAATAACCTGGTTTTCAATTTTTGCCCAGGATATTCTCGAATCTGTCTTCAGCCAACCTTGGAGGAGCTTGACACTGAGCTTCACCTGGCCGCCAGGTCTATATGGTGGTGGCGCATTCGCACTCCAATGACCATAATGACGGGAGTAGAGGTCCGCCAATTCTTCGAGCAGGTCACTAGGCGCCAAGAATCCAGGTATGTAGCCGAACTCGTAACCGGATGACAGCCCATTGCAAGGCATTCCCTCAAATTCCAGGTGCAGGAGTGCTGCGATTCAACCAAGTAGGGTATCAGATCACGCGGATTTGCCTCGGCCTGCTACGCCATTGCGTTCGCGAGTCCAGTTGTTCTCTAGTCCGTGATTGTCCTCGCGTGAGCGAACAGCGCGGATCGCGCGAGCGGTGACAAGGCCGTTAATCGACTCTGATCGGATTGAAAGCCCAATCTAATGGCGGCTGACGAATGCCAAGCAGATAAGTTCCAGCAGTCAGAGACGACGTATTCACCGAAACGTTCAGCGTAGTGGTTCCGTTGATGATGCTCGCTTGCCCCGATTCAGTGATAAGAGGTTTGTCAACATCCTTCAATATTTCCAGCTGGTAGATGCCTGGTTCGCTTCCGACTGGGAGGAGGATCGACAGTTTAAGCGGTCCACTCGGAATCCGAATCGGCTCCATCTTCGGAGAGGTTGTGGGGGCACCCCTGGTCATGGCCCTGTTCTGCAAATCAATTTGGGCCAGAATCGGCACAGAATTGCCAGAACTCGACGGCAGGATACGTTTTAAAGTGCCAGTGCCCCAGAGCGCCACGCCAGTTACGACAACAGCGGCTGCGGCACTAGAAGCTATCCAAACTCTTTGCCGGTGTGACTTTGCAGCAGACTTGACTTCGGTTAATTCACGAAAGCACGGCGAGCAGTGTACGACGTGATCGAGTCGGGGATCGTTCAATGGAATTGACTTGCGATTTAATGCAAGAGTTTGGAGGAATTCTTGACCGGGGCAGCCGACTCGCTCCGGGTTTGGATAATCGTTAAGCGCCGATCTTGCAAGAAGATCGAGAAGATGACGCTCTTCTGCTGAAGAGTCTGATGTGTCCGCCATTCCGAATCGTTATTGTCTCTCAGGCCTGAGGCGCAATATGCGTGCGGCTTCCCTTAGGCCGCGCCTCATCCGTGTCGACAAACAATCGGCAGTGACATTCAGTTCGCTGGCAATCTCTTGAACTTCGTATCCAATCACTCGCCGCTCCCAAGCCCAGCGATCCTCGGGTTCCATTGCATCCAGAATTTCATCGCACAAGATGCGTCGCTCGATATTAGGCGGTACGGATGCACCGGGAACTGATAGCTGGTCTAATTCTTCGGGGGGTTGGTGGCTTAGGAACGCTTCTTTCGCGATACGCTCGTCCACAAGACGAACGAAAGTCGTGTACAGGTATCTTTTGGCGTCGCGGACAGGCTCGTTTCGCGTCGCTCGCGAAGCGGCGTAAACCGCGGCTTCCACAAGTTCTGCCCGCACAGCATCATCCAGCAGCTCGTCTGCTCTGTACGCGCGGAGGTCTCGGGCCCTCTGATGAGCGGCTTCTACAAACCGGCGATCAACTTCAAACCCATTCTCATCAACAGGCCGGATCCAGAAGAAGTTCTGGTCGATAGTCTGGCCAGCGTCTAGGTATTCCGGTCGAGCAGTTGACGACATGAAAAGCACCGCGTAGATGTCGCGCAATCAGCATAGCACCTCAATCCACAATTTTTCCTCAGAAAAAAAGAAAAAAATCTTGTCGGATTTCGGTCCTGGGAACCCTCGCTGAAAGTAGAGCCCAGCAGATCCCTGAGAGGGGCGAAGAGATTCAGAAAGGAGTTTTCATGACGAGATTTTCCATTGGTTTGCAGAGATTGGCACCGCACCTCGGGCGCTGCTTGTTGATATTAGGCGCAAGCGCAACCCTAGCTTTTGCTCAATCAAGTTCTTTCGGCCAGGCGGCACAGGGCATAGCTACGGAGATGATAGCCATTGCCAAATGGCTCGGCATCATTCTGTGCATAATCTGCGGAATTGGATTGATGGCCGGCGGCCCCGGCACTATCGCGAAGGTATCGGGTCTGTTTCTTGGTCTGATCTTCGCGCTATTCGCGTCGCCCATAATCACTTGGGTTCAAGGTCTTTGATCCATGCCTCTGGCGATCAAGCCTGGTGCACGGGCACTCAACAAACCCTTACTCATCATCGGGATCGATAGAAAGCTCGCCGGTTTGGCTTTTCTCCTTTCGGTGATCGTTGGCGCGAATGACGGCTTTTTGCCGAAGTTCTCGGCGCTGGCCCTCTTTGTGGCGCTCTGGGCAATCGGCAGGCGACTAACGCGGATCGATCCGAATATTTTTCAGGTGATGAACCAAGTGCGACAGCGCAAGACGCTCTACGATCCCCTGAAGCGCGAACAGTTCTGGGCGGTACTGAAGCGGAGGCCGGAGTAGTGGTCAACTTACCAAGGTTTCTCAAGCAGCACCGTGCGGCAGGTGCCGCTAACGCGGTTCTCGCCCCGCATCGGTTTATCGATGAGCACGTGTTCTTAACGAAAGGCAATCAGCTCGGCATTGCCCTCGCGGTACAAGGCATCGATTGCGAGTGCCTGACGGACGACGCGCTTGACTCGTACACCAAGCGCGCGGCGCAGGCCTGGCGCATTTTCGATGAGCGCTTTCGGGTATACCAGTACGTTCTCAAACAAGACCGCGCTTCGATTGAATACGCAGGCGACTACGGGCCGGAGATCATTCGCAAGACAATCTCAGACCGCAACGCACACTTGCAATCAAAGGCGCCAGGCCTGTACACGCTTCGACTCGTTTACGTGATTCTTATTGAGCGCCCGCCGATGCACGAGAGTTCAACGGTCAAACGCGCGCTTTCCACAAAGAAGGTATTGCGAGTATTCGCTGATTCTCTGGAACATAGCCGCGCGACGCTCGTCGCGCAAACGGACTCCTTCATCCGAAATATTGGCGATCTCTTGGGTATCCGCAAGCTGCCGAAGGCCGAGGCGTTTCAGTTTTTCCGGCTTCTTGCAAATCTAGATCCCGATATTGCAGCAGCAGACCGTCTTCTCCACGATTCGCACCTCGACTTCTACATCGCGAGCTCGCCGATCGTCTGCACACGCGACGGTCTTCGAATAGGTGAGGCTTATGTCGACGTGCTGTCTCTCAAAGAGCCGCCCCGTACGACGTTTCCAAACGTGCTGCGAGATCTACTGACGCTGGAATCCAATTTCATCATTTGCACTGAACTCAAGCGGGTATCCAATGAGACTGCGAACAGCGCCATCCGAGGAGCACAAAAGCACTTCTACTGGTCGCAATGGGTATCCGATATCCCCTCGGTCATCAGCATGGTGATGAATCGCGGGAAACGGGAAAACGTCATAGCAGATAAATCGGCCCTCAACGATATGGAGGACCTTGATGGAACTCTCGCGCGCATTAATAACGACGGTGAGTATCTCGGAGAGTTCTCGCTCACCGTTGTGCTGTACGGCTGGAAGAGCAGAACAGAATTACAGGCCACGGCAACCGATGTCATCAAAATAGTCGGCAATTACGAAGGTGCGCTAATTCGCGAGTCCTACAACGCGCTCAACGCGTACCTCTCGATCACTCCGGGGAATCATGCGTTTAATTTGCGCCGGACTTGGCTATTGAGTGGCAACTACGCCGATCTCTCATTTCTGTACGCACCGCATAAAGGAGAAACGGTCAACCGCCATCTGCGAGAAGAGCACTTGGTTGTACTGGAGACCGATCACCAGACGCCGTACTACTTTAACCTCCACGACGACGACAAGCTCGGCGCATTGATCTTCGGTGCCCCAGGTTCAGGGAAGTCCGTCCTCACGAACCTGTTCATTGACCATTCACAGAAGCACGCACCGCGTACATTCATTTTAGACTTAGGCGGCAGCTACCGCCAAATTACACGCAAGCACGGTGGGTCTTACGTCGAGATGCAATTCGGGTACGGAAAGCAATCCTTTCGCATCAACCCGTTTGTACTGCCCAACACCCCCGATAACCTGCAGTTCCTTTTCACATTTGTCCGTTTGCTGTTAGCGGGTGGTGAACGCAATCCGCGAAGCCATGATGATCGCGAGCTCTTTGAAGCAATCGAAGGAATGTATGTGCTTGACGCCGAGCACCGTACGCTTGGCAATTTAGCGACAGGACTTCCACGACATTTGGCAGACAGTCTTCATGCGTGGGTGGGAACGGGGCAATATGGCTCTCTGTTCGACAACCCAGAAGACACTCTTACCTTTGCGAAGTTCCAAACGTTCGATTTCCAGGGCCTAGACGAACTCTACCCTCAAGTACTGCAACCACTGCTCTTCTACATCTTTCAGCGCATCAGCCAGATTGTCTATGACGCTACCCTTGCCTCCACCTACAAGCAATTATGGGCTGACGAAGTGTGGCGCTTTCTAGCGAACGATATCGCGAGAGCTTACTTGGTGAGCGCGGGAAAGACCTGGAGAAAACATAACGGGGGAATTGGACTTGTCACGCAGTCGGCCGCGGACCTGGAGCTCGCTGGCATTCTGGACCTTGTAAACGAGGTCTGCCCCACGAAGATTCTCCTCGCCAATCCCGGAGCGGATCACGGCGCATACCAGCGGATCTTTCATCTAAATCACCGTGAAGTAGAGCTGTTTGCAGCGCTCATCCCAAAACGTCAGTTTCTGCTTAAGAGCGATCAACGTTCGAAGGTGCTCAACGTAACCCTCGATCCTTGCGCCTACTGGCAATACACGAATTCACCGTTCGACAACACACGCCGCGATGCAGCCATAGCTGCGCACGGCTTTCAGAAAGGGTTCGAAGTTCTGGCGGCAGAGGCCAGTTAGGAGGAATAACCAACATGCTTTTACTCAGAGTTACAGTAGCCGGCACACTCGCCTGCGCGTTCTGTATCCCCGGAACCGCAGCAGACGTGAAAACGATTGCAGGAGACCCCAGCATTGTCAGTCGTACTGTCGCCTATCACGACACTGACATCGTTCCAATCTCCACGGAAGTGCGATTTACAACTTTGATCGAGCTTCCCAAGCAGGAATCAATTTTGGAGGTCACCTGCGGCGACAAAGAATTTTGGCCGGTAAACTGGACCGGTAATCTTGCCTATGTGAAACCCGCGAAGGCGGGTGGCCGCACGAACATCAATCTCATAACGGCGAGTGGGAACGTCTACAGCTTCTTAGCAACGGAGATATCAGGCACCCAGAATGCCCACGCCGATCTCAAGATCTTTGTAGACCCGGCCGACCAAAGTGCGATTGTTGCCATGAAAGACAAACCGCGCTTCGTCAGTGCGGACGCCATTGAAGGCTTCAAAAGGGCGGCTGACCAAGCACAAGAGCAACTCAAGGCAATGCACGAGAAAGCCCAGAAAGAGCTTGAGCATGAAAAAGCTGAGCTCCGTGCGAATTATCCCTCCACCATCAAGCACGACTACAAATACACGGTTCCTCCAAAGAACCCGTTCGGACTGACGGCCATCTATCACGATGACCGCTTCACTTACATTGAAGCTACTCCGCAGGAAGCTCCAGCCGTGTACGAAGTGAAGGATGGCAAACCGAGCCTCATTCAGTACGACTTCGACGAAAAGACGAGCCGGTACACAATTCCGAAGATCCTTGACAACGGCTATCTTCGTGTCGGCAAAAGCGAGCTGAAATTTCACCGGGAGAGCAACGGCTAATGACCTTGCGGATCACCTCAGGCAAGATTGCCATCGCGGCGCTTCTTTGGACCGGGATCAGCTCTATATCCGGATTCGTTCTCTCTCGATACCTGATCGACATCGAGCTCAGACGGACAAATACCGCCGTATTACGAACCGCCGAAAATCTCGACCGCTTTGAATTGTCAATGGCACAGCAGGTTCTGAAGACGACTCGGACACTCGACGATAAAATCGACGCCCTCGGACTCGGAACGGAGCATCCCCGCTAAATGCCCGACACTAACTCTTCGGCACCCGAGCCCGAAGTGCGTTCCTTGCCTGATCCGCAGGGACTCTTACCGCAGGGCGGTCTGACGAACCGGCATAAACGATGGATGTTCTTCGCCGCCATGGCCATCGTCCTGGTCATTGTCATGGCCAATCTGGTGGCCACCGGCCCTCACGCCCCGCCAAACAGGACCAATCGCTCGTCGAAGTCGGCGCTGCAACAGAACCCGACGCCAGCCCAAATCCAGGACATGGAGAACACACTCCGACAGCAGGAGACGGCGTTACTGGAGGATGCCAAACGGAAGCAAGAGCAGATTGAGCAAGCACGCGCAGCAACACAAGCCGCGCTACCCCCTGGCTCCTCAATCTCAGCGGACGATCTGCAGCGTGCCGCCGCACTCCAGGAGGCAGCCCAAGCTCGCGCGCAATACGAACAGATGTACGGTGGGACTGAAGCGCAAGGAGCCGCGCAACGATCTCAGATACAGGCCCAAAAAGAGCAGCAAGCGTACCAATCGTTGTTTGCGGATAACGTCGTCCGGCAGGAAGCGCCTCCGACTACACCGCATGAAGTAACAGCACCCCCCGCCGCCCCGGTCAATGCGGAAACGTCGAGACTGCCTGCCGGGGAGACCAGAAGCACGGCGGGCGCGTCCGAGCGGCAGAAACAACGGCAGCCGCTCGACTTCAATCCGGCAACACAGCAGAACTACTGGTTACCAGAGGGGACGGTTATGGAAGCGGTGCTGACAGATCGACTCGACGGCGATGCGCCTGGGCCGGTGAACTGCATGATCACCACGGACGTCTACCTGCCGGGCACCCGGCTCATTCTGATCCCTCAGGGTGCCCGCGTCTTAGGCGAAGCAAGCAAGGTCTCCTCTTTCGGGCAGCAGCGACTCGCGGTTGCATTCCATCGCATTCTCATTCCTGGCCTTAATTCGTATTCCATACCGCTTGATAAAGAGCCTCCTGCGCTCGCGCAAGCTGGCGAAGTGGGGTTACACGACAAAGTTAATAATCACTACTTTTCGATTTTCGGTGCCAGTCTGGCCGTCGGTGCGATCGGCGGATTAGCGCAGATCGGGAATGGCTACAGCGGCTTCGGCTACGATCCTTCCGTTTCAATCCGGAATGGAGTGAGCCAGA
Organism: Bryobacteraceae bacterium; assembly: GCA_036269275.1. Lineage (GTDB taxonomy): Bacteria > Acidobacteriota > Terriglobia > Bryobacterales > Bryobacteraceae > Bog-105. The sequence continues at coordinate 60,879 of DATASJ010000126.1, read as the reverse complement.
GCATGGCCGAATCGTCGGATCGAATACTAGATCGGTTCTTAAACCGCATGCCCACCATCAGCATCCGGGAGGGCACGCGTGTCAAGATTTTGCTCACCGGAGATCTCGAGGCTCCGGCTTTCGATTCCATGCACACGGGAGGTTCTTGATGGACCCACGAACAGAACGAATGATCCGTAACGATGTCCGGTTGCGACGATCGCCACTCGTCATCGCGCTTTGCATCTTTCTCGGCGCGATTATCCTGCCGCTTCTGATTTACTTCGGCGGCGCTATCGACAGATTTCTACGACACCACGGCTTTTTGCACTAGGAGTATTCACGATGAAAAACAGATTCGTCTTTGGAAAACGCGGCGCCTTTGCCACGGCAGCAATACTAATTGCACTTTTCTTCATGCCACTACAACCAGCGCTGGCGATTTTCGGCATCGGAGACGTTGTTTTCGATCCGACGTCGTACGCCACGCTAGGCCACATCTGGCAGGAGGACATCAGCACTGGAGCAAAGATCATTCAGGAGTACAACCAGCTCGTAAAGATCTACACGACGGGAATGAGTCTCTACAACTTTTCTAGAGCCATGGCGCAGAGCTTTGGCACGGGACAACGTACCGCCTGGATGATGGCCGTTGAACCCGCGGTCAATGACTACACCGCGACCAGATATGGCGAGACCGTCCTCTGGCCGCGCATGATGAACGGCGGCCCCGCACTTGCGCCCCAGGCCTGGACTGCCGCCACCGTCCCAATGAACACTTATCCGTATTTCAATGCTCAAGCCGCAATCGGTTCAACAATGGCCGACCTAGCGACGGTAGAAGCCATGGACGGCTCCGCATCGAAGTGCTTACAGATCGTCGCACAACACCAGCTAAATACCCCGTTGAACCAGTTGGCCTTCCTTGGACTCCGGTTCTCTCAGAACGACGACGGCAGCGGGACCAACAGTCAGATCGAACAGCTCAATATGCTCAACGCTTCCAACGGGCAAGCGGTGAACGAAGCCCGGAGCCAAACGATGATCCACAGCTGCGAGGTTCAACAGCAAATTATCGCGAATAAGATCCAACGCGATGCTCTCGCGAACCATATGAACTTCGTGGGCCAGCTCGATCAATACTCGGTCTCGGAAGCCCCAATGTGGGGCGACGCGGCGCAGTCTATCTCTAATTACCGATCACAATAATTGCTAAGAGGTTTTTCACTAATGCTCACAGCTCTGAACACCAAAATCCTCATCGTCATCGTTGCGCTGCTCGCCAGCATTGCTTCGTACTTCGCTTATGAGAAGCACAAGGAGCAAGTCGCCGAGCGTAAGATTCAGGAATTTCGTCGCCCAATGACGCCCCAGGAGAAAAAGGACGTAGACGACGCTCTCACCGGGTGGGGGAAGTCACCCGCGACGCAGAACAAGCCAACGAAGAAGTAGCGGAATGCGAACACTTTTCTGGTTACTACCCCTCGCGTTTGCCGCGAATGCTTCAGCTCAATCTAGTTCGATTCCCGTCAACAGCGGGAGCGTCGATTACGTGACGATGATCACGTCCAGTATCGACAATCTCGTGGCTTCGGATTCGCCCGTCTTTATGTCGATGGGAAACCAGCTTCTGACTGCGATCGGCATCATCATGCTCGTAACCTACGGCCTCAAATGGGCTCTTCACAGCGCCTCGCGTCACCATCCCGAGTTCGACTTTCCGGGTGTGATTCATTTCTTCGCCATGTTCCTGATCGCGGAGCTGCTGATGCGGTATTACAATACTCCGCTGCCATGGACTGGTTCAAGCGTTCATCAGCTTCTTCCAGATACCGGGCGGCAGTTGGCCGGCATCATTGACCTGTCCAGCCTAAACAACCTTTTGGCCGCGATCAAGGACGCCACGGAGAAGTCCCAGAAACCCAGTGTCATGGACCCGCTGATGGTGTTCGTTTATGTGGGCGTGCTTATCGACATGCTTCTGGTAGAAGGCATCCTCTTCGGCGTCACAATTCTCGGATTCATCGCTGTTGGGATCGGGAATCTTTTGGGACCGCTTTTCATTCCGTGGTTGATCGTTCCGCGCGTCAGTTGGCTCTTCTGGAATTGGATTCAATTCATGCTCCAATACAGCTTCTATCGCGTGGTTGCCAGTGCCCTCGTTTACGTTTGGGCGAATGTCATTGTCCACTTCTTCACGAACTCGGTCCACGGCGATTACACACTTGCGCATTTCCTCGCCCTCTTAGTCCCGTTTGGAATGCTCAATGTCGGTCTTTTTTTCAGTATTTTCAAAGTCACGAGCTTCGTTAGTGACCTATTAAAAGGCACTGCCTCGGCGGGCGGCGGACTAACAGGCAGCCTGGCCGGATTCATTCGAGGAGCGTTCGCTTGATGCCTCGCACGGTGCCCGCTTCGTTACCTCCGATTCAGTCCGCCGCGCGGCAGGAATACGAGTATTACGGTTCGACTCTCACAACCAACACTGCCCTGAAGATTACGGTGATCATTCTCGCCGCCGTTATCGCGGTCATGGCTTGGGCTTTGGCCCGTGCCACGAATGCCGCCACACACGTGAAACCTCTGGTTATCCGTGTCAACGATGTTGGGCGCGCAGATGCTCTCGCTTATCACGATTTCGTATACAGGCCGCAGGCTCCAGAGATCCGCTATTTTCTCACGCAATTCGTGGTCGGTTACTACTCGCGAAATCACAAGACACTAACCCAGCAGTACGTCAACAGCTTGTATTTCTTGGACCGCGCTCTGTTCAGTTCCGTCGATGCGCGCGACCGGCGTAGTCAGTGGCTACCCAAGTTCCTTGCAAGCGACGATGACGATGTAGATGTCACTGTCAGTAATGTCGTTGTCGAGGAACTCCAAACCGAACCGTACCGTGCGCGCGTAGAATTCAACAAGATCTTCAGCAACTCCTCGGGCGCTGAGACCCGACGCGAACTTTGGACTGCAGAATTCTTGTTCCGCTTCAATCCAGATGTTCCGAACAACTTGATTCTCCACAACCCGCTCGGCTTAGCAATCACCTACTTCCGGGAAGACCAAGCCTTCAATTGAGTGAAAGGAAAACACATGCCAGCACCTCTGATTCAACCCGAAGATAAGCAGCCGGATGAACAGGTCACAGTTCGGCTCCGGCCCGAAGTTGCCCGAGAGCTCAGAGCATATGGACAGTATGCGAGCGATAGTTCAGCAAGCCACGTTGTCTCGTCTGCGTTGAGGCGACTCTTTGCTGCGGACAAAGGTTTTCAGAGTTACAAGCAAGATCACCCAAGCGCGGGCGATTTGACCGGTCGTTCAAACGGGAGAAGTCGGCGCAAGTCTGAGGCGAAAGCTTGAGTATTCTCGATGCAGAATCAAGATTTGTTTCGAGTCGAAATCCACATCAGAGATCGAGTAATGTGTCGCTTCGCGAATTGGCTGTTGTGGCCTCTGGCGGTAACGGTGCTGCGCACCGGCTTAATTTTCACGAAAGGCCACCCCTTCCAGGTTGCTGGCCAGCTACGTACCGTTTTTATTGGTGTTTTTCACTATTGGTTGCCAGCGGGCAACGTATCCAAATAGGAAAGAAACGGCATCTCAATGTACGCCCGCAAGCGAACAAAGACACGAACGCGAAGTGTTACCGCGAAGGTCAGTCCCGAAGAGGAATCAATGCTCAGGCAGCGTGCAAATGCGCGTGGCTTGACGCTAAGCGAGTGGTCCAGGCAAGTGCTTCTGCAAGCGGTTGATGGCTCGCCGGAGAATCGGCTGCTGCTGTCCGAACTACTTGCCCTGCGGATGATCGTGTTGCGGTTTCACCTCGACCTGATTGAGGGCAAGCAGCCCACAAACGAGCGCATAAAAGAGATCCTCGAGAGAGCGGATACCACTAAGTACGCCTTGGCTGAACAACGCATCCACGCGTTTCACTCGCAGACGGCATTTCCAATTCCTACCAGTGCGGCGGAGGCTTCTGCTGGATGACGAACGACGTTTCTCCGCAATGGCCTCATCGGTTCCCGGTATGCCGATTCCTTGGCCTATTGACGGCACTCTTCTGCGGGTTTTTGTTCATTCGGCTGTGGGTGAAGTTCGCACCGCCCCTCGAGCAATTTTATTTTGCGGCCTATGTTCGGACCAGCCTCTTTGCAGATCTCCCTACCCTTCCCTCGAGGCACGGTCGCGGCAACTCCTTTGAGGTCGTTTTCGTTGGTCCCTACCTTGCAAACGAACATCTGATTATGCACCCGAACGGTCCTGTCACAGTGAAGCGGTTGGCCCTGAAGCCGCGCGCATTTGCGACGTGGCTACAGCGGTACATCTATCGTGGTCAGAGCCTTGGAACAACACTACGGTGGCCCGTGGCCGGTTTCGGAATCTGCCTCATTATGTTCGTCGCGGCTGGTTCATTTCTTGACCGCGCCCACAACAAAGAAGCCCGCAACGGGCGCCTGCTTCGCGGACCTGGCCTCATTAGTCGATGGCGCTTTAACTGGCGAACACATGGTGACGGCCTGCGCTTCCGGCTCGATAATTGGCGCAATCCGCTTGAGTGGTTGAAGGCAGGAAAGAGCGGGCGCGACCTCGTCATCCCGCGCGACAAAGAAGCCCATCATATCCAGATCGCGGGGGATACTGGCACGGGCAAATCGACACTCGTCCGCCAGATCGTTTCGCAAATCGAATCGCGCGGCGAAGTGGCGATCCTCTTCGATCCGGACCGCGAGTACATCCAGGAATTCTTCTCTGAATCGCGTGGGGATTGGGTGCTTAACCCGAAGGACGAGCGTTGCCCTTATTGGCCAATCGGAGCCGAAGCGGACGATGAAGCCCGAAGCGACTCCGATTGCCATGGGTCTGTTTCCGGATGATCCGACGTTGCAACGATTTTTCCTGACTCACACCCGCGCAATCTTCGCCTATCTGCTCGCCGCATACAAGCCGACGGTGAACGAGTTGGCCTATTGGATGGCACACCCCGAAGAGATCGACAAACGCGTGAAGGGAACGGAGCACGCGCATACCCTCACACAGAACGCAGCACCGCAACGGGCTGGAATTTTGGGGAGCCTGAACGAGGCCGGCAAGCCGCTGCGAATGATGCCAACACGTGCCGAGGGGCGCCGGACTTGGACAGTACGGGAATGGGCGAGGCACCGAAAAGGATGGATCTTCATTACGTCTACTCCCGACACCATTGACGCACTTCGGCCGATGCAGAGTTTGTGGCTCGACATGCTGATTTTGAAGCTGCAAGCCAGTGCTCCGCAGCCCGGGCAACGCCGCGTATGGATGATCCTCGACGAGCTTGCTTCGCTCAATGCATTGCCGCAGTTACATTCCGCTCTGACCAAGCAACGTAAATCGGATAATCCGATCGTTCTGGGGTTCCAAGGGATGAGCCAGCTCGATGCTCTCTATGGAAAGAAAGCCGAGACGATCCTCAGCCAGGCATACACAAACATCGTTCTTCGGACGCGCGAGCCGCGAGCAGCCAAACATCTCAGCGAGCTGCTTGGAAAGGCGCAGCTTGAGCGAGTGCGAGAGAGCAAACCCGCGCGTTGGTTCCAGAGTCGGCACAGAACGTACAGCACGGAACGGGTAGTCGATCCGGTAGTCATGGAATCCGAAATTCAAGGCCTCAACGACCTGCATGGATACTTCGTTCAACAGGAGAGCATTGTGGCGATTCGGTTCAGTCCGAGCCCCAAGGAGAAGCGAGCGCCAGACCTCATTGAGCGTGTGATCCCAGCGGTCCAGCATCGCCCGCTCGATCCCGAAGTCTCAGATGAAACGAGAACGACGAAGACCAAACCGGCTTCTGCCAAGCGAAGCCGAAAACACGCCATTGAGAACCAGAACAGCCTCGGCATCGAAGGACTGGGGTAGCCCATGCTGGATATATCCAAGCCGCTCACGACCGGAAAAGTGCAGAGTTATTACCGCTCGGAGTACTCCTCGGCATCGAATTCGTACTTCAGTCAAGCCGGGACACTACGCGGCGAATGGCACGGCCAGCTCGCGCCCGTGCTGAAGCTCCCGGGCGAGGTGACCTCAGAGGCATTTGACCGTTTAGCCGAAGGGCAGCATCCGGGAAGCGGTGAACAGCTCATCAAACACCGCGACACGATCAAGACCCAGAGTGGAGAAGAACTCGGGCACCGCGCCGGGTGGGATCTGACCTTCAACGCCCCAAAGACAGTGAGCCTCACTGCCTTAGTAGGAGAGGACGAACGCGTTCGGGAGGCACACAGAAGCGCAGTACGGGCGGCCCTGGATGCAACCGAGAAGTATGTGCAGGCCCGCCTCGGGGGCAATAATCCGGCTGAGACGACGGGCAAATGGATAGCTGCCACCTTCGAACACGATACAGCGCGCCCGGTCGATGGATATCCCGCACCGCATTTGCACACCCACGTGGTTGTTTTCAATATGACGGAGGATCGGTTCGGACAGGCCCGATCCCTGCAACCGTACGAGCTGTTTAAGGTACAGTCCATGTCGACGGCCATCTACCAAAATCAACTCGAATACGAGCTTCGGCAACTCGGCTATCAAATTCAGCGGGGGACGAACCACGCGCCGGACATCAAGGGGTATTCCCCCGAATACTTGCAGGCAGAAAGCCAGCGATCCGCGAGAATCTACCGCGAGATGGAGGAAAAAGGTTCCGTAGGCCGCGAGCACCGCGTGCAGCTTGCGCATCAGAACCGCGATGAAAAGTTGAAGCTGACACCTGACGAGTTGCGTGCTCTCCACAAAAGGAGTGCCGAGGAGTTTGGGAATCAGCCCGGACGCGTGGTTCAGGAGACATCGGAGCGCCAGATGCGAATACCATCGAGCCAGAAAACAGCGGAGCGATCACAGCATGCGGTGAGCTTTGCCAGGGAACGCCTTTCGGAGCGGAGCGCGGTGTTTGAGCACTTCGAGGTTATTCGCGATGCCTTGCGGCACACGCACGGCAAAGCCCGCCTTCACGATGTCGAAGCAGAGCTCGTTCGGCAGAAAGAGCAGAGCCGTTTCCTGGAAGTTCAACATATTCGGCCCAATGCACCGGCCGCACGATACACCACTCCGGAATTGATCCAGGTAGAGCGCGAAACGATTGAGCGCGTCCGCGCGGGACAGGATAAATTGCAGCCCTTGGCTGCCGTTTCCTATTCGGGGTTGATGACTCGCTATGGCGACAAGCTGAATGAGGATCAGCGCCGTTTGGTACACGATGCTCTGGCGACAAGAGATCAGATCTTCGGCATTCAAGGCGGTGCGGGCACCGGGAAGACGACGGCTCTCAGCGCAGTCCGCGAGCTCGCCCAAGAGCACGGGTATAAGGTTCAAGGGCTGGGTCCCACGTCACGTGCGGCGAAGAGCCTCAAAGAAGCGGGCATCGACTCTGAAACCCTGCAAGCCTATCTCACGCGTGGGCGGCAAGGGAATGAGGATGCGCGGCCCCGGCTATTCTTTATCGACGAATCGAGCCTCGCATCCGGCAAGCAGATGCGCGATTTTTTACAGACCTTGCAGTCCCAGGATCGGGTGCTCCTGATCGGGGACATCCGGCAGCACCAATCCGTAGAAGCGGGCCGAATCTTTGCCGAGCTGCAGGATGCCGGCATGAACACCTCCAAACTCGAAAAGATCGTTCGTCAGAAGGACGAAGGCCTGCGCCAGGTGGTCGAAGCCATGGCTGTGGGCCGAATTGTGGATGGCGTCGATATGCTCGCCAGTCAAAACCGGATTCATTCGGTTGAGCATCGCCAGGAGCGACTAGAAGCAATCGCGCGTGCGTACGCCGCGACGCCGGATGGAACGCTTGTGGTTTCTCCCGACAACAGATCGCGGAAAGAGCTGAACGCAGCGATCAGGGATGAGTTGCGCGAAACCGGCCAGTTGGGGCCTGACGCGTATCGAATCCCAGTTTTGATCAATCGCCAGGATGTGACTGGGGAGGATCGCGGGGTCGCTAGCTCGTATCACGTGGGCGACTCCGTTCGTTATCTCCGAGGAAGCGAAGCTTTGGGAATTGAGCCGAAAAGCTATGCGACGGTGCTAAACAGTGACAGTGATCAGAACCAGATCACCGTCAAGAAATCAAACGGCGAGATCGTAACCTACGATCCCGGTCGCTTGAAGGGTGTGTCCATATATGAACCTGAAATCCGCTCCTTCGCCGAAGGCGACCGCGTTCAGTTCACCACGCCTTGGAAGGAGAAGGCTGTCAGTAACCGTGATCTCGGTACTATCACCTACCTTGATCAGCACGGCAATATCCGGGTACAGCTCGATGACTCAGAACGCACGGTCACCTGGAATTTACGAGAGAACCAGCATCTCGATTACGCGTATGCGATGACTTCCCATTCCTCGCAAGGTGCGACCGTCGATCAAGTATTCATCCATATCGATACATCCGATAGTAAAAGCCGCGCGTTAATCGACGAGACGCTCGCTTATGTAGCGACATCGCGGCCACGTTACGACGCGCAAATCTTTACCGACAACGAAGAACAGCTCGCCATTGCGCTTTCGCGTAGCCATCAGAATGCAACCGCACTCTCCCCGGACGAGATCGAGAGCTACTCGATTGCTGTGTAGTCGCCCGTATGTCACTTGAAACGATCCTTCCCTTCTTGCAACCCATTGCAAGTCTGATCACCGATCCGGGCATCTCGGAAGTGATGGTGAACGGCGACGGCGCAATCTTCATTCAACGGGAGGGCAGACTTCATCCGGTAGACGCCAGGATCGAGCAAAAGTACCTTTCGACCGCGGTCAAACGTATAGCCCGCTCCCTCGGTGAAGATATCGGCGAATCAAAGCCGTTGTTGGATGCCCGGCTGCCTGATGGCTCGCGAGTGGCCGCTGCGTTTCCACCGTGCTCTCCATATGGCGTGACTCTTACAGTTCGGAAGTTTCGGCCGCACTGGTTCACACTCACGGAGCTGGTGGAAGCGCAGGCAGTTCCTCACGATCTGGCGGATCAGCTCGCGCAAGCTGTGCGGGAGCGGCAAACCATTCTTGTGAGCGGCGGCACGGATACCGGCAAGACGACTTTTACGAAAGCGCTCCTGGACTTTATTCCACAGACGGAGCGCCTCGGCGTCATTGAAGACACGATGGAGCTGAAGATCGATCACCCAAACGTGTTTCGATTCGAAGCGCGAAAGGAACTTCGTGATGCGGCCGGAAACGTGACGACGCCGGCAGTTACGATTCGTGATCTGGTCAGAGCCACTCTCCGCCACAGGCCGGATCGGCTGATTATCGGTGAGGTCCGTGGGGGTGAAGCCTTCGACCTGTTAGACGCGCTAAACACGGGCCATGCCGGTTCCATTTCAACGCTGCATGCCAACTCCGCAAGCCAGGCGCTTTCGCGGCTTGCCAGTCTCGCGCTCCGCGCGGATGTCGAGATTCCATATCGGGCGATTCAAGCCGAGATCGGGGATCTCATAAACCTGGTGATTCATATCGAGCGGCGCGAGGGGCGCCGGTTTCTTTCTCATGTCCTTCGAATGGAGGGCTTCGATGCTGAAACCAATCACTACAACACGACTCCGCTTTATGAGGCTTAAGGGCTCTGCCCTCGCAGCGCACAAGGCCTTCTGTCCTGCGGATTTTTGTTCCCCCTACGGTCTGCCCCCAAAAAGCTCTGCTCAGAGACCTTGCCAATGCTCGCTACCCCGCTCTCGCCAGCGAGGCCTCGAGGGTGTTGGCGCAACACCCAACGACTATTAACCACACGAGAAAGGAACAAGTTGTATGTATATGAATCGAGTAACACTGGTTGGCTTCACAGGAGCTGACGCGAAGCAAATAGCCACACAGCGCGGAAAAGAGATTGCGCGTTTTTCACTTGCAACAACGAAACGTTACAAGAGTGGAAACGAATGGAAGGACAACACGCAATGGCATGATTGCGTCGTGTACGGCACTTCTGTGAGAGCAGCCGAAACCATTCGGAAAGGGGATCACCTGCTGATCGAAGGTGAGGTGCAGTACCGCGAGTACGACCGCACCGTCGAGACAGCGGAAGGTCCGGTTAAGGTGCGATGGCCGAAAACGGAGATCGTTGTTTATTCGATTACCCGTCTTGATCGGCCCGCGAAGGAGCGCGAAACAGGGGAGGCCGCGTAGGCGGCCTTTCCTTCACGTAATCAGGCCGGTGTCATGCGCCTCAAGTCTGTGTTTTGTTTCGAGTGCCTCTGCGGGTGTCATATCGAGACTGAAGCGCGTACGTTGAAGTGTCCATCGTGCGGCCGCGAGCTGGTTATTGAATGGGGCCGTGAAGAGAAGACAGACTCTGAAGCGCCAGAATCGATTGAAATCTTAAACGCGCAAGCAGCGTAAAGCGTTGTCTGAAGCCCGCTAGTCCTTCAGGAACTTCTTCGTAGCGTCAGATGGGGTATAGATCTCGCCGTCAATGGGCAGCCGGCCAGTGTAGGAGCCGTCTGGATTATCAAACTCCCACGCGACCTCATGGCCTTCTCTCGCGAGCTTCGCCCATTTCGAAGCTTTCGAGGCGTTCTGCTCTAGCCAGAAATGCCCTTTCTCATCCGTGAATGACCGCAGCCGGGAATGTCCCAAATGCTCGCTCCACGTTTTCATGTTTTTCAGTTCTGCCATAGCTTGCTAGAAACATTGTGCCCGCAGGGCACCGTCGAGGAGCCGTGGGGCTGTTCAAGCTTAAAGGACGGAAAACGACGACTCTGTTGTTGGACTGACTGCGCCCGCCCCTAATCCCAAAACCAAAGCAGGACAATCGGGACCGCGGACTGGAAACTGGCCCGGTTTTGTAAACACATTGAGACTAGAACGAAGCCGTTGATGCGGCGGACGCCTTCGGCGTGAGGGTGCCAGGAACATACAGTCTGTCGTAGAGAGAGGAGTTCTCTATGACACGAATCATGCAGCAGATGCGCGAAGAACTCGTGCGTCGCAACTATGCCGAGAGCACGATGCGTTCTTATTTAGGAACGGTTGAAGACTTCCGGCGCTACTTTCAGAAGCGGCTGGATCACATGGAACCGGCTGATATCCGACGTTATCAAGTCCACCTACTGGAAGAGCGGAAGCTGGGCGTCGGCACGGTCATCAATCACGTTGCCGCGTTGCGCTTTCTGTACGTGAAGACGCTGAAGCGACGCGAGATGAAGCAGGACCTGCCGTACCCGAAACACGAACGGCCGTTGCCAGTGGTGTTGAGCGTTGAAGAAGTGACACGGCTAATCGAATCGGCGCGGAATCTGTTTCACTACACCATGCTCCTGACGATGTACTCGGCCGGCCTCAGGAGGCTTGAGCTGTGCCGGCTGAAAGTCTCCAACATCGACAGCAAGCGCATGATGATCCGCATTGAGCGCAGTAAAGGTGGTGTCGACCGTGATGTGCCGCTCAGCCAGAAGGTGTTGCAGACTCTGCGTGAGTACTACCGCTGGATGCGGCCGAAGACCTATTTGTTTCCGGGGACCGTCAAGAACTGGCGCGCCGATAAGCCCATCACACCGAAGGTGATTTGGGAGGCGGTGCAGGATGCGGCAGAGCGCGCGGGCATCGAGAAACACGTGACGCCGCACACGCTACGCCATTGTTATGCCACGCATTTGCTCGAATCCGGCGCGGATCTCCGGACCATTCAGGTGCTGCTCGGCCACAAAGACATCGAGACGACCACGATCTACCTGCACGTATCCGAAAAACATCTGCAGGCGGCAGCGAGTCCTTTAGACAAGATCGCGGTCACACGGCCGGCACAACTGCAGCTTTCGCGAAGACTTCGTAAACCCGAATGAGCCGGCCCACCTTCGAGGTGGCCGACATTGTTCAACAGCAGGGCAACCGCTTCATCGAGCGCCATCGAAAATGGCTCAGCTATCAACAGCTGAATGTACTGCGAGCCATCGGCCGCTGCCGCACATCCGCGCTGGGCGGCCATCTCGATGCATGTCCTCGTTGCGGGCACCAGGCCATCTCGTATAACTCCTGCCGGAATCGGCATTGCCCCAAGTGCCAGGCACAGGCACGCCAACGTTGGCTCACCGCCAGAGAACAGGAGCTTTTGGATGTCAGCTACTTTCACGTCGTGCTTACGTTGCCTCATCAACTCAACCCACTGGTTCGTCAAAATGCAGCGTTGCTTTACAATCTGCTGTTCGCTGCGAGTGCCAAGACGTTGCTCGAAGTCGCCGCTGATCCAAAGCACCTCGGCGCAGAGATCGGTTTTTTCAGCATTCTGCATACCTGGGGACAGAACCTGATGCTGCACCCGCACCTGCACTGTGTGATTCCGTTTGGCGGGTTGAGCGCAGATCATCAAAGCTGGGTACGCCCGCACTATCCATTCTTTCTACCGGTCAAGGTGTTGAGCCGCGTCTTTCGCGGCAAGTTCGTCGCTGGACTGAAACGCGCTTACCGTCGAAAGCTATTACAACTGAGCGGCGAGTTGCAAGATCTGGCGCGCCCGAAGCGTTTCGCAGCTTTTCTCAGAACGTTGTTTCGTGAAGACTGGGTCGTCTACGCCAAGCCCTCATTCGGCGGAGCTGAAACCGTCCTCCGTTACCTGGGACGTTATACCCATCGCGTCGCTATCAGCAATCATCGGTTACTCGACTTCAACGGCGACTCCGTGACCTTCCGCTGGAAGGACTATGCGCACGGCAATAAACAACGGAAGATGACGCTTACTGCGATGGAGTTCCTGCGGCGCTTTGTCCAGCACGTTCTTCCCCTCGGGTTCGTTCGCATTCGCTACTTCGGCTTCCTCGCAAATCGCCTGCGTACGCACCTGCTTCGGTTGTGCCGGCAGCTGCATGGCAGTGCTCCGCTCAATATGCTGTCGCCGCAAAGTGCCATCCAAACCACGGCTACATGGCTCTGTCCGCGGTGCGGATCCATGATGGTTATCTCCGCGCGATTGACGGCGCAGCAACTCGCATTACGACTCGCCGCTATCGATACGTCATGAGAATGAGTTGCGGTTCGCTACTTCGACCGAATCCGTATGCTCTTGCATGCGAATGCTATCGGTGCGCCTGGGGCCGGACATTCAATGCCATTTGCGGTCCTCTCGCATCCAGAACTGAGTTGTATCGGGCCAGAACCGACCCGTTCCCATCTTATTTAACAGAACCCGGCCCCATCTTCAGCAACGATCGGAGACGCTTCGAGTACCAAAACCCGTTTGAACTTCCATAACCGTCCGCCCCATCAACGGCTTCCTTCAAGTCTCCTGATCGAAAGTGCCTCGGCATCTACTGCTTCGCGTTCTTCCGGCTTTCGCCGCCGAGGCACTCCCGATCAAGCCTAACGACTACTCGTTACATATCTGACTTACACTTTCCCGATAGCCACCGGTCATTGACTAATCGTCGGGATGGCTAAAGGCAGGTGCACCTTTCACTGATGGTCTTGTTGCACAGCGACGAGCATCCCCAGCGCCTTCAAAACTCCAGTCAGCGTTTCGGCCGCGGTAGGCGACAATGCTGCCCACCCTACGTAACCGTCCGGACGGACAAACGCAACTAGGTTGGATCGTGCCCGCCATTGACGCCACAGCGGGTCACTTTCCCCGATATTGCGGATCATCAGCGTCGGTAATCTATGATCACTATTCAGCTGGATCAATGCCCGTTCAAGTTCTTGTACCGTCTGCGAGGATGCGCCAAAACTGACTATCGTGGGTTGCGGCGTTGGTCCCCCAGGGGCGCGTCGGCCGGCCCATTTTCGTTCTCCGAAGATCAGTGTAGATTTTCTATAGTGGGTTCCGAGCATCGCGAGACGCCGGCCAGCGCCGCGTCGAATCTGACCATTCCGCAAGGCAAGCCTCGCAGCCCGCAGTGCTATCGGGAGAAAACGCCGGCGCGAAGCAGTTAAGACAATCCGAGTCGCCCATGTGGTGGCTGGCAGAACGAAAGAGGCAATCGCGGGGCGCCGCTCCTGGTTGTACGAATCGAGCAGTTGTTCGGTGTTTCCACCTTCCAAGGCCAACACGAGTTTCCATGCGAGATTTTGAGCATCTTGCATCCCGCTGTTCAGGCCCTGGCCACCCGCCGGCGAGCTAATATGAGCCGCATCGCCAGCGAGCAGGACTCGTCCTTTCCGGAACGATGGAGATATCCGAGCGTGGATAGAGAAAGCGGCAACCCAGTTCTGTTCGAACGGTCCCGGCCCGATCAGACGCGCCACCAGTTTGGACACGCGGTCGCTACTCAGAGCTTCTTCTTCACTTTCGTCTGCTGGAATCGGGCCCATCAAACGCCAGTGGAATGGCTTATATCGAATTGCTCCGGCCATTGCGGGATGCGTAACATGGAACCTCGGAAAAGCTAACTCATCCCGGGCAGAGTCTCGGATCTGCAGATCATGAAGAAAAACGCGAATTGGAAAGGTGTTCCCTTTAAGGCTCTCGCCCCAAACTCGTCGTATGCTGCTGTGTGCCCCATCACATCCGACGAGAAAGGAGCCACTGATCGTTGTCTCAATTTCGCTACTGTCAGCAAGGGAAACCACTACGTGATCGGATCGCTCCGCGTATGACACGAACCTGTGGCCGAAGCGCACGTCAGAGAGCCCTGTTTTGAGCACGCGATCCAGGAGAAGGTGTTCCAAACGATCCTGGGGAAGCAAGAGCATTCCGGGATAGGCCGTCTCGGCGGCGATTTCATCGAAGGTCATTGTGAGAGCAACTGCGTTGCGATCGACGTCGTGCAAGTTAATCTGGCGAAGGAAGCAGCCCTCCCGCATGAACTCGTCGGCCATGCCGTAAGAGTTCAGAAGCTCCAAAGTGCTGGCCTGTACGACCAGGGCTCGTGAATGCTCGTCAATCCTTGTTTTCTTTTCGAGAACGATGGAGCGAATACCGTGCTTAGCCAATCCGACCGCAAGAGTCAGACCCACAGGCGCTGCCCCCACAATGATCACTGGGAAATCAGCTGTTGCCAAGATTAAATTGTCGCGCCTCTGAGGAGCCCCCGGATCGCTTTCAAAAATTGTCCTCGCGCCATAGCCCCGCCTGTGGTGCGTTATGCCGTCGAGCGCGCCGCCGCTGCGCGGCCCATTCTATCGCTCTCCAGCGTGACATTTCGGTGATCGTGCCTGGACCACGCGCTATCCGGAAAGTGAAGTCGCTCGACAAGCCTGCGAAGCAGTCCCGCCGCTACGTCTCTCTTCAGGTCTCCTTACATCGGCGTGACCCGCCTCCGCTGCTGCCTTCTCAATCTCCGAATTAGCCTCGCCACCGATGAGGATCGCGGCGCTTGTGAAATACAACCAGAGCAGAAGGACGGCCGCTGGCTTCAACGACCCATAGATTCTCTGGTAAGAGCTGGAGTGGTCGTCATAGGCTCGAAGCAAAACTGTGGAGCCTACCCACAGCGCGGTTGCTAGAACCGCTCCCGGTACACTCCATTCCCACCTTCGATCTTTTAGGTTAGGCCCGAAGCGATAAATCGAAGCAAACGAGAACAGGAGGAGCACTACGATGAGCGGCCACTGGATCATACGCCAGAAAAGGGGCGACTGGGCATGCAGTCCAAGATGTTCACGCATGATGTTGCCCGTCAAGCTGGCGTACAGCATTGCGCCGAGTGTGATCAGACCGATGACTTCCAAGGAGATCGTCAGTCCGAAAGCAATGACCACGACCTTCCACCAGCGCCGATTCTCTTTGATCCCGTAAGCTCTGTTAAGCCCGGCGATCATGGCCCACGTTCCGTTCAGCGTGGCCCATGCTGCGCCTACTGCTGCCGACAGAGCACCAACTCCCACTGAGGCTCGTGAGTTCAGTTCATTGGTTGTTTTAGCGAGGAGCGCCGAAACTTCTGGCGGCAGGACCTGCTGAAAGGAATCGAGAAGGGTATTACGCAACTCAGATCCGGTGCTGGCAAAAAGTTTAAGCAGCAGAAGGAGGAGCAGAACAGCGGGCGGAACTGCCAAGAAATAATAGAAAGCAAGCCGGGCGGCTTGCCCGAATACTTCATCCTCCCAACTCCTGTGACATGTTCGTCTGATCCACTCGCGCCAGGAAAGCCCGCGAAGACTCCATAGTTCGGCCATAATTCGGGCGGCATCACCGCGTGAATTCGGGGCTGATTTGTTCAATCTGCCAGATCGGGCCGCCTTCATAAAGCGGACCTATTTCGCGAATGAATGCCGGTGAGGTTCCTGGAAGAATCCAAATGTGATAGTCGGGCGGGGTTTTCAGAGCAAGAAAGCCGTGGGAGGACCCTTGGGGGTGACGGACCGGAATGGGGTCCGCAAATAAGTTCCCACTGACCAGGGCCAACGCAATGAGAATCGAGCCGAAGGCTCGGGCCGGTAAAGCGTGCATGCGTGACATTCCTCGGTGCGTTAGGCACGGCGCGATACTGGGCCGCGTGACGAATACGAATGCTAGACACCACGGCCGAACGAGGAGTTACAGGGAAGAGGATGCCCCGGATCTTCCAGTGGAGATCTGTGCTGACCCAGAAGCATGCTTGTCAGCACACATTCTTGAATGATGACCTGGCCAGACTCCGGTATGCCCTGGATCAGTTGTTTGTACGAGACGAGTGCAATGCGATAGGTGTTCGCCGCGTCTAACGTGTAACAGGACGGGCCAACAACTGCGGGGTCTGCCAGTAGGAGCCCAGGGAACAAACAGTGCGCAAAACGATTTTGGGACACGAAGGTAACTCTGCTACTTTTCCCAGCAATGAATGGTTCGCGGTTGAAGCAATCGCCGGGATCGGAACGACCTCTGAAGCGGACGGCGCACCCATAGAGAACGTGCTCTATCCCGATCGCGAAACCGGGTGGCACGCCGGAAAGCCCGGTCCACAGATTATTCAAATCACGTTTGGCAGGCCAACAAATATCAGGCACATTCAACTTGTATTCAGGGAATCGCAGCTCGCAAGGACGCAGGAACTTACTGTGTCCTGTTCTTTTGCCGGAGGGGAGCGGAGAGAGGTGATTCGCCAGCAGTGGACATTTAGTCCGCAGGGATCGACAGAGGAAGTTGAAGATTACCGTGTGACGTTGGACGATGCTGTTGTCCTGGAACTCGCAATTAATCCTGACATTAGCAACGGCCGCGCGCATGCATCACTTTTTCGATTGCGCATCGGCTAAGTTCACATCCTAATATGGAGTTAATCATGGAAACTATACGGATCGTTACCGATATCAGTCAACATGCGGGTTGTGGCGGTCTCATGGCGATGTCACAAGAAGCGCCACAGTACATTCTGGAGCACGAAGGACTAGAGACCACAGTCGCGGGCGCGGAGATGGTCTGCCTACGCTGTGGAGAAAGAATCCGCTCGCAGGACCAAGTGGAAACACCAGACGAATAGCTCGTGCAGCGGGGCGGCCAGCTTTGTACCGAGCCGCCCGGCGAAACTACGT
This sequence comes from Bryobacteraceae bacterium, assembly GCA_036269275.1. GTDB lineage: Bacteria > Acidobacteriota > Terriglobia > Bryobacterales > Bryobacteraceae > Bog-105. The sequence continues at coordinate 43,515 of DATASJ010000126.1, read as the reverse complement.
TCGCAGGTTTAGCTGACTACGCGGAGTGGAGCTGTTGACGCATTCGGGCGAGTGCGCGGCCTTGCAGATCCGGCATTCGCCCGGCCTGGAACAATCGGCGCGTTACTTTGGGGATGCGTCCGGCCGTTGGGGCAGTGCCATCCGTTGCTTGCATACAATTGGGGCGGAGCTTCGAGGATGAAAAAAGGCTAGCAGCGCGCGGTGTTGGCGTGCAAGCTGAGCGTTTCCAGATTGGGGGCAAGCTGTAAAACTTTATCCCACACGCCTTCGGTTCTGGCGCTTGGTTCATCAGATGCACTCGCAGAAGTTTGTCCTTTTCCCACGTCAACTGAGAGAAGGCGATGGTTGGAAGCTGGGCATGGAATACGAACGCATTGAATACGCCCCCGGTGTCTGCTTGATAAACATCGTTTTGATCCCTTTGCTCAAGGTGGCCCTCAACAGAGCCCGGAAGGGAGGATCTTCCTCGTTTTCCGCACTTCCCACACTCAACGCGGCGAGTTCGGCACGGGCGTAAACCTAGCGGTGCGATACCCGGCGCATTTCAGCTCTGTTGCGACCACTAGATCGGCGCGGCTAATTCCCACCCAATAAGTCATGCCGAAGACTGCTACTATCCGCGTGGGGGCCCAACCATACCGAGAAAAGTGCGTCGGCGAAGTCCTTACCCGGAATCTTCAGCTCTCGCCCTTCGCCTCGCACCACGGTGCCGGCTCCGGGCAGATACGTGAAATCAAGCCTGTCCCCTTTCTTGAGGGCCGGCAGCGCTTGTTCCAAAAGATCGAGTCGAGAACGCAGGGTAGGCATGGGAAGGCCCGAGTTGCGAACCATGCCCTTCTCGACCGCGTCGACAAACTGCTGACGGCTGACGTTCCGCAGCATGATAAGTGAAATCCGCTTGGCTTCGTCGGTTGCAATAGCAGTTCGTGCATCTGTCGTCTTCTTTTCGAGATAGAGCCCTATAAGATAGACATGGATAAGAAATTTCGTTCCTACGCCAGCGCCATTGAGAGCGAGGACCCTGCCGCCGCTGCTAACAACCTCGGGTATTCTCGGATCAACCAGACGGCTGTCGGCATAAACCGTCGCCGCGTTCTGGGTCAGCAGGCTCCAGACAGTTGCCGCGGCAACAACAGCGCGTACGTTCACCCCTAACGCCATGACCTTCTGCCATCGCATGTTCAAGAAGGCTCTCTCTTTTGCCAGCCGTTCCAACTGTCCGAATCCCGGTCGCATTCTTCGGCCCCAGTATCTCAGGCACCGCATGCGGAAGTTTAGGGAGTGTGCACGGTTCAGCTTGGAAAAGAAGCGTTACGGAACGGTGGCGAGCTCTGCTGTTGACTCACATCGCCACAACGGCGCTGTACGTTTCGCGGTTCTTGCAGGCGGTCGGCAATGGCGGTTTGGTTGTTCACCCGTGGCCAGACGAATGAACGAGAACACTGAACAACCAGTAAGAGAAGTGTGCGGTTCTCCCGTACGTATGCTGAATGAGCGTACGGCACTGGAACTTGCGGCGGCCATGCTCGATGTGGTCAAGCGGGGCACCGCTACGGGGATCAAGGATGCTTTGATTGGGACGGGGTGGACGATTGGAGGGAAGACTGGCACTGGAGGCATTCCGGGTGCGCCGATGAGTAAGCAGAATGGGTGGTTTGCCGGGTTGATTTTCAATCCCCGCGGAGAGGCGCGTTTTACCGTGTGTTCGGCGTCAAGTATTTCTTCCACTCGGCGACGATTATTTTTCCCGGTCGCATTGACTCATCGGATTTGCTACCGGTGAGTGGTCGTTGCCTCACGAAAATGTTACCCGTTCAGACTTGGCATGAACGGGAACAAGAAGCGGAGGCAATTGAGCTTGGCGACCAGGCGAGAGTTGTTGGCAGCGGTGGCGGTGAGGTACGCGTCGGCAACACCGCATGAAAAAAAGACGATCCTCGACGAGTTCGCCGCCGTGACCGGTTATCACCGGAAGCACGCAATCCGGGCATTGAGAGCGGTACCCGGTTCCGAGAAAGGAGATGTCCCGAGGGCTGCTCGAACCCGCCTTTATGGTGACGAAGTAGTCAGCGCATTAACGGTTCTGTGGGAAGCTGCGGATCGCATTTGCGGGAAGCGCTTGAAGCAAGCTATCCCAACCTTCATAACGGCGATGGAACGATACGGCCACTTCAAGCTTGCACCCGAAATTCGTAGGCAACTTCTGTCAATGAGCGCTGCGACCATCGATCGGTTACTTCGTCCGATACGCGATATCGCCCGGCAGGGTCGGCGTAGAAGGGGCGTGAACACGACGCTTCGGAAGAGCATCGCCGTCCGAACCTACGAGGATTGGAATGACCCGCCACCAGGTTATTTCGAGATGGACATGGTTGCGCATTGCGGTCGTTCGGTTGCAGGTAACCACGTCCATAGCCTCGTTTTGACCGATATTGCCTCCGGGTGGACGGAGGCGGCTGCCATGGTAGTCCGAGAACAAACGCTCGTCACATTGACCGCCGACGAAATTCGCCGCAAGCTCCCGTTTCCCATGTTGGGCTTAGACGTGGACAATGACGGCGCATTTATCAACGAGACGGTACTTGCTTACTGCGCCGAACGGGGCATCCAAATGATCCGGTCGCGAGCATACAAAAAGAACGACCAAGCGTGGATTGAACAGAAAAACGGCGCAGTGGTGCGGAAGCTGGTCGGATACGGGCGACTAGAAGGCGTAACTGCCGCGACCGCGCTCAGCAACTTGCATGAAGTCGCGCGATTGTACGTGAACTTCTTTCAGCCATCGTCCAAGTTGCGCTCGAAGATACGTCAGGGTGCACGGGTACTGAAGTGGCATGATGTTCCGGCAACGCCGTTCTCGCGTCTTCTCGCCAGCGATCACGTGAGCGCAGAGGCGAAGAAACGATTGCAGGAAATCTTCGATGTCCTGGATCCGGTGCAACTATTGGCGAAGATTCGGCTCGCACAGCAGCGGCTCGCTGCCTTAGAAGTCGGCCGCAGCGAACGCAATGCTGATGAGAAGAAGGACCAGGACTTGGATGCGTTCCTCCAAAGCTTGAAAACCTTATGGCGCGATGGTGAAGTGCGAGCCACACACCGCAAGCGTTTCCAAGGGCCACGATGGCGTACTAGACCGGACCCGTTCGCAACGGTTTGGTCTCTTGTGCAGGAATGGCTTGCCGATGAACCGACCGCCACAGCCAAGGAACTGTTTCAGCGCTTGCAGGCACGCATGCCCAGCACGTTCCCGGCAGGTCAGTTGAGAACCCTTCAGCGTCGTGTTAAGCAGTGGCGGACGGAGATTGCACGGCGCCTCGTGTTGGGCGCCGGCGGTGACACTGGTCCCGACATTCCGGCAATCACAGAGCCAGAAGAAGAGTTGTTGAAATGACGGCCCGTGGAAAGCAGGGAAAACCAACATCAGGTTTTCCACCCTTTCCACCGCCCTTGGAAATCGCGTTGCGATTCCCACATTCCAACAGCTCCGACGGGCCGAGGAAAAGTGCAAAGCCAAGAGCAGGCTTCCCACTTTCCCTCGGCTCGATGATTCTCTCTCGCTAAACCAAAACAAACGGATTACGTTGCACCGGTGCTACAGAGACAGCTATCGCTTCGGTAACATTCTTTCCTGAGGCAATACGGGCAGGGAAATCTAATTGTCGTTGATCAACCGTGGCTACGTTCGTGAGGGGAGGCGGACCCGGAGGCGGGAGGGCTGCTGAAGTATCAGCGGAGTTGGCCCGCTTCTTGACCGCCGATGATTTTCGCAACTAACGACACAGCTATTTGGACCGCTTCTGTTGATTTAAGCTCGCTCTACGGCCGTTTCCTAGAATCAACTCCAAATAGGTAACCGCTGGCCGACTAGAACGAAGCCGTTGATGCGGCGGACGCCTTCGGCGTGAGGGTCCCAGGAACATACAGTCTGTCGTAGAGGAGTTCTCTATGACACGAATCATGCAGCAGATGCGCGAAGAACTCGTGCGTCGCAACTATGCCGAGAGCACAATGCGCTCTTATTTGGGAACGGTTGAAGACTTCCGGCGTTATTTTCAGAAGCGGCTGGATCACATGGAGCCGGCTGACATTCGACGTTATCAAGTCCACCTGCTGGAAGAGAGGAAGCTGGGCGTCGGCACGGTCATCAATCACGTGGCCGCGTTGCGCTTTCTCTACGTGAAGACGCTGAAGCGGCGCGAGATGAAGCAGGACCTGCCGTACCCGAAACACGAACGGCCGCTGCCAGTGGTATTGAGCGTGGAAGAAGTGACACGGCTGATCGGATCGGCGCGAAACCTGTTTCACTACACCATGCTCCTGACGATGTACTCGGCCGGACTGAGGCGCCTTGAGCTGTGCCGGCTGAAAGTGTCCAACGTTGATAGCAAGCGCATGATGATTCGCTCGAGCGAAGCAAAGGTGGTGTCGACCGTGATGTACCGCTCAGCCAGAAGCTGTTGCAGGCGCTGCGTGAGTATTACCGCTGGATGCGGCCGAAGACGTATTTATTCCCAGGCACCGTAAAGAACTGGCGCGCAGATAAGCCCATCACACCGAAGGTGATTTGGGAGGCGGTGCAGGACGCGGCTGAACGTGCCGGGATCGAAAAACATGTTACGCCACACACTCTGCGCCATTGTTATGCCACACATCTGCTCGAATCGGGCGCGGATCTGCGGACCATTCAGGTGCTGCTCGGCCACAAAGATATCGAAACGACCACCATCTACTTGCACGTATCCGAAAAACATCTGCAGGCGGCAACGAGTCCTTTAGACAAGATCGCGGTCACACGGCCGGCACAACTGAAGCTTTCGCGAAGACTTCGTAAACCCGAATGAGCCGGCCCACCTTCGAGGTGGCCGACATTGTTCAACAGCAGGGCGAGCGCTTCGTTGACCGCCATCGAAAATGGCTTAGCTATCAACAGCTGAATGTGCTGCGAGCCATCGGCCGCTGCCGCACATCCGCGCTGGGCGGCCATCTCGATGCATGTCCTCGGTGCGGGCAGCAGGCCATCTCGTATAACTCCTGCCGGAACCGGCATTGCCCCAAGTGCCAAGCACAGGCACGCCAGCGTTGGCTGACGGCCAGAGAACTGGAGCTTTTGAATGCCAGCTACTTTCACGTCGTGCTTACGTTACCTCATCAGCTCAATCCACTTGTTCGGCAGAATGCAGCGTTGCTTTACAATCTGCTGTTCGCCGCGAGTGCCAAGACGTTGCTCGAAGTCGCCGCTGATACAAAGCACCTCGGCGCAGAGATCGGTTTCTTCAGCATTCTTCATACCTGGGGACAGAACCTGATGCTGCATCCGCACGTGCACTGTGTCGTTCCGTTTGGCGGGTTGAGCGCAGATCATCAAAGCTGGGTACACCCGCGCTATCCGTTCTTTTTACCGGTCAGGGTGTTGAGCCGCGTCTTCCGCGGCAAGTTCGTCGCTGGACTGAAACGCGCCTTCCGTCGAAAACTCTTCCAACTGAAAGGCGAGCTACAACAACTGGCGTACCCGAAGGGCTTCGCAGCCTTTCTCAGAACCTTGTTTCGTGAAGACTGGGTCGTCTACGCCAAGCCCTCCTTCGGCGGCGCCGAATCTGTGCTCCGTTACCTGGGACGTTACACCCACCGCGTCGCCATCAGCAATCATCGGCTACTCAACGTCGATGATGACTCCGTGACCTTCCGCTGGAAGGACTACGCGCACGGCAACAAACAACGAAAGATGACGCTTACCGCGATAGAGTTCCTGCGACGCTTTGTCCAGCACGTTCTTCCCCGAGGGTTCGTCCGCATCCGCTACTTCGGGTTTCTGGCAAATCGCTCGCGTGCGCACCTCCTTCCGTTGTGCCGTCAACTGCATGGCAGTGCTCCGCTCAATATGTCATCGCAGCAAAGTGCCATCCAAAGCACGGCTACGTGGCTCTGTCCGCGTTGCGGATCCATGATGGTTATCTGCGCGCGATTGACGGCGCAACAACTCGCATTACGACTCGCCCTTATCGATACCTCATGAGGATGAGTTGCGATTCGCCACTTCGACCGAATCCGTATGCTCTTGCATGCGAATGCTATCGCTGCGCCTGCGCGCTCGCATTCAATACCGTTTACGGTCCTCTCCCATCGAGAACGGAGTTCTGTCGAGCCAGAACCCAGCCGTTTCCGTCTTATTTAGCAGAACCCTGCCCCATCTTCAGCCGCGATCGGAGACGATTCAGGTATCAAAACCCGTTTCAACTTCCATAACCGTCCGCCCCATCAACGGCCTCCTTCAAGTCTCCTGATCGAAAGTGACTCGGCCTCTACTTACTCTTTCTCATCGCCCCTCTCCGCCGAGTCACTCCCGATCAAGCCTAACGACTACCGGCGGGTAATCAAAACAATTGTATTTTCGTGACAATATCGTCCTGAAGCGGATTCAAACGACGCTTTCACCTTGTACGGGTGTCGGTACGGATAGGTCGAACACGAGGGCCCGAGCAGCGGCTTCGGGGAACGGCACGCGTTCGGCGAGCTTCTCGGTAGATTCGAGGTCGAGCCGGTAATCCTCTCCCATCAGCACCTGGAACCAGCGCTCGCGATCCATCACGACGCGGTACATCTTCTCGTCCTGTGTTTGCCCGATGAACGGGAGCATGACCTGAATCGAAAGACCGCAGCGCTCCGCTTTTGAGCCAATGCGATCGACGCGCCCGGTGCGCTGCTCAAGTGTGCTCGGATTCCAGCAAAGGTCATGGTGAATTACATGCCGGGAATTCAGGTGGAGATCGACGCCCTCTGCCAGCACACTGCTCGCAACGAGGACCTCGGGATAGAAGGGCGTGTTGAAGGCGAGCATGAGCCGCTGCCGCGTGTCAGAACGGGTTCGACCGTTCACCAGCCGCACATTAGGCATCAGACTCTCGGTATCAGCGTCCTCAAGCTCCTCCGGTGAGTATGAATCCCGAACGTCTGTGCCGGCGTGCGATCCGACCTGAATTCGGCTCAGAGCGCCGAGGTAGGATTCCCTGTCGCGCTCACCGCATTGATCTTCAAGAAAGTCGCAGAACCGCTCAATGAGGGAGCGAAGGCTGAGTCCCGATTGGTCCTTGTTCTCCAGAGCATCGAGAACCGCACCACGGCCGAGTTGCTCCTGCTCCAAAGGGAAGAAGCGAGCCAAAAATGCCGGAGTGCGCAAGTTCCGGCGAACAATTTCGGTCAAGGTCGCAGTCCGTTCGGGCGTAGCGAGAGCCGGAAATGGGCGAATGATCTCCTGGACCAGCTCATCGAGACTCGCTCGCAGCGGCGAATCGACGTCGAAGAAGCGCTTACCGATGCGCTCCATCTCGTCTTCAGCGGCCGTTTCAGAGCACTTAAGCTTCTTTGCCGCCATCGCCGTGATTTCCGCCCGGATGGCATTGGAGATCACCTGTCGGAGCGTTCTCCCGGTCGAAATGTAATGGCAGAACACGACGACCTTTTCCACGTGCCGCCAAAGCGACAAGACCCGTTCGAGCGTCCAAGCGACCTTTGGGTGCGAAGCAGACGTGCGCCAGTCGCCGCCGGGAAGGAGTCTCTCAAGCTCATCGAGGTACCACGAGGAGACGTTCGGTGGCGTAACCGAGGAGCCGTCGTCATCTTCGTCCGTCAGCCGGCCAGTGCGCCCCAGGTTGCGCCGTCTTGTATCGAGAAACGCCTCATAGCTGGAAGCCAACCCTTCGGCAAACACAGGCCTCGACTTTGGAGTGTGGAAGCTCGCCCGAGCCGCTAGCAGGAACGGCAGAATCGCCTCGGCGCCCAACCCAATGCCGCTTTGATCCCCGTTTCCCTCTCCCGCCCGACGCTCGCGACGCACAATGCTTTCGAAGGGGGCCGGAAGTTGCCTGGGCTTCAGGTGCCGAATGACCCACGGCTTGAGCTTTTCCTCTGCGTCTCGAAGGTCGCGCTGCGCGGCCCGAAATCGCTCAAGTACTTCTTTTGCCGTGTTAGTGAGCGCTTCACCCCTTTCCACTCCTGCCCACCACTGCTCAGCCGAACTTGCCGGCTCTCCGTTGCAGAGGAGGTCAGTGCTTCGGAGCTTCCCCCAAGCATGATCGAGGGCGACGGCAGAGACCTTCGCTCGGTCTAATGAGAGGCGGAGCCCCTTCATCTGCACTTGATAGGCGGTCTGGCCGGCAGCTCCAGCCGCGAAACCGGACTTGTCGGTACCCGCGAACCGGTCCAGAACCGCGCATAGTTCCTCGTGACCGAGCTGAAACGGAGTTGCCGTCAAGAAGAGCATGCGCTCGAAAACGCCGGCGAGGCTGCCATGGCCGAGCTCCGCAGCGTCAGCTTCGGCTTCATGGTCGTGGAAGAGAGAGGCTAGGCGCGTCTCAGGATTCTTGAGGTGATGCGCTTCGTCGAGTATGAGCAAGGGCAACGTCAGCTTTTCTTTGATGCTGCCGAGGCACCGCGCCCATAACGGAACGAGTTGCTCCTGGATGACCTGCCGAGCGTCCTTCACACGTTCTGGCATGTTCTTGGACTGCCGAAGCGGAATCTCCTGAAGGACGTCGTAAACCGCGTTGGTGTCTGCTGCCCGCATGTCCGAAAGCACGTCGGCGATGAGTTGCGGTACCGGGTCATCCTCAGGGGCGGTGCCATCTTCGCTCTTGAGGTCTATACCTTCGCGCTGCAGGATTCTTAGCCAACGGGAAGCGTCCGCGTCCAAGAGCTTGTGCCAGAGGCCCCGGCCATCGAGACGCTCGGACGCACTCCGGATCAGGTGCCCCATTACGCGATCCAGCGCTCGCTTGAGTCCCTCGGTATCGTGTCTCCCCTTGAGCGCTTTCTGTATGAGGGCCAATTTCACCCACCTATCAGTGAGCCCCCGGCTCATCGCCCCATGCGTAACGAAGACGAGGCTCTTTCTCCGCTCTTCCGGATCATCAAGGAGTTTCAGAAACGCTACTGCGCTATCAGCTGAGCCGGCGGCGACCATCTCCCGAAGGGCGGCAGGAAGGCAGCGCTCGCGGAAAACGTCAAAATCCCTTGGCCACTTCTCCTTAAGCGACGGTGGGACCATAACGACCACTTGCCGCCTCTTCCTATCGTTTAGCGCTACTGAAACACCAACCGCCAAAGCGATAAACGTTTTCCCCATGCCGACTTCATCAGCAAGAACAACCCCCGGCTGCTCACGCAATCGGCGGAGGATCTCAATGGCGGTGTTCGTCTGCCGGCGAGCATCTTCAGGCGAGATGCGGCGCTCAACGTGAAGGTTGATTGCGTTATTGAACGCGAACGAGCGGGTCATCCCGCGACCTCCGCGAAGGCTCGCTCGACGTACTGCGAGAGCTGCGGAACACCTGCGAGTTCTCCCGGCGGAATTTCGGCCCGGATCTCGCTGATCACGGCAGAGAGTGCCGCGCGGACCACCGCTTGGCTGAGCCCACCGGGAGCCGTCTCGATATTGACTCTGCTCAGGGCAAGAGCAAGCTCCGTGAGGAGGAATGCCCGCTCCTCCGACGACTTGGCTTCGTTCACCACTCCTTTGACGAGACTCTTTATCCCGACTGGGCCGTGAATCTTCCAATGCAGGCACGCTTCGCTCGGCGTTGGTCTGGCGACACGACCGCAGACCGCTTCGATCGCCTCTGCGACGCGCCGGCTACGTTGCAGTAAAAAGCCGGAGACATCCACTTTTTTATGCGGATCGGTGATGACTCCGCCCCCCGGACTTCGACCGTTTGCCTCGCGCTTGCGGCGAATCTCGGCAGCAAGGACCCGATGCAACGGCTGAGCCGATGTGAGGACGCGAATCAGGATGTCCAACGGCAGATTTCGCAGCTCCTCCGGCGGAAGGAGCGCTTCCCGCGAAAGTACTTCTACGGGCCACCAGGAGCGCGAACCGTCTGCGGGCCACTGGACCCACAGGCCGGATGGAGGACGCTCCGCTGTCCAGTCGATTCCAACCGCGTCAGGTCTTTGTACCTCTTCCCATTTCGAAGCACAGTAGACCGGCTCGCCATCCTCAGAGACGACAGTCCAACCGGCTGCAGGGTTGGCGAGAAAGCGCAACATCAAACGCCCGTTCGGCGCTACGGACGCGTCGTATACCGCCCTACCGAACGCCTCAGGGAGCGGTGCAGCTTCCGGTGGACTCTCCTCTTCCGGCAGTGAGGCCCCCTGCCACTGAACCGAGGAGACATCCAGCAGATCTAGCTCCGGGAAGCAACTCTCAAGCTCACGCGCTTCCTTCTCGTGCTGTTGATAGTCGGCGACGTATGCCAGATTCGCCTCAATGTTCCCCTTGGTCGAGAGGTTCAGCCCGGCAGTGGTGAAGTTGCTTGAGCCGACCAGATACAGGACATGACGCTCTCCTTCGAGCCAAATGGCCTTCGTATGGAGCTGCCGGTTTTCCTTGTCGACGATCCGATAGAAATCCGTTTTGACCGATCGCCGTCCAGGCTCGGCCCGCAGCAGTGACGCGGGGGCATGCACCAGGACGCGTTCATCGCCGGGAATCTTCTCTGTCGTGACGCAAAACGCGAGGCTAGCGTCCCCTCGCCGTCGCAGTTTCGTCCAGAGCTCTTTCGTTGGTCCGTCTGCGCCTTGACCAGCGTCGTCAAAGAACGGGCTAATCACCCAGGCCTCACTCGGGGGAGTCGAACTAGGCCATATGGTCAAGATCTGGTCCAGCACAGAGGCGTTCTGGAGCCCAGAAAAGACACTGGCAACCTTGATTCCGAGCCGCCTCTCATCCTCCGCAGAGACGCCCCAAGAGGCCGGCGTTTGCCGAAGCCGCCGCAAGAGCTTCCGACACCGGCCGACTGCGGGACTCCCGTCGCCGTCCAAGACGCTCTTCTCAAAGAGTTCGCTCAGGAACCGCAGCGCGTCTGTTAACACCATCCGAGGTGATTCGGAGTTCTCCAAGTAGTCCAGAACGCCGAAGATCTCCTGGTTTCGCCGGTATCCGTCCTCGGTCAGATTGGCCGAAGCGATGATCACACGGACCGCCTTCTCCCAGGCGAGGACGGAGATCTTGGCGTGCATCAGCCGGCCGGCGATCCGCGCAGGAAGGAGGTCCCACCTTAGACTGCGCTTTCCGACGCAGTGCTGTTGATCAACGAGAACAACCGCAGCCTCGAGCTGCGACATGCGTGATTCCTGTTCGATCAGGAATTCAAGAGCATCGTCCTCAGCATCGGTTTCAAGGCCGAGAAAACGCGCCAAGCACTCTGTCTCAAAGAACACTGGGTTGAAAGTAAATGTCGTGCTGATGCACCCGACCGGATCGCCGCCGGTGGCGGGTGGATTCCAGGCATCCAGGATCTTGCTGAAGCCAGCTTGGTCGTTCTTCTTGGCCATTTATTGAAGGAGTCCGAGGTCTCGCGCAAAGGTAGTGAGTGGTTGGGCGCGGTATTGGTGAACGTAGCAGTTCGGCATCGGCTGGAATCTCGATACGCGATATTGTGGCCGCACTACGAACCGGCCATCGTCGTATCGGATCACCCAAGGTGCTTTGCCGCGAGGAGGTTTATCCCGCTGTACCTGGTTGTGATGGTTCATGAGCGCCTCAGCCCAGTCAGCTGTGGACATCGGTGCCGCGAGGCCTGCAAACATAGTGAGCCGCGGCGCGAGTCCGAGCGGGGCCAGCGCGTCTTGTGCGGCGCGGAACTGATCAGCCGTGTTCGCCTTAGCGTCCTTCACGGCGATCAGCTTGGAGAACTTCTCTAGGCTAATGGGCTGAGTCGCCTGACTCAGGGTGTAGAGGCAGGCTTGAAATGCATCTGAAAGCGTTCGGGCTAAGGCCTCGTAGGCAGTAATCGCGCTGAGAAGCTCTTTCAGGTCAGCTGTTCCGCAACTCGCCAGCACGCTGTGGAAGGGCCGCTCGTTTAGACTCTCTTCTGGATCCCATGCTTTTCGTCCCAATGGCGAAACGAGGCACTTGAGCACGTCCTTGCGAAATCCAGTTTCGCCTTCCATGAGAAGCCGCGCGATCAAGGTCCGTTCCTCCGTGCCCGGTGCATCGTGCGCCAGATGAGTAGCAATAAAATCCCATCCCTCCCATCCGCCTGAGCGCGAGGTACACCCCCGCTTCAATCCGTCTGATACGGCGTCGCGGAGCTTGTCTCGCCAAGCACGTCCATTTCCCCCTCGCGAAGTCCAAAATCCCTCAAGAGCGCGCTCGCTCTCCCAGATTTCGAGAAGCTCATAGCCATGTTCATCGAGCTCACCCTCATGCTCGACTCGGAGCGTTCGCGCGAGAACCTTGTAGATTCCATGGAAGCCAAAGACGCTCGGGGTCTTTAGGTAGCGCCGTGCAGAGACTGGGACGTGATCTTGAACTACAGCGCTGAAGACTTTATCCCGGCCAGGGAGGTTGCGAAGCCGGCCATTATCATCGATGCGCCGAACCAGCGCCTCGACCACATACCACTCGAATACCTGCCAAGGTTGGCTGATTCGATCATCAGCGACACTGTCGGGTTCGAAGTCCTGACAAACTGCCGCAGAAGCGCAAAGGAGAGTCAGAAACCTCGGCCGGCGTTGCCTCTCCCGAACGCCGGGCACGAGCCGGACGCCGAGAGCATCCGCTATGGAATAAAGTCCGAGAGGATCGATCGACACTTCACTTGCAGATTCCGCCTCATCGAGCAGCGTCAGAGCTGGAAGTAGCACCGGTACGAACTCCATTCTGCTAGATACAACAATGCGACGTATTTTACACTGCACATTCCAAGTGGGTGATCGTTGATGCGTCAAGAGCAAACCGTTTGTTTGCACAATGCGTTGGCTTGTCCATCGGTCCGGACACCTTACAACCGGTTTTGGCGCAGTGATGTTCGTGAGTTCATCGCCTGCCTTACTTAACGCTTCCAGGCTGCCGTTGGCTACGATGCTGCTCGCGGCCCAGAGGTCACCGTAGACCTTGGTTTGACTCTGACTCAGACTTCGATCTGAGGTCCAACTCGGCCGAGCCTCGGTAATCACCTCAAACCCGGCCATACGTTATCACTTCAAAACCGGCCAACGGAAGTAACCCAGAACAAGAGTTATTTATAGCGCGTCCATTGGCCTTTCTGCAAATCCTTTTTGCGAACCGGAATGGCTTATATACTGAGGAGACTTGAGCAGAGGATACGGCAACGCAGGGATGCGACCGGAGCGCCGACTCAAGTGCCGGAATGGGCGGTTGCGACCGCCCTCTCAAGCTTCTAGGGTTTCGGCAGGTTAATGGTGTCCATGACGCAATCCAACTGCTGCGCAACAGTAGCATCAACACCGTAATATTGCGCCGCCGCGCCGAAAACTGTCTTGGAGCGCCAATATTTTCCATCGCTGGTGTGACCGCGAGCATCGATGATGCCGTCGGGGTACATAATTTCGTAGTAATCAACTGACGTCCAAATATCGCGGTCGCTTGGTGCGCCCCAAGAGTACGAAGGCCCCCTACCGCTTATGATGCCTTTCTTTCCTTCCGTCGTTTTAACCACGAACCAAGTCCCGGAATAGTCAATGTCGTTTGCTTGCTTCTTTTGCCATCGAGGTGGCGGGTTTACTTTACAGACTGCCGGTCTTATGGGCCGCAGTACGATGCTGAATGCCTCATCTCCCCTGATTAACAAGCGCTCGCTTTCATAACCCGGTTTTCGGACGACAATCGCTGGTGCTTCGGTTGTGATCTGAAACCGTCCGGCAGCGTCGGTTGCTTGTGCACCCGACGGCTCAGAGCTTGGTACACCCGGAGCGTTAATGACAGGCGCGCCAATGTGGTCAACCCGCGCGGCCTGGATGGGATTACCGGATTGATCGGTAACAACCCCGGAGACATGCGCACACATGGCATGTGTAGATAATAGGAGAACCAAAAGCATCGCGGCGATCCAAGTCTGCATCGCTTGACTCTTAACCAGCTTCACACGTTTCCGGTGTATCCCCAAGCTATGACTCAGCAAAGGATTCCGTTCGCGGTACATTCTGGCCCCAAAGCGATAAATCCCGGGAGCGCGAGGGCAGCGTCCTCGCAGTGAAGAGGGCCGGCTTCCTTATTATTGTTCTGCGGGCGTCTTTGTGCGCCAACTACGTGGCCCGCACTTGAGCACATGACCATGATGCAGCAATCGATCGAGCATGGCGCTAACGGCGGCGACATCGCCGAGCAACTTGCCCCAGTCTTCCACCGGCCGATTCGAGGTTAACAGTGTGCTGAACCGTTCGTAGCGCCGCATGACGATTTCTAGTAGATCCTCGGCGGCGGTGTGCGGCAGCTTGCGCATGCCGAAGTCGTCGACGATTAGTAACGGAACGGTGGCGACCGATTGTATGTAATCCTTGCGCGTACCGTCGGCGAGAGCGTCGGCCAGCTCATCCAGCAGGACGTGAACTTCGCGATATAGCACTTTATAGCCCTGCAGAATGGCGGCTTGCCCGATCGCTTGGGCCAAATGGCTTTTGCCGGTGCCGCCTGGGCCGAGAAACAAAGCGTCCTCGCGTTTGGCGACGAATGCGCCGGTGGCTAAATCGAATACCAAACTGCGATTCATCTTCGGATTAAAGCTGAAGTCGAAATTATCGAGGGTTTTGTCGGGATCGCGAAAGCCGGCTTGTTTGCGGCGGCGCTGCAATAGCCGGTCAGCGCGAAGCGTGAGTTCATCCGAAACCAGGCAAGCGATCAGATCGATGGGCGCCATGGTTTCGGCCTGAGCCTGGCGCAAGCGGGTTTCGAGCACTGCGGCCATCCCACTCAGGTGAAGTTGGCGCAGCGAGCGTTCGAGTTCTACAACGTGCATGAGTCATTCTCCTGACGAGTTCGTTTTTCAATAAGGTCGCGATACTGAGTAAGCTGGCGGATTAGCGGATCGACTTGGCGCAAGCTCAACGGCAGTTGTGGGTTGTGCTCCAGATAGCGGCGTACGAAACGGTATTCGCAAGCGCCGGTTTCTATCGCCAGTGCACAGGCATCCTCGGCGGAAGCAAGGCCGTACTTCTTCACGAGCGCCAGCACGCCTAGAATGCGGCGCACCGCGACCTGCCCTTGCTTGCCATACATAAGCTGGCAGAGTGCACCGATGTGAGGACCGGTTGTTTCAGCGCGGTGCAGCAAGCGTTCAGTCGAGAGCGGCGTCTTTCTTCTGCGGTCTTCATCGTGGATACGATGACGCCCGCGCTGCTGCCGTAAATGCTCGCGAAGTAGCTGCCCGCTGCGCGGATCGATGAGCCGGACCTGTGAGTCATTCCATTGCACGTGAACCCGACGGCCAATCCAGCCCGGCGGTGTGCTGTAATAGGCCGCCTCGACTTCCACACAGCCATCCAGGTGCACCGTGCGCTCGCCGTACTGGTAATAGCGAAACGGTTCGATCGGCAGTGGCAGCAGAGCAGGCCGTTCTTCGGCAAACATCGCTGCGACCTGACGCTTGGTGGTGCCGTGGATGCGCGTATCGGCCCAGCGCTCTTCCCAGCGATCCAGATACGCTTGCGCCTCTTCCAGGCTCTCGAAACGCAGCCCTTTCAGCGGCGTCTTCTGCGCATGGCCGACGCTCGATTCCACTTTGCCCTTGCGGTCTGGATCTCTTACGCGGCAAGGCAGAGCGACGGCACCGTAGTGTTGAAGCAGATCCTTATATACAGGATTGAGCGTGGAATCGTAGATATCGGGCGTGAGCACGCCTTCGCGCAGGTTGTCGAGCACCACCACGCGAGTGGCCCCGCCCAGCCGGCGGAATGCTTTCTCGTGCAGTTCGGCCCAGACGCGCGCGGTGGAGCGGAAGACCAAAAGCCGCACGCATTTGCGGCTGTATCCGAGCGTCAGCACAAACAGCCGCGTACGACGGTACTTGCCAGTTTGCGGGTCGCGCACCATCGGGCCGGAGCCGTAATCGACTTGCGCTTCTTCACCCGGCGCGGTCTGAATTACGGCCCGCGCTTCCGGTTCCACCGCTTTGCGCAGCTTGCCTACAAACCGCTGGACGCTTTGGTAACCGATACTGAAACCGTTACTGTCGACTAGGTCCTGCCAGATCGCCTTGGCATTGCGGCCACGCGAGAGGCCGAGTTCGATCAGCTCCCGGTACTGCTCGCAGACGCTGCCCGATCGACTGCGACGAGGCTGCGGTTCGGGGACCGTTATCGCCACCGACTCCGCGCCAGAGTCGGTAATCACCTCATTGGCCGGTTTTGCCGGTGAACGCCGTCCCATCCGCCAGGTGGACGCACCGGAATGCCGGCGGCGCGCAGATATCTGCCGATTGTCTCCCGCCGAATGTGGACCGCGGCTTCGATCCGCCGCAGCGACCACCCCAGCCGCCCTAATGCTATGACTTGCTCTCTGTTGTCCTTGCTCAAGACATTGCCCACGTTGACGGAGGGTATTCCTCACGCCTGGATCAGTGTCCTGGATCAGCCGCCTATTGGCCGGTTTTCAGGTGATTATCGTTGGCCGGTTTTGGGTGATTCCCGAGGACCGAGGGCTTGGACATCGCTTCAATCTCCTGGGCCAAGTCTTGGAGTTCTGCCAGGCTCAGACCGGCATGAATGCTCGCCGATAGGTCGGTGCTGGACGTAGGCACCGCATAGGTTTAGATCGTGAGTAACGGCCAAAGATAAAGTGATCGAATTTCACTCGGGCAGGAGTCGGCATTTCGAAACTCGGCCCACGTTCCAGATGTGAACGGCGTTTGGCGGTCCTAATCCGCGCGCGATGGCAAGGCGCTCTTCAGAGTAACGCACGTGCGGCGAAGTGCCGAGTATGATCGCTAGTTAGCGGTGGGCTGATCATTCTTGATCTGTTCCGGAGCCGAGCTGGTCCATTCCTGAAGGCCGGGCGCCGGGAACATCCGCCTCCGGGGTCTGGACGGCCGACACCGATCTGAGCTTCGTCGAGCATGCCCTCAGTTCGTCGCGCACGCTGTGAATGAAGGGAAGCGCGTCCTGATATAGCTTGTAAATCTCTTGCGAGGTTTTCTCAAGGGCGAATGCCGCAAAATTCTGGTGCGCCAGTCGATTTCGACCGTCTCCTAGCTCCAAAAAGGCCTTAATCGCTTGGTCCAGGCCAGGGGAGCCTTTCACCACATCGCGCATATGAGTCTTGAATTCCTCCCCGAACAGGGCGAAGAACCGGTTCGCATTCTTCTCGTCCCAGCTGAACCAGGTATGGTACTGGCGACTTACGGCTTTATTGTGAACCAACGCTGTCACTAGCGCGTCGGACGACGCTACCTCGTCCACAAAGGCCGTCACGATATTGGTCAGCTCATGTTCGAAGTAGCTGGCGGCACTTATGATGAGGACCTTACGAAACGCGTCGTCGGCAGCGCTCTGCATGGATATCTCCCCTTTATCCGCCAGAAAGGCTACTAGCTCGGTGAATTCGCGGTGAATGCGATCAACGTCGGACGACGCCATATGATTTTGTCAGAGCGCCGTTATAAGGTTCTTCGCACGGTCCAATCTGGTAACGACGTTTGATGTCCTCGTTGTTCCCTGAAGCGACGCCTTCGTAAAGTCGGGATCAGATTCAAGGGTTGCGACCTGCTCGGCATTCACTTCCCCGCGCACCTCGCGCCGGGCCGCGAACGCGTCCCGGGTGGTCGCCGTGAACACCGCTTCATAGAGCGCGATGTTAAATCGTTTGTTCCGCTTATTCAGGAACGCATCTTCGGGAAGATTCCTGCACGCTTCCAGGAAGGAGATAAACAGACGCTTAAGAAATTCGTTCTGCGCATCGTCGTGTCCCTTGCATTTGCGTGAGAATTGATTCAGGAATCGGACCATTGAAGGCGCATACTTGTCGCCATCAATGAGCATGGCGAAGCCACGCAGCAGTATCTCAATGTCCTTCATGTGCAAGTCGGCATCAGGCGACCTCAGCAACGTGCGCCAGCGGCTCTGTGAATTCAGGCGGTAGAGCATGTCATAGAAGTTCGAGTGGTACATGCTCGTCCGAATCTCTTGCGGGTCCAGATTTACACCGCCGGTATTCAGGCGATTGAAAACCTCATACATTGAGGAATCGTCTTCCGATGGTGCGTTCTGCTTAACAACCACGTTTCGAATTGGGCGCAGATCGAACTGGATCTTGTAGTCGCCGAGTGTGGCATAGTTCAGGCCCTTGAACTTGTTTTTGTGATTCGGCAGTTTTTCGGGTAGGCGGAGGCTGAACGTCTCGAAATAGGCATCGTCGTGCAGAATTTCATCCGGAATGCTGGCGTGCTCGTCAAAAATTGTCCGCAGCTCCGATCGCTTCTCTTTCAACGGAAACCGCTTCTTTATGAAGTAGTAAATCGACATGAGCCTCTGCTGTCCGTCGATTACAAGAAATCGGTTGCGTGACTGTTCGTACAGGAATAACTGAGGAACGGGAAGACCGAGGATGAGCGACTCAATGAGCTTGGAGGATCTCGCGCGATCCCAAACGAAGTTCCTCTGGAATCCCGGTATTCGAACCGCTCCAGACTCAACGAAATTAAAGAGGGTGGAGACGTTGAAATCGTTCGGCGTCGACGTGATGTCGTATTCGTCTATCTCAATGTCATCCTCATCCTCCGCGTAGTCCTCGAACCAATCATCCCGCTCTTCGCCATTCTTAGAACCCATCCTGCGCATATTCTCCGATCAGCCAAGCTATCACAAAGGGGTGGCCGGCACTTGTCCGCCTAGTCGGCATGTCTAGAAGTGCATCCGCAACATTACTACCGTGAAGTCCCCTTCTCGTCTATAATCCATTCGGGTTTTGTTGTCCGCACAATGAAAGTGACGATTGGGATGAGGGAATCGGAAAAGGATCGAATCGCGCGACAAACCGCCGACCTACGGGTGATTTTTGACATGGCGCTTTCAAATAGGCGAAAGTATCCCGTAGCGGAGTTCAATGCCTTTGTGCAAAGCGCACGGCGTTACATCGAGATCACTGCTCGTGATCCGCAGGTGTTAATCTCGATCGCGTCGAAGTACCCGGACAGATATGCCAATTCATCGAATCCCCGAGGTTTTGGTTTCGGGTACACGACGCCCTCCCAGTCTTTGTATTTCCAGCAGCGGGACCGATCCGAATCACTTCTCTACTTTGGCAAGCTCGGCTTCGCTGATGGCTGGTGTTTCGAGTAAAAGCTAAGGAGCTTCGCTCCTCGCGCGCACAAGCCGTGTCCCCAGGCTTCGCTGCGCTGCAGCCCTCCGCTTCGCTCCGCCCTTGCACCTGACGCAAGGGTGGGAGATCCCCCTCGGCTTGCACTTGCTACCCTCACCCGTCGCCCGGGTGGCAGGGGTGCATGCGCATGCACCCCAAATCAAAAAAAAACATCACGGTCCTTTTTTTGAAGGTTCTTTGATGCCGAGGAAACTCCAATGACCAATTCAGAACTTAAGCAAGTTGCAGAGAATGCAATGACCCGGCTGATCTACAGTCTTGAGCAGGGGCACAGCGAGTGCCTGGCTTGTTATCTCACGGCGATGTCCCGTTTTCATCGCTATAGCTGGAACAACGTTCTTCTCATTTCCCTTCAACGGGCGACCGCTACACACGTTGCAGGTTTTCAAACTTGGCACAAGTTCGGACGCTATGTGCGGAAAGGTGAAAAGGGAATCGTCATCCTTGCCCCGCTAATCGGGAGGAAGAAGGCTGAAGAGGACGGCGAGACCGAGGAGAAACGCCTGTTTGGATTTCGCGCTGCGTATGTTTTCGACGTGTCCCAGACGGACGGAGAGCCACTTCCCGAATTCGCCAGCGTCAAAGGCGATCCGGCAGAACACGCGGCGAAGCTCAAGGCATTCATAACAGAACAGAGCATTGCGCTCGATTATTCCGACAGCATTCGACCTGCGTTAGGTCTCTCCAGAGGCGGCGCGATTACACTTGCTTGCGGTCTTTCGCCTGCCCAGGAATTCAGCACTCTTGCTCATGAGGCGGCGCATGAAATGTTGCACCGATCCGAGCGGCGCACGCAAACAACCAAGACGATTCGGGAGACAGAAGCCGAAGCAGTCGCTTTCGTGGTTTGTCATGCCATCGGTCTTGATACGAACACCGCCAGCAGCGACTACATCAGCTTGTACGACGGCAATCGCGACACGCTGACCGCTTCTCTCGATTTCATTCAGTCCACTGCAACGGCAATCCTTCGGGCTATCACGCCCGAGGACCCGTTGCGGTAATTAACCCAACAACAAACAAAGGAGAACAACCAAATGAGTACAACTCTGTCTTTACCCGCAGTCCGCCCAATTCCGATTGGTCAACTGCAGGAGTCACCAACAAATCCTCGCAAGACGTTTTCGGAAGAAAAGCTCCGGGAACTCGCGGAGAGCATCCGGTCAATAGGGCTAGTACAGCCCATCATCGTCCGGCCTATCGATCAGGACACTTACGAAGTGGTCGCCGGAGCCAGACGCTTCCGGGCGGCCAAACTCGCCGGATTGGAAGACGTGTTGGCCCATGTCAAGGAATTGACTGACGAGCAGGTGATCGAGGTGCAGTTGATCGAGAATGCCCAGAGGCAAGACGTGCATCCCTATGAGGAAGCTGCCGCGTACAAAGCGCTTCTCGATCTTGCCACGCCTCAATACGATGTGGCGTCCATTGCAGCACGAATAGGGAAGAGTATTTCCCATGTCCATCACCGTTTGACTTTGTGCAACCTAATCCCCGAAGCCGCCGAAATGTTCCTGGAAGATCGGTTCACCGTTGGCCATGCGATTTTGATCGCGCGGCTTCCACAAGAACAACAACCGCAAGCCCTCAGCGCCACGTTCCGGGAGAACTACGCCACCAAGACCAAACAGGCTGTGCCTGTGCGGGAATTGGCGCAGTGGATTCGAGAACAACTGACCTTGATGCTCGATGAGGTCCCGTTCGACAAAGAAGACTTGACGCTTTTACCCGAAGCGGGATCATGCAGTGCTTGCCCGAAACGCACCGGATTTAATCAGGCACTCTGGGACGACTTCAAAGAGGATCGATGTTTGGATGCGCAATGCTACAACTGCAAGCTCAAAGCGCATATTGCGCAGCAGATTCAAGGCGATTCCAATCTGATTCAGATCAGCGCTTACTATTCGACGACAGACAAGAATGCGCTCACGCGAGATCGCTATACGGTGATCGAGCGGCCAAAAGACGGCACAGAACCGACCCGCGCCGCAGAGCAGCCATGCAAGCATATGGCCCGTGCCATCGTGGTCGAAGGCGGCAAACGTGGGGAACTGCTGGATGTCTGTGCCGATACTGCTTGCGCGGTTCACAATGCGCCGACGAACCGCACAACAGAGACCGAGCGCAAGCAACAACAGCAGCAGTCGAAGCAGGAGCAAGAGCTACGCGATAAGGCCCATCGGCAGAACCGGGAACTTTTGGATGCGGTGGTGAAGAAAGCTCCAGCGACTCTCAAACGCGCCGATTTCCAAATGCTTGTATTGGCGTTTGTCGAGAATCTGTCAATCGATGATTTCGAGGCCCTGGCCGACCAATACAAAAAAGTGGACACCGAGAAAGTTCGGACAGATCAGGATCTCGCTGAACTGCTGCGCAACAGGGTTAGAACGATGACCGAACAGCAGCTAGTTCGGACCTTGATTGAAGTCGCTCTTCTTCCCTTCGGGCATTCCTATAAGGAACTCGCGACTGACAATCCCTTGGTGCTAGCCGCCAAAAGATACGGCGCCGTCGTACCAAAAGCGAAACCCGTCATCCACAAGAAGTGTGGTTTGCCGAAGGTGAAGCAGACAAGGCCCACGAGCGGCCAGCAGACGAAAACCACAAATGCCCCCAAGGGGAAAGTGGCAGAAAAACGGGGGGCGGCTTAGGCCGCCTCTCCGCGACACAGCGCAGAAGGGCTATTCACGTTCTACTGTTTGCGATGAGACCTGGCGCACATCCATCTTTGCTCCCGTCGAGTGCTAGGCGGATGTCGAGATTCCCGATTGTGCCGGCTGTTACTCGGGCACTCAACTCAACCCCTTGGTCCCGAAGACCAGATGAACCGTCCTTGAACTCAAGACCCCCTCCAAGATGAAGAGCGCTTCCTTTGCCGCACTCTCACCGAGGAGAACTCCTGCTTCGAAGTTCGAGCCCAGGGCATGTGAAGTGAGATTCGCCGAGCCGAGGAGAAGCGCTCGGTCGTCTGCGACGACTACCTTTGCATGAAAGAGCGGGTTGAGCAGACGGTCCCTTCCCGTCCCGGCTTCGGCTGAGTAGACTGAGAGGTCCGCTTTCGAGCGCTCCGCGTTTCGCCGGAGCTCTTCGAGTGCCCTACTTGTAGGAGTTCCTAGGTTGAGAGCGTCGTGAACAAAGAGCCATACGCGTACGGACCGGGACAGCGCGCCGACCAGCACCGACTGTAAGGTCCCGATCCCCGCTGGATCTATGAACGGGGAGACGAGAGTGAGCGTGTGCGCGGCTGTGCCAATGAGGCGAATGCACGCCTCCAGGTAGCTTCGACCCCGAACCGTATACGCCGGATGAGAGTTAGGTAGTGTCCAGACGAGTTCTGGCTCCTTGGCGGCTTCGAAAGCGGTGTGAGACTCACCTAAGAGGAAAGAGAGGAGCCGAGATACACCATGGGCTTTAAGGGCTCCGGTATCCTTATCAAGTGCGTCGAAGGCCGACAGTGATCGCGCGAGAATCTCCGGTCCCTCCTCTCCCAATAGCGGTCGAACCCAAAAAAGTTCAGATTCCAGGGGTCTTCCAACACGCGCCCAGAGTGGCGCTGCAATCCGGGAGACGAGATCTGCTCGTCCAGCGACGAGCGCCATGAGCTTGTCAGAAATATGACCCTCCGTTTCAGACATTTTGCATCGCGGGGCGGAGCGTGTGCCAGAATCCGCGCTCAATATTTTGTACGCCGAGCGCGCCTCCAAGCTCGGCTGGAGGTGTCGGCCCGCCGTACAGAACAGATCTCGACAACTCGCGGTTGAACTGAGGGCAGTTGTATTCCCGGTGCATACAACCCACGCACGTGCCGCCTTCATCGGTACAGAATGGGTCGTAGACGCATTGCCTCCCACGCTGCGCGGAATCGTCGAGCCAGATTCCAAGCTGATGCTCGAAAAGGGTAGTGAGTCCACCGATCTTCGTTTCAGCGTAGCGGTTTGCGTAAAGAATTCCGGCGAGTACGCCCGGTATCAGGTACTCGCCGACGCTGTTTTGGCTGAACCCACTCCACTCAACATGCCTGAGAAGGATATGGCTCATCGTGTGGAGGAGTGTCCGAAGAGCCACTGCAAGGTGTTCGTTGAAGTTCGGCTGCCAGCGGCTCTCAAATAGGCCGGGGACGTTCGAATAGAGCCATGCCCAGGCGCTTTCTTTCGAATTCGGGATCGGTGCCTGAATCCACCGGTTGTCGACCAGCCAGGTGACAGCCCTCAAGGGATCAAGCTGGAAGTAGATCCCTTCCGTCTCACTGCTGACAATGTAGAGTGGAATGCGCCCACCCGGGTCCGCGGTCTCGAACGGCGTGAGAACGCTGCGCATGGGGTCTCGTGTGATTCGTGTGTAGCCAACGGCGCAAAGGGCAATTGGAAAGTCCGAGACAATCCTGAGATCCGCGATCCCCAGTTCACGGAGCGCAAACTGCCTAGCCGATCTTAGATCTCCGGCTCCTGGATCGTCACCAATACTGGTCAGGTCCTCCGCAGCCTGCTCAATGGAAGTCGTGTGGAGTGTGTCAAGAATAGCGGCATGCTCAATGAGTTGCCGTGGCGTGGGTGAGTTCGGGGCTGGAGCACGCGCACCAAGAAGACTTCGGACGCTTTCAATCGCCTCCTGACCTGGCGGAACCGCCCGGTCAGCCTTCCTCTTTTTCCACTTGAGAACCAGAGGGTTCGTCGGATCGACGCTCTCAAGAGCGCGAGCTAGGTCATCTGACATGTGGTCGTTCTCTGCGTTCTCGGCGCTACCACCCAGGCGCTTAGAACGTTCGCGGATGGTATTGGGCAGGTTGTCGTTGAGTAGCCCCCAGATCCTTGCAAGAACGAGGTTGAACGTTTCAGAGTCCTGATAGAAGACGCGCTCCTCTTCTTCGTTGAAGTTGATAAACGGCACGACGTGCGGGAGGAAAAGCGCACTGTCGGTCAGGGCAAGAGTCTTTAGTCCGCGCTCGTAGATAGTTCCCGGTTGGGTCCCGAGAGACCGAGAATACTGGCAGGTACAAGGCGTCATTCGCAAACGAGCCACTTCGGCGTCTCCGCACGCTCCGCATCGCCAGCGTGCCGAGCGCACTCGGCCAGTATCCAAGAACATAAGAAACCGGGAGCCGTGCCGATTGCAGGCATTCTGCGGATAGTA
The DNA here is from genome assembly GCA_036269275.1 of Bryobacteraceae bacterium. Classification (GTDB taxonomy): domain Bacteria; phylum Acidobacteriota; class Terriglobia; order Bryobacterales; family Bryobacteraceae; genus Bog-105. The sequence goes on along the minus strand of DATASJ010000126.1, from coordinate 19,280 downwards.
GAGCTCCTCGACTCTTCCGCAGTTGTGGGCCTGAACGTAGCGGAGCTGGCCAAGAATACCCGTGCATATTGGGCACTGCCGCGGTTGGACAGCCGCCCGGCGCACGAGATCGCGGAGACGATATACCCGCCGACACCGTCTGCATTCCAGAAGAGTTGGGAACGGCTCGAAGCGAACGGTGGTCGGTGTACCGATCACATAAAAGCGACGGTTGTTTTGTTGCCGTGGGTCGGGGAATCCGGCGCGAAAAGTATCATCCGGCCACTGGAACAGTAGGTCGGCGACGGCATTGAAGACAGCATCTTGGTTGACTGGCTTCTCCTGAATCTCGACGCTGCTTATCTTGCAAAAGCCGTACTGGTCGTGCTCGAAAACAGCACCAGGTAGAAATTGGTAGATGACCTGAGTCTGGCCACGAGTGAACGCCATTTACGAGTTTTCCGTGTTGAACCACTGGAGGTCCTGGTAATCTACATCTTCGTCGGGGCGAAATCTTACGCCAGCATCAACGTCTCGAAGACTCGTCATAGGACTTGGTTGGAGGACGTCCGCGACCTTGTCCTTCCGACTTCCGCTGATAAGGTGCAGAAACTGCTCGACCTGGTCGTTGAGGATCTGCCTCATGCGAAGTTCAAGACCTTCTGGGTACGTGTGATGGTCAAGAGCGTAAGCCTCCCTTACTGCTTGATCGATTTCGTTTCGGCCGATCTGCATTGTCAATTGAGACGTTGCGTTTGGGTTCAAGAACTCGGCTGCGATGCGGCGCTTTCCAAGTTGCCGGTTGTGGAGAATAGCTCCGAACCTGCCCAGCAGGAGTCCGAGAAAGACTCCGGGGCTTGTCCGCTGAGCTGCAAACTTCGCGAAACGATTGACCGATACTGGGGAAACAAGCCGTTCGAGGTGGCGATGATATTCGGTAAATCGGTTGTAGATGCTAGAAGCACGAAGGGAATATGAGGCGAGCGTGGCGAGGATGAGGCCGACGTGCCTTCTTCCACTTCGGCTTGAGGCCTGAATGTAGTCGGCGGTTTCCTCTGGAATGCTGTCCATGACCATGAGGTTGAATCTCTCCACATCGACGCCGTGGCTAATAATGCTCGTCGCCACAGTGGCGTCGAGGTAGTTCTCTTCGCTCCACGCGGGGGGGTCTTCGACGCGACGAACAACATCTGCAATTGCTGAGAGCGTCGATTCCCCAGATAGAAACTCGGTATTGAGATCCCGAGAGTTTCCAGGCCTCAGACGGCCAGCATCTCGGTCGAGAGCTTGTCGAATTCGCAGACCGCGAGACTTTGATCCAACATACGTGAGGGTCGTGGAGTAATAGTACAGAAGCGCTCGAACGGCTTCTTCAGTGCGGGCAGTCGGGAGCCAAGCCGCGGCATCGTACGGATTTTGGTAGAGGCGGTTTAGTTCCTCGTGGAGATAACGAACGCAGAGCGAGGCTGCATCCGCGGCGTGAAGGTGTGGAGGCCGAAACGCGACGTACATGCGCGCTGTCTTGACGCGCTGGTCAGGTGAGTCGGAGACCACATCTGGCGACGTGTAGAAGGTTTCAAGCAGGTTATAGCCCCGTGTTGGAAACCGGCGTGCGTTTGCGATTCCGTAGATCTGCCTTATCTGGTGCTCGAACCCTTCGATGGTCGCGGTCGCGGCGATGGTTTTTGGGGGGAGCTTGCCGACCTGTTCCTCACATGACCGGATGAGGGTTTCGTAGTGCCCAGCAAAAGCCCCGAGCTCTTGTTGCAGGAGGTGAAGTTCGTCTTGAATGTGAAGGGCCGGAGCCGGATCGTAGGAGGTGATGGGCGTTCGTCTCCTCGGGCCTCTTCTTCCCGTTCCCGGATTTGTCGGACAACCAGAAATGCACCAGTCCCCAATTCCGAAACCGTGCTCCGGGTGTTCGGGACAGCGCCACGCTGCAGCGCCCCAGATCATTGGGAAGTCTGCTCTGTAAGCAACGCTGGCCATCTTGTCGATTGTGCCGACTATGACTGTGGGGAGAAACCGGTAAACCTCGTCGTCAGATAGGTAGATCAGGAGGTGCTCCTGACATTCCGAGCAGACGTGGCGGATTCTTTGATGGATACGGTCAACTACGATTTTGACTGTGTTCGTGCCGCCACAGGCGGGACAGTTGCTCACGAGAAGAAGCTTCTGTCGAAGTTCTGGATCGTGCTCCAGGCGTTCGAGCGACCATTTGCCGTAATTTAGGTAGTTCGGCGTGCTCGGACCGACGAAGTAGCCGAGTGAAATCGGCTCCGAATGCGGATCGTCGCCCTTGATTGCGCGGCGTTCTCTTTCTGATTCCCAGACCACACGCGCAGCGCGCTGAAGTTGCTGAACGCTCAGCATTCGAAGCGGGAAGCGCAACCATGCTGTTATTCCAAATCTTTTTCCGCGAAGACGGTCATACAGAGCCGCGCAACTTATGAGGCCAAGGTAGGCTTCTGTCTTTCCTCCGCCGGTCGGAAACCAAAGAACGTCTGCCCACTTCAATGTGTCGTCCCAGCTGCGGGCGGTTCCGGTCGGCCATTCTCCATTCGAGATCCCCTCTCGAATGGCAAGCGCGGGAAGCTGCGTGACTATGAAAACTATCTGAAATAGGTGCCAGCTGGCGAACCTCGATGTCCGTCGGAAAACACGGTTCATGCCTTGAAAGGCCTGCATGAGCCTTTCGTCTTTATTGAGCGCCGCCATTCCAGCAGCGAAGCGGATTTCTTCGTCCCGAAAAGCTCGCAAATCCGACTCGCATTGCCTAAGCTCGTCCTTGGTGAGACTAAGGGAATTCTCGCCCAGCACGTGATTTTGCCATGAGTCACCATAAGCGATCATTGCAAGGCGAATCACCTCCAGAGTGTCGAGTGGGTTTGTTGCGAGCTCTGAAAAAGTCGCAGGTGGGGTTTGGTTTGTTGTCCTGCGCGGCTGCTCGAAGCGGGCCAACGTCTCGGTCCGAAGTGCTTTATGGCCTTCGGAAACGACAACGCTTGCCGAATGACCCACGGCCCATACTCTGCGGTCGAATTGGTAGTCTCTCGGAACAGGCAGGAGCTCCACGGGCATGAGCTCGCCGCGAACAATTGTCGCGGAGAGCTGACAGTCTGCAAGAATGTTGTGCTGGTCGCGAAAGCGTTGTACGAGATCCCTTGGGGTGTTGTTGCAGATGTAGCAGCTCACACGCACGGTTCCATCAACTAAAGCGCTTGAGCGAATGGCGAGACTTGCTTGCAGGGGTGGAAGAACGGCTGGGCCCACGGCGATTCCTTGAAGGAAGTTTCGAAACGTATTGGCATCGGTTAGCGCTTGGGCGGGAACGACGGCGTTTCCGGCGATCGTGCGCGAGATAGTGGGAGAGGCCGCGGCATCGACCAAAACGGCACTTAAGGAACGCTGCACTGCGCCTTGATCGTCCTGGCGCTGCCTCCTTTGTGTCGGGTCGATTCTGATCGTGACCGGCGGGACTTCGACCTGCCGACGCTCGAAGACTTCTAGAAGAGAGACGGTTTGCCGAGGTTGGGGTGGTTGGTTCGGGTCAGGCTGGTCTTGCTGGATGCGTCCGAGTTCATCTCGCTCCTCTTCGAACGTGGGGAAATGTTGGGTGTATATGCAGAAGCGAGGTTGCAGAGTTAGCTCGATCTCGTTGCCATTGTCGGGCGCGACCACTATCTCAAAACCCAGCGAGGACGGTGGTCTTCTTGTTGAGTCTCTTGTCGCTCCATGTTGCTCGGCGGCAACCTGCTCAGCCTCGTTTGTTGTTCCTTCGCCCGGTTCCTCGTCTTCGGTCTGAGGAACTGGCGAACCTTCAGCCTTCTTGTCAGGCTTTGACTCCGCAACTGCCACTGGTTGCCGGCCTTCCTCGTCAGGTTCAAGGGGTTCAGGCTGGACGACCTGGGGGTCGCGGGGCCCGAGGACGCCGAGATGGCAGTGGTCGCTTGGAATAATGCGGAGTATTCGAGATTCGTGTTGGCCCGCAAGCTTGCGTTCCAGATCTGCTATCAAATATCGAACCAGGGCCTCTTCGTCCCGATACGAAAAAGCTGGTCCGTTTGTTTCAGTGCTCAAATTTTCTCCGGTGTGCTGGATAAACCTCGCCTACCCAGCTTTCGAACGGACTCGACCTCTTGAAGGCTTACAGCGGATGCGACCTGTTCGAGCGCAGATCCGATTGCGTCTGCGCTCTTGAGCGCAACCTCATAGTGCTTACCTGCGGCTAAATGAGAAAGGAGCGTACTGAGTTTTCGTCCGCAGGTTCTTCGGACTGTTCGTTCGTGCTGAATGCAGTTGAAGGTCGCCGCAATTCGCGTCGGGTCCGAGTACAGGCCACTTACGCGGGCGAGGATTTCAAAATCATCCCTCCGAAGAGGTGCGATGATCTCATCTTCTCCGGTGCGGTACCAACCAACTACAGCCGCGTAATCAACCGAAAGGCCATGCGCTTCGAGGGATCGATGCAGCTTAGTTCGGTTGCCCCCGAACTTGGTGAGCGCCGCCGGCTTTGCGTGCTCCCAGAGTGCAAGCGCCATCTGTGCTCCCAGATCTCGCTGCTCGCGAATGGCTTCGAGCATTCGCTGGAAGATGTCTTCGTACGGGTCATCTACGAGAACGACCATGAGCATTCCTGGCTCAAGTTCTGCGGCTGCTATCCGCTCCTTCTGCTCGGTCGCGGGGCGAAATACGTCAACGAACCGGCCAATCGGAAAGCAGTACCGCTCCCCCGAAGGCGTGACAGTAATCTCACAGTACTCAAACGACCGTCGTCCTCGATCCCCCACCGTCTGACCGGCATCGGACACGTTAATTTCTTCGAACCAATTTTGCCCGATCATCTTCTGGAAGCTAAGCGGCTCCACGGCTTCATCGTCAAGAAACCGTCGGTGCTGGACCTGCCGTTGAACTTCGAAACGACGTCTGGTCTGAGGACGTTTACTCTTTGGACATCCATCCTCCCCCGGGTCTTTTTCCGAAGACGATGTGACCGGGAGCCGAAGCTGTTTCAGAACGACCGTACGCGAGTCATTTTGTTGGAGGTTCTCGATAGAATTGTGTATTCGCTGTTGAATCTTGTCATCCACTTCGGCTTCGTAGGGGTAGGCGACGACGTGCACGGGCACTCCCGGATACACGTCGAGGTAGCGCGATTCACTTGTTCGAAAGCCGAGCAGAACGGTCTGTTGAAGTAAGCCTTCTGCGATGAGCCTTGGCTCCTCCTTGATGGTGGTAAGAAAGACTGCACCGGATTGCAGTGCATCTGGCCAAGCTCCCACGATGTCGCCCAAAAGCGTGGCTACCATGTTTCCTTCGTGAGCCGTTGGGGCGACTATTCGAAGAGTATCGGAGGGCAGTCTGTTCTCGATAAACTCCTCAACGACGGATGCTAGCGTGTAGAATTTTGCGGGTTCCTTTCTGCGAAGAAGGATGTCGTATAGATCCTTGAGCTCCGTAATGACTCGTGGCCAGCGCGCCTCCAGATATGACCCGATCGCTCCTCGGCCTTCTGGCGGATCATCTTCAAGTTGCTGAATGCGATCCTGAATTGTAAGCGTTTGGTAGGCGTCTCGTCGTTCCTCGTCGAGGGCAATGAGCGGAACGCAAAGTTGCCGAAGTTTGTGGTACGTTCCCCAAGCTCCAAGTACTCCGCCCGGAACATGTCCCCTTCCGGTCTTCATTGCTCCAACGAGAAGTAAATGCAGTCCGACAAGCTTGTCCTCGACCTGCGGGTCATCTGAGAGCCAGATATATCGTTCCGTCGGTTTTGAGGGCGCGGAGATGGATTTTGCGCCGAGAAGTTCTTGCACAGCCTCGGCTGCTGCCGGGTCCCAAGCCCAGATAAGATCCGACGGCCTTCCTTTTTCAGAGAGGGCCTCAATGCGGTCGTTCTCCCAAGGAGGAATCACGAGAATCTGGATGGGAGCTTTTGCGATGCTCGGCTGTTTCAGAAGGACTTCAAGATGGTCGGAAGTTCTTGGATGCGACGCATCGATGACTACCGAGCCGAAAGCTTGACGCTCTCCGAGGACCGAGGACCAGCCAGGATTTGCTACGAAGACTCGCGGCTTCGAGTCCGGCGGGGGCGCATATTGGGAGAGACCTTCGATAGGCCAGAACTTTGTAATGGCAAGCCTTTCGGAACGATGTCGCAGAGCGACATCACGGAGTAACCGTACGCAGTTCTGAATATGCTGAGTTACAAGAAGGAGATCGCCGGCGAGTAGTGGACCATTTCCTTCTTGACGCTTTACAAAATCTGCTAGTAGCAGGCTAACCGCCAGAAAGCGTCCCAGGCTCTGCGTCGCGTTCGGAAGAATGAAGATCAGCCTGTTCTTTTCGCCCTTGGCGAGATGCCTGGGCAGATGAGCTGCCAGTGCACCGCTTGCACGCTCGACGAGCGACGGGGAAAGGTGCTGACCTTCTGCCACTAGAGGTACCCGGTCGCGAAGGAGCACAGATTCGAAGGTCTCTTCTTGCTTCAGCGCTCTAAAGGCGTCGAGCCACGGCACGCTATCTCCCTCCGCGACGGATGAGTCTACGTGTGGCTTTGAGCCGTCTCATGTGTCCCTCAAAGATCGCTTCGAGGTCTCCTTCCCCGCGATTAATACATTCAGCAAGTGCGAGCCCAATTGCCTTCAGGTTTTTTCTCTCCGGGCTGCTAGTTTTCCCTCGAACCTCCAAGTCCCAGGGCCGACGACTCTTTGTTCGCCGTGGGCGGCATTCGATGACGAGATCCGATAAGAAGCTCTGTTTTCCCCGCTTACTATGATCGGCCGGATTTTCAGCGGCCACAGCAGCAAGAGCCACGACGTCGAAGCCTGCTCCTAAGAGCGCCTGCGCAAGGGCCTCCCAAGCGATCAGATCCTTATTATGAAAGGTCAGAACAAGCCGACCGTTCTTCGAGAGTCCCCTCCGGCTCTCACTGAGGCAAGCTGTGACTTTGTCTTGGTAGTGTTGATCGGTCGTGCCGCGCAAGGCGTTTGGAACGGCCTCTTCACTTTCGAGAACCTCGCTGCTGTGGCCGGCTCGGCTCATCCAGGCGTGAAAGAGTCGAGCAAGTTCTCCGTATTGAAGATCATCGTGGTAGGGCGGGTCGGTAAAAATAAGCTGAGCTGCACCGTTTTTTAGCAGCTGGCGCTCAGAACTTCCTGTCACCACGAGAGCACCGTTTACGGGTTGCCGTTTGGCGGACGACTCTGCCCGGGTCGTATGTGCTGGATAACCTTCCGCCTTCATCCAGCGAAGTGCCTTTTCTGCGGCTTCAAACCTGCGTGGGAGCGTGCCGCGGCCCGAAGTTGATAAAAGGTTTGTCTCAACGGTTACCGTTGACCGGGAGAAACGATGATTTGCAATCGCTTCGAGGGCCTTTGGATTGTAACGCTCCCACCGGCAGACATAACCGGCCATTTCAGTCGCTCCGAGGATCGCAAGGCGAAGGTGGTCCTTTACCGTTTCGCTTGCTTCAAGTTTAGGGACGGCGTCGAGGGCTGCGGTGATTATGTCGAGCTGTGTCTTCGTGTAGAGCTGATCCCAGAAAGAGAAGCCGTATCTTGTCAGGGCTGCTGTTTCGAGTCCGTCTGGGATTCTGGTGTGAAGAGGATGCTCCCCCGAGCGGCGCGGATCTTCGACTGGATCGGCCTTCTCGACTGCTCGTAGTCTGGCCGGCCGATCCTTCGCCGAGATAAGTTGTTCCCGAAGGAGAACCGGGGACCACTTTGGGGATGAGGCCAGAAGTTCCGAGAGTTGAAGATAGTCGAAACAGTGCGGGCACTCCATTCCACTGTTGCTGCTGCAAATTGCTGTCCTTTCTGTCTTGGTGCGAGTGTGGCAGGAGTCGCACGAAAAAGACTTAATGCTCCTGTTTCGCCGAGTAATCGCTCCGCAAGCGGAGCAGCCGAAGAATGCCGAGGACTCATCGCCTTTCCGGGAAGCAAGTGACACGAGCGGGTCCCTGAACAAGAACAGGCGTTGAGAGCACGTTGGACAAAGCACCGATCTCACTCGAATCACGTGGGTGGTCTCCCACGTTTCTGCGGATCTCTCGCGCCAATAGTGCCTTCGAAGTTGGGCGAGCGAATCGACTAGGGCGCGTGCCGATGCCCTAAACTCTTCTGGGTCTGCTGCCGTCAGCGCTGTCGCCAGAGCCGTGGATGGCCACGGGTAGAGATCCTGTGCGTAGATGGAAAGGCTCCGTCGCGTTGCTTCGAAGGCGACAGTGCCGCCTCCGCTGAAGGGGTCTGCGACGAGAAAGCCCTTGCGGCCAAATTTCTTCTTGGCAGCATCCAACAACGCTCCTGCGAAGCTGTGTGGGCGCCTCGCCCACCACCGATAAAACGAGATTACAGGCGCATGGGCGGAGCGGTTTCGTTGCTGGTGGACGACCAGCTTGTCAAGTCCACTCCAGTTTACGTGGTCGATGAGCGCCATGAGACATCACTGTAAAATGAGCATGTTAGCAATAGTTGCGGAATGCCGTTGTCGCCTGACCCCAAGGGTCGTTATTGCCAGAAAGACTCCCACGGCGCGATATTCGGGTAAACGGTCTCCGAGAACAGCTGCAACCGCTTTGCGTTCGGGTTCTTAGCACGTCATCGAAAATGACGAGGTCCGCGAGAGCTCGGCTCCGCTGCCAGCTTACTGTGCGGTTGCAATCCTTCCGACAGTATCCCGAAACATCTGCTCAATATCGGCGGCGCTTGTTACGGGAAAACTCAGTTGCGCAGCGAGAGCCTCCAATTCATTACGCCAGACCAGGGGAATTTCGAATTCCGGTGGAAATCCATGCGTGCCGCGCTCCCGGAAAACACGCCGCGCCGCCACGAGCGCTGTCGAGTGGTTGAGTTGGCCGAGCGTTTCAATCAGGAGGATGTCCAAAACATCTCGTGCGCGGGTCGATGACGTGTTCGGGGCCGTGCATGCGTGAAGTTTCTGGGCAACCTGTTCGCTCAAACTGATGCACCTCACGGGCGAAGTGATGGGGATGCCCATCTCTTGTAGTCCGGCAATCGCAGGCTCAACAAGATCGAAAGTTGTTGTGCTGGTCGGTCCCAGATCCACCTCGACGGTCTGCCACGCACGCGTCCGATGTTGTATCGCGACGTCGACTCTCACAGTGTCCGCGAGGTCCATCTGGTGGACCTGCGCCTTGAGGCGGAAGGAGAATTCGTCGAAACCCAATTTGAGGGCTTGCTCAAGAGATCGAAGTCGAGTTCCCCGATCGCCCTCCAATACAAGATCGAGATCCTTCGTGGCGCGAGCGCGCTGAGCGAAACGTAGTTCCATTGCTACGCCGCCCTTGAGGTAGTAGCCGACGAGGAGTCCCTCGGCAGTAGCCCGTTCGAGCAAGCCGCAGATTGCAAGGAATGAAACCCATCTCCGCAATCGCTCTTGATCGATGCCCTGATTGCGCGCGACGCGCGCGACGATTTTCTCCAGCCGCTCGGGAGGCCTCGGTCGTTGGGTCACCGACTTTCGCGCTCCAGTGGTTGCTCGCCCGCCTCCACGCTGTGGACAAAACTGTTGATGCGTCGCTTCAAACGCTGCGCTTCGACGCTATCTATGTAGCCTTCGCGCCGGGCGTCAGATATTGCCTGGCGGACGAGACCGACCTGGCCTGTGGAGGCCAACATATCCTCTACTGTTCGACCGACCGTAGTAATAGGTAACCCCTCCTCGACCGTCACGTCGGCGGCTCCGAGATCGGCGTGATGTATCTCCACCCACTTCGGGCGCACCCTGCGGAGGCGGGCATTCGACGGGATAGTGAGGTGGACTAAGGCGGGGTTGGCGTCGGAGATCCCGTATACGGACAGAGCGGTGGCGTGCGAAAGCGCGACATTTTGCGGACCATCATCAGCTTTGGCCCAGAGCACGGCTTCCCGGTACTGAGAGAATCGATTCGAGGGAAAGTGGGGAATGCGGTATACGCCGCGAGCAGTCCGCTCCAATCGCCCGCGCTGCGTCAGGCGGGCTAGCACCGAGTCCGAAATTCCAGCGTCTCTCGCCTGCTTCGCTGTCAGGAGCCCGTCATGCTCCTCAGCCATAGCGATCAGCTCATCGAATCGAGTCCGCGGCACAGCTCGATTCTTGCACCGAGTAGGACGTTTGTCAATACCTTTCCATAATGGAACTATATTGACATCTTTTAGAACGAACAAATCTGACGATAGCTTCCAGCGCTCAAATTGCAAACTACGCTCTCTGCCATCAACTCTGCTGACGATGACCAACTACGTCGCAGCTTCCTGCACGCGTTCGGCGGAGATTCGCTTCCGCTGCGATCTTGCACAAATTTTGGACAATCTTTCCGTCCAGAGCTGCAAATCTAAGAACCACTTGCACTAGCTCTCGCGTATGTGAGGGTCTGCAAAACCTCGATTCCCCAGTTCGATCCTGGGCCGCGCCTCCAACTTATTCGCACCAAATTGTGTTATCGCTTAATCTTCACGGCTCAAGGCAGAGGTCTGCGGAAGACCTTTTCGGCGACTCATAGTGACTGGGCGCATGAGCATTCTTCACCTGAACCAGATCGGAATGAGCTCTCGACGACATTGCCAGATCGCGGACGAGTGACGTTAGAAGTGGATCGGCCAAACTGAGCGCGAGAGTGGTTGAATCGGGGGGCGGGACATCAGGTCAACCCGAACGGCGGTCAGCTAATCAGCGCTAACCGAGGTGCGGAGACTCTGCTCGCGCTGAAATCTCTGCATTGCAAAATTGATCAGCTTCTCCAAGATTTGTGAAAGAGGTATCCCTGAGGATTCCCAAAGCTTCGGAAACATACTGATATCAGTGAATCCGGGGATTGTATTGATTTCGTTCACGAGAATGGTTCCCGTTTCACAAAGAAAAAAGTCCACTCTGGCCATACCTTCGCAGCACAATGCGTTGAATGTCTCGATTGCAAGTCGCTGGATAGCTTGCGTTGTAGATGAATTTAGGTTGGCAGGAATTTCGAGGCGAGACGCATCTGCATCGACGTACTTTGCATCATACGAATAAAATTCGCTTTCCACGATGACTTCGCCTGGCACGGAGGCTATTGGCTCCTCGTTTCCGAGCACAGCACACTCGATTTCACGTCCTACAATACACTCTTCTAACAACACTTTATTGTCGAATTGAAACGCTTCTGCGAGTGCCTCGTCGTAATCTGAATTGGAGGTTACCTTACAAACACCAACAGACGACCCGAGATTTGCAGGCTTGATAAAGAATGGAGCACCCAAAACATCCACTACCTCCGCATACGATTTGGTGTGCTGTGAATAGCGCCGCTCGACCAAAAAATGTGGTGTAGGAATCCGGCTTTCTCTTAACAGCCGCTTCATAACATCTTTATCCATTCCGAGGGCCGAGCCGAGAACCCCGGCTCCAACACAAGGAATGCCAACTACTTTTGCCAGACCCTGTACTGATCCATCTTCACCGTATGGCCCATGTAGAACAGGGAAAAGGACGTCAATACCCGGAGGCAACTCGGCTGAATGACTTCGTGCTCGCAGGGCCGCGAATTCGCGAGGCAGACCACGAGTGTCTACGCTGCTTGCCGCCGTTTCAATAGCTGCTTGAGGTTCGCAACTGGCTAGCATTTTCGGCGGGCAATCGACAAGCCACTTGCCCTCCCGTGTGATTCCGATGAACAGCACGTCATACTTTTCGCGGTCAAGGGCGTTGGCGACGTTGTGCGCGGAGCGAATTGAAACTTCGTGCTCAGCAGAACGGCCGCCGAAGAGAATTGCAACCCTCGTCTTTGTCATTTGGCCAGTATAGTCGTTCGGCTTTCTTTTGACGCTATGACGCAAATGCAAGGGCTAGTGTTTGTCAAGTTGAGTCCCATATGAGGCCGGGTTCCGCATTGTAAGCCTCAGTGCGACCTACTCGTGTCATCTTTGAGCTGCACCCGTTTTCGCCCACTTAGTTATACGCGAGTCTGCTTCATTCGCCAAGTCTCTCCTTCGCCGTATTGTCAGGTCGGATTTCCGCGACGCGGAAGCAGGGTCAAGGTCTCGCGTAAGCAAGCCGCAGGGAAACCTTGACTTGCAATCCGCGGAGCGGTATCAGGATCGTTTACGGCAAAGGGAAGCGTTGCCGCAAACTCCGCCGATGTTCGATATCCCAAACTGCTGTGAGGTGATTCGTGGTTGTACTCGCGGCGCCAAGCGTGCACTTTGCGCCGTGCTTCCCATACGTTTCGAAACCAAGTTGTATTGAACATTTATCTCTGAGCCCGCAGTGGAAGCTTTCGATGTGGGCGTTCTGCACGGGCCTTCCGGGTTGATGTGAACGAGCTCGATCCGCCGATCGATGCTCCACGCAAGGAAATGCCGTGAGGTCAGTTCATTTCCGTTGTCCATGCGAATGCGTTTTGGTGTGCAATGAGTCAAGCGCTCAGTTACTCTTCGGCTGGGAAGACAAGTATCGACTTAGAGCGCCAGACACTCACGGTGAATGTGTCGAGGATACTCACCACGCGGAGGGTGCCGGCATTGACCATGCGACGGTGTGCGAAATCGATGGCCCATTGCTGGTTTGCCGTCGTCGCCCCGAAAGATGCCTGGCCCACTCGCGGGCCGCCTCATTCGGCTCTACCCCTCCGTACTTCGCTTTCCAGGAATAAATCGTATACGTGCTCACGCCCACTTCGCGCGCCATCTCCCGCGGCGCTCCGACCCGCTTCCAACTGCTTCACCACCGTCAGGATCTGCTCCTCGGTAAACTTTCGCATTGCCATGCTTTTCCCTTTCTTTGACCCAAAACCCAAAAGTCGTACCAAGCGGAAGTGGAGTTATCGTAGGGGTTGACGATCTTCGAATCGGAAGGAGGAGGAAGTTCAACATGCCGAAGAAGGGGCACACCGAGGAACAGATCATTGCTGCGTTGAAGCAGCAGGAGAGCGGCGAGAAGACAGCCGATATTTGTCGCAAGCTGTCGATCAGCCAGGCGACTTTCTATCTGTGGAAGAAACAGTATGCCGGACTCGGTGTACAGGAACTGCGCGAGATGCGGCAGTTGTGCGAGGAGAACAGCCGGTTGAAAAGGTTAGTGGCGGATCTTTCGCTGGACCGCCAGATCCTGCAGGAGATTGTCTCAAAAAAGCTCTAAAGCCTCGCCAGCGATGCCGGCTGGCGAGGTGGGCAAAGGAGGCATACCAGATTGCGGAGCGGCGAGCCGCGCGTCTGGTCGGCGTGGCGTGGAGCACGCTGCGGTATCGCCAGCGAAAGGGTTTGCAAGAGCCTTTGCGGAGGCGCTTGCGCGAGCTCGCGGCCACACATGTACGTTACGGCTATCGACGGCTCACGGTGCTGCTCCGGCGCGAGGGATGGAAAGTGAATGCCAAACGCGTATACCGCTTGTACGACGAAGAGAACCTCAAAGTGCGCAGCGTCGAACGTAAAAAGATCGCGCGCCGGGAACGCCTGCCGCAAGGACAGGCCAGTAAGCCCGATGATTGCTGGTCAGCGGATTTTGTGAGCGATAAGCTGGCCGACGGACGATCCATTCGCGTGCTCACGGTAGTCGATCAGTTCACGCGAGCGTGCATCTGGCTGGAAGTAGATCGCGCGATGAATGGTCCGAAAGTGGTGGCGGCACTCACTCAGGCGATAGCCGAACGCGGCGCCCGGCCACGCAGTCTGACCCTGGATAACGGGAGTGAATTCACCGGACGCGCCATGGAGCTTTGGGCCATCGAGTCCGGTATACAATTTGTTTTGTCCGGCCCGGACGACCTGTGGAGAACGGCTATATCGAAAGCTTCAATGGCCGCCTTCGCGATGAATGTCTCAACGTAGAGTGGTTTGCTTCGCTGAACGACGCGCGGTGCAAGCTGGCGCTCTGGCGGGAGCACTACAACCGGCAACGACCGCATAGCTCGCTCGACGACCGCACACCGGCAGCTTTCGCGGATCTTCATCGCATCCGGACAACGCGCTCCGCCCCGTCTCGCCCGCATAAGGGAAGCGGGAGTCCGCGTCAAGGGTCCGCTTCGCCGGCTAACGCCGCCCTTGACCCGGACTCCTGCTTCCCAGAAGAGGTCTATAATCAGGGCGAAGCACTTCTACGCCTTGGGCGGAGCAGAGACACTCTCGTGAGTCTTTGGAGTGACTTTCAGGCCCACCAACCGGGCTTGCCAGATCCATGACCGCTCGATTCTCTAATTTCGGTTGGTACGAATTTCGGTAGCGGATCACTTCGTTCGAATTAGTATTCCACTTCGGGCGAAAATCCGGGTTCACGTCATCTTGAGCGGTAGAATGGCGGCCATCGAAGTGAACACTAGCAATCAAATGCCTTCCTCGGAGGGACACGAAGACGGTCCGGACCTGCGTTCACAGGTACCGCTGTTGACACTACGGATCGTTCCGTCTGTGGCCGATGTTATCGTGCAGTGGATGTCCGATGTATAGAGGCTTTTTCTACACGAAATCTGGTTAGCCATTGTTATAGTGATGCGGGATGAATGTGCAGGATGCCTGGACCGCTTTTTTTGGCTCGTCGTCAGTCTATGCGCACCGAGAAGTATGGGCGGAAGCCCAGCGACACTTCAGACTTGACGAAAGCGCAATCGCGGTGCCACTCTCCAGCGGCTGTGAAAACCTGCTGTTTCGTGTAATTGCTCGCGAAGATTACGTTTTGCGAGTGTCGGTCCAGCGATCACGATCAGAACTAGAGGCAGAGGCGACTTTCGTCACAGGCCTTCGGCGAGGCGGGCTCCCCATTTTGCCCCAGTTCATCCGTGGCAATGATGGTTCGTTTGTCGGGAGCGCGTGCGGGTTGCAGATGACGATGTATCGCTATATAGATGGAATGGCACTGGGTACAATAACAACTTCGGAGTTTGACTCTCTAGCGACGGTCCTCGAGCAATACTTCATTGTCCTAACTGGAGAAGTCAACAAATGGCAGGTGCTCACCCGACGGCCCTTTCCATCTCCCTCCGAGATCATAGACGAATACCTCCACATTATTGGAAGCAGATTCTTAACGACATGTCGTGACATTCCCGCCGTCAACACTGCACGTCTGAGAAAGCTTCCGCCGTTCCGAACCGATCTATTGATTCATTCGGATATTCACCTCGGGAATCTGTTGTGGAACGAAAGGCATGCACTAGCTGGGATCATTGATTTCGATGATTGCGCGTTTGGAGAACCTCTTCTCGAATTCGCGTGTATTGTTCGGGGCTGCTGTTTCAGCGGCTCGCACTTAGCAATCGACCGCCTTGGTCGCTTGTGGAATATACTTCGTCAGTTCGTGCGGATACGGGATGAGGAACAGATTATCGACACGCTCGTTGTTGTGTGCATTTACTTCTTTGTTGCGGTGAACCGTGAACGCTCGTTTGGCCCCCCTCGTCCAGTGGATTGGGGAGATCTTGAGAAGGCGTCCTCGGTAACGCAGAACGTTCGTGCGTTGAAGGCGGCAATCGCTAGAGATGTTGACTAGGCCCCGCTTGTCCGCTGCTCCCCATCTATGGCTGCCCTCGACCGAAGGAGGGACTCTGACCACAGAGTTAGGGTTTATAACCACTTCAGCGAGGGATATATTCTTAAGGGACTCACTCGGGCGGGTTTTTATAGACGCCAACTCAGGCCTCTGGAACGTATCGTTTGGCTATAGTAACCGAACGTTATTAACTGCGGCCGCTAATTCGATGCAAAAGCTCGCGAGCGCCTCACTGTTCAGGAGAGCCCATCAATCAGCTATATCTCTCTCCAATGAGCTTTATTCGCGGCTTCCCCGATACTCACGATTCTTCTTTGCTGGAAGCGGCTCTGAAGCAAGCGATACCAGTCTACGTATCGTCTCGGCCTACTTCAATGCAAGTCCAAAAGGCCCTCGAGATCTAATTGCTTATTTGCCTCATTCGTATCACGGAGTCACTGCGGCTACTTTGTCCCTGATGGGAATTCACGGATACACTGGTGGAGCAACCAGACTGATTAAAACGGTTCCATTACCCGACCCGACGAACGACCCGAAATTGGACGCATTACGCTTACGTGACTTCTTCCGACAGTACGGTCATTCGGTGGCCGCAATTTACCTCGAATATGTCCAGGGATCAGGCGGCATACGTGTTCTGCCGAAGGCGTACGCGCAGCAGCTCTGGAAGTTGGCTAAAAATAACGAAATACTCATAATAGGCGATGAGATAGCGACCGGGCTATACCGGTCTGGAAAGTTTGTAGCAGCAGAGCATTACAATTTATGGCCTGATATTTTGCTCCTAGGCAAAGCGCTTACTGGCGGTTACGCTCCGCTTTCCGCGGTTGCTGTAACAGGCACCATATTTAATAAAGTTCATTCTGATGGGCAACTCGGTCGACTCGCGGGCTTTACAACGGGTGGTCACCCTGTCAGTTGCTCGGTTGCGCTGGCAGTGCTTAAGCTAACGAATCGTACGCGCTTTACGAACCATCTGGCGAGAGCTGCTGCTCACCTCCGTAAGCGCTTGACAAGTCTGCCTCCAACGCTTCCAGTCAAAGAGGTACGTGGCCTTGGACACATGTATGGGATCGTCATACATGAGGACAAGCTCAAGCATATGGGGACGCCTTTGGAGTTCATTAAGCGAGTTACATTGTTAGCTGTCAAAAAGCGAATCGTGCTTCACCCGCTGCAGAATGGGACTATACCGGTGTTGCCGGCCCTCACGGCCTCGATAGAACAACTGGACGTGATCAGTGACCGTCTGATAGCGGTCCTCCGTGCGTTATGAGCCGCTATGTAGCCCGTTTGCGTTGTCCCAGAAATCCAGGACTTTCGTTTTCATGATGCAGGATTGTCTTTACTGCCGAGCCATTCTGTTTGATATGGACGGAACCCTCGTTGATTCGAACGAGGCCATCAATCGCGCTTGGCGCAAGTGGGCATATTCTCGCTCAATTGCCATTCCAATTGACACGCTACTGCGAATCCAACACGGCCGTACGAACATTGACGCTGTCAAGGAACTGGGCTGCTTTGACGACGCGTTTGCCGAGGCGACATTGTTAACCGATTTAGAGGAGAAGGAGATCGCCGGTTTAGCTCCGATTAGAGGGGCACAAAAGACAGTCGCTGCAGTGCAAGAAGGCCGTTGGGCCATCGTAACGTCCGCGGACCGACGGCTTGCGGAATTACGCTTAAAATCAGCTGGGCTCCCGATTCCCGATGTCTTCATAACTGCCGAAGGCATCCGAAAGGGAAAGCCTGATCCCGAGTGCTACATGACAGCCGCCGAAAGATTGAAAGTCCATCCTCAAGATTGTGTCGTCTTCGAGGACTCAACTGTTGGCGTCGTTGCCGCGCGATCAGCAAATATGAGCGTTGTAGGTGTGCTGACAAATGGCACACAGCTAGGAACTGCCTTTCAGATCCAAGACTTCGAAGATCTTACCATCTGGCGACGGGGCCAGCTTTTCGAGCTTGAGTTTGTGAACTCTAACCCTTCGCGGAAAGCGATCTCTACCCGCGGCGTTTAGGCTATCTCCACTGAGCGGGCCTTTTGCATTGCTTCGGACGAGTTGCTTGGATTGATCCAATTCTTCGACACATTAGATGGAGCCCTCGCCGCCTTAGACGATATCGCACCCCCAAACGCCTTTTGAAGCTCTCGTGTTGTCCGCGGATTGCCAAAAGTTCAAACTGGTTGTTGCCCGGCCTGGAATGTTGACAGTGCCATTTCTATTCGGGTTGCTCTCGATCCCTTAAACAAAATGGCGTCACCGGGACGTACAAAGGTGCGTAAGAAGAGCCCCGCTGCCTCCGAATGTTCAAACCAGAAAGCGGCGTCGCTGGCCAGACCCGCCTTTGTCGCCTCATCGATCATGAATCGACTCGCTTTCCCTATCCCGACCAGAATGTCGAGACCAGCCTTGTAGATATGCCTGCCCACTTCGCGGTGTAGAGCCTCAGTGAAACTGCCTAATTCGAGCATCTCCCCCAGGACTGCCACCCGCCGTGCCGCTCTCTGCTCGGCTAGGAGATCGATCATACAGCGAGTGGCCTCGGGATTGTGACCTGCCCCCGGAATTCGCACACGGGATCATACAAAACTGACATTTACATTCCGCTTTGTGTTTTGAGCGGGGATGGGGGTGTGGGGCAAGGGGCTGGCGTTTGAAGCCCCTTGCCCCACATCAGCAACGTATTGCCCTGCACAGCTCGGCGCTTTTGCGAGCTGTGCAAACTCCACCGGCGTTCGATAGCCCAGGCTGCTATGCGGTCTAAACTCGTTGTACTCCTTGCGCCAGCGATGTGTTTGCCGCCGCGCGTCGAACAGATTGCGGAACCAGCTAACGTTAAGACACTCATCCCGCAACTTACCGTTGAAGCTCTCGACGTGCCCGTTCTGCATCGGTCGGCCTGGCTGAATGTGTTCGAGCGAGATCTTACGCTCGATACACCAGGCAAGAAAATGCCGACTGGTCAGCTCGGGTCCGTTGTCGCACCGGATGCGCTCGGGCACGCCACGGGATGCGATCAACCCATCCAGCACGCGCGTGACGCGTGGACTCGGGAAACTGGTATCGACATCGAGCGCCAGGCACTCGCGCGTATATGTGTCCACGATGCAGAGCAGGCGGATCGCGCGTCCGCTTGCCACTCCATCGGAGACGAAGTCCAACGACCAACGTTCATTGGCCCTCGTCGCTGCCGTGGTCGCTGTACCCACGCGCGCGAGCCGCTTCCGACGCTTCCGTTTCACCGATAACCCTGCCTCGCGATAAACCCGCCAGACTCGTTTGTGATTCACTTGAATCCCATCGCGTTGTAAGAGGATGTTCAACCGCCGATAGCCGAAGCGCGGCTTCTCCCGTGCCAGTTCAACCAGCTTGTCACGGAGTGGCTGGTCGCGACGCGACGGTCTGTAGCGGAACGTCGATACTGGCACTTGTAGAAGGCCGCAGGCGCGCCGTTCGCTGAAAGCGAAGTCCTGCTTCAGATGCTCCACACCGGCCTTCATTGCTGGGAGCTCCATCCGTTTTTTCGGATCACCGACTGCAGCGCGTCCTTGTCCAAGCTCAGATCCGCAACCAGTTTCTTCAATCGGGTATTCTCGTCGCGCAGTTGCTTGACCTCTTGCGCTTCGCTCACGTCCATCCCGCCGTACTTGGCTTTCCAGGCGTAGATCGTGTATGTGCTCACGCCCACCTCGCGCGCCACATCGGCCGCTTTACGCCCGGCGTCCAACTGCTGCAGCGCTGCGATTATCGCCGCCTCGCTGTGCTGGCTCTTCGGCATCTTGCCCTCCTCCTTCTCCGTACGAAATCATATTCAACTTCGTGCGGATCCCGGGGAGCAGGTCA